>NZ_JACWFH010000031.1:139031-200911 GCF_019749255.1 Mesobacillus maritimus | reverse complement strand
AAAAATGTACATGATTACATTGACATTTATACTCTGTTCCCATACTACTCTTGTTCACCCCAGTATGGGCATCGAGCGGACCTCTCTCTCCTCTTCTTCACCCGACTATGGGCATCGAGCGGCTCTCTCTGTTCCCATACTCTTCTTCTTCAACCTAGTATGGGTATTGAGCAGGCCTTTCTGTTCCCATACTACTCTTCTTCAACCTAGTATGGGTATTGAGCTGGCCTTTCTGTTCCCATACTCCTCTTCTTCAACCTAGAATGGGTATCGAGCGGACCTCTCTGTTCCCATACTCCTCTTCTTCAACCTAGCATGGGCAACGAGCAGGTCTCTCCGCTCCCATACTACTCACCTTCACCTTACTATGAGCAGCAACTGGGTTTACAGTTACATTAAATAATCTAAAACACCAAAAAACCCCAGAAATAAACTCTCCGGGGTTTTATCATAACAATCTATAAAATAACACTCTTAACGAACGCCAAAGAAACGCTTAATCTTCGTAAACATGCCTTTTTCTTTATTATCTAAATGCTGCAACGGTACGGATTCACCAAGGATTCGGCGAGCAATGTTGCGGTAGGCGATGGATGCTTTGTTGTCTGGATTCAAGGCAATTGGCTGCCCGTGATTTGAAGCCTTAATGACTTCATCATCATCCGCGACAATGCCGATTAAGTCAATTGATAGATGTGTGGTGACTTCATCAATATCCATCATGCCTTTTGATTCAACCATATGGCTGCGAATTCGGTTGATGATGAGCTTCGGTGGTTCAATGCCTTCTTCTTTTTCAAGAAGACCGATAATTCGATCTGCATCACGAACAGCGGATGCTTCTGGTGTTGTTACAACGATCGCCTTATCAGCACCAGCAACGGCATTTTTATAGCCTTGTTCAATCCCCGCTGGACAATCAATAATGATATAATCATAATCTTGTTTTAAATCGTCAATCAGCTTTTTCATCTGCTCTGGCTCAACGGCTGTTTTATCCGTCGTTTGCGCAGCAGGTAAGAGGTAAAGCTTGTCCTCAAAACGCTTATCCTTAACAAGTGCTTGATGGATTTTGCATCTACCTTGAATCACATCAACCAAATCATAGATAATCCGGTTCTCGAGCCCCATCACTACGTCTAAGTTACGTAGTCCTATATCCGTATCAACAAGACAGACTCTTTTACCTTGAAGGGCCAAAGCTGTCCCAATATTGGCTGAAGTTGTTGTCTTACCCACCCCGCCTTTTCCAGATGTAATTACGATTGCTTCTCCCACTCTAGCGGCCTCCTTCGAATCTAGTTAAATTTGGTCTTTGCTGAATCAATGCTTGTAATCTATCAACAATAATTTGGTTATTTTCGGATATATATGCACACTCCATTGACCTTCCATCCTCATCGGAGCTGTGGTCAGGAGCACGATTGATGCTATCACTTATGCGCAGCTGAGATGGTTTCATAACCGAAGCCGCGATTACCGCCTCGTCATTCCCCTCACAACCTGCATGGGCGATTCCCTTCAGACTACCCATTATAAAAATATTTCCACTCGCTTTTACGGTACCACCAGGATTTACATCGCCGATTAAAAGTAAATCACCTAGTACCTCAACTACCTGACCTGAACGAATTACACGAGCAATGGAGACAATTTCTCCTTCTCGTTTCAACCGTTCCGCATCTTCCTTTGTCAGGACGTTTGTTTCAATATCATCAACAATAAGGTTTCGCTTTTGGCGGATTAAATCCTTTAGCTCCTCCTTCTGTTCTTCAGATAAGTAGCGATTGCCGACTTTTACCTTTACGGTTAAAAGTTTATTATCCTCCTGGACACGGCTTGAGTTGGATAGCTTGCGATCTAACTCCTGTTTCAGCTCCTCATAGGAGCATGTATCATCGAGATGGAGTGTCAATCCGTCTTTAGTTCCTTTAATTGTCACATTTTGTGTCTTTTTCATACAAGATGTTCACCTCAATGATAAAAGAAATTCGACATCGGCTTGCAAATTCCTTTTTTATAGTAGCAACAGAATGATTTTTCCAATAAAAAACTCGCTAGGACCATTGTAACAATCCCCTGCAGAGACGCTTCGCAAATAACAGTGAATTAAGCCTATTAATCATTCCGTAAAGCATCAGCAAATTTTTCAAATTGTCGTTTAAGAGGAAACGCTGCGAAAATGACAAAGATTAGATTCAATACTAAGGTTGGAACAAGGCGAATTTCCGCAAAGCTTGAAAAATCCATACTCGTAATATGAATCAACAAGTTCATTACATAAACAGCTGCCTCTAGAAAGGCAACACAGATTAAACTGACTAACGAAACCAACACAATATTCGTTTGAATAAGCTTCATGATTTTCCAAAATAGAAAAGCAGATAATGGAAAGAGAAAGAAATAAATACCGATAATTTCAGTATACACCATATCGAACAGCAACCCGAACACGAATCCATAAATAATTCCATGTTTCAAGCTACCATAAATCGTTAGAAAAAAGATTGCGATAATCAAGATTCTTGGGACAAAGATATAATCCCCATTAAAAATATCGGCCGGAAATAGTTGAGCAAACAATCCTTCAAACACAAATAGAAATGCAAGAAGAAGGGGAACTAAAAACCGTTTCACAGGTCATCCCCCTCGCTTTCTTGAGCTTCTTTATTTTCTTCAACTGCTTTTGGAATGGTCATGCCTCTCGTTAATATCATCACATGACTAATATTATAAAAATCAGCTTCAGGTTTTATATAGGCAGTCTGATTCAACCCAAATTGATCAGGAACTACTTCCATGACTTTTCCAATTGGAACATCCCCAGGAAAAACACCGCCAAGCCCGGAAGTTACAACCATTTCATCTTTTTTAATTTTCGCCTCGACCGGCAATCCTTTTAATAAGAGCCATTCATTTTCTTTATCATAGCCTTCAATCGTACCAAAGAGTTTTTTATCACCTTGCAAAGCTGCGGAAATACGGTTGGTTGGATCAAGCGCACTCAAAAGTTGAATTGTTGAAGTAAACGGTGTCGTACTCTTAACCTTCCCAATTAACCCTCGCGCTGTCATCACGGCCATATTCTTTTCTACCCCGTGTGACGAGCCTTTATTAACAATGATCACTTCATGCCAGAGGCGGTCCGGACTTCGAGAAATCACCGTTGCCTGCATTGGGTCATAATCGCCAATCGATCCTTCTATTTTTAAAATCTCGGTAAGCTCGGCGTTTTCTTGTTCAAGCGAATACACCTCAGCCTCAAGACGTGCCATGTCTTCGAGATGTTTCTTCAATTCTTTGTTTTCTTCATATGTATTTTGCAAGTCTTTTAGGTTCTCAAAAATACCGACTACATACTGTGTCGGCGTTGCTACGAGTGACTGTACCCAACCAGTCGTATCTTTCACAAATTTCTCCGGCCAGCTCAAATTCGCTCGGTCTCTTATCGAAAATCCAATCAATGCCACGAGGATAATAATGCTCACAAGCAAGATGATCAGGCGTTTATTCAGAAAAAACTGTGGCATCACTTACACCCCAAATTTCTATAAAAAATAAAGTCGATTTCATTATTAGGAGGAAGTGCCTTGTCCAAGCTTAATTGGTAAGGCACTTCCTTCGATATAAATTTGTTTAAATCCCAGCATCCAGTAACTACTGGACTTAGCTTTTCTAATTATCTAGATTCTTTTGCTCTATTTTTAAATAGTGCAATATTATCAAGTGCTTTTCCTGTACCGATTGCCACGCAATCTAGTGGGTCTTCGGCAATAAGGACAGGCATTTTTGTTTCTTCAGCGATCACTTTATCAAGGTTACGAAGCAAAGCTCCACCACCTGTTAAGACAATTCCACGGTCCATGATATCTGCCGCAAGTTCTGGCGGTGTGTTTTCTAGTGTCAATTTGACGGCATCAACAATTGAGTACACCGTATCATGAAGAGCTCCCGAAATTTCAGTTGCTGTAATTTCAATTGTTTTCGGTAGTCCTGTCAATAAGTCCCGACCACGAATCTCCATGTTTTCAATGCCATCTGGTTCGCCGGCAGCGCCGACTTCCATTTTTATGGCTTCAGCGGTACGCTCCCCAATCATTAAATTATAATTTTTACGAATATAGTTAATGATTGCATCGTCCATTTCATCACCAGCGACACGAATCGATTGAGAAGTAACAATCCCTCCAAGGGAAATGATGGCAACTTCAGTCGTTCCTCCACCAATGTCGACTACCATGCTTCCTGTTGGTTCCCATACAGGGAGGTTGGCACCAATCGCTGCTGCGAACGGTTCTTCAATCGTGAACGCATCGCGAGCACCAGCTTGGCGAGTCGCGTCAACAACGGCACGCTCTTCAACCGCGGTAATTCCTGATGGCACACAAACCATAACGTACGGCTTGCCAGCAAACCAGCCTTTATTTTTCGTTGCTTGCTTAATGTAATACTTCATCATCGTTTCTGTTGTTTCATAATCAGCGATGACGCCGTCTTTCATTGGGCGAAGGGCAACAACATTCCCTGGGGTACGGCCAATCATGTTTTTCGCGTCATTCCCTACAGCGACAATCGATTTTGTATCCGTTTGGAATGCCACAACAGATGGCTCCCTAAGGACGATCCCCTTTCCTTTCACATAAATCAGTGTATTAGCGGTCCCTAAGTCAATACCCAGGTCTCTTGTCCCAATTCCTAGCATGGTTGTATCTCCCTTTCTTAACAAAAATGCATTTAAAAGTTCATTATCTATGTTCACAGCGATGTCGTATTTTAGGCCATTTTTAGATGAACATACTCATCCTCTAGTAAAAACCATAAGATATATTATAGCGTAACGATAATTAAAATCCTAGTCTCAAACATAGCCTTTTTCCTTAAGACTAACAAATTTATTATCACCAATAATTAAGTGGTCTAACAAGTCGATCCCAATCATTTTGCCGCATTCCACAAGACGCTTCGTAACCTCAATATCTTCCCGGCTTGGCGAAGCGTCTCCACTAGGATGATTATGTGCACAAATAATCGAAGCAGCCGAACGACGCACTGCTTCGCGAAATACCTCGCGCGGATGGACGATACTGGCATTCAAGCTCCCGATAAAAATCGTTTGGCGGTGAATGATTTGATTTTTCGTATTCAAATATAGGCAAACAAAGTGCTCCTGTGAGAGATATTTCATATCATTCATTAAATATTTCGCGCCATCCTCTGGTGAACGAATCACATAACGATCTTCATGAGTATGACTCGCTAGCCGTCTACCAATTTCGACAGCTGCTAGAAGATGAATCGCTTTGGCACGGCCAATTCCTTTGATTGCGGTTAGCTCTTCTAGCGTTGCATCTTTAAGTAATCTCAAGCCTTCGAACTCTGCTAGCAGTCTGTTAGCAAGCTGCAACACCGATTCTTCTTTCGTTCCGGTTCCTAAAAGAATCGCGACAAGTTCATGGTTCGATAGACTTTGCGCTCCATTAAGAATAAATCGTTCCCGAGGGCGTTCATTTTGTGGGTAATCCTTAATCATAATTGAAGTGGTTTGCAATCAACTTTCCTCCCTATCATGGTGACAGGGAACAGTTTTAGAAGAAGGATGTAATTGGAAAGTAAGTTAATACGGAAGGACGTACCCAGCGCGTCGCAGTTCACGGACGGTTCTAGCTACCGGTAAGCCTACTACTGAGAAATAATCTCCTTTTATTTCTCGGACAAGGAAGCTCCCAAAGCCTTGTATCCCATAACCGCCTGCTTTATCGAACGGTTCCCCACTGCTTATGTAGGCGTCCATTTCTTCTTGAGACAGCTCCCAGAATACCACGTCTGTTTTTTCATAAAACTGAATTTCTCGTTCTGGGCTAATAATACATACACCTGTAAAAACGGAATGCGTTTGCCCGGAAAGCTTTTTCAGCATGAATAAAGCTTCTTCACGGTCGCTCGGTTTTCCAAGTATGTCTCCTTCATGAACCACAACCGTATCCGAACCGATAACAAATGCATCTGGTTCTTTTTCAGCAACAAAGCTTGCCTTTCGCGAAGCAAGTTCCTTCACAGCTTCTTCAGGTGTCAATTCAGGACTGAAACTCTCGTCAACATTACTGCTGGAAATTTCAAAAGTTAAGTGGAGATTTTCAAGAAGTTCTTTTCGTCGTGGAGAGGATGAGGCTAAAATAAGTCGTTGCATAACATCACCTTTCATATTCTTTGCATTTTTTTGGAGAGATACAAGTTAATCGTATCAAATCTCAGCACTTCTCACAATCTTTAGGAGATAAAAGAAGACAAAAAATTCAGGGCCTGTCGAATAGGAAGACAGACCCTGTTATTATGTTGTATTTCCCAGAAAATATACCTAGGAACTCGAAGGATATTTGTAAGTTTTTGTCACTATTTCCCAAGTGATTGCCAAGAAGCGAGAAATGCCAGGCTTTCCTTTTGAACTCCACTGTTATCCTTTGCTAGAAAGGCAGTTGCTCCCTTTTCGAGATTTTTCTTAGCAGCCTTGATTTCTTTATTATTGATTTTAGCTTCGTCTACCTTTTTGAGTTTCGCAAGTTGATCTTCAACATCCTTTGAATTAGCATAATCTCCACCTGAAAGGATAGCGAACAGCTCTGGTGCAATCGTCAAAACACTACTTTCTTCTTTTGTTAGCCCCTCTACGCTGAAACCTCCAACCTCAAGGGGTTTCGAAAACACTTCCGCTCCTTTACTTGCAAACTCAGCACCTACCACTTTAGCGTCTTCAAGAGAACCAGCCATTCCTAATAGCAATAGAAACTGTCCATTCACTGACACCGCTTGGGCATCAATCCCTTTGCCTTCAAGTTCTTTTCCCGCGGTATTGGCGGATTCTTCAGTGGAAAAAGCACCTCCCTGAACTACAAAGGTCGACAATGTAGGAAGTTCCACACTCTCTGTTCCGGTTCCACCCTCAGCTGGTTTATCTTTTGCAGGCGCAGTTGTAGCAGGAACAACAGTTTCTACTGCATCTGGTTTAACCGTATTCAGGATAATCATTCCAAATCCAAGGCCTAAAACCACTGCAAAAAGAATATTCAAAGCAATTCGTGGGAAAACACCTGATGAGTTTCCACGTTTTTTATTAGGAGGTTGCGGCAATCCCGGCAAACGAAAACCTCTTTGCTTCGTATCCTTCGGTTTTGAAACCACCTGAAAATCATTTCCATCCTCTTTTGATACTTCTGGCAAAACCCAGTCAAACGAATCATCAGCTGATTCTTTCGCAGCAGCTGTTTCGTTCCAAGCTTTAATCTTAGGTTTAGCCTCTGATTGAGTTGTACTTTCGGTGTCCTTATTGCTCTTCGGCTCTTCGTCCTTATGTGGGCGTTCCTTGCCGTTGATCTTTATCGTAATGGTTTTGTGCTTGTCCAAATGTCAGCCCTCCCGATTCCTGCACATAAAATTGGTTTAATCCTATCATATGCATAAAAAAAAAGAACAAGACTTTTGTCGTCTTGTTCAGGAATGCTTTCGTCAAATTTTTTACTAGATTAGGTTACCATTATTCAGAGGTTGATTCTCCGATTACATCAGGAGAGCTTGCAAATGGATTGGATTTGTTTCCAGGAGCTGGTACTTCTAGCTCTGGGAGCTGGTCTTGTAAGTCTTCAAGCGTTGGCATGTAGAACGCTGAAAGAGTAATAGAGTAAGAAAACTCCTGGATCTTATCTTCAACATTCGTTAATTCAGTAGAACCAGAAAAAGCGACAGACTCAATCACCACTCGTCGATTTAAACCTTCAAGAGCACCTAAGAAATCCATCAAGTCCTTATAACTAGGGGAGGTGACGGATAGATTGACATTTAGCTTTTTGATTCCTTCTGGAAGAGGCAGAGGTTGATATTGCTCTTCACCCTCAGTAGCTTCAGTTTCTTGAGTAGACTGGGGATTTTGTGTAACCTCACTAGATTCATTGGTTGTTTCTTGAGTAGCTTGAGGATTTTGAGTTCCCTCGCCAGTTTGATCTGTTGTTTCTTGAGTATTCTCCGCACCTGCATCCTCTAAAGTTCTTGCTGCTACATCTCCTTCAGAGAAAGACATATTGGAGATTAAGCTATTAGATATAACCTCTGCTTGGTTTAAATCCAGGATTAGTTGCTCAAGCTGTTGTTTCACTGGTACTTTTTTTTGCAGTTCAGCTACACTTTGCGGTGATGGTGCACTTGTACCCGCCAGTTTCTCCTCAATTGTCGCAAGCAATTTTTCTTCGGTTTGAAGTTGCTGTTCTTTGTTACTAATCTCGGTTTTCTTTGGGTTTAAGAACAAATAGTTTCCACCGAAAATCACCGCAGAAACAATTACAACCGCCGCTATTAGCACCAATAGTTCTTGTTTCGATAAGCGAAGGCTCATGATTCTTCTCCTCCTTCGCTAGTAGCTACGGAGTTTTTATTGTTTTGCTCAGCATTGATGTATTTTCGATTTAACGTTAACTGATACTGGCCAATATATCTTGGAACAATATCCGTATTTGTTTTTGATTCTTCCACTTCTTTTTCTGGTTCCGTGTCAGTAGTGTTTTCATCTTCGCTTGTTTCCGGTGCCTCATCACCATCAGTATTTTCTTGCGTCTCAGTCGAACTAGATTCAGCTGTTGCCGGTTCACTTGTACTGACCGAACTTAACGTGACTGCCTCAAACCACTCGGAATCTAGCAATGTTTTTAAATAATAGGCTGCTTCTTTACTCGTATCAAATTGGACCGTTAAGTTGACAGTTCCTGATTCAGCGTAAGAAATATTTTCAATAAAGCCCCGTTTCGGCAACAGAGCTGTTACATGCTTAATGATTGGCACGGTTTTTAAAGGGTCCTCACTTGCCCATTTAACGGCCGTTTCAAGTGTGGCAACTGAGTTTGAAGCTTGATCGCTGACAACTTTTTCCTGTTGAATTTGAACCAATTGCTGAGTTGTGGCAATTTGATTATCCAATGCTACAAGTTCATTTTTGTAACTGTTTCCTTGCCATAAAAGTGTAATCCCTGCAACTAGCATTAAAAGAACAGCACCTAAGAGGATACCAATGAGTTTAAAATTTCTAGGTTGTTTTTTTGGTAACAGGTTAATTTCAACAAGCATCGGTTACACCTCTTTTAAAGCTAGTCCCAAAGCAAGATAATGCGAGGCTGGCAACGGTTTATTTTTAACAGTAGGAATATCATTATTATGAAGCATATTTACGGGAATCTCTAAACGGCTCTGCAATTCTACTATAATCCTCTTTAAAAGCGGATGGTCACCAATCAAGAGGATTTTCGACAGTTCATTTTTCCCTTGGTTTAACGAGAATTGATAGAAGTCAATCATCATATTAATCTCTTTCGTTACTTCTTCAAATTGCTCCATAAACTGTGTTTCATCCCCAATAAAAGTAAACTGTTGAAAGCCACTTCGACCAACTTGCGTATTCCATTGTTTATGGTCAAACGAAAGCTGATGGTGACGCGTAAAGAAGGGAATTTCATTTTCAAAAATACTCATCGTTACTAAGTCTAAATCATACTGGATAATAAAAAGGTTTTCATTTCCAGGCTTTTTAGCAAATTGATGGTAGAGTCGATACAGGGCAAGCGAAGACATATCGGCTGCCTCCGGGCTTAGTTTAACCGAAGAGAATAACTCTGAATACCCCAATATATGCTCGCGATGTGCAGCAAATAGTAAGATTTCACGCTTTTCTTCTTGCTGGGGTAGAACAATATAATCAAAGACCGGATCTTCAAATGGCAGATGGACACTTTCACCAATCTCCAAATACAGATAGCCTTCAATTTCATCTATCTCAACATCCGCAGGAATCGGCACTTTCCGGATCGTCACAAACGGATCCGGGACAAGAAACCGCACCTTGCGTCGTTTTATTTTCCAAACATCAATACATTCTTCAAGAATGATTTTCAGTGTTTCCTGATCAATAATTTTTCCTTCCTTAACAATCCCTGGCGGCAAAAAACGCTCTCCCCATTTTAAGGGAAGAGAGTCTTGTCCGTTTTTCAGTTCAATGTAGCGGATGCTATGATCATTAATCACAATCTCAACGGGACGAGATTTTAATGCTATGAGGGGCAATGCCATTTGAGTTCCCCCTTCAATTAGAAGTATAAGTTTAAGTATAGTGCAACCAATGTATCACCGAAGTAATAAGCGATTAGTGTTCCAACAGCAATAAATGGTCCGAACGGAATCGGTTTACCTTTCTTTACAAGCCCTAAGGCCATGCCTAATAAGCCAAGAACAGCTCCTAGTAGGGTCGAAAAAAAGAAAGATAAAAAGAACATTTTCGTGCCAACTACAAAGCCAATTAACGCAAACAACTTAATGTCCCCGCCACCCATGCCTCCTTTGCTGACTAGGGCAATCACGAGCAATAAGACAAATCCTAATGCTCCGCCTGCAAGTGAATCCCACCATGGCGAGAGCGGGATAAAAATTCGTTCCAATAAAAAAATCCCTGCAAATACAAGCAACACTTTATCAGGGATAATCATATAAGCGATATCAGAAACGAGAATAATAATAAATAAAGAAATCAGTGTTAACGCTATAATCAGTTCAGGCGTCCAACCAACAAGCAAAGGTGCAATGGCAAACAAGACACCAGTCAAAAATTCAATACTTGGATAAATAGGAGAAATCCGCGACCCACAGCCGCGGCATTTCCCCTTTTGAATGTAGTACGATAACACTGGTATTAATTCTAAGGCTCTAAGCTTGTGTCCACAGCTTGGACAATGCGAGCCTGGATAGACGATTGATTTTCCAACCGGGACTCTAAGACCAACTACGTTGTAAAAGGATCCTAGGGTAATTCCATATAGAAACAATAAGGAACTTATCAAAGTATTACCTCACTATAATAGTATACTAAAAAGCTTCCTAATAATAATGTTACTCTTCTGCTGATATACCAGTTCCACTATTAATTTCAGCTATAGTTGCATCACTGAAAGTGATTGATTTTCCACTTTTTGTGATTATACCTGTAATTGCTAACTGATTTTCGCCTGTCGCAGTGGTATCATAATTTACAGTGATACTAGGATCAGAATCTAATTCCACATCAATATATGGATCTAACATACCATAATTTATTCCACCACTAGGAACTTCTCCACCGGAAGCAACATATAATTTCGCGGAATTTAATATCTGTATTGCGTCAGACTTAATTGCATCCTTTTCAGATTTATCAATTACACCTAAAATACTTGGAACCGCAATCGCAGCAATAATTCCTAGAATAACAATAACTGCTAAAAGCTCTATTAATGTTAAGCCGCGTTGATCTTTAAGACGATTTTTGACCTTTTGTAACATGTTTTTCTCTCTCCCTTTTAAAATATCTTATTTTTTGTTCAATATCTTGAACTTAGTTCTATTATACTATGACTATTTGCCAATAAAAAAGTATTTTTTACAATATCCAACAAATTCCTAACCCACATGATTAAACATATCAAACATTGGTGTCAGTATCGCAAGAACAATGACACCAACGATACCAGCCAAAAAGACAATCATTAACGGCTCAATCAAAGACTTTAGTTTATCAGTACTATTCTCGACTTCTTTTTCATAGAATTCAGCTACTTTTGAAAGCATCGCATCTAAAGACCCAGTTTCTTCACCAATCGAAATCATTTGCGTTGTTAGGGGAGGGAAAGCCCAGTGCTCCTTCATCGGACCCGTTAATGAACGTCCACGTGCCAAGTCCTCTCTTGAAGCTTTAATGACACGGGAAATAACTTCATTTTCAACGACACCCTCAACAATTGAAAGTGCGTTTAAGATTGGAACTCCCGATGAGAATAATGAGCTTAGAGTTCTTGTCATTCTTGCTAATGCGGCTTTTTGTAGCATTTTACCAAATATTGGCATTTTAAGTTTGATTATATCCATATAATATCTTGTTTTTTTTCCATTGTTTAATAGGTTTAATCCCAGCGCCAAGGCAATAGCTAAAAATAAAATTAACCACCAATATACCTGTGTAAATTCACTAGCGTTCAAAACAAATTGCGTGATTGCAGGCAAGTCTGCACCGAAATCAGCAAACATACCCACAAATGTAGGGACTACTGAAACGAGCATAAAGATAACAACTGCGACAGCAATGATTCCAACAACAACAGGATAGGCCATGGCGGACTTAATCTTTTGTCGCGTATTATGTTGTTTTTCAAAATGCTCCGCTAGTCTCTCCAAAGTTTCTTCCATATTCCCGCCTGCTTCACCAGCGCGAACCATATTAATAAATATAGGTTCAAAGATCTTTTTATGCTTTTCGGCGGCATCAGAATAAGGACGCCCTTGACGAAGTTCGCTTTCTATATCTTCCAAGGCAATTTTTAACTTTTTACTTTCCGTTTGCATCGCGAGGATATTCGTTGCATCGACAATTGTTACCCCGGCCTTAATCAAAGTAGCAAACTGTCTCAAATATATTACTAAATCCTGAAGTTTGACTGGATTCCCAATCGAAAGATCCTTCGTCATAATGGTTTCTGGCACTTCGGTCATATCGACAATCCGGATACCATCAGCTCGAAGCTTTTCCATTGCCTCACGTTTTGAGGCTGCAGTCACTGTACCTGACTTTTTCCCTTTGCGGTCGCGACCGGAATATTTAAATCTCGCCATATTAGTTCGCCTGCTCGTCTAAAAATTGTTTGGCCGCATCTTTTGAGATGACACCAGATTGAACTAAATCTTTAATGCTCGTCTCAAGCGTATGCATCCCTTGTGCTCGCGACGTTTGAATCACGGTTTCAATTTGATGAATTTTATCATTTCGAATCAGGTTGGCAATCGCGGCATTATTGATCATAATCTCTGTCGCTGCCCGTCTACCTGAGTTGTCAATCGTTTTAAACAACCGCTGCGAAATAATCGCCAACAGAACACCAGCAAGCTGTGTTCGAACTTGGGGTTGCTGTGCTGGGTCAAATACGTCAATCATCCGCTCGACTGACGCTGGGGCACTTTGTGTATGCAAGGTACCAAACACTAAGTGTCCTGTTTCTGCTGCGGTGATGGCTGTTTGAATTGTCTCAAGGTCTCGCATTTCCCCAACAAGAATCGCATCTGGGTCTTGCCGTAATGCAGCTCGTAACGCATTTGCAAAGCTTTTTGTATCAGCACCGATTTCACGTTGATCGATAATGCAATTGCCATGATTATGGAGATATTCAATCGGGTCTTCAATCGTGATAATGTGCTTGCGCATGGTTTGGTTCATATAGCCAATCATTGAGGCCAAAGTTGTTGATTTCCCACTCCCTGTTGGTCCAGTGACAAGGACAAGGCCCTGAGGCTTCTCAGTAATATGCCTAATAATCGGGGGCATTTTCAAATCATCAATCGAAGGGATGTTGGTCGAAATTACACGGATTGCCAAGGCGACACTGCCACGCTGGGTGTACACATTGACACGGAAGCGAGAGATAGCTGGAACGGCATAACTAAGGTCAAGTTCTCCGAGTTCTTTAAATCGATCCCATTGATCTTCAGGAATCACTGCTTTTGCGATTCCTTCAGTATCATCTGGAAGCAGAATTTCTTTCCCGTATCGTTTTAACTCACCATTAATTCGGAACATCGGCGGGACGCCAACAGTTAAATGAATATCGGAGGCTTTCAATGCAAAACCAGCTTTTAAAATTTTGTCGATTTTTTCTTTCACATGTATCCACCTCTATTCAGGAATCGCGACACGAAGCACTTCTTCGGTTGTCGTTAATCCCTGTTTTACTTTTAATAGCCCATCATCAACGAGAAAGATTGTTTTATTTTGAATCGCAACTTGTCTTAACTTCGAGATAGGCTCCCCGTTCATAATTAAACGGCGAATTTCATCATTAATCATCAACACTTCTTGAATCGCAATCCGACCTTTATAGCCAGTCATACTACATGAAGCACAGCCTTTGCCGCGCATGACCTTTTCAATTTTCAAGCCGCGCTTGGCAAACATTTCAACTTCTGCTTTTGTTGGTTCATGAGCTTCACCACAGTCACGACAAACTTTACGAACAAGACGCTGCGCAACGATTCCGGACAAGGCTGTCGCCACTAGAAACGGCTCTACCCCCATATCGATAAGCCGATTAATTGAGCTAATCGCATCATTTGTATGGAGTGTACTTAGAACGAGGTGACCCGTCAGTGAAGCTCGTACTGCTGTTTCGGCTGTTTCACGGTCACGAATCTCCCCGACCATGACAATATCCGGATCCTGACGTAAAATCGCCCGTAGTCCGGCGGCAAAGGTCATTCCAACGTTCGTATTCACTTGAATTTGAGAGATTCCCTCAAGCCGAAACTCAACCGGGTCTTCGACGGTGATGATGTTAACACTTTCACTATTTAGCTTGTTTAAAGCAGCATAAAGCGTCGAAGATTTCCCTGAACCAGTGGGTCCGGTAATTAACATAATCCCATTTGGTTTTTCAATCAATTTATTAAAACGTTCAAGATTGATTTTGTTAAAACTTAATTTTTCAAGATCGGTAATCGCACTAGACAGGTCGAGAATCCGCATAACGATTTTTTCACCATACACAGTAGGTAAAGAAGACACTCGCAAATCAATTGGATGATAGTCAATCGTCACTTTAATCCGACCATCCTGGGGCACACGATGTTCGGTAATATCAAGATTCGACATGATTTTTAACCGGGCAATTAGCATGCTTTGCATTTGTTTTGGCAATGTTCGCTCCACACGTAATAAGCCATCGACGCGGAATCGGACAATCACTTTTGTCTCTTGTGGATCAATATGAATATCACTCGCTTTTTGCATCACAGCGCTTAGTAAAATTTGATTCACTAGTTTAACAATTGGAGACGATTCATCGGTGATACTTTCATCTTGACCTGAATCACCTTTAGTGGTTTCATTCAATTCATCGAACTCTTCACCAACATCGTAATATTTATTAACCGCTCGTATAATGTCGTCTCGCGTTGCAATTACCTTTTCAATTTGGAAGCCAGTTGATAACCGTAAATCATCCACTGCAAAGAAATCCATCGGATCGGCCATCGCAACGAGTAATTTATCTCCTTCACGGCGCAACGGAACCACGAGGTTACGTTGTGCTGTTTCCTTAGAAATCAGTGTAAAAAGGTTTGTATCAAAGGGATAACCATATAAACTAATATGTGGGATTCCAAGTTGAACTTCCAACACTTCAATCAATTGCTGTTCGGTAATTAATCCCTTTTTCACAAGCAAATCGCCGGTTTTCTGACTTGATTGCTTTTCCTGTAATGCCTCTTGAAGCTGTTCTTCTGTAATTAAGCCCGCTTCAACAATTAAGTCACCAAGCCGTTTTCTAGTTTGTTTCATTTAGAATCACCGCTTCAAATGGTTTATTTTTCACTTTCATTTGGCTTGCCCCAGAAGTCATTGTCTAGACTATCTTTTTGTCCTTGTCCTTGGGATTCTTTAGTAGATTCATTCGTATCAGTTGTTTCTTGATCAACTTCAGTCGAACTGTCAGCGTTAGTTGTGTCAGTGGCCGGTTCCGTATCATCTTGAATTGTGTCCGTAGTCGCGTCATCGCTCGTCGTACCTGCCTTTAATCCATGAACCTCTACTTTTTCAACTGGCACATAGAAATCCTCTGAAATGATTTCCTCACGTAACAACTCACCCTTTTCTCCTAGCACCTTACGTGAGATTTTAATCAGATAACCATGCTTCCCTGCTTCTTTAACCTTATTTTGTTCTGGAAGCAGCTGCGGGCTATACTGAATAATGGTTTTTGGCTTAAACTCTTTTTTGTCACTTTCTACAATTTCGTATTTGTATAAAAATGGGCTTCCTTTTAGTTGTACAGTCAATACAGGATAACTCCATTGAAGTTCAATCATATACTCTGTATCATTTGGGTTCCCAAAGACAAAATCCAAGTGATTATCAGGATTAATTTTTGCTTCATACCCCAACTCAATATCATCCGGTAATACTTGTCCGATATGGCGTTCAATAATTTCAAAGTTTGTAGAAAGGATGGTTGAGTAAATTCCAGAAGCAATCATACTGCTTATTCCTGATGGTATCGCAGTCAACTGACTTTCTTCTAATAATTTCACAAACGAAATTTGCGATTGAGCAGGAACGGTAATTGGTGATAACGCCTCAACCCAGTCCTTCATTGCCACGCTTGCACCGTGAAGAGTGAGTGTATTTTCACTAATTGTTTCATTTTCTGCATCTGTTTCAATTAATTGGTTAACCGAAAGTTCCTGCTGACCGATTGTTAAATTTTGCCCAAAAGCAAGCAATTCGTTTTTAATAGCTGTAATAGCTGTATTATCTAGTGCTAAGTTTGAAGATAGCTGGATTAGGAATCCATCTAGATCCTCTGAATCGATTGAAGCAAGCAATGGATTCTGTTGACCGTTTTGTGCAGTATCGATTGAACCTTGAATATCAAATTGATAGATATCCAGGTTAACAGGAATTTGTTTCTCTTTATATTTCACATTAATTTTGGCTTCTGCTTGCCATCTTTGGATATGGTCAGCAATGCTTGTTCCTGCATCAGCCTTTGCCTGTCCGGAAACATCAACAGAACCAATGGTTGTCCCTGATAAAAAGATGTCTTCCTCACTTGTGACCGCTTCATACGCAAGGGCACCAAAATGTGAAAAACTATAGATAAATAAAGTACTAAGCAAAAGTACGATAAACAGTTTCATTCCTTGTTGTTTGTTCACACCTGTTTCCCCCTACAAGCTGTCACGCGTGTTTTATTTCATGCTAAAAAAGGAAAGAAACAGCCTCTATTGACTGTTCAGTCCTAAGTTTTATTTTACTTTTTCTAATTCCTCATCATCAATGATTTCTAATTCATCTTCTTCTAGCAACTGATTCCAAAATTCCGCATCCAACGCAGTTTCTTTCGTTTGTTCTTTCGTGTCTTTGTTATGAAAATCAACTTCAGGAATCTCATCCAACTCATCTAAAAAGTCTTCCGATTTTTCTTGGCTTTTTAGAACAGCTGTTGGCTTGCTCTGAATCTCATTTACATTCACTTCATCGAAGCCAGGAATTTCTGCTAACTCATCTTCGTCTAGCGTTAAGTTGCCTTGTAATCTTGTTGGAGCACTTTTTACGTTATCAACTGGAATTTCAGCTAACTCATGTTTATCTGTTATAGGTTTTAAGCTTTCAACGTTCTCTTCGACTGCTAACAATTCTTCCATATCAGCAAGGTAACTAGTTTCAGACTCTTCTTGATTGATTTCATGATCCACAGCTTCACTTGTAGCGGCAATTTCTTCAGTAAATAATGTAAGATCGAGACCATCTTTATCAGACTTACCATTTCCAAAGAGGATGCTTGGTTTCGCTTCTCCAGCTTGTCTCAATGCTTTGGCTAAGATTCCAGTTTGTTCTGGCTCTGTCGTTTCTTTTTGCTTTTGATCGGATGTTGCAATATAGCTAAAGGCATCATTGACATTTTCCGGGATGACCGTTTGATTCACAGGTTGCAGCAACTCATTTCCTTCTTCTGTTGCAACCTCAAGAAATCGGTCCATTTTATTTCTTAGCAAATAGGCCGCGAGACCGACAAATAACAAAAGAATTAAACCGATTTGCCATAGTTGAAGAATAGGTGTAGCAATTAACCCTACTAACGAAATCAATAGGGATAGTGCAAAGATCACACCTTTCCCTTTTACTGAAAAGCCCAGTGGTAAAAAATATAAAATAGGTAAAAGGACCAGTATTGCAATACTGGCGAATAGAAAGCTCACCACTTCGACACCCCTAATCAATATTCAATCTATTTCTATCAATTTCTACATAATTAGACACAGTCCATTTTCCTTATTGTATTACACAAAAAAGTATTTTAAAAGAAGAATAGATAACAATCTAATGTCAATTAACACAAAAAAAGGGAAAAATTCCTTACTTTTTAACATAGTTCTTTTCTCTTATTTAATGTATAAATGATATGATAGAGTTGAAAATAGCGGAATACCCTTGAAGGGATTGGATCAGATGAAGGTTCTACGTAATAATAACGGAGTTACACTTATTGAAGTGCTGGCTGCACTAACTATACTATCAATTATTCTCGTATCTTTAATGAACATCTTCCCTCAAATGGGGAAGATGAATAAATATAATGAAGATAAGGTACAAGCCATTTCACTTGCTAAAGAATTATTAATTGAATGGCAAGAAAATAGTGAAATGATAACCTATATTTCGAATCCGGATACAACACTCTTATTAAGCTTGGATCCACCACAACTTGCGGATGGCTATTATGTCTTCAACACTACTAAAAATGATTTTAAAGCTACCATAAATATAAAAGAAGTGGCTAGTAAAATTTCAAAGCTTCATAATGCGCATCTAATTGTTGTTCGGCTTTTAAATGACAATGACAAGGTGGTTACTGAGACATATGGATATATCTTAGTTCCAAAGGCGGGATGATTAATGAGGAATGATCGCGGTTTAACCTTAGTCGAAGTACTGGCCACTATAACTATTCTATCTATTGCAGGAATTCTTATCTGGCAAGTATTCTTCCAAGGCTTTAATTATTCACAAAAATCAATTACAAAAAACATGATGATGCAGGAAGCCAACATTATTACTACCAGCTTACTGAAAGTACATCAAACAGTAAACTCATATGAAATTGGAAGTGTTCGGGAAGATTCACCTTGTGGAATTATTATCAAATATAATGGGGAATCTCAAATTTTTGACCCCGACCAAATTTGTGTCACATACACCACGACACTACCAATCTCCCAAACTGGTGGACAGATAGTGGGAGGAAGTGGAAATATGCCTGATGTCCCACTAACATTAACCCTGACAGATAAAAATAACACAAATAATTCTATAGACGTTAAAATAACGCTTTATCGTCTAGGGAGGGAGACTGTAGATGAATCGTCTGAATAACGAAAAAGGGTACGCTCTCGTCACGGTTTTATTAATCATCGTTGTATTTCTAATTGTTTTCCTTTCTTTCATGGGACAAGCTTTTAGCAGTGTGAAGCAAAATTCAATTGTTGAAAGTTCCTCACAGTCAACTGCTGTTGCCGAAGCAGGAATTGCATATTATAAGGTTGCCATTCAACAGATATTTGAGTCAAGCGGAGCTGAAGTAAATCAGAAAGTGAACGACAACCTAAATCCTCTTCCTGGTGAAGATATTGATGAAGCAGCAGCTAGAGAGGAAGCTATCCTTGCCACAGCAGAAATTATCAAACGTGAGCTACAGAAAGAAGGACCTGTCACCATCGAAGCTAATAATGACGCGATTTTTGAAATTAATAATATTTCAACTGCAGTTGATACTGATACGAATGAGGTAAAAGTTCATTTTTCTGTTAATGGAAGCGAGGGAGACAGTCATCCGACTGCCCTAGAAGCTGATGTACTGCTCAATTTAGAGTCGATTATAGTGAATCAAGACTCAATTAATTTTGTTTTACCTACATTTAATGAAGTGCCCTTGCCGGAAACCGGGTGTACATCGTTTACTTCTGGCTGTGACGCCATCTTAGTAGATGGCTCAAACCCACTACCTGGAAAAAACAATAATAATAACGGAAATAATAACGGTCTTTCAGATAAAATTGCCTATTCTACTAACCCTAATAATGTTTTTACAATTGATGGTAATGCAAATAACTCAGTTAATTTGAAAATCCATTCTGAAGGTGGGATTAAAATTGGAAGTAACATGAATGGTGCTTCCAAACTTACTATAGAAACTAAAAAGAACGCAACCTTTGAAGGAAACTTAAAAGTCGATGTAGGATCAAGGATATTAGTCGGAGGAAATATCATTAATGGTAAACATTTAGAGCTTGATAACGGTTCTTTTGTATATGTTGGAGGAAATGCAGTTATCGATAAATTGGATATTTCCGGCAACTCTACGATGTGTGTACAGGGAAATTTGACTGTCAATAATTCTCAACCAAATAAAATTAATGGAAATCTATTTGTTAAAAGTGAAGTTGGGGACGAGATATTTGAACAACAGTGCGGTAGCCCAGCATCAATCAATCTTACCATTAAATGGGGGCAAAATATTGAAGCGCTAGTCGATCGTGTTGAGTATAATTAGGTAAAAAGCTAAAGGGCCAGCCCTTTAGCTTTTTACATTTTTTTCTTATTGTTTTAGTAGAATTTTACTACTTTGTGAGGTTATTCTTAAATAAGATTTCACTTCCGAAATAAAATAAAGCGAACCTGTAATGACGAGTACTTCCTCTTCTTTTAGTCTGGCAACTTCCTCAGACAAATAAGTTCGCCAGTCTTCCACACCTAATTTATGTTCAGAATGACTTAACTTCACCAAAGCTTCTGCTGCTGCGGCACGTGGAAAATCAAACGACACAAAGGTAATCTGGTCAGCGACTTGATCTAGTTGAGCAATCATTTTATCTAGCTTTTTGTCTTTTAAGGCTGCGAATACGATATGGATAGAGCGATTGGCGTACCGTGTAGACAATGTCTCCACTAATTTTGAAACTCCTTCATCATTATGCGCCCCGTCAAGGATGACTAAAGGCTGCTCCGAAAGAACCTCAAATCTTCCTGGCCAATAGGCAGCGCTCAATCCGGTTCTGATTGATTGCTCAGTGACTGTAATAAGCTTTTGTTCGTCCAGATATTGTAGGGCAACTACCGCTAAACTGGCATTCTCAGTCTGATGCTTACCAATCATCCCTAACTCTAAATCGGTTAAATCGCCAAATTTACTTTTCAAAGAAAACTGCTCACCTTTAGTCAAACCCTGATACTTAACTATTGAAAAATCCTCATTTAACACGAGAATTGATGCATTTTTTTCACTTGCTTGATTTTTAATGACCTGCAATGATCCTTTATGCTGAACAGCTGTAAACACAGGCGTGTTTTCTTTAATAATCCCTGCTTTTTCAAAGGCAATTTCTTCATATGTGTTTCCTAAAATATTGGTATGATCAAGCCCAATATTAGTGATGACGGAGGCCATTGGCTGAATGATATTGGTTGAATCCAATCTTCCACCTAAGCCAACCTCAAACAATACAATATCTACTGGATGAACGTGTCCAAAATAATAAAAGGCCATTGCGGTAATAACTTCAAACTCCGTTGGTCCCCCTAATTCGGTTTCTTCCAACTTATGTGCTAGTGGGTGTATCACGTTAACAAGCTCCACAATCTCTCCGTCGCTTATTGCCTGGCCATTCACACTTATTCGTTCATTGAATTGTTCAATATATGGTGACGTAAACGTACCCACACTATACCCGCTTGCCTCCAAAATCGAGCGTAGAAATGTTACTGTGGATCCTTTGCCATTTGTACCACCAATATGAACAGCCTTCAGTTTTGTTTCCGGTGAACCTAGCTCTGACATCATTGCTTCCATTCGCTTTAGTCCTGGCTTGATTCCAAGCCTTAACCTTCCATGTATCCAGTCAAGGGCTTCCTTATAAGTAGTAACCATTCCTGTCACCCCCCGTATACTTACTCAAAATAAAGAGGAGACGAATCCATTGTTGGAACCGTCTCACCTTATTATACCTTTTATTTATCCTTTTAGCTCTTGTATTCTTGCTTCAACTGCGGCACGTTTTTCTGTATAATCTTTTTCTTTTGCACGTTCTTCTTCAATGACCTTTTCTGGTGCTTTTTTCACAAAGCCTTCGTTGCTAAGCTTCTTCTGTACGCGCTCTACTTCTTTATTAAGTTTCTCACGTTCTTTCTCAAGACGTGCAATTTCTTCATCAATGTTGATCAAACCTTCTAGTGGTAGAATAATTTCTAGTCCAGTAACAACGGCTGTCATCGCCTTGTCTGGTGCTTCCACGTTGATACCCATCTCTAAGGTTTCTGGATTACAGAAACGCTCGATATAAGCGCGGTTCTTTTCAACGATAGCAAGAACTTGTTCGTCCTTTGCTTTTAAGAACATGTTAATTTTTTTACTTAATGGTGTATTCACTTCTGCACGGATATTTCTTACGGAACGAATGACCTCCACTAGTAGCTTCATTTCGGCAGCTGCAGCCTCATCAGTAAGTTCAGCGTTAACTGTTGGCCATTGTGCAACTGTAATGGATTCACCGGAGTGCGGTAGGTTCTGCCAAATTTCCTCAGTGATAAATGGCATAAATGGATGCAATAAACGCATCGTATGATCCAGTACATAAGCTAGGATTGAACGAGTTGTTTTCTTCGCTGCTTCGTCTTCCCCGTATAATGGAAGTTTTGCCATTTCAATATACCAGTCACAGAAATCATCCCAGATGAAGTTGTAAAGAACACGGCCAACTTCACCAAATTCATAGCGATCAGACAATCTTGTTACATTTTCAATCGCTTCATTTAAACGAGTTAGGATCCACTTATCCGCTACGGACTTTTCACCTGTTAAATCGATTTCATCATATTTTAATCCGTTCATGTTCATTAATGCAAAACGTGAAGCGTTCCAAATTTTATTAGCAAAGTTCCAGGTGGATTCTACTTTTTCCGTAGAGTAACGTAGATCCTGACCTGGAGAGCTTCCAGTTGACAAGAAGTAGCGTAATGAATCAGCACCATATTGGTCGATCACATCCATTGGATCAACACCATTGCCAAGTGATTTACTCATTTTCCGACCTTCAGCATCACGTACAAGTCCATGAATGAGAACATCTTTAAATGGACGCTCCCCTGTGAACTCAAGCCCTTGGAAAATCATGCGAGATACCCAGAAGAAAATGATATCATAACCAGTTACGAGAGCTGCTGTTGGATAGTAACGCTTAAAATCATCTGATTCGCTATCGGGCCAGCCCATTGTGGAGAACGGCCAAAGCGCTGAACTGAACCATGTATCCAACACATCTTTATCTTGTTCCCAATTTTCAATATCAGCTGGTGGTTCATGGTCAACATAAACCTCACCAGTTTCTTTATGATACCAAGCAGGAATACGGTGTCCCCACCATAGCTGTCTTGAAATACACCAATCACGGATGTTTTCCATCCAGCGTAGGTACGTTTTCTCAAAACGGTCTGGAACAAAGTTTACTTTATTCTCTTTTTCTTGTAGCGCAATAGCTTTATCAGCAAGTGGCTGCATTTTAACGAACCATTGTGTAGATAGGTACGGCTCAACCACTGCCCCACTACGCTCTGAATGCCCAACAGAATGCATATGTTCTTCAATTTTAAAGAGAATGTCTTGCTCTTGAAGATCTTTAACAATCTGCTTACGGCATTCAAAACGGTCCATGCCTTGGTATTTCCCAGCTTTTGCATTCATGGTGCCATCTTCGTTCATCACAAGAATTCTTTCAAGATTATGACGGTTACCGATTTCAAAGTCATTCGGGTCATGTGCTGGTGTAATTTTTACTGCCCCAGAACCGAATTCCATATCAACATAATCGTCGCCAACGATTGGGATTTCACGTCCAACAATTGGAAGAATGACCGTTTTACCAATTAAGTGCTTGTAACGATCATCTTCTGGATGAACCGCTACAGCCGTATCACCTAGCATGGTTTCTGGACGAGTTGTGGCTACTTCAATGTGGCCGGAACCATCTGCAAGAGGGTATCTCATGTGATAGAACGCACCTTGAACGTCCTTATAAATAACCTCGATATCTGATAGAGCTGTCTTTGTAGACGGATCCCAGTTGATGATATATTCACCACGGTAAATTAGGTCTTTTTTATACAAAGAAACGAAAACTTCGCGTACGGCTTTTGATAAACCTTCGTCAAGCGTAAAACGCTCACGGCTGTAATCGAGTCCTAAACCAAGCTTCGACCATTGCTGACGAATATGACCAGCGTACTCTTCTTTCCACTTCCAAGTTTCTTCAACGAAAGCCTCTCGCCCAAGGTCATAGCGGCTTTTGCCTTCTTCTTTTAACTTTGCTTCAACTTTGGCTTGTGTCGCAATCCCGGCATGGTCCATTCCTGGTAGCCAAAGTACATCATAGCCTTGCATTCTTTTCATTCGCGTTAAAATATCTTGTAACGTTGTATCCCAAGCATGACCTAGGTGCAACTTACCAGTTACATTTGGTGGTGGGATGACAATGGTGTAAGGTTGTTTCTCGGAATCATCTTTCGCTTCAAAAAATTTGCCATTAATCCACCAGTCATAGCGACCTTTTTCAATGGACGCCGGATCGTATTTCGTTGGCATCGTTAAATTATCTTCCATGGTTCTTTCCTCCTGATTTTTCCAATTAAAAACAAAAAAACTCCATTCGCCTTGTAAAAGGACGAATGGAGTGCGATTCGCGGTACCACCTTTTTTCCAATCAATAATCAATATAATGATTGGCTCTCAAACAAGATAACGGATTTTATCCGTCTTTAACTACTAAGATGTGAAAATCTTTTCGCTAAAGAAGCTCGAGGGCGACCTTCCGATTGCCTAACTTAGGAAATCTCTCAGCATTTGATTTCCCTCTCTTAAAGTAGGTTATTATCGTACTCTTCCCTGTCATTGCATTCATCATTTAATTATATTGTATATACTAACCAAAAAAGGTTCATAACGTCAATATTCATTGCCAATTTTTTTATAATATATACACTATGATAACAAAACGACACTACATTTATGCACTTTTATTGACCGAATGATACTCAAAAGACTCATCATTTTGTTTAAGACATTTTTCAGCTCTAGCTAATGCAATCCCTAGGATAACCCAAAGGAAAGGTGCTACGGAAACAACACTAATATTAAAAAAGGCTTGAACAAGATATCCCAAAATGGCTGAAAGTAACCCATAGAGAATAATTTTTTCATATTCGGATGCAATCCTAATAGCCTGGAATGTTTTCCTCACTACAAAAACTACCAATGAAAGATAAAGAATTAAAGCAGGTACTCCTAGTGTAATAGCTAATTGTAAGTATTCGTTGTGGGCTTTATCTACAATCATAAAACGGTTACCCAAGTATTGTTCTCGCTCTTCCGGGGTGGCGGGAAAAACATACTTGAAGGTATCGGGTCCCGATCCAATCCAGAAATAGTCTTTTACCAATTGAAGTGAATTTCTCCAGATAAACCAACGGCTAGAGCCTTCGCGCCCTGTTGTTTCCTGTAGAGCTATTTTTGATGCGTCCGAAAAAATAGAACCGAATCTATTGGAGAAGTCACCTTGTTCAGCTAGATTTATCATTACTGTCAAAGACATTAAAACGGAAAACAACAATAGCCACTTTTTCCATAAGTTTCTTCTTTTTAAAATTACTAATACCGTTATAAAGAGAAGTGCGCAAAATACCCCAAGCCAGCCGCTTCTAGTTCCTGTAAAAAGCAAGGCGACATATCCTAAACTAACTGCTGTTATATAAAACAAAATAGTCTTTTTGTTTTTAGCAGTCAAATACAACGCTATCCCTAGCATTATGATTAATACCAGATACGACCCATAAAAGTTGGGGTTCCCAAAGAATGCATAGCTGCGGTCGTAGCCTATCCTGCCGCTGCTTCGAGGTAGAAAATCTAGTTGATAATGCTGAAGTATTCCATAAACCGAAACAAAAACAGAAACACCAACAATGCCCTTTAGAACATTATGTAAATGGTTGCCTTCTATAAATCGATACGAAAAAAGAAAAATACTCCCATAAGCAATAAAAGTAAAAAGCCCTTCCGAACGATTCTCTGTTCCATAAATGGATGTCATTGGATTTTCAGATAGAACAGTTGAAAGACAGACTAGACTTATAAAAATGGATAGTATGATTTCAATATGATACTTTTCCCTATCTAGTTGTATTGTTTGATATTTTCGTTTAAAGATAATTAGTAGCCAATAAATAAAAACAAACATTTGCAAATAGAAGTATTTAGGTGTAGTGAATATGGGATCATATCCCCAAGGGAAAATCATAAGCGGAAAAAGTAAGATAAACCAATACATTATGTGTTGACTCCTTCTGAAAGTCTAAATCATCGCTGTTACACTTGGCGTAAGTTCCCAGTTTTCTATGACTTTTTAATTATGTCATTCCTCCTAGAACAATTCAATATGAAATTGGAAACCCCTTGAAATTGATTATAGTTTTGTAGATTAGGCACATATCCTCCATTTGTGTCATAAACTAAAAAAAAGCATCCCAAGGAGGATACTGATTTTGAGGAAACGGTATAATCCCTACACTTATCCGCGGTGGTTGAAAAACTTAAGGGCGGCTTGTGCGCAGTTTATGATTCCGATATGTGTGTTTCAGAGTATTCGAACGCTGATTTTTCCAACTGGATTTGATATTTTGTTACTTATGATCATCATTTTCCTAGCGGTCGCGATTCATATGCAAATCATTTAAAAGAGCCCAAGCTCAGCATCAACTTTGGGCTCTTTCTTGTTCGGCCTGTTGTTTGGCTTGCTCAATCGCCGCTTGTTTCTGCCGCTCAATTTCTTCGAGTCTCATGGCGACATATTCGGTGTTTTTTAAATGCCAGAATTGCCTTTGAAGCTTTTGAACTGCTTTTCTCTCATCCTGTTTCGTCTTCTGCATAAAATAGACCTCCGCTGTTCGTAGCATTCCCGTTGGATAAGCGAGATAGCTGAGAAACAGCAGGCGCTCATCCTCCTTTAACGGAAAATAGTTTAAATACATACTAATCCATTCAACCGCCTCATCTGACCTCTTCGGCCTTGTTTTTAAATAACGAGACAAGTAGGGCAGGATATCTTGAATCGGAGAACCGACTCTCGCCTTTTCAAAATTGGTAAAATAGCCATACCCTTTTTCATCATAAAGGAAATGCTCTGTTGAGAGATTGCCATGTAGTTGCACCATCCGAGCTTTCTTTTGATCCTTTGTCTTTTCCCTCCAGCTTTCAAGTTTTTGCTTCGCAAACCCCATCGCCTGACGGATATTGTTATAATACAAACAAAACGTTAGTTGAAAAGGAGACATATACCATTCTTCTTCGCTGGCTTCAATAAATCCTTCTAAAAATTCTTCATCTTTTTCATATTGTTTGATGGTATTTTCATAATGCTCTTCCCGTGCTTCCTGACTGATTTCAAGCTCACGAGATGACAAGGTATGCATCCGCGCTAACTCTCGAAACATTTGCACTGGGCGCTCGTCTCGGTTTTCTTTTTCATCATTGGAAAGCCAGGGCATTAAATAATACAACCGATTCTTCGCATAAACCGCATAGCGCCCATCTCCTGTTGGAAAGATTGGAACAATCCGGTTGTAACCTTTTTGATATAGGAATTGCACTTGACGAATAAAATCGATTCCCTTATGTGGGTCAATTTGTTTAAGTGCATACGTTCCTGTATTGGCATAAACCTTTTTAATTTTGCCATAATCCTCAACATAATAAGGCTTGATTCCATAGTTTGTAAGGATACCTGCTGTTTCCTGAAGTGCATGATCGTTATCCATAGGATTCACTCACTTTCACATCGAAAAGCGTAAGCGCCAGTTTAGCGAAGGAGTCGGTGGGCGCTAGTGCTGGGAATTTCCCAAAATTAAAACCTTATATTTTCTAGTTAAAACCAAGGTGTACGTGCCCATTTCTAAAAAAAGATGTGAGCAGGTTCAAAAAACCTGCTCTACATCTGTTTATTTTCTTATCTCTTACCTTCTGTCACATATCCACTAGGAACATATAAAACCTGACCCTCAGCAACATCCTGATCTAAACCTAGTTGATTTTGACTGATGATTTGTTGGACGGAAACATCATATCGGTCGGCAATTTGTTGAATGGTGTCACCTTGTTGGACAATACACACACGCAGCTTTGCGACCTCTGTTTCTTCTTTTCTTGCTAAAAACTCAGCAATAGATAGACCCTTTTTCTTAGACATCTTTTTCTTCTTTTTAGGCTTTTCATCCTCAGAAGAAGACGAGGAACTTGAGCTTTCTTCTTCTACCTCCATCACTTCTTCTGGTTGTGCTTTTTCATTAATAATTGGGACCTGTTGGACTTCAGGCTGTTCGGCTTCAGCCCGCGCTAACTCCGGTTCTGGTTCCGTAGAAGCTACAGTTGGTAATTCTGTCACGTTCGATTGAACTGGTGCTGGGTTTTCATTTGTCTCAGCAGAAGATGCGCTTGCTGCCTCTTGTGAGGATAACAATGCCGGCTCCTGACTGGTTGGCTGTTCTTGACGAGAAAGTACTGATTCCTTATTATTTTCTCCCACGCTTGGTGGCTCCTTTCTAGCCTCCGCTCTGAAAGGCTCATAGAGTCCAGCAGTTTCCTGGTTGTCATTGTTCTCTTGAGTTTCCGGCTGAGGTATAAAGGAAAAATCCCTGTATTCTGATTCTTCTTGTTCTGCCTGATTTTCCACCTTTTGAAATGAGGTGAAGACCTCAACAGGCTGCTCTTGTGCTGTTTCAGCCTCTGCTTCTGCAGTCGCTGATTGACGATACAATGGCTCTAAATCTGCCACTTCAACTGGCGAAGCTGTTTCTTCTAACTCACCTTCTTCACTTCCATGCTGCTGTTCTCCGTATAAACCGGTGATCGCAAGCTCAGCTGTTAGCTTCATGCTGTTTCTTTCTGGAAAGTCATAATCGAAGGACTCGACCTGTATGTCGATATCATAAATGCTTTCAATCCGGTTTTGAGGGATCGTGATATCGACCGGGAATTGATGAAGGAATTCTAGAACTCCTTCTTCTTCTTCACGCTCATTCACCGAGTGAACCTGCCTGCCAGCAAATTTAGGCGCTTCTTCTCCCTCTTCTACCTGTTCTGGGCATTTATATTCGCCAGTCAGCTCCAGCGAACCTTTAATCGTCACATATTGATCGTTTTCTTGGATGGTGATATCTGGGTCTAGCGAAATGGAGATAAGCTCTGCGACTTCCTGTCCTCTTTGAAACCATACCGATTCCTCAAGGGAAAACCGCAGGCACGATTGATTTCCCGTAGACAAAGCGACTCCTCCTTTCGTTTCACAAGCGTAAAATCACTATGTCAATTACACTTTATGACTTGAGGTCGGTGTTTATGATAAAAAAGCATGTTATGCGAAGGTAACGATATAAAATTATTTGTATGGATTGAGGAAGATGTAACATGTGGATGACAACGGTTGATTGGAGCGGAAGGTGCTTGACTCCTGCGGGAGCAGCGGGACAGGTGAGACCCCGCAGGCGCTAAAGCGCCGAGGAGGCTCACCGCCCGCCCCGCGGAAAGCAAGCACCTGGAGCGGAAATCAACCATTCCTTTTCAATCAACAAGAACTTCGAGAACAGAAACAAAAAACCCACATCTCCAAATAGAAATGTGAGTCTCGATATAAATATTACCCTTTAAGCTTCGAAAATGCTTTTTCTGCTGCTGCAATGGTTTTCTGAATATCTTCATCAGAGTGTTCAGTAGACAAGAACAAGCCTTCGAATTGTGAAGGTGGTAGGAATACCCCTTCATTCGCCATTTCACGGTAATAGCTAGCGAAATACTCGAGGTTAGACGTTTTTGCTACATCATAGTTGATGACTGCTTCATTTGTGAAGAAGAAACCAATCATGGAACCAGCGCGGTTAAATGAAACTGGAACATCATACTTCTCAGCTGCCGCTTTGATGCCTGCCTCTAGCATATCTCCTTTTTTCTTGAAGCCCTCATATGATTCAGGAGTAAGCTGGCTCAACGTCTCGTATCCAGCGGTCATCGCTAGTGGATTCCCTGATAGAGTTCCAGCTTGGTAAATCGGACCGCTTGGTGCGATTTGCTCCATGATTTCTCTTTTTCCACCATAAGCGCCCACTGGAAGACCGCCGCCGATTACCTTTCCTAGACAGGTTAAATCAGGCGTTACCCCGAAATGACCTTGTGCACAGTTATAACCAACACGGAACCCTGTCATGACCTCATCAAAGATCAATAGTGAGCCATATTCACTCGTTACATCACGCAAGCCTTCGAGGAAGCCTGGAAGTGGAGGCACAACGCCCATATTCCCTGCAACAGGTTCAACGATGACACAAGCAATATCGTCGCCAAACTGTTCAAACGCGTAGCGAACACTCTCTAAGTCATTATAAGCGACCGTGATTGTATTTTTAGCAACACTCTCTGGAACACCTGGGCTATCAGGCAAACCAAGCGTAGCAACGCCAGATCCTGCTTTAATAAGCAAAGAATCGCCATGGCCATGGTAGCAGCCTTCAAATTTAAGAATCTTATTGCGTCCTGTATACCCACGTGCCAAACGAAGTGCACTCATCGTTGCTTCTGTCCCAGACGATACCATCCGGACCACTTCAATCGATGGCACACGTTCGATTACAAGCTCGGCCATTTTGTTCTCCATCTCAGTAGGCGCACCAAAGCTTGTCCCCATTTCAGCGACCTTTTTAAGTGCCTCAACCACTCTGTCGTTGCTGTGACCCAGAATTAACGGGCCCCAAGAAAGTACATAGTCGATATATTCATTGCCATCAATATCGTAAATTTTTGACCCTTTGCCGCGCTCCATAAAAATCGGATCCATCTTAACTGATTTAAACGCACGAACAGGACTGTTAACGCCACCAGGCATCATGTTTTTTGCTTTTTCAAATGCTGCTATTGATTTTTCATAAGATCGCATCAAAACATCCCTCACTTTAGGTGTTATCGGATTTTTTTGCCTATTTTGGATAGTACTCTCTGACTTCAGATAAATCAGGTCTATCGAAAAGAAGTGGGGGATGAAAGCCCCCACTAACAGAATTTATCTTATTATTGTTCTTTAAGCCAACGTGCGGCATCCTTCGCATGATACGTGATGATTAAATCCGCACCAGCACGCTTCATACCTGTTAGCATTTCCATCACGATTCGTTCCTCATCAATCCAATCGTTTGCGGCTGCTGCTTTAACCATGGAGTACTCGCCACTAACATTATAAATGACAACAGGTAAGTTGAAATTATTTTTCACATCACGAACAATATCAAGGTATGGCATTCCCGGTTTTACAATCAGGAAGTCAGCACCTTCATCCACATCTGATTCTGCTTCACGAATTGCTTCTAGGCGGTTTGCAGGGTCCATTTGGTACGTTTTACGATCCCCAAACTGTGGTGTGCTGTCCGCAGCGTCACGGAAAGGTCCGTAAAATGCCGAAGCATATTTTACCGCATAGCTCATGATTGGAATGTTATGAAAGCCTGCTTCATCAAGCCCTGCACGAATGGCTGCAACAAAGCCGTCCATCATGTTGGATGGCGCAATAATGTCTGCACCAGCTTGAGCTTGGCTAACAGCGGTTTGGACCAAAAGTTCAAGTGATGAATCGTTGTCAACATCGCCGTTTTCAATTAAGCCACAGTGACCATGACTTGTGTATTCGCAAAGGCAAGTATCCGCTACAACGATGACCTCTGGATAGTTTTCTTTGATATAACGAGTCGCAACCTGGACAATTCCGTGGTCATGGTAGGCTTGGGTTCCACATTCGTCTTTTTCATCTGGTACACCGAATAGTAAAACCGACTTAATCCCTAATCCAACTACTTCGTCCATTTCTGCCTTTAGATTATCCATCGATAGTTGATAAACACCTGGCATTGACTTTACTTCATTTTTTTTATTTTCCCCTTCAAGGATAAACAACGGATAAATAAAATCTTCTGTACGAAGATAGGTTTCACGGACCAACGACCTCATTGTCGCACTGCTTCTTAAGCGACGGTGACGAGAAAATTGGAGATCTTTCATTTTAGCTCCTCCTGTTCATTCTTTAAATATTCAATCACACTCTTCATCATTTCTTCGACGGTGTACGTCTTAGGACAAGCGTGCACCGTTAACCCGTACTCTTCTGCTTTCCGCTTGGAGACGGGACCGATGCAAGCGACAATACAGTTCTCTACTCTATCTTCTAATTGATAGTCTTTTACTGTTTTCATAAAATGATCAATGGTCGAGGGACTCGTAAACGCGAGGATTTCGAGCTTCCCATCAGTAATCATCTGTGCGAGCTTGCTGCGACTTTCTTCTGGCATATAGGTTTCATAGATAATCAATTCATCGACCAATACACCATGTTTTCTTAACGAAGAAGCAATATATTCTCTTGCTAGATTCCCCTTTGGAATCAGCACGCGCATTCCTTCACTAACTTGTGGAAGGAATTCCTTCACAAAACCTTCAGCTACATATTCTTTCGGTGTAAAACTAGCTTGATAATGTTTCTCTTCAAGCACTTCTCTTGTTTTTGATCCAATTACCGCAATCTTAGGAAAAGGTTCCCCACTATTTTTGTAGTAGGAAAAGAAAGTCTCAACCGTGACATTGCTAGTAAAAACAATCCAGTCGTATTTATGTACTTCTTTTAATATGTAAACTAACTCTTCAGATGCAGGAATTGGGCGAAAAGCGATCAGAGGGATTTCAGCCGGAATCCCTCCAAGCCTTTCTACCAATTCTGAGAAAGCTCTTGCCTGTTTTGCTCCTCTAGGAATCAAGACATGTTTATTTTGCAGAGGAGGCGCAGGTATCATTCCGAATCTAGCTCCGCTTTAACTGAATCGATTAGCTCTTTAGCACCCATACTAGTTAACTGTTCAGCGGCACGGTTTCCTACCACAACAGGATTTGTTCCAGTCACCATTTCTTTGTAAATTACCTTGCCATCTGGTGAACCAACAAGTGCGGTTAAGGTAACCTCATGTTTGTCATTGATGGAAGCATAGCCGGCAATCGGTACTTGGCAACCACCCTCCATTTTTGCAAGGAAAGTACGTTCAGCAATGACAGCATCAGCAGTTTTCAAACAAGTGAATTTTGCCAACCACTCAAGAAGCTCTTTGTCATCCTCGCGGCACTCGATTGAAAGCGCACCTTGACCAACAGCAGGAACACAAATATCTTGGTCGATGAACTCTGTCACAGTTTCTTCTGCCCAACCCATGCGTTTCAAACCAGAAGCAGCAAGGATAATTCCATCGTACTCACCTGATTCTAGTTTGGCCATCCGTGTATCAATGTTTCCACGAATCCATTTAATCTCTAAATCAGGGCGTCTAGCAAGAATTTGCGCACTGCGGCGAAGACTGCTCGTTCCAATCACGGCGCCACTTGGAAGATCATTTAACAGAACATTTCCTTTAGAAATCAGAACATCACGTGGATCTTCACGTTCAGGGATTGAACCAATCACAAGCCCTTCTGGCAGGACAGCCGGCATATCCTTCATGCTGTGGACAGCCATATCAATTCTTTTATCATACATAGCTTGTTCAATCTCTTTTACGAATAACCCCTTGCCGCCAACTTTAGAAAGCGTAACATCAAGGATTTTATCCCCTTTTGTAACGATTTCTTCGACGCGGAACTCAAAGGGTGCTCCAAGTTCTTTTAGTTGGTTGATTACCCAGTTTGTTTGTGTTAATGCTAACTTGCTTCGTCTCGATCCTACTACGATTGTTCTCATGAAGATCCTCCTTATTACTCATACCAGAAATGGAAAGATGATAGTTGACCAGATAAGAAAAAGTTTATTAATACGATTAAAAACGAACCTATATTCCAAAGCGCAAGTGACCTGCCATGCTTTCCCAGACCCACGCGCAAATAGAGATTTATGCTAAATCCAGCTAATACAATAAACGAAGTTATCACCTTTGGATCGAACCACACGAAATCATTAATTTTGATCCAGGCCCACTGCAATCCCAGAATGAGACTCAGAAGTAACAAAGGGACGCCAATCACATTTAGGACATAGGACATTTTCTCTAGTTTCGTTAAATCGGCAATTCTCCAAAGAAGCTTCACCCATTTCTTTCGCTTCAGTAATTCATATTGTAATAAATAAAGCATTGAGAAAACGAAAGAGATTGAAAAAGCGCCATAAGATAGAATGGCCAAGACAATATGGATAAGCAGCAATTCTGATACCAGCTGTTCCGACAATATATTTGATTCAAAATGCGGTGGAGCAAAAGTATGAATCGCCATAATAATAAAGCCCAATATATTGGTAAAAAAGACGATGAAATCGACTTTCATTAACCTGTTAATGATTAATGACAAGGTAACAAGTACCCAGGCATAAAAATATAACCCCTCAAACAAGGTCAGTACCGGAAATCTTCCTGTTTCACGCATATATAAAAACAGAAAAAGCGTTTGCAAAAGCCATACAAATGCAAGTAACCAGAAGGCAATTTGGTTTGCCTTCCGGTTACGGTTAAGGAAGTCAATAAAATATAAAAGGACGCTTGCGCAATAAATCAAAATCGTCAGCTCATGCAAACGGGTCATAAAAAGATCTGACATGACGTAGACCTCGCTCACGATTGAAAGGAAGCCTGAGGGACCTTGACGACGGTCTGTTTTGTTTCGGCCGTTTTCAATCCTTTTTGTTCAGCAACCTGCTCTTCTATATTAAAGATCTTCACAAATAAATCTAACGCTTCGTTGGCGTCATTACGTGAAGGAATCTCCTTCGCTTGTAAGATTGGGTCCTTAAGAAGTTGGTTAATAATACTTTTCGTATGCTTATTTAAAACCTTGATTTCCCGCTCTGTTAGATGCGGCAGCTTGCGTTCGATGCTGCTCATCGTTTCTTTTTGGATTTCAAGTGCTTTTACACGTAATGCTGAAATAACTGGAACAACACCAAGAGTATTAAGCCATTGTTTGAAGAGAACGATTTCCTCTTCAATATTTAGCATAATCTTCTCTGCTGCTTTTTTGCGTTCTTGAAGATTTGCTTCGACAATTCCTTCAAGGTCATCAATATCATAAAGGAACATATTTTCAAGCTCGGCAATCCCCGGATCAAGGTCACGTGGGACAGCGATATCCACCATGAACAATGGCTTGCCTTTTCTTAGGCCAGTAACCATGCCCATCATTTCCTTCGTGACGACAAAGTCCTTCGCTCCTGTAGAACTAATCAGAATATCGGCAGCGACTAGCGCACACTGAAGCTCTTTAAGAGTTTTCGCAACACCAGAAAAACGGTTTGCTAAATCCTCAGCCTTCTGGTAAGTACGATTAATAACCGTTACTTTCCTTGCACCATTGGCATGAAGATTTTGAATCGCAAGCTCACCCATTTTCCCTGCCCCAAGAATTAAGACATGCTTATTCTCTAAGGAACCGAAAATCTTCTTCGCCAACTCTACGGCAGCATAGCTGATTGAAACGGCATTGGCACCAATTTCAGTCTCAGAATGCGCACGCTTTGCTATAGTGATTGCTTGCTTGAAAAGTTGATTAAAAACCGTTCCAGTTGTTGTTTCCTCTTGTCCGATAAGAAAACTTGTACGTACTTGTCCAAGGATTTGAGTTTCCCCTAATACCATTGAATCTAAGCCACAAGCTACTTTAAATAGGTGTTCAACTGCTCCGTCCTGTTCATATACAAAAAGGTAAGGAGAAAACTCACTCTGTTCCATTCCGAACCATTCTGCTAAAAATTCTTTTATATAATATCGGCCTGTATGAAGTTGGTCGACCACAGCGTAAATCTCAGTTCGGTTACAAGTAGATATGATGATATTTTCAAGGATGCTCTTTTTGTTTTGAAGGCGTTGCATGGCATCCCTTAAATTATTCTCATCAAACGTTAACCGTTCGCGAATTTCGACAGGTGCTGTTCGATAGTTTAGACCCACGACCATGATATGCATTGTTCCCTTACACCCCCAAACAAAATTACCCTCGGCTCTTTTAGCTACGTTATATTATAACATCTTAAATTTAATAAACTTTTAATAAATGTGAACAAACTTTGAAAACCTTATGGGTAAAAACTACTAATATCACTCTTATTCACAAAGAGTTCCAATATGAAAAATCGTTGCCAGAAAAGGTATTATTCTGGTTAAATAATAAGATAAGTACATGAATTAAATTGTAATCTCCTTATGTACCGTACCAAAAATTCGACATAAATTCAAGTAAGCCTTACTGAAGGTGGGAAAGTATGAAAAATCAGAACATAGTACCAGGAATAATCCTCATTGGTTTCGGAATTTATTATTATTTGCTACAAATTAATCTAGTCCTATTTGACCAATTTTTTACGTGGCCGACGTTAATGGCCATTGTCGGTATCGCCTTTTTAGTCCAAGGCTATCGAGGCAAGGATTACGATTCCATTCTGCCAGGCGTCATTCTATTTGGCTTCGGGTGCCATCTACATATCGTGGGTCGGCTTGATATTTGGCCAGATCATTTAGGGGCCTTCATCTTAATAATGGCCCTCGCCTTTTTGCTTCGTTACCAAAAAACAGGCACCGGACTTTTCCACGGAATTCTCTTTCTTATTCTAGCCGCGATGTTGTTATTTTATGACCAAATTACCATTTGGCTGGCAAACATCGAAAGCGGACTAGCGACCATTTGGAAGTTTTGGCCGATCGCTCTTGTCTTAATAGGAATTTATTTGTTGTTCTTTAACAAAGGCAGACGCTAAGTCTGTCTTTATTTATTTCGTTAAGGATATTGAATGTGGTTCTTGCTCATGGACTTTTTTGGTTGACCGAACCTGGTTTTGTCTTTGAGAGCACCGCTCATGGACATTTTCTGGTTTTCGAACACGTTTTTGTCCTTGAGAGCTCCCCTCATAGACATTTTCTGGTTTTCGAACACGTTTTTGTCCTTGAGAACTCCTCTCATAGACATTTCCCTAGTTTTCGAATACGTTTTTGTCCTTGACAGCTCCTCTCATAGACATTTCCTAGTTTTCGAACACGTTTTTGTCCTTGACAGCTCCTCTCATAGACATTTTCTAGTCTTCGAACTGGTTTTTGTCCTTGAGAGCACCGCTCACAGACATTTTTTAGTATTCCGTACACACTTTGTCCTTGAGAACACCCCTCACAGACATTTTATGGTCTTCAAACAGGTTTTTGTCCTTGAGAGCTCCTTTATCCATGCTCCACATACTAACAATTTAACTTTGCCGTAAGTTAGTTTAAAAATTAACAATAAAAAAACGCTCATGTGAGCGTTTTTTTACTTTTTCATATAAGCCTGAAGAACACTCCAAGCTTTGTCTTTTCCTTCCCCTGTTTCGGAGGAGAAAAGAATCATCGTATCCTCAGGATCGAACTCAAGTGTTTCTTTGGCAATTTTAATATGCTTTTGCCATTTTGATTTTGGAATTTTATCTGCCTTTGTTGCCACAACGATGACAGGGATCTCATAATATTTTAGAAAATCATACATTGTCCGATCATCCACGGATGGTGGATGACGAAGGTCCACAAGGAGAATAACAGCTTTCAGCTGTTCTCTTGAGGTGATGTAGGTTTCAATCATTTTTCCCCATGCTTCACGTTCCTTTTTGGATACTTTGGCGTATCCATAGCCTGGAACATCAACAAAATATAAAATTTCATTAATCAAGAAAAAGTTTAACGTTTGCGTTTTACCAGGCTTAGAAGACGTTCTTGCCAATGCTTTCCGATTCAACATTTTATTGATGAATGATGACTTGCCGACATTGGATCGGCCGGCAAGTGCAAACTCGGGCAAGTCCCCTTCCGGATATTGAGCGGGTCTTACCGCACTGATGACGATTTCTGCGGAGTTTACTTTCATTTTCTATTTTCCTCTGCAAGGGCATGGTTTAAAACTTCATCTACATGAGAGACAAGCACAAACTCAAGCTGCTCGCGTACACTTTCTGGGATATCATCTATATCCTTCTCATTGTCTTTCGGACAAATAATCTTCGTTAAACCGGCACGGTGGGCACTCAACGTTTTCTCTTTCAATCCACCAATTGGCAGAACTCGACCACGTAGGGTGATTTCACCTGTCATCCCGACTTCACGGCGAATTGGTCTACCTGAGAGAGCTGATACAAGCGCGGTTGCAATTGTAATCCCTGCTGACGGACCGTCCTTCGGTGTTGCTCCTTCTGGAACATGAATGTGGATATCCAGCTTTTCATGGAAGTCCTCATCAATTCCTAGTTCCTTCGTTTTTGAACGAACATAGCTGAATGCCGCTTGAGCAGATTCCTTCATGACATCGCCTAATTTTCCTGTTAACACAAGCTTGCCTTTACCAGGAGATAGCGAGACTTCAATTTGAAGAGTATCTCCACCCACGGTTGTATAAGCAAGGCCAGTTGCTACTCCGACTTGATCCTCTAGTTCAGCTTCTCCGTAACGGAATTTCGGCTTTCCTAAATAGTCGACAACATTTTTATCATCGATGACAACTTGTTTTTCAGGGTCAGTCACAATAACTCTTGCGGTTTTACGGCAAATGGTTGCGAGTTGGCGTTCAAGTGAACGTACACCCGCTTCACGTGTATAATGGCGAATAATCTCCAACAAACCATCTTCGTTAATTTGGAGCTGTTCCTCTGTTAAGCCATGGTCCTTAATTTGCCTACGAAGCAAATGGTCTTTGGCAATATGAACTTTTTCAAGCTCTGTATAACCAGCAATCGTTATAATTTCCATCCTGTCTAACAATGGACCAGGTACTGTACTAAGGTTATTTGCTGTCGCCACAAACATAACCTTCGATAAATCATACGTTTCTTCAATATAATGATCACTGAAGTTACTGTTTTGTTCAGGGTCCAAAACTTCCAACATCGCAGAAGATGGATCGCCACGGAAGTCGCTCGACATTTTATCGATTTCATCTAATAAAAATACTGGGTTAATCGTGCCCGCTTTTTTCATGCCTTGAATGATTCGACCTGGCATTGCCCCTACATAGGTGCGGCGATGCCCACGAATTTCGGACTCATCGCGAACTCCACCTAAGGAAACGCGGACGAAGTTACGATTTAACGATTTAGCAATTGAACGGGCAAGACTTGTTTTCCCTACCCCAGGAGGTCCAGCAAGACAGAGAATTGGCCCTTTTAAGCTGTTTGTTAGCTTTTGGACAGCAAGGTATTCAAGGACACGCTCCTTCACCTTTTCAAGTCCATAATGATCGTCGTTTAAAATCGTTTCTGCTTTTTTGATGTCAAGGTCATCGTCCGTTGCCTTTGTCCATGGCAACGCGACAAGCCAGTCGATATAATTGCGAATCACCGCACTTTCAGCTGAAGTTGATGGAACCTTTTCATAACGATCCAATTCCTTCAACGCTGTTTCTTTTACATGCTCTGGCATTCCAGCTTTCTCGATTTTATCAGTAAGCTCCGAAACTTCTCCGGTTTTGCCTTCTTTATCACCGAGTTCTTTCTGGATGGCCTTCATCTGCTCACGGAGATAATATTCCTTCTGTGTTCTCTCCATTGAACGTTTGACACGTTGGCCAATCTTCTTTTCAAGATTCAGCACTTCTTTTTCATTATGAATGATTTCAATGACGCGGTTCATCCGCTCTTTTTCATCGAGTGTTTCGAGAATCTCCTGTTTTTCCTTTAACTTTAAAGGCAAATGTGAAGAGATGATATCAGCCATGCGGCCAGGTTCCTCAATATCTGTTACCGATGTATGAGTCTCCGCTGAAATCTTCTTTGAAAGTTTTATGTACTGTTCAAAATACTCGAGCATCGTTCTCATTAATGCTTCGTCTTCTACATCTTTTGTATCCCGATCCTCGTATGTTTTTAGGCTTGCAGAAAAGTTGCTTTCTTCATCATAAAATTCAACGATTTCCGCCCGCTTTAGCCCTTCTACTAACACTCGGATTGTTCCGTTTGGTAATTTTAGCATTTGCTTTACCTTGGTGAGTGTTCCCATTCGGTAAAGTTCATCTTCTGTTGGCTCGTCTATTGAGACGTCTTTTTGTGTTGTGAGAAAGATCAAATGATCATCCACCATAGCCTTTTCGAGCGCCTGTACGGACTTTTCTCGACCTACATCGAGATGAAGCACCATTGTTGGGTAAACCAACAGGCCACGAAGCGGTAATAATGGAACGGTTAACTGTTCCCCCATTGTTTTTGCACCTCCACATGTAACTAAGTAGTACATGGATTCTTTGTTCAATTTTATCTTATTTGCCTTCGAGTGTCTAATAACACGAGTCTTAAGGACTATTAGATAAAAATATTCACCTCTTATTAGTATCCTAAATAGGCAAGAAAATATGTTACCAATTCAGGTTTGGCGTAGAAAAAAAGTGGGTTGAGTGTGTGGGATTTTAAATTGGTTTTAATTTAAACCCTTTAGGTTTGATATTGCTATTGCTGGTTGATTTATTTTAGACTTACGGGGATTTTTTTTGACACACTAGGGTTCAACCTAGATAAGGCAAGGCGCCATTTACTCTCCAGTAACCTTTCTATTCCTAACTCTTGCCTAGGTAGGGTGTTCAACTGGACTCGTTGGTGACCTTTTTCTTTCTGGTTCTACTTAGTTTGGGCTTTCTTACTCATCGGCGACCTTTCTCTTCTTAATTCTACTTAGATAAGGCGGCTACCTTACTCATTGGCTACCTTTCCTTCCTAATTCTACTTAGATAGGGCGGCTATCTTACTCATTGGCTACCTTTCTCTTCTTAATTCTACTTAGTTAAGGCGGCTATCTTACTCATTGGTGACCTTTCTCTTCCTGATTCTACTTAGTTAGGGCGGCTATCTCTCTCATTGGCGACCTTCCTCCTTTTTCTTCTACTTAGTTAGGGCCTCTATCTCTCTCATTGGCGACCTTTCTCTTTCTAATTCTTCTTAGATAGGGTGTCAATCACACTCATCGCTGACCTTTCTCTTCCTAATTCTACTTAGTTAGGGTGTCTATCTTACTCATTGGTGACCTTTCTCTTCCTGATTCTACTTAGTTAGGGCGGCTATCTCTCTCATTGGCGACCTTTCCTATCTAATTCTTCTTAGTTAGGGCGTTTATCTCTCTCATTGCTGACCGTTCTCCTTCTGCTCCTACCTAGATAAGGCCCACGCACTCAAATAGTAACCTTTCTTTCCGCTTCCCTCTTCCCTTAATCAAACACGATAAAAGTTCGTTCCAGAACATCCAAAACAAAAAGCCCCAACCGAAGTCGGAACTTTTCCATCTGTTGTTATATACTTTCTTTCTTATTAATCTCAATCTCCGAGGCTACGGAAAGCATTCGATTTCTGTGCTCGATTTCCGCGGATGCAATGATCTCCTCTTTATTAGAAGGCTCTCTGACAAGCGCATGATCAAACACTTCAGTTAGATGGCTGACAGGAATGATTTCAATGTCTTTGATCTCCTGGAGAATGGATTGGACATTATCTTTGGGAATGATGACGCGCTTGGCACCAGCTTTTTTGGCTGCTTCTACCTTTGCATATACGCCACCAATTGGCTTCACATTGCCATGGATACTGATTTCACCTGTCATCGCGACAGTATGGTCCGTTGGGATTTTGTAAATGGCTGAATAAATTCCCGTTGCCATTGCGATTCCAGCTGATGGGCCATCAATCGGAACACCACCAGGGAAATTCACATGAATATCGTATTCGTCCGCTGGCACGCCCATTGAGCGCAACACCGTAATGACGTTTTCAATCGAGCCTCTGGCCATACTCTTTCTACGAATCGATTTGCCTTGGCCGCCAATGCTCTCTTCCTCAATGATTCCGGTAATATTGATACTGCCTTTTTCCTTTGCCTTGATTACGGTAACCTCGATTTCGAGAAGTGCCCCAGTATTTGGACCGTAAACAGCTAATCCATTAACAAGACCTACAGCTGCCTTTTCATTGATTTTGCGTTCCATTCTTGGAGAAAGTTGACTAGAATGGACCACCCATTCAATTTCTTCTTCTTTAATGTGGTCTCGCCCTTCAGTAATGGCCAAGCCAGCCGCAATTTGGACCATATTGACCGCTTCACGACCGTTGCGGCAGTATGAAGCAAGCACGGTGATGGCTTCTTCACTCATTTTCAAGTTCACTTTGTCTGCCGCATTTCTAGCTACTTCCGAAATCTCTTCTTGAGTTAGTTCTCTAAAAAACACTTCCATACACCTTGAGCGGATGGCTGGAGGAATTTCACTCGGAGTACGTGTTGTCGCACCCACCAGACGGAAGTCGGCAGGTAACCCATTTTTAAAGATATCATGGATATGCGTAGGGATTTGCGTGTTTTCCTCATTATAATAGGCACTTTCAAGAAAAACCTTCCGATCCTCAAGCACTTTTAAAAGCTTATTCATTTGGATTGGATGGAGCTCGCCAATTTCATCAATGAAAAGCACTCCACCATGTGCATTAGTAACAGCACCTTGCTTCGGCTGAGGAATCCCTGCCTGTCCCATCGCTCCTGCCCCTTGATAGATGGGATCATGAACAGAACCTATTAAAGGATCAGCAATTCCTCTCTCATCAAATCGAGCGGTGGTTGCATCCAACTCAACAAAAACAGAAGACTGTTTAAACGGTGATTTTTCATTTTTCTTTGATTCCTCTAATACTAGCCTTGCGGCGGCTGTTTTTCCGACTCCCGGTGGTCCATAAATAATGACATGCTGAGGATTCGGCCCACATAGTGCTGCCTTCAGTGCTTTTATGCCATCTTCCTGCCCAACAATATCTTTGAAACTTGCAGGTCTTACTTTTTCAGAAAGTGGTTCACTGAGAGAGATTGATCGCATTTTTCTCAACTGTTCCATTTCTTTTTTAGACTCACGGTCTATTGACACTTTTTGTGTGCGCTGACTTTTTAATAAGTTCCAGAAGTACAGCCCGATAACAATTCCAAAGAATAGCTGTACGAATATCGCGATCCCCGTCCAACTCAAAACAGATTCCCTCCTGACTTAATGCTTATGCTCCTCTTAGTATTTCCTGCAACGAGATGGAATAAACCAGAATCAATGTCAAAAATAACATTAACGAAAAGGACGCAAAAAAACCTAACAGCAAAAGCTGCTAGGTTTTTAAGTCGTTATTCAATCATCACGCAGAGTTTCGTTCGCCTTTGTCAATAGACCCATCTTCAAGCAAAAGTTGTGGTGGGCTTGATTGAGAAACAGTTTCCTTCGTGATGATACATTTTACGATATCATCTCTTGAAGGAAGATCGAACATAACATCAAGCATGATGCCCTCAATAATTGAGCGAAGACCACGTGCACCTGTTTTACGTTCAATCGCTTTATTGGCAATTTCACGTAATGCATCTTCTTCAAATTCAAGCTCAACATTGTCAAGCTCAAGCATTTTTTGATATTGCTTAACCAAAGCGTTCTTCGGCTTTGTTAAAATTTCCACTAGAGCCTCTTCATCTAATTGAGTTAGGCTCGCAGTGACTGGTAGACGTCCAATAAATTCAGGAATCAAACCAAATCTCAACAAATCTTCTGGAAGAACTTTTTGAAGCAATTGTTTTTGATCGATGTCTTCTTTCTTTGCATCTGAACCAAAGCCAATAACTTTCTGGCCTAGGCGGCGTTTAATAATGGACTCAATGCCATCGAAGGCTCCACCACAAATGAACAAGATATTTCCTGTATCAATTTGGATGAATTCTTGATGTGGATGCTTTCTTCCACCTTGTGGCGGTACGCTTGCCACAGTACCCTCAAGGATTTTCAGTAATGCCTGCTGTACGCCTTCACCCGAAACATCTCTTGTAATCGATGGATTTTCTGATTTTCTGGCAATTTTATCAATCTCATCAATGTAGATGATACCCTTTTCGGCTTTTTCTACATCATAATCTGCTGCTTGGATGAGCTTAAGAAGGATGTTTTCAACATCTTCCCCAACATAACCAGCTTCTGTTAACGAAGTCGCATCTGCAATGGCAAATGGCACGTTCAGAATACGAGCGAGCGTTTGGGCAAGAAGCGTTTTCCCGCTACCAGTTGGTCCAATCATAACAATATTACTTTTCGCAAGTTCGACATCGTCGATTTTGCTATTGGAATTGATACGCTTGTAGTGATTGTAAACGGCTACAGAAAGATTTTTCTTTGCCTGTTCTTGACCAATAACATACTCGTCAAGGATTTCACGGATTTCACGTGGCTTAGGTACATCTTTGAATTCAACTTCCTCTTCAGTGCCTAGCTCTTCTTCAACAATTTCAGTACAAAGCTCGATACACTCATCACATATATAAACTCCTGGTCCTGCAACGAGTTTACGGACTTGATCCTGGGTCTTGCCGCAGAAAGAACATTTGAGTTGCCCTTTTTCATCATTAAATTTGAACACTTTTTTCACCCCTTGGAAAACTTCTAACATACAAAGTGGCGGATCATATGCGAACATTCATTTTGGTTATTTTGTAAACGGATTAAAACGGGTATGTACTGCATTGTATCACATTTTTCCAGTTTGCAGGAAATGATAACACTTAGCAAGATAAGATGGTAAAACTGATCCGCAAATAATATGTACTCAACTAAGCTTAACCAAAATGCCGCTAGTTCAATCGGCTGTTCACGAATTACCAATGAATTTCAAGACCTGACCTCCGCTAGTCATGTCTTTCATTATATGTAAAAAACACCTTAATATGGTACAAAACAAGGCACGAATAACTCGCGCCTTGTTCTTATCTTGTTACTTCTATTATGCAACAGTTTTACTGTTTTCCACAAGGAATTCGACTGCTTTTTTTATTTGAAGATCAGCTTTAACAGTTTCAAGGTTTCCACCAAGAGCCGCTTTAATTTGATCAACAGTCATATTGTATTGAGTAGACATTGTTTCAAGCTCTTTGTTCACATCTTCTTCTGTTACTTCGATGTTTTCTGCTTTAGCAATTGCCTCAAGAGTTAGGTTCACGCGAACACGCTTCGCAGCATCTTCTTTCATTTGGCCACGTAGGGCAGCTTCATCTTGACCAGAGAACTGGAAGTAAAGCTCAAGGTTCATACCTTGCATTTGAAGACGTTGTTCGAATTCTTGTAGCATACGGTCTACTTCGTTCTCTACCATGATTTCAGGAACATCGATTTCAGCATTTTCTGCTGCTTTTTCCACGATTGTATCTTGGATATGATGTTCTTTCTGATGCTCTTTGTCATGCTTCAAACGGTTCTTTGTTTTTTCACGAAGAGCTTCGATTGTTTCAGCTTCTTCATCAACATCCTTCGCAAATTCATCATCTAGCTCAGGAAGTTCTTTGCCTTTGATTTCGTGTACTTTTACTTTGAATACTGCAGGCTTTCCAGCAAGCTCAGCAGCATGGTATTCTTCAGGGAAAGTGACTTCAACGTCTTTTTCTTCTCCTGCTTTTACACCAACAAGCTGCTCTTCAAAGCCAGGGATGAAGCTTCCAGAACCAATTTCAAGTGAATGGTTATCAGCTTGTCCACCTTCGAATGCTACTCCATCAACGAAGCCTTCAAAGTCTAATACAACTGTGTCGCCGTTTTCTGCTGGTGCATCTTCTTTCACAACTAGCTCAGCATGACGCTCTTGTAAAGATTTTAATTCTGCTTCAACTTCTTCATCTGTAACTTCTGTATCAAAAGCTTCAACTTCAAGACCTTTGTAGTCACCAAGTTTTACTTCAGGCTTTACTGTAACAGTTGCTTTGAAAACTAAGCTCTTGCCTTTTTCAACTTGATCTACATCAATTTCAGGACGATCAACTGGCTCAATTCCAGCTTCATCGATTGCATTTGAATATGCTTCTGGTAGAAGATAATCAATTGCATCCTGATATAATGATTCTACACCAAAACGCTTTTCAAACATTTGGCGAGGCATTTTTCCTTTACGGAATCCAGGAACATTAATTGTTTTCACAACTTTTTTGAATGCAGCGTCTAATCCTTCGTTAAACTTCTCTGCATCAACTTCAAATGTAAGAACCCCTTGGTTCCCTTCTTGTTTTTCCCATTTTGCAGACATACTTTTCCCTCCAACAAATCTATTATCATGACCTTACGGCGATGAATATCTCTTGAACATGCAAGCAAATATTCCAGTTTAAATGTAAAATAGATTAATTTTTACATAATACAACCACTACATTATAACACAGGATTCTTTCGTTTCAACAGCCTGCTAGATGATAGGGTAAGAAATTTCTTCTATCATCTTGATGAAATCCATTGCTTCTGCTGTCTCTTCCACAGTTGCGCCGTATCGATCAGCATACTTATCTATCGTTTCATCAAGTCCAAAATACGCATTTGCTAGGTAATGATAGGCCGCTGCACATGCTTTTTCAGAATTAGGCTTCGGATTAAAAGGATAGAGTAGAAAGAAGTTTCGCTCCAACAGACTTTTAATGTTTTCAAACAAGACTGGGTCATCGCTTTCAAGGCTGGACTGAAGAAGGTGCGATACATCAAGCAACATTTGAACTTCCTGAAGCTCAGGGAGCCTAGAAGGAATAAACACGTCCTTCATTCCAAGCTTTTCGACTTCTACTTCCTTGTCATATTCTTGTTCCCTTAAAATGTTCAGCAACATTGATTTCTGAAAGGGGTGCCCTTCTTTTGATTCTAGGTATAGCTTAATTTCATGTATGTATGGGCGAACATTTTCCTTGGCAAGTCTTGCGGCAATTTGCATTTGGTCTTTTGGATCCTGATAGGAAAACAAACTTAATCGTTCATTTTCTCGTTCTTGAACTGGTGGTTCTATGTCTTGAAGGTCTTGCTGGCCTTCTGCCATCTTCCGGCTAAAATGAAGCATTTTAGAAAAATGTTCAAATTTTTCTTTTGGCACTTCTTTTTCTTCGAGCAGAGCCTCAATCGTCGTAATGATTTCTTCATATTCATTCAACTGGACCATAATCATGATGTAAAGGTCCATGACTTGTATATAATTGCCGATTCCTTCCTTGAGCATCTCCGCTGCAATGACTTTTGCTTCTTGTGGGTGGCCTGATTCAAAATGAGCAAGAACTAATCCAGTGTACACCTCACTATTATGTGCATCAAGCGTACGTGCCTGTTCCAAATACTCGATAGCCTGTCGATACTTTTTCGCGTGGAGGTATTCCACCCCTTTTTCTAACAGACGTCGCTCTAGGCCCGGAAACAAAACAATATTATCTTTTTCAGAATTCTGTTTCATCATGCCTTCCCGCCTCTTTTTATTCATCAAATTTCTAGCACTTTCTATAACAAAGATTCTCTACGGTAACTCCTCTAACCTATGTCTATCCATCCCTTAAAGAGTGCTTTATCTTTGATTATAATCGATAGTTTAGCATGGATTGTACGAAAAACAAAAAGATTCACGGCTGGGGCCGTGAATCTTTTTAAATGAGTGACTCTTCATAAGCCAGGATTCGTTCATCTAATTGTAGAGTTAATTCAATCTCGTCCCACCCATTCACCAGCATCGTTTGCCAGTAATCAGAAATTGGGAACTCTGCTTGGAAACCTTCAGAGTCCTTTACCGTCTTGTCTTTCAACGATACCGTTAGCTCATAATTTTCATCCTTTGCCTTTTCAATTAAATAGCGTACTTCCTCATCCTTTAAGACAACTGGAAGCATTCCATTCTTTAAGCAGTTCTGATGAAAAATATCTGCGAACGACGGAGCAATTACGATTTTAATCCCATAGTCGAGCAAGGCCCACGGTGCATGCTCACGTGATGAGCCACAACCGAAGTTTTCATTTGCTACAAGTATCTCTGCTCCGTTATTTTCCGGACGATTCAATTCGAAATCAGGATTCGGTGTACCATCTGCTTGGAAACGCCAATCGTAAAAGAGATATTGACCAAAACCTGTTTTTTCTGTTCGTTTCAAAAACTGCTTTGGAATAATCTGATCGGTATCCACATTCACTCGATCCATTCCAGCTACTTTGCCACGAAATGTCGTTAGCCCTGCCATCTCATCTTCTCCTTTCTATTTTTAATGAACGGCTTCAGCACTCTCCATTGTTCTCACATCAACGAAACAGCCATTTACTGCTGCCGCTGCTGCCATTGCTGGGCTGACAAGATGAGTTCTTGCTCCGGCACCCTGACGTCCTTCAAAGTTACGATTGGAGGTTGATGCACAGTGCTCTCCAGCTGGGACAATATCCGCATTCATACTTAGGCACATGCTACAACCAGATTCACGCCATTCAAAGCCTGCATCAAGGAAAATTTTATCAAGACCTTCAGCTTCAGCTAAGACTTTTACATTTTGAGAGCCTGGTACCACGATTGCCTCTACATCTGGATGAACCTTTCTCCCTTTTGCGATCTCAGCAGCCAAACGCAGATCCTCTAGACGGGAGTTTGTACAGGAACCAATAAATACTTTTTGAATTTTAATATCGGCTATTCTTTGGCCTTCGATAAAGTCCATATACTTAAGGGCGCTTGCTACAGAACGCTTTTCATTTTCGCTCTCACATTCACCTAAGAAAGGAACCCTTCCTGTAACAGGAGCTGTCTGGGACGGATTGGTTCCCCAGCTAACCATTGGCGCAATTTCACTTGCCTCAATGTAGATTTCCTTATCATAAGTAGCGCCTTCATCAGAAGCAAGTGCCTTCCACTGTTCCGCTAGCTCCTCAAACTCTTGGCCAGCTGGAACATACTTACGGCCACGCAAGTATTCAATGGTTGTGTCATCCGGAGCAACTAGGCCTGCACGAGCGCCACCTTCAATCGACATATTGCAGACGGTCATTCGCTCTTCCATCGTCATGTTTTCAATCACATCACCACAATACTCAATGATATGACCAGTTCCAAAATTCACTCCATATTTGGATAACACATATAAAATCACATCTTTAGCGAGCACACCTTTACCAAGTTTGCCGTCAATTTGGACTTTAAGCGATTTAGGTTTAGACTGCCACAACGTTTGCGTTGCTAGCGTATGTTCAACCTCGCTTGTGCCAATTCCAAATGCTAGGGAACCGAATGCACCATGTGTAGAGGTATGACTGTCCCCACAGACAATCGTCATCCCGGGCTGTGTTAACCCTAGTTCAGGACCAATTACATGGACAATTCCCTGTTCTGGACTATTGATGTCTGCTAAAGTAATCCCAAATTCTTTGCAATTGTTGCGCAAGGTTTCCATTTGGTTTTGCGCGACAGGGTCGGTAATGTTAAAACGGTTTACGGTTGGGACATTATGATCGACGGTTGCAAAGGTACGGTCCGGTCGTCTCACTTTACGGTTTTTCATTTTTAATCCTGAAAAAGCTTGGGGTGAGGTTACTTCATGGACGAGATGAAGATCAATATAGATGAGGTCTGGTTTCCCCTCTTCGCGATGGACAATATGCTTATCCCAAAGTTTATCGATAATTGTTTTTGCCATTTTTCACCCTCCTTTTTTAATAGTAGCTTTGACAACGGTTGAATTCCGCTCCAGGCACTTCGCTTTCCGTGGGCGTGCCGGGGAGCCTCCTCGGCGCTTTAGCGCCTGTGGGGTCTCCCCTGCCCCGTACTCCCGCAGGAGTCTTCGTGCCTTCCGCTCCAATCAACCTGTTCCATCGTCAATAAACATTTAATTAGTGTTAAGAATAACAATTCATAATATTTAAGATTGCTTGATTATCTAGTATGGTTGCTTTGATTTCTTCGATCATTTCGGCTGTGCCTACAGTTGGTTGGCCTTTTTTAGCGATATCGGCTGTTTTTGAGCCGGATTCTAGTACTTGTTCTACTGCTTTTTCTACCGCAGTTGCCTCTTCTTCAAGGCCGAATGAGGTACGTAACATCATGGCTGCTGATAGAATCATTGCTACTGGGTTGGCAATGTTTTTACCTTCGATATCTGGTGCGGATCCATGGATTGGCTCATAAAGATGTGCACCGTCTGAGGAAATACTAGCCGAAGGCAACATCCCTAATGATCCTGTTAAAACAGACGCTTCATCACTTAAAATATCGCCGAACATGTTCTCGGTCACTAGGACATCAAAATGCTTTGGATTTTTAATCAACTGCATCGCCGCATTGTCAACAAGCATATGCTCTAGCTTTACTTCTGGGAAATCTTTCGCTACTTCTTCCGCTGTTTCACGCCATACTCGGCTTGATTCTAAAACATTTGCTTTATCTACTGATGTCACTTTTTTGCTTCGTTGTTCTGCTAGTTCAAATGCGAGACGAATGATACGCTCAATCTCTGATTTTTTATAAAAAAGTGTATCGACAACAGCATCTTCGCCGTCTGTTTTCGTTCTTTCACTTGGCTTTCCAAAGTAAAGACCGCCAGTCAGCTCTCTGACTACCAACATATCTGCACCTTCAATGACTTCAGGGCGAAGTGGTGAGTTTTCTGCGGTTGCCGCATAATAGCTGACCGGTCTCAAATTAGCATAGAGGTTCAACTCTTTCCTAATGCGAAGTAGACCTTTCTCTGGACGAAGATGTCCAGGAAGGGTTTCCCATTTCGGACCGCCTACTGCTCCGAGAAGGACGGCATCGCTTTTTTTGCAGAGTTCAATGGTCTCTTCAGGAAGCGGAGTACCGAGCGCATCGATTGCTCCCCCGCCAATACTTCCATAAGTGAAAGTAAATTGATGTCCAAAGCGCTCTCCAATTGCTTGGAGGACGCTCACTGCACCACCTGCTACCTCTTTGCCAATGCCGTCTCCAGGCAGGACTGCGATCGTCTTTTTCATGAGTTTCCCCTCCATTTTTTCATAAAAATATTAACTATTTACAACTGGCTCTGCAGTTTCTCTCATATATAGTACGCGGTTTACTGCGTTCAAATATGCTTTTGCGGATGCTTCGAGAACGTCTTGTGCAAGGCCTCTGCCGCTTGTTTCTTTTCCTGCATATTTCATTTTTACGTAAACCTGAGCAAGGGCATCTCTCCCTGCACCCACGGATTGAATTCGGTAATCTAGTAGATTAATGGTTTCGTCCATACATTTTTCTAATGTGTTGTAAAGAGCTTCGATACTTCCTGCTCCAGTAGCAGCTTCTTGAATCTCTTCGTTATTTTCACCTGAAAGACTGACAGTGGCAGTTGGAACCTGATTAGTTCCATATTGAACCTGAATGGACTTCAATTGATAGAAGCTTTCATCTTTTGATAGTCTTTCTTCCAGAACAATCGCGACTAAGTCTTCGTCGGTCATTTCTTTCTTGCGGTCAGCCATCTCTTTAAAGACACCGAATAGACGCTTAATATCTTCTTCTGGCACTGATAGGCCTAACTCCTGCAGGCGATTGCGGAATGCATGTCGGCCAGAATGCTTTCCAAGTACCAAGGAATTATTCTGGACTCCTACTAATTCAGGAGAAATAATCTCATAAGTAGTTTTTTCTTTTAAGACGCCATCCTGGTGAATGCCCGATTCATGTGCGAAAGCATTACGCCCAACAACGGCTTTGTTAGGTGGAACTTGAATCCCTGTCAATTTCGAAATTAGACTCGACGAACGGCTAATTTCTTGTAAATTCATCCCTGTTTCTAAGTTATAGAAATCTTTCCGGATATGAAGCGCAACCGCTAATTCTTCAAGTGAAGTATTTCCGGCACGCTCACCAATGCCGTTGATGGTCCCCTCAACCTGTCTTGCGCCATGTCTGACAGCCGCAAGCGAGTTCGCCACTGCAAGCCCTAAATCATCATGACAGTGTGTTGACAATTCTACCTTTCCAATAGAAGGAACATGTTCGAATAAGTAATCAAATAATGCTCCGTACTCTTCTGGAGACGTATATCCAACTGTATCAGGAATGTTGATCACGCGTGCTCCTGCTTGAATCACTTTTTCAATGATTTCCGCTAAAAATGGAAGCTCAGTACGAGTTGCATCTTCAGCAGACCATTGAACGACAGAAAACTTTGAAGCGGCATATTTCACCGTTTGTACGGCTGTTTCAACCACTTGTTCTTTTGTTTGCTTTAATTTATATTGGCGGTGGATTGGTGAAGTCGCGATAAATGTATGCAATCTTGGTTCTGCGCCTTCCTTAAGAGCTTCCCAAGCAGCGTCAATATCCGAAATGACTGCACGTGCAAGTCCAGTAACCGATGCACCTTTAATCGTTCTGGCAATCTCTTTAACCGATGCTAGGTCTCCAGGAGAAGCAGCTGGAAAGCCTGCTTCAATAATGTCAACATGTAATCTTTCCAGCTGGCGAGCAATTTCTAGCTTCTCGGACTTATTCAGATTAACCCCGGCCGACTGTTCCCCATCTCTTAGCGTCGTGTCAAAAATCTTAACCTTTTGCAACTGCTGCCACCTTCTTTTTATCTTTATTTACAAACGGCATCATCGCTCTTAACTCTCTACCTACAACTTCAATTGGATGCTGTTTTTCATTTTCATTGATTGCAGTGAATTCTGGACGGTTTGCTTGGTTTTCTAAGATCCAACCTTTTGCAAAACGACCTTCTTGGATATCTTTCAATACTTCTTTCATTTCTGCTTTCACAGCTGGAGTCACGATACGTGGTCCGCTAACAAAATCTCCCCATTGAGCTGTGTCAGAGATGGAATAACGCATTCCTTCAAGACCGCCTTCGTACATAAGGTCAACGATTAATTTTAATTCGTGTAGACATTCAAAGTATGCAAGTTCAGGCTGGTAACCAGCTTCTGTTAATGTTTCGAAACCAGCTTTTACTAGGGCAGAAACGCCTCCACAAAGGACAGCTTGCTCTCCGAAAAGGTCTGTTTCTGTTTCTTCTTTAAAAGTAGTTTCTAGTGCACCAGCGCGAAGTGATCCGATTCCGTAAGCATAAGATAGAGCAAGTTCTCTAGCTTCTCCAGTAACATCTTGGTAAACCGCGAATAGTGCAGGTACACCAGCGCCTTCAGTATATACACGTCTTACAAGGTGACCAGGACCTTTAGGAGCTACTAATAGAACATCACATTCTTTTGGCGCTTTGATTTGGTTAAAGTGAATATTGAATCCATGTGCAAACATTAATGCTTGGTTTGTTAAGTTTGGTTCAATTTCATTCTTATAAACTGTTGGTTGTAGTTCATCTGGAAGAAGAATCATGACTACATCTGCTTGAGCCGTTGCTTCCCCTACTGTGTAAACTTGGAAGCCATCTTCCACTGCTTTATTCCAAGAATTTCCCGGACGGAGACCAATGACAACTTCAACACCACTGTCACGTAGGTTTTGTGAATGAGCATGACCTTGTGATCCATATCCGATTACGGCTACTTTCTTTCCTTGTAGGTACTGTGGGTTTGCGTCTCCGTTATAATACATCTTTGCCATTTTAAAATCTCTCCCTTTATGGTTATAGTTTTTGTTTTAGTTGTATTAGTTGCTTGGTTTAGACAATTGAATAATTTGTTTTCTGAGTTGAACGTTGGCTGCTACGTGGGAAAGCGGTTGTTCCTGTGCGCGCTAACTCTTTGATTCCATATGGCTTAATCAACTCAATAAAGGCTTCAATCTTCTCTGATTCACCGGTAATTTGGATAATCAAGCTGTCTTTCCCAACATCGATGACCGATGCACGGAACGGCTCAATCAGTGAATAAATTTCATTGCGATTTTGCGGAGTAGACTGCACTTTGATTAGTGCGAGTTCACGGGCGACAACCGCCTGGTCACTGATATCAGCAACCTTTAATACATCAATTTGCTTGTTAAGTTGTTTCGTAATTTGTTCAATGATGCGGTCGTTATCGACATTAACGACACAAGTAATCCTTGATACTCCCTCTTGTTCTGTTTCTCCAACCGAAATACTTTCAATATTGTAATTTCGCTTCGAAAACAAGTTGGTGATTCGATTTAGGACACCTGGTCGGTTTAGGACGGTTAGAGTAATGATTCGTTTCATTTTTTCACCCCTACCATTTCATGAAGCCCTTTTCCTGGAGCAATCATTGGATAAACATTTTCGTTTTCAGCTACTCTGAAGTCTAGTAAAACAGGTTCGTTGTCATTCATCACTTCAGCTAATACCTTTTCTGCTTCACTTTCCGATGTGATCTCATATGCTTTGATTCCATATGCATCAGCTAGTTTTACAAAGGAAGGTTGTGAAGGGATTAGGCTATGAGAGTATCTTTCTTCATAGAAAATTTGCTGCCACTGTCTGACCATTCCTAGAGAACGATTATTGAAGATTGCGATTTTTATAGGTAGATTCAACTCTCTGATAACTGCTAGTTCCTGTGTTGACATTTGGAAGCCGGCATCTCCTAAAATTGCCACCACTGTTGCGGATGGGTCGGCAATTTGCGCACCAATCGCTGCTGGTAATCCAAAGCCCATCGTACCAAGTCCACCAGAGGTTACAAAGCGGTCTGGATTTTTAAATGGATAATACTGAGCAGCCCACATTTGATGCTGTCCAACATCGGTAACGACAATTCCTTCACCGTTTGTCTTTTCATACAACATCTCGGTAACACGCTGCGGCTTAAGTGGTGAGTTGGAATCTTCATACCAATATGGATTTTCTTTCTTCCACTCATTTAATGTCTGAATCCATTCGCTATTTTCAGGCGGCTTGCCATTTTGCTTGACGAGCATGCTTAGCGCTACTTTTGCATCACCAACGACTGGAATTGCAGTTGGAACATTTTTACCAATTTCAGCAGGGTCAATATCGATGTGAGCGACCGTTGCTTTTGGTGCAAAGTGCTTCAAGTTTCCTGTTAAGCGATCATCGAATCGTGCGCCAATATTAACCAGTAAATCACATTCAGATAGTGCCATATTGGCCGTATAACAACCATGCATGCCGCCAAGACCCATAAACAATGGATGATCAGCCGGAAATCCGCCTAAACCAAGAAGTGTATGAACAACTGGAATGTTTTGTTGTTCAGCATACTCAAGCAATAGCTCTGATCCCTTGGAGAATAAAATCCCAGCTCCTGCGAGAATTACTGGTTTTTTCGCTCCACTTACTGCTTCTGTTAGTTTGCGAATTTGCAAATAGTTTGGTTCAATAGTCGGCTGATAGCCTGGTAAATCAATTTCCGCTTCAGCAGGCTGTTCAACTAAGCCTGCGGCAATATCCTTTGGAAAATCGATTAAAACTGGGCCAGGTCGGCCGGTTGTTGCGATATGAAAAGCTTCCTTAATAATTCTCGGAATGTCTTCAATATTCCGAACTTGACAATTATGTTTGGTTATCGGAGTGGTGATCCCTAATATATCTGCTTCTTGGAAAGCGTCAGTTCCGATGACCCCTGTAGCTACCTGCCCGGTAAAAACCACTAACGGCAGAGAATCCATCATGGCATCCGCTAAACCTGTGACAACGTTCGTTGCCCCTGGTCCTGAGGTGGCAATTACGACACCTGCATTCCCGCTAATCCTCGCATACCCTTCTGCTGCATGAATCCCGCCTTGTTCATGGCGAGGAAGAACATGAAGAATGCCGCAGTCATAAATTTTGTCGTAAATCGGAAGGACTGCCCCTCCTGGATATCCAAAAATGACTTCTACTTTTTCCTTTTTGAGAGCCTCTATCAAGAGATCCGCGCCAGTTACAGTTTTCTTCTCAGCTTCTACGTTTGTAAAAGCAGTTTCTTGCAGCATTATTCCAGCCTCCTATCAATTGAAAAACTCTAGCCTGCTATTTTTATATTTTGTTAGCACCAGGCCCATTTTTTTTACAAATAAAAATAGCCCTCCCCATCGCCAAATGCCTGCGCAACAAAAATTGTCAGGCAAAGGGATGAAAAAGGCTATTGTTAACCTGTTCCACGGTACCACCCTCATTCACGCAGATTGGAAAACCTGCGTGCACTCTAGGACTGTGTTCAGTCCGTTTTGATAACGGGTGACTGACACCCGACCGGTTCTACTTGAAACCCTTTCAAACCGGCGCTCCGAGGTGAGTTCATTCTTTGCGCCAACACCGGTTCACAGCACTACCGGCTCTCTGAAGATGGCATGCAAGGAATTACTTGTCCTCGTCCACACTTTCTCATATCTTTAACTTACATTCGAATCTGTCTTTAAGGAGTATATTTTAACTCCTTCACTTATAACTCTTTTTCTAAATTCTTCTAGAATTTTATTTGTATGAATACCAGGTTTACCGTCGCCGATTACTCTGCCGTCTACTTTCACAACAGCGATTACCTCAGCGGCTGTACCAGTTAAAAACACTTCATCAGCGGTATACACATCATGTCTTGTAAAAGGTTCTTCTTTCATTTCATAACCTAAATCTTTCGCAATATCCATGACGGCATTCCTTGTAATTCCTTCTAGTGCCCCAATATAACCTGGAGGTGTATAGAAGGTATCCCCTTTAACAATAAACACATTATCAGCGGAACCCTCAGCTACATATCCTTGATCATTCAGCATTAGTGCTTCATTCACATTGGCTAACTGAGCTTCTATTCTAACTAATATGTTGTTAAGGTAATTTAATGACTTCACCTTTGGACTTAACACATCTGGACGATTTCGCCTTGTAGCGACTGTCACAATTTCAAGTCCTGTTTCATATAGTTCTTTAGGGAAGATTGATAGTGGCTCAACAATGATGACCACATTTGCTCCATGGCAGTTTCTTGGGTCTAAACCAAGATCTCCAGGCCCCCTTGATACCACCGCCCGAATATAGGCGTTTTCCAATTGATTCTTCTCTACTGTTTCAGCAATTAAGTTTGTAAGTTCTTCCTGGCTATGAGGAATTTCAAGCATGATAGACTTTGCTGATCTATACAGACGATCCATATGCTCTTCCATTCTGAAAATATTCCCGCCATATACGCGAATCCCTTCAAATACGCCGTCCCCATATAGGAACCCATGGTCATAAACGGAAATTTTTGCATTTTCCTTCGTGACGAATTCACCGTTTAAATAAATCCATTGCTCGGGCACCGAAAAACATCTCCTTTTGATCATTAAACGCTTTAAACAATTAAAATTAAAAGGTACAAAAGATTCTGACAAAGAAATCCAACCTCTAATTTCGCTTGCCCGTTTGGTAGATTATCTGACTAACAAAATCATTTAATTGAAGACTATCTTACGCCGTTTCTAAGCCTACGTCAACGGGTTTTAAAGAAATTTTTGATAATTTCGATTTATGTAAATTACTGTATCCGCTTCCATTATTGTTTTCTTCGGATTTTTCAGTTAAAAAAATTTTTGAAGAGTTCGTCAGTTTAACATTAAGAAATCTCTTGTTGGGAAGTGCGTAATAAAAGGGAGCTAATTTTGGTGTAACAGAAAGTTTAGCTGGCTTAGGAAACAATTGTTCTGAGGTGTCGGTCCGAGTGAGGGTTCTTTTTAAAGGACACAATCTCAAAAACGCAAAAAAACCCACCTTGGTTAAGGTGAGTTAATATGTAGGATAATGGCGTCCCAGGAGAGATTCGAACTCCCGACCGACGGCTTAGAAGGCCGTTGCTCTATCCAGCTGAGCTACTGGGACATTTTTTTAATGTATTTGTTTTTCAAAGACAAGATTTATTATATTAGGCTAACGATTAAAAGTCAACAGCTATTTAATTTTTTTTACTAGAGGAAGAAAATAATTCTTCCTCTAGTTATTATATAACGTTTGGCTCTACTTTGAAACCATAAACTCCTGTGTTAGCGAGCCTATTTCTCCACTATCATAGTCAAAAACATGACGGACTGCGCTCTCGCCTTTTAGTTCAAGGATAACGTAGGTTCTTTCGCGACGCCCCCGCGGCAATCTAATGCTACCAGGATTAATAAAAAGCATATCTTGAATTTTCTCAGCGCCAAGGAGGTGAGAATGCCCAAAACAAACAATATTGGCACCCAATTCCTCAGCTCGATACGATAGGCTTAGCATACTCGATTTAACCGAATATAAGTGGCCGTGAACGACTAATATTTTGTAGCCATCTATCTCCACCATCGCTTCTTCAGGAAAGTCCCCATAAAAGTCACAATTCCCCTTCACGGTGGTATATCCGCTAATTGAATGGTTGTCAACGGTAAGTTCCGAATCACCGCAATGAATCATCAGATCGACTTCGCCCTCATGTTTTTCTTTAATCACATCCAGTATTTCTGTGGATCCATGGCTATCACTCACGATTAAAATCTTACTCATGAGTCTTCTCCGAAGTTTAGGGTTAAATTTTGTTCTAGCTTTTTTATCGCCATAGCCCGATGACTGATTTTGTTTTTTTCCTCAGGTGCAAGTTCAGCCATTGCCTTTCCTTTTGCCTCGATAAAAAAGATTGGGTCATAACCAAAGCCATTAGTCCCTTTTCGCTCTGTTAGAATGAGTCCTTCACATGCACCTGCAAAGGTTACTGTTTTTTTACCAGGCTGCGAAACGGACAATACACATCGAAACCTCGCTGTTCGTTCGTTTTTAGGAACACCATGTAACTCTTCTAGTACTTTGTCGATATTCTCTTCATCGTTTTTTTGCGGTCCAGCATAACGTGCAGAATACACCCCTGGTCGCCCCTCGAGTGCATCGACTTCTAGTCCCGAATCATCAGCAATTACCATCTTTCCTAAAAGATTTGCGATTGTTTCAGATTTAATTTTCGCATTTTCTTCAAAGGTCGTTCCAGTTTCTTCTACATCTTCTATTTCTGGAAAATCGAGCAGCGTTTTTACAATCATTCCTTTTTCATGAAAAATCCGCTCAAACTCCTTTGCTTTTCCGCTATTTTTTGTCGCAATAATGACTTCTTCCATCGATTTATTCCCCTATCTTTTTTTCGCATTGGTGATGAGCCCTGTAAGCTCTTCGCCAAGCGCCTGTTTTTGATAGTCAAACAACTCAACTAAACCTTCCTGTGCGCCTTTTAGAAGCTCTTGTAGCTGATTGTATGAAAACGTCGCTTCTTCCCCTGTTCCCTGGAGTTCAACGAACTCGCCGTTTCCAGTCATCACCACATTCATATCAACTTGCGCTGCAGAATCTTCCACATAATTTAGATCAACGACCACTTTCCCATCCTTTAAAATCCCTACGCTTGTTGCGGCTAAAAAGTCTGTTATTGGGAAACTTTTCATTTTTTTATTTTTATAAAGCTTATGAAAAGCGTGCGCCAATGCCACAAATGCACCTGTGATGGATGCTGTGCGCGTTCCACCGTCTGCTTGGATGACATCACAATCGATCCAAACAGTACGTTCACCAATTGCCTCGAGATTTACGACTGCCCGTAAAGCACGTCCAATTAAGCGCTGAATTTCCATTGTTCTTCCCGTTACTTTCCCTTTTGAAGATTCACGGATATTCCGTGTTTCGGTAGCGCGTGGGAGCATTGAATACTCAGCAGTAATCCACCCTTTCCCTTGTCCACGCATAAAATGCGGCACTTTGTCTTCAATGCTAGCAGAGCAAATCACTTTTGTATCTCCCACTGTAATTAGTACTGAACCTTCTGGGTGCTTTAAATAATCAACTTCAATATGTATAGGCCTTAATTGCTGTGGTTCTCGTCCATCATAACGCATAGCCCAATTCCTCCTTCGGTCGTTCTGGTAAAGCTTTATTTTCTAAAAAAAACAATAAAGAAGAGGCAGCATATTGACTGCCTCTTTACCATTCAGTATTAGTATAACAAATTTCTCCAATTAAAAACTACCAGTGTTGACTTTTTGCGGACGGGTAACTGGTTCAGTCAGGTCTGCACCCTCTTCCGTTTTAAGACCCGCTTCCCCATTTACTGTAACGGCTACGCTCTCAATTCCTTTTTGTTCAGTTAGAGAAAGAACCAAAGTGTTCAGTACATGTTCTGATACCAATTTCTCTTCGAAGCTTCCATAAATAGATTCATTGAAATCAAGCGTAACTTTTCCATCCTCAATTTTAGGATCAGCTAATAGCTTTACATCGGACTGGAACTGAGATAGTAAGCCTGTGCCATGGCCTGGTCCAGCTGCGAGTTCATTAATGGTTGCTTCTATCTCATTGACACCATCATTGTTTACCCGCTTTGTTACTGGTACGTAGTAGTAGTTTTCAGCCTCCCCACCGATATAATAAACGGTAACTGGCGAGGTATTGGTGATATCCACGGCGCCTGTTGTATTCAGATTGATTCCATCTGCTCTAGTTAGCTCATCACCAATCGGTGTTCCCCCTACCGGCATGCTATCTAGTTCTTTTCCGTTTAATTGAATCTTTACCTTATCAATTGCATCAAACTGCGTTAATGTCCATGTAACAGATTCAAGGATTCGTTGCTCATCTTCCTCCTTATAAGTCGCGAATTCATTGGAGAAATCGACTGTTGCTGTACCGTCTTTAACGTTTACAGTCATTTCGGTATCTGCTGGCAACACAGCTCTAAAGTCGTTTGGAAGCAATTGACTGACTGGACCGTTTTCAACCAGATATTCAAGTGCTTGCTTGGCCACTCCTTCCGTTTTCGGAAGATCCATTGTTTGAGAGACTACGTATCCATTTTTATCAATAAGATAGAGTTCGGTTGGTACCGTTGTTTCAACTGCTTCTTCTGTTCCCTCTGTTTCTGTTTTTGTTTCTGTTTCTGCCCCCACTGATTCTTCAACCATTTCCATTTCACTTTCCTCTAGGTAGGAGGCATTCTGCGGCGGGTCAATTTGCTTTTTCTCTTCTCCTCCAAACAAACCACAGCCCGAAAGTAATACCGCGGTTGCCAATGCCGATGCCGTCACCAAAGTTGTTTTTCTATTTTTAGACATATAATCCCCTCCATAAGACAGTTTGTACTATCATTTATACGAGCCTATTTTAAAATTAGACCGAGCTTGGCAAAATTTTTTCGTGAGATTGGACAACTTCTTCTCTAGTTTTGTAAAAGTCATAAAAAGTTCGCTTGTATAAGGGAAAGTTCAGAATTAAATTAAGGGAGAGAGGACGTGATCGTTTGATCATCAAACATAGGCAAGTTTCAGATGAATTAAAGCTTCTACGAATCTTAAACGCTCGCATGGAGTTAGCAGAAACGGACAAACAAAATTATCTAAACCTTGAGAAAGGATTTGAAGGGGAGATAAAATTTGATGTTTTAATGGAAAACCTTCAGCAAGAGAGACTCATTTTAAATGACTTATTACTAGAAAAGAACACAACTAAATTTCAACTAGATTCCCTCCATATTGCTCAAGAGACGGTTTATCATTTTGAAGTTAAAAACTTTGAGGGAGATTACTATATGGAGAAGGACCGGTTTTACACGTATTCCGGAAAAGAAATCCTCAACCCCTTGCACCAATTACGACGAAGCGAAACCCTTATTCACCAGTTACTCCAACAACTAGGATATTCCTCCTTCCAAGTTGAATCGTACTTGATCTTTGTAAACCCCACATTCACCTTATACCAAGCCCCCAAAAATCCATCTATTATATTTCCAACACAATTACAGCGATTTTTACTAAAAATGAATCGAGTGCCCTCTTCAAATCTGAATTACAGACATACTAGGCTGGGTGAGGAATTATTGGCTGTTCATCGGGGGGATGATCCTTATAAGCGGTTGCCAGCTTATAGTTATGAGGGGTTACGTAAGGGGTTTTACTGTGATTTATGTTACTCATTTAAAATTGCCCTTAAAGAGAGAAAACTAGTTTGTATGGATTGTGGGTGCAAAGAGGATATAACGCATGCTTTGCTTCGTAGTATCCAGGAGGTCAAGTTGTTATTTCCTAATTTGCCAATTTGCACGAATACCATGCATGATTGGTGCAATATGACTATCTCTAAGAAAACCATACTGAAGCATCTAAAGCACTACTATGTCCCTAAAGGGTATGGTAAATGGATGTATTTCGAATAATACGTTATTTTTTATAATTTATTTTGGTTTGTAACCTTTCTCTTTCGTTTAAAACCTAGATAGGGTGCCTATCGCTCTTATTGGCGACCTTTCTCTTTCGCTTACAACCTAGATTGGGTGCCTATCGCTTTCATTGGCGACCTTTCTCCTTCAGTTACAACCTAGATTGGGTGCCTATCACTCTCATTGGCGACCTTTCTCCTTCGCTTACAACCTAGATTGGGTGCCTATCACTCTTATTGGCGACCTTTCTCCTTCAGTTACAACCTAGATTGGGTGCCTATCACTCTCATTGGCGACCTTTCTCCTTCAGTTACAACCTAGATAGGGTGCCTATCGTTCTTATTGGCGACCTTTCTCTTTCGCTTACAA
>NZ_JACWFH010000031.1:0-138910 GCF_019749255.1 Mesobacillus maritimus | reverse complement strand
CTTTCTCCTTCAGTTACAACCTAGATTGGGTGTCAAAGAATTAAATCACAAAGGGAGTAACCTAAAAACGAAAAAGCCCCAAAAATACTGGGGCTCTAGAGCTTCACCATCTCAATATGAGTAATTGGCCTTTCAAGCCACTGGGTGGCAATTTCTGAGAAGATTTTTGTTGATCCAGTGGTATAGAATTCGTGACAGGGTTCTTCTCCTGTGGTATTTAAAATGCCGTTATGATGGAGGATTGTACTAACTTCTCGCGCGGTTTCTTCACCGGAACTAATGACGTTAACACTATTCCCCATTACACGTTTAATGAGCGGTTCTAGCAAGGGGTAATGGGTGCAGCCAAGAATGAGCGTGTCTAGCCCTTCACCTTTTAGAGGTGCTAGTGTTTCTGCAACCACTCTTTCAGCAACAAGTCCATCATACTCACCACTTTCAACGAGTGGCACAAATTTTGGGCAAGCTAAACTGACAACATTGGTTTTACGATTAATTGATTTCAGCGCCTGTTCATAGGCCCTACTTTTCACCGTACCTTCTGTTCCGATTATGCCAATGTGGTAATTATTAGTATTCTTAATCGCTGTGCGTGCCCCAGGATGAATTACGCCCAAGACAGGAATCCTTAGCTCTGAGCGGATTTCCTCTAAGGCAACAGCTGTAGCAGTATTGCAAGCAATTACCAGCATTTTAATTTGCTTTTCCATTAAAAACTGGGTAATTTCCCAGGTGAATTTAAGTACTTCTTCTGCAGTTCTAGGGCCATACGGACAGCGGGCGGTATCACCAAGATAGACAATTTGCTCATGCGGCAATTGTCGCATGACTTCCTTTGCCACTGTCAATCCGCCTACTCCTGAATCGATGATTCCAATCGGTTTGTTCAACTATCTCGCCTCATTCTTCGCGCATTTCTTGATGTAATTTTGCTAAATTTTCCTTAAGTGTGACGATTTCTTCAGGTGAGAAATTCACTAAAACATCTTGTAAGTAGATTTGACGTTTTTTAATAACCTCATCGATAATCCTTTTTCCCTCATCAAGAAGGTGGATTTGCACCACGCGGCGATCGTTGGGATTTTTCACCCTTACGACTAGCTCATTCTTTTCCATGCGGTCTACGAGATCCGTTGTGGTACTAAATGCCAAATACATTTTATTTGAAAGTTCGCCAATCGTCATATCCCCCTCTTCAAACAGCCACTGCAAAGCAATGAACTGTGGCGGGGTAATCGTGTAATTGCTTAATATCTCGCGCCCTTTTTGTTTGATAATACCTGAAATATACCGTAAGTCTTTTTCGATATCGGCCACTTGTTCTAAGTTGCTATTATTACGAGCATCTTCGAGTTCCATTGGTCTACAACTCCTAAACTCTATCAGTGCTCTTATTTTCTATTATTTTCAGGATAATTTCAAGAAAGAAATGCAGCCAGTCATTTAGGACAGGCTGCATTTCTTCCTTGATAAAAATTGATAACCGGCCTCCCTAACTGGTTGGCCGGTTTAAATCAAAGTTCTAGCTCCCCCATGCGAAGGAGCTCTACAACAGCTTGGGAACGCCCCTTTACGCCTAGCTTTTGCATAGCGTTAGAAATATGATTTCGAACCGTTTTTTCGCTAATAAACAATTCGCCAGCTATTTCCTTTGTTGTTTTATCTTGTACTAACAGTTCGAATACTTCTCTTTCTCGTTTGGTGAGTAATGGCTTGTGAGTAAATTCATTCTCCTTCAAGTATAGTAACCCTCCTTGCCTTCGCCAGCTGTGAACTGCGGGGTGGGTATATTTTTAGTCACCATATCTTATGTAAAGGCAGGAGACAGAGTGACTACAATTCCTGAAAGGAGTGACATTTTCGTGAAATATGGGCTATTACTTGTAAACAACCTCTCGATCTTCGTGAAAAAGCTTTTTCGTATCACCTGTCCATGGAACACTTTTGCCCATTTTTTTCGATATTTGCACAATTGTGCTTCTACCAGGTAGACAGATTTCTCCCTTTTCGTTTTTCACCATGTAATGAAGATCGATGGATGAATTCCCAACATCATCTACTTTCACAAAAATCTTTAACTCCTCGTCAAAGAAGATTTGCTTTAGAAAATCACATTGCAAATCTGCTACTACCGGCATTGTTTCACTTTCAGCTTGTAGCCAACTCTGCATAAGTCCTTTACGTTTAAGATAATCAATCCTTGCCTGTTCAAAATAGACAAACGGCACTGTATTATTCAAATGACCGAACATATCGGTTTCTGAAAAACGGACCTTTAGCGGATAAAAATATGCAAATTCCTTTTCCCATTCCACTATATCGTTAATGTACTCTAACTTCCCCATCTTCGTTCCTCCATTTTTCCTTTCTATCAAAAAAGCCAGGCGATTTGTTTCTCGACCTAGCTTAAGAATCCACTCTTTTTGCATAAATAATATATCGGTCTGGTGCATCTCCTATATAACTAAAAGGATAACAGGTTGTTAAAATCAATTCCTCTTCATCATTTTGCAAAGTGATGATACTTGTATCATCAGCGTCTACAATTTTTGTATGAGTGATTTCATATTGGTAACTTCCATACGACATTTGGACTTCCAAGATATCAGCTAATTTTAATTCTCCTAGTTTTCGAAAGACGGTATCACGGTGTCCAGATAAAATGATTTGTCCATTTTCCTCTGGATAATAAGAATCCTTAAAGTGACCGACCCCTTTTTCTAGATCATCTGGGTCAGTGCCTTCTACAATCGCCAACTCGGCATTAATTTTTGGGATATATAGCAGCCCGGTTGTTTCTCCTTCATCAGGTAGTAAGCGTCCTTCTGGTTTTGCTGGCAACTCTACTTCATTTTCATCATGCGACTGAACGATGGCCTTTGCTTCCTTCAGGGACTGCTTGGTTTGAACCTTACTATCGATAAATTGTGATAACCCAATCCCAATAAAAACAACACCAATGGCAATAATTAAAAATGGGAGGATATTTTTTTTCTTCAAAAGAGGATCAACTCCGTTAGATTCTAATTCTACTCTATTATACAGGGTACCTTGCCACAAAGTAACCTTCTTTCGTCTATATCAAAATCTAGAGCTAATCCTCTCCCACACGTTTTCCCTGTACCCACTCTTTGCTTCGAAAGTTACTCTTAATTATAAAAAAAGACTCCTTTCCAAGGTTGGAAAGGAGCCTCCTATTTTTATATTTGGTCGCTTCCGAAGAAGTTTTTAAATGCCTGAATACTTGTATCGCGGTTCAACGCAGCAATTGACGTTGTTAACGGAATACCTTTCGGACATGATTGGACACAGTTTTGTGAGTTACCGCAGTTGGTAAGTCCGCCATCTCCCATAATCGCTTCAAGACGTTCTGCTTTGTTCATTTCACCCGTTGGATGAGCATTAAATAAGCGTACTTGTGAAAGAGGTGCTGGACCAATGAAGTCAGATTTGCTGTTCACATTTGGACATGCTTCTAGACAAACCCCACAAGTCATACATTTTGATAGCTCATATGCCCATTGACGCTTTCTTTCTGGCATACGTGGTCCTGGTCCTAAATCGTAAGTTCCATCGATCGGGATCCACGCTTTAACGCGCTTGAGAGAATCGAACATTCTACTTCTATCCACTTGTAAGTCACGGATAATTGGGAACGTGCTCATAGGTGCTAGTCTAATAGGTTGCTCTAGTTGATCAACCAGGGCTGAACAAGACTGACGCGGCTTTCCATTTATGTTCATTGAACAAGCACCACAAACTTCTTCAAGACAGTTCATATCCCATGAAATCGGCGTTGTTTTTTCTCCTTTAGCATTAACAGGATTTCTACGAATCTCCATTAAAGCTGAAATCACGTTCATACCAGGACGATAGTCTAAGACGAACTCTTCCTCATAAGAGGCTGAATCTGGTGTATCCTGACGTGTGATGATAAAACGGACTGTTTTATTTTCAGCCATGCCTTCTTACTCCCCCTTCTAATGTTTCTTCGTATAGTCACGCTTACGCGGTTTGATTAGTGAAACATCAATATCTTCATAATGGAAAGCTGGTGCTGAGTTAGCATCAACAAACTTTGCCATAGTTGTTTTCAAGAAATCCTCATCATTACGTTCTGGGAATTCTGGTTTATAATGAGCTCCACGGCTTTCGTTACGGTTATAAGCACCAATCGTAATAACACGAGCAAGTTGAAGCATATTTTGAAGCTGGCGAGTGAACGTAGCTCCTTGGTTGCTCCATTTAGCTGTATCATTGATATTGATGTTTTTGTAACGCTCCATCAACTCAACAATCTTCTCATCCGTTTTCAATAGACGATCATTGTAACGTACAACGGTTACGTTGTCTGTCATCCATTCGCCAAGCTCTTTATGGAGAATATACGCATTTTCCGTACCATCCATAGACATGACATTGTTCCATTTCTCTTCTTCCTGCTTAACATAACGATCAAATACAGATGAAGAAACGGCTTCAGAACTCTTTTCAAGTCCACTGATGTATTTAACCGCATTTGGACCAGCTACCATACCGCCATAAATAGCAGAAAGTAATGAGTTTGCACCAAGACGGTTTGCACCGTGCTGAGAGTAATCACACTCACCAGCTGCAAATAATCCAGGAATATTAGTCATTTGATCGTAATCAACCCATAGTCCACCCATTGAGTAATGAACAGCTGGGAAGATCTTCATTGGAACCTTACGTGGGTCATCCCCAACGAATTTTTCATAGATTTCAATAATACCGCCAAGCTTGATATCAAGTTCTTTAGGATCTTTATGAGAGAGATCAAGGAATACCATGTTCTCTCCATTGATACCTAGCTTTTGATTTACGCACACATCAAAGATTTCACGTGTTGCGATATCACGCGGTACCAAGTTTCCATAAGCTGGATATTTCTCTTCAAGGAAGTACCAAGGCTTACCATCTTTATACGTCCAAACTCGTCCACCTTCACCACGTGCCGATTCACTCATCAAGCGAAGTTTATCGTCTCCAGGAATTGCAGTTGGATGAATCTGAATCATCTCTCCGTTCGCATAGTAAGCACCTTGCTGATACACGATAGATGCAGCCGATCCAGTATTGATTACTGAGTTCGTAGATTTACCGAAAATAATACCAGGACCACCTGATGCCATGATGACTGCATCTGCAGGGAACGATTTAATTTCCATTGTTTTTAGGTCTTGGGCAACGATACCACGACAAACACCGTCGTCATCGATTACAGTCCCTAAAAATTCCCAACCCTCATATTTTGTAACAAGTCCAGCCACTTCATGGCGACGAACCTGCTCGTCCAATGCATAAAGTAATTGCTGACCAGTTGTTGCACCAGCAAATGCTGTACGGTGATGCTGCGTTCCACCAAAGCGACGGAAATCAAGCAATCCTTCTGGAGTCCGGTTAAACATAACACCCATACGGTCTAGCAAATGGATAATTCCTGGTGCTGCTTCACACATTGCTTTAACCGGTGGTTGGTTAGCTAAGAAGTCTCCGCCATAAACGGTGTCATCAAAGTGAATCCACGGGGAGTCACCCTCACCTTTTGTATTAACCGCTCCATTCATACCACCCTGGGCACATACTGAATGGGAACGTTTAACTGGAACTAGAGAAAATAGTTCGACCGTTTTCCCTGCTTCCGCAATTTTAATCGTTGACATCAAACCTGCTAGGCCTCCGCCAACTACAATAATATTTCCTTTACCCATCGTGACTCACTCCTTAATCCTAAGTCAACTTCTAGTAGTTCTGTAATTTAATAGATTCATAATTAAATAAATGCAACGAGCGCACGAATTGCGATAGTTGAAACGATAACAAACACACCAATTGAAAAGTATGTTGCAATAACTTGTGATCTTGGAGAAACTGTGATTCCCCAGCTAACAAGGAAAGACCAAAGTCCATTTGCAAAGTGAAAAATTGCACTAAGTACACCAACTACGTAGAAAGCAAACATAAATGGAGAAGCCAAAATATCAGCCATCATGTTAAAGTTTACTTCAGCTCCAAACGCAGCAGCGATACGCGTTTCCCAAACATGCCAAGCAATAAAGATTAATGTAATTACACCAGTCCAGCGTTGAAGCTTGAACATCCAGTTGCGGAAATATCCGAATCTACTTGTGTTGTTCTTCGCTGTAAAAGCAATGTAAATACCGTAAATTGCATGGAATAAGATTGGTAAATAAATAATAAATACCTCTAGGAAGATCCTGAATGGAAGACTTTCCATAAAGTGAGCTGCATTATTGAATGCTTCCTCACTTATAGCGGCGAAATGGTTAACGACAAGGTGTTGGATTAAAAACACACCGATCGGAATAACCCCAAGTAATGAATGCAATCTCCGCCAAACAAACTCTCGATTTTGTGCCATTATGTATACCCCCCTTTGATAATTAGAAATGATGTCTAGGTCAAATACGCTACTATTGGTTTCTAACCTTTCCATCGGTAAAAATAGTAAACATTTCTTACAATATTGTGACAAGTCCATTTTACTCTCATAAAGTGGGACCGTCAAGAAAACGGATACAGAAAAAATACTTATATGGAAAAAATTTTGAAAAAACCAAAGTGTCATTATTTTCCCTACAAAACAAACGTTAATTTTCCATTTATTTATATATCAAGATAATATTTACTCAAAAGGAACAAACTTAATCTCTTGTTCATAAAGTGAGGTCGCATACATAAACAACTGAAAAGGAAATAATAATCAAGCTAGATAATCGGATAAATTACACTAAAAAACATTCCCAAATCCATTGTTCATTAACTAAAAAAAATGTATATAATAGAGTCATAGAAAAAGGGGGAAAGCATTTGAGTGAATTACCGGTTTCTGAAAAATATAGTCCTAACGAGCGGCCTTCTGTTTCCCTTTTTGGGTACGAATTAATTAGAGATGACTTGATCTCAGAGTTACTTGGAAAAGACGAACCAGAAATCCTATACTGGGCAGGGAAAAAACTTGCGCGTAAATATCCTTTATATTCGATAGAAGAAATCATTGCTTTTTTCCAAGAAGCTGATTGGGGTCTTTTATCGGTTAAAGAAGAGAAACGCAAAGAACTTTGCCTTTCCCTTACAGGGGAGTTTGTTTCCAATCGCTTAAAAAAAGATAAAAACACTACTTTCCAGCTAGAGGCTGGCTTTTTAGCACAACAAATTGAGTGGCAAAAAAAGGTTGTTGCCGAAGCATTTGAACATCCAAATAAACGTTCAAATATCATCCAATTCACGATTAAGTGGGACAGTCATGACTCATTATAAAAAATGACCAAGACTACACTATACAAAAAGCTTTCAAGGTTCTAATCCGTTGAAAGCTTTTTGTCTTTTATTAACCAATTATGCTTGAACAGGGACGTTGGAAAGCTCAAAGGAATCATGCAGAGCTTCTACTGCCTTCACCATCAGTTGTTCTGAGACAACGGTTGACACCTTTATTTCAGAAGTGCTAACCATCTTTACCTGAACTCCCTCAGCCGCTAGTACTTCAAACATCTTCGCTGCAACACCAGGATTTGAAATCATCCCAGCTCCGACAATGGATACTTTTGCCAAACCTGTTTCTGATTCCACCGACTCATAGTTCAAGGTTTCTTTGTTCTTTTCTAGTACCTCTAATGTCTCCTTCAAGTCGCTGCTTTTAATTGAAAAAGATATATTCGCTTTATCTGTTCCAGTACCACTTTGGATAATGATATCGACATTAATATGATTATTAGCCAGTGTCGTAAAAATAGTTGGTAAGCTTGTAATTGAATTATCCAAGCCAATGATTGAAACTCTCGTAATTTGATCCTCAAACGCAATTCCACGTACAATTAGGTTTTGTTCCATTGCAATCTCCTCCTCGATGACTGTTCCACGTTCTTTCTCCATGCTTGAGCGAACCTCTAGTGTGACGCCAAAGTTTTTAGCAAATTCTACGGCACGAGGATGAAGTACTCCTGCTCCTAGATTTGCAAGTTCCAACATTTCATCATACGAAACTCCCAGCAGTTTCCTTGCTCCTTTTACATAGCGTGGATCTGTCGTGTATACGCCGGTTACGTCTGTATAGATATCACATTTGTCAGCATTAAGGGCCGCTGCAAGGGCTACAGCTGTTGTGTCTGATCCTCCACGTCCTAAGGTCGTAATCTCGCCGTTATCAGTGACGCCTTGGAAGCCAGCCACGACTACAACCCTACCTGCTGCCAAATCGTTTTTGATTTTATTCGGATTAATATTTAAAATCCTTGCGTTCCCATGTACAGATTCTGTTGAAATCCCCGCCTGCCAGCCTGTATAAGAGACGGCGTCTAGTCCTTTTTCTTTAAGCGCGATTGCTAAAAGTGAAATCGTCACTTGCTCTCCTGTGGTAAGGAGCATATCCATTTCCCGTTTGCTTGGAGAAGATGAGAGTTCATTTGCCATCTCCACAAGTTTATCCGTCGTTTTTCCCATAGCGGAGACCACAACCACTACGCCATTCCCATTCTGTTTTTCTTCAGCAACTCGACCAGCAACGTTTTGAATCTTTTCAACGTCCCCTACCGAAGTCCCACCAAACTTTTGCACAATCAGTCCCATTCTAATCCCCTCTTCCTGTTGTTGATGGCTGTTCATGCGTCTTTATGTACTCTAAGCTTTTTCCCAGAAAATAGAAAAAAGCAATGAGAATATCTCATTGCTGTGGTTACGTAATCATATACGCTTACACAGTGAGATAGCCCTCCAAGACACAGTCATCTTGACAATTCAGCATTTATTCAATGCAGAACCAGCAAGGAAAGCTATGAGTCATCCCTCACTTCGGCGAACATCCCTTTCAAAGCCCATCAAAGAATCTCATTATTCTCCAGACTTTTACTCTTGAGGCCCGCACCTCTATCTTCACTTTAACGCTCTAAAGTGATTTATTGAATTTTCATCATTATAGCATAAGAATTTTCAAACTGACAATACTATTCTGTTAGTTTTTTTTGTAGATCCTCGGCGACTTTAGCTGGTAACCCTGCCGCCTTTAGCTCTTCTAGGCTTGCTTCACGCATCTTTTTGACAGAGCCAAAATGTTTAAGAAGCATTTTCTTTCGTTTTTCGCCAATCCCATCAATGTCATCGAGTAAAGATTGAAAAGCGTTTTTTCCTCTAAGCTGTCGATGGAACGTAATCGCAAAGCGATGGACTTCATCTTGAATTCGTTGTAGCAAATAAAATTCCTGGCTGTTGCGCGGAAGATTGATGATTTCTAGCGGATTCCCATAAAGTAGTTGGGAAGTTCTGTGTTTCTCATCCTTTGCAAGACCCGCAATTGGGATATCTAGCCCTAGTTCATTTTCAAGTACATCCCTTGCTGCTTCGATATGCCCCTTTCCACCATCAATGATAATCAAGTCTGCTAAAGGGAGCCCTTCTTTTAATACTCTTGAATATCTCCTCCTAACCACTTCACGCATCGATTCATAATCATCGGGACCAGTAACTGATTTTATTTTGTACTTCCGGTATTCTCTCTTTTCAGGCTTCCCATCAATAAAGACAATCATGGCCGAAACAGGATTTGTTCCTTGAATATTAGAGTTATCATAGGACTCAATCCTGTGAGGTGTAAAAATACCTAGATGTTTGCCTAAGCTTTCCACTGCTTTAATAGTTCTTTCTTCATCTCGCTCAATTAGAGAAAACTTTTCCTTTAAGGCAATCTTGGCATTTTTATAAGCAAGTTTAACAAGCTCCTTTTTCTGTCCCCTTTGCGGCTTTAATACCTTTACTGATAGTAATTGCTCTGTCATTTCGGCGTCCACGGTGTCAGGGACAAGAACTTCCTTCGGTTTGAAATGCTCAGCGATGGAATAAAATTGTCCAAGAAAAGTCAAAATCTCGTCTTCTGGTTCGTTATGAATAGGAAACATCGATACTTCACGCTCGATTAATTTGCCCTGGCGGATAAAAAACACTTGAACACACATCCAGCCTTTGTCAACCGCATAACCAAATACATCGCGATCGGTAAAGTCTGTCATGGTGATTTTCTGTTTTTCCATCGTTGCTTCAATATGTGCGATTTTATCTCTGAATTCTTTAGCGCGTTCGAAATCCAACTCTTCTGCAGCTGTCGCCATTTTCTCAGCTAATTCCTTCTTTATGTCTTTATAACCACCATTTAAAAATCGTGTTATTTCATCGGTCATTGTTTTATATTCCTGTTCCCCAACCTCATTCACACATGGAGCGAGGCACTGTCCTAAATGATAATAAAGACAGACCCTGTCAGGTAAGGTGGCACATTTGCGAAGGGGATAAATTCGGTCGAGGAGTTTCTTTGTTTCATTTGCAGCCTGTACATTTGGGTAAGGGCCAAAGTACTTCCCATTGTCTTTTTTTACTTTTCGGGTAATGATTAGACGTGGGTGCCGTTCTGAGGTCAATTTAATAAACGGATAGCTTTTATCATCTTTTAACATGATGTTGTATTTAGGGTTGTGTTTCTTAATTAGGTTGATTTCTAAAAGTAAAGCTTCCATGTTGGATGACGTAACAATATACTCAAAATCCTCGATTTCATTTACAAGCCTAAGTGTCTTTCCATCATGAGAACCGGTAAAATATGAGCGTACTCGATTTTTTAAGATTTTCGCTTTGCCGACGTATATAATGGTTCCTTGCCTGTCCTTCATTAAATAACATCCCGGCTGTCCAGGCAAAAGCGCAAGTTTATTCTTAATATTTTGATTCATGCTGTGCACCCCCCCATTTAAAAACAATCAACTAATCGTTCTTTCTTCAATATTTCTATTGTACCATTACAGTGGCATTTAACTCTTCCTGGTAATTAGAGGCATTCTATTACGTTCAGCTTTGTTCTACCTCGTTCGGGCAGTTAGGAAGTTCCTATTTGCCTTCCCAATCCCGTTCGGGCCAATAAATAGAAGCAGAAACGTCGACTTCATAAAAAACACCGGCGGGATTCCTCCCACCGGCCGTCTTTTATCTTAAACGTGTTTATTAAGAAGTTCAGCTAATGCTTCTTTTGGCTGATAGCCAACTGCTTTATCAACAACTTCTCCATCTTTTAGAACAAGCAATGTTGGAATGCTCATGATTCCGAACTTTCCTGCTGTTTCTTGGTTTTCGTCAACGTCCACCTTTACGATTTTCACTTTGTCACCCATATCTGTATCTAATTCTTCAAGAACAGGGGCGATCATTTTACAAGGTCCGCACCATGTTGCCCAAAAATCAACCAAAACTGTACCTGAACCTGTTTCATTTGTGAAACTCTGGTCAGTTGCATGTGTAATAGCCATATTAAATTCCTCCTAAATAACGATATTATCGTCAGTATATCACCGTTTACAAAGTGATGCTATTTATTTGTTTCGTTTCTATATTACCCGCTTTAAAATCTATGTATCCCTTAAAAAACAAAAGGAGAGTGGGCCAATTTTATATGCCCACCCTTGTTAATACCCATTGTTTTAACCTTTAGATTAGGAATGTACCTTTAATTTTTTGAATTCTTCCGTAAGCATTGGAACAACTTCAAATAAATCGCCAACGATTCCGTAATCGGCTACTTTAAAGATATTTGCTTCAGGATCTTTATTAATGGCAACAATAATCTTGGAGTTTGACATACCTGCAAGGTGCTGAATCGCTCCAGAGATTCCACAAGCAATATAAAGGTCAGGTGTTACAACTTTACCCGTTTGACCGATCTGAAGGGAATAATCACAATATTCAGCGTCACAAGCACCACGGGATGCACCAACCGCTCCTCCTAGTACGTTAGCAAGCTCTTTAAGTGGCTCAAAGCCCTCTTCACTCTTCACGCCACGTCCACCAGCAATAACCACTTTCGCTTCAGAAAGATCCACACCTTCTGTTGCTTTACGTACAACTTCTTTAATCACTGTACGAAGGTCTTTAATGTCGACCGCTAAAGTTGATACATCACCTGAACGGCTTTCATCTTTTTCAAGAGGCGCTATATTGTTTGGACGAACTGTCGCAAAAAAAAGTCCGTCAGTAACAACCTTCTTTTCAAACGCTTTACCTGAATAAATTGGGCGGGTAAAGACTAGGTTGCCGCCTGCTTCTTCAACAGCGGTTGCATCAGAAATTAAACCTGATTCTAACTTACTAGCAATTTTAGGAGCAAGATCCTTTCCAAGTGCTGTATGACCAATAATTAGTCCTTCAGGATTCTCTTCACCAATGACCGCCATTAACGCTTGAGAATATCCATCTGTTGTATATTGAGCTAACTTGTCACTTTCAACAGCAACAACTCTGTCCGCTCCATATTGTACTAGCTCAGCTCCAAGCGAGCTTACATTTTCACCAAGTAATACTCCAACTACTTCTCCACCTTCTGCCACTGTTTTAGCTGCAGATACCGCTTCAAAAGATACATTTCGCAGTGAACCATCGCGAACTTCACCTAATACCAATACTTTTCTACCCATTTGAATTACCTCCTGCGTATATTCTCGTTCATCCGAAATTTAGAATCAGAAAGTTTGCCTTTCAAGTGTGATGATGCTAGCCAACACCCAGTTCGTATTTATTAGACTACTTTCGCTTCTGAGTGAAGTAATTGAACTAGCTCTTTTACCTGATCTGCTAAGTCACCTTCAAGTACTCTTCCTGCTTCTTTTTGAGGCGGAAGGTAAATCTCAATTGTTTTTGTTTTTGCTTCAACATCATCTTCATCAAGATCTAAATCATCTAACTCAAGCTCCTCAAGCGGCTTTTTCTTCGCCTTCATAATCCCCGGTAGGGAAGGATAGCGTGGCTCATTAAGGCCTTGCTGAGCAGTAACTAAAAGTGGAAGACTAGTCTCGATTACTTCAGAATCCCCTTCAACATCTCTTGTTACAGTTACATTTGTTCCATCGATTTCTAAATTTGTAATCGTTGTAACATAAGGGATATCTAGCGCGTCTGCTACGCGTGGACCAACTTGACCAGAACCGCCATCAATGGCAACGTTACCAGCAAGAATCAAATCTACTTCTTTATCTTTTAGGTATTCAGCAATAATTTTTGCTGTTGTAAATTGGTCGCCTTCTTCAACGTCGTCCTCAGTATTAATTAACACAGCTTTATCTGCTCCCATTGCAAGGGCAGTCCGAAGTTGTTTTTCGCCTTCTTCAGTTCCAACTGAAATAACTGTTACTTCTCCACCATTCGCATCGCGAACTTGGATTGCTTCTTCAATCGCATATTCATCATAAGGGTTGATGATAAACTCAGCGCCCTCTTCATTAATCTTTCCGCCGGAAATCGTAATCTTTTCCTCAGTGTCAAAGGTTCTTTTCAATAAAACGTAGATGTTCATTATTTCCCCTCCTAAGAATTCTAACTTTCATTTAGTTCCAAAGATTGAAAAAAGTCAGGATAAAAAAATATATTGAAAAATAAGCCGTTTATCTACCTTTAAATTCTGGCCTACGTTTCTCCAGAAATGCAGTAATACCTTCTTTGGCGTCTTCTGAAACAAACACTTCTCCAAATAGTTGTGCTTCTTTCTTAATACCCTCATAAAATTGACCAGTTTTTGCATAGTTTAATAGATTAAGAGTTGCCTTAACGGAGATTGGGCTTTTTTGAGCCATTTTCTTCGCCAATATGTAGGCGTTTTCAAGAATGTCTTCATCAGAGTACGCATGATTTGCCAGACCATATTGAACAGCTTCCTGTCCTGTGATTGGTTCACTCGTAATCATCATCTCAGCAGCTCTAGCAGTTCCTACATAACGAGGGAGTCTTTGCGTGCCGGCAAAACCAGGAATCAATCCTAATTGAAGCTCTGGAAGACCTAGCTTTGCATTTTCCGTCACTAGACGGATATGGCAAGCCATTGCAAGCTCAAGCCCACCACCTAAAGCGGCACCATGGATGGCAGCGATGATTGGCTTTGGAAATGACTCCATCCGTTCGAAAACGTTTTGACCATTTTCAGAGAGATTCTCAAATCCGTCCCCTTTAATAGTCGTAAATTCTTTAATATCCGCGCCTGCTGAGAAGAACTTTCCTTCCCCATGAATCAAAACAACTCTAACTTCATCATTGTTTTCAACTTGATCCAACACAGCCGCAAGATCGGTAATTAAACCAGAAGAAAGTGCATTGGCCGGAGGACGGGTAATCGTGATTGTTGCTACCCTTTCCTCAATTGCCCATTTTAGATTTTCCACATGTTCCCCTCCTTTTCCCCTGCTGTTGTTTCCGGTAGCAGAGTGACATTATGTGTTAATTACCTGCTGTTTGATAGCCACATCCGTTTACAAGCATTTGATGCAACGGCCCTGCTAAGGATAGGAGGTCATATTTTGCATCACTCATTACCCAAGTTGTTACCGTTTCATCTATTGTTCCGAAGATCATCTGTCTTGCAAGTCGCACATCAAGGTTTTTGCGAAACTCGTCTCGCTCAATTCCCTCTACGACAATCTTATCAATCAGCTTAAGATATCCTTTTAGAACGTCATTAATTTTTAGACGTAAGTCCTTGTTAGATTGTCTTAATTCTAGCTGAGTAACGATGGCAAGATGACTATCCCCGGCCACCCATTCCAAATGTGATTCTACCAACATTAATAACTTCTCCACTGCCGTAGTTTTTCCTGCTATTTTACCTTCAATTAATTCAATAAAGTTACCCATTTTTTCCTGGAAGAGGGAGATCAATATATCTTCTTTATTCCTAAAATACAAGTAAATGGTACCATCAGCTACTCCAGCTTGCTTTGCAATCTTTGAAACTTGTGCCTGATGGTAGCCCTTTTCAGCTATAACAACTACAGCCGCATCAATAATTTGCATATACTTTGGTCTATTCCTTTTCATTTTTTTCACCCCTCTCTAGCCAGGAAAATGTAAGTTTATAGAGGATACCTTAGTCCTCAATCCTTTTAATTTCAAATAAATGAATGAATCGTCATTCATAATTTTATAATAGTATCATCATCCTTATCTGTCAAGAAATTATAGCTTTCTTTTCAAGGCTAATCCAAATTTTCAATACGAAAAGCCAATTTCGGCTTTCCATTATGCCTGCTTTTTATCGTCCGTATTTTGCTTGGCTTTTTCCTCTTCCACTAAAGTTCTCCGTAGAACTTTCCCAACTGCTGTTTTTGGAAGCTCTTTTCGGAAGTCATAATACCTTGGAACTTTATAGGCTGCTAGATGTTTACGAGCAAATTCATTTAACTCTTCTTCTGTTATTTGATGCCCTTCTTTTAATACAATATAGGCTTTAACAGTTTCTCCACGATAAGGATCGGGAATACCTGCAACAGCTGCCTCCATTACTGCCGGATGTTCATATAAAATTTCTTCTACCTCACGAGGATAGATATTGAATCCCCCTGCGATAATCATATCTTTTTTACGATCAACAATATAAAAGTACCCTTCTTCGTCCATATACCCAACGTCACCTGTAAGGAGCCAGCCATCCTTTAAGACTTCTGCAGATTCTTCGGGACGGTTCCAGTACCCCTTCATGATTTGAGGACCAGACACAGCTAATTCGCCAATTTCTCCTTGTTCAAGAGGTTCTCCTGTTTCTAAAGACAAAATTTTAGCATCGGTAGATGGGTACGGTACCCCTATACTCCCTGCTACAGGTTTTTTATCCCAAAGGAAGTTAGAATGAGTAACAGGTGAAGCTTCCGTTAATCCGTATCCTTCAACTAAACTTCCGCCGGTCAATTCCTCAAATCTTTGTTGTACCTCAACTGGAAGTGGAGCGGAGCCACTGATACAAGCATTTATTGACGAAAGGTCATATTTCATTAAATCAGGATGATTTAACAATCCAATATACATCGTTGGCGCACCTGGAAATAGGGTAGGGCGTTGTTTTTCAATGGTTTTTAAAATCGTGTCGACATCAAACTTAGGAATTAGCACCATCTTCTGTGCCTGCAAGACGGAAAGAATCATCACCGTTGTCATTCCATATACATGAAAAAACGGGAGAACTCCTAGGACCACTTCTTGGCCAGGTCTGGCCTTATAGAGCCAAGCTACACACATCGCCGCATTAGAAACTAGATTCTCATGCGTAATCATAACCCCTTTTGGAAAACCAGTAGTCCCCCCAGTATATTGCAATAAAGCTAGGTCCTCACTAAAGTCAAACTCATGCAAAGTTAAACTCTTTTGGGGTTGCTTTAATATCTCGGTAAGCAAATGATTGTTTCCTTCATGCTTTACGTTTACAACGATTCCATTTTGCTTTTTCTGGATAAAAGGATAAATCAAGTTTTTAGGGAAAGGCAAGAAATCTTTGATAGCGGTTACAATAATATGTTCTAAGTTAGTTTGTGCTTTAATCTTCGAGACACGTGGATATAGCAAATCAAAAGCAATGATTGCTTTTGCACCTGAATCTTTCATTTGATATTCTAATTCTCTCTCTGTATAAAGTGGGTTCGTTTGTACGACAACCCCACCTGCGATTAAAACACCAAAATAACTAATGACCCCTGCAGGCATATTCGGAAGCATAATCGCCACTCGGTCACCTTTCTCAATCCCAAGCGATTGCAGGTAAGCTGCTACTTTGTTGGCAGATTTATAGAGCTGCCTGTAGCTCATTTCTTTTCCCATAAAATGAATCGCAATTTTATCAGGATAGTCTCTTGCTGTTCTGTTTAAATATTCTTGTACCGGAATTCCCTCAATATCTAGTGTCGCAGGTATTTCTGGTGGGTATTGTGCTAACCATGGTTTCTCTGACATAATAAAACCCCCTTTTAAGCTATTATTCAGAATATTTATATGTTTCTTTTTTATTATAATATGTGGATAATTTATTGACAATTAGAATAATTAATATTTACTTATGATGCTTGGATATAAAAAAAGGCAACCTCTTTGGTCGCCTCTTTTATAAAGAATATTAATATAGTTTTATTTAAGCTAGAAACAAGATATAAACTAACCCCAATAACACAAAAAATCCTGATAACACCATTAAAACTTTTGCTAATTTCTCCAACTCATTCTCCCCTTATCAGATGCCTGCTCCAATGACATAGCTTAAACCAACTGAAATAATCAATGAGATTAGGCCAACTGCTCGGTTGTCATTCTGAATCTCTATATCAATATTAAACTTCGGGGTCAAAAATTCAAAGATAAAATACCCTATTAGCAGGAGGATAAACCCAAACACTCCCCAACTAATCATACTAATTAAAGATTCATGTTGAGCAATAGAGTGGCGGAAAATATTTGCTACCCCAAATATTTTCCCACCTGTCGCCATTGCTACCGATAAATTTCCATTTTTAATTTCTTCCCAGTTACGATACTTCGTTACGATTTCAAATATAGCTAGAAAGACAATGGTGCAAAGTATGACTACACTGTAATAACCAGCTGTCATCACAAAATCATTTCCCCAAAATCGATCCATTGAACTCCCCACCAATCATTTAAATTCGACGATAGTCACTCCAGTACCACCTTCACCCGCTTCTCCAAAGCGAGCTCTTTTAACAGAACGATGGTTTTTTAAATACTCCTGGACGCCACGCATCAAAGCACCTGTCCCTTTTCCATGAATAATCGATACTCTAGGATACCCAGCTAGTAAAGCATCGTCGATATACTTTTCCACTCTCATTAATGCTGCTTCATAACGTTCTCCGCGTAAATCTAACTCAAGTCCAACATGAGAGTCTCTTCCTTTAACCATCGCAACCTGTCGTACTTCCTTTGGTTTTGGAGTTTCGATATATTCCATATCGCTCTCCTTAACCTTCATTTTCAAGATACCGATTTGCACTTCCCATTCTTGATCGGAACTCTTCTTGATCAAATGCCCCTTTTGACCAAAGGTTGTTACCTTCACTTCATCACCTGGTTGAAAATCATGCTTAGGCGCCTTCGCCTTCGTCGTTTTTTTAATGCTTTTTTCAGGAGCTGCTTCGGCAAGCCGTCTTCTAGCATCAATAAGTTCATGCTCTTTTACTTCCGCACTTTTTTCAAGCCTTAATTTCCTTAAGTCACGGATCACATCTTCAGCTTCTTCTCTCGCCTTTTCAACGATTACAGCGGCTTTTTCCTTCGCTTTCTCAACTAACTCATCTTTTCGTTCATAATAAGCAACCATTTGTTTTTGCAAATCTTTATGGAGCAATTCTGCCGCCTGCAGAAGCTCATGCGCTTCTTCTGCTTCTCTTTCCGCAAGACGCTTACTTGTTTCAAGAGATGCAATCATGTTTTCAACTTGATTGCTATCGGCACTTATATATCCTTTAGCTTTTTCAATAACAGAATCATTCAAACCTAAACGCTTGGAAATCTCAAAGGCATTACTTCGACCAGGAACTCCAATTAATAATTTATATGTTGGGCTAAGTGTTTCAACATCAAACTCAACACTTGCGTTAATAACACCTTCACGGTTATATCCATAAGCCTTCAATTCTGGATAATGCGTGGTCGCTATAACCCTTGCACCACGTTTGTACACTTCATCAAGAATGGAAATCGCAAGAGCAGCTCCTTCCTGAGGATCTGTTCCTGCCCCTAGTTCGTCAAATAACACTAAGCTATTAAAGTCAACGCGCTTTAAGATATCAACAATATTGACCATATGCGAAGAGAAGGTACTTAAACTTTGCTCGATTGATTGTTCATCGCCAATATCAGCATATACAGCATCGAAAACGGCAATTTCTGAACCATCTAGTGCTGGAATTTGCAGTCCAGCTTGGGCCATGAGCGTACATAACCCTAGAGTTTTAAGGGTGACCGTTTTCCCACCTGTATTCGGACCGGTTATAACAATTGTTGTATAGTCCTCCCCCAGTGTGATGGTATTCGGTACAATCTCTTCTATGGCAATCAACGGATGGCGAGCCTGAAACAATTTGATAATTCCTTTATCGTTCACACTTGGTTTCGTTCCTTTAATTTTATGGCTATAACGCGCCTTTGCAAACATAAAATCAAGGTCAGCAAGTATTTTCACAATATGAAGAAGTTCATCATGGTACTCCCCTACTAGGAGTGAAAGTTCAATCAAGATTCGTTCTATCTCTTGATGCTCTTTTATCCGGATTTCTTGTAACTCATTGTTCAGTTGTACAACCGACTGTGGCTCAATGAATAATGTTTGTCCTGACGAACTTTGGTCATGGACAATCCCACCATAATGACCACGATATTCTTGCTTTACTGGAATAACGTAACGGTCATTACGAATGGTAATAATTGCATCAGAAAGCATTTTCTGTGCATTTGAAGAACGAATCATGCTTTCTAGACGCTCACGCACTCGCGCTTCCCTGGTTCGAAGTTGTTGGCGGAGAGTACGCAGCGCATCACTTGCACTATCAAGAACTTCACCACTTTCATCAATTGCTTGCTTAATTTTATCCTCAACATCTGCTAAGACGATGATTTCTTCCGCAAGCACTGTTAAAATGGGCAACTCTGTTTCTTCAGCCATATCGTTGATAAATCGTTTCATTTGTCGGCTTGCATGGACAGTACTGGCCGTTTGATTAAGCTCATGTGGGCTTAGCATTCCTCCGATTACAGCCCTTTTCACATGTGGGCGGATGTCGTATATTCCACCAAGCGGTACATTCCCTTTTAATCGAAGGACTTTTGCTGCTTCATCCGTTTCTTCTTGTAACCTTACGACTTCTTCATAATCCGTAGATGGTACAAGATTTCTTGCCCTTTCTTGTCCTAATGGGGATGAGACATGTTCTAGCATCTGGTCTCGAATTTTATCAAATTCAAGCGTTTTTAACACTCTTTGCTGCAATGGTGTAGCCTCCTTTTTTGCGAGGGCTCGGCTTTATTTGTTACGCTGATGAAGAAAATCAAGCAAGTCTTTTAAGTCCATTGCATTTAAAACGGAACTTTCTTTAATCCATCCTTTTCTAGCTGCCGATACCCCAATACTCATATGTTCAAGTGTTTCCATCTTATGAGCATCTGTATTTATTACGATTTTCACTCCTGCTTCTTGAGCTTTGCGAAGATGTTCTGTAGCAAGATCAAGCCGATTTGGATTTGCATTTAATTCCAAGGCGGTATTGCTTTCCTTCGCTAACTGAATCAGCCTATCTATATCCACATCATAACCATCTCGTCTGCCAATCAGCCTACCAGTCGGATGGGCAATAATATCAACATGAGGATTAGTTAACGCATTTCGTAAACGGTCCATAATTTTCTCTCTCGGTTGTGCGAAAGACGAATGAATTGACGCAATTACCAAATCCAAATCCGCTAACAACTCGTCGTCAAAATCTAAAGTTCCATCTGGCAAAATATCCATTTCAATTCCAGTTAAAATGGTAAAATCATTGTATTTTGCATTTAGCTTGCGCACTTCTTCAATTTGCTTCCGAATTCGCTCAGGTGTAAGTCCGTTTGCTACTTTTAAGTACTGAGAGTGGTCAGTTATCGCCATATACCGATATCCACGTGCTCGGCACGCTTCAGCCATATCTTCAAGTGAATGTGCTCCATCACTCCAAGCTGAGTGCATATGCAGATCACCCTTGATTGCTGGTAAGGTGATTAAATTTAAATCCTCTTTATACTGCTCTACTTCGCTTCCATCTTCACGTAACTCCGGTGGAATAAAAGGCAATTGAAAGTGATGATAAAAGGCTTCCTCTGTTTCAAAGGTATGGACGTCTCCTGTTTCTACGTTCTCTACGCCATATTCACTAATCTTTTCACCTTTTTCCTTTGCGAGTTGTCTCATCCGAACGTTATGGTCCTTTGACCCTGTAAAATGATGAAGAGCGGTACTATACTCTTCTGGTTCGACTAGACGGAAGTCTACACTTACATCATAATCGAGTGCAAACGTAAGCGAAACCTTTGTGTCTCCAGCCGCAATAACTTCTTTAATTTTTGGTAGTTTCTCTAGTTGTTCTTTCACCTTAGCTGCATCAGACACAGCCAAAATAAAATCAAGATCCTTAATTGTTTCCCGCTGGCGACGTAAACTCCCCGCTCGTGAATATTTTACGATTCCTTCTATTTTATCTAAATAGAGTTCAAGCTGCTCAGCGATTGGGAGCATATATGCTAATGGTAAGCGCTCTGGGCGTGTGCCGATGGTTGCTAATGCAGCGAGAATTTTTTCTTCTGATTTTTTACCGAATCCAGCAAGCTCTCGAATTTTCCCTTCTTCACAGGCTTGCTTAAGACCTTCTGCGTCTTCAATCGATAGCTCTTTATGTAGTTTGGAGATTTTCTTGCCTCCAAGTCCAGGTACTTGAAGCAAAGCGACTAGACCTTTTGGTACTTCTTCCTGTAATTCTTTTAAAACTGAAGACGTTCCTTCGTTGATATATTCTTCTATGACGGCAGCCGTTCCTTTGCCTATCCCTGGAAGAGCCGTGACTTCACCGATTTCAGCTAAACTGCGATCGTCTACTTCTAATGCATTTGCGGCTTTTCTAAACGCAGATACTTTAAAAGTGTTTTCGCCTTTTAGCTCCATGTAGATTGCAATGGTTTCTAGGAGTTTGACTACGTCTTTTTTATTTGCTGACATGTTTCGCACCTGCCTTTTATGATTGGCTGTAATAACTAGGATGTGGATTTCCGCTACAGGCACGAGCGGTTCGCGGGCAATCCGGGAGCCTCCTCTTCGCTTCGCTCCTGCGGGGTGGGTCTCCCTTGGCCTTGCACTCCCGCAGGAGTTCTCGTGCCTTTCGCTCCAATCAACCGTGTTTACATAAATTTTCTACTGTACAGCCGTATTTATTATAATCACTTGATCCAATCCTTCTTATTTTATAGAAAATCGGCAATAAATGAAATTCAAAAGAAAAACTTCTCCACTTGAGAGAAGTTATGCTTCGAACCACCATTGTTTCAGTTGCTCAGAAAATATTGGGGTATGTTTTATGATTCCACTGGCAATGATTGAATCATTGAGTGGTCCCTGAATTATATCGATTGGCAATAATGCTACAATATATAATAGAATAAACAGGGAAAGGTATACTTCGACGATTCCAAGTATGCCACCAGCCCAAACATTCAAAGTCTTCAAAACTGGTAAATTGGCAACAAAGTCAAACATGGTCCCGATAATTTGAAGCAAAATTCTTACCGCAAAAAAAATCGCGACAAATGCGATGGCGCGGTAATAGGCATCCTCTATATTAGGATTATCAAATATCATTTGCATATTTCCACTTCCAAAGGTTGGATATGGAATCCATAGGGTCAGTTTCGGGGCAATCTGGTCATAATAAATATAAGCAATAATAAGAGCAATAATAAAACCAGTCATGTGAATGGCTTGAAGGATAAAGCCCCTTTTTAACCCAATAAAAAAGCCAATGACTAATAAAAATAGAATCGCAATATCAAGCATGATCGTTTCATTCCTTTAACCGTTGAATTTCTGCTTCAAGTCGTTCTACACGATCTTTCACCTTCAGATAGTCATTTACCGCGTTAACTGCTGTCAGTACAGCTAATTTATTTGTATCAAGTATAGGATTCATGGAGCTGATTTCCCGCATTTTATCATCAACTAAAGAGGCGACTAGCCTGACATGACTAGTACTTTCCGTTCCAACTATTGTGTATTGCTGACCATATATGTCAACAGTTGTACGCGTTTTTTTTGTGTCTGACAACATTTCCGCCTCCATTCGTAAGAATCCTATTCTATACTATAACACGAAGGAAAAAAGCAGGAAAGTCGGAAACTGTCATTTCAAGTCAAGTTTTTTGTAATTATCTTATTATATCATTTCGTTACATACTTAAGGAGGTTCATTCAATTGGGGAATTCTGTTATTAAGGCAACCACTATTGAAATCAATAAAATGAAGGAATACTATAGTCGCTTTCTTAGCGAAAAGGTGCCACCAGGTGGTGTGTTTACCGCCAAAACACCTTCTTGTGCGATAACGGCCTATAAGTCTGGAAAGGTATTATTCCAGGGGAAAGACGGCGAGGTAGAGGCTGCTAAATGGGGGTCACCTGCAGCATCTTCACAAAAGGTTGAGAAAAAAGCATCAGCCTCACATTTACCAGCAAACTTTCGTTCTATGTCTGTTGTTGGTTCGGATGAAGTTGGAACGGGTGACTTCTTTGGACCGATTACGGTTGTAGCAGCGTATGTGAGAAAAGAGGATATCGAGTTATTAAAGGAGCTTGGCGTTCAGGATAGTAAAAATTTGAAGGATGATAAAATTATTGAAGTAGCCAAACAGCTAGTTAAATTTGTCCCCTATAGTTTACTAACTTTACATAATCCTAAATACAACAAAATGCAAGGCTCAGGTATGTCTCAGGGGAAATTAAAGGCATTGCTCCATAATCAGGCCATTCAGCATGTTTTAGATAAAATCGCTCCCGAAACACCTGAGGCCATTCTTATTGATCAATTTGCAAAGGAAGAAATTTATTATAATTATTTAAAGGGCCAACGGACAGTTGTACGAGATAAGGTTTATTTTAGTACAAAGGGAGAGAGTGTCCATTTAGCCGTAGCAGCCGCTTCCATGATTGCTCGCTATGCTTTTGTTCAACATATGGATAAGTTAGGTCAGAAAGCTGGATTCGTGTTACCAAAAGGCGCAGGATCTCAAGTTGATGTTGCAGCAGCTCGGTTAATTAAGAGCAAAGGAGCCGATTGCTTACCTGAGTTTGTAAAACTTCATTTTGCCAACACGGATAAAGCGATGAAATTGGCGAAGAAGGGCTAAATACGGGTTAGTAGTGAAAAAGGAGTTTGCGAGTACTTACTAGAAGTGTAGCGCAAACTTCTTAGCATTTAGACAGCGATGGCCTAATTGATGACCTAGGTATTTTCTATTTCCTCCAGATAGGGCATCTATTCACCTGATTGGTGACCTTTCTCTTCTGCTTTCCCTCCACTTAGGGTACCTATACAACCGATTGGTTACCTTTCTCTTCTGCTTTCTCTCCACTTAGGGCACCTATACAACCGATTGGTTACCTTTCTCTTCTGCTTTCCCTCCACTTAGGGCACCTATACAACCGATTGGTTACCTTTCTCTTCTGCTTTCCCTCCACTTAGGGCATCTATACAACCGATTTGTTACCTTTCTCCTCTTTTCCCCTCCAGTAAGGGGACCAAAGATATTCTCTGTAATCCCATAGTATTAAGAAGTAATCTAAGATCTAAATACTTAACACTAATTCATTTACCTCCCCCCAAAAAAAGAAGAGGAAAACCCAAATAGTATCTTTAAAACACTACTAGGATTTCCCTCTATTCTTAACCCCTCAATACTGCTCCAGCCTGTTCTTCAACAGCTTTTAACACTTTTTCATGGGTTTTGGTTACATCTTCATCTGTCAATGTTCTTTCAGGATCGAAGTATTTCAATGAGAAGGCAATGGATTTCTTACCTACTTCCATTCTCTCTCCTTCATACAAGTCAAACACATAAACATCTTTCAACAGTTTGCCGCCTGTTTCTACAATGATTGATTGTAGCTCAGCTGCGGATTTATTTTTATCGACCACAAGTGCGATGTCTCTTGTGATTGATGGGAAACGTGGAATTGACTCATACTGAAGTGGCGCAGTGCCTGCTTCTAAAACCGTCTTTAAGTTCAGCTCAAACACATAGGTTTCTTTTAAATCCATGTCTTTTTGAACGGTAGGATGAACTTGACCTACAAAACCAATTGCTGCTCCATTAAGGGTTACCTCAGCTGTACGTCCAGGATGCATGCCTTCTTTTTCTGCAGCACTGAAACTAATTTTATCCGCCAAGCCTAGTTTCGCGAAAAGTCCTTCGAGAATACCTTTAATAACGTAAAAATCAACCGGCTTCTTTTCGCCTTGCCACTGATGGTTTTCCCAAAGACCAGTGATTGCTGCAGCTAAATGCTCTTCTTCTTCAGGAAGATCTTCACCATCGTTTTTCAAGAACACAGCACCTGTTTCATAAACAGCTAAGCTATCATTCTGGCGTGCTGTATTGTACTTTAACACCTCAAGCAATTGTGGAACAATACTTAGGCGAAGAAGGCTACGATCCTCACTCATCGGCATCGCCAATTCAACTGGCTGACGCTTCTCCAAGGCAAATTGAGTTGCTTTCTCTTGGTTTGTCAGGGAATACGTAATTGCTTGGTATAAACCTGCTCCTTCAAGATAGCGGCGAACGAGACGACGCTTCAGCTGGTACTCAGACAAACGACCAGGTGTAGCAGCTCCTTGCGGCAATGTTTTTGGTACATTGTCGTAGCCAAAAAGACGAGCAACTTCCTCTATTAAATCTTCTTCAATTGTAATATCACCACGGCGTGTAGGGACCGTTACCGTAATGGTGTCGTTATCGACTGTTGATTTAAACTGAAGACGCGTAAAAATAGCTTCTACTTCCTGCATCGTTAACTCTGTTCCAATGACGGAGTTAATCTTCTCAAGCGTAACAGAAACAACTGCTGGCTCTAGCGTTAAGCTATCTGCTGTAGCTGTGCCGTCTAGAACCTCTCCACCAGCATATAAAGCCATCAGCTCTGCTGCTCTTTCAGCTGCTGGGCGCACGCGTGCAGGATCAACGCCTTTTTCATAACGAGAGCTTGCTTCGCTTCGTAATCCATGGTCCTTCGATGCTTTACGAATCACTGGTCCAGTGAAATAAGCGGATTCAAGTAATACGGTTGTTGTATCTGCGTTCACCTCGGAGTTTGCTCCACCCATTACTCCAGCTAAAGCGACAGGTACACTGCCGTTTGTAATCACAAGATGATCTTCAGTCAACGTACGCTTCGCATCATCAAGAGTCGTAATTTCTTCGCCTTGTTTCGCACGGCGGACAAGAATTTCTTTTGAACCTAGTAGATCATAATCAAACGCATGGAGAGGCTGACCATATTCAAGCAAGATGTAGTTGGTAATATCAACCACATTATTATGTGGACGAATTCCCGCTGCCATTAATCTTGTTTGCATCCAAAGTGGGGATGGCCCGATTTTCACATTTTTAATCACTTTAGCTGTGTAAAGTGGGTTATCCTCTTTTGCTTCGACACTTACTTTGATGTAGTCTTCAGCCTTTTCAGTGGCAGAAGCTGTCTTGGGCTCAGGTAATTTCACATCCCGCTCAAGAATCGCGGCTACTTCATAGCCAACACCAAGCATGCTTAGGCAATCCGCACGGTTCGGTGTTAAGCCCAGCTCAAGAATCTGATCGTCTCTTCCAAGCAAAGCTAAGGCATCTTGACCAACCTCAGTATCTTCAGGGAAATTAAAAATTCCTTCAGAGAATTCTTTTGCAACTAATTTCGCTTCAATCCCAAGTTCTTGGAGTGAGCAAATCATTCCGTTCGATGCTTCACCGCGAAGCTTTGCTTTTTTAATTTTAAAATTGCCAGGTAGGACTGCTCCGACAGTTGCAACTGCAACCTTTTGTCCTTTAGCCACATTTGGCGCACCGCAAATGATTTGAACAGGCTCTTCCCCACCAATATCCACAAGTGTTTTGTTAAGCTTTTCTGCGTTTGGATGTTTTTCACATTCCAACACATGGCCGACAACAATTCCTTTTAGACCTTCGTTTAGTGTTTCGACGCCTTCAACTTCAATCCCGCTTTTAGTAATTTTCTCTCCCAATTCTTCTGCTGATACGCCGGTTAAATCGACATACTCCTGTAGCCATTTATATGATACAAGCATTGTTATTCCTCCTAATCCCTATTCAGTTACCGAAAATTGCTTTAAGAAACGGATGTCATTTGTATAGAAGTGGCGAATATCATCGACGCCGTATTTTAGCATCGCAATTCGTTCAGGTCCCATTCCAAATGCAAACCCTGTATATTTTTTTGAATCATAACCAGCCATTTCCAATACATTTGGATGAACCATTCCCGCACCAAGAATTTCAATCCAGCCTGTTCCTTTACATGTGCTACAGCCGTGTCCGCCACACATTTTACAAGAGATATCCATTTCTACAGATGGTTCTGTGAAAGGGAAGAAACTTGGGCGAAGGCGAATCTCACGATCAGCTCCGAACATTTTCTTTGCGAAAACATCAAGTGTTCCTTTTAGGTCACTTAAGCGAATGTTCTCATCAATCACAAGACCTTCAATTTGTGTAAACTGATGGGAATGCGTTGCATCGTCATTATCGCGGCGATACACCTTGCCCGGACAAATGATTTTAATTGGTCCTTTTCCTTGCTTTTGTTCCATTGTTCTCGCCTGTACAGGGGAAGTATGGGTACGAAGCAAAATTTCCTCGGTAATATAGAAAGAGTCCTGCATATCACGAGCTGGATGACCTTTTGGAAGGTTCAACGCTTCGAAATTATAGTAGTCCTTCTCTACCTCTGGTCCTTCAGCAACTGTATAGCCCATGCCGATAAACAGATCTTCAATTTCCTCGATGATTCTTGTTAGTGGGTGATGATTCCCTTCTCTAACAGGTCGACCTGGTAAAGTAACATCAATTTTTTCAGCAGCAAGTTTTTGCTCAACAGCTGCTTTTTCTAACGCAATTTGCTTTTCTTCAATTGCTCCGGTAATCATATCTCGAACTTCATTCGCAAGCGCACCCATTTTGGGTCTTTCTTCAGGAGATAATTTTCCCATCCCCTTTAACACTTCCGTAATCGGACCTTTTTTCCCAAGATAGGAAACGCGAATATCGTTTAGTTCTTTCAAGTCCGCAGCTTGGGTAACTTTTTCAAGTGCTTCAGCCTGCAGTTCTTTTAATCGCTCCTGCATGTTTAAATCCTCCTTCAATTTTAGGCAAAATAAAAAGACTCCATCCCTATAAAGGGACGAAGTCTGGTTTCGCGGTACCACCCTTTTTAACAGGCAATACAAATATGTACGGTCTGCTCACTTCATTCGGATAACGGCATATGCCGGTGCATCTTTACATTCGATTTGAATGGTCCCGATGCCAGCTCTGGAGGTGAATTCACGTATCTATACCATAAAAATGCTTTCAGTCTAACGGCATTTTCTCCCTTTAATGGCCTTTTGACAGCTACTCTTCTCCGTCAACGCTTTTAATCATTTTTGCGTTTATTATAGTATATTCTTTCCATTGTGGCAAACCCATTCTAAAAAAATGTTCGATTTAGGCGATTTTTAGATAATAAAGCAATATCCCCGTAGCAACCGCAACGTTTAAGGATTCACTTTTACCGAGAATAGGGATGTAAAGGTTTTGGTTCGTCTTTGCCAATAAATCTGGGCTCACTCCGCTCCCTTCATTTCCGACAAGCAGAGCAAATCTACCACCTGCTTGGACCTCCTTAAAAGTCGTTGCGTTTTCTAGCGCAGTCCCATAAATTGGTGTGGCTTGTTCCTTGAGTTTATCCACCCACACATGAAGGTCATCACTGATTACTGGTAAATGAAAATGACTTCCCTGTGCGGAACGAAGCACTTTAGGATTGTAGATATCCACGCTGCCTTTTCCTACGATGACAGCATCAACTCCAGCGGCATCGGCGGTCCGAATCATCGTACCAAGATTGCCTGGGTCCTGAGCAGAATCAATTAATAAAAAGGTCTTCCCTTCAGGATTTACAGACGATGGCTGCTGACATACAGCAAACACCCCCTGAGTTGTTTCCGTATCTGCTAGTGAGCGGACGATTTCATCTGTCACTTTAACGAGTGGAACGGAACCGTAATCAAGCCCAGGAGGCAGGTCCACATTTTCCGCTAAGATGATGGTTTCAATCTCTGCTTTATTTTTCAACGCCTCTTCAACAAGATGAAAACCTTCTATAATAAATGTTTTCGATTTGTCTCTTTCTTTTTTAGTTAAAAGCTTCTTCCATTGTTTTACCTGTGGGTTTGTTGCCGACTGGATATATTTCAACCAATGACACTCCTCTTCTTGTTCATCAATTTTTTTATTATAACGCAAATTTTTTACATAATAAAAGCAAATTTGTTCATCCTATATTTAGATTAAGGTTTTGAAAGGAGTTTTTATACATGAATTTGAATTTACGTAATGCGATTATCCAAAATGTTACCGGTAATACACAAGATGAGCTTAAAGATACAATTGTTGATGCGATTCAAAACGGGGAAGAAAAGATGCTTCCTGGCCTAGGTGTTCTGTTTGAAGTCATCTGGCAAAATGCATCTCCTGAGGACCAACAGGAAATGCTGTCAACGTTGGAGAATGGGTTAAAAAGATAGTTTGATGCTTTCACTTCCCTCGACTTATTGCCGGGGGTTTTTTGTTGGCTAATGTTGGTTAAACGCGGTAGTTATTTCCGCTCCAATCAACGGTATATGATTCAAAACGAACATCATTGCATACTAAAAGGGAGCCTACACGAAGCTCCCTTTCCCCTATTAATCAAATGTAATTTTATCGACTGTATCCTGGTCCAAACGTTTAATAACTTCTACGATCAGCTTTACGGCATTTTCATAATCATCACGGTGAAGAATCGCTGCATGAGAGTGAATATAACGAGTTGCGATTGTAATAGATAGGGACGGCACTCCACGATGAGTCGTGTGAATTGCACCGGAGTCTGTTCCACCACCTGGGATTGCATCAAATTGATAAGGAATGTTAAGTTCATCGGCAACATTTGTTACAAACTCACGTAACCCTTTATGGGATACCATACTTGCATCATACAGAATGATTTGTGGACCATCACCCATTTTACTATTTGCTTCTTTTTCAGAGATTCCTGGAGTGTCACCAGCAATTCCGACATCAACTCCAAATGCAATATCCGGCTGAATTGCTTGTGCAGAAGTACGAGCTCCGCGAAGACCGACTTCCTCTTGAATGGTTCCAACTCCATAAACCGTGTTATTTATGTTCTCATCTTTTAACTGTTTCATCACATCGATAGCAATCGCACATCCGATACGGTTATCCCAAGCTTTTGCTAGGAGCATTTTCTCATTGTTCAGAACCGTAAATTCAAAGTAAGGAACAACCATGTCTCCAGGAGATACGCCCCAGCTCTCTGCTTCTGCACGACTTGTTGCACCGATATCGATAAACATATCTTTAATTTCTACCGGCTTTTTGCGCGCCTCAGGAGATAGGATATGTGGCGGCTTGGATCCAATCACACCTGTAACGTCTCCTTTGCTTGTCACGATGGTCACGCGTTGTGCCAGCATTACCTGTGACCACCAGCCTCCTACTGTCTGAAAGCGAACAAATCCTTTGTCATCAATCCTAGTGACCATAAAGCCTACTTCGTCTAAATGGCCTGCAACCATGATTTTTGGACCTGTTTGCCCCTTCCTAGCAATTAAGCTCCCTAGACCGTCAACGGTTAATTCATCTGCGTATGGTGCTATGTATTTGCTCATAACCTCGCGAACTTCGCGCTCGTTGCCGGGGATCCCTCTGGCGTCGGTTAAATCTTTTAGCATTGTTAATGTTTCATCTAATTTAGCCATTATTTCGACTCCCTCAATATGTAGTTTCGATTTTAATTATACAGAAACATGAAGGTAAAGTACAAAAGAAGCTCTAATACCCTTTTTGTTGCCTTTCATAATTTACTTCATTTTTCTCAATATATGCCTGCTCTATTTCATTTTCAGTAAAACCAAGCATATCTGCTAAATCTAAATAATCTCTAAACAATTTTGTGTACACTTGAGAAGTCTTATTTGTTCGAAACTCATGAATGGTTCCATATATTTTTAAAAATTGTTCAGTCACGCTGCTTTCATGAGTTTTTTCGTACTGGTCACCTTTATACCGAAACCCCGATTCAAGCCCTAACGATAGAATAAAGTGAACTCCATCAACGAATTCTTCTAAAATAACCTCTTTATCGGAAGCGGGCTTAAGGCTCCAAAATTTAAAACTTCTTGTTTCATTCGCGAGTTCGCCAAGTTCCACTAATAAAGCAAGCATTTTGCGATCAAATAAATCCTCTTCTTTTAAACCATGTTTTACTTCGATATGTGTATCAAGACCGGCCTGCATACTATAAAGCTTTTCTACATTCATAATGTTCCTCCTTTTTATAAAAAAATTATATAGGAAATTTGCATTTAAATGAAACTATTCTACATGTAAATACGTAAATAAGGAAAATGAGTAGTGGAGGAACATTCTATGTTATGGATTTTTCGACTTCTTCTATTTGCCGCAATTATTTTCCTTCTATATAGTACAGTTCGGTACTTGGTGAATCCAAAGAGGAAATTAGAGCTTGCGCATGAGCAAAAGCGCTTTTATTTCCATGATGATACCGAAAATGTCAGGAAAAACTTTCATATCACCTACAAGGGCGTTTTATTTGAAGGTGAAAAATATTTAGGAACAACAGAATATGCCTTTGAAGTCGTTTCGATTCACCTTTGGCCAAAGAGTAACAATGCCTTGAAGGGCTTGGCCTACGAAGATTTTATATTTATCGAGGATCAAATCCTTGAGGTATACCCGAATGCAGAAATTAACTGGAAAAGCCCTGTGAAGGAATTCATGAACAAAAAGCCAGATATGGATTAAAAAAGCCAACGCAAAAACCGTCTAGCATTTTGAGCTGACGGTTTTTTATCGCTATTGAGTTACAAATACTATCCCTATTATATGAATTAATACAATTAAAGGTAATCCATACTTAAATTGTAGATGTTTAGTTTTATGACGAAAGTACAGCATCCCGACTGTTACCCCAACTGAGCCACCAAAAATGGCCATCATCCATAGTGTTCTTTCACTAATGCGATACTGCCTCTTTCTCGCCTTGCTTTTATCTACTCCCATGAGTATAAATCCTACTAAATTCATAACTAATAGGAAGAACACAAACTCAATCCTCATCGCACTCATTCCCTCCATGAGAAAAAGCCATCCCAGATGGAATGGCTTTTACATTCTTACTTGTTGTATTGAGCTTTTGCAACATCAGCTAATTGAGCAAATGCTTTTTCATCAGAAATAGCAAGCTCAGCTAGCATTTTGCGGTTTACTTCAACACCTGCAAGCTTAAGTCCGTGCATTAAACGGCTATAAGAAAGACCGTTCAAACGAGCAGCTGCATTGATACGAGTAATCCATAGCTTACGGAAATCGCGCTTCTTCTGGCGACGATCACGATAAGCATATTGTAATGATTTCATTACCTGCTGATTTGCAACTTTATATAATGTATGTTTTGAACCGTAATAACCTTTTGCTAATTTAAGAACCTTTTTACGACGCTTGCGCGTAACTGTACCGCCTTTAACACGTGGCATGTAATTTCCCTCCTATATAAATCGAGCTGTCTCGATGATTACTTAATGTTGTCTAATAGGTGACGGATACGCTTGAAATCACCTTTTGAAACCATTGCACCCTTGCGAAGCTTACGCTTTTGCTTTTGGGATTTGTTTGCGAACATATGGCTAGTGAAAGCGTGAGAACGCTTCAGTTTGCCTGATCCTGTCTTCTTGAAACGCTTTGCAGCGCCACGGTGAGTTTTCATTTTTGGCATTAGGGACTTCCTCCTTGTTACTTTTCGTTTTTAGGGGCTAAAACCAGAAACATGCTGCGTCCGTCCATCTTTGGATGGGACTCGACTGTAGCAACATCCTTGCATGCTTGAGAGAAACGATCTAAAACACGCTGACCAATTTCTTTGTGAGTAATCGCACGACCTTTGAATCGAATCGAAGCTTTTACTTTGTCGCCTTTTTCCAAGAATTTGATAGCATTACGTAACTTTGTGTTAAAGTCATGCTCATCAATTGTTGGGCTCAGACGCACTTCTTTAGTTGTGATGATTTTTTGATTTTTACGTGCTTCTTTCTCTTTCTTTTGTTGCTCGAATTTAAATTTACCATAGTCCATGATCCGGGCTACAGGTGGTTTTGCATTCGGTGCCACAAGGACAACATCAAGATTCACACGAGAAGCAATTTCGAGTGCTTCAATTTTGGTTTTAATTCCTAGCTGATCGCCATTTTGGTCAATAAGACGAAGTTCACGGGCACGGATGCCCTCGTTTAACAGCATATCTTTGCTAATAGTTAGCCACCTCCAGGTTTTATCGGAATACATAGTTTGGGCAAAGAAATAATCGCAAGGGCTATAGTCAGGCTCCAACCGCTAACCGACTGCAGCATTTTCGCAAATAAAAAAGTGCGGGCGATACACCCACACTTTACGAAATCATACTTAATGACAGTTGTTAACGTAAAACCTGTCAACTGCCTCATTAGCGTCAATCAGGTGAGAAGCGGGTGCTTCTTCTTTCCACAAACCGTATTCAATTTTACCTTTGTAACTATATCATAACGTTGATAGTGTGTCAACGAATTGCTAGTTATTGTTGCAACGTTTAGTATTGTATCAAATTAAATCATGTGATGCAATCCTTTTTTGCTTAAAACCTTTTTGCTTCTTGTCGGAAAGCATCTAAGAATGCTTCAAAGCTGATTGTTTCTGACTTCTGTTCTCCATATTTACGAACATTAACGGCATTTTCTTCGATTTCTTTATCACCGACAACGAGCATATATGGAATTTTTTGCATTTGAGCTTCGCGGATTTTATAACCGATTTTTTCTTCACGGGCATCTAATTCAACGCGGAATCCTTCTGCCTTTAATTTTTCTTGAACTTGCTTCGCATAATCGAAATGAACGTCTGGAGAAACCGGAATCACTTGTGCCTGGATTGGTGCAAGCCATGTTGGGAATGCTCCTTTGTATTCTTCAATCAAGAAGGCAACAAAGCGCTCCATTGTGGATACAACCCCACGGTGAATAACTACTGGACGATGATGCTTGCCATCTTCTCCGATATAAGTTAAATCAAAGCGCTCAGGAAGTAAGAAGTCTAGCTGTACAGTGGAAAGAGTTTCCTCTTTTCCAAGTGCAGTTTTTACCTGAACATCAAGCTTAGGTCCGTAGAATGCTGCTTCACCTTCAGCTTCATAATAGTCATGACCCATCTCGTCCATCGCTTCTTTCAGCATGCTCTGTGCTTTTTCCCACATCTCATCATCATCGAAATATTTCTCTGTATCTTGTGGGTCACGGTAAGATAATCGGAAGGAATAGTCATTTAGATCGAAATCCTTATAAACCGCAAGAATTAATTCCACAACGCGCTTGAATTCTTCCTTAATTTGGTCTGGACGAACAAATACATGGGCATCATTTAATGTCATTCCACGCACACGCTGTAGACCTGATAATGCTCCTGACATCTCATAACGGTGCATTGTCCCTAGCTCAGCAATTCGGATTGGCAATTCGCGATAGCTGTGCATGCTGTTTTTATAAACCATCATATGGTGCGGGCAGTTCATCGGTCTAAGAACTAACTGCTCGTTGTCCATATCCATTGTCGGGAACATATCTTCTTGGTAATGATCCCAGTGACCGGAAGTTTTATAAAGCTCAACGTTTGCCATGATTGGAGTATATACATGGTCATAACCAAGGCTTACTTCTTTATCGACAATATAGCGCTCGATAATGCGGCGAATGGTTGCTCCTTTTGGTAACCAAAGTGGAAGACCTTGACCGACTTTTTGCGAGTTTGTAAACAAGCCTAACTCTTTTCCTAGTTTGCGGTGATCACGTTCTTTCGCTTCTTCTAAAAGACGTAAGTGTTCAGCAAGGTCTTCTTTTTTGAAGAATGCTGTTCCATAAATACGCTGAAGCATTTTATTATCGCTGTCACCACGCCAGTATGCTCCGGCGATGCTTAGAAGCTTAAACTCTTTCAATTTACCAGTCGATGGAACATGAACACCACGACAAAGGTCAAAGAAATCACCTTGTTCATAGATTGTAACAGTCTCATCAGCAGGAATAGCCTCAATCAATTCAAGCTTATATTCGTCCCCAATTTCTTTGTAGCGCTGAATGGCTTCGTCGCGACTAACCTCATTTCGAACAATTTCAATATTCTCATTGATGATTTTTTTCATTTCTTTTTCAATTAAAGGCAAATCTTCAGGAGTTAAGGATTCCTCAAGATCCATATCGTAGTAAAAGCCACCATCAATAACAGGACCAACGCCAAGCTTAACATTTTTATATAAACGCTTGATTGCCTGAGCCATTAAATGCGCTGTACTATGTCGAAGAACTTCAAGCGCCTCGTCACGATCTGGAGTGATGATTTCAATTGGTCCATCGGTTTCAATTGGACGTCTTAAATCATACATTTCACCGTTTACTTTACCGGCAATCGCTTTTTTCTTAAGTCCCGGACTAATGGAAGCTGCAACATCTTCAATTGTCGTACCGGCAGAAAACTCCTTTACTGCTCCATCTGGGAATGTCAATTTAATCATGTCTGCCATAATGTTTTACCTCCTGATTTTTATTTGCAAAAGCTCTAACAGTTTCCATTTTCTTCCACTTAATAAAAATAAAAAAACCCATCCCTATAAAAAAAGGGACGAGTTTGATATCGTGGTTCCACCCATTTTCCCGTTCATGGCATATATACCCAAAAACGGCTCTGGTTTAGATAACGGCTACTACCGTCAGAAACTACTAACATATGCGTTCGTAACTGAAGTTCAGAGGTGGTAAGCTCTTTCTTTTGTGTTAGGAAGGTTTCAGCCCTTGCCTTCCCTCTCTGGAAACCATTAAAGATAAGCCCATGTCCTCATCGATACTTTTGCTTTGATTCATATTATGTAGGTTATTATAGATTGTAATCTTTTTAAAATCAAGAGGACTACTGGACTTTTTCGTTTTCTACCTGTTTATTTTTCAAAAATGAGTTAACTGGACTGATTATTACGCGTTCTTCAAAGATATTTCTAATCGTTCGAACCAACGGTTGCTCTGGTTGGTTTGTATAGAGATAAATCCTCGTTGGCGCCATTGACAGTAAAGGGGCAATCGTGACGGAATCAACATAGATTGGATGATTGCCAAGAAGCTTACGGTCGATTCCTTTAATAAGCTCATTCCGTTTCATTTCAATAAATTCATGATTATAAAAGGCTGTTTCCTCATCAAGAATCAAGTGAATCGTCTCTTGCTGAGCAGGTCTACCTAACAAGAAATCCCTTAGGGTTTGTACAAACATTTGGTAATCCTGCTCTAATTTGTATTCATCAATGGCCACTTCAACATAGTTCTGCAACTTATCAAGAAATGGTTTCAAACGAAAGACAACAAAGGAATCAAATGAAAAGCTTACACTCCCTTTAAAGAAGTCATCAATGGCTTGGAATACATATTGCTTTTCATCTGTGTCTTGCAAAAAGTGGGCTAGGTCCTCCCTACTTCCCTCTATCACCGAATAAATGATTTCAAGAATCTGCTCTTGTTCATTGGGATCTGTGTAAAAAAACCGTTGAGATAAAATCTCTCTGAACCAATCGTCACGCTTTTTTAATGCGATAAATTCATAGACGCTTTCCTTAATACTATGAAAAGCCGTTTTTGGCATATTTTTTGTAAGAATTTTAATTATTTTTCTGTCTTTATCTATTTGGATTATTCCATTTTCATGTTGGACTTCTGGTAATTGTCCAGTTATGTGCCCATACATCCGCTGGGCATCTTGATCTTTTTGGAAGATGATTTCAATCAACCATATCCCCCCTTTTGTTAAAATCTCCTGATTTAATATATGGGGGACATGTTCAATTTAGAAGCATCTAAATGAACCCAATGCATATTTCCATTGTTTTTTTTGGAAAAGTCGTTGTTCTTGAGTTAACTGGGGAGGAATTGCCTAGTTGGTGACCTTCCTCTTCATCTTTAACCCCGCTTAGGTCACCAATAGCACCGATTCATGACCTTTCTCTTCTACTCTCATCTCACTTAGGGCATCAATATCACCGGTTCGTGACCTTTCTCTTCTACTCTCTCCTCACTTAGGGCGCCAATAGCACCGATTCGCGACCTTTCTCTTCTACTCTCTCCCCACTTAGGGCACCAATAGCACCGATTCATGACCCTTCTCTTCTACTCTCTCCTCACTTAGGGCGCCAATAGCACCGATCGTTGGCCTTTCTGCTTCCGTTCTTCATACTTAGGGCACTCCATAAACTATAAAAAAAAGAAACCACAATCTATGTGGTTTCCATCATAACAAGCAGCCTATACCCGTCGATTTTTCCCTTCCACTCGCACTGGAGCAGCTAGGTATCGAATTCTTTCAATAATCCTTGCCGCCTTCAATTGCTCGACTTCCCCACGTTGACTGTAGGTTAGATGATGAGCTAGCCCTTCAATATCAAAATTAGAGGTAAAGAAGGTCGGGAGGTTTTCAGACATTCTAAATTGGAGAATCGGTCCTAAAATCTCATCACGTGCCCAGCTACTCATCGTCTCAGCTCCGATATCATCGAGCATCAGGATAGGAGCTTTTTTTATGACCTCAAGCTTTTCATTAACGGAGTTATCCCCGATTGAGTTTTTCATTTCACGGAAAAGTTCAGGCACGTAGACCAGCATTGAACTAATATGCCTGTTAGCAAGTTCATTCGCAATTGCACCAAGCAAGTACGACTTTCCCGTACCAAATGGGCCATGCAGATAGAGGCCTTTTTGCTTTTCACCAGTATGATAATTTTTTATAAAGTCCTTTGCCATTTTTATCGCCATTAACCGTCCGGGATCATCAAGGTCAATATCACCAAGTGAGGCTTTTAGTATTTCCTTAGGCACATAAAGACTAGAAATCAAACGCTCATTTTTCTTCTTTTCATCACTCATGATTTTTTTCTGACAGCGATCATACGTAACATCAATAAACTTACCATTGAATACAAGCGTTGGTTCATAGCCTTGAATCATATTTTTACAATTCTCAAGACTGCTACACTCACTACAGCCTTTACTTTGATTGATAAATTCATGTAGCTTCATCAAACTTTTATCAACGATATCTCTTGTGATTTCCCCTTGATGTTGCCGTAAAAAATCCTTTACGAGAGGGTCACTCAACACTTCATTTTTAAGCGCATCATAACGTTGTTGAAAGTTCTGGTTATTGGCAAGCTTTCGCAATGAATCATTAATGTTTTGCACACCTCTCACCTCCCTGATTTAAATTCCTTTAGTTCTTCTTCGAGTAGTTTCTTTTCCTTTTCAAAATCAAAGTCTTCTTGTTTCTTATCTATTTTACCTTCTTGATTTCCTTCAAACCAGTCTGGCAGCACTTCTTTTCGTATTGTTTTCTTCTGCTGAGTCTGAGCAGGACGAGATTTTTTCTCTTCTGCCCAATCCATGTATTGCTTGTGTTCTTTCTTCGCTAAATCCATGGCGTCTTTGACACTTTTGATTTGCTTCCGTGCCCAATGACCGGCGATTTTTTCCATATAAGCCTTGTTTAGCTTCATATCCGTCCTGAGCATAACATACTCAATTAAAACATTCACCACACCCGGCTGGAGTTTTTGTTTAAACATAATGTCTTCAATGATTTGTAAATCTGCTTTTGATGGTGTGGCACCAGCTGAAATTTGAATCAATAGTTCTCTTGGAGAGGTGCCTTCAAAATATTGCATAAGCTTGTCTTCCTGCGTGACTGGATTACGAATCCCAGATTGAAACTCAGCAGGTTGCTTTCGATCAAGCAGTTGTGGCAATTGGTCTTGATTCTCGAACTGATACCAGTCTCTTGCAGCTTTGCGAAGCTCCTCAATATCAATTTCATTATCTGGCGTCAGTGCACTTAGAATAATATTCTTCATTTGTATGGAGTCAATCCCATATAAAAAGGCAAGATTGCTAATGGCTTCTTTGACTTTATTTGTTAACGCCTGCTTCGGAACAAGTGATTCTTTCAAACCTGCAGTCAGAAGGTCAAAGTCAAAGGTGGCTTGATCAATCTGAATTCCGACCGAATCTTGACGACCAATAAACTGCTGGTCCTCTTGAGGTTCAAGCTCTCCGGGCGAAGCACTATGATACCGAAGTGCGTCTGGCGAAACTGAAACAAAGACATCCTGAAACGCTCGAGTTACATCCGAATACTGTTCTTGTTTGCTCACCGCTTTGTCTGTGAAAAACCGTTTCAATCTAAAAAATTGGTTTTTGCCTATTTTACGATATAAATAAATATTTAAAAGACCATCCAAAAAGAATTGCTCAGCTGTTAATGGTGGTTGTAGTTCGTAAATAAATGAACGTTCTTCATCCTCATTTTTAACATAAGTCTTTAAAAGGCCGATTCCCTCAAGCTTTAGACGCGCCTGATAAATATCATTTAAATTTAAACCGAGAAGACTCATCAAACCATGATGTGAGGATGTTGCCGACCAGAGACGATTTTCCTCTAGCTCTGCCCAGAGCGTCATATATAAACTGAGACAAACCGGTCCAATTAAAGGCTGATATAAGAAAGTCAGCACTTTCCGGTCATGTTCATGCAACAACCCGTTCGACGCCACGACGTATTGGTCAACAGGCAATAACTCTTGCCAATGTTGTGCCATATCCATCCCTCCCTGATGATAAAAAAAGAGCCAAGGATTCCCCTCCAGCTCAGGTTATGACTGTTCTTTCTTAATGAGTTCCTTCAACTCATCTATAAAGACATTGATATCTTTAAATTGACGGTAAACGGATGCAAATCTGACATAGGCTACCTCATCCACTTTAGCTAACCGATCCATTACCATTTCTCCAACTAGTTCACTTTTCACCTCTGAAACTCCATTGCTCCGAAGTTCTTTTTCAACCTCTGAAACAAGGTCTTCCAATTGTTTTAAAGCAACAGGGCGCTTTTCACAGGCTTTGATTAATCCTCTTAATAGCTTGTCTCTATTAAATTCTTCTCGAGTTCCCTCTTTTTTGACGACAATCAATGGGGATTCCTCTACTTTTTCAAAGGTAGTAAATCGATATGAACAAGCTTCGCATTCCCTTCGTCGACGAATGGACTTCCCCTCGTCAACCGGACGGGAATCAAGGACACGACTATTATTATTGTGGCAGGCTGGACATTTCATACCAATCTCAACTCCGGATTTCAAATATGTAATCACGTATCATTATGCTTTAATTATATCTTAAAAGAAGGAAAATGTCTGTACAACTCATTTATTCGATTTCTTGGATAAGTTGTATCAAGGTTTACCTTACTTAGGAGGTGTGCACCTCCACCTCTAAGCTATTTTATATCTATTATCGTGCATTCACCTGATTCTGCTTTATTTATACAGGTTCCCTCCCACCGTGGAAGGTTAGTCCAGAGAGAATCCTACCCCTTTAGGTAGTTAATCTTCCCCTTAATGATTAAGTTCACATGACTAGTATACTTTGAATGTATTGGCAACTGAGGAAACACATCATTCACGCCGTATTTTTATTTTCACCCTGTAAATAAGCACAATTAGCTAGGGATTTTTATAAGATAATAGGTGCCTTCCACAAGGGAAAAAGCCTGCCACATTTGTTGGCAGGCCTCTCTTGTAAACCCAATTAAGGTTCAGCTGACTTTCATTTTTGATGATTGATGTAACTCTTTAGCAACGTAGTTTGCAAGGTCAACCACTCGGCAAGAATAACCCCATTCATTGTCGTACCATGCTAGTACCTTTACTTTATTGGCACCTATCACCATCGTTGAAAGTCCATCAATTATTGCGGAGTGGTCATTTGTATTAAAATCAATGGAAACAAGTGGTTCATCTGTAAATTCAAGAATGCCTTTTAATGATCCTCGTGAGGCACACACAAATGCTTCATTGATCTCATCTATCGTAACTTCTCGCTTTAAATCAACCACAAGATCAACAAGGGAAACATTTGGAGTTGGGACTCTTAAAGCCATCCCATGGAGTTTTCCCTTTAATTGCGGAAGAACAAGCGAAAGCGCTTTAGCTGCACCTGTCGATGTTGGAATAATCGACTGGCCACACGATCGAGCGCGGCGCAAATCCTTATGCGGATTATCGATGTTCTTTTGATCATTCGTATAGGAATGTATGGTGGTCATTAAGCCATTTTCAATGCCGAATTCGGAATCTAATACCTTGGCAACTGGCGCTAGACAATTTGTTGTACAGGATGCATTTGAAATCACATCATGTTTTTCAAGATTTAACTCCCCTTCATTTACCCCCATTACAATCGTAATATCCTCATTTTTCCCAGGTGCTGTTAAGATGACCTTTTTAGCTCCCGCGTCAAGATGTAGGCTTGCTTTATCTCTGGAATTAAATTTACCTGTAGCTTCTATGACTATATCAATCTCTAATTCTTTCCAAGGTAATAGTTCTGGATTACGGTTGCTTAAGAGCTTAATTCGCTTGCCATTAACGATTAATGCATCGTCTTCTGCTTTTACATCTGCTTCAAATTTCCCGTGATTAGAATCATATTTAATTAAGTGCGCCAATGTTTCTGCCGGATAGCTGGCATTAACCGCCACAACTTCTAGATTATGATCAAGAACGGCCTTCCTAAACACCATTCTTCCAATTCTCCCGAAACCATTAATTGCAATTTTAGCCTTCATTCTACGGCTCCTTCCACATTAATGTTATACTTTAATACCCCTTATTTGCTAATAGTATAACATATTTATTTCTTTTTGTGATAATTAAAAGCGTACATTTTAAAATATCATATAACTCTTAAAAGTATTCCTTAGAAAATAAGAAAACAAAGTAGAATTACCTGGGGGGATGCTCCATTTTTTTCATAAGCCCTTGCTGTTGATTTCTTGTACCAGGCACTTAGCTTCTACACATATAAAAAAAAGGAAACCTATTTAGGTTTCCTTAAATTCCCCATTGCGCTAATATCTCTTCTAATTGTTGCTTTGTTTCGGCAATCGTTCCATTATTATCAATAACCTTATCGGCATGTTGAACTTTTTCTCCAATAGGCATTTGCGATTTAATCCTCGCTAGCGCTTCTTCTTCACTATATTGATTACGTTCCATTAATCTCTGAAGCTGTGTTTCTTCATTTACGTAAACAAGTAAAATTTTATCAGCCATATATTGTAGGTTCCCTTCAATTAAAAGAGGGATATCAAGAACAATCGCTATTTCACCGTTCTGTTTCGCTTTTTCAGCCTTAGAAAGCATCCTCTTGCGTACCGCAGGATGCACGAAAGAGTTTAGGGCCTTTCGCTTTTCTTCATCACGGAAGACGATTGAGCCAAGCTTTTCTCTGTTTATGTTCCCATCTTGGTTGAGGATTTCATCCCCAAAATAACGGACAATGTCATTATAAGCTGCTTCTCCTTTTTCAACTGCAAGCCTAGCTTCGATGTCTGCATCAATGACTGGAATTCCCATATCTGTCAGCATCTTTGACACCGTGCTTTTTCCACTTGCAATACCACCAGTTAATCCGATTGTTAACGACATATTTTAAAGTCCTTTCTAGTCTAGAGTTTAAAAATTCCAACAATTATTAACAGCAGTCCAGGTAGAAAACTAATTTTCTGTACCCAGCTATACCCTGATAAAAAGATTCCCGCTCTCATCCCCGCGAACACAAAGGTAGAACTCATCACAGCTGCCGCTACCGCAAGGGCAAAAGGAGAAAAACCGAGCATTGCTGCTCCTATTCCGGCTCCAAACGCGTCCAATGATAAAGCCATCCCAAGCATAAGGGCTTCAATTCCAGTTATCGTCCCCGAACGGTCGAAGTCGGCTGACATCGGCTTTTTCAAAATATTGATGACGATTCCCAGAGATTGAATCTCCAAATTAATTAAAGTTTTCTCATCGTCATCTGGTGATTCTATTTGTTCTGGGCGAAAGAATTGATATAAAATCCACGCACCCAGCAGGATTAAAATAAAACCGCCAAGCTTCCCTGCTATTTCTTCTGGGAGAACCTCCCCTAGAGCTTCACCAATCGTCATAGCCACAATCAAGACACCAGCGGAACATATGGCAATGGTGATAATTGACTTTAAAGGAATCTTCACGTTTCTTAATCCATAAGTAAATCCTACACTAAAACTGTCAAGACTGACAGCGAAAGCAAGCAAAAGTAATGAGACAATCTGAACCATGGAAAAGCCTCCTCCTGTCAATCGCTACCTTAGTATATGGAGTAGGCTAATCCAAGGTTAAACTTAAACTGAATATGGGACGTTACAAAAAAAACACCCCTATAATAAGATAAGTCACTTTCCATTAAGTTTTTGGCAGTTTGGACAAAAATGAGTCCCTCGTCCACCGACCACTGTTTTTTCCAGTAGAGTCCCACATTTTTTACAAGGTTCATTTTGGCGTCCATACACATATAATTCAAGCTGAAACATCCCAATCTGCCCTTGGGAATTAATATAAGAACGAATGGTACTGCCGCCTTTTTCGACCGCCTCAGCTAATGTTTGAATGATTTCTTGATGAAGAGTCTCGATTTCTTTCTCAGATAATGAAGAAGCGATTCGTTCAGGGTGAATATTTGAGCGAAACAGCGCTTCATCCACATAGATATTGCCGAGACCAACTAGAACCTTTTGATCAAGCAAAGCGGGCTTAATTTTACGAGATGTCTTCGCTAATTTTTCTTTTAATCCGTCAAGGGTAAACTCCTCTGAAAATGGCTCCGGTCCCAGTCCAATTAAAGGAGGTTCTTTAAACTCCGAACCCTTGAGATAAAGATGAAAAGTACCAAATTTCCGTACATCCTTATATCGCATTTCACTTCCATCAGTAAAAGAAAAAATGGCGTGTGTATGCTTTTCCACGGGCAATTCACTAGAATATACTCCGTATTTGCCTTCCATCCTCAGATGGGAAATCATCGCGAAATCCTCAGTATAGAAAATAAGGAACTTTCCTCTTCTCCCAATTTCTAAAATATGTTGTCCATGAAGAGCATCAGTAAACTGTTCGACCTCAACAGGGTGCTTGACCATTTTCGGCCAATAAATGGACACCTTACTGATTTCTTTTCCAATCACGAGTGATTCTAATGTCTTTCTAACTGTTTCTACTTCTGGAAGCTCTGGCAAGTCATTTTCCCTCCGTTATTACTTTGCATCAAACCAGGTTGGACCGTAAGCATAATCCACTTTCAAAGGAACTTTCAATTCAACAGCATTCTCCATGACATCTGGTACAATCTTCTTTAAAATTTCTACTTCTTCTACCGGTGCTTCAAAGATCAGTTCATCGTGTACCTGTAACAATAAACGCGATTGAAGTTTTTCTTTTTTAAGACGAACCGCCATTTCAATCATCGCTTTCTTTATGATATCAGCCGCGCTCCCTTGGATTGGTGTGTTCATTGCGGTCCGTTCAGCAAAGCTTCTAATATTAAAATTACGGCTTGTAATTTCAGGCAAATATCTTCGACGATGAAGCAGGGTTGTTACATATCCCTTTTCTTTAGCATCAAGGACAATCTCGTCCATATACTCTTTAACACCAGGATAACTTGTTAAATAGCGATCAATAAATTGACCTGCCTCTTTCCTGGTAATTCCGAGACTTTGTGATAAACCGTAATCACTAATACCATAAACAATTCCAAAATTGACAGCTTTCGCGTGACGTCGCATATTATCTGTTACTTCATCGGCCTCAACATGGAAAACTTCCATTGCGGTCTTTGTATGGATATCATGGCCTTCTTTGAATGCTTCAATAAGCTTTTCATCCCCAGCTATATGAGCCAGCACTCTCAATTCAATTTGTGAATAGTCCGCCGCAAACATCACCCAGCCTTTCTCAGATGGAACAAAAGCCTGGCGGATTTTTCTTCCTTCCTCTAAACGAATAGGGATATTTTGTAAGTTAGGGTCTGTCGAGCTTAGACGGCCTGTTTGAGTGAGTGCTTGGTTAAACCGGGTATGAACCTTTTCCGTTTTTTTATTTACAACCTTTTGTAGTCCTTCGATATACGTTGACTGCAGCTTGCCAAGTTGACGATAGTGAAGGATTTCCTGAATAATCTCGTGCTTTGGAGCCAATTGTTCTAGGACATCTGCACTGGTTGAGTAACCCGTCTTTGTTTTCTTCAACGGTGGAAGACCAAGCTTTTCAAATAGAATAACCCCTAGTTGTTTAGGTGAGTTAATATTAAAAGCTTCGCCAGCATGACGGAATACTTCTTTTTCAAGCTCATCTAGCTTCTGCCCGATTTCTAGTCCCATATTCGTAAGGCGCTCCATATCAAGCTTAACACCTTGATATTCCATGTCAGCTAAAACGAGGGATAGTGGCATTTCAAGGCCATTAAAAAGCTCATCTTGTTCGTTTTGATGGAGCTCTTTCACAAGTCGCCCTTTTAGTTCGAGAATTGCCTCGGCCTTACGTGCTAAATGTTCAGACAAGTTAGCCTCATCTGGAATTCCTCGTTTCGCACCTTTGCCATAAACAACAGTGTCTGGCTGTACATGAGGGTAGCCATGGAGCTTTGCCACAGCTGCTAGGTCATCAGCTGACTCTGATGGGTTAATCAGATAAGAAGCAAGGAAAAGATCAAACTCCACTCCAACTAGATGAATGCCATGGTGTCGTAACGAGACCTCTGATCTTTTTGCATCAAAAACAGCCTTTTTCTTCGTTTCATCTTCTGCCCACTTCTTAAACACTTCCGACTGAATTGCCTTTTCTGCTGGAAAATAAAAACTTCCATTTTCATTGGCAATTGAAAAGCCAATAATGTCTGCATAATGGTAATTATCCTCGAGGATTTCAACATAAAAGGCATTGTCCTCAGCAAATAAGTCGTCCGTTATTTCTTCAGGAATGGTAAATTCAATATCCATCAGTTCAGTGCTTTCCGGTACATCTTCACCACCGACTTTTTCTATTAAAGAATTAAATCCTAACTCTTTGAATAGTTTCACTAACTCTTCTGTTTGAAATCCTTCATATTCAAGCTCGGAAAGCTCTAGCTTAACTGGAGCCTCCTTTGTAATTGTTGCTAGTTGCTTACTCATGACAGCCTGATCCTTGAATTCTTGAAGCTTTTCTTGAAGCTTCTTTCCACTAACCTGTTCAATCGACTCTAACAAATTTTCCAACGAGTGGAACTCTTTAAGCAGTTTAATGGCGGTCTTTTCACCAACTCCAGGAACACCTGGAATGTTGTCAGAGGCATCGCCCATCAAGCCTTTCATATCGACAATTTGCTCAGCAGTCAGACCGTACTTCTCCTTAATATGTTGAGGTGTATACTCCTCAATTTCTGTAATCCCTTTTTTCGTAATGCTTACAGTCGTTTTATCTGAGCTGAGTTGGGTTAAGTCTTTGTCCCCTGAAATGATTTTCACTTCAAACCCATCTTGCTCTGCAACAGTTGACATCGTGCCGATAATATCATCCGCTTCATAATTCTCAAGCTCATATTGTGGAATGCTATAAGCCTTTAATAATTCACGAATAAACGGGAACTGTTCGGATAACTCAGGTGGTGTCTTTTGTCTGCCACCCTTATATTCAGTAAAGGTTGAGTGCCTAAATGTTGTCTTTCCTGCATCAAATGCAACTAAAATATGTGAAGGCTTCTCGTCTTCGAGAATCCTCATTAACATCATCGTGAAGCCATAAACGGCATTCGTATGTATCCCTTTATCATTATTAAGTAATGGAAGCGCAAAAAAAGCGCGATAGGCAATGCTGTTACCATCAATAAGGACCAGCTTCTTGGCCATAATTCCTCCTCCTTCTCTAACCGTCAAAACGGTATGAAAATCATCATGTGTCCTTCACTTGAGCCTCAAAAAAGAAGGCCGTTATTTTCTTTCTTTATTCTATCATGAGCTAGAATAGAAAGAAAAATAACGGCCTTTCAATCTTAAGAAAAGGGTACTATTTGATTTTTTTAATCGATATATCCTGTTAGAATCCTCGCATATGGTGAGTCAGATGGAAGGATAATGACGGTATCCTCTCCGATTGTTTTCTTGTAAGATTCTAGAGTTCGATAAAGTGAATAGAACTCAGGGTCTTTTGAAAAGGCATTATTATAGACCTTAGCTGCTTCTGCTTCACCCTCACTTCGAATCTCCTCTGCATCGGCTTTTGCTTTCGCAAGCATTTCATTTACTTCTTTATCTGTTTCTGCCTCAATAATGTTTTTTCTAGCATCACCTTGTGACAAATAATCTTGAGCAGTTGAGTGACGCTCAGAAATCATACGAGTAAAAACAGAGAGTTCGTTTTCTTCAGGCAGGTCGGTACGCTTCATCCTAACGTCCGTCACGCTAATCCCGTAATTATCTTTTACTAGAAGCTCATTTACCTGCTCTGTAATGCGGTCGTTCAAGGAACCCCTTGATGATTTTTCATCATTAATGATTTCATCATAGTTCAATTGCCCAAGTTCCGTTCTAGTTACAGAATAGATAAATTCTTCCATCCGTGATTCGGCTGCTTCCAGCGTACGAGCATTGGATATCATTTTCTTTGGATCCTCAATTCTCCAAACTGCATAATTATCTATTAGAATACGTTTTTTATCCTTCGTATTAATTTCCGCTTGAGAGACGTCATACGTCATTTGATATTTTGGTAGCGATGTTACACTTTGAATAAATGGGATTTTATAAGCCAATCCTGGACTGCTCTCAATCCTTACAACTTCACCGAACTGACGAATGACCTTATATTCTCCCTCTTTGACGACAAATAAGTTATTAAAAATAAAGATCAACAACGCTAGCAAAAGGACAATAAAAAGACCAAACTTTGTATACTTATTCCACCCATTCATTTTTCCTGGGCGTTCGTTCATATCAATGATATTATCATCAGCCATTGTTCTCTTCGCTCCCTTCTACTGCGGGCTTCGGCTGTTCTCCTTCAAGTGGACGTAACGGGAAATACTTTAGCGTATTGCCATCATCATTCATAATATATATCTCAGCCCCTGGAAGTACCTGTTCAAGGGTTTCAATCACTAGACGTTCTCTTGTAATTTCGGGATCCCCTTTATATTCACCATATAGAGCATTGAATACCGCAACGTCTCCACGTGCTCTCTCAATTCTAGCAGCTTTTTCCCCTTCTGCTCTTGAAATGAGAGCATCCTTTTCCCCTTTAGCTTCATTCACTTTTTGATTTCGGTATTTATTTGCTTCATTGATTTTAGTATTCATGGTTTCACGTGCATCTGTTACATCTGTAAAGGCTTTTCGAACATCATCATTAGGTAGTTCGACATCTTGGAGCTTAACTGCAAGAATTGAAACACCTATATCATATTTTTCTATCAGACTAGACAAAAGGTCGCGAACCTCTGCTTCAATTTCCGCTTTTCCGGATGTTAATGCATCGTCTATTTTTGAGTTTCCGATGATACTCCTAACCGATGCAGACGTTGCATCATATAAAACTTCTTTTGGAGAATCAGCATTGAATAAGTACTTTTCCGGATCGGTAATTTTCCATTGCACGACTAGGTCTGCAAGGACAATATTTTCATCCCCAGTAATCATTTTGGTTTCATCAGGAAAGTCTTGGATCTCTCCATTCTTTTCCTCATAACCAAATTGTAAACTGAATGTTTCCTTCGATAAGGTTTCAACTGATTGAATCGGCCAAGGTAATTTGAAATGAAGACCTGGTTCACTAATTCCTTCTTCGACTTCTCCAAATGTTAAGATAACTGCTTGTTCTGATTCATCTACCGTATACCAGCTTGTTATAGCAACAAGAATAAGCAACGCAGCAAGAATCACAGCACCGGTCGTTATATATAGTTTCCTTAAGCTCACCTATCTCTCCCCCTTCTTTTTCTATAATTGTTATTACGGTTCTAAGAACGATTAGGTTTCATTTTTCGCCTTCAAAACTTATCCATTTCTTTTTTGAATTTAAGGGTGAACATTGTTCCTTTGCCTACTTCGCTTTGTACTTCAATTGCGCCCTTATGAGCTTCCATGATATGCTTTACAATTGCCAGGCCAAGACCAGTCCCTCCTGAGTTCCTGCTTCTCGCTTTATCTACGCGATAAAACCTCTCAAAAATCCTTGGAATTTCACTACTGTCCATACCAATTCCAGTGTCTCTTACATGAACAATCGCATTCCCTGGTTGATTGATTATTTCAACCGAAACGGCACCACCACTTGGTGTATATGCAATCGCATTGGTCAATAAATTAATGAATACTTGTTTCAGCCTATTTCCATCTCCTGGAATCATGGTACTAGAACGATCAGCTTTCAATTCAAGAGTTATCTTTTTCTCTGAAGCCCTCGCTTCTACCATCGTAACCGCTTCTGAGATGTGTTTATTTAAATCTAGATTTTCTATATTTAAATTAAAACCATGCTGTTCTATTCTAGAAAGTTCTAATAAATCCTCTACAAGCATCTGCAGTCGATCACTTTCTTTTAAGATAATGTTTATAAATGCTTCGAGAGTCTGCTTATCTTCCATTGCTCCGTCAAGCAAGGTTTCAGAAAAACCTTTAATAGAAGTGATTGGTGTTTTTAACTCATGAGAAACATTCGCAACAAAATCTTTCCGGACTTGTTCCAATTTCTTGAGCTCTGTTATTTCATGAAAAACCAGTAAAACGCCCTTCCATACATTATGTGAACTAATAATTGGTACTCCGTAGACTTCAAAGTAGCGCCTTTCGATACTAAGTGGAAGCACCACTTGTTTTTTTATCTTTTTTTCAGTCATAAAGATTTCTTCTACAAGGGAACTAATTTCTTTATGCTCAATTACCTCATGATAAAGCCTGTAAAGGTATTCTCCCGGGTCAACCTGAAAGGTTTCTTTGTATGTTTTATTAATTAAATTGATATACCCCCGTTTATCAATGAGAATAAGACCGCTTCCCATATTTTCAATTAATGTACTAAGTCTGTCCTGCTGCATTTCTTGTGACTTCATTAATTCCTGTAAGTTGCGAGCTAATACATTAATAGAGGCACTTAGCATACCTGTTTCGTCAATATGATCTTCATAGGTTCTTGCACGATAATTTCCCTTAGCTAACTCAATTGCCACATTTGTCGCTGATTCGATTGGCTTTGTGTACCTTGAAGTGATTTTGGAACCAAGCAAAATAATCACTAATAATGCTAAGCCAAGACTAACACTTAAAACCCACCACAAATGATTATAGACGTCTCTCATTTCGTTAACCTTTGTTGAAAGGAATAGATATCCTTCTATTTGTCCATTACGTTCAATGGTTTTCCAAAAATACTGTACCTGGGAGCCATAAGAATATTTCCCTTCCCTCTCTTTTTGCCCTTTACCTGAGAGAACCTCTTCAATAATCTCGACGTGTTTGGACATCCTTGTTTTATCCGATTCTGTATCAAATAGAATCACACCATGATCATCTACAATGGTAACCCGAGTTTTTAACACTTCTCCAATCTCATCAATCTCTTGTACTTTGAGAGAAGAAATCCCACCTTTATCCTCTATAAAGTATGAAACAATATTAATTTCATTTGTAAGACGGTCATTAAAATTATTGAAGTAATCATTTTTATAAAGCTGCCCCAAAACAATTCCCAAGCCAAGTAAAACAACGATGATAAGAGTAATTAGAGCAATGAGAAGTCTGGATCGATATTTCGTCATGCCTTCTTTGGTTCCTCAAGCTTGTAGCCTAATCCACGAATGGTTTTAATATAGACCGGTTTCTTTGTGTTTTTTTCGATTTTATCCCTTAAATGACTGATATGTACATCTACGATTCGTGAATCACCAGCAAAATCATATTTCCAAACTGCACTCAATAACTGATCTCTTGTTAGGACTCGTCCCTTATTCTTCGCTAGATAAACAAGTAATTCAAACTCTTTAGGAGTTAACTCAAGAAGATTTCCCAGAAAGTATGCTTCATAGTTTTCTACCAGGATTTTTAAGTCTCCTATGCGAATTTGATCCTTATCTTCCTCCAGATCCCTCTGTGTCTCTGGCATCAACTTTGACCTACGTAAAATTGCTTTTACTCGTGCCACAACTTCTCGCGGACTAAAAGGTTTTGTCATGTAATCGTCTGCACCTAGTTCAAGACCAAGAATCTTATCAAATTCATCATCCTTAGCTGTCAGCATTAAAATTGGGGTCATCACCCTTTGCTGACGCAGCCGTTTACACACTTCAATACCATCTAATTTTGGTAACATTAAATCAAGAATAATTAACTCAGGCTCTTTCTCCAATGCCAAAAGTTCCCCCGCTTCTCCATCCATTGCGGTTAACACTTCATATCCTGATTGCTCAAGATTATATTGAAGCAATGTTAAGATTGATTGTTCATCATCCACTACAAGTACCCTTGTCATATTATCCTCCAATATAAAAAAATTTAGAATCTTATACAATTATAAACCTAATAAAACAACTTCTTAAAGAGAAATCCCTATTTTGTGAAAAAAAGAGCAATAAAAAAAGATGCATCTATTGCATCTTTAGAAATTTTCCAGCGCTTGACCCTCATCTTGTTGTGGAGGATAAGGAGGACATACAGTTAATTTTCCTTTTAATACCTCCACCTCTTCTTCATTTGTAGCATTGACCGTTATTTCCACCGTGTGGCTATCTCGGTTAACCAGTGTAACCTCAAATAAAAACTGAACTGTACTGTAATGATACACTGGAGATACATACTCCATTTCTTGTTTTAAAATATAACTACCTGGACCTGGTAGATATTTTGATACTGCTGATGTGATAATCCCATTTAACATAATAGCAGGTACAACCGGTTTCTTGTGTGGGGTCTGAGATGCGTAGTCATGCTGAATGTATAAAGGATTTGAATCATTTGTTAGACCTAAAAACAACAAAAGATCTTTATCCTCAATTTTTTCTGTTAAGGTAAGTTTTTCCCCTACAGAAATATCTTCAATCGTTCTCCCAAGCTTTCGTTTTTTTCCTAGCAACATAGCAGTTCCTCCCCCCAAAAAAATCAATATAGCTATTATTATTTGCAAAAAAATCGGGGAGCATCCCCGATTTTTCTTTTAGGTCTGTAAGACGATGATGTTAATTTCCGCTCTAATCAACCGTATGAAACCAATAATGGCCATAACATTAGTAATTAACTAAGCTAATACTTTCATTACATTGCGAACGGCATCCGCGGACTTATCAAGGGCCGCTTTTTCATCGGACGTAAGTTCTAACTCAATCACCTGTTCAATTCCATTGGCACCCAGAATAGTTGGTACACCTAAGTAAATTCCATCATAACCATATTCTCCTTCTAGATAGGCGATTGAAGGAAGTACTCGGCGTTGATCTTTTACAATGGCTTCAACCATCTCAACAAGTGAAGCTGCTGGTGCATAATAGGCACTGCCGTTTCCGAGAAGATTAACGATTTCCCCACCACCCTTACGAGTGCGTTCAACAATTGCTTCTAGGCGATCTTTAGGTATTAATGTCTCGAGGGGAATACCACCAGCATAGGAGTAACGCACGAGGGGAACCATGTCGTCACCATGCCCACCTAACACGAAACCAGTGATGTCTTTTACAGAAAGGTTTAGTTCTTGAGCAACAAATGTACGGAAACGAGCTGTATCAAGAACACCAGACTGACCGATTACTCGATTTTTAGGAAAACCAGATTCCTTAAATACAGTGTATGTCATTGCATCAACGGGGTTTGTTAATACAAGGATATGACAGTTAGGAGAATATTTTACTATTTCTCTTGTTACTGCTTTCATAACCTTTTGATTTGTTTGCACCAAATCATCACGACTCATCCCTGGCTTACGTGCGATTCCAGCCGTAATTACAACAACGTCAGATTCCTTTGTATCTTCATAATTAGATGTCCCGGTAATGTTTGCATCAAAGCCTTGTACTGGACTAGCCTCCAACATATCTAACGCCTTACCCTTTGTAGGATTCTCAGCTTGTGGAATGTCGACCAACACAACATCCCCCAGCTCTTTTTGAGCAAGAATGAATGCAGTAGTAGCTCCCGTAAATCCCGCACCAATTACAGATATCTTTTTACGTTTTAAAGACATAAACAAACCTCCCAGAAACATTATTTTGAATCTTCTAACTCTTTTATTTATTTTTAAAGAGGGGTTTCTGCTAGAATCCCCTCTTTAATTGCCTTGCTTATTCCATATTCTTGATTAGCTCATCGCCAAACTCAGAGCATTTCACTTCAGTAGCTCCGTCCATCAAACGAGCGAAGTCATATGTTACTACTTTAGAAGCGATTGTGTTTTCCATTGATTTTAAAATCATGCTAGCTGCTTCAGTCCATCCCAAATGCTCAAGCATTAGTACACCTGAAAGGATAACAGAAGAAGGGTTAACCTTATCTAATCCAGCATATTTTGGAGCTGTACCATGTGTTGCTTCAAAGATTGCATGTCCTGTTTCATAGTTGATGTTTGCTCCAGGAGCAATACCAATACCACCTACTTGTGCAGCAAGTGCATCAGAAATATAATCTCCGTTAAGGTTCATTGTTGCAACAACATCAAATTCTTTTGGACGAGTAAGGATTTGTTGTAGGAAGATATCAGCGATAGCATCTTTAACGATGATTTTTCCAGCAGCTTCAGCATCAGATTGAGCCTTGTTCGCCGCGTCAACACCTTGCTCATCTTTAATACGGTCGTACTCGGCCCAAGTGAACACCTTATCACCGTATTCTCTTTCAGCAAGCTCATAACCCCAGTTCTTGAATGCACCTTCAGTGAACTTCATGATATTGCCTTTATGTACCAAAGTTAGCGATTTACGTCCTTCTTTGATTGCATATTCAATAGCGGCACGTACTAAACGGCTTGTACCTTCTTCAGATACTGGCTTAATTCCAAGACCAGAAGTCTCAGGAAAACGAATTTTATTTACTCCAAGTTCGTCTTGAAGGAAGGAAATTAATTTCTTTACTTCATCAGAACCTTTTTGATATTCAATACCTGCATAGATATCCTCAGTGTTTTCACGGAAAATAACCATATCTGTATCTTGAGGACGTTTTACTGGAGAAGGTACTCCTTCAAACCAGCGAACTGGACGTAAGCATACGAATAAATCAAGCTCTTGGCGCAATGCTACGTTAAGGGAACGAATTCCACCACCGATTGGAGTTGTTAGTGGTCCTTTAATCGCAATTAGATACTCATCAATTGCATCTAGAGTTGCTTGTGGTAGCCACTCTCCAGTTTGATTGAACGCTTTCTCACCTGCTAAAACTTCTTTCCAAACAAGTTTGCGCTCTCCTTTGTATGCTTTCTCAACAGCTGCATCTAAAACTCTACTAGCAGATGCCCAAATGTCAGGACCTGTGCCGTCTCCTTCAATAAATGGAACAATTGGATTGTTTGGTACGTTTAGTACTCCGTCTTTAACTACGATTTTTTCACCTTGTTGTGTCATGTTATAAATCTCCCTCCAAATTATTCGCTAGAATAGAAGGCTTTTATGCCCCCTATTCTATTTTAAAGAAAAGCAACTAACTATTCTCTCTATTGCTACTTTTCTTTCTTCACCCTTATTATTAGAACAATTTTCAGCTAATAAGTAAATACTAACCTCTAAGTTCAATTGAAACATATTTTTGCATACCAGGTCCAGTGTACTCAGCACGTGGACGAATCAAGCGGTTGTTTGAGTACTGCTCAAGAATATGTGCTAACCATCCTGAAACGCGGCTCACAGCAAAAATTGGCGTGAACAAATCATGGTCAATTCCAAGGCTGTGGTAAACAGAAGCAGAGTAGAAGTCCACGTTAGGTGGTAATTTTTTCTCGCCCGTTACAATTTTTTCGATTTGAGTAGACATTTGATACCAATGTGGCTCACCTGTTAATTCTGTTAACTTGGCAGACATTTCACGAAGATGCTTCGCACGTGGGTCACCTTGACGGTAAACACGATGTCCGAATCCCATGATTTTTTCTTTATTTTCTAGTTTTTGACGGATAGCAGGCTCAACGTTTTCTAGAGTCCCGATTTCTGTCAACATTTTCATAACAGCCTCATTGGCTCCACCATGAAGTGGTCCTTTTAAGGCGCCGATTGCTGCAGTGACTCCTGAATAAACATCAGACAAAGTAGCCACACATACGCGCGCTGTAAAAGTCGATGCATTTAACTCATGATCAGCATGCAAAACAAGTGCCTTATTAAAAGCTTCGATTGCAATTGGCTCTGGTTCTTTTCCACTTAGCATATATAAAAAGTTTGCCGCAAAGCTCAAATCTGTTCGAGGAGCTACCGGCTCTAAGCCTTTACGAATTCGTGCAAAAGCAGTAACAATTGCTGGCATTTTCGCTTGAAGACGGATTGCCTTACGGTAGTTTGCTTCTTCGTCCATCACATCTGATTCTTCATCGTGCAAGCCTAAAAGCGAAACCGCTGTTCGAAGCGCACCCATCGGATGAATTTTATCAATTGGATACAATTCGAAATGTTCTAACACTTCTTTTGGCAATGCCATATTTTCTGCTAATTGTTTTTTCAACTCATCAAGTTCGGGAGCCAACGGCAGTCTACCATGCCATAATAAATAAATAACTTCCTCAAAACTTGCATTATCAGCAAGATCATCAATGTTGTATCCTACATAAGTAAGTGTGTCATCAATAATAGAACTGATGGAAGATGTTGTTGCCACTACCCCTTCAAGACCACGTGTTACTGTCATACTGAATCTCTCCTTCTCTTGGTAATTTTCCCCACATCGTATTTGTCTTTAATTTACCTACTGGAGTTATAGAATGATAGCTTTCAGATAAAAGAAATTTCCCTAACACCTGGCAAATACACAGTCAGCCTTTCCATTCTCCAGTATCACTATAGACCGAGCGCTTGCTCAGAAATAGACCAAAAAAGAAAATGCTTACATTATCCTTTAATGAAAAACCCATTTAAATGGGCTTTGCGACAATGAAAGGAAGAGCAAGTATAATTACAAGTCCTATTATAAACAATTCTCTGACTTTTGTGAACGAAAAGTACTTAAATCGTTGAAAATTTGTTATTTCACAAAGTCTGTTTTCGGAAGTAATCTGCTAATATCCTAAAGCCAATTTTAACGAAAGATAAGTTATTTGGAGCGTTTTTGTAAGTTTGCAAGCCCTTTCCTCATGATTCGAAATCTATTTTCACTGTGAAGTTAAGCTTACTAATCATGGTTCCTACACAATAAATACCAAAATTTGAGAAAAGAGCCCTTACAAAAACTATTTAAAAAACTCAAAGAATCTCATCGCTGCGTAAGCAATCCCAGCACCAATTAAAGGTCCAACCGCGACACCTTTAAAAATTGATACAGCCAAAATAGTTCCGAGAACTAGTGCTGTCGTAATATGCGGATCTGCAGCAAGTAACGTTACCCCTCCTTTGGCAAGTAGAGCCACAAGGATTCCAGAAATAAGCGCAATCCAAGCATATGGAGTTTTGAACGCACCTGTTAAATCTTTAAAGCCGATTTCCCCACTTGCTATTGGAGCTAATACTGCGATTGTTATAATGGTTACTCCCCAGTTAATGCCTTTTCCTTGAATATATGAAAAAATCTTTGAATCAAACCCTAAAATTTTCAGGACAAACAGGACACTGACAGCGATAATCAAAGATTGGTTTTTCGCAACCAAGGCAATGACTAGCAGTAATCCTAAAAAGAGAAATGGTTCAACTACCATTTATTCCGCCCCTTCCGAGGTATTTACTATTGTAACATAGTTTATTCAGTTTCATCAAAATTTTCTTTTTTCTTTGGTCTTCACCTTTATCCCTTTCCAAACAGAGGAGGAATTCCCATACATTTGGCGAACTCTTTGTATAAACAAATTGTGAGAGGGGATATTCTTGAATCCAATCTATGTAAATAGAACCCTAAGATTTTTATTCGTTGCCGTACTTTTTATTGTCTTCCTTTTCACTTTCTATTATGTATCCAAAGTCACCTATCCATTTATTATCGGATTGCTCATTGCTTTTTTTCTCAACCCTATCGTTAATTTTTTCGAAAAAAAAGCAAGGCTGCCAAGAGGATTCGCAGTACTATTGTCACTGTTACTAATTTTTTCTGTATTCGCTGGATTAATCACGTTGTTAGTCGTTGAAATTGTTGCAGGAGCTGAATACCTCTCTAAGGTGGTACCAAATCATGTTCAAACATTAATTACCTATATCGAGATATTCTTTGCTGCCCAAGTGATTCCACTATACAATCAGCTTTCAGGCCTTTTTATGAACCTTGAGACCGGGCAGCAGGATACCATTCTCGAGAATATCCAAAATGTCGGGACACAAGTTGGTACGACCTTAGGAAACTTCATCCAAGGATTTTTTGAAAATATCCCCGCCATTATAGGTTGGTTCCCAAGTGCAGCTACAGTCATCATTTTTTCTCTCCTCGGGACCTTTTTTATCAGCAAGGATTGGTACAGACTTTCTACAATGGGTAATCGCTTTTTACCAAAAAAAGCTAAGGCAAGCGGGAAAACGGTTTTTGCTGATTTAAAACGTGCACTATTCGGGTTTGTTACAGCACAAGTAACCCTTATTTCTATCACTGCCATTACCATATTAATTGGTCTATTAATCTTAAAGGTCGATTACGCCATTACCATTGCCCTTGTTACTGGTCTCGTGGATATTGTTCCTTATTTAGGAACAGGAGCCATCTTTGTACCTTGGATTATTTTTGAAGCAGTGGCTGGCGAGATGCACCTCGCAATCGGTCTAGGGATATTATATTTAGTGGTTTTAGTACAGAGGCAGCTTATGGAGCCAAAAGTTCTTTCATCCAATATTGGGATAGATCCATTAGCTACGTTAATCGCTCTATTTGTTGGCTATAAACTAATGGGCTTTGTCGGTTTAATTGTTGGTCCTGTAGTACTTGTAATCATTAATACACTTCACCGAGCTAATGTGTTTCACGACCTTTGGGCTTTCATCAAAGGGGATGAAAGCCACAATGTGTAACCATTATTAAGGGAAGTAAATTAACGAATAATCGTAATCGTCCGTCTGTCCATTCTATTTTTAAAGAATTTCATTAGCCACATTTTGAAGTATTTTCTTGGTGCTGGGATTAACAATAAAAGTCCAGTTAAGTCTGTCACAAAACCTGGAGTAAGCAAAAGTGTGCCACCTACTAGAATACACACCCCATCCAAAAGTGCGTCTCCAGGCATATTTCCTCTTTGCAAGCGTTCTTGAAAATCTCGAATGGTAGCCAAACCCTGTTGTTTCGCTAAGTATGCACCTACTATCCCTGTGAAGATAATTAATGCAATGGTAGGAAAGATTCCTATCGTTTGTCCGGCTAGCAATAGAATAGCTATCTCAATCGCAGGAACCAAAACGATAACTAAAAAAAGATACCTCATAAATTTCTCCTCTCCATGCTTGTCTGTTTCTCTATTATATGCATAAAATATCGCATATACACAACCTTACAACGACCAGGGATTGCAAAAAGGAACGGGCTTTTTTTTAGCCCGTTCCTCTATTTATGTTTATTACAGTACGTTAGCATGTCCGTTATAGACAACGCCTCTTTGTGCATCTACAGTAATTTCTTGACCTTCTTTAAAGATTTCCATTACGTTCTCAACACCAACAATTACTGGAATCCCTACATTCAAGCCTACAACAGCTGCATGGCTCGTTAGTCCACCCTCTTGAGTGATGAGTGCTGCACATTTTTCAATTGCTGGAACCATTTCACGATCAGAACCGACCGTTACAAGGATACTGCCTTCTTGGACCTTGTTTAAAGCTTCTTTGGCATTATTTGCAAGAACCACTTTTCCATAAGCAGTTTTTCGTCCAATTCCTTGCGCCTTAACAAGAACATCTCCGACAACATGAATTCTCATTAAGTTTGTTGTACCTGACTCACCAACTGGGACACCAGCAGTAATGACAACTAAGTCACTATTCTTTACTAATCCGCTATTCTTGCTATCCTCAACAGCATTGGTAAGCATCTCGTCTGTTGTACTTGCCTTTTTCCCAAGTTGTGGATATACACCCCATACTAGAGCAAGACGGCGCTGTACGTAATCATTAGAAGTCACAGCAACAATCGGTGCTTTTGTACGATATTTTGAAATCATTCTTGCTGTATGACCACTTTCAGTCGGAGTAATGATGGCCTTAACATCAAGATTTAAAGCAGTATGAGCAACAGATTGTCCGATTGCATCCGTAATACTGTGCTCATTCGTTTTACTACGAAGTGAAAGAAGATTTTTATGATTTAAAGCTGTTTCCGCGCGAGAAGCAATATTGTGCATCGTTTGAACAGCTTCAATTGGATATTGCCCTGCAGCTGTCTCACCAGAGAGCATGATTGCATCCGTACCATCAAAGATTGCATTTGCAACATCACTTGCTTCTGCACGTGTAGGTCTAGGATTTCTTTGCATGGAATCAAGCATTTGTGTAGCTGTGATAACAGGCTTTCCAAGGGTGTTACATTTCTTGATTAGTTCTTTTTGTACCAATGGAACTTCTTCCGCAGGAATTTCTACCCCTAAATCTCCACGTGCAACCATAAGACCGTCAGAAACTGCAAGAATTTCATCGATATTATCGACACCTTCTTGGTTTTCAATTTTAGGAATGATGTTAATATATGTAGCATTATTTTCTTTCAGTAATTCACGAATTTCTAGTACATCAGAACCTCTACGCACAAAGGAAGCTGCGATAAAATCAACACCTTGTTCAATTCCGAACAAAATATCCTTAGCATCTTTTTCTGTGATACCAGGAAGCTGAACTGATACACCTGGAACATTTACACCTTTTTTGTTTTTTAATGTACCACTATTTAAAATCTTTGTTTTGATTTCGCCATTTGCCCTATCTAGTTCAAGGACTTCAAGTCCGATTAAACCGTCATCTAATAAAATTTTATCGCCAGGTTTTACATCATGAATCAATTGTTCGTAAGTAATTGAAAATTTCTCAGTAGTACCAAGAACCTCGGTCATTGAAACAATAATTTCTTTCCCTGCCTCAAGTTCAAGAGCCCCGTCAGTCATATTGTTTGTCCGAATTTCTGGACCTTTCGTATCAAGAAGGATTGCAACATTTTTCCCTGTTTTTTTAGCTGCTTCGCGGATGTTTTTAATTCTTGCACCATGTTCTTCAAAATCTCCATGAGAAAAGTTAAGCCTAGCGACATTCATGCCCGCTTCCATTAAACTTGTTAAATTTTCAATACTTTCACTAGCCGGTCCAATGGTACATACAATCTTAGTTTTACGCATAAATAATGTGACCTCCTGATTTAACTGTTGCTTTTATATTGATAGTTCTTTAGAGAGCTTATACAAATTCATATCAAGATTATGAGGCTTAGATAGTGCCTCAATGATATCATAATCAACCAACTCATTCTTTTCGATACCAACAGCTCGACCGCCTTTATTTTCCAATAAAAGCTCAACTGCCCTTGCTCCAAGTCTACTAGCCAGTACGCGGTCTGTCACGGTAGGAGACCCTCCACGTTGGACATGACCTAATACAGTTACCCTTGTATCCATGTCTGTTTCCTGCTTGATTTGTTTACCTGCCTCATAGCCACTCATTACACCTTCAGCTACAATAATAATACTGTGTTTCTTTCCGCGCTCCTGACCGCTTTTCAGACGCTGAGCAATTTCCTTGATGTCTTGCTCTGCTTCCGGAATCAAAATCGTCTCAGCACCACCTGCTAGCCCTGACCATAAAGCGATATCTCCAGCATTTCTGCCCATCACTTCAATGATAAACGTTCTTTCATGGGAGGAAGCGGTATCTCTAATTTTATCGATCGCGTCAATAACAGTATTCAATGCCGTATCGAACCCTATTGTAAATTCAGTTCCTGAAATATCGTTATCGATGGTACCTGGAACCCCAACACAAGGGAAGCCCTGTTCAGTCAAAGCCTTTGCGCCTCTATATGATCCATCTCCGCCAATCACTACGAGACCATCAATGCCATGTTTCTTTAATTGTTCAATTCCTTTTTGTTGCCCTTCTCTGGTCTTAAATTCTTCACTTCGGGCGGATTGTAGGAATGTTCCGCCACGATGGATAATATCTCCCACCGAACCTAGTTCTAGCTGTTTAATGTTTCCACTCATCAAGCCTGCATACCCACCAATAACGCCATATACTTCTATATTATGGTAAATAGCTTTTCTGACTACTGCACGTACTGCGGCATTCATTCCAGGGGCATCTCCGCCACTTGTTAAGACACCAATTCGTTTCATAGTCTATCACCTCTTTACTTTTATGTATTTATAACTGTGAATCATTACCAATTTAGCCCTAGGTTGGTTTCAATTCACAACATCAATATTTTTAAAATACCATGAAGAATAGCCTATCACAACATTTGACGTAAAATACTCATAAAGACAGAATAATAAATTTAATGGAAACGCTTAATATACAAAAAACTCTTTCGATACAGCTTTTTAAAAGGAAAAAGAACGTGCCGTTGCACGTTCTTAATTTACCCCGATATACTCATTTAATGACGTATATTCTCCAATCAATTTATACTTTTTATAACGGTGGTCTACTAACTCTTCTTCTGATAGACAAGAAAGTTCTTTCAATGAAGCTTTCAGCACCCTATTGATTTCCCCTGCCTGCTGATTTACATCCCGATGTGCACCACCCCGGGCTTCAGATATTATCTCATCAATAATCCCTAACTCCTTTAAATCTGGCGCAGTAATTTTCATGGACTCAGCTGCTTTTTTTGCAAGCGAAGCATCGCGCCAAAGAATAGAAGCTGCACCTTCGGGGGAAATTACAGAGTAAGTAGAGTTCTCGAGCATATGAACATGGTTTCCTACTCCAAGGGCAAGTGCTCCCCCACTTCCTCCTTCACCAATCACAATACAAATAACCGGCACTTTCAGTCCTGCCATCTCAAATAGATTACGAGCGATAGCCTCACTTTGTCCTCTTTCTTCAGCAGCTTTCCCTGGATATGCGCCCTTGGTATCAATAAAGCAAATAATTGGGCGTTTAAATTTTTCAGCTTGCTTCATAAGCCTTAATGCTTTTCGGTATCCCTCTGGATGGGGCATCCCAAAGTTTCGTCGAATATTTTCCTTTGTATCTTTTCCCCGCTGGTGGCCAATCACTGTGATGGGTAAACCGTGAAACTTCGCAATCCCACCGACAATTGCCTCATCATCTCCAAATAATCGATCCCCATGACACTCGAAAAAATCAGTGAAAAGGAGTGAAATATAATCAAGTGTTGTTGGACGCTCTGGGTGTCGAGCGATTGAAACACGGTCCCAGGGTTTTATATTTTCATATATTTCCTTTTCTACTTTCTCTAAACGGGCCTCAAGTTTTTCAATCTCTGAAGACAAATCCATCTCTGTATTCTTTGTATATTCTCTTAACTCATTAATTTTTTTCTTTAACTCTATGACTGGTTTTTCAAACTCTAGATCTCCTGCCAACTGATACTCCCTCCCGGCTGATGAATTTCCAAAATGGATATGATCCTATCTCTTAACTCCTGCCTTGTAATAACGGCATCAAGTTGACCGTGCTTTAAAAGAAATTCTGCTGTTTGGAAATCTTCGGGCAGGTCTTCTCTTATCGTTTGTTCAATAATGCGTCTACCTGCAAATCCAATCAATGCTCCCGGTTCTGCAAAATTATAATCACCTAGAGATGCAAAACTTGCTGATACCCCACCAGTAGTCGGATGGGTCATGATTGAAATAATTAACCCCCCGTGATCACTAAACCTTTTTAGAGCAACGCTTGTTTTCGCCATTTGCATTAGACTTAATACGCCTTCTTGCATTCTGGCACCACCTGAAGCAGTGAAGATGATAAATGGCACCTTGAGCTCGTCTGCTTTTTCAATTGCCAAAGTGATTTTTTCACCGACAACAGAGCCCATGCTCCCCATACGGAAAGAGGCATCCATGATTGCCACAACAACTCCCATGCCACCTATCTCAGCGACCCCTGTTACAACTGCTTCGTTTAAGTGTGTTTTTTTTCGATCCTTTTCAAGTTTCTCTTCATAAACAGGAAAGTTTAAGGGATTCCCGGAAACCATTCCTTTATTTAATTCCTGAAAACTTCCTGAATCTACAAAGCTTTGTATCCGCTCCTTGGAATTCATTTGGTGATGGTATCCGCAATGAAAACACACCTTTAGGGTTTTCACTAGTTCCTTCGTGTACATGATCTTCTTACAGTTTGGACACTTGGTCATAATCCCTTCAGGGACGTCCTGTTTTGCTGTTTCCGAAGGGATGGTAGCATATTTCTTTTTCTTTGTTTTCGTAAATAATTCTTTCAGCAAGGTGATACCTCCCTTATTTTTAAAGGCTTAAACTGTTAATCACGTTCCAATCAACAGCAGAAAAATTCAAGATAATCCTTGAAAACAGCCCTTTTTAAATGACTGACCGTTTCAAGAAAAGTGGCCAGACCACTAGAGAATACATAAACATGCCCGAAATCCCGTTTTATAAGTCTGTCCTTTACTATAAAACACCCGGGAGGTGAATTCTGTTGAATATTGTCATGATTCATCCGACAAATTACGTAATATCCTGTATGCATTGAGGACCCATTCCTCATCGCCCTTTTCCAATGCTTCAGCTAGTTCAAGATATCGCTCTTTTGTCGGCTTATGGAAATCATTTCTATTTAGAGAACGATAGTAGTCTACTAATATTTTCCAAATTCTATATATTAGATGATTATCTGCTAAGTCAACAATTCTTGTAAAAAAATCAATATCCTCAACGTTATGTTCAATCGTCCACTGTTTTAAACGTTGAAAATCATTTTTAGAACGTTTAGAGAGTGCAAGCTGAAGGCAGTCGAGTTCAATCATATGCTTGGTTTCAACTACGTCCTGAATCGCTTTTTTATCTTGCAATATAAAGGTACTTAGTAACTGAACAAGTTGATTGCCGCGAAAATCCCTAATATATGTCCCTTCGCCGCGTCTTGTTTCAATTAATCCTAGCAACTCCAATGCTCGCAATGCCTCCCGAACAGAGGAGCGTCCCGCATTGAGACGCTCCGATAATTCCCGTTCAGAAGGAATTTTGTCACCAGCCTTTAATCCATCTTTCTCAATGATTTCTCGAAGCTGTCTGACAATTTCTATATATACTTTTTTAGACTGCTCATTTGGGCTCATCAACATCTATCACTCACTTTTTTCAATGATTGAGAGCCTTCTTGTCCGTTGTTTCACTTCATCAGGATCAATCTTTATCCTCGCCACACCTGTTTCCATCGCAGCCCTTGCTACAGCAGAAGCAACTTCCGGCGCAACTCTCGGGTCAAAAGGTCCAGGTATGACATATTCACTTGACAACTCTTCTTCGCTAATCAATCCTGCTATCGCTTCGACAGCAGCAACCTTCATCTTTTCATTGATATGAGTTGCGCGGGCATCTAAAGCTCCGCGGAAAATCCCGGGAAAAGCTAGGACATTATTTACTTGGTTAGGGAAGTCAGAACGACCTGTTCCAATTACTTTAACTCCTGCAGCCTTCGCCTCATCTGGCATAATCTCCGGATTTGGATTCGCCATAGCAAATACAATTGGATCTGAGTTCATGGTCTTTATCATTTCAGCTGTTAAGGCTCCAGCAGCTGAAACGCCGATAAATACATCAGCTCCAACAATTGCGTCTGAAAGACTTCCTTGCACATTATTTCTGTTTGTATATTTAGCTACTTCGGCTTTAATGTTATTCATGCCTGTAGGACGCCCCTCGTAGATTGCTCCCTTAGTGTCACACATAATAATGTCGCGAACACCATAGGAATAAAGAAGCTTAATAATCGCAATTCCTGCAGCACCTGCACCATTGGCTACTACCTTAATTTCGGTCATTTTCTTGCCAACAATCTTTAATGCATTGACAAGACCGGCTACCGTAACAATGGCTGTCCCATGCTGGTCATCATGAAATACAGGTATATTGGTTTCCTTCTTTAACCGTTCTTCTATTTCAAAACAGTTTGGGGCGGCAATATCTTCAAGATTTACCCCTCCGAAAGTCGGCTCCAGCAATTTGACAGTCTCTACAATTTTGTCAATGTCCGTTGTGTTAAGGCAGATTGGGAATGCGTCTACCCCAGCAAAACTTTTAAATAATACAGCTTTTCCTTCCATGACTGGTAGTGAAGCTTCCGGTCCAATATTACCTAATCCTAGCACTGCTGTTCCATCTGATACGATGGCAACCATATTCCCCTTCATCGTATAGTCATATACGGTTTCAGGCTTATCATAGATTTCCTTACATGGTTCTGCTACTCCAGGAGAATAAGCAAGGCTTAAATCTCTTGCCGTTTTAACAGGAACCTTCGACTTTGATTCTAGCTTCCCTTTGTTCTCTCTGTGCATATGCAGTGCTTCTTCTCTTAAATTCAACTAAGTCCACTCCCTTTTCTAATTAAAAGAGGTCCTCATTGTGCAAGTCAAAAATCTTTAGGTGGTCAGACCACATTTTCTTTTTACCAATATAACACATTCCAGAGACTTGTAAAGGTCTATTTCTTTAGGACTACCTTTTTTTCTCCTAGAAAAATCAGAAGATCATTTAAACAACTTTCTGTCCCATTCACCTTATATTCTTTACTCAATAGTACTGTCTTTTCTAACTCAGCATAGTGTAGGATGACTGGAATAGTTCCAGGATGTTTTTTAAGGATTTCTTTTAGCTCATTCAACCTGTCTGTTTTTTGATCATTGGCATCAATCTTTAAAAATAAGGTTGCTGACCTTTGCCTTTTTTCCTTAATAGCCATTTGGATATCAAGGACATTTTGAATAATGAATTGGCTCTTCCCGTCTCGTTCTTCCATTTTGCCATCAAGTAGTACAACTTCACCTTGATTCAAGAGGTGACCAGAGCGTTTATATACTAATGGAAATGCAACTGCCTCTATTTCTCCGCTAGGATCACTTAGAGTTAAAAACGCCATGGCTTCACCTTTTTTTGTCCGAATCATTTTTGTATCGGTGATGTAGACACCTACTCTAGCTTTTTCTCCCGCCCGATAGCTCGCCATCAGACGAGCTCCTGCTTCGGTTAGCTCTTTCTTTTTTACCGATATGGGGTGCGTGGAAAGGTAGATGCCCAGTACTTCCTTTTCAAAAGAAAGCTTGTCTTCTACTCTCAAGGGGTCCACCGTAACATATTTAGGTTTTAGGTCGAATTCATTATCGAAAAATAAGCCGAATTGCCCTGTATCTTCAGGAGCCATCAGTTGGGCATGTTCGGCTGCAACATCCAGCGTCGCAAGCAGGGTGGCGCGATCATGTCCAAATTCATCAAAAGCTCCAGAATGAACAAGTGCTTCCATTGTTTTTCTATTTATAGCCTTTTGAGGTACCCGAAGACAAAAGTCAAAAAGGTCTGCAAAAGGTTTCTGCTTTCTTACCTGAAAGATTTCTTTCAAGGCCACTGCTCCTACCCCTTTAATTGCTGCAAGGCTATAGCGAATGGATTTTCCTTCTGCTTGAAAACTAAACTGACTCTTATTAATCGAAGGGGGGAGAAGCGTAATCCCCTTATAAGTAAGCTCTCTTGCATACTGCGATATTTTTGCTTCATTCCCAATTGACGAAGTCATAAGGGCCGCATGAAAAAATAATGGGTAATGCGCTTTAAGATAAGCAAGCTGATAAGCAATAAAGCTGTATGCCACAGCATGACTTCGATTGAAACCGTAGTTGGCAAATCGAACGATTAAATCATAGATTTGATTCGCTGTTTCCCGCTCATAGCCTTTTCTTAAGGCCCCCTCAACAAAATGAGTTCGCTCTTTATCTAATACTACCTTCTTCTTTTTGCTCACTGCACGGCGAAGCAAATCGGCTTCTCCAAGCGAAAAACCAGCCAATGTAGAGGCAATTTGCATAATTTGCTCTTGGTAGACAATGACACCGTACGTATTCTCTAAAATCCCTTTCAAATCCGGATGAGGATATTCGATTGACTCTATCCCGTGTTTCCTGTTGGTAAACAAAGGAATATTTTCCATTGGGCCTGGTCGATAAAGGGCATTTACCGCAACAATATCCTCAAACCTGGAGGGTTTGAGTCTGAGTAAGACCTTTCTCATCCCTTCAGATTCCAATTGAAAGACACCAGTAGTATCGCCGGTACTTAACAGTTCAAAGGTTTGTTTATCTTCGAGGGGAATCTTCCGTATGTCAACTCTCTGCCCCGTTTTTCTATGGATTGATGTGAGTATAGACTCAATTAACGTTAAATTTCTCAACCCGAGAAAATCCATTTTTAATAAGCCTGCTTCTTCAAGATGTTCCATTGAGTATTGTGTTAGAAGAATGTTCCCATGGCCAGTTTGGATTGGAATTAAATCCGTCAGTGGTCTTTCACTTATGACGACACCTGCAGCATGTGTGGACGTATGACGCGGGAGTCCTTCGAGCTTGACTGCAGTCTGAAATAACCTTTGATTCAAGTCTGATTCATTGACAAACTTTCTTAAATGATCTGACTCTTTGTAAGCCTCATCGAGTGTTACGCCTAGGCGAGAAGGAATTAACCTTGAAAGCCTGTCTAATTCCTTTGTGTTTAAACCAAAGACCCTGCCCACGTCCCTAGCAGCAGCTTTTGCTGCAAGGGTTCCAAAAGTAATAATTTGAGCAACATGTAACTCTCCATATTTATTGGCAACATATTCAATCATTTCATCTCGGCGATGATCTGGAAAATCAATATCGATATCGGGCATAGAAATTCTTTCAGGATTTAGAAAGCGTTCAAATAATAATTGATGACCAATTGGATCCACATCTGTGATATACAAGGCATAGGCTACAATCGATCCTGCTGCTGAGCCTCGCCCTGGGCCTGTTAGTATCCCCCTATCTCTAGCAAACTTCATGAAATCCCAGACAATTAAAAAGTAATCGCTGAATTTCATCTTTTTTATCACCGAAAGTTCGTACTTTAATCGACGAATATGTTCATTGGAAGGATTGGGATATCGATTGGTTAATCCAGAAAAACAAAGTTGCTCAAGTAATTTGTCAGCCGTCTGTCCCTCTGACACAGGATATTTGGGCAAATGCTTCGTTTGTAAATCAATCATTACATTGCAGTCTTCACTTATCTTCAACGTGTTCTCTAAAGCACTTGGATATTCTGAAAATAACTCAATCATTTCTTCAGAGGTTTTTAAATAGAATTGATCGCTCCCTAATTTACTGCGGTCATCATCTTGAAGTTTATGACCATTTTTCATAGCAAGCAAACATTCTTGTGCAAAGGAATCCTCGGGTTTTAGATAATGAACACTATTAGCAGCAACTAGTTGGATTCCCGTCTCCCCTGAAAGAGCTGCTATTTGTTCCACCAAATCAACCTGTCCAGTCACACCTTGATTTTGCAAGGAAAGGAAAAAGTGGTTCTTTCCAAAGATTTCGGAGAAGAGATTCGCTAGCTGGGTTGCCCGCTCGCGCTCACCTTTTAATAAGCTTTGTTCAATTTCCCCTTCAATCCCTGGAGTAAATGCGTATACTCCTGCTGCATAATGTCGTAGCCACTTTACTGGTATTCCCTCAGGTGATTTTGTTTGAACTGCACTCGTAATTTTAATTAGATTTTGAAATCCTTGGTTATTCGAGGCAAGCAGGACAAGTGGTCCTACCTTCTCTTCATCTATTCCTAAAATATCAACAGTCAGTCCAATAATTGGTTTTATCGAATTCCGTAGACATTCTTTATAAAAAGCAATGGTTCCATACATGACATTTCGGTCTGTAAGAGCGATTGCCGGAAACCCCTTTTCTTTTGCACTTGAAACAAGTTCGTCTATTTTAATCGTGCTTGTTAAGAGACTATAAGCACTGTGTACTTGTAAATGTAGATAAGACAACGGAATCACCTCCTTAAAGGTTTATCTTCTTATATTATATGGCTTGCGTAAAAAAAAGAAAATATGTTCTCCTTTTTTCACTACTGAGTTTAATCTTAATGTTATTTGACTGAGAAACATAACAATTTCTTCGCATTTTATCTCAAAAGTACCTATTTAAGAAAAAGAGCCATCATATTTGGCCAAGTTTGTCCATACGATTTAATGAAGAGATTACTTCCCAAAGGGGTCTATTATATGAATCAACCATTTATTTCACACTTATTTGAGAGTTACTTCATTGCACTCGGTGTTCTCCTTGGTGGATCACTGATAGGAGGACTTGCTTCTTTCTTAACAGGACAACCCTTGCTCACTCAGGTTTCTCGGATTTCAGAATTAATTAGGATTTGGGCAATCATAGCGGCAATTGGGGGTACCTTTGACACCGTATATAGCTTTGAGCGGGGCTTAATGGATGGCGAGACCAAAGATATATTCAAGCAATTTTTACTAATTCTATCGGCAATGGGAGGAGCTCAGACTGGGGCAACGATAATTAAATGGTTAACATTGGAGCATATTTAACATGCGAATCCCACCCTATTATCGAAAACCCTCCTGGCAACGTTTTTTCTCAGGGATGGCCATTGGTGCCTGTTTAAGCTGGTGTATTTTTCTATATATGAATGGGGTCATTTTAGAGGATAAGTCAGCACAGATAAATAAACTAAAAAGTGATCTTGAGACAGAAAAGAACAATGTTAAAATTTGGCAAGAGGATTATAAAGCGCTTAACGAGAAAAATCTTAAACAGCTGACAATTCAAGATATAAAAGTTAAGATTACAAACGGCGAAAAATATGACCTTGATTCCCTCGCAGTTTACCAGGCCGAGGAGGATATCAAGGAAGATCTTAATTATTTCTTAGCCAAGGACTTAGAATTCGTCTATAAAAGCAGAGATTTAATTTCAAAGATTATTAAAAACAAAGTGATTCGTCTTAACGGCAAACGCTATCGGCTCAAGACCACTTCAACATTTGTCTATACCACCGTCAACCTCCAGCTCCAACTACAATTAGACGAATAGAAGGCCCTCGAATACAGGGCCTTCCTTTTTTTATTAGAAGAGAAAATATATAAGTTTTGACTTAGAATATTGTCTAGCACCAGACCCTGCACCGTTGAACAGGAGGCTCCCGCTTTTTTTATTTACATAGCTCAATTAAATCATTAACTACGTTTTTAGCTTCGTTCCATGAGTAAATGGAAGCACCTGAGGCAAGTGGATGACCGCCTCCACGATATTTGCGGGCAAGTACATTTATGATAGGCCCCTTAGAGCGTAATCTTACTCGAATCTGATCGTCTTCCTCAATAAAGAATACCCATGCCTTAATTCCTTTTACCGACCCTAGTTCGCTAACTAACAGCGACGCATCTGCTGGCTTGACACGAAATTCTTGTAAAAGCTCTTTATTCAATGTAACAGAAGCAGCTCCGTTAGCTAGGACTTCAAAGTTTTGCAGCACATAGCCCTTCAGTTTCACCACATTGGTATCGAGCTCATACATTTGGTCAAACAGTTCTGTTCGCGAAAAGTTATAATGGATTAATTCTCCCGCATAAGCAAAAGTTTTATCAGTTGTACTTGGATATATGAATCTTCCAGTATCCCCAACAATTCCGGCAAAGAGTAATCGTGCCGCTTCATCAGATAATTTCAGACCACGACCTTTAAATGCTAAATAAAACTCATAAATCATTTCGCTAGTCGAGCTTGCACTTGTGTCTACCCAAACAAGATCACCATATGGATCTTCGTTTGGATGATGGTCAATTTTAATTAATTTATCGCCAAAATTGTATCGTTTATCGCAAATCCGTTCTTGGTTAGCTGTGTCGCAAACGATAACAAGGGCACCTTGATAGACTTCGTCAGAAATCGTATCGAGCCTCTTCATATAATGGAGGGACTGTTCTTCTTTTCCTACGGCATAAACCTTCTTCTCCGGGAATGATTCTTTGATTACTTCAACAAGTCCTCCTTGTGATCCGTATGCATCCGGATCCGGACGAACATGTCGATGAACAATAATGGTCTCGTATTTTTCGATTTCACTCAATATTTGCTCTTTCATCCTATTCTCCTTTAAAAGTATTCTCATTACCTTCAATCTAATCATAGAATTTAAAAAATAAAAAGAAATAGTGATATTATAGTAATTTGGAACAAATAACGTTAAAATAAAATGAAGATTTTATAATGGAGGAAATATCTATGCCTTTACTAGTTTTCTTGATTGTTGTCTCTTTTGCCATGTATGTATTCTACAAAATTAAATACGTACGAAGTTCACGACCTATTGAGCGAAAATGGTTATCTACTAAGTCAAGTATTGCTTTAGGACTTTTCGTAGCCTTGTTCGGAATGAATCAATTATTTTTATTTCAAACAACTATAACATATATCATTTCTGGTTTATTTATTCTACTGGGTGCTTTAAATGCTGTTTCAGGTTTTAAGAGGTATAAACATTATCTTCCTTTTGCCATTCAAGAAGCAGACGAAGCTAATAGCCATTTATGAGAAAAGCATTTCTGCTAAGCTGATTGTGAAAGAAGCCGACCAATGGTCTGGCTTCTTTTTTATCTAGCTGCGGCTCCTAGGGACTCGAGACATAAGCCACTCCCTGTAAGAAGGTAAAAAGCACCTTCTTAAAGGGCGCGTCTTATGCTTGTCGTCCCTGGGCAGTCGCCTCCGCTTTTCTTATTGTCTATCAATTAGCTGACATACCATCATGGCCTTGCCAACAAGAACTCCATCGTTGTATACTTCTACATCTACTTTTCCAAACTTTCTTCCTACTTCAAGGACTCTTGGATAAATCTCAAGGACGCTATCAATTTGAACTGGCTTTAAAAAATAAATGGTCATGTTTTCAACAACGAGGTCGCCTTTTTTATAGCCTCTTAAAATACGATTTGCTGCTTCAGACACTAAGGTTGTAAATACCCCATAAGAAATGGTTCCAATATGATTGGTCATTTGCGGGGTTACAGTGCAGCGGAAACTATCTTCATCTTTCGTTTTTCCTCGAGTTACAATCATTTGACTTGTCACAGCGTCATCTAATGTATCTCCTACCTGCGGTTGACGTTGAATCATTTGGAGTGCCTTCAGTACATCCTGCCTACTGATTATCCCTACGAGACGATTTGAATCGTCTACAACAGGAAGCACCTCAATTCCTTCCCACACCATCATATGCGCAGATGAAGCAACACTCGTCTTTCCACTAACAGTCATTGGTTGTCTCGTCATAACCTTTTCAATCGGGGCATCCAAATTATCCCCCATGATATCTTTAGATGTAATCATTCCCTGAACCTTCATATTTCGGTCAACAACAGGAAAGCGACTGTGTCTAGTCTCTTCTTTATACCTATACCAATCCGCCACCGAATCATCGGTCTTAAGATAGGCAGTCTCTGTAATTGGGGTAAGAATATCTTCTACTAAAACGATTTCTTTTTTAATCAACTGGTCATAAATCGCTCTGTTGATCATCGTTGCCACTGTAAACGTGTCATAACTGCTAGATATAATCGGTAGCTGTAATTCATCGGCAAGCTTCTTAACACTATCTTCCGTATCAAAGCCACCCGTTATTAACACAGCAGCGCCAGCTCTAAGCGCTTGTTCATGGGCTTTATCACGGTTCCCGACAATTAATAGGTTGCCAGCACCCGTATATCTCATCATGGCTTCAAGTTTCATGGCACCAATAACAAATTTATTTAAGGTCTTATGTAGACCTCCCCTACCTCCTAGTACTTGACCGTCAACAATATTAACGACTTCAGCAAAAGTCAGTTTCTCAATATTTTCTTTCTTTTTCTTTTCAATCCTAATCGTACCGACTCGTTCAATTGTACTTACATAGCCTTTATTCTCGGCATCCTTAATAGCCCTGTATGCAGTTCCCTCACTTACACTCATTGCCTTGGCGATCTGACGGACCGAAATTTTTTCTCCAATCGGGAGTTCATCAATATATTGTAAAATTTGTTCATGCTTAGTTGCCAAGACTTTCACCCTTTATCAAAGTAATACCGTACGAAAATAAGTTCCATACTTTATTATAAAGTGAAAAAAGTCTTGATTCAATTGTATACTTGGCTTATCTAAGCTGTTTTTCATAACTTTTCATTTTAATTAGATAGTCCACGGCTTCTTCTAGGCTTAGTCTCAACTCCCAGCTTTGCCACCTTTTGTTTTTTAGGTGTATAAAGAAAAGCCGATAGATTTCCCGCAATAACAAATAACGCAAATAACAACCATGCTCCCGCAAACAAACTTTCGAGTCCGAGCGATTCAAAAGAGATTCGTGGTAAGGCATAGTAAAGCATCAATCCACATAGCAACAAGTATAGTAGATAGCGGTTTTTATTCATTATCTTCCCCCCTATTTAATAGCTTGTTCTATGTTTATGCGAAAACATTTAAAACATTAATCTTTCCCCTATGAATATGAAAAGATAAAAAAACTGCTACCTATAAATGAAGGCAGCAGTCCCTTATTATAATTCAATTTCCTCTCCTGGTTGAAGTACTCGACCTTTTTGTTCTTTTAGAAGCCCAATAAATTTTTGTGGGTCCTGTTTAATTGGAGGGAACGTATTAAAATGGATGGGTACTACCTGTTTAGCTTGAAGGAATTCGGCAGCAATCGCCGCATCCTCAGGTCCCATTGTAAAATTATCTCCAATTGGCAAAAAGGCAAGGTCAATCGGATGAAGCTCCCCAATTAACTTCATATCTGAGAACAACCCAGTATCACCTGCATGGTAAACTGTTTTTCCTTCAGCAAATAATAATACTCCTGCCGGCATACCTCCATAAATGATTTGTTGGTCAGCAGTTGTATAACCAGAGCCATGGAAGGCTTGAGTCATTTTCACTTTTCCAAAATCAAATTCATAAGCCCCACCAATATTCATTCCATGGGTACGAATACCTTGCCACCCGAGATAGGTAGCCAAATCTGCATTGGTAATGACTAAGGCGTTATTTTTTTTGGCGAGTTCTACTGTATCCCCGACGTGATCATTATGAGCATGCGTTAAAATGATGACATCCACTTTCACTTCACTCACTTTAAGGTCAGTGAGCTCGTTCCCGGTAATAAAGGGATCAAACAGAATTGTCTTTCCACCTGTTTCAACTTTTACAACAGAATGACCGTGATACGATAATTTCAAACTTCATCTCTCCTTCCCATTCTCCTAAGTAAGTTACTTCTACAATTCTTATATAAATCCTTTTCTTATATACCCAATTTTCATCGTTAAAAGTTTCTTTTTCTCTTCTCGTTTGATAGTCTCTATTTGGAGCCTCCCTTAATAAAGTCAGAGGCATTGGTAAACTTAGTGTTGATTTCTTCACAAAGGACTTGTTCATAAAATCAACACGAACTTAACACAGGCTTTTCAATAATAAAAGTATCATTAGGAGGGAATACTTAACATGTTAGAACGAATCAAAAAGTTATCAGGCTGGTTGACTGAACAAGAAGCAGAAGTCGCTTTCCTTACTTCTACAGATAATGTTTTTTACCTTAGTGGTTTCCTTAGTGACCCACATGAGCGGTTACTCGGTGTCGCCATCTTCCAAGACGCCGAACCTTTCTTAATTTGTCCAAGTATGGAAAAGGAATCTGCTAAAAACGCAGGGTGGTCATATGAGGTAATCGGTTATTCTGATACCGACAATCCATGGGACTTAGTTGAAAATGCGATCACATCAAGAGTTTCAACGGTACATACAGCGGCAATTGAAAAAGAGCATATGAATGTCGAGCGTTATGAAAAATTAATAGAAATGTTTCATCAAGCCAATTTCATTTCTGCCGAGGAGAAATTAAGGCAACTACGCTTAAAAAAGGACCCTCACGAGCTCGAAAAAATAAGAGAGGCCTGCGCTCTTGCAGACTATGCAATTGAGGTTGGCGTAGCAGAAATAGCAGAAGGAAAAACGGAAATGGACGTTCTTGGTGCTATCGAGTATGCCCTAAAGAAAAAAGGTGTGCTAGAAATGTCCTTTTCCACCATGGTCCTGACCGGGAAAAATGCTGCTTCCCCGCACGGGACACCAGGAACAACAAAAATTCAAAAAGGCGATTTGGTTCTTTTTGACTTAGGAGTAGTGGTCGATGGCTATTGCTCTGATATAACTAGAACGGTCGCTTATCATGACATTAATGATGAACAAGAAAAAATCTACCAAACGGTCCTAAATGCACAATTAGCAGCAATAAGGACTATTCATCCTGGTGTAGCTTGTTCAGAGGTTGATTTGGCCGCGCGAAATCTCATTTCCTCCGCTGGCTACGGTGAGTATTTTCCCCATAGGCTTGGCCATGGTTTAGGGATTAGCGTTCATGAATACCCATCTTTGACCGAGACCAATCCTTTAATTTTAGAGGAGGGTGCTGTATTCACTGTTGAGCCAGGAATTTATGTACCTGGGGTGGCTGGAGTCCGGATTGAAGATGACCTTGTGGTGACAAAATCAGGCATTGAAATATTAACAAAGTATCCAAAAGAGTTGCAAATTATTAGATAACTCTAACATAAATATAGGGTTTAACATTTGTTCAAATGTAAATTTACTTTTGTTCAAGGAATTGGTATATTATTTAATGTAGATATAAATATCTAAAAAAAACGATTTAGTTTTTTTATCAATAGGAGGACAACACTACATGACAACACAACTAGCACAAATGATCGATCACACTCTACTAAAAGCCAATGCAACTGAGGCAGAAATTATTAAATTAGCTGAAGAAGCTAAAGAACATAAATTTGCTTCAGTATGTGTCAATCCTACTTGGGTGAAAACTGCAGCAGAAATCTTAAAAGATACTCCTGAAGTAAAGGTTTGTACGGTTATCGGCTTCCCACTTGGTGCAAACACTTCTGATGTAAAAGCATATGAAACGAAAAATGCAATTGAAAATGGTGCTGGTGAAGTCGATATGGTCATCAATATCGGCGCCCTTAAAAGCAAGCAATTCGAAGTAGTTGAGAGGGATATCAAGGCAGTCGTTGAGGCAGCCAAAGGGAAAGCTTTGACAAAGGTTATCATCGAGACATCCCTTTTAACAGATGAAGAAAAGGAGACTGCTTGCAAACTCGCTGTTCAAGCAGGCGCTGATTTCGTAAAAACTTCTACTGGATTCTCAACTGGCGGAGCAACGAAAGAAGATATCGCTTTGATGAGAAAAGTGGTTGGTCCTTCCATTGGTGTAAAAGCATCCGGGGGAGTAAGAAGTCTTGAAGATGCACAATCCATGATTGAAGCTGGCGCTACTAGAATCGGGGCAAGCTCTGGAATTGCCATCGTTAATGGACAAATCTCTGATTCGGCTTATTAATAGTAAGTCAATTAGTGCAAGTCACTGCAAAAGATAATAAATTTTTTCACAAAAGACGTTTGGGTGGGTCCAAGCGTTTTTTCTTTTAGCGTTAACCTATCAGGAAGTTTATCAAGGACAAAACTATTATTCTCTAGCTTCTTTTTGTCCTTGAGACTCTTTTTCATGGACAACACTTTCCCTTTTTCACTTCATTTTGTCTTTGAGACACACCATTATAGACAATTTCTCCTTTTTTCAATTCATTTTGTCTTTGAGACACACCATCATAGACAATTTCTCCTACTTTCAATTCATTTTGTCTTTGAGACACAACATCATAGACAATTTCTCCTTTTTTCACTTCATTTTGTCCTTGAGACACACCATCATAGACAATTTCTCCCTCTTTCACTTCATTTTATCCTTGAGATACACCATCATAGACAATTTCCTCCATTTTCACTTCATTTTGTCTTTAAGACACACCGTCATAGACAATTTCTCCTTTTTTCACTTCATTTTGTCCTTGAGACACACCATCATAGACAATTTCTCCTACTTTCAATTCATTTTGTCTTTGAGACACACCATCATAGACAATTTCTCCTTTTTTACAATTCATTTTGTCCTTGAGACACACCACCATCTGGACGAAACCAACCTTTCTTGCTCCACTTTGCCTTTCAGGCACACCCCCAAGGACAAAACTCCCCAAATAAAAAACCGTCCCTTCATAACTTAAAGGAACGGTTCACCTCTATTATCCTCTTGCAACAAGGGTATCTGTTAATACAGGTACAACTTGTTTCTTACGAGAAACGACACCTTTTAAGATTGCCGTATTGTTTTCCAAAGTCACCTTAAACGCTTCTTCAACTGCACTTGACTCTTTCCCTAACGCAAGCGCTGCAGAATCATTTGTTAGGATATCTGTAATAACTAAAAGGAATAAATCTAACTCTTTTTCAGCAATTACCTTTCCAATTACATCTTCAAGCTCTGCTTGGCGCGCCAACACTTCGTTCACATCAACTGTATTAACTTGGGCAATTTCAACCTTTGAATTTCCCATTGAAAATTCTTTTGCATCTAGGGAAATTAGTTCTTCTGTTGTTTTACTACTCAAATCAGCACCAGCTTTTAGCATTTCAAGTCCATACTCCTCAGCATTGACACCAGCAATTTCTGCAAGCTCTTTCGCAGCGGCTACATCTTGCTCTGTGCATGTTGGAGATTTAAATAATAAAGAGTCAGAGATAATCGCTGATAACATTAATCCAGCTGTTTGCTTATCAAGCTCCACATTATTTTCTTTATACATTTTGTTTAGAATTGTTGCCGTACAACCAACAGGCTCTACACGGAAGTATAATGGATCACTAGTTTCGAAATTAGCAACGCGATGATGATCAATTACTTCGGTAATTTTGACTTTTTCAATTCCGTCTGCACTTTGCTGACGTTCATTATGGTCAACTAGAATGACGCTTTTTGCCTCATCCGCTATTTGTTCAACAAGTCGAGGCTCTTCAGCCTTAAAATAATCTAACGCATAGGCTGTTTCACCATTGATTTGACCAAGACGAACAGCTTCTACATTTGCGCCAAGTTTCTTTTTTAAATTTGCATAAGCAAGCGCTGAACAAATTGAATCAGTATCAGGGTTCTTATGCCCAAAAATAAGTACGTTTTCCATCGTGACACTCCTCATGATAAAAATTAGCTATAGCCTACTGCTCTTAGACTGCAGACCATTTTTCCACCATTAACAATATACTATAAATTTACTCTAATTGACATATTTCACAATCTAATAAAAAGAAATGGCTGTTTTCGTAAAGGTTATTGTTAAAATCCGAAACAAAACAATCCAACCTAATATGTATCCAAGAGCAAGAAAAGAGCCAAAGAAAAAGACCCAGAGTATCCTGAATCTTTTTTACCTTCTAAGATTGTAGTAAGAATGCTCGGGCATCCGAGTAGGACAAATTCTGCGCCTCGGCGACTGCTTTATAGGTTATCTGTCCATTAAGTGTATTAATCCCTTTTAATATCGCTTCGTTTTCAAGGCAAGCTTGTCTATACCCTTTATTCGCAATTTGAGCAGCATATGGGACCGTTACATTTGTAAGCGCAATGGTTGAGGTTCTCGGAACAGCTCCAGGCATATTTGCCACAGCATAGTGAACGACTCCATGTTTTTCATAGGTAGGTTGGTCGTGAGTGGTAATTCTGTCCGTGGTCTCAAAGATTCCTCCCTGATCAATGGCAATATCGATGACAACTGATCCAGGTTTCATTGACTTAATCATTTCTTCAGTGACCAATTTAGGGGCCCGTGCACCTGGTATGAGCACAGCACCAATTACTAAATCAGCGTATTTTACAGCTTCAGCAATATTATAAGGGTTTGAAATAAGGGTGGTGATATCGTGTCCAAAAATATCATCAAGCTGCCGTAACCGGTCAGGATTTAAATCAATAATTGTGACCTCTGCGCCGAGTCCAATAGCCATTTTCGCCGCATTGGTACCAGCGACACCGCCCCCAATGATGACCACCTTTCCTCTTTGAACACCAGGTACACCTGCAAGAAGAATCCCTCTTCCCCCATGTACCTTTTCTAAAAATTGCGCTCCGACTTGAGGTGCCATCCTCCCTGCTACTTCACTCATAGGGGTAAGGAGCGGCAGGCTCCCGTTTGGTAGTTGGATGGTTTCATATGCAATTCCAATTACCTTTTTCTCTGTTAATGCCTTTGTTAATGCAGGCTCGGGCGCAAGATGTAAATAAGTAAATAAAATCAACCCCTCGTGAAAATATGAGAACTCTTCTGCGAGGGGCTCCTTCACTTTCATAACCATTTCCGCACTCCATGCATCCTTAGCAGTTGAGACAATCTTTGCACCAGCTTGAAGGAAGTCATCGTCTGTAAACCCTGATCCGAGACCAGCATTTTTCTCAACCAAAACCTCATGACCAAACTGAGTAAGGTTCACAACTCCAGCAGGTGTCATGGCAATCCGGTTTTCATTATTTTTTATTTCTTTAGGTACACCGATTCGCACTAATTAGTCCCCCAATACGAGAAAGAATAGTCTAAATTTTCACTCTCCACTTGAGGTTATTTTAGATGAAAAAACAGCAAAAAACAAGCTGAGTTTTTACAGCTTGTTCTCAAAACCTATTCTTCGCTTCTTAGTGAAATCTCTGCTTCTCCACTGGTTGGGTCTATTACTCCACTATTGTATGAGTCCATAATTTGCTGAGTAACTTCCAAGCTTCCTGAGTCATTGTAAGTATACGTTTCACGGTCATTGCGTTTAGGTTTTCCCATTATTTCGCCCCCCTTCCACTCTATATTGTTCGTTAGTTTGTAACATCCATACTATAAAAATTACTGTATAATTAAGGTAAAGGAGGAGGATAACAATGGGACTGACATATAAAAATGTATTAGTTGCTGTTGACGGATCCAAAGAAGCGGCTTGGGCATTCAAAAAGGCGGTCGAAGTAGCTAAAAGGAACGATGCAAAGCTGATTATGACTCACGTTATTGATTTGAGGACCTTTGCTACGGTTGAGGCCTATGATCGAACCATCTCTGAACGCGCAAAAGAATTTGCCAAAGAACTCCTTGAAAACTACAAACTACAAGCAATAGACGCTGGAGTAAGAGAAGTGACCTATGAAATTGAGTACGGTTCTCCAAAAGTCAAAATTGCAAAAGAAATCGCTAAAAAGTTCAACGTTGACTTAATCATTTGTGGTGCCACAGGTATGAACGCAGTTGAACGCTTCTTTATCGGCAGTGTTTCCGAACACATTGTTCGATATGCTCCTTGTGATGTTATGATTATTCGAACAGAAAAGGAAGAAGAATAACGATTGAACCATTCTCTTCTTAAAATAAACAATAAATCTTGAAAAAGCACGCGGCCTAGTAGGCGGCGTGCTTTTATTATTCCTATGATTGGTCTGCTTCGATGAGAAGCTTCCCTTTTTTAATTTGCGCATTTACTTCAGAGAAGCCTGTACCCCCGGCAGAATTTCTACGAACGACAGCGTTATAAGGGTTCAATGCATCATAAATATCTTCTTCAAATAATGAACTAGATTGCTTAAATTCATTAAAAGATAAGTCCGCTAAGTAACAACCTTTTTGGATGCAGTGTAGTACTAGTTTTCCTACTACCTCATGTGCTTCTCTAAAAGGCATCCCTTTTGCAGCAAGGTAATCTGCTAGTTCTGTAGCATTGGAGAAATCTTTTGTTACCGAAGATTCCATATTGTCTTTGTTCACGGTCATGCTTTCTACCATGCCAGCAAAAATTTTCAAGGAGCCTTGTACTGTTTTCACAGTATCAAACATTCCTTCTTTATCTTCCTGCATGTCCTTATTATAGGCTAGCGGAAGTCCCTTCAGGATTGTCAGCAGGCTCATCAAGCCTCCATAAACTCTGCCAGTTTTTCCTCTAATCAACTCTGCCATATCTGGATTTTTCTTCTGCGGCATGATGCTTGATCCTGTCGCAAAAGTATCATCTAATTCAATAAAACGGAACTCTTGGCTAGACCAGAGAATGATTTCTTCAGCAAACCTAGATAAGTGCATCATCATAATTGAACTTGCAGACATAAATTCAAGGATAAAGTCCCGGTCACTTACCGCATCAAGACTGTTCTGGTAAATACCTTCAAATCCAAGCAATTCAGCACTATACTCACGATCAATTGGGAAGGTCGTCCCTGCAAGAGCGCCGGCTCCTAGTGGGCTTATGTTAATACGCTCTAAGGCACTAAGAAAACGTTGCTTATCTCGCTCAAGCATCCAGAAATAGGCCATTAAGTGATGCCCAAATGAGATTGGTTGTGCTCTTTGCAGATGAGTATAGCCAGGCATTATCGTCTCAACATGCTCCTCTGCCTTCTTAAGTAAAACAGATTGAAACTCGTTGATAAGTATTCCTGTTTGTTTTACTTGTTCGCGCAAGTACAAATGCATATCTGTAGCTACTTGGTCATTACGACTTCTTGCAGTATGGAGCTTGCCGCCTACTGGCCCGACAAGCTCTGTTAACAAGTGCTCCAAGTTCAAGTGAATATCTTCATATTTAGTAGAGAATTCTAGTTCCTTTTTCTCTGCTTTTTCCTTTAATGTTTTTAAACCGGTAACGATTGTACTTGCTTCCTCTGCTGTTAAAATTCCACACTTAGCTAACATGGTTGCATGGGCGATACTTCCTTGGATATCTTCAAGAACTAGTTCCTGATCAAAAGAAATTGATGCTCCAAATTCATCGACCCATTCTTCAGCGGAAGCCGTGAACCGGCCGCCCCATAGTTTTTTCACACATTCACCTTCTTGCCTTGTACCATGCTTTGCACTTTTGTTGGAAGTCCCCATAGGTTGATAAAGCCTACGGCTGCAGCATGATCAAATTCATCTTCTTTTGTATAAGTTGCTAGTTTTTCATTATATAAAGAATAAGGAGACTTTCTTCCTTCAATAATTGCATGACCCTTAAATAGTTTCACTCTTACGGTACCTGTCACATATTTCTGCGTTTCCTTTAAGAATGCTTCAAGTGCTGGACGCAATGGAGAGAACCATAAGCCTTCATAAATCATTTCGGTAATCTTCTTTTCAATAACTGGCTTAAAGTGTGCGACTTCTTTTACTAGAGTAATATCTTCTAGTTCTTTATGAGCCTTTATCAGTGTCAATGCACCTGGTACTTCATAGACTTCACGAGATTTGATACCAACTAGACGGTTTTCAACATGGTCAACACGACCTACACCATGTTTCCCAGCAAGGATATTCAGTTCAAGGATAAGCTGTGCTAAAGAGAAAGATTTCCCGTTTAAGGATACAGGTACACCTTGTTCAAACTCAATTTCAACGATTTCTGGTGTATCTGGTGTATCTTCAAGTTCATTCGTTAGCTCAAAAGCTTCCTTTGGTGGAGCAGCCCATGGATCTTCAAGAATTCCACATTCGTTGCTACGGCCCCATAGATTTTGGTCAATAGAAAATGGACTATCAAGATTGATTGGAATCGGAATATTATTTTGAACCGCGTATTCAATCTCTTCTTCACGAGACCATTTCCAATCACGTACAGGTGCAAGAACTTCCAAGTCAGGATTTAAAGCTTTAATGGATACTTCAAAGCGAACTTGGTCATTTCCCTTTCCAGTACAACCATGTGCCACTGCAACAGCACCTTCTTTTTCAGCTACTTCCACGAGCTTCTTTGAAATAAGTGGGCGGGAAAGAGCTGATACCAATGGGTACTTTCCTTCATATAATGTATGAGCTTGAAGAGCGATAAGGGCATATTCCTGAGCATACTCTTCTTTCACATCAAGAACATATGATTTAACGGCGCCAACTTTTAAGGCCTTTTCTTTAACAAAGTTTAAATCTTTTCCTTCACCAACATCTAAGCAACAAGCGATAACGTCGTAACCTTTTTCTTGAAGCCATTTAATTGCAACAGATGTATCCAGCCCGCCTGAATAAGCAAGCACTATTTTTTTATTTCCAGTCATTTATGATTCTCTCCCTTTGAATATTTATACAATCTCATATATGTTTATTCATTATAATAAAACTTAACAGGTTTTGCTTCACTTTTCAATGCTTAAAGGCTAAATTTTTTTAAAATTTTTTAACTAAGTGGATTCTTGAGCAATATCCATAAATAAATGGAAGCTATTTACCTATTGATGTAAAATGGAAGCAGGATTAGAACGGGGTGAAGCTTATCATGAAGGAATATTTTAAAGAGGATAAAAGGTTAGGTATATTGTTACCTGCTTTTAGTACAGAGTGGGATACCTTTTCTGAGGAAACCCAATATGGAATTTTACTTCATTGGGAAAAGATCCGTGGCAGCATTCCTGACCGTATTGCAGATTTGGAGGACTTGATTAATAGAAAGCAAGCAGCATTAAACGACGAAGCAGACTTTAAACAATCCTGCAAGTTAAACAGTGATATTGCCGAACTTGCATCAATTATCAATGACCTCTGGCTCTGGTATCGGACCCATCAAGACGTAACAGCAAAAGCACATATGTAGTCAAAAGACCGTTACAATAATGGCATAATCCATTTTGTAACGGTCTTTGTTAAAAGGTAATCTTTCTGTGTTAGAGGTCCTTTTTTAACTCTCTCACGATGTGACCAATCTCTGGAAGAATTAACTTTTCCATTGCTAGTCGAACAGCCCCGGTGGACCCAGGGGTTGAAAATACAGCTTTATCATTCACAACTCCCGCTGCAGCACGTGAAAGTATTGCAGCTGATCCAATATCTTCTTGATAGCTTAACATCCGAAAAAGCTCGCCAAATCCGGTAATTTCTTTTTCAAATATACTTTGAACTGTTTCGATGGTGACATCTCGTTTGGCAATGCCTGTTCCACCGTTTGTGAGAACAACGTCAATATCTGGATTGTTGCAGCCTTTTAAGACTTCGTTTTTGATAGGCTCTGCCTCATCTTTAACAATTACATAATCTGTTATGAGATGCCCAGCATTCTCCAGCATTTCAATCATCAGCTTACCACTTTTATCTGTATCTTTGTTTCTTGTATCACTGACGGTGATAATTTTACAGTGCACTTGATTTGGCGCAGCCTGTTTATGTTCTTGTGTGCTCATTGGCTACACTCCTCTATGTAAAAAATAACGCATTTGATAATATTTATGAGTAAAATCGGTTACCTTCCTAGTCAATTGATAATTAGAGCTTGCCCCAATTGCCATACTAATCACTGGGACTCCTTGCAGCTTTCTTTTCCTGAACATGAGAATCAAGATGGCCTTCATGATTTGTTTAATCGGCTGTTCGATCCAGGTAATATCCGTCAATTCTTCCTTTCCGTGATAGAAATATAAATCGTCATCTCCCGCTTGCTGCAAATCATCCTTCAACTCATTCCAGCCGCTGTATTGCAACCTTTTTGGCATCATAGCAGTATGGAAAACCTTCAAGGCTGTCATCATCTCAAAAGGAGTATTAACCTCGAATCCATATGACATGGCAATCAGTTGGACGGACCGTAGATTTATTACTGCCATAGCAGGGATATCTGCGCCTAGGACAAGGTTGCCTCCACTTCCAGACATGCCACCTTGAACAAAGGAATATAGCCGGTGCCTGGCAATCTGCTGATCGGCAATGAATTGGATTTGCTCAATAGACAAATGTTTCATATCCGCTATGGACTCCATATCAGGATTAAATACGCGACCTGCTGACATAATTCTATCCTTCGCGTCCATCTGTAATTGTGAACCTTGAATAAGAGAATGGAGATGGAAAAGCCAACTATCGAACTTAACAAAAAACTGTTCCTGTACTTCTTCCGGAAGCATTGAGAATGTTCGTTCTAAATACCTGTCATAGACCAACTCTAAATCATTTGGTACATATTCAGAAAGGGATACCTCCCAATCCTTTAACTCTTCAAGTACCCTCAGTTCCCTTTCGGTTAATGACATTGTGAACCCTCCAGCTAACATTTTATCTTTAGTATAGCACATCTTTAGTGGTCAAATGCTTGGACACCCTATAAGAAAGCGGAAGCGCACTAGTCAGCTGCGTATTACTATGAACGCTCAACTGAGATAGGTGAACCCTTAGTCAACTAGTCCTTTACTGCCGATTGATAGTCGAGTTAATTGGTCATTACGGGCAGTCCTAGAAACTTCTCCTCGTGTAAGGGGAACACCTTGCACAATGGGCTCCTAAAAGCAAAGCTCAATCTTATTTATAGAAAGGCTGTGTTAAAGGTGGAGTTGATTTTCGCCACAGGTACATCGCTTTTCAGGCGTGCCGTAGAGTGTCTACTCTGTCCCGTACTGGGTTGTGTTCGGACTGTCACAGGTAGAAAATCGAAAATGGAGTCCGAATGACAGCCTATAGAAAAAAGGCAAAAGCGAAATGCTTTTGCCTTCTCAAAAATTTATTTTGTCAATCTAACAATATCCCTTGCAATCATGACTTCTTCATCTGTCGGAATAACCATAACTTTTACAGGAGAGTGAGGATAACTGATGAACGCCTCTTCTCCACTGATTTTGTTTAAAGCTGGATCCCAGTATACGCCCATGAACTCTAAGCCTTTTAGAATGCGTGCACGAATGGATGCACTATTTTCCCCAATACCAGCGGTGAAGATAATTGCATCAACACCACTCATACGAGCCGCATAAGATCCAATGTATTTATGAATTCTATTTGCAAATACTTGAAGAGTTAATTCTGCACGCTCATTCCCTTTTTTCGATTCTACTTCGATATCACGAAGATCACTTGAAAATCCGGAAACACCCAACATTCCACTCTCTTTATTCAAGACATCCAAAACTTCATCTGCAGTCTTATTCGTTTTTTCCATAATATAAGGAATAAGTGCTGGGTCAATATTTCCAGAACGGGTTCCCATCGTAACACCAGCTAACGGGGTAAAGCCCATTGAGGTGTCAATTGATTTTCCCCCTTCAATCGCCGCAATACTAGCACCATTTCCTAAATGACAGGAAATCAAACGTAAATGTTCAATTGGTCTTCCTAACATTTCTGCTGCACGTTCTGAAACGTATTTATGAGATGTACCATGAAAACCATACTTACGAACTCCGTAATCCTTATAGTAATTGTATGGTAAGCTGTATAAAAATGAATTCTCAGGCATTGTTTGATGGAATGCTGTATCAAAAACGGTGATAGCTGGAACATTTGGCAATGCTTCTTGGAAGGCACGAATTCCAGTTAAGTTCGCTGGGTTATGAAGTGGAGCAAGCTCTGCTAGCTTTTCAATCTTCGCAATGACTTCGTCTGTAACGACAGCAGAATCACTAAATTCTTCTCCACCATGAACAACTCTATGACCAACGCCTTCAATTTCATCAATTGACTTAATAATTCCAAGAGTCGTTAATTTATCTAAAAGCATCTTAACTGCTACTGCATGATCTGGGATATCAAGTATATCCTTCTGCTTTTCACCGTTCACAGATATTTGGAATACTGAATCTTTCATCCCGATTCTTTCAACAATCCCTTTAGTAATTACTTCTTCACTTGGCATTTCAAAAAGCTGGAACTTTAACGAAGAACTACCAGCATTAATTGCAATCATTTTAGCCATATAACTTTTACGCTCCTTTATTAAACAACTTGTGCCAAACTAGTGGAACATTCTCACTTATTCTGTGCAACAAGCCCATTTTCTATCTCTCCATTCACAATTAAAGCATTGTCTATTTTACATTTCAATGGTGTTATCGCTTACATAAATAATGAGTTTTTATTCAGATACTTTGAAAATTTAGTTAATATCAGATGGCCCCGTTTTATTATATAAACACCTTAAAAACACACAAAAAAATCGGTGATTACTCACCGATTTTTCCACTTCTTCTATTTTTTATTTTCGATAAACCAGGTATCAATTTTTGTAAGGATATTGCTCATCGCCTGACCATCGGAGAGCTTTGGTAAATCAACCAATAGTGCTTGCTTTGGCTGTTTAATGTTCTCCCCTTTTTTCTGTAATATCAAGATGCTTTTTGCTGCTTGTTTATTTTTAAACATCGCTAAAGGCAGTTGGACGATACCCTGAATGTTCAAGTGATTCTTAACAAATTCATGGAGGTTAGCAGATTGCTCACTTTCAAACATCCCGTTCGGAATAATAAAGAATAAATAGCCTCCCTCTTTCGTATGCTTGGTGCTTTGTTCAATAAATAGATGGTGAGCATAAGTATGACCCGTTTTTGCATGTATCTCATATTCTGCTGCTCTGACATCATTCGGATAAAATCCAATTGGCAAGTCACAAACCACCGCATCAACTGGGTCAATAAACAAGCTTTCGAGGCTATCCTGATTAAATAACTCCACCTCATGCATTTGCAGGTTTGCATTTACATAAGCCAGTTTAATCAGAATATCATCAATATCACTTCCAACAGATGTAATTGTCTTATCTGTCTGGTGATTTAGAACAGTGGAAAGGAGGTTCCCTGTTCCAATAGCAGGATCTAATAACCGATAGGCTTGCTTATCAACAAATTTACTCACTAGGTACCCAATAAACATCCCGACTGAGTCCGGGGTCATTTGATGATTAGGCTGAATGTTTTCTTTCATCCCTTTTAAAATTGCCAGTTGAAATGCCTTTCGAATTTCTTCCCGCGAATAATCAGCAAGCTTAATTTCGCTATAGGCCTTTTCAAGTCTTTTATAAGTGAGCTCACTTAAATCCTCTTGGAGAACCTTTCCGTGAAATAGATTTTCTCCTGTCTCCGCAAGAGCTTCTAAATATGTACAAGCTAATTCTTCTCTCATCATATCAGCTGTTTCGTTAAAGGCAGTAAACAACTTTTCTACAGGTACAATACTCAATTCTTTTCCTCCTGTAACTTTTATTTTTTCATTTTAGCTTTCGTTTTCTTATTGGACAAGTATAATGGTTCCTTACTCTTAAGAAAGATTCTGTTATCGTAATCGTTACCCTATTAAACAAAGACAAAAGCCGCAGAATTGTTCTGCGGCTGTCTGGAATAAAGTTTACTCTGCTTGTTTCGCGGCTTCAAGTGCAGCTTCATAGTTTGGATGATCAGTTGCTTCACTTACGTATTCAACATAAGTTACTTTATCATTTGAATCTACTACGAAAACAGCACGAGCTAAGAGGCGTAATTCTTTAATCGCCACTCCATAGGCTTCTCCGAAAGATAGAGCACGGTGATCAGACAATGTCTGAACGTTCTCGATTCCATTCGCTCCACACCAACGCTTTTGCGCGAAGGGTAGATCCACACTAACTGTTAAAACCTTGACATTTCCAAGGCTTGCAGCTTCTTCATTAAAACGGCGGGTTTGTGCATCACACACTCCTGTATCTAACGAAGGGACAACACTGATCAAACGTACAGAACCTTTTGAATCCTGTAGTGTCACCTCTGATAAATCGTTAGCTAAAACAGTAAAATCTGGCGCCTGGTCCCCAACCTTTACTTCGTTACCAAGCAATGTAACATTGTTCCCCTTAAAAGTAATGTTAGCCATATTCCTCATCCTCCTTGTCCATATATGTACAGTGTTAAATATAGCTGTTATCGGTAAATTTTTCAAATATTTGCTATGGTTTTGCCTGACAAATAAATTTCAGTCTCAAACAAAAAGATGTTTTTTATTTACAAATAAAAAGTTAACTTTTCATAAAGAAAAGTTAACTCAATCTGTTAAATATCCAAGTCTTGTTTCGGACCATCATATGCACCAGGATTCGTAGGCTGTAAATCCCCTTGGTTATTTTTGCTCTTGTTTTCGCCACCTTTTGAAAGCATTTGTTGAATTTTTTCAACTGCCTGTGGGGCAACATCCATAATTTTCTCAATTAGATGAGTATTTTCATCGAGATGTAGCATTTTTACGCCTGAAGAGCCCACAATTAAAAAGGCAATCGGTGTAATTGAAACTCCACCACCGCTACCACCACCAAAAGGTTGTGAACCACTCTCTCCCTCAATGCTAAATTCACTTCCCCCAGCTGCAAAGCCAAAGCCTACTTTTGAAACCGTCATGATGACACTTCCATCAGGCGTTTCAACTGGGTCCCCGATGATTGTGTTAACATCAATCATTTCCTTTAAATTCTCCATTGCAGTTGTCATAAGTCCTTGAATTGGATGATCTGACATCTTTATTCCTCCTTATGAAATTGAATTTGTTTTATTGCCAGAAAGGACAGACAGCGGCTTGGTTTTAAACTTTGGCATTCCGCCCTTCCAGTATTTAAGCAGTTTCATTCCTGTCCATATAGCATGCCCGACCCGAATTTGAAAGATACATTTTAACTGAATTTGGGAGGCAAATTGTTGAAAGTTTGGGGTAACGGTTAGAACCGGCCTAACGGTTAACATCATATAATGACTTAGTAGTCCTAAAATTGCTCCTTTTGCTGCCCAGATGGCTCCACACAAAATAGCAGTCGAAGCAGCGTCCCCAATTCCAACGCGAGTGTGCCATTCAAACTTTTTAATCTTCACCTTGCTTAAAAGTTTTCGAATAAGGATATGTAAGCCAAAAACATGTTCGAGGAGCGATTTCGTATCGTTTAGACTGTTCGCTAAATCCTGCTTTTCAAAGCTATTCTCTTCTGTATGCATGGTTTCGTCTGTTGGACCCATTTTTGATTTTTCCTCTACAACGATGGCAGGAGAATCATCATCAAGCTTAATTACTGGAACTTCTTTTTTGTATTTTATCAATCCTCCCCAAGCCTTCAGCATAATGGTTAGATGATCATTATCTTTCCCATGATAGAAATCAATATGAATTTTTACATTGGTTAAAATGATGATAACGAAAAGTGCAATTAAAACTAGTAGCAATAAGAATAGCCATTTCAAATTTGCTCACTACCTTTCAGCCTATCAGTATAATCAACTGAAAAAAAAATAAACCTGCCTATAGACAGGTTTATCTTTCATGAATCACTGTTGTATCTGCAAATAAATCATGTAAGCCCTGCTTTTTAGGCAGGAAGGCAACTACAATGTAAAGGATCACAATCGCGCTAGAAATAAAACGACCAATCCATTCTCGAAAGAGAACCGTTCCCCAAGAAAGTGTATCTCCCTTAAGATTAATAACTTTGATGCCAAACGCCATTTTACCAAGTGTTTGCCCAAGGAATTTCGTCATTAACACAAAATACAGGTAAAAGGTTAGAGCCGTTAGAATGGCAATCGGTGCAAACATACTATCTTCTGATAATGGGAGGTCGAAGGCACGAAACACTGGATAAAAAACTAGGCGGTTTATACTACCAATCACGACTAAGTCTAACAAATAGGCCCAAAATCTCATCCAAAACCCTGCGTATCTTAAGGTAGAAAAGGAGTTTGACCCCAAAGGCTGAGGCGTTGCTTCTTGTATTGAAGTTTGACCATGGTCTAATTCTTTCTGACTAACGAATTCGGCATCCTCTATTGTATCTGACTTGTTTTCATCATAGCCGTTTGTACTCACGTGTAACTCCCCCCTTATTCAGCATATAAGTACATCAGTCGAGGTGAATTCGGTTGAGATAGGAGCTTCATCAAACCAGCCATCTCCAAATCCTTCCCCATCAGCTTCTGTGTCCCCATGCTCAATAGAGAATTCAAACCAAAGCTCTCAGTATACTGAATTACTTGAGCATCATTAAGCTTCTCGTCCTTTTTAACAACTTCAATGACATCTTCTAAATGTCCAAATCCATCAATTAAATTTACTTCTAGGGCTTGACGGCCATCATAAATCCTTCCATCGGCAATCCTTTTCACTTCATCAACTGTCATACCCCGTCCTTCTGAGATTACCTTAACAAATCCTTCATAAGAATTATTAATCATCTCCTGGAGGATTTCTCTTTCCTTCTCCGTCATTTCCCTTGAACCACTCATAATATCCTTATAAGGGCCGCTCTTTATTGTTACAAACTCGACACCATACTTTTCTGCAAGTCCTGAATAATTGACTCCTTGCATAATAACTCCTAAGGAACCTGTCATCGTTTCAGGGCTAGCATAAATTTTCTTAGCTGGTGCAGAGATATAGTATCCTCCTGATGCAGCCATGGACCCCATCGATACATAGACAGGTTTTTTCGTTTCTTCTTGAATCTCAACAATTTTGTCATGAATCTCTGCACTTTCGACCACTCCACCTCCAGGAGTGTTCACCCGCAGAATAACAGCCTTAACGGTATTATCTTCCTTTAGGTAATTAAGTTGCTCCATAAATTGGCGATGACTATATCCTGTAGAGTCAAGAAACGGACTAGTGCTACCAGTATCCTGAATGGTACCATTCACAGTCAGTACGACAATTTTGTTAAAAGCATCTCCTTCTTCCAAAACTTCTTCCATCATGCCCTCGTCCGTAACAAACATATCGGAAAACGCTGAATCCATTTCCGAAAAAGCAAAAGATGACAAAAAGTTTACGAATACTGAGATAACAAATAATATACTTGCAATCCCTAGTGCAGCCCACCTTTTTCCATTCATGTAATTCCTCCTTTAAATGCTTTCCAAATAAAATTTAGCTTTTTCATAAAATATTAAAATGAATCACCCCTATTTTAGCAAAATATGTGAAAGAATGGGTAATATAACAAATATTCCATTTAAGTTGGAGGAGAGATCATGCAAAACCGTCGAAAGCTTTATTTTTATCATAAGCCAGATCCTGATATGAAGGACACTGTTGCTCCACTTTACGAATTAGCCAAAAGATATGATTTCCAATTAGAGAAAGATTATCGAAACGCAAATATTATCGTTAGTGTTGGAGACGATGAGACGTTTCTTCAAGCTGTACGAAATACCGGGTTTCGAGACGATTGCTTGTATTTCGGAATCTCTACGAGCGGGAAACGAACAATGTATTGTGACCTCTATTCCGAAGACCACTCTGCTATTATTGAAGCGATGACAAATGATAATCTAGAGGTAAGACGCTATCCAACGGTGAATGTGACGATTGATGGAGAAACAAGCTTTCAATGCTTAAATGAGTTTAGTGTACGCTCATCGATTATCAGGACTTTTGTCATGGATGTATTCATTGACCAGCTTCATTTTGAGACCTTCCGTGGCAACGGATTGCTTGTATCTACACCAACAGGTAGTACAGGCTATAATAAGTCTGTTAATGGATCAATTGTTGACCCACTACTCAAATGCTTACAAGTGAGTGAAGTGGCGTCCCTCAATAACAATCAATATCGAACATTGGGATCTTCGTTTATCTTAGCAGGGGACCGAAAGTTAACTCTGAAGGTGGTTCAAGACGGAAATGACTACCCAATTATGGGGATGGACAATGAAGCACTTAGTATCCAACATGTTGAGAAAATTGAGGTTCAGCTTAGTGATAAACAAATAAAAACACTTAAATTGAAGGACAATTCCTTCTGGGAAAAAGTAAAAAGGAATTTTCTATAAAAACACTTTAACAAAGCCTTTCACCTACAAAAAAAGATTGCTCACAAAAAATGAAAGAGCCCTGAATTGGGCTCTTTCATTTTAAATATGAGTACTTTTTTCTTTTCGCAACTTCATTTCGAGATTGGTGGCAAGCTTTGTTTTTGAAACTGAATAAATGGTAAGCGCCGACCAAATAAAGATAAAAGCTAGCAAATCAGACTTTGAAAAGGTCTCATGATAAACAAAGATTCCTAGAAACAACATAATAGTCGGAGCTATATACTGTAAGAAACCAAGAGTTGATAACGGAATCCTTTGTGCACCCTTTGCAAACAGTAATAAAGGTATAGCCGTTGCGGCACCTGCTCCTATTAGAAGGAAACTCATCTCCCAATCACCTGCAATAATCATATTGTCAGAGCCGATAAACCACCACATATAAAGGGCTGCTATTGGAGTCATAACCATGGTTTCAAGTGCCAAACCAACTGCGGAATCCATTTTTATGAGTTTCTTAGCCATCCCGTATAACCCAAAGGAAAGTGCTAATGTAATAGCAATCCATGGAAAGCTCCCATATGAAGCAGTCATAATAAGGACCCCAACGGTCGCCAGTATGAAAGAGACGATTTGTGCATGAGAAAGTTTTTCTTTAAAGAAAATAACCCCTAACATGACGGATACAATCGGGTTAATATAATAGCCTAAACTAGTTTCAACCATTTGTCCGCTATTGACACCCCAGATATAAACAAACCAATTAATACTAATTAATACAGAGGCAATGACGAGTGCTAATAACTGTCGTTTGTTTTTAGCGAAACCTTGAATCGTTTTAATAAATAACGGCCATTTTTTAGATAGAAATAATAGCAATAATATAAATAAAAACGACCATAGCACGCGGTTAGCCAATATTTCTTCTGCTCCTACACGATCTAGCATTTTCCAGTAGAAAGGAAGAAATCCCCATAAAATATAGGCGATTGCAGCATACATAATGCCACTTTGTTGCTCATTTTGACTTCCCATTTCCATCCCCCCTTTATTCTTTCTAGTCACGAAATAATTCCATTATATCGGTGGATGAACAGGGCTGACAATTCTTTTTTATTTTACTTGCGTTAAAAAGATATACTGTTTGATTACATCAAGCCTCTCAATCTAAAAAAATGCAGGGATAACTTCCCCTGCATTTCATTTGGAAAATATTAAACCTCTTGTTCTTTTTTACGGAGCTCTATTCTGCGAATTTTTCCAGAGGTGGTCTTAGGTAGTTCTTCAATGAATTCAATTTTCCTAGGATATTTGTATGGTGCCGTAAGTGTCTTAACATGGTTTTGTAACTCAGGAATTAGGTTTGGATTATCTTGTTCCAAAGGATTCTTTAAAACGATAAAAGCCTTTACTATGTTTCCGCGGACTTCATCAGGAGATGCCACCACTGCACATTCTTTTACTGCAGGGTGCTTTACAAGGGCATCCTCGACTTCAAATGGACCGATTGTATACCCCGAGCTAATAATGATATCATCACCGCGACCTTCAAACCAAAAGTACCCTTCCTCATCCTTTTTGGCTTTGTCGCCAGTAATATAATAATCTCCGCGGAACTGCTTTGCAGTCCGTTCTGGATCTTTATAGTAGTTTTTAAACAATGCAGGAGTATCAATATGAACAGCGATATCCCCTACTTCTCCAACAGAACAAATATGGCCATCATCATTAATAATTTCGACTTTATTTCCTGGTGTCGGTTTTCCCATTGACCCCTCTTTAAGGTCCATCCCTTGGGTAACCCCAACAAGTAAAGTATTTTCCGTTTGACCGTAGCCATCACGCACATCTAGATTGAAATGCTTCCTAAAGATATCAATGACTTCGCGATTTAGCGGCTCTCCAGCTGAAACAGCACTACGTAATGCTGGAAGTTGATATTGATCGATATGATCCACTTTGGCCATAATGCGATATTCCGTTGGAGTACAACATAACACATTTATCTTATATGTCTGCAAAAGCTCAAGATACTTAGTTGGCTCGAACCTCCCATTAAAAACAAAACCTGTTGCACCCGAACCTAATACAGATAGGAAGGGACTCCATATCCATTTCTGCCAACCTGGTGCCGCGGTTGCCCAAACTGTATCGCCTTCCTCAATTCCTAGCCAATGTTTCGCTGCAGTCTTTAAGTGGGCATAGGCCCATCCATGGGTATGAACCACCCCTTTCGGATTTCCAGTTGTGCCAGACGTATAGGATAAAAACGCCATATCATCCCGGTCGGTATCCGCCAACTCTAGTGAATCCGAGGCACCGTCTAGCTCATTGTCTAAGTAAATCCATCCAGATTCCTGGTTTCCAACAGAGTATTTCACGAGATTTTCTGCCTCTGAAATTCCTGAGAATTGTTCAACAAACGGATAGTAACTAACCACAGCTTTTACGTCTCCGTGGGTTATTCGATATTGTAAATCTTTTGTTCGTAACATTTCTGAACTTGGAATAACCACAAGTCCCATTTTCAAGGCTGCGATATATACTTGATAGGCTTCAATAAGCCGAGGTATAACAACTAACACGACATCTCCTTTTGTTAAACCACTCGCCTTAAATACATTTCCAATCTTATTAGCATTTTTTATTAAATCCTTGTATGTGATATTCTTTTTATCCCCATCTTCATTTTCCCAGTGAAGAGCCAATTTCCCTTCCTGTTGTGCAAATCGTTCAAATTCAGAAATTAAGTTATACTTTTGTGGTGCAATCAATTGTTCCCTCTTCATATTGCCCCTCCTCAAAATTAGTACCTAGTAATAACACCTAATAATATTATACAGAAAATCCATCCTTTTTGTAGGATTTTTTTATATGTACATTGAGGGACAACAAAAAGAAGCGGGAATTGCTTCCCGCTTCTGTAGCCATTTTATATTTAATTATTGTTGAGAAAATCCGCTCATTTGCTGTTGAGCCATAGAAACCAAACGCTTAGTGATCTCTCCCCCAACAGAACCATTGGCACGGGAAGTAGTTTCAGCGCCAAGGTTTACGCCAAATTCAGATGCAATTTCAACCTTCATTTGATTAAGAGCTTGCTCAACCCCAGGTACTAAAAGGTTGTTTGAGTTGTTTGAGTTGTTGTTAGCCATGTGATTTTCACCTCCTTGTGAGTATAGAGTGTGTAGAATCACATGAACTAATACAAATCAATTGTTGGTAATTATTCACATTTGAATCACGATATCGTACATACTTGCAAAGGTTAAAATAAATCTTCTTCGAGTTGCTGACCCATCCCTGGTTTCACGATAATTGTTTCTGTGTCATTGACAGCTTTTTCAATCAGCGGTTCAAAATCAAAATAGCTTTCAAAATGTTGGACTTTTTCTAGTTTTGGTTTTGTTTTAGGCGATGATGGAACAAAAACTGTACAGCAATCTTCATATGGTAAATTTGAGATTTCAAGCGTATCAATCTTTGCAGCTATATCCATAATGTCCGTTTTATCCATGGTAATAAGCGGTCTTAAAATAGGTGTTGATGTCACTTCGTTAATCGCATACATGCTTTCAAGGGTTTGGCTAGCCACCTGCCCTAAACTTTCCCCGGTAATAATGGCTAATCCTCCATTCCTTTCTCGTATACGATCCGTTATCCTTAGCATCAGTCTTCTTGTTGTTGTCATGGTGTAATTTGCGGGAACTTGCTTATGAATGGTTTGCTGAATCTCTGTAAATGGGATAATATGCAGGACCATCTGTCCACTCACTTCAGCAAGCTTTTGGGTAAGGTCAATTACTTTTTGCTTAGCTCGTTCACTTGTAAAAGGCGGGCTGGCAAAATGAACGGCTTCAACCTCCACCCCACGTTTCATTGAAAGGTATCCTGCAACCGGACTATCAATTCCACCTGAGAGCATCAACATCGCTTTGCCACTAGACCCAACAGGAAGTCCAGCAGCCCCACGGATGGTTTCTGCAGAGAGGTATGCCGCCTCTTCACGCACTTCTATTTGAAGGTTGATATCTGGATTCCTGACATCAACCTTTAAACCAGAAATGCGGTTCAGCAGATATCCTCCAAATTCATGATTAATTCCATTGGTATCCAACTCAAAAAATTTGTCAGATCTTTTCCCAGTGATTTTAAAGGTTTTTCCTTCACTAAATAAGTCATTCACTAAAGCTAATGCTGCCTGCTTCATTTTTTCTATATCCTTTTCAACCTTAATAGCAGGGCTAAATGACTGAATTCCAAATACTTTTTTTAATCGATCAGATACTTGGATTCCATCTTCTCCATTTAATAACACATACATTCTATCTCTGTCTGCTTGGATAACAGCATTCGGAAATTCTTCGATTGCTTTTCTGACACTTTTTCTTAATTTATCAATAAATTTATTGCGGTTCCGTCCCTTTGTCGAAATTTCCCCATATCGTATTAGAATTCGGTCATACATCATTTATTTCATTACCTCTCTTAATCGTTTTACACTATTTTGTATAGCCTTAACTGCTCGTTCTGCTTCCTGCAATGTATTTTCATAAGAAAGGCTAATTCGAATAGCGCTCTCCGCTTGGTCTGTGGACACTCCCATTGCAATGAGTGTTTTACTTGGTGCATTTCTTTTTGATGAGCATGCACTTGTGGTAGAAACATAAATACCTTCCTGTTCAAGGGCATGAACAAAGACCTCTGCTTTAATTCCCTTCAACGAAAAATTTAAAATATGCGGAGCCTCGTTAGTTTCAGGCGTATGGATGGTAGCTTCAGGTATTTGCTTTAACCCGGATTTTATTGTACCCAAAATTTGCCTTAACTGATCAACTTTTTGTTTTCGTAAATCCTCAGACATCCTTAAAGCCTTTGCCATGGCAACCATACCGGCCACATTCTCTGTACCATTTCGTCTTTTCCCTTCCTGCCCTCCACCAGATAGCAGCGAAGAGATCCGAACTCCATCTTTTACAAACAAAGCTCCCGTCCCTTTTAATCCATGAAACTTATGCCCTGAAATGGTGCAAAGGTCAATGCCATAACGATAAAAATCTAATGGAAGCTTTCCGACACCTTGAACATGGTCTACATGAAAATAAATTTTTGGGAAATCCTTAAGAAGTGTCCCAATTTCTTGAATCGGCTGAACGGATCCGACTTCGTTATTAATATGGATGACCGACACAAGAATTGTATCATGCCTAATTGCTCGCTCTATGTCTGCTGGATTTACACGACCATCCTTCGTTACTGGAATATACGTAACTTCGAACCCAAGTTCTTCTAACTGTTTTACCGAGTTGCGAACAGAGTCATGTTCTATTTCGGTGGTAATAATGTGCTTCCCACGCCCTCTATGCTCCATGGCAATTCCTTTAATGGCAAGGTTGTTCCCCTCAGTACCCCCAGATGTAAACACTATTTCAGACGTTTTTACTCCAAGAATCTTGGCGATTTGTGCATGTGCCTGCGAGAGGAGCTTTTCTGCTTGGCCTCCTACCTGATGCAAAGAAGAAGGATTGCCAAAATAGGAAGAAGAAACCTTCATGAATGATTCAAGCACTTCAGTAAAAGGTTTTGTTGTTGCACTGTTATCAAAATAGATCATTGTTCTCCTCCTCCCCTTTATTCCGATATGCTAACAAAAAATTTTAACATACAAACCAGGGTTTGAAAATAATGGACCATTGCTATTTAAAATGTAACTTATCCCAATTGTAAAAACGTAGAAAGGCCTCCAACTCAATTGGAGGCCATCAATTATGCATTTGTTTCAACAAAGATATTCTCAATTTTCTTTAAAGCACCTGGTTCGACTTCTTCAATCGCTGCAGCTGCTTCTTCAAGAGCTTGACGATAATCATAGTTCCTAAATGCTTCCTCTGCTCCCTTTAATCCTTTCGCAACAGATGGGTGACTGCTACGATAACGATTTCCGTACTGAATGATACGTTCGGCAAGCTTAACATTATCTACGGTTTCCTCTGTAGTAGTTGCCAACTTTTCGACTGTCAGCTCAGCAATTTCTAGATATTGCTGAATAGTTGGGATGTTCAGTGGTTTTTGTTCAAGCTTTTCTGCTACATTCTGGATACTCTCTTTTGTATCCTCAAGAAGATATTGATAACTTTGTGAAAGACCAGGTAAATTACTCTTTGTAATTAATTTAAGCATTTCTGTCATCTTTTTAGAAAGTTCTCTGACTTTTTCTCGTGCGACCATTTCGTCTTTTCTTAAAGCATTTAGTTTTTCCTTGAACTCCTGCTGTTCAGCATTACAAAGCTCTAACTCTGCCTTAAGTTCTACCACTTCTTCGCTTAAGAAACTATACGCCGTTTCTCCCTGCCCTAATCGTGCTATGAGCAATTGATACCTTTTCACTAATTGCTCGAGTTTGCCCTCAGCTAGAACATGAGCATCAAGCTCTTGGTCAGATAATTCGTAGCTTTGTTGAATGTTAAAGATTTCTTCTTGTATTTTATCGTTCTCGTCAACAGCTGTATGGAACAACTGATTTAATTCATGTTCACTCTTTTTAATGAACTGTTTCGATAACGCCTCTTTTTCAAGAAGGTCAAAAAGATGATCTATCTTCTCTTTAAGTTCCTCTATCCCCTGCTGGATTTCTGCTACTTCCGTTTCGTCGATGAGCGCTTGAAACTTACTAAGCTGCTTTTCAATTTCTTCTAGCTCTTCTTCAGTACTTAGGTGATCAAGAATAAATCCCTTTTCAACCATTTCCCTACAGCCTTCTTTTAATTCGCTCATCTGTGCAGGTATTCCTAGCTGACAGTCATGAATGAGTTGGGGAATCATTTCCATCTTAACGATAATTTCCTCAAGGCTAAGCTGAATTCCAATTACGATTTCTCTTGCCTCTAGATAATTACCACTTTCTGTCTTCTCATCAAATTTCTCGAATTCCTGAAGGATTTCATTCAGTTGGTCCTCTAACCCTTTTTCAGCTTTCCCAAAACTATGACGATGTGCTAACAGGTTCTTTCGACAATCGCGATACTGTTCCTTTAGCAGCTCAATCTCATTTCTGTTTTTTTCCTCACTACCAACTAGTTCATTCAATTCTTCGAGGATTTTATTTATTTTTTCTTCAATAGTGGTTAGTTTGTTATCAATCGTTGCTAAAGACTCTTTTGCCTTCCCGAAGCGAAGTTTATCCGTATAATCTTCTGCATCAAGTAGGAATTCCTCAATATCAGGTAGCTCAGAAGTGACAATATCGTCCCATTCCTTGCGCCAGCGCTCAAAGAGCTCTTCAGTTTGCCCTGTCATATTAAGCTTCTTTACTTTAGACATTTCATCCAGCACTGGCCGGTTCATGATATCGATTTTCCAGGCCTCAAATCGGTCCACTTCATTAAAATATTTTCGTTTCATCAAATACCCTATTAAAAACAGGCACAATATGACGCCCAAACCTACTATTATAAACTCCATACTAACTAATCCCCCTGGGTTTCAGACAAAAATCAGATTCTATTGATCTATGTTAAAAAAGAACTGTTTTTTTTATGTATTTATGATACCATGTAAACGACATTTTTTGACCAGTAATTTCAATTTTTTGTTTAATTTATTATCGAAGATTATCAAATTGTGTCACGATAGCTATAGAAATGGGGGAAACGGAAGTGTTTAGAGATGGTCACGTACACACAAAGTTCTGTCCACATGGATCAAAGGATTCCTTTGAAAACTATGTAGAACGGGCATTAACGCTCGGATATACCGAAATCTCCTTTACTGAACATGCTCCACTACCCGAAGGATATGTGGATCCTACACCTTTATCAGATAGCGCCATGAAAAAAGCAGACTTAAACGCTTATTTTAATGAAATTTCGCAACTAAAAAAGCAATACGCAGGTAAAATCACTATCAATGCCGGCCTAGAAGTTGATTTTATCGAAGGATATGAAAGAGAAATTACTCACTTCTTAAATGAAGCTGGTCCCATGCTTGATGATGCCATCCTGTCTGTTCACTTTCTCAAAGAATTAAATGGGTATTCTTGTGTAGATTATAGCCCTGAGAACTTTCAAAGAATGATATCGGATTATGGATCAATTGAAAAAGTTTACCAAAACTATTTCCGGACAGTTCTAAAATCCGTTGAATCCGATTTAGGACCCTACAAACCTACTAGAATCGGACATATCACTCTTGTACATAAGTTTCAGTTGAAATACCCAATAGATCGCCTCTTCAATGATGAGATAGGTCAAATTTTGCAGGCTATAAAAGACCGAAACTATGAACTTGATTACAATGGTGCGGGGACCGCTAAGCCTCTCTGTAGAGAACCTTATCCTCCGGCTCATATTATAAAAAAAGCGAAGTCGTTAGCAATCCCACTAGTATATGGCTCTGACGCCCACCAAGCTAAAGAACTTGGGCAAGGGATACCTTTAATGGACTTTTCCTAATAGAATAGCTGAATTTATCCACGCTAAAAACCGGCAGTCAATTCATTGCCGGTTTTCTATATGTTAGCAAAAGCAAATGAACAGGCTGCAGACACTTTTAAAATTTTATACTGATAAGATTCTCCTGTTATCAAATGACCTTGGTGCACGTAAGGCAGAATCAATCCATTGGAAAATTTCACGGCTATATTTTTCGACGAAATAAGATTCATGTGGAAGAATGTGTAGTACTTCATTAACGTAATGAATATTTAAGAATGGAGTATTCAACAAACTTTTAAGCTGCAGGATGATATAAGGAACGGAATGGTTGCGAAACTCTTTTGTCCTCATGCCTCTTTCAAGGACTTTTTTAAAGTAATAACGTTCCTTGACATGATAGGTTGACATCACTTCTCTTACCATTTGGGAATCTAGTGTCAGTTCCCTTAAAATAAATCTTGTAAGCTGGATATTCTGAGACTGATATTTAAGTAAATTAACGACGATCTTCTTCAAAGACACTTCCGCACCTTCATCAAGCAAGGCATATCCTTTCTCTAATTCCTTTAAATAATTCTCAAAATACGCGGTAAAACAATATTCTAGTAGTCCTTTCTTATTTTGAAAATAATAGGCAATGTTGGCCGGATTAACCCCTGCTTTCGCAGCAATATCACGAATCGAAGTGCCACTGAAGCCTTTCGTATTAAACAGATACACAGCTGCTTCGACGATTGACTCTTTCGAATTTTTTCGCATTCTCCTTACCCGCCCCTTATCATGTATTTCCCTAGTCAGCCAGCAGTGAAATGAAACCTAGCTCTTTTTCTCTATATTTTTAATACTTCCTTCCAAAGTCTGATTTTCCTTTAAAAACCTGTCGACAAATTCAACCATAATCCATGCATTTCTGGTAAAATGGGTAGTGCATTTTTAGAGAAAAGGGGGAAACATCATGTTTGAGGTCGAATCATACAAAGGAAATCGTGAAGACAACTACAATTTACTTATAAAGCAGTTAACAAGCCTGTTGGAAGGTGAACCAAATCCGATCGCGAACTTTAGTAACGCCTCCGCACTCTTAAACCAATTTCTAGACCGAATTAACTGGGTTGGTTTTTATTTAATGGAGGAAGGTGAACTTGTGCTTGGACCTTTTCAGGGATTACCAGCATGTGTAAGAATTCCTGTCGGTCGTGGCGTCTGTGGAACCGCTGCTGCTCAACTCAAGACAATTCGTGTCGAGGATGTCCACCAATTCCCAGGACATATCGCTTGTGATGCTGCGTCTCAATCTGAAATCGTTATTCCAATGATTGATAAAGGAAAACTTATTGGGGTTCTTGATATTGATTCACCCGAGAAAAATCGCTTTGACGAACTAGATCAGCAAAAGCTAGAAGCGTTTGTCGCTGCTTTAATGACCGTTTACAAAGGCTAATATCAATAAAAGCTGCGGACTCAACTGTTCGCAGCTTTTTAGATTCATGCCTTATCTAGACCTTGCTTTAAATCTTGCCAAATATCCTCCCATGCCTCTAGGCCCACTGAGAGTCGGAGCATTGTATCAGAAATCCCCATTTCCGTCCTATCGTCCTTAGGTACAACAGAATGTGTCATTGTCGCTGGATGCTGAATAAGGGTCTCAGCATCACCAAGACTTACTGCAATCTTAATCAGTTTTAATCGATCCATGAATGTTTGCGCATCTTCCTTGGACCCTTTTATGGTAAACGAAATTAACCCACCAGGCTTACGCATTTGTTTCACTGCTATATGATAATCCTGATTGCTTGGGTCTCCAGGATAAATGACTTGTTCAACCGCTGGGTGTGCCGCGAGAGCTTTGGCCAATTTCTCTGCATTCTCGCAATGACGATCCATTCTGACAGGCAAGGTTTTTAACCCTCTTAAAAGTAACCATGCATCGAACGGGGAAATGATTCCTCCAATATCCTTTTGAGTGGTACGTGCTACTTTGTTGAGAAAATCCTCGCTTCCTGCCACTAGACCAGCGACGACATCTCCATGACCACAAATATATTTCGTTGCACTGTGAATGACTACATCACACCCAAGTTCGATTGGTTTTTGTAAATAAGGCGAACAAAAGGTATTATCCACAACAACGGGGATTCCTTTCTCACGTGCTACCTTAGCCACCATTTGTAAATCCACTAATTTCATAGTTGGGTTAATGGGGGTTTCAATATAGATGCAGGCAGTATTGGGACGGAGAGCATTCTGTACATTTTCTTCAGTTTCCATTAATGAAAAATCATGCTGAATATTAAACTTCTCCTCCATTAGCTGTAGTAAACCAAAGGTACAACCGTATACACCTTTCGAGCATAAGATATGATCTCCTGATTTTACAAGTGAAAACAGGACTGCCGAAACGGCTGCCATACCCGATCCAAAGGCAAGGGCTTTCTCTGCTCCTTCTAAAATGGCTAGTCTTTCTTCAAGAATTTTCACTGTAGGGTTTCCAAGGCGAGAGTATATAAATCCCTCTTCTTCACCTGCAAATCTTCTTTCACCTTGTTTTGCGTTTGAAAATGTAAAGGTACTCGTTTGAAATAATGGTGGTACAAGACTATCGTGATAGTCTTCTGTATTGTATCCTCCATGAATAACCTCTGTTTCAAACTGTTTCTTTTTCATTCTTCTTCCCCCTTATTTTTAGGCACCGTTTAAACTTGGTTGATGATTTCCACTTCAGGCACTTCGCTTTCCGTGGGCTTGCCGGGGAGCCGGGGAGCATCCTCGGACTGTAGCGCCTGTAGGGTCTCCCCGGCTCCCGTACTCCCGCAGGAGTCTTCGTGCCGTCCGCTCCAATCAACGGTTTGAATCAAAAATACTTAACAAAGCATTTTTAAAAAAAAATTGTCCCTCTGTTTACACAACACTTTTTCCTATATAATTATGATATTGTTTTCTAGGTGAAAATGTTTTTCCGACTTTTTCTTGACTTATGCATAAAAAAAGGAATATAATACTCTTTGTGTAAAATATCGCAGCCTATGTGAAACACTTTATGAGTTTATTTTGTTCCTCAAAGTGACATTTCCTTTGATGGTGCATCGTGTAACCCGCTGCTGCTAGGGCGAAGGTGCATGAAAACAAAATATCCATAATTGAAGTCTCACAACTGTTTTTATTTTACAAAATAAAAACTAAGGAGGAGTCATTCATGGCTCGTTATACCGGCCCAAGCTGGAAATTATCCCGCCGTCTTGGAATCTCTCTAAGCGGAACAGGTAAAGAATTAGAAAAGCGTCCTTACGCTCCTGGACAACATGGTCCAAACCAACGTAAAAAGCTTTCCGAATACGGATTGCAATTACAAGAGAAGCAAAAGCTTCGTCATATGTACGGAATGAACGAGCGTCAGTTCCGCACTTTATTCGACAAAGCTGGCAAAATGCAAGGTGTACTTGGTGAAAACTTCATGGCTCTATTAGAGTCTCGTTTAGACAATGTTGTTTACCGTCTTGGTCTTGCACGTACTCGTCGTCAAGCTCGCCAGTTAGTAAACCATGGTCACATTCTAGTTAACGGATCTCGCGTAGATATTCCATCTTACCGCGTTGCTCCTGGTCAAACAATTGGTCTTCGTGAAAAATCACGTAACCTTGACATCGTTAAAGAAGCAATTGAAGTAAACAACTTCGTACCTGACTTCTTAACTTTCGATGCTGACAAGCTAGAAGGAACTTTCACTCGCGTACCTGAGCGTTCTGAACTTCCAGCTGAAATCAATGAAGCTCTTATCGTTGAGTTCTACTCTCGTTAATAGTTTCAGTAACAAACCCTTGCCAATATTGGTAAAGGGTTTGTTTTTTTATGTAGTTGAATAAACTAGTAAGGTCATTAGGTTTTGAGCTTTTGATTTTTTGAATAGTCAAGACTCGCGGTAGGATACGGTACGGTGTATAGTATTTATTCCCTGTACAGGGAATAAACCCCTCCAAACGGGGAATATAATGCTCGTAACAGAGAATAAAAAATCCTTTCATAGCAAAAAGGCCCAGTGTTGAGGGTATTTTAATTAGGTTTATATATCTTAATAGAGGTTTACCGGTCGATTCAGGATAAAAATACCCACCTGAAAAGTCATATTCTAGTAAGGTCATTCGTTTTTAAGTGAATTAACGTATATTTTGGTTATTTAAGAGCAGTTAGCAGTCGTCTTAGGTTTGTTTTACTTGCATATACTCTACGGTGCTATAGTATTTATTCCTATATAGGGAATAAACTTCGCTATAAGAGCAAAGAAACACCCGAGTTTTCTCGGGTGTTTCTTTGAATTAATATTTAATTAGGAAGTATTTCTTCTTCCCACGGCGAATAATCGTGAATTGGTCTTCAATACGATCTGTTTCACTTAGAACATAACCTGTATCGGTAACTCGCTCTCCATTAATGTAAACAGCACCATTAGCAATATCTTCACGTGCTTGACGTTTCGAAGGAGAAATTTTCGCTGAAACTAATAGCTCAACAAGCCCCAAGTCTTCCACAGTAGAAGCATCAAATGATGGGACATCCTTAAAACCTTGCTTGATTTCTGCTGCAGACAAGTTTCTTACCTCTCCACTAAAGAGGGCGGCAGAAATTTTTATGGCTTGTTGCAATGCTTCTTCCCCATGAATTAAACGAGTCATTTCCTCAGCAAGCGCTTTTTGAGCCTTACGTAAATGAGCTTCCGCTTGCAGAGAGGCTTCAAGTGACTCAATTTCTTCTTTTGAAAGGAATGTGAAGAATTTTAAGTATTTCACAACATCGGCATCAGCAGTGTTAATCCAGAATTGGTAGAATTCATAAGGAGAAGTCTTTTCTGGATCTAGCCAGATTGCGCCACCTTCTGTTTTCCCAAATTTTGTGCCATCTGCTTTTGTTACAAGTGGGATGGTAAGTCCGTATGCTTTAGAGCCCTCGGGAGCCATTTTACGAATCAATTCAAGACCTGTGGTGATATTCCCCCATTGGTCACTTCCACCAATCTGTAATTTACATTGATGGTTCTCATATAAATGAAGAAAGTCCATTGCCTGTAGAATGGTGTATGTGAACTCTGTAAACGAAATCCCCGTCTCAAGTCGTGATGAGATAGTATCTTTAGCAAGCATGTAGTTTACGCCGACATGCTTTCCGAAATCACGTAAGAAGCTAACCACATCCAGCTTGCTGGTCCAATCATAGTTGTTCACCATGATAGCACCATTTTCACCATCAAAATTAAAAATTTGTTGAAGCTGTTTTTGAATCCCCTGCACATTTCGATCAACATCTTCAGTTGTTTGTAGCTTTCGTTCTTCACTTTTCCCACTCGGATCCCCAATTAAGCCAGTTGCTCCACCAACGAGTACGATTGGACGATGCCCATGGTTTTGGAAACGTCTTAATGTTAAAAAAGGTAATAGGTGACCTATATGCATACTATCTGCAGTGGGGTCCACACCACAATATAGAGAGATTTTTTCAGTTTCAAGTACTGTCTCAAGTCCCTCTTCATCTGTTTGCTGGTAAACTACTCCACGCCACTTTAAATCTTCTAGTAACTTCATTTTAACTTCCTCCATTAATTAAAAATACTTACCGGTTCATTGCATAAAAAAGCACCCCTGCAACAATGCAGGGGCGCTATTATGCGCGGTACCACCCAGCTTGAAAACACAAATTCGTTTTCCACTCAAAAATATAACGGTTTTCCCGTTCGTTGCTATTCTTAGGTTCACAACGACAGCTCAGGGAGGTAATTCATCTTTCTATTTGTACCGACTCACATCACCCGCCGGCTTTCTGAAACAGGGATAGAAACATTACTGGGTCCCATCAAAGCTTTAGTATGTAGTTATTAAAGCATTTTTACCATACCTAGTCGATAATTGTCAAATAATCTATGAAAAATTAGGAAAATACCTCCTGGAATGATTTCCACCCTTGTCTTTATGCTATAATGTATGTGATTTTAGGGGGAATGAGAATGAACCAAGAAAAAAAAGGATGGAAAGATATTTTATCCTCTTTGCAGTCATTTTTTACAAATAAGAAAACAGTAAAAAGTGCTAGAATCACCTATAATGTCGTTTGGAATCTTATATTACTTTTTATTATTGTAATGGTCATTGGGGCTGGATTTGCCGGAGGTGCCGCGGCCGGATATTTTGCTTCGCTTGTAAAAGATGAGCCAATTCGTTCTTATGAGCAGATGAAAAAGGACATCTACAATTACGAGGAAACCTCTGAGTTGTATTTTGACAAGGACGTCTATCTTGGAAAACTTAGAACGGACCTTTATCGAGAAGAGGTTAAACTTGAGGATGTATCCCAATACCTCATCGATGCTGTCGTAGCAACAGAGGATGAATACTTTTATGAGCATGATGGAGTGGTCCCAAAAGCAATCTTACGGGCAGTCTTCCAGGAAGTAACGAATTCTTCGTTGCAATCAGGTGGGAGTACGTTAACGCAACAGCTTATAAAAAATCAAATTTTAACAAACGAAGTCTCCTTCGAGCGGAAAGCGAAGGAAATTTTACTTGCCCTCCGCTTAGAGAGGTTTTTTGATAAAGAAGAAATTCTTGAAGCTTACTTAAATGTTTCTACCTTCGGCCGGAATGCTGCAGGGAATAACATTGCTGGTGTCCAAGCCGCTGCAGAAGGAATCTTTGGAGTCGATGTAAAGGATTTAACACTACCACAAGCCGCGTTTATCGCTGGTTTGCCACAAAGTCCATTTGGTTATACACCTTATAGTAGCGATAATGGCAAGATTAAAGAAAACCTTGAACCTGGGTTAACGAGAATGAAAACCGTGCTCTCTAGAATGTATACTGGAGGGGCAATAACACAAGCGGAATATAATGAAGCAATTGAGTATGATATCACAAAGGATTTCATAACAGAATCAGAAGATGGCCATACCATTGAGGAGTATCCTTGGCTAACCTTCGAGATTGAAAAACGAGCTGTTGATGTTCTTTCTTATATTCTTGCCGAAAAAGATGGCTATGAAAAAGACGACATAGATTCAGATGAAAACTTAAAAGCTGAATATCGTGCTCTAGCAGATCGTGATTTACGTCAAAATGGTTATAATGTCCATACCACAATTAACAAAGATATTTATGACAAAATGCAAGATGTTACAGCCAATTTCCAACTCTATGGATACGATAAAACGGAAGTAATCGTCAATCCTGAGACTGGTGAAAAAGAAGAAATTAAAGAGCCTGTAGAATTAGGAGCTATTCTAATTGAAAACAAAACAGGTAAGATTATCAGTTTTGTTGGAGGTCGTAATTTTAAGCGTGAACAAATCAATCATGCTACTGCTGCGAAACGTGCGAATGGATCAACCATGAAACCATTGCTTGTCTATGCTCCAGCAATGGAGCTCGGAAAGCTACAACCTGGGTCGGTACTTCCGGATGTTGAAGCTTACTTGAATGGTCCTGGTAGTCCATGGCCGAGCAACTATGACAAGAGATATAGCGGATTAACTTCAGCTAGATACGCACTGACACGATCTTATAATGTCCCTGCAGTGATTGCCTATAAAAATATTGTTAATCAAAGACCGACTACTTTCCTTGAAAAAATGGGTTTCACCTCATTAGAAAAAGATGACCATACGAATCTCTCAGCAGCACTTGGTTCGATTGCTGGTGTCACCGTCGAGGAAAACGTTAATGCTTATGGAACCTTTGCGAACGGTGGTCAATTTGTTGATGCTTATATGATTGATAAGATTACCGATAAAGATGGCAACGTGGTCTATCAACATGAAGTGAAGCCTGTTGATGTGTTCAGTCCTCAAACCGCTTATTTAACCATTGATATGATGCGGGATGTTATCAATCGAGGAACAGCAACCTCTCTTCATAATCGCTTAAAGTTTAGTTCAGACTGGGCTGGGAAAACCGGAACTGGACATAATTATTATGATTCCTGGTTCGTTGCAACCAATCCAAATGTCTCTTTTGGTGTTTGGAACGGATACGATACACAGAAATCATTAGATCTCAATTATAAAGGCGTCAGTTACGGAGCAAGGAATATTTATCTATGGGCCGACTTAATGAATGCTGCCTATGATGTGGATCCTAAACTTGTTGATCCGGCAGAACGCTTTGAAATGCCTGGTGGAATTGTAAGAAGATCCTACTGTGGGGCATCTGGTTTATTGCCATCACAAGCCTGTTCAGATGCTGGCCTTGTTCAAACCGATTATTTCAATGCAAAATATGTTCCGACGAAAGTTGATGACACATTGTCTTCAAGTAAATTTGTAAGAATTGGAGATAAACAATACTTTGCTTTAGATTCAACCCCGGCCGAGTTCGTTGAAAACGGCGGTGCGACTTTGGATCCAAGCTATATGGAAAGCATTCTTGGCCATAAGATTAGCAACCCCTCACAGCTTGTTCCAAATAGAGGAGCATGGGCAAAAACACTTGTTTCAAATTCAAGGATGTCAGAAAATGGTCGAACTCCAGCTAAGCTAGGAATCAGCAATGATGGAAAGACCATTAAATGGAATGCTCATCCAGACAAAGATGTAATTGGATATCGTGTTTATAATGATGGAAAGAAAGTTGGAACGCTAAAAGCAGGTTCGAAACTTACTTTCAAGGCCGGAAATGGAAACTTCCATGTGACCGCTGTTGATATTGCTGGGCAGGAATCTCCTCCATCCAATGTGATTAAAATAGGTGAGGAAAAGCCGGAAGAACCAAAAGAACCAAAAGAAACAACAGAGTCAAAAAAAACGGAAACACCTGAAAAACCAGAGAAAGAAAAACCAACAGACAAAGAAAATGATAATGAGTAATTAGAAAGTTGCTCAATCAACACCGAATGCACTGGAGCTCTTCGAAGTCAACAGAAAGAGTGACAGTGCATTCGTACTGACTTATACTAGGGAGTCTATTTGTTGCTTCATTTACATCTCGCAAAGTTAAGCCCTTATACTTTTCTATTTGTAAAACACACAAAAGAGAACCGCGTCCAACAAGGCGCGGTTCTCTTTTGTCTATTTGGGTCAGTTTACTAATCTTCCATTGTTGATAAATCACCCGTTGGTAAATCAAGCTCCCAAGCCTTTAAGACACGGCGCATAATTTTTCCACTTCGTGTTTTTGGAAGTTTATCACGGAAATCAATTTCTCTTGGGGCAGCGTGTGCAGCCAAGCCTTGCTTTACGAACTGACGAATCTCTTCCTTTAGCTCATCGCTTTGCTCATAACCAGCTCTTAAGGCAATAAACGCTTTAATGATTTCTCCTCTTACAGGGTCAGGTTTCCCAATAACCCCTGCTTCTGCGACAGCTGGGTGCTCTACGAGTTTACTTTCTACTTCAAATGGTCCAACACGCTCGCCGGATGTCATGATAACGTCATCAACACGCCCCTGGAACCAGAAGTAGCCTTCTTCATCCATATAAGCAGAGTCACCAGAAACGTACCAATCACCTGGCATAAAATAGGACTCATATTTTTGCTCATTATTCCAGATAGTATGCATCATCGCAGGCCAACCTTTTTTAATCGCCAAGTTCCCCATGCGATATGGTGGTAATTCTTCACCACGATCGTCGACGATAGCCGCTTTTACACCTGGAATTGGTTTCCCCATCGAACCAGGCTTAATTTTCATACATGGATAGTTGCAGATTAATTGGGCACCTGTTTCAGTCATCCACCATGTGTCATGAACTCGAAGATTGAACACTTTCATTCCCCAGCGGACAACTTCAGGATTCAATGGTTCTCCAACACTTAAGATGTGACGAAGACTAGATAAGTCAAACTGTTTAATCACTTCATCCCCAGCACCCATCAACATCCTGAAGGCGGTAGGTGCACTATACCAGACTGTGACACCATATTCTTCAATCATGCCATACCAGGCCTCAGGGCTAAAACGTCCACCCACAACAACATTTGATGTACCTGTTAGCCAAGGACCAAAGATTCCATAGGAGGTTCCTGTTACCCAACCTGGGTCAGCCGTACACCAATAAACATCCTCTTCTTTAAGATCTAGGACCCACTTTGCAGTTTGGTATTGCTGAACCATCGCATTATGGACATGTAGAACTCCCTTTGGTTTCCCAGTTGAACCTGAAGTATAGTGAAGAATTAGTCCATCATTCTTATCTACCCATTCAATTTGAAGTGATTTACTTGCCTCAGCGAGTTTCTGATTGAAATGAATGAAATTACCGGATTCCTCCACATCGCTGCCAACAAGGAAAATATGCTTTAGTGCAGGTAGCTCCTCAACTGGTACTCTTTTTAAAAGTTCAGGGGTTGTCACAAGAACCTTTGCTTCACTGTCTTGAAGCCGATCACGGACAGCCCCCTCCATGAACGCTTCAAACAACGGACCAACGATGGCTCCAAGTTTGATTGCTCCAAGTACAGTAAAATATAACTCAGGCGACCTCGGCATAAAGATGAATACTCGATCCCCTTTTTCAACGTTTCCATAGGTTTTTAACACGTTGCCTGCTTTATTCGAGAGTTCCTTCATTTCCTTGAACGTATACTTTTCTTTTCTCTCTCCATCTTGGTAGTATAGCGCTATCTTATTTTTGCGTGGGCCCTCAACATGGCGATCGATTGCTTCATAGGCCATATTTACCTTCCCAGTTGAGTTCCAAGAAAAGTTTTTCTCCACTTCCTGCCAGTCGAACTGATTGTATGTTTCTTCATAGTTTTCTAGATTATGTGCACCTTGAATTACTGGTAGCGCTTCCACTTTCATTGAATCATCTCCTTTTCTATGTATGTTTATCGTCTATTATAGTATAGATTTTTTATTTTCACAATTTTAAAATTTTTATAATTGCTATTTAAAACTATATTCCTATTGTTTGTATCCTCATATACTGAAAGTTTTGTGAAAACGCTTCAATTCCGTAGAATTCATGTATAATAGAGAGAACAATTTCTAATGGTTTGGTGGTGAACGAATGGAACATAAAAAAACTTATAATGCAAAAGAATTAAAGACTGTGCATGGAAGCTTGATTATTGAGGGCCCTGTTCAACCAGAAAAGCTTGCCAAACTTGAATTTCACCATGACTTAGTAGCCTTTCGTCCCCCTGCACAGCAGCATAAGGCTCTGGTCGAGATTGCGGGGCTTCCGGAGGGACGCATTATTATTGCAAGGCACGGAGATATGGTCGTAGGATATGTTACCTATTTATATCCGGATCCGCTCGAGCGCTGGTCTGAAGGCGGGATGGAGGATTTAATCGAGCTTGGAGCGATTGAGGTTATCCCCAAATTTCGCGGTTGCGCCGTAGGCAAAAACCTTCTTATTGTCTCCATGATGGATGATGCGATGGAAGATTATATTATTATAACGACTGAATATTATTGGCATTGGGACCTTAAAAATACGAAGTTAAATGTATGGGACTACCGTAAAATGATGGAAAAAATGATGAATGCTGGCGGACTTACTTGGTATGCTACGGATGATCCCGAAATAAGCTCTCACCCTGCTAACTGTCTAATGGCGAGGATTGGCTCAAGAATTGACCTTGACTCTGTCGAGAGGTTTGACCGTCTGAGATTTATGAATCGTTTCATGTACTAATGCGAACGAGGGGGGATACACATGATTGTAGAAGAAATTATGAAGACCGAACTGACCACTCTTAGAAAACATCACACCATCGAAGAAGCCTGTCGACTAATGGAAGAAAAGCGAATTAGACACCTTCCTATTGTGGATGAAGATAACCAATTGGTTGGCCTAGTAACAGATCGCGATATCCGTGATGCTATGCCATCAAGGTATCTTTGCAATCCTGATCAGGAAGTTCTTAATCATACACTTGAAACCCTTATGACAACTGATTTAATTACCTGTCATCCTCTTGATTTTGTTGAAGAGATTGCAGCCCTTTTTTATGAGCATAGCATTGGTTGCCTTCCAATTGTAAAAGAACATAAACTCGTTGGAATTGTTACAGAAACAGACTTGCTTCATACGCTTATTGCTTTAACAGGAGCACACCAACCTGGTTCTCAAATTGAAGTAAAAGTCCCTAATAAAGGGGGAATGCTTAATCAGGTTGCTTCGATTATTAGCGCTCGAAAAGCAAACATTTCAAGTGTCCTAGTTTATCCATATGAAAAAGACGAACAATACAAAATACTCGTTTTTCGGGTTCAAACCATGAATCCGATTAGTATGATTGAAGACCTTAAAAAAGCTGGTTTTCATGTTCTATGGCCAAATTTGCCGGGTGTTTCATCATGAGTGACCGTTCCGTCTTCGTCTATTCAGAGGATTTACTAAAGTATAAGTTTAGTAGTCATCATCCTTTTAATCAAATCCGTTTAAAGATGACACTTGATTTATTAAAAAAAGCACATGCAATCAGTGATCAGGATATTATTCCACCTCGTCCAGCTACCTACGAGGAGTTGCTCTTAATCCATGATCCTAATTATGTTGAAGCCGTTCGCCTAGCAGGAAACGGACAACTCCGTGAGGAAACAGCGGAAAGCTATGGCCTCGGAACAGAGGATACTCCTATATTTGCCAATATGCATGAAGCTAGTTCACTTCTAGTTGGTGGTACTTTGACAGCGGTTGACCAAGTTATGAGTGGCAAAGCGAACCACGCCCTTCATCTGGGGGGAGGATTGCACCACGGTTTCCGTGGCAAAGCTTCTGGCTTTTGTATTTATAATGATAGTTCTGTTGCAATCAAATATCTATTAGAGAAATACAATGTTCGAGTACTGTATGTTGATACTGATGCTCATCATGGGGATGGCGTTCAATGGTCCTTTTATGATGAACCTAATGTTTGTACCCTTTCAATCCACGAAACAGGACGCTACCTATTCCCAGGAACGGGAAATGTAAATGAGCGAGGGCAGGGGAAAGGCTATGGGTATTCATTCAATGTGCCAGTCGATGCCTTCACTGAGGATGAGTCATGGCTAGACGCCTATTCTAAGGCGATTATGGACGTTGCAGACTTTTTCAAGCCTGATGTTATCCTAACTCAAAATGGGGCCGACTCGCATTACTTTGACCCACTCACACATTTATCCGCAACCATGAAAATCTATCGAGAAATACCAAAACTAGCACATAGAATTGCACATAAATATTGTAATGGTAAGTGGATTGCGGTCGGTGGCGGCGGGTACGATATTTGGAGAGTTGTACCGAGAGCATGGGCCCTAATCTGGATGGAAATGACCGAAAACTCAAACTGTTATGGCAGTTTACCTGAGGATTGGGTTCAGTATTGGCAAGAAAAGAGCACCGTTACCCTGCCTCGTGAATGGGATGACCCGGAAAATCTATATCCGCCCATCCCTAGGAAAGAGGAGATTACCGAGAAAAATAGACTTACACTAGAAAAGGCTCTGTATCCCATTCATCAGCAAAAAGATGCGAAGGAACATATAAAGGAATAGAAAAATGACCGCTTTTTAGGCGGTCATTTTCTTAGTTTTTCGTTGAGTCACGAAACTCGATTCTATGTGGAAGAAGGACAGTTTGATCATCTACTTCTTCCTTATTCATCAATTTAGTTAAGAGCCTCATCGCCACAGCCCCGATGTCATACAATGGCTGAACAATTGTTGTTAACTGTGGACGAACCATCGTCGCAAGCCTTGTGTTATCAGAGCTGATTACCTCAAAGTCCCCAGGTACGTTGTAACCCTTATCTACCGCCCCATGAACAACTCCAAGGGCCATCTCATCAGAACCAACGATAATAGCAGTAGGCTTATCCTCCAACTCAAGCAATTTTTCAATCGCTTCAATTCCAGAATCATATGTGTAGTCGCCTTCTACTACCAATCCCTCATCAACTTCAAACCCTGCCTGTTGGATTGCATTTTTATAGCCTGAGAGCTTCTTTCCCTGATTAATCGGTTCTAATAATGGACCTACTACAAAGGCAATCCGTTTATGTCCCTTTTCAACCATTAGTTGCACGGCATCAAACGTACCCTGTTCATAATCAATATTCACAGAAGGTACAGACTCAGATTCCTCAACGGAACCAGCAAGAACGATTGGTACAGGTGATTTTTTAAATTCCTCAACATGTTCTTCGGTAATATTCCCACCCATAAATACAATGCCATCAACTTGCTTTCCAAGCATTGTATTCAATAAGTGTAGCTCTTTGTCTTTATTTTGGTCTGAGCTACTCAGTATGATATTGTATTTGTACATTGTGGCAATATCTTCAATCCCTCTAGCAAGCTCTGCAAAGAAAATGCTTGAGATATCTGGAATGATTACCCCAACTGTAGTCGTTTTCTTACTCGCTAGTCCCCTTGCAACTGCGTTTGGTCTGTATCCTAGTCGATCGATAACCTCCATTACCTTTTTACGTGTAATAGGTTTCACGTTAGGGTTTCCATTCACTACACGTGACACCGTTGCCATCGATACATTTGCTTCTCTTGCTACATCATATATTGTAATATTCATGACTTTCACTCCTTTAAGTCCGTACAAAGCTTTCTTATATTTTACTGCATAATGGGTTCATTTAAACATTTTTTAGATTGTGATTGTATGTACAAGAACATTTTATTAATTAATCATACGCTATCCTTTCAATTCTCGCAATGTAGACGTGAAATAATCTTTCATATTTCCCCTAAAAAGCCTCCCCATTAGGATGGGAAGGCTAGGTTTACATGTTAAATTTGTACGAAAGCTGATGAACGCAAGGATTGTACGAATTCATCAAACTGCTTAAGATCCATCTGTTGAGCATTATCTGATAGTGCAACCGCAGGATCTGGATGTACCTCTGCCATTACTCCATCAGCGCCAATTGCTAGTGCTGCCTTTGCGGTAGGAAGGAGCAAATCCCTTCTACCTGTTGAGTGAGTCACATCTACCATAACAGGCAAGTGTGTTTCTTGCTTTAGAATTGGCACTGCGGAGATGTCCAGGGTATTTCTAGTTGCTTTCTCGTATGTGCGAATTCCTCGTTCACAAAGGATGATTTGTCCATTCCCTTGTGCCATGATGTATTCCGCTGCATTAATAAATTCTTCAATCGTTGCTGAAAGACCACGTTTTAATAGAACTGGCTTGTTAACCGCCCCTGCTGCTTTTAAAAGCTCAAAGTTCTGCATATTGCGTGCTCCAATTTGAATCACATCGATATAATCTACAGCTGTTTCAATATCATTCGGGTGAACAATCTCACTGATAACAGCCATATCGTATTCGTCGCCGACTCTTTTAAGAATTTTCAAGCCCTCTAGTCCTAGCCCTTGGAAATCATACGGAGAGGTTCTAGGCTTGTATGCACCACCACGAAGCAATTTAAAGCCTTTTTCCTTAACGGCTGCCGCTACAGTGGCTACTTGCTCATAGGATTCAACTGAACATGGTCCGAATACAAATTGTTGGCTACCATCTCCAATTTTAACCCCTTTCACTTCAATAATGGTATTATCTGGCTTTTTCTTTCTTGAAACAAGTAGGGCTTTACGGTGATCATCTTCCTGAAGCTCTAGACCAGCTTTAAAAATCTGTTTAAATATATGTTCAATAGTCGAGTTTTCAAATGGCCCATTATTCTCTTCCTTAATTAGGTCTAGCATATGACGTTCACGAACAGGGTCATAGCGATGTACGCCTTGTGTTTCTTTTGCTTTTCCAATTTCCTGAACAAGCTGTGCTCTTTCGTTGATTAAAGATAGCAATTGCAAATTCAATTCATCTACACGATCCCTTAGTTGATCGAGCTTATTATTCGTCATCATTCCCGCCCCTTTATTATCATTTATTCAGAAAGTACTGCATTTTCTATAATTAGGGTTATTATATCTGAATTTGTTTCGTTTGTCACGAAGTATTTCTTTATTAATTAAACGCTTTTAAGCGCTAAAGTATGCAATGTTACCTATATAGTTTTTGCAGTCACAGTACTTATTGTAAAAGGATGGTTGATTTGCGCTACAGGATGCTCCAATCAACCGATGCTTTCCTAACGTTTCTTTCAATAACAAAGAACCCTTTATAAAGAAAAACACCCATGAAAATCATGGATGTTTATTTGTTTTCTTCTAGGGCAGCTGCCAGTGATTTTTTTGTTATTTTCCAATGGGATGCATGCCAAGCGACATCAGCTTTACTAAAGAGTATCGCTTGTGGTGATTCATGTTTTACGTGATAGGTCTCCGCAATATGATTTGAAAGAGGTTTTGCCTCTTGAACCGCTAGATAATAACATGGCACGTCACTCTCACCAGCAAACTGTTCAAATTCAGTAAAAGCCGCTTGGCTTATAGGACATGTTAAGCTATGTTTAACAAAGAAGAACGGGTCCTCCCCTTCCGCAAGCTTGTTGAATTCCTCGATAGAGTCTAGTTTTTTCATTTCACTCACTCCTAATGGTAATTTTAAAATAAAAATGATAGTAAGGTCCTATGTAATAATAAACGGTGAAGTAATCTTATCACTTCACCGTTTTGTTGACAAATTTAGTGGTTCAGTTTCAATTCTGTCTCATCGAAAGCTCTTTGTGTTTCGGCTAGTTTTCTTTGGATTTCATCACTATTCATAGATGAAGGGTCTTGGGAATCAGCCCCCTCTCCCTCAGCGCTTTCATTGCCTATCTGTTTATCTTTCACTTTCTCTAATAACTCATGAGACTGATGTGAAACAGATTGTACCACTGAAGTAGCCTTCTCCTTGGCAACTGTCGCCAATTCATTACTTTTACTTAAGGCTCTCTCTTTCACTTTATCGGTTTTTTCAAGGATATTGTTGGTTTGGCCATTAATGGTTGTCCGTAAATCTTTTCCTGATTTAGGAGCAAATAATAAGGCTGCTGCTGCCCCTGCAAGTGCCCCGATAAACGCACCGGCTAGAAAATCCCGTGTTTTTGAACCTTCCTTACCATTCATTTCTCTACTCGCCATTTCTTTTTCACCTCTTTTATTGATTTGCTCTTTCCCTTTTTCTTACAAGGATTTCTTCCGCATCTGCCTGGTATTCAACCGGAGAATTCTTTCTTGCATTCCATTTTTGCTTTAGTTCTAAAAAAACATTGCTCCACTGAACAACTTGAGAAATTTTGTCTTGGCTCTTGTCAATTTGCTGATCCACCATAGAAGTAATGTTCTGGATTGAGTGGTTAAAACGTTGAACAGAATGACCAACATCTTTAACCGCAAGCACAACTGAATTTAGGTTTTCGGACTTCTCTTGAATATCTTCTGCAAGTGAATTAGTCTTATGTAGTAATTCTGTCGTTTCACGTGTTACTCCATCAAGCTGCCTTTCTAGACCCGTAAGCGTATGAGCCACACTATCAAGCGTACCTTGTAGTGATTTTAAGGTCTTTGCCAAGAAAATGACTAGAACCAAAAAAGCGATGGCTGCAACTGCAGCACTTAAATAAAGTATTATTTCCACTATCACACCTCCGTTAGCCTTATCCTACATTTTCCCTAAATGTAAGGGAAACAAACCACTCCCTAGTATGTATTCCAATATAAGGCTTCCCATTTCATGTTCTCTTAATCATAGGATAACATTAACAAGTAAAATCGGGTACAATTATAATAGGTTTTTCAGAATGAATATGGAGGGTAAACCAAATGAAAGATCACCGTATCGAGAAATTAGCAAAGAATTTAATCAATTATTCAATCAAGTTACAAAAAGGGGAAAAGGTCCTCATTGAAAATTTTGGCCTCCAACGGGAACTAGTTACAGCACTTGTAAAGGAAGCCTATGAGGCAGGCGGTCATCCTTTTGTTTTGCTTAAGGACAACCAAGTTGACAGGGCACTTTTAATGAACGCTAAAGAAGAGCATTTTAATATGATGGCTGAATTCGAAGCCAATGTCATGAGGAACATGGATGCTTATATCGGGCTTCGCTCAGGGAATAATATCAATGAACTTGCTGATGTACCTGACGATAAAATGAAGATTCATGGTCAAACCATTGGGAAGAAAGTACATAGTGAAATTAGAGTTCCAAAGACAAAATGGGTCGTGCTCCGTTACCCGACATCTTCAATGGCTCAGCTTGCAAAAATGAGTACAGAGGGATTTGAAGATTTTTATTTCAACGTATGTAATCTTGATTACAGCAAAATGGACAAAGCAATGGACAATCTTGTTACCCTTATGAATAAAACGGATAAGGTTAGACTCACTGGACCTGGTACAGATCTAACTTTTTCCATCAAGGATATCCCAGCCATTAAATGTGCTGGAGAGGCGAATATTCCTGACGGTGAAGTATATACAGCCCCGGTCCGTAATTCTGTGAATGGTAAAATCACTTATAATACCCCATCTCCATACCAAGGTTTTACGTTCGAGAATGTGAGCCTTACATTTAAGGATGGTAAAATTGTGGAAGCAACAGCCAATGACAGCGAGCGAATTAACAAAATTTTCGATACTGATGAAGGGGCACGCTACGTTGGGGAATTTGCGATTGGGGTTAATCCTTATATTCTTCATCCCATGCAGGACATCCTGTTTGATGAAAAAATAGATGGTAGTTTTCATTTCACCCCTGGACAAGCGTACGACAATGCTTACAACGGGAACCAATCGAATATTCACTGGGATATGGTAAACATCCAACGTCCAGAATATGGTGGTGGCGAAATTTATTTTGATGATGTTCTCATTCGCAAAGACGGTCGCTTTGTTCTTCCTGAATTAGAGGTTTTGAACCCTGAGAACTTGAAATAACGATGCTACATCATAAAAAAATAAGAAAAAGGATGCGAACAATCATCGCATCCTTTTCTCTTTGTCCAGTTCAAGCGCCCATTTAGCAATCAGAAAGATCGTTAAATGACACTTGAACAGAATACCTAATTGATTTTTTTCTCATATGCTTCCTGAAACTTTTGAATATCTCCTGCTCCCATGAAAATAATTACTCCATTTTCATATTTCGTGAGCTCAGATGTATCTTCCTCAGTTATAATTTCAGCACCATTTATTTTCTCTTGAAGATTTTCAATCGATAATTTTCCATGGTTTTCACGAGCTGAACCAAAAATTTCACATAGATAAACCTTATCTGCCTCACTAAGACTATCAGCAAACTCTTGAAGGAAGGTTTGCGTTCTTGTAAACGTATGAGGCTGGAACACAGCAATGATATCTCTGTCTGGATATTTTTGATTAGCTGCTTGAATGGTTGCCTTAATTTCCGTTGGATGGTGCGCATAATCATCAATGATTACCTGACCGCCAATTTCTTTTTCAGAGAATCTTCTTTTCACACCACTGAAAGTGTTCAATTGCTCTTCAATGATCTTCGCATCGATACCTTCATAATTACATAATGCAATAACACCAAGTGCATTAAGAACATTGTGATCACCATAGGCTGGGATCGAGAAAGTGTGGTAAAAAGTATTTCGGACAAACACATCAAAGGTAGTCCCATTTGTCGACTTCACCACATTTCGTGCTTGGAAATCATTCTCTTCAGCAAAACCGTAAAAAACAACTGGCACTTTTGCTTGAATTTTTTGAAGTTGCTCGTCATCTCCACAAGCAATGATTCCTTTTTTCACTTGCCAAGCCATTTCCTGAAAAGCGGAAAATACATCTTCTAAGTTAGCGAAATAGTCCGGATGATCGAAATCAATATTGGTCATAATCGCATAGTCTGGAAAATAAGACAAGAAGTGGCGACGATATTCACACGCTTCAAATACAAAGTATTCTGCTTCCTTATGGCCTTTTCCCGTTCCATCTCCTATTAAGAAAGAAGTGGGTTTCGCACCTTTAATTACATGTGCGAGAAGACCCGTAGTCGAAGTCTTGCCATGTGCCCCTGTAATGGCAACACTTGTAAAGTTTTCCATAAAGTCACCAAGGAAACGATGGTAGCGAACAATTGGTAGACCAAGCTCCATTGCGCGTTGAATTTCCTCGTGTGTGTCCGGGAACGCATTCCCAGCAATAATAGTCATTCCAGGTTGGATATTATCCTCATTGAACGGAAGGATCTTTATTCCGGATTGTTCAAGGGCAATCTGGGTAAAAAAGTGTTTCTCGACATCAGAGCCCTGGACATGATAGTCCATATCATGGAGAATCTGCGCAAGCGCGCTCATACCAGACCCCTTTATACCTACAAAATGGTAAATAGTCATATAAAGAACCTCCAACAAACGTCTGTATGTAACACAGTATATGACGGTAATTATAAATTGCTCATTATCAAGCTATCGTTAAATATACTTTCATTTACTATTGAATATTGAAACATTATATCATTTTTCACTTATAAAAACTATCGTATTATCTAATATTCATTTTTACTGCTAAAAGAATACCTCATTTAAGTTAATGAATGGTTTTCTTGAAAAGAATCTAAATCTTCAATTGAAATCAGGACATCTCTTGGTTTACTACCACGCCCTTCGGATATAAACCCGTTCTGCTCCATCATATCAATTAATCTGGCTGCACGATTGTACCCTATTTTAAATCGCCGCTGAATACTAGATGTGGATGCCCCGTCCTGTTCAATGACGTATAGGCAAGCCTCATAAAAGAGCTCATCTTCGTCTTCTGTTATTTGCGATTTTTTTATCAATTCATCCTGCTCAAATAAATACTCAGGATCTCTTTGCTTACGGACAAATGCTACAATATCATCAATTTCTTGATCAGACACAAACGTTCCTTGTAATCGAAATGGTTTTGACTTTCCATTTTCTAAGAACAGCATGTCGCCTCGACCTAGAAGTTTTTCTGCACCACTAATATCAATGATTGTTCTCGAATCAACTTGAGAGGATACCGAAAAAGCAACCCTTGTCGGAACATTTGCCTTGATTAACCCCGTAATGACATCAACCGACGGCCTCTGAGTAGCGATAACTAAATGTATCCCACAAGCCCTAGCTTTTTGAGCAATCCGACAGATAGCTTCCTCAACATCTGCTGGTGACATCATCATCAGATCCGCAAGTTCGTCAATGACAATAACGATGTACGGTAGTTTCTCTGAGTAGCGTTTGTGTTCAAGGGCAAGTTCATTGAACCTACTAATATCCCTAACACCTGTGTGGGCAAAGAGTTCATACCGGCGTTCCATTTCCTCGACTGCCCATTTTAACGAGGCTGTCGCTGCCTTTACATCGGTTATTACGGGACTTACAAGATGCGGTATTTGATTATAAGGTGCAAGTTCAACCATCTTCGGGTCAATCAACAATAATTTTACATCATCAGGGTGAGCCTTATATAAAAGACTCACGAGCATGGTATTGATGCAAACACTTTTACCTGAACCAGTAGCACCAGCAATGAGGCCATGCGGCATTTTCTTTAAATCCGTGACAACTGGAGAGCCCGCAATATCAAGACCAAGTGCAACCGCGAGAGGAGAAGTGTTTTCATTGAAACCACTTGTTCGCAAAATCTCACTTATCAGTACAGGTCTACTAGTCTCATTTGGGACTTCAATCCCTATCGTATGCTTCCCCGGGATTGGAGCCTCAATCCGAATATCTCTTGCCGCAAGACTTAATTTGATATCATCTGATAGATTGGTAATCTTGTTAACTTTCACACCTGGTTCTGGTTGGACCTCAAAACGAGTAACTGCGGGCCCTTGAGTAACATTGACTACCCGCGCTCCTACATTAAAATTTTTCAGTGTCTCATTTAATAGCATTTCCTGACTTTCTAACCATTCTCGGCTCGTTTCAATCATAACCGGAGGCTGCAGCAAATTCAGTGGTGGAAATTCATAGTTTGATGGTTGAGCTGTCTCTAAAGCTTTCGCTTCCGTTTCTTCGTTTATGACTGTTTCTGTGTCTTTTTCAGTTTCGTTTCCTGTTGCTGTTTCTTTTTCTGAAACAGCACGGGAATTTTTAACAGGATTGAATTTTTGTAGAATCGTGTCTGCTAGATTTTTTTGTTCTTCTAGCTTACGCTTATCTTGCTTCAACATCAAGACATTAAAAGGCAACTGTCTTTTTTTGCGTTCCGGAGCAGCTTCAAGTGAAGCGGCGACAGGTACATCTTCAATCGCCTTTTTAATTTTTTCATCCGAGTCTGGTTTTTCCAATAGTGACTCCTGCACCTGTTTCGGTTCAGTCTCTGTGTATTCAAGACTATTATCTTTCTCGAACACACGCCTTTGATCCTCTTGCTTTATCCTGTCTACTTCGTTTCGGGCACTCATCTCTGCCTCTTGAACTAACTCATTTCTCTCAATTGGCGTTGCCTGTTGGAGATAGTCAGCAGCCTCGCCTCGTACGTCTCCTTGAGCTTCCTCAGCGGTCAAGATGGTTGCTTTACGGGCTTCTTCATCTAACAAGATTGGAGTTTCTACTTGAGTTACATCCTCTTTAATAATTGAGGCTTCCTCTCGAACTTCTTCACTAGGAGGTTCAAATTGAGTTGCTCTAACCGCTTCAATTGGTGCTTGTTCTGAAACTACTTCAACCTCTTCGTTTGATGTTTCTTGAGGTCCTTCTACCTCTTTAATCGATATTTGCTCTTGAGCTGCTCCGACCTCTTTAATCTGCGCTTGCTCTTGAGCTACCTTAGCCTCTTTAGTCGGCGCTTGCTCTTCTTGAGCTACCTCAACCTCTTTAGTCGGCGCTTGCTCCTGAGCTACCTCAACCTCTTTAATCTGCGCTTGCTCTTGAGCTACCTCAGCCTCTTTAGTCGGCGCTTGCTCTTCTTGAGCTACCTCAACCTCTTTAGTCGGCGCTTGCTCCTGAACTACCTCAACCTCTTTAGTCAGCGCTTGCTCCTGAGCTACCTCAACCTCTTTAATCGGCGTTTGCTCCTGAGCTACCTCAGCCTCTTTAGTCGGCGTTTTCTCTTGAGCTCCTACAAATTCTTTTCTTTGTGTTTGCTCTTCATCCGATACATCAGTATTAAATCCTTTTAATTCATATTCGATTTCGTCAGATTTAGGCCTATTGAAAGCAAATATAGGGGAAGGAGTTTCTGTCCTTCTAAACGGTTGACGATTCATGTTTGGTTTAGGTTTAGGTGCCTTAGGCTGAAATACAGGCTTCACGGGTGTAGGTTCTTTTTCAATTGGCTTTTCCTTATGAGCCGGCCTTTCCTTATGAATCGGAGTGACGGTCTTCGTTCTATTTTCCGTCCGCCGAACATTTTTAGGATGTGCTTTTTTTTCAATTTCTGCGTCCGGGATTAAAGGAAATTTAAATTGACCCTTCGGGTACTTATACAAAACCCGCGCTTCAACTTCCTTTTTTGGCTCTATCTTATTTTGTTCTGTAAACTGGCGTTGCTGCCTACCACTGTTGTTGTTCGTTCTAAGAGGTTCAGATTGTTTCATTTCACCTTCTTCACCATTGAACATTTGTAAAAGCCTTTTAATCCAACTCAAAGTTTATCACTCTTTCTATAATCCTTATATCATTCCTATTTTAACAGTTATTGGCCAATTTTCGAGATAAACTTAAAAGATAAGTCATATCGATTAATATAAGGATGAAAATAAGAATACAAAAAGCCCTATTTTAGGGCTTTTATCATGCTGTAAGAGTGATAAGTTATTTCTTTTTATTTTGACCAAGAATAAAGATAGGCTCAAGCTCCCCTTCTTCGTAAAGGAAGGACAATGCCGTTATCGGCACTCGCCCGCTTGTAAAAAAGCTCATCGTCATTTGCGCAAGGACATCGAACCCTGTGTCATTCCGGATATCTGCAACAATTAAGACATCTTGATGGGGTACCGCAATAGCAAGACTCCCCTCAACTTTGTCTTTCATTTTGCTTAAAAGGCGATCATTTAAAATTCTACTTGCATCATATCCATCATTCGAATTTAAAAAGTAAAATAGATTACCTGCCACTTCATCTGTCTTGAATTCTGCCGGAAGTGAACGCAGATTGAATAATGCGGTCTCTCTTATATGGCTTTCTTCCCAACCTTCCTTTTCAATTAGCCTTTTATCAATAAGTCGGTAGGTTTTCCCCATATCAAGTGCATAATAAATTCTAGTTTCCGCAGTATGGTCATCAAAGAAAAATGGAACTCCCTCTTCAGCCTCTGCTGGAAAAGAGGTAGAACGGATGACAGGAAAGATATTTCGCTCTTGACCCGAAAGCTGAGCTTTCTCTTCCATCGCATTTAATCCTTCAACCACATAATAGACCGTCTCATCAATTGCCTTTTCTTTTTGCTCATTCCATTTAGCGATGATTCCAGGCAAAGCGACGGTAATCCCTCGTCCTGTTTCTTTGTTTTCTATGCGTAAGGTATCCTTTTCACGGTCAAAAACAAACTTTCGATTGGGGTGCTGAAGCTTTTCCTCCAACATTTTTCTCATTTTCTTACTATCCATTTTTTAGGCTAGGCCTCCAATAAACTGCTCGATTTGTTCTTGTGTTTTGCGATCTTTATTAACAAAACGCCCCAACTCTTCCCCATCTTGGTAGGCTAAAAAGCTAGGGATTCCGAATATATCCAACTGAATACATAGGTCAATATACTCATCTCTATCAACATAAACAAAGGTAAACTCAGAGAATTTAGCTTCAACTTCTGGTAAAATAGGATCAATAAATCGACAATCTGGGCACCAGTCTGCGGAGAACATAAATACATGTTTCCCTGATTGTTTCATTGTTTCAAATTGTTCAACAGACTCAAGTTTTTTCATTGTTTTTCCTCCACTTCTACTTAACACTGTGTAACTATTTTAAACTTGTAGAATTAAAAAAGAAACCAAACTGATTTTAAATAGCTGTGTTTCACCTAGCTTTTGATTTAGGGCCACCGATAAAGTAAGCTAGGTCCAATGAATAAGCCTATAAATTAATAAGGGCGCCATCAATGTGATGGCGCTCCCCTATTTTACCTTGACTGAATTAGCAATTTCCATCATTGTCACAGCATCTGATTTAAGGTTTTTTGTTTCGGTTGTTAGTTTTACTCCTCCAACCCCTGTTACTATTTGATAATTGTCCTCATCAAGTTGCTTAACAAGCAAATAACCAAAATCTCCGTCCTGTTCAAAGGTTATATTTGCATCCCATTCAGTGTGCTGTTCTAGCGTGGACTCATAGACGACTTTACTTCCACTTTCTTCATACTGATTATAAAATAAGATATAAGTTCGAGAACCATTTTTAAGTAGAATATTGTTCGGTGTCTCTTCTTCCTTCTCTACTCCAAAAGGCAAGCGGTACTTTATATCATCATTACTATTATTGGTTTTATCTGCTTCCTTGTTAAACTCTGCTTCTACAGCCGTTTTCGTTTCTTCAAGTACTTCCTCAAAAGAGGCAGAACAAGCCGACAACCCAACTAAGGCAATGAATATAAATAAGGCCTTCACGCCGAATAATTTCATTATGAATATCCTCCTTTATTCGGACAAGCAATCCTTATCTATCATAACGTTACCTTAGAACTAGTGACAACCCCTATAACATAAATTCCTCATTTTAGCATTAATATTTCAAAAAATCGCCCTAATTATGCCTCTTTAGATTTCATATACTGGTTTATTTGTTGAATTCATACTGTCCTAGCAGTAATTTCACCACATGAGAGAACATTTCAATGCGATCAATTTTACCATTTGTAAAAATGCCAATAGCTCCTTCTTTTTTGCGGACATTTTGTTTTTGGGCAAACTCATCCATTACTGGACCTAGTTCTTCTCCTGCTAGCAGGCGACTTGCAATTTCATCCGGTAAAGCGATTCTCGCTCCACCTGCAAGAATGGGTTCTTTGTCTTTCGCTAATAGTGCCCCCCAATTACATAAAAACAAGCCGTGTTTTGTTTCTTGTACGCCACCTTCTAGGCCAATCCCGATATCTGCACGAGATACACTTAAGGCGGAAACTGCGCGGTTGATTGCCCCCTTAATCGTTTCTTCATCAGACAGAGGCTGTGCGCTTACTCCAGATTCTGTATCGACGGAAATTAATTCAAAGCTATAGCCTTGTAATGCCTGCTCAACCGCGGCTATTTTCGCTGGATTTTTTGAACCGATAGAAATGAACATAGTGTTACCCCTTTCTTCTTCAACAAAAAGAGGCAGCTTAACTGCCTCTTCTGGTTTAACTATTTTGTTTGATCGTATCAATTGTGGTTTTATCACATGCTTTTACTAGCTTAACTATTAGCTCTTTTGCTGCTGCATAGTCATCAACATGGACAATGGATCCGTGAGTATGAATGTAACGGGAACAAATTCCAATTACTCCACTAGGAACACCTTGATTGGAAATATGCACGCGTCCTGCATCTGTTCCTCCTTGAGAAACGAAGTACTGATATGGAATGTTATTGGACTCAGCGGTATCAAGGATGAATTCTCTCATGCCACGATGAGTCACCATGGAACGATCTAAAATTCTTAATAAAGCACCTTTGCCTAATTGACCGAATTCATTTTTATCGCCAGTCATATCATTTGCCGGGCTCGCATCTAGAGCAAAAAAGATATCAGGATTGATCATCGTCGCTGCTGTCTGAGCGCCTCTTAATCCAACTTCTTCCTGCACGGTAGCACCAGAATAGAGGATATTTGGCAATGTTTCATCTTTAAGTTCTTTCAATAGCTCAATTGATAACCCGCAACCATAACGGTTATCCCAAGCTTTGGCCAGGATTTTCTTCTCATTTGCCATTGGTGTAAACGGCATAATAGGAACGATTTGTTGCCCAGGCTTAATTCCAATATTCATTGCATCTTCCTTATCGTCTGCACCGATATCAATTAGCATATCTTTAATATCCATCGGCTTATTGCGTTTCGCATCATCTAGCAAATGAGGCGGGATAGAGCCGATGACTCCGACAACTGGCCCTTTATCTGTGATGATTTGAACGCGCTGTGCCAAAAGAACTTGACTCCACCAGCCTCCAAGCGTTTGGAACCGAATCATCCCGTTCTTCGTAATAGAGGTCACCATAAATCCAACCTCATCCATATGTCCAGCTACCATTACGGTCGGACCAGCTGGATTTCCTCTTTTTACCCCAAAGATACTTCCTAAATTGTCCTGAACCATCTCATCAGCATACTGCTCTAATTGTTCACGCATGAACTTTCGCACAGAATGCTCGAAACCAGATGCTCCAGGAAGCTCGGTAAGGGTTTTAAATAACTGTAGTGTTTGTTCATTCATATTCCGCAGCTCCTCTAAGTAAAAAAATTTAGACTCTCTAATTATGTACAACATGTATTTTACAGAAATATTTGTTAGGATGCCAATAGTATTGTTTCCTCACGCTTCCAAATCCAGACAATAGTTCTTTTGTGAGAATGGAATTTTTGTTATGATTAGTTTTAAAGGATTATTTTTACAGATTAAAGGAGGGTCCGCAATGAACTGGAAGTATTTTTTTCTAGGAGTTAGTGCTGGAGTTGCAGGTGCATACATTGTAAATGAGGCAATATCCCGTAAGGAAACGATTTCTCCTGAAGAAATTCTAAATCAGGTAAAAGAGGCCTTTAAAAAAGATGGTCCAATTAGTGGCTCATGGATTAATATGAGTGCTGAACCTTTTTTGCGGTCCCCTATCGAACATCAAGTGTATAAAGGTGGGATTACCCGCAGTATTAACGGGCATTCTGAGCTGTTTGAGTTTATTGCTGATGCAAAAACCGGAACAATTATTGAAACGAAACCTATCGGTTAAAAGCCTGCGAGTATGTACGCAGGCTTTTTCTTTACTTTTCCCGTTTTACAGCTGAAATGATCTCACCTTGTTCATCTAGCTTTATCGCTCGGTAGAAAGCATCATGGTAAAAGGTGAACCATGCCTTCTTATCTGCGGCAAATTTCATCCATTTTTGTTTGGCAGCAATCGAATCCATCGGATAATCATCATAGGCCATGACCCATAGAACATTCTGGTGAGCATGAGTTCCCATTAAATCAGCCATATGAACGACCGTCTCACCCTCTGATTCAATGATTATGATAGAATGCCCGTTGCTATGGCCACCTGTGTGAACCATTTTAAATAGGCTGTGATTCCATTCTTCTTTGAACGTCAAAATTTGATTTTGAATAGGCTCCCAGTTTTCTTTCCAGTATGTAGCTTTTGAGCGGATATTAGGGTTTTTTAATTCCTCCCATTCCACCTCGGAAGTTACAATGGTCGCGTTTGGAAAAACGGAAACGAACTCACCATTCACCTCTTTAGTCAGCCCATTGGCGTGATCATAATGCATATGCGTCATAAGAACATAGTCAATGTCCATAGGAGTTAATCCTAGAGCTTCTAGCGATTGTTCAACTTCAGATTCTTCCTCTACACCGAAATTTCGCTTTTGTTTATCAGTTAATTTTCCATTTCCAATCCCTGATTCGATCAGATAGTTTTTTCCACCTGTCTGAATTAAGATTGGATCGGCCCTTAATTCAATTTGATTTTTTTCATTCACTGGGTATTTCCGTGTCCATAATGGCTTTGGTACCACCCCGAACATAGCCCCTCCATCAAGATGCGAGACCCCTCCCTTTAGCCAAGTAAAAGTGACATTTGCCAATTCAAGTTTCTCCATGCACATCCCCCTAGTAACCATTTTCAGTTAATTCTAACATTTTTAGAGACAACTTAATATATATACGACCTGAGACATTATGACTATTTAGTTTTTTGGGGGAGGTGAGCATAATCCGGTTTCCACCTATTCACTACGATTTTCAGGTGCGGTGTTTTTTCATCGTGACCTATTGACCTTTTCTAGCACTTCCACACAGCTTTTGGGCACGCTGGGCTTTCCTCCGTTACCTTTTCACCTCTTCCCTACAGCTTTCAGGCACGCTGGACTTTCCTCCGTTACCTTTTCACCTCTTCCCTACGGCTTTTGGGCACGCTGGACTTTCCTCCGTTACCTTTTCACCTCTTCCCTACGGCTTTTGGGCACGCTGGACTTTCCTCCGTTACCTTTTTTTACTTCCCCACAGCTTTCAGGCACGCTGGACTTTCCTCCGTTACCTTTTCAGCACTCTCACTCGGCTTTCGGGCACGCTAGGCTTACAACGGTTACTTTATTCAACTCTCTAAAATCAAATACGACCACAGCACAAAAAAACACACGATTTCAAAATGAAATACGTGTGTTTCCTTAGTTCTTATAAGTATGTAACCTTAAAGTCATTCTTATAGACCTTAAAGATTACCGCTAATTCTGGTATTGTACTTCGCAACGATAGATCCGGTTGCCTCTTGATGAAAATTTCTCCTCATACTCGGTCATGATATTGCCTTCAAAGTCACTTTGATGCAAATCAAGGCTAACATACTTTAAAAGTAATCCATATCGAGAAAAACTCATGAGTGAGTATTCAAACAGCCCTTGATTATCGGTTTTAAAATGAATTTCTCCTTTTTTCCCAAGAATTTCTTCATATACAGCTAAGAAGCTTTTAAAGGTTAAGCGACGCTTCTCATGCCTCGCTTTTGGCCATGGGTCAGAAAAATTTAAGTAAACTCTGTCAACATCTCCTGGAGCAAAGTATTTTCCAAGCTCAGCAGCATCAACATTCATCAGTTTACAATTAGGTAGTTCAGACTCAATCAGCCTATCTAGTGCAGAAATAATGACACTTTTTTGTAATTCAATTCCAATATAATTTACATTAGGATTTGCTTTCGCCATTTCAGTAATAAAGCGGCCCTTACCTGTACCAATTTCAATGTGGAGGGGCTGTTCTACTGCAAATAACTCGCTCCATTTTCCACGATGATTTTCAGGTTCATGGACAACATATTGGGGATATTCCATGAGCTTATCCTCAGCCCATGGCTTATTTCTTAATCTCATTAAGACACCTCTGTAAAATTCATATCGTTCAAAACATATCATGGGTAGGTACTATTTTTCAAGCTATAGTGGGGATAGAGTATAAAGAATAAAGGAATCCGCAAAATATAAACGTGGATTCCTTTTTCCATTACCTTATTTGAAAGGGTGATATCTATGCCACTTAGTTATCAAGATCAGGTCAATCTTTTAACAGATATCCTGTCAAATCAACAGACCGACTGCTGCGGCTCTGTCGCAGAATGCGAACAAGTAGAGCGACTTGTAAAATCATTAATGGTTAACACAAACCTAGACAACAATGTGAAACCAGTACTGCAAGAGATTTATCAGTACAGCCAAAACGGAAAATATTCATCCGATTTAGATGAGCATATATTGTCCAACCAAGAAAACCTGAACAATTGGGTTGATAATATAGGTCAATTTTCTTAAAAATGCGGAAGCACCCAACGTCACTCAAAAACGGTGATGCTGGTTATTTTTGAAAAGCATTTTTCAAAAATTCAATCCAGCTATCCATTTCAGCGAGGCGATCCTGGTTCTTATGCCATTGAATGGACGATAAAGCCTGAGCCAGCACATACCATTTCATACGCAGCATTAAATTCTCAGTCAATGGCAGACCATAGCGCTCAAGCCAGTTCTCCCAATCTTCTCTTGGGATATAAGAATAAAGCAACAAACCTAGATCAATGGCAGGGTCTGCAATAATTGCACCATCCCAATCAATCAAATACAACTGGTTGTTTTCCGTAAGCAACCAGTTGTTATGATTGACATCACAATGGCAGACAACTTTTTCATGATGATCAATATTTTCTAATTCGTTTGTTAAAAATTCAAGTGCTGCCGCAACAATTGGAAGACCAGTAACACCTTCATCTAAGTCTTTATTAATAAGATGAAAGACGGTCTCAGGCTGAATTGGGGTTTTCCCAAGCCTAGTTAGCATGTTAAGAAGCGGTTTAGAGCGGTGTATTTTATTTAATAATTTGGCAACACTATTATCAGCCATGTCAATGGACTTTAGCTCTCTCCCGTTCAACCATTGCTGGGCGGTAATGACATCACCGTTTTCCAGTCTCTTTGTCCAAACTAGCTTAGGGACGATTCCTTCAGCAGATAAGACCGCAAGAAAAGGAGAAGAATTCCGTTTTAAAAACAAACGCTGTTTTTCATGTTGGGCAAAATAGGCGGTACCAGTGGCCCCACCTGCAGGAATAATCTCCCAATCCTGTCCTAATAAATCTTCCAAAGTTGTTCACCTTCAATTTATGTCACGATCTCTAAAATACGAGATTCTTTTTAATGATAGTATCCTAATGAATAAAAAAGACAGCTATTGAAGAGATTGACACAATAGCTATCTTAATAAATTTTATCTCCAATATGGTTACCCCGTCAAGTCCACCTTCGTTATTCTTTATTTCGTGAAAGAGGTTACTAAACAACTTTTTATTTACCTTGCAGCAATTAAAAGCGAACAAGCCTCTATATTTACGCATTTCTCGCGAATTTCATCAACCGGTGTAGCAGATGCACACTGAGAATTAGCTAATATTTTCCAACAAGTTTTTTCTGGAAAATGGACAATCTTTCTTTCATTTGTGGGATTTATAAAGGTGATAATCTCCTGCCAATCCCCAAACTTTTCCACTTCTGATAATCGATAGCCAATTAGCGGCGGAGGAAGTGGTAAAAAATGCAGGTGTTTCCGTACAAGTGCTGCCTCAGGTAAACGAAAGGCCTGATGGGAATTTCTAATCGATATCATTCCCTTAAGGTAACGAATGTTTTCCAAATGAGCATCTCTTCGATTCCAATCCAACCAATTGATTTCATCAGGTGATTTGTAGCTATTGCCAATCCCTTTTTTGGTCCTAAAAAATTCTTGGCCACTGTGAATAAAGGGTATACCTTGAGCAAGAATCACTAAAGCTGTCGCCAATCTATGCCTTTGTTCAATGTTATCTTGTTCACAGGCTTCGAGCTTATCCCAGAGAGTATGGTTATCATGTGATTCTACATAATTCACTGTCTGAGTGGGATTTAAGAACAAACCTGTTTTACGCCTCTCTACTCCGATACTTCCTGCTAAAACCTGCTTGGCCGCCTCTGTATATCGCTCGTTTCCTAAAGCATATCCACGATCATAAAGGTTAAATGTGCTCCCTTTAATCGTATCTCGGAACCAATCGTTGAATTGACCTATAGTTGGGATTTTCTCCTGATTGCCGATGGTCGCTTTTTCATCATGAGGAATTGGCGTATTTAAATCCCACCCTTCCCCAATAATGATTGCAGCAGAATCCAACGATGAAACAAGCTCTCTTACTGCTTGCATGGTCGTGATGTCAAGGATTCCCATTAAGTCAAATCTTAGCCCGTCAATTTGATATTCTTCCATCCAATACCGTACTGAATCAAGAATAAACTTTCTGGCCATCAACCGTTCTGACGCAAAATCATTTCCAACACCTGTTCCATTTGACGGGAGCCCATTTTCTCCATGACGGAAATAATAGCCGGGTACAAGCTTTTCAAAAGGAGAATTTTCACGGATATATACATGATTGTAAACCGCATCCATAATAACCCTTAGTCCTTGAGAATGAATGGTGGCAATTAGTTGCTTCAACTCTATTATTCGCTTGTAAGGATCACTTGGATCAGATGAGTAACTACCGTCTGGAACATTAAAATGAACAGGATTATAGCCCCAGTTATATTCATGATTTGGATTTAGCTCATCTACTCCTTCAAAGTCATGAAACGGGAGGAACTCAATATGTGTGACCCCAAGGTCTTTAATATAAGATAATCCAGTAGGCTCGCCTGAAGAGCTTTTCGTTCCTAGCTCTGCGGCTCCTAAATAGGTTCCTTTATGTTTCACTCCACTACTAGGATGGATTGTTAGGTCTCGGATATGTGTTTCATAAATGATAGCATCACATGGATTAGCTAAGTTTGGTAATTGGGGCTTAGACGTCGCAGTTTTCTCTAGGTCAACGACCACCCCCATTTGACCGTTAACACTTACAGCTTTCGCATATGGATCGACAGCTTCCCGCCACTCGAGATTGATGCAAGCCTGGTAGCTATAACGATACCCTTCCAAGTTCTTTTCGACCTCAACCATCCAGATTCCCTTTGCTTCACGATTCAACATTACATACTCTGGGCTGCTTTTTTCATCAGCGCTAATCTTTAATTTCACCTGCGTCGCCGTAGGTGCCCAGACTTTAAATACGGTCTTGTTTGACCGAAGAGTAACCCCTAAGTCATCTCCGGAATAATAAAAAGCTTCATCAAATTCTTTCGTGCGGATAACAGCACCGACTTGGAGATCTGTTTGTCCTCCGTATTCATCCTTAATGTTGTATGAACTTCCAATTTGCGGTGTTATTTGACTATAGCATACATACTTTAAAGACTGTGGTAGGTGAATTTTTTCACGTATCTCTAAGGGAATCATCTCAGCCTCATTTAGTAAGTAAAAGGCGGATGACTCTCCCTTATGATAAGAATAAGGAAGTAAAATTGTAATCATCTGCATCTCATCTAGATAGGCATAAAATAATCGGTTGATGGCTTCCATATGTCTTTTCAGCTCCTCAGCCTGTTCCTTCTAATTTACCTGTAATGATGGTGAGAGAGTCGCAAACCGCTTCAACCTCCATTGGTGTGTTTCCAATTATTTCACCATCAGCATGCGCGATAACAGGCTTTTGCGTTTGGATTGAGACCTTCTTTCCTTTTAACATACATACTTCTTTGAATTCAGTATGTCCACCCCAAAAAACGGATATAAAAACGGATAATAATTTCCATCTTGATAAGTTATGGACAATAATGACATCAAGTAAACCATCTGTGGCTGAAGCATTCGGTGCTATTTTCATCCCACCACCATAATAGACCTGATTGGCAAGCGTCACGAACCAAACTTGTTTAAACTGTTTCTCTTGTTCATCTATTTTGATCCACATATCTGTACTTTGATAGGTGAATAACTTTTTAATGACAATGAAGGCATAGGCAAGACTCCCGAGCGAAAGGACGTTTAATTTTGCTTTTAGTTTCGAGTGGTTGGCATCATCGCTAATCGCTGCATCAAAGCCAACTCCCATATTGTTAATAAAATAGTGACTCGTGGTCCCTGCAGAAATCCTTCCAATATCCACAACATTTTTGGGTGACTCATCAAGAATTAATTTTAAGGCTGCAAGAGGATCCTGTGGAATCCCAAAACCTCTTGAGAAGTCATTGCCAGACCCACCAGGGATAAACCCAATCGTTAGTTTTGAATGGCCAATAGCACCGTTGACCACTTCATGCAGAGTGCCGTCGCCACCAACGACGACAATCGTTTTTTCCTCTTCATATTCTTCTTGGGCAATTGCTTTGGTTAGCTCAACAGCATGCCCTGAGTATTCCGTATAACATGCTTTGTAAGGAGTTCCATATTGAGTTAATTGTTGTTCAATCTGCTCCCAGACTTTGCGGCAGCGCCCATTTTTTGCTTGTAAGTTGATAATAAAATACATCTGTTTCATTTGTTTCCGCCTTCAAATTTCATTTTATTACTAAATGTATGTTAGGGAGCTAGAAAGAAGCCTATTTCTTTAGCTTTGAAGTGGAATTTTTAATACAGCCTCATATTTAGGTTCTTTCCCCAAATGCGTCTTGTATAAAACTATATTTTTAGCTTCAAACTCCATTTCTTTACCTAAAAAGGGATCTGCTTGTCTTAGCCACTCGTTAGTGAAAGGGAGATCCCCGTCCCACTTTCTTGCTAATGTAATATGAGGTTTAAACGGTCTAGTTTCTAGTTTAAAACCCGAGTCAATGCATGCTTGGTAAACAATCTCCCTAGCATCCTTTAATAACGGCTCCTCGTTCACCCCAGCCCAAAAGATTCGCGGGGAATCACTTTTTCCAAACACACCTAGGTGTCGTATTTTTAGAGTGAAAGCAGGGCTATCAATTCCTGACTCTAACTTTTTTATAGAATCTGCAAGCATATTGTCAGGCGCATGCCCAAGAAAAGCGAACGTAATATGATAATCATGTGGATGCACCCACCGTTTGAAGTGCAATGTCTCCTTCAATTCTCCGCAATTCTCCCCAAGCTTCTGCTTTGTTCCCACTGGCAATTCTAACGCATAAAAATAATGTTGATTTGACTGCGACATAGAGTCTCTTCCTTTCTAGCTCTTTTATTTTATCAAAATAGACTAACAATAGAACGGATTTTGAAACATGATACCTCTATTATTTCTTAGGCGGGTCCGATTATGTTTCTTGGACAAAGATAAAAAGAGAGGGATTGCCCAAGTAGCAATCCCCCATTAACCATTCTTATAATTTTCCGCACTGGAGTTCAATTTCGTTTTTAAATAAATCTTGGAGTTTTCTAGTTAAAGGGCCTGGTTTCCCTCCACTAATCTCTTTGCCAGCCAACTCTACAACCGGCATAACCTCTACGGTAGTTCCTGTCAGAAACACTTCATCTGCTTGGGTTAATTCCTCTAAAGTAAATGGTTCTTCAATCACAGAGATATTTTCTCGCTTACAGATTTCTAGCATTACACGCCTTGAAATCCCATTTAAAATAAAATGATTCGCTGGATGGGTATGAATCTTGCCGTCTTTTACGATTGAAATATTTGAATGACTTCCTTCGGTCACTCTTCCTTCACGATGAAGAACAGCTTCATCACAACCAGCTTCAGCTGCCTTTTGGTTCGCTAGTAGGTTTCCTAATAAATTCAAACTTTTGATATCGCAACGCAACCAACGAATGTCATCCGTAATAATAGCTTTTACACCTGCCTGTAGCTTTTCGACAGGGCGACCAACTTCCCTCGTATAGGCCACAAATGTTGGAGTTACTCCACCTGCAGGAAAGGGATGCTTTCGTGGCGAAATTCCACGAGTGAACTGCAAGTACACCGTACCTAAAGACAGCTTGTCTTTTTCAACTAGCGCTTTCAACTGTTCTTGTAATTGTTCCTTAGAATAAGGAATTTCAATTCCAATACTAGCAGCACTTGCCCATAATCGCTCCAAATGCTCTTCCTCTGTAAACATTTTTCCGTTATAAACTCGGATAACCTCGTAAACTCCATCCCCAAATTGATATCCACGGTCCTCAATATCGATCGAAGCTTCTCCTCTTTCTAGTAATTCTCCATTTAAAATGACATTTTGCATGTCTTCTCCCCCTATTCTATTTTACCAGCTAGTTCATATATTGCCTGAGCATAGATAGCCGTAGCCTTAAGCATATCCTCTATCAAAATGTACTCATCCTTTTGGTGAGCACAATCAGGTCTGCCAGGGAACAATGGACCAAATGCAACTCCTGATTCAAGCGAGCGCGCATACGTCCCACCACCAATTGAAATAAGTTCAGCTTTCTCACCGGTTTGCTCTTCATAGACCTTTTTTAGCGTCTGAACGAGGAAGTCATTTTCATTCACATGATGTGGCTTTGAATCATCAAAGTTCTCAATGGTAAACCCTTTCTTGGTTACAAGGCTTTCTAAGGTAGATTGGACCTCTTCAAGATTTGTGGTAACCGGGTACCTCATATTCAAACCTAGTACTCCACCATCTGCTTGTGAAAAGCTAAGTTTTCCAACATTAATGGTTAGATCCCCTGTAATTTCATCGGAATATGCAATCCCCAATTCATTCCCGCGTGATTCTTTTCCAAAATAGGTAACGACAAATTGAAAGAACTTGGCTGCCTTTTTATCTAAGTTTAACTCCGACAAGAAACGCGCCATGAAAAGTCCCGCATTTTTCCCGTTATCTGGCTCCATTCCATGGGCCGACACGCCCTCCATGGTTAGAACAAACACCCCGTTATCTACATGACAGTTCCCACCCAGACCATGTTGTTGTTTATAGGCTTCGTAGCGCTGAATGACCTCTGTTTGCATGGTTGGTATTTGCAAGGAAACAGACGCCAAATCTGGCACCATATTATATCTTCGACCTGAGGTGTACTCAATGACCTTAACATCAGACTCTACTACTTCTTCCTCCGCGCCTCTAAAAACAAGGTCAAAATCAGCAATGCCTTTCTCCGCATAGATAATTGGGAAGTCTGCATCTGGAGCAAACCCCATCTGTGGCATTTCCTCATGCTTAAAATAGTGGTCCACACAACGCCAATTGCTTTCCTCATCCGTTCCAATAATCATACGAACCCGTCGTTTTAACGGCAGACCAAGCTCTTTGACAATTTTCATTGCATAATAGGCGGCCATTGTGGGTCCCTTGTCATCTATTGCACCGCGAGCAAAGATTTTCCCATCACGAATCTCAGCGGCATACGGGTCACTTGACCAACCATCTCCCTCAGGGACAACATCGACATGGCAGAGAATCCCGACAATTTCTTCCCCTTCACCGAACTCAAGATGACCAGCTAAATTCCCGGTATTTTTAGGAGTAAATCCATCCTCTTTACCAAGCTTCAGCATGAAGTCCAATGCCTCTTTTACGCCTAGTCCAAGCGGTGCATCTGAGGTGCTATTCTCTTCATCGAGAACACTCTTTATTTGTAATAATCTTTGAGTATCCTTAATCAGTTGCTCTTTCCGTTTTTCGACTTCTTCTTCCCACTGAATGTTTGTCATGTTTATTCCTCCAGTTAAATTGCCTTAGGCTCAGTATGTAGAAATATTATTTTATTACCTTATCTTACCGCTCTCCATCTCATTTTCAAACTTTTTTCCTAACAGCTTGTATATTTCTTAATTTTCAATTATTTTTACTCATAAAATACCTACCCAATACCATAAGGTAAACTAACACCATTGCAAAGGAGGGATATTCCGAACAATTCCTACCAAATTTTGATGAATTTTTTGTTAATTTAGTTAATTTGCTAGAATTTTAGCTTAATAAAGGGTAAAATAGTTAAAAAGAGGTCAAGTAATGATGCCTTTGAAAAGGAGATGGCTGATAGAAGAAACTACATAAGTCGCAAGATTCATCACAATGAACTGTCGGTTGTAGTAAATGTCAAGGGTTTAATTTAGGATAGGGAGTGGTTGTTTGAAACCTTCAACTAACCGGATGATAAACCGAATAAAGTCCATTTACATGTTCATTCACGAGCATGGAACTGTAACAACCCAGGACCTTGTAGAAGAATTTGGCATTACCCCACGAACCATTCAGAGGGATCTAAACGTCCTCGCCTATAACGACTTAGTAGAAAGCCCAAGCCGAGGAATGTGGACAACAACACAAAAAAAAGTAAAAATGACATCGTAAATAGAATCGAGTAGGAGGGGGTGACTAACCCCCGACCTCTCACACCACCGTACGTACCGTTCGGTATACGGCGGTTTCAATTAAGTCGAACGTAATATTTGATACCTTGCAAGCAAACTTTTGAGCCCTTGTTTTAACCAGTAGTGGTTATCAAGGGCTCTATCTAGTATTGGGCTTTTGGCGATACGCCAATAACCCAGCCT
>NZ_JACWFH010000030.1 GCF_019749255.1 Mesobacillus maritimus | reverse complement strand
CCCTATAGATTGCACCCATGCCAGGCGCACGATAAAAGGACCAGCTACGTGTTAGCTGGTCCTTTTAATAATAGTCTTACTGTTGTTTCCCTGCTGCAGCCATCCATTCATATTGGCGGAGTTGAACTTCAAACAGATTAAGAGGGTCACGATATACTTCTGGCTTTACCCTCATCTTTTCGAGCTCTGCCTTACTTGTTTCAATATGCTGATGTGATTCATCCACTGCTCCATTTAAGATACGGAGCGGTTCTTTGAAGAAGAGAGTAACATCACGACCAAGTGATTTCTCAAACATCTCAAATTGCTTGAAGAATTTATCAGCGATCGTCTCTGCTGCTTCAGAGTAATTCTCATTTTCTATATAAGATTTGTATTTATTGTACAGCATCGCATTATTTTGCGGCATAACTGCAAATAACTTTCCGGCACTTTTCAGAAAAACCTGCGCTGGTGTATAGCGTAGCAAGAAATTCATTTTTTCTAATTGGATGCCACTGGTCATCCTATCCGCATCCCGTTGCCAATCATCAAGTATTTTAAAGTCACACTGTTGTTTAAGCTTTTCTTCCCCATACATGACATTAAAACCTTCACACATTTCATCAAGAGTATATTGTGCTTGATCAAACTCGGCTTTAGACTGGGCAATCCATTTATTCAATTCTCTGTAGTACTTTTTCAGAACCGTTCCTTCAAGATAATCCTGTATACGACTGTTCATCTCTTCGTTTAATTTTATATGAATCTTACTAAAATCACTGTCTTCTTTAATAATCTCAGAGCTACTACGAAGAATGTTAGGCACACTTTTAAGGATTTCCTTTCTTACCTCATCTTGAATTAGGTTATATTCATCCTTAATTGTCCGCTTCTTTTCATCCTCTAAATCGTGGATTTGATTAATGGCTCCGTTTAGTTTCGTGGACATTTCTTCATTCCAACGTACCGATTCAATCAAATTCGTTTCCATTTCTAACCGCTTATCGAGCAAATAGTGAATGGATTTTCTAACAAAATGTTGGAGCTTAGTCACTCTCTCATCTAATGTAATTCCATTGTTTAGAGTAGGGTGTAGAAACTCTGTGAAATCCCTAATAACCTTATCCTTTCGATTATGGGTGGAATAAATAAATAGCTTGGCTTCCGGACAATAAACCTGTATCCGACTAAGGGTTTTATCAATTACTTTGCTTTCTTCATCATTTGTTAGAGTCTCCAGTTTCATTAACACAAAGTGAATCGGCAAATTAGGCACCTGAATACTCACTTGCTTTAAGACTTCTTTATCGTTGTCTGTTAATCCCTGCTCAGCATTGATGAAAAAGAGCATACTATCCGCAAAGTGAATGTACTGATAAATTGTATGGTTACCAATCTGATGGTGCTGAATCTCTGGTAAATCAATCATTTTAAGTTGATTCAATCGAATAAATTCATTTGGGAACGTAAAATCAATAATGGTATCTTTCTTTACGTTCTGTCGGCGTACGCCAATTGCCTGTTGAAATTGTTCATTGTTTTCTATTTTCGTCATTTCAGTATCGGTAACTTCTTTTATCTCCGTTTCTTCTCCGTGCTTAAAAGCAATAATAGAAGATGTTGGACCTGACAGGATATCATCTCCTAGCAGTACATTAATAAAATCTTCCTTTGAACTATTGGAAATTCCCGCTAACAAAAGGTGATGGAATTTTTGGTGTGCTAGTTCTTCAATATTCCATTTAATAAGATTTCCAGATTCAATGCCGTTTTCCTCTGCCCATTCCAATACGGTCTGAAAGAGTTGTAGACTATCTTCCTTTGCCATTGGGTACTTCTCGGCGTTTAAAATCATTTCTTCTGCATTGCGTACCACTGTAGAAGGCACCGTTGAAGGAAACCTCTCACTCCATGCCATTACTGCCGCAGAGGCAAACAATGCAGTGGAGGAATTGGTGATTTTCAACCAATTACCCAAGTGCTGTGGGATCATGCGCGTAAGCTCTTTAATGAAGTGCGTTCCATTTATTAGCTCAAAGTAAGCTTCTTGATATTGGTTGGATAATAAACGCCAAGAATCCTCGCTGTTAACCTCCATATCAAGGAACAAAGTATTAAAGTTATTAAGCCAATCTAGATACTCTTCTCTACCTTTATACTGATTCCAGATTGCATCAACAAATTGTTCAAATCGAGATAGGTTAATCGAAAATAAAGTGGTAATCGCATGGTTAAAATACATTGGATGCTTCCCAACAGTTTGGCCTGTGGTAATATATCCTTCAAGGATGGCAAACCAATTTAGGGAACCAGTTCGTACTGCTTCATCTAATGCAAGGCTGACTGCGTAATTCCATTCTTTATGTTCCTCATAAAAATTACGCGCGATTTCCGTTATTTCCGGATAGTCTGGGTCGAGGGCAACCGCGGATTGAATAATCTCGATTGCCTTATCCATTCTTCCCTGTTCAATATAAATGGAAAGCAACTGAAGATTTGTCTCCATTTTTAGAGGCGTACTCGCTTCTTCGATTGAAAGGTAAATGCCTTCAGCAGTCTCAGGCATTCCTAACTCAAGATAGGCATCCGCCATATTCTTCTTTGCCCATGGGCCCAGTTCATTGTGAATATTCTCCCATTTAAAGATTGCCGCCTCATAATCCTTATAATGAAAATAAACCTCCCCTTGAGCGAAACGAATATAGCTGAAGTCTGCTACCTCTTTTTTATTTTCCTCTAAATAAAGCTCACTTAGAATTTGGAAAGGGTGATCAGTTGTTGTTGAGTTCTCTATCATTTCCTCAAAGTACGCCTTTTTAATTAACTGTTCTTCTACATTCATTTGGCATCCTCCGGCATCTGAATTTCACTAATTTTTATAATAAGCTCTAAAGCTGTTCCCACTAAATTTCTCGTCAATAGCTTCGTGCATCCATTAACAAGTTTTTACTTTATATTCTATCAAACTTTCTTCTGCAAAAAATGTCAATTAACTTTCTGTTCTGTAACAAATGTCACGAAACTTGTAATAAAGTGAAGAAGCGTGTAGTAGGAGTCCTTTTTGTAGCAACCTCTCTCTATAAATAATACGCTACTTTCTCTGTTTTTATGGGTATATTTAGATAATGTGACGTTTGTCCTTTTTCTACAGCGGTCATATTATATAATAGTAGAAACTAGCCTTTTAAAGGGAAAAAGGAGTTCAGATATGCTTACGTTAATTTTACGAGGATTACGCTTAGATCAGCTTAAATCAGAATACATAAGAGGAACCTCCGTTATTTATCATGAAAAAACATTGGCAACATTTACATCTAACGATGATGAAGTGATTTTTTCAATTCATCCTCAATTAGAAATGCATCAATATGAGGTCCTAAGAAACGTAATTTTAGAAATCATGGCAGGTAACGATGCGGTATTAGATGAAACAGGTTGCCAGTTAGGATACCTTGAAAACGGAGAGGCTGCCTATTTAATAAAAAACTGGGAGCCCTGGAAAGCCTTTTTAACGAAGGCCAAACTTCGTACCCTAGAAGGACAAAATGTCATTCTAAAAAACGAGGGCGGACAAGAGCTTGGCAATGGGTTGCTTGCAGAATATAAATTTGAATCTGAACCTTTTAGAATTACATCTTGCACGATAATTACTATTTTTGGCGAGCGGAAATTTGAGGGAGAGACTCTTACGATTGAGCCTACCAATCAGTTTAGCTAGGTTTCGTAATTAGTTGGCCAAAATTTCACGTCCAAGAGAAAAGAGCTAGTAAAAAGGGATTAAACCGACTTGAACACATTTATCTAAGAAAACCTTACTAAAAGCAAAAAGATCGGGGAGTAGTCCCCGATCTCAGTTTGTAGACAAAAGGGGTTCGGAATGGTCTCATTCCGAACCTCTTCTCGTTTTTTAGTGGATATTATTGAGTTTTTATAATATAACGGACTCTCGTAACCCAATTTCTAGCCCACTACAGGACCTTGCCATGTCCAGGTGGCCATCTTTTTTAGATTCAATGCAGCGAAAGTAAGCATCGCCTGCATCGACAATTTTTTAAGTCCCCTTACGGTTGTCCGCTTGATAAGACGGCTACATTAACTTTAAAAAAACTGTTGATTGGAGTGGAAGGCGCGAAGACTCCTGCGGGATTAGTGGGACAGGTGAGACCCCGCAGGAGCATTTGCGACGAGGAGGCTCACCGCCCCCCCGCGGAAAGCGAAGCGCCTGGAACGGAAATCAACAGTCCCCATTATACAAACAAAATAAAAAACTGTAGGCAAGCTCGAACTTCATCGAGTTTGTCTACAGTCTGAGATTGGGATAAGTCCCCGATTTTTTAACGTTTCTTTAATTCATCAAGCAATTGCTTTGTTCGTTTTGCATTTCCTTCTGCAAAGTTTTGCAGGCGTTCTTTTAATTCGTCATCTTCGTGTACCCTTTCAGCCGTAATTAAATAGGTACGCATTAAATCTTCTTCTATCTCAAGTGAGTTTTTAAGCACTGATTGAAGGTTATCTTTATCATGAGAATGGGAGCTCATTGTTCAAGCCTCCTTTTTCTCTTAAGGTTAGCGTTTGAACTACCTTTTATACTCTTCTTTTCTCCAAAGGAAAAAAGCAATCGTTGCCAAACCGGTTGAAATCAAGGCAACTATCATAAAGATATATACATGACTATATTCTTGGCCATAGTACCCCTCAATTACCTTTGAAAGTGAGATTACGTTTATCGCCAAAAACAAAAATATAGATAAAAATGTAACGCGTTTTTTATCCATGGCGATACTCCCTTCCTACTGCAAATACCTTGCCGTCTTTTACTTCTAAGAGTATTTTGGGTAACTCACGTTGAGGTGGTCCTGCGATTGGGTGACCTGAATTCACATCAAAGTACCCTTTATGACATGGACATAATAAAACATTGTCTTTATGTTCATAAAAAACCGGACATTGAAGATGAGTACATTTGTTGTTGTAAGCCACATATTGATCATCTGGTGTTCTTACCAACACAGCGGGTTCATCTTCTGTTGGATAGTTGAAGTTTTTGGCCTCACCAACAGCTAGTTCATCTGCAGTTGCAATTTCTATTCTTTCGGCATCCTCTTTATCATTGCCGATCGCAGACATGACCCCAAAAGGTGTGGTTGCTAAACCAAGTGCAACTGTGGTTCCAAAGGAAGCTTTTAAAAATGCACGCCTATTCAGATTTACATCTTCTTTGCGATTTAGATTATCAACCAATTTCATCATATCTTGGTCATTGTCTGGATGGTTTTTATTCTTTTTATCCTCACTCATTCCTGAATCCTCCAGTTTTCAATTACTTTATCTTACTACCTCTGTTAGGCAAATTTTGAATCAATCGTCTGAGCAAGCTTTACGTATTCTTCCTGAAGCGGCGATCCTTCAGGTGCAATGGCTGGAGTATCTAAACTCTCATCTGGCTCTTGTATTGGAAGTTGTCCTAAGAGGTCCACACCTAGTTGCGAGGCTAGTACTTCTCCTCCACCTTTTCCGAAGATAAAATACTTCTCTTGGCTTTCAGGCGGGGAAAAATAGGACATGTTTTCAACAACACCAATCACTTCATGATTGCTTTTAATCGCCATTGTCCCTGCACGCTCCGCTACAAATGCAGCAGCTTTATGCGGAGTTGTCACGACAATCTCTTTGCTTTCTGGAATCATTAAGTGCATGTCAAGGGCAACGTCTCCAGTTCCCGGTGGCATATCTAGTATAAAGTAATCCAGTTCTCCCCATAAGACATCCTTTGTGAAATGCTCAATCATTTTTCCAAGCATAGGTCCGCGCCAAACAATTGGGTCATTGCCATTCACTAGAAATCCCATTGACATTACTTTAATTCCGTGGGTTTCAACAGGAATGATTTTTCCATTAAAGGTTTTCGGTTTAAAATCGATATTAAGGATTTTGGGAACACTAAATCCGTATATGTCTAAATCGATGATGGCCACCGATTTCCCTAACTTTTGAAGTGCCAGCGCAAGATTGACTGACAAAGATGATTTTCCGACTCCCCCCTTGCCACTAGTGACAGCGAGGACGTTGCCTTTTAACATGTAAAGCACCTCTTCTTTAATTGGGTTTATCATTCTTTTTACTAAGCACAGTCCATATTCACACTTTACCCGTAGTATGAGCAGTTCCACTTTAACCATTCTTAAAGGCTATGCCTTGGTAATGCCCAGCGTTTTACGAATCGTTTTATCAAATAGGGACTTAATAAAACGGAGCTGTCCTTAAAGAACTAAGCGCTCACCCGGACCAGCTCCTATTTAAACGAGATCGGTTACTTAAGATTGTGAGTCAGTATACACCCCGAAGAACTCTGGTACATAATCCCACTTATTTCCTTCTTGCGGCTTTTTCCCCTCAACAAGGTTCATTTGCGTACGTTTTCTTCTTAACTGTTGCATTTCATCAAAATCAATGAAGCGAATCGCATCACTAGGACATACAGAGGCACACATTGGCGCAATATCATCTCTTGTTCTGTCATAGCACATATCGCATTTGTACATTTTATTCTTTTCAAAATCGAACTTAGGAATTCCAAATGGACAGCCAAATGTACAGTTACGGCAACCGATACATTTTTCTTCCATTGCCGAAAGGACTACACCCTCATCCGTAATTTGGATTGCGTTGGCAGGACAAACTCGAGCACAAGCCGGATCTTTACATTGCATGCAAAGCATTGGGAAAGTCTGACGGGATTCTGTAAAGTCAACATATTCTACATAGTTCCGTTCTTTCGCATCATGGTCACCGCATTCACGGCAAGCTGCCTGACAGGCACGGCATCCTATACAACGTTCAAATTCAAGATACATAATTTTATTCATTTTTTTGCCGCCTCCTTATTTCGTAAGTTTTTCTAGCTTCACAGCACAAACTTTAAATTCAGGCATCCGTGATGTCGGATCTAATGCTGGACTAGTCAATTGATTAACTGCTTGCTGTTTTCCCCAATGGTAAGGAACAAATAATACGTCCTTGCGAATCGCCTTTGTTATCTTAACTGGGACAATCATGTCACCACGAGGAGTAGTCAATTTGACCTTCTCACCATTTTCAACTTGATACTGACTTGCTAATTCTGGGTGCATTTCCACGAACGGCTCTGGACATTGCTCCATTAAGAATCCTACTCGTCTAGTTTGATTTCCTGATAGGTAATGGAATACAACACGACCAGTTGTTAACCATAAAGGATAATCTTTAGACTTCACTTCCGCAGGCCCTTTCCAATCACAGACCGCAAGATTCGCTCTGCCGTCTTCCGTTGCGAACTTTTCTTTAAAAACACTTGGCGAACCTGGATGGTCTTCTGCAGGCGCTGGCCAGAATACACCGTCTTGTTCATCAATTTTTTCATACGTAACACCGAAGTAATCAGCTTTTCCTCCTTTTGAAGCAAGGCGAAGCTCATCAAAGATTTCTCTTGGCTCATTGTATTGGAAGTGTTTTCCCTTCCCCATACGTTCTGCAATCATGCTCATGATTTGCCAATCTGGTTTTGATTCTCCAAGTGGTTCAACCACTTTTCGAATATGAATGACGCGTCCTTCAATATTTGTTGTTGTTCCTTCGTCCTCTGCCCATGTCGTTGCTGGGAGCACCACATCTGCAAGTTCTGCCGTTTCTGAAAGGAAGAAGTCACTTACAACTAGGAAATCCAGTGCTTCCATCGCTTTATATACATGATTAATATTTGGTGAAGAAACAACCGGGTTTGAACAAATCACATGTAAGCCACGGATTGTTTTATTTAACATTAAATCGAACATTTCGTAAGCAGAAACGCCTGGCTTCGGCATGTCTTCAGGGTTAATCCCCCAAACACCGGAAATGTATTCAACAGCCTTAGGATCTGTAAGTTTACGATACCCAGGAAGTAAATCTGACTTCTGGCCATGCTCACGTCCGCCTTGACCATTTCCTTGGCCAGTGAACGTTGCGACACCTGAAGCAAATTTACCGATTTGACCCCTTAATAGTGCCATTGAAGTATATAGACTTACATTGTCTACTCCTGCTGTTTGCTGTTCAGCACCACGTGCAAACATCACAACAGATCTTGGAGATTTCCCAAAGATGTGTGCTGCTTTCACAATTTTTTCTACTGCTATACCCGTGATTTTTGAAGTATACTCAGGAGTAAATTTAGCAGTCATTTCTTTTAACTCTGCAAAATTATTACAACGTTCTTGAACGTATTCATTGTCCACATATTCATGTTTAATTAATAAATGCATAATCCCGTTAGCTAAAGCTGAGTCTGTACCAGGTAACAAGTCTAAGTGAACATCAGCTACACGGGCTGTTGCTGTTTCTCGAGGGTCAGCAACGATGATTTTGGCACCTTTATCCTTTGCTCTCCAGAACCACTGAATGCTTGTTGGGTGACATTCGGCTGTATTTGAACCAGCCATGAAGAAGCAATCAGTATGTTCTAGCTCTGTCCATGGAAGGGTTGAACCACGGTCCATTCCAAGAGTCTTATTGAAACCACCTGCTGCGGAGCTCATGCAGTAACGACCATTATAATCTAGGTATCTTGTTCCAAGCCCTACACGAGCATATTTCCCAACAAGATAGCATTTTTCATTGGTCATGGATACGCCGCCGTAAACAGAAAGCGCATCTTTCCCATAATTAGATTGAAGACCTTTAAATTTACGTTCAATTAAATCAAGCGCTTCTTCCCAAGAAGACTCTACGAATTTACCATTCTTTTTAATAAGTGGACGCTTAATACGGTCTGGATGGTCAACCGTTTGATAGGCAGTAACACCCTTAGGGCACATTTTCCCTCGTGTAAGAACCCAATCGTATCGCGGCTCGACACCGACCACTTTATTTGTCTTTTCGTTTACGCGAATATGCATTCCGCACTGCATACCGCAATAACAACAATGTGTTGTAACTAATTTTTCCCCTTTACGAATCTGGTTTTTAACGCCTTCCTTAACGAGAAACTGGCTCATGTTCCTTTTCCTCCCCCAAGTCTTTCTTTATATCCTGTTCTATTCCATAAAAGTCTTCTGAACGCTTTTTACTAAAACCTGATAAATGAATTCCATTGTTTGTGTTTACTGGTCCATACGGATTCCCCTTTGGAGCTTCCATATTCATTTGTTTCAATGCTCTCATGCGGCGGCGACATGATGGACAATAATCCGAAAGGTATGAACCATCCGCAAGCTGTAAGTCAAAGCTTTGGGCTTTCAAGATTGCTTGGACATCGGCGATTTGATCATCGTTGCTATATGGTTGATGACAACTTTTACAAGACTTTGTATCTACTTTCAATGTTTCTTGATAACTCATTGGTACTGCCGTTGCTAATGGACGAATCGGTACATGGAACAGTTTTCCAAAGGGAAAATACATAAGCATGATTACAACCGTTATTTGATGAACTAGCGAAATATGAGGGTGCATCCAACCATCAAGGAAATCATATGAGACTGTCAGTGCTAAACCCGTTACTGTTACAGCAAGTAAAATATATAAAGGCAATAAGTCAAATTCAAAACGCTGTGTTACTTTAACATCGTAATCTTTAATTCTACGGAACAATGCCATCGAAGCACCAATCAAGACCATGACTGCTCCGATATTAAGCATGTTATAGAAAATTTCAGCGATCCAACCGTGTGCTGCCATCTTAATCAGCGGGATATTGAAGGCAACCATTTGGTAGGTGTCAGGATCAACTAAGTCAAAACGAAACCAACCAAATGTCAAACCAAAAGTGAAAGCAAATGAAATGATGCAACCCCACGAAATCATAATGTGCTGAATTCCACGGTATAGCCCGCGCTTAAATATAAATTTCTGCAATACGATATTATCAATTAGTGTTATAGTAAGTGATTTTGCATTTCGCTTTATGCGCTCTTTTGTAAATAAATTTTTCACACTTCGTGCCGCTACTCGATTGGTTGCTGTTCGATAAATCCAGAAACTCATCCGAATGCAAAGGCCAATTGCAAAGACAGCTGTTCCAATCATATATCCGAGCAAAGCCATATCTATATGAAGGAATTGGGCCGTAGACATCCACATTAAAAAGAACAAAACAACAATTGTAATAAAGGAATACATACTGGTTTTAGAATAAAATGATTTCTCCAGATTTAACATAAACTTTCCTCCCTATGAGTTTTCTGAGTCATTGAAAGTTATCTTAACACTTGAAAAAGAGTTCTTTACGTTTTAATTGTAAACACTTTGTGAATAGTGTTATCCTGGGTACTTTTTGTGAAACTTCTGTGACAACCGATTGGATTTTTTCTACACAAACCCTGCTCTGTTTATCCGTCCACTCACCTTTCGACCTTTTTGCGATGCAAGATAACTAAATACTAATAGATGGGGGAAACTAGCGTATGTGAAGAACGTCACATCTGAATTTTTTTCCTATTTTTCCCCTTCCAAGGCTGCCAAATTTCTGTTTAACAGGAAATTCCCCCCTAGATGCTTAGAGAGAACTGCCATATACTAAAGGTAATAAGGAAAAGGAGGGCTTGAAGTGGAAACACAATTTAATGCATTTATTGTGAATAAAACCGAAGATGATTTTTCAGCTAAACTCCAAAAGGTGACGATGGAGGATCTATCTCCAGGCGAGGTAACGATAAAAGTTTCTTATTCAAGCGTGAATTATAAGGATGGGCTTGCTAGTATTCCAAACGGAAAAATCGTGCGGTCCTACCCTTTCATCCCTGGAATTGACCTTGCTGGCACCGTGGTAAATTCAAAAGATAAGCGTTTTTCTGAGGGTGACAACGTTATTGTTACAAGTTATGAACTTGGAGTCGCTCATACTGGTGGTTATAGTGAATATGCAAGAGTACCAGCAGACTGGATTGTCCCTTTACCCGAGGGTCTGTCATTGGAAGAAGCGATGATTTTAGGAACTGCAGGGTTTACAGCTGCTTTATCCATTCACCGTCTTGAAGAGAATGGTTTACGGCCTGAAACAGGTTCTGTCCTTGTAACAGGTGCTACTGGAGGAGTTGGTAGTATCGCTGTTGCGATGTTGGCTAGCCGAGGATACCATGTCATTGCTAGCACGGGGAAGGAAAGCGAGCATGGGTATTTAAAGCAAATTGGAGCAACTGAGGTTATCTCCCGTGAGGAAGTTACTGGAGATAAGTACCGTCCTCTAGACAAGCAACTTTGGGCTGCTGCAGTGGATCCAGTCGGCGGAAGTACACTAAGTAGTATTATTAGTAAACTTCAATATAATGGATCCGTGGCTGTGAGTGGATTAACTGGGGGTACGGATGTCCCTACTACCGTCTTCCCGTTTATCTTGCGTGGAGTAAATATTTTAGGGATTGATTCTGTTTATTGTCCAATGGAAACAAGGAAGGAATTATGGTCTCGAATAGCAACAGACCTTAAACCATCCGATCAACTACATACCATCAAAAAGGTAGTGTCCTTAGAGAATCTCCCTGAGACTTTATCAAAAATACTTAAGGGTGAAGCTCGAGGGAGAACAATTGTTAAAGTGAATTAAAAATGATAAAGAAGCGCTCTTTTCAGTTAAAAAGAGCGCTTCTTTTACTATATTTTCATTTGTCATTTTCAAAACCATTGTCGCTATTTCCCGAGAAATGATTCTTCTAGTAGTCGGTTTAGCTGATATAAGTCGAAAAAAATCATATTAATAGTGGGAACGGGATATTGCGGGTGGTTATTCGACTTATTCCTCAACGTTTTACTACGTACCGAATGGACCTCTAACAAAGAATACTATTGTTTAGTTGGTTGGCTCCCAGACTTACGTAAAAGATAATTGAGCACTTCAGAGAAGATTAATCCGACTGCAATTGCCCCCGAAATCATCGATGCTTTTACAGCTAAGGCAATTCCAGTATTATAATCATTCTCAACAAAATTGCGCATTGTATCGTAAGCAAGACCACCCGGAACGAGCGGAATGACTCCAGCTACACTGAAAATAATCATAGGCATTTTGTATTGTTTAGCAAAGATTTGACTGATAAATGCAATTAAAAAAGAAGCTGCAAGGGTTCCGAGTACAGGCCCAAATCCATAGTCAGTAAGGGTAAAATAGACCATCCATCCAAACATTCCAGATAAACCACATTTCACGAGCGATTCTTTAGGTGCATTAAATATAACACCAAACGCTGCTGAGGCTATAAAGCTTGTTACCAGTTGTTCTACATAGCTCATTTGATTCCTCCACACTTATAGAAACGACAACACCACTGCAATTCCCGAACCAATTGCAAATGCCGTTAAAAACGCTTCTGCTCCCTTTGATATTCCCGAAACCAAATGACCCGCCATTAAATCTCGGACAGCATTGGTAAGCAATAGTCCAGGCACTAATGGCATGACTGCTCCAATGATAATTTTATCTAGCTCAACCCCAAGGTGGAAGATGATAAAAAGATAGGACACCACCCCGATAATAACGGACCCTAAGAACTCAGCAAAAAATTTAACGGGGATAAGTCGATGAAAAAGAATGACCGAATAATAACCAGCTCCACCAGCTATGAAGGCAGGAAGAAAGTCATACCAGCCTCCTTGAAACATAATAACAAAACAGCCACTCGCTAATGCAGCGGCAAGTACCTGCAGCCAAAATGAAAACATCAATTGTGAAGTTTCAATTTCTCTTAGTTGTCTACGAGCTTCATCTAGGTCAATTATACCGTTGCTAATTCTTCGTGAGACATCATTAACCAGCACTACTTTTTTCAAGTCAGTTGTTCGCTCTGATATTCGCGCCAACCTTGTTGTTTCTGGTTTTCTGTCTTCGGCAGAAAATAAAATTGCAGTCGGAGTCACATAACTATGTGATTGCTCAATACCAAGTGCTGAAGCTATACGTTGCATCGTATCTTCAACCCGGTAGGTTTCTGCGCCACTTCTTAGCATAATCTTCCCTGCTAGAAGACAAACGTCCATGATTTCATAGGTTTCTTCACGATTTTTCATAAGATCCTCACTTAAAAAGCCCCAATTTTAAGACACATAACACATTTTAAAGATAGTCCTGAAAGAATTCAATGCTCGCCTGGGATATTAACGACTGATTGCATTTTTGGCTAGTATTTCAATCGTCATATCGTCCATTGGGGGATTATGGAGACCCGCGCGAACATCACGATAATAGCGTTGTAAAGGATTCTGACGTGATAAGCTTCTAGCACCCACCACTCTCATCGCTAAATCTACTACTTTAATGCTGCCATTGGTAACCGCAAGTTTCACCGCACTTAGCACAGCAGCCATTTGTGTTCTTTCTTCCTCATTCGAAGCATCCCATTGTTTCGCAACAGAATATAGAAAATGACGTGCTTTCATTAATTCAAGCTCCATTTCGCCTATTTTTTGACGAACGGATGGAATTTCACTAATACTGCCTTGAATACTGTTTGGCGAATATTCCTTTGCAAATTGAACAGCATACTTTTGAGCTGCCCCTGCTATTCCTAAATAACAAGCGGGAATATGTAATAACCAACCATTTGCTCCTTTTTTACCGGGGACAATTTTTTCCACGAGGTTTTCCGCTTCTACCCTTACATTTTCAAGAACTAAATCATGACTACCCGTACCACTCATCGCTACACTGTCCCAAGTCTCTTCTATGCTCACACCTTGAGTAGACCTAGGAATAAGAAAGTTTCCTACTTCATCTTGCTCTTCTATCGATGCACTGACTATAAAATAGTCAAGCATTGGCGACAATGTTGTAAAGATTTTACGACCATTTATGATCCAAACATCCCCATCCTTACGAGCAGTCGTTTGTGGTTTTCCGCCTCTTGTTGGACTACCCGTTTGCGCTTCACTCGCCGCACTGTTTATTAGGGCACCTTGACGAACTTGTTCACAAACTTCGTGAAAAATCTCTTCCTTCCAAATTCGTTTTTCACTCAAGTTCTTAATGATGCCCATATGCCATCCAATAGAAAGCGCTGTGGAACCATCACCTTCAGCTACCTTTTCCTGCAAACGAAGGAGTTCGTATAGTGAAATACCACTACCTCCATATTCTTTTGGTAGTGTTAAACTCGTATATCCTGATTCCTTCAATTCTTTCATATTCGCAAATGGAAATTTTCCTTCTTCATCTATATCGTTTGCACGTTCTCTAAATTTCACAGCGAGATGATCCATCAACTGAAGTCGTTCATCTAATGAATTTGCTTTATGAAATTCCACTTGACTCCCTCCCTAATAACTAAGTTCTATATTTAAAATAACAGAAAATCCTAAAATTGTTTAAAAAACCGCTTCTCCCCCTACCCTTTTACCTCTTAATGGAATTACCTATTCATTAATCTATGATAAACTTGTATTTCTACTCATTTCTTATTAGTATAAAGGTCAATAGAAAGGTATAATGAAGGATAATACTTTACATAAAAGAAAGGCTGATATCGGTTGGAAGAGAATTCTAATTTTATCAAAACGATCATTAAAGAAGACTTGGAATCAGGCAAACGAAACAAAGTAGTTACTAGGTTCCCGCCTGAGCCAAACGGTTACTTGCATATTGGGCATGCCAAATCTATTGTAATCAACTTCGGTTTAGCGGACGAATTTAATGGACAAACCAATCTTCGCTTTGATGATACGAACCCATTAAAAGAAGACCAAGAATTCGTCGATTCAATTAAAGAAGATGTGGCATGGCTTGGATATGAATGGGAGAATTTACGATACGCGTCCGATTACTTTGATGAAATGTATGAGCGCGCGGTTCTTTTAATTAAGAAAGGAAAGGCTTTTGTCGATGACCTTTCTGCAGACCAAATTCGCGAATATCGCGGGACTCTTACTGAGCCTGGGAAAGAAAGTCCATTCCGTAATCGCAGCATTGATGAAAACCTCGATTTGTTTGAACGCATGCGTAATGGTGAATTTGCGAATGGAGAAAAAGTACTCCGAGCAAAAATTGATATGGCTTCTCCTAATATCAACCTGCGCGACCCTGTAATCTATCGTATTTCTCATACAAGTCATCATAATACTGGGGATATGTGGTGCATTTATCCGATGTACGCTTTTGCTCATCCACTCGAGGATGCCATTGAAGGAGTGACCCACTCTCTTTGTACAACTGAGTTTGAGGATCAGCGTCCTTTCTACAATTGGGTGGTTGCTGAATGCGAAATGGAGAATATCCCTCAACAAATTGAGTTCGGTCGCTTGAACCTCACCAATACAGTTATGAGTAAGCGAAAGCTTAAACAACTTGTTGAAGAAAACTATGTGGATGGCTGGGATGACCCACGCCTACCAACAATCTCCGGGTTAAGGAGACGCGGGTTTACACCCGAAGCAATCCGTGAGTTTGTTGCCGCTGCGGGTGTGTCCAAGGGATACTCCACTGTTGATGCCCAAATGCTTGAACACTTTGTTCGTGAAGATCTTAAACTGAAGGTACCGAGAACAATGGGCGTTCTTAAACCATTGAAAGTCGTCATCACCAATTATCCTGAAGGCGAAGTTGAGTGGCTTGATGCCGAAATTAACCCTGAGAACCCTGAAATGGGTACAAGGAAGATTCCTTTTTCTCGTGAAATCTATGTTGAACAAGATGATTTTATGGAAAATCCACCAAAAAAATATTTCCGCTTGTTCCCTGGAAACGAAGTACGTCTAAAGCATGCTTATTTTATTAAATGTGAAGAGGTCATTAAGGACGAAAACGGCAATGTAGTTGAACTGCGTTGTACCTATGATCCTGAAACGAAAAGTGGCACAGGCTTTACAGGTCGCAAAGTGAAAGGAACTCTACATTGGGTGGACGCTACACATGCGATTCCTGCAGAATTCCGTCTGTACGAGCCTCTTATCCTTGACTCTGATAAAGAAGCATCAGAAGAAGAAGGCGAAGACAAAACATTCCTTGATTACATGAATAAGAATTCACTTGAAATCCTGCAAGGCTTTATTGAACCGAATATGAAAGAGGCCCAAGCCCAAGATAAATTCCAATTCTTCCGCCACGGTTATTTCAATGTAGATCCTAAGCATACAACAGAGGAAAAGCTTGTATTTAACCGTATTGTATCACTTAAAAGTTCATTTAAATTATAAGTTTGAAGGCATCTGCCCCCTCGATTCGTGTTTAAATCGAGGGAAGGCAGTTGCCTTTTTATTGTAGGATTTACCGCACTTGCAATCATTGTTGCATATTTCTCTTACTATTGACCTTTCTTCACGTCCTCCCCACCACTTAAGGTACCAATCCACCCTATTGATGACCTTTCTTCACGTTCTCTCCATCACTTAGGTCACCAATCCACCCTATCGATGACCTTTCTTCACGTTCTCTCCATAACTTAGGGTACCAATCCACCCTATTGATGACCTTTCTTCACGTTCTCCCCACCACTTAGGGTACCAATCCATCCTATTGATGACCTTTCTTCACGTTCTCTCCATCACTTAGGTCACCAATCCACCCTATTGATGACCTTTCTTCACGTTCTCCTCACCACTTAGGTCACCAATCAGTCCTATTGTAAATGAAAAAAACAACCGACTCCTTTATAGCTGGATACGGTTGTTTCATATTATACTATTTCGCTATTCTTGTTGTTCTTTTAGAATCTCGATGTTTGGGTCAATTCCAAACCATTCTTGATAAATCTTTGTGTAAGTTCCATTATCAAGGACAGTGTTTAAAGCTGTGTTAAATTCCTCAACTAGCTCACTGCCTTTTGGAAATAAGATGCCGTAGAATTCAGAATCAAAACTAGTATCTTCAATAACGGTTAAGTCTTTATCTGGGTTATTCTTAGCGTATTCTTCAACTACAACGTTATCAGCAACAACAGCAGCTGCGCCACCACTTTCCATTTCCATAATCGCTAGGTTATTATCTTCAAACTTTTTGATGTCTTTATGATTTGCTCCAAGTAAAGCATCCATTGCCGCTTGACCTGTTGTTCCGTTTTGCACAGCCACTAGTTTCCCTTTCAGATCTTCAGCTGATTTAATATCGCTATCCTTTGGAACTAAAATTTTATTTGTGGATTGAAAGTAAGGAACTGAAAAGTCATAAGTTTGTTTTCGGTCATCATTCATTGTGATTGCTGCAATTGCTAAGTCGGCACGCTTGCTTTCAGTTTCGACGAAAATTGGATCCCAGCCAAGATGTTCAACTTTGACTTCATATCCAGCCTCTTTTGCAACTGCTTGAATTAAGTCGATATCAAAGCCTTTTACTTCACCTTTATCCAGATATTCCATTGGTGCATACGCCGCATTTGTAACCACTCTTAATGTTTTCTTTTCTTCACTTGCATTTGACTTTGATTCTTCTCCACTTGTTTCATCAGCAGTACCACAAGCCGATAAAAATAACACAACTGTAAGAACTAGACTCCATAATAAAAAAAGACTCTTTTTCATTTTACATCCCCCTGCTTATTTATTGAAAGGTTCGTATCTTTCAAGTTTCATTTTTTGATAATAGAATTATTATAACTCTAGTTGTATTATTATGCAATAAGATAAAAACAAAATCTTCCCAAAATTGCTTTCTTACAATACCAAACTTCTATCTTATTGCTTTTCCAAAACGATTATTTTACCCTCTTATTAATATTAAAAAGAGGTCCCTGACCCCTAGCGAAGTTTTATTTGTCGCTAGGCATCATGAACCTCTTTTCCTTTTTTATAAAACTTTACTAAGAAAGGCCTTTGTTCTTTCTTGCTGCGGAGATTCAAACAATTGTTTTGGCTCATTTTCTTCGACGATATAGCCTCCATCCATGAAAATTACGCGGTCACCCACCTCACGAGCAAACCCCATTTCATGTGTCACTACCACCATCGTCATTCCTTCTTTAGCCAATTGCTTCATAACCTCTAGTACTTCCCCAACCACTTCTGGGTCCAGAGCAGAAGTTGGTTCATCAAAAAGCATGATCTTTGGCTCCATTGCTAATGCTCTTGCAATTGCTACACGTTGCTTTTGTCCACCTGACAATGAGCTAGGGTAGGCATCTGCCTTTTCCTCAAGCCCCACCTTACGTAACAATTCAATTCCTTTATTGCGTGCCGCCTCTGCTGAAACCTTTCTGACCTTTGTCGGAGCAAGCATGAGATTTTGAATAACTGTCTTATGTGGGAAAAGATTAAAATGCTGAAATACCATTCCAACTTCTTGGCGCATTTTATTAATATCATTCTTTTTATCGGTAATGTCTGTTCCTTCTATTAGAATATGTCCATCCGTGATCGACTCTAATAAGTTAATGCATCTTAGTAACGTAGATTTACCCGACCCTGAAGGTCCGATAACAACGACTACTTCCTGCGGTTCAATCGATAAATTGATATCTTTTAACACTTCATTATCCCCAAAGGACTTTTTAAGATTTTCAACTTTAATCAATCTGTCTTCAACCTCCTTTCCAGTCTATTTAATACGAATGTTAAACTAATGGTCAAAATTAGATAAATGAAAGCTGCTGTTAAGTATGGTTCCCAAACCTTATAGTACTGACCTGCCATTGCTCGTCCCCAGTACATAATTTCCGGTGCTGTTATAACAGCTAAAAGAGATGAATCTTTAAGTAAAACGATGAATTCATTTCCTAGCGGTGGAATCATTCGTTTAAACGCTTGTGGAAGAATAACATGTCGCATCGCTTGAACGTTACTCATCCCTAGTGAACGTGCTGCTTCCATTTGTCCACGGTCAATGGATTGAATACCCGCCCTGAAAATTTCAGCAATATAGGCTGCTGAATTAAGGGAAAGTGCGACAATCCCAGCTAAAATAGCATTTGTTTCACCAAACAAAAACGGCACGAGTCCGAAATGCACTAAAAATATTTGAACTAGTAAAGGCGTACCCCGGAAAAAAGTAATGTAGAGTGTAAATGGAAATGCGATTAATTTGTTTTGTACAATCTTTCCTAGCCCAATAAATAACCCGAGCACTGTACCAATCAGAATCCCTGCTAAGGATAAGCCGATTGTTAGAAGTGTACCTTGTAAAAAAAACGGCGCATATTCCGCTATGAGATCAAAGCGAAAATTCATGATAAAATCCCCCTATTAAGTTAAAAATTGCGTAACTTTATGAAGCAAGTTACGCAATTTTTTTATCCGCAATTATTGCTGTTCTTTTAAAATATCAATATTTGGTTCACTTCCAAACCATTCTTGATAAATTTCTTCATATTTTCCATTATCAATAACAGCATTTAACGCTGTGTTAAATTCCTCTACTAATTCGCTCCCTTTTGGGAATAGCAGACCGTAGAATTCCGAATCAAACGTTTCATCCTCAATAACTGTTAAGTTTTTATCTGCATTGTTTTTTGCATATTCTTCAACAACAACGTTATCAGCAACAACAGCCGCTGCGCCACCACTTTCCATTTCCATAATCGCTAGGTTATTATCATCAAACTTTTTTATATCCTCATGATTTTTACCTAGCAAAGCATCCATTGCAGCTTGACCAGTTGTTCCATTTTGAACTGCAACCTTTTTCCCTTTCAAATCTTCAGCACTTTTTATATCACTTCCATCTGGCACTAAGATTTTATTAGTAGATTGAAAGTAAGGAACTGAAAAGTCATAGGTTTGTTTACGATCATCATTAATGGTAATAGAAGAAACGGCCAAATCTGCACGTTTACTTTCAATTTCTACAAAAATTGGATCCCAGCCAACGTGCTCAATTTCTAGCTCATAGCCTGCTTCCTCAGCTACAGCCTTGACAAAGTCAATATCAAAGCCAACAACATTCCCTTTATCTTGATACTCCATAGGTGCATATGCGGCATCGGTTACTACTCTTAAAGTCTTTTTCTCTTCTTCTTCCTTATTTGTCGCTGTATCCCCACTCGTTTCCTCGGAGCTACCACAGGCTGATAAAATGACCATGAGCATTAACACTATTCCTAAAAACATCATTGACCTTTTTTTCACTTCATTTCCCCCTTTTTCAATCTTTTAAAATCATATGCCAGTAATCTGCAAAAATATTTTATAAATTCATATTTGAATATATTATAACTACGTTTGTATTTATATGCAATAAAACATTGAAAACTTCTAGAACGTTTTTGGCATTATAAGTTAGTATATTAAACATACATACTATCGTTTTAATTTTCTGTTTATTATCTTTATGCATAACACCTAGAATCTAATAGGGTTAGCGTTTTCCTTTTAAATACTTCCTAAATCTACATTCTCACTTCTCCCTTAATGTATGCTACGATTAAACTCGAAATTTGTCTGTTTTTATATAAAAATTCAAGTTCATTACGTGTTATGATTTGTTAGGATTCACAGAATGACAGGAGATTGATTTTATGCAGAAAAAGAAACTGATTATCATATTTATCTTTGTTAGTCTTTCATGGATTTTTGGAACAAGCTATCTTGTTGACCACTACACTCCTGGACACCTTAAAGAAATAGTTGAGCATACTAAAGAATTTTTTTACGTAATCCTTACTGGTTTTTTCTTTTATTTTTATGTTTTAAAATCAGAACAGCTAACTGTCGCAAAAGAAGAGGAACGACGCTTATCTACACTTATTAATTCCATGGTCGATGTTGTTATCTTTAAGGATGGCGACGGCCGTTGGATTGAAGCAAATGAATTTGGTTTAAAACTGTTTCAACTAGAGGGTGTAGACTACCGTGGGAAAAAGGATTCGGAGCTAGCTGCATTTACGGACTACTTCGCCGAAAGTCTTCGTGCCTGTGAAATAACCGATGAGGGAACGTGGAAAAACGGCGTTGTTACTCGAGTAGAAGAAGTTATTGTTAATCCGGATGGCACGGTGAAAACCTTTGATACGATAAAAGTGCCTCTTTATCATTCTGATGGTAGTAGAAGAGGATTCGTTGTGATTGGCAGGGATATCACGGAAAGAAAGCAAGTAAAGATGCTGCTTGAAGAAAGTGAACAACGGTATAAGTCTCTGTTCGATTATAATCCAGACATTGTCTATATGATTGACTTAAACGGAAGGATTGCTAATTTAAATCCACAGTTTCAGTCTATTACTGGCTTCAGTGTTGAAGAAACAATAGGAAGAAAATTAGAGGACCTCGTTAAAAAACGGTACAAGGATGAGATTTTAAAAGCACATTCATCTGTTATTACGAATCATAAGTCAGAGATTTTCGAATTAAAGGTCAAGCATAAAAATGGAAAATCCATTACACTTAGTTGTACATCTGTACCGATGGTGATCAACGGCAAGGTTGCAGGGATTATTGGATACGGGAAAGATGTCACCCAAATAAGGGAAACGGAGAAGCGACTACGTAGAACAGAAAAGCTTTCAGTCGTTGGAGAACTCTCAGCAAGTGTTGCCCACGAAATCCGAAATCCACTTACTTCCTTAAAAGGATTTGTTCAGTTATTAAAAATGGAAGATGAAAAGCATCATCTTTATTATAAAATCATGCTAGATGAACTTGATCGCATTAACCATATTGTTGGGGAATTACTTTTACTCGCAAAACCTCAGAAAGTGTTGTACAAAAAAGTAGACATTCAGAACATCATTTCCGACGTTGTATCCCTACTTAAGACCGAAGCTAGCCTTCATAATATTCAAATTGAATTTATGAGTAGGGAAGACGAAATACAGATTGAATGTGAGCCAAACCAACTAAAGCAGTTATTTATAAATATTATTAAAAACGCCATCGATGCCTCTAACCAGGGAGATGTTGTGGCGGTTTCACTTGATCAGATTGGAGAAAATGTTTCAATCATCATTAAGGATAATGGTTGCGGTATATCCAATGAACGTCTCAAACGTTTAGGTGAGCCCTTCTATTCATCTAAAGAAAAAGGCACTGGTCTTGGGTTAACAGTATCCTTCAACATTGTTCAGTCTCATAGTGGAAAAATCCAATTTAAAAGTGAGCAGAACAAGGGAACAGTGGTTCAAATTGACTTACCGATAAAAAGCAAACATAGCGCCCCACTTATGAGATCTAATCTATAGGGTCTCATCGAAAAAGGCCCGTCTTATATAAGACGGGCCTTTTTTGTTTATACGGTATGTAGCTAATCCTCGTCCTTAATATCAATATCTTCTGGAATTGGTTCGTTTAAACTTTCTTCTACTAGCCTCTTATATTTTTCTACCTGCTTTAAATGAGTTGTGAACTGCTCTTTATAAATTAAGTACTGCTCACCATCATAAAGAGCTCGAATTTTCCTGTCTCTAACCAAACTCTCAATTTGGTTCTCCGGAATTGATAAAAACTCAGCTGTTTCTTTAATGGTCAAATACATCCTTACTCATCCTTTCGCACTATACCGTACTAAGATTTACGCACTTATTCTTTTAAAGAATCAACTAGCTTTTCAGCTGTTCTTCTGTATAGATTGCTCATATTTACTAGCGAAGCAATTAGGAGTACCTTTTCTAGCTCTTCAGTGTCTCCCGTTATTTGAGCTAGCTCATTGTTTGCCTCATTTGCTTTTTCTTTAAGGTTTTCTTTATAGTTTTCTTTGTTTTTATTATGAAGGTTTAGATAGCTTTTATAAAACTGTTCAAGATCTATCTCGTCCCCAAGGAGTTTCTCGTTTATTCCATTTAAAACTGTCTTTATATCCCCGATAGAAAGTACACCCTTTAGTTGATAAATAAGTGCTATTAAAATGATATGTTCCTTAGAATACTTTTTATTTTTTACCGGAAAGAACAACTTTCCTTTCGCATAGTTATTAATCATTGTCTTCGTCAGGATCTTTTCCTCATCATTCCTTTTTGTTGGAGCAAATGTCTTCTCAAATAACTGAATCACCTGATCCATATACAAATCAATACTCGGGATATCCTCAATAGAAATGTTTTCATTGTCATCTAGCTTATTAAGCATTTCATCTATATCCATTTGCTGCCTCACTTCTCCGGTTTAATTAGCTTTATTATACCGACAATGATATAAAAGGTAAACCTTGACTACATCGCATATTGTTAATATAATGACATATAGTATTAAAAACTACATAGTGATATATAAGGAGTCGATAGTGTGAACCAACTCATTCGTGAACCCATAAATGGATTTACCCATCTCGCAGGGGCCATCCTTTCCTTCGCTGGCCTTCTGGCATTAGTGATCAAAGCAGCAAGCGAGTCAGCTTCTCCTCTCTCTCTCACAGCAGTCATTATTTTTGGGGTTAGCATGATTCTCCTGTATAGTGCATCTGCTACTTATCATATGGTCATGGCCCGAGACGCCATTATCGCTTTTTTACGACGCCTTGATCATTCAATGATTTTTGTTCTAATCGCCGGTACGTACGCTCCATTTTGTCTAATCACTTTAGATGGCACCACTGGAGCCATTATCTTTTCAATTATTATGGCAGTGGCACTCGCAGGAGTTGTTTTTAAAATGGTCTGGTTTGATTGTCCAAGATGGGTATCAACTGGATTATACATCTCCATGGGATGGATGATTGTATTCGCAGCCCGCCCATTAGCCGAAAACCTTGGGTCAGCGGGGCTAAGTTTGTTAATAGCAGGCGGTCTTCTTTACACCATAGGAGGATTGATCTATGGCTTCAAACCAAAGTTTATGCAATCTAAATATATGGGCTTTCACGAAATCTTCCACATCTTCATTTTACTCGGAAGCCTAGCCCACTTTTTAAGCGTCTATCTCTTTGTTTTATAACTTCTCCCCCTTTTTTTGAAACGGGGGCTTTTCTTTTAGGTCAATGTTTAAAACTCTAAGGTTCCTGCATTACTACGTATGCATCATCTTGATTAGAGTGGAAGGTACAATGCTCTTGCCAGGGCGCAAAACCAAGGGAGACCTATCTAATAACAAACTTGACTCCCGGACTTCCCGTCACCCACTCTTGCCTGAATTAGAATCAAACGCTTGGTTAATAACACTCTTTAAAAAAGGGCGTTAGGATATATGACAACTCCCGTGACACAAATGGATGATTCCCATACTCTAGAAGCAATAACCAAGAAAAACTGAGGACGGAGAGGTGATGAACCGTGAAGAAATCAAAAGAAGTACAACTAGCGGAAAGGATTATCCAATTAGATTTGTTACGCGATGAATTGTATGAACAATTGCTAATGACCTATGGGTGGAGAGCCCAGGAATTTCTTCGAGCTGTACAAAACAGTCAATTTCTTGACCATCCCCCAAATAAGATGAAAGCAACAGAGGCTCATAATGAAGAGAGTAAAAATGAAGTTTACTCAATCTAACCACCTCTTTTATTATCCGTTCACACTACACGAAGGAGGAATACCGTGTCTAAACTCTTAAGAGAAGGAATGGAAAAAGCCAGAAGGCATTATATCAAGAAAATTCTCCAACTAAAAATCACCTCTACTCCCATCCAAGAATTACAACACCTTCCATTAAGCGACCTTCAAGAGATCCTTAACCGTCACAGAAATCGTTAAAAGTAGAACCGCCAGTAGCTCAGCTGGCGGTTCTATTTGTTTCATACTATCGTTTTCTTTTACCATCATTTTCTCATTCTGAAATGAGCATTTAGCTGTCCTTTTATCATTTCATCGCGAATCTTTTGTTTCGTCTTTTCTTTATTGAGTTCTTTTTTTATTTCTGCTGTTTGTACACCCTCTTCTCTTCTTTCAGCAATTTTCATTAGTGTTTCAACATCATCAAATGAATACTTTCTCCCCCCTTTTCCGGTTCGACCTGGCGAAAGCAAACCGCGCTCCTCATAATAGCGAATTTTCCTGAGCGATAACCCCGTAAGTTCACTGACAATCCCAATAGATATGACTTTCTTCTCTTTATAGGATGACATAGCTCCCTCCTCGCTGACATAGTTTAGGAGAATTTATGCTTCTCAAACTTTGTATTACTGTTGATTATGGATGATTTAATGGTTTTCTCAACTAGATTGGGAGATGTCCTAACAATCTTTTCATTCATTAGGAATATAGTAATAGGAAATACAGCATAAATTAAAATTAAATTTTTAGATTTTTCTATATTCATATTTTTATTGTTGTGAGATAATATAACATATTTTTTGATAAACAAAGTTGAGGTGAACGGACAATGAGCAATGAAGCTTCTTATAAAGACAAAAAGGTGATAACAATAGGAATCGTGCGAGAACTTACCGGATTATCGGAGCGGCAGATTCGATATTATGAAGAACGGAAATTAATTTTCCCAGAACGTACTCCTGGAGGAAGCAGAAAGTACTCTTTTGCAGATATTGAGCTGCTAATGGACATCGCTGAAAAAATTGAAGATGGTGTCCAAACCTTCGAAATCCGCCAAGAAATGATGAAAGATAAGAAAAAGGCAGAACAGGCAAAACTTCGCAAGAAAATGATTCAAGGACAGCTTAACGCTCAATTTGGTATACGAAAGGCTTGAATTCCCATCCAATAATCCAATTATTCACGCAATGCTAATCCCCTCTTCATTTTACTAAACAAAAGGATGTTTTCTTCTCCTCTTCCAAAATTATGTTAGGTTTTCTTACATCGTTGTAGAAATAACCTTCCACCGATGCGAAAATAAAACTACAGAAAGCCAAATAAACAAATTTGGAAGGGGAGAAATGAATTTGGATACTACATTTTTATTAAACAGTGTTTGGGTTATGGTATCTGCAGTATTAGTCATTTTAATGATTGGAGGCTTTATTCTTTTAGAAACGGGATCTACGAGGATGAAAAATGCAGGCCATATTGCTGGTAAAACCATCCTCACCTTTGGAATTGGTTCGATTGTATTCTGGGCATTTGGTTACGGGTTAATCTTTGGTGAAGGAAATAGCTTAATTGGTTTATCGGACTTCTTTTACTCAGGATATGATGTAGAAGGGTTAGGACTTTCCGGAGCAGTATTTTTCTTATTCCAAACAGCCTTTGCTGGGATTTCATTAACGATCGCCTTTGGCGGCTTTGCTGAAAGAGCGAAAATGGGAGTTTATCTCGTATTCGCAGTTCTTTTCTCACTATTGGTGTACCCACCAGTTGCTCACTGGATTTGGGGCGGCGGCTGGTTAGCAGAACATGGAAAACAAGACTTTGCTGGTTCAACTGTTGTTCACTTAACTGGTGCGATGGCTGCACTTGCTGCTACGATTCTATTAAAACCAAGGATTGGTAAATACAATAAAGATGGTTCCGCAAATAATCTTTACGGACATAACCAAGTATATACAGCTTTAAGTGTATTGTTACTATGGGTAGGTTGGTTTGGATTCAATGCTGGTAGTACAGTAGCTGTTGACGATGGATTCTTTGGTTTTGTTGCTGTAAACACAAACCTCGCTGCTGCAGCTGGTACGATTGCTGCAATGATTATTTCTTGGGTGGTAATGGGGAAAGCAGATGTCTCCATGATGTTAAACGGGGCTTTAGCTGGTTTAGTTGCCATCACTGCATCATGTGCATTCGTTGATACTTGGGCATCAGTAGTCATTGGTTTCATCGCTGGTATTCTTGTATTCTATAGCATTCGATTCTTTGAAGCTCGGAAAATTGATGATCCAATCTATGCGTTATCTGTACACGGAGCAGCAGGTGTTTGGGGTACTTTATCCACTGGATTTTTCGCTACACCAGAGCTTGCTTCTGTTGGAAAGCCGGGTTTATTCTACGGTGGCGGTTTTGAGCAACTAGGTGTTCAAGCATTAGGTGTTGTTGTCTGCGGCGCATTCGCCTTTATCGTTTCCTTCGTATTATTAGCTGGTATGAAAAAGATTATGGGTGGTCTACGAGTTACAGAAGAAGAGGAAATCATGGGTCTTGATATTAGTGAACATGGTGCATACGGGTATCCTGAGTTGCTCAAAGCAGAAACAGCTACAACAAAAGAGCAAACCATTTCCCTTAAAAATGACGACCGACCTCTTAAAGCCTAGGCTTATGAAATAAAAGCAATACAACTATCTCCTTCCCCTTGAGCATTCGTTCAAGGGGAAATGCTAGTTTAGAGAAGGGGTGTAATTGGCATGGCAATCAACACCAAGTATTCACAGATAAAGGCATTCCGTGACCAGGAAATGAGCCATGTCCGGTCCAGTTCAACACAGTTAAATTCTCTTCATGACGAGATCACCAGGCAAACGGTTACCCTTGCAGTCGATTCATTTCAGTCTGAGTTCGGTCCCCCACCTACCCCCTTTTGTTTCTTTGTTATGGGAAGCGCTGGGAGAGCTGAACAAGGAATTTGGAGTGATCAGGACCACGGAATTATTTTTAAAGAAACGAAGGATACAAAAACTCAAGAGTACTTCCTAACACTTGGCAATGAAATTTCCGAGGGATTGGTTAAAACCGGTTATAAAAAGTGCGACGGCAATGTAATGGCAAGTAATCCTTTGTGGTGTAAATCTTTCGAAGATTGGGATAAGCAACTAAAGGGTTGGGTACTCGACGCTTCCTGGGAATCTATTCGTCATTTATTAACCTTTATCGATGGTAGATGCCTTTATGGAGATGATTTACTCCTTCATCTAAAACAATCCATCTACCCTTTTATTCACAAGGAACATTTACTTTTTAGAATCCTTGAAAACACAATGCACATTAAAAAAGGGGTTGGCATCTTAGGGCAATTCCTTGTTGATACTCATGGACCGATGACCGGTTCTCTTAATATAAAGGAAAGTGCATTATTTCCATATGTTAATGCAGGCAGAGTAATGGCCATCCGTGAAAAATCCATGAAAACCTCCACTTACGAACGGCTTCAACTGTTACCTGATTTGGTTCTAAGAGAGAAATACGGAAAGCAATTTTTAAACCTACAAAGCTATCGTCTTAAATACGGGATTCATACAAACTATGATTCTGGACATTACCTAGCTATTGAGCAACTATCCAAGCAACAACGAAAAAGATTAAAAGGAATATTGAAAGATGGGATTAATCTCTTTGACTATGTAGGAAAACTTGTAGAAGAGGATGAGCAGCATGGGCATGAATGACTTTATCCAGTTTTTTAGAGGCATGGGTACAAAAAAGATAGGGTCAAATGTTTTAGCTGGCCATGGACATTCTAACGCGCAGAGCATATCCTTTTTACGTCAACTCGAAAAAGAAGTGCGAAAAAAAGACGACCTTTCCTCTCCACTAAATCTACTTGAAGTTGTGGTTTTTGATATTGAAACAACTGGATTTTTTCCTGAAAAAGGGGATGAAATTATTTCAATTGGAGCAGTAAAAATGAAAGGAAGCGAAGTTTTAACCCAGGAAACATACTATTCTTTGATTCGTTCAAAAAAGCCGGTTCCTCCTGAAATCACCTCCTTAACGAATATTCATGATGATGATTTACGAAGTGCTCCCGAAATCGCTGAAGTTCTAATGAGTTTTTTACGCTTTACTTCCACTCGAATTCTCATCGCTCATCATAGCAAACACGAGCAAAGCTTTATGCAAAAGGCGACTTGGGAGCATACTCGAACAAAATTTCAACACCGGATTATTGATACCTCTTTTTTAACCAGAATCTTTGATCCCTCATCAGGGTCTCAACCTCTGGAAAAAATATGTTTAGATTGCGGTATCGAGATTAAGGATCGCCACAACGCACTTGGAGATGCGTTAATGACGGCTGAATTATGGGGTCATTATCTAAAAAAAGCAGAAGCAGAGGGCTTTACTACACTTGGCGAAGTATACGAGTATTTAGCAAAGATAAGGTGAAGGGTAGCGTGAGTATACCCGCTAGTATTAGTGGATCGTTTATTTAAGCGTTCTCTTTGGCTTATCTCTGCTTGCGCCTGTTTGGAGTAGGCTGGTATTCGGACTCTCCTCGGCTTTTTCCTGCTTTACCTGTCCGAATCAGCCTCGTATTCGGACTCTCCTCGGCCTTTTCACGCTTTACCTGTCCGAACTAGCCTCGCATTCGGACTTTCCTTGGTCTTTTCCTGCTTTACCTGTCCGAATCAACCTCGTATTCGGACTCTCCTCGGCCTTTTCACGCTTTACCTGTCCGAATCAACCTCGTATTCGGACTCTCCTCGGCTTTTTCACGCTTTACCTGTCCGAATCAACCTCGTATTCGGACTCTCCTCGGTCTTTTCCTGCTTTACCTGTCCGAATCAACCTCGTATTCGGACTCTCCTCGAGCTTTTCACGCTTTACCTGTCCGAACTAGCCTCGCATTCGGACTCTCCTTGGCTTTTTCCTGCTTCTTCTGTCCGAATAGGTCTCTTCTCTACACGGACTCTTCTTATAATAAAAGTACAACCTTAACTACTCTTCATAAAGTCTATCGTCTGACGAAGTCCATCTTGTAAGAAGTCCTAGGATGTGTGCCAATCCCTGTTTCATACCTCTGTCCATCCAAAACAACTCGTTCTTCGACTCTATACATTTGGACGCAAGAAAAAATAACCCCAAAAAGAAACAACATTTTGGGGTTATTTTTTCATTAACCTTTGAATCGTCACCAGTAGTTCATCAACAACCTCTTGGTCGCCCTCCTGAATTCGCTCAACGATACAAGTTTTCATATGGCCTTCAAGCAATAGTTTTGCGACACTATTCAATGCAGCTTGAGTGGCGGAGATTTGCGTGATTACGTCATCACAATACGTATCTTTTTCAATGAGACCCTTTATTCCTCGGATCTGCCCTTCAATGCGATTTAATCTAGTGACTAAGTTTTTCTTCATTTTATCAGAATGATGACTTTTTCTATCGGTAGCATCACAATGGTCATCTGATTCTGTTCGTTCTACATCTGAATTAAGGATATCCAACCTATAACCTCCTTTCCCTTATTTTACTATACCCCCATGACGTACTCAACATGACCTCTTCGACAGATTCCTCGGTAGAGAGGCGTTTCAAGTCATATATACATGCACTAGAAAAACTATGGCGTTTTTGTGAAAGAAACTCGATGTTACCGAGTGAATCGGACCATTAATCCGAGACTTCACAGGCTTAAACCGCTATACCATCAGGTTTACGAGGACTTAAGTAACTTTTTCACCTCCTGTGACCTATATCACAAACCCATGATTTTGGATGTGTTACATTGTTAATGAGAAAAGTTATCAATGATTTTTACTATAAACCTCATGAAAATAAACCTCTGAATATAAAACTTGTCTTCTAAAAAAGGAGAATTGATATGAGCGAATTCATTAATAATCGTGAACAAGTAATCGAAAATAAAACAGAACGTCAAGATATGTTAAAGCAAATCATTAAAGACTTACACAATGGCAAAAGCGTTGAAGAAGTGAAAGCTCAATTTGAAGATGCTGTTGGAAATATTACAGTTGCAGAGATTTCACAGTTAGAGCAAGCATTAATGGAAGAGGAAGGAATTCCTGTTTCTGAAGTTCAGCGCCTTTGCTCAGTTCATACCGCTATTTTTAAAGGGTCTATTGAGGAAATTCACCGTTCTGAAAAACCAGAAGATCAACCAGGTCACCCAATCCATACTTTCAACCTAGAAAATAAAGAGATTGATATGCTTGTAAACTTTAAAATGCAACTCCACCTAGAGCGTTTCGAAAAAGACGATAGCGAAGAAAATATAATGAAACTAATTGAAGATTTAAATCTACTTTATGATGTAGATAAGCATTACACACGCAAAGAAAATCTCCTTTTCCCTTATCTCGAAAAATATGGGATTATGGGACCCACTCAAGTCATGTGGGGTGTTGATGATGGCATTCGCGCTGCCATTAAGGGAGCTAAAGAAAAGTTAACCAACTACAACGGCGACAAAAAAGCGATTAGTTCAGCTATTTACTTCGTTATTAAAGAAACAAGTGAAATGATTTATAAGGAAGAAAATATCCTTTTCCCTATGGCATTACAAACGCTAACCGAAGATGAATGGGTTAAAATGGCCCACGATGGCGAGGATATCGGCTATTGCTTAACAGGACCAGCTGGTGTTTGGAAGCCAGAACGCAAGGAAATCAACGCCACAGGCACGTCCGATGGCTTCATCAAAATGGAAACGGGTCTATTATCCTTAAAACAATTAGAGCTGATGCTAAATCATTTACCAGTAGATATTACCTTCATTGATCAAGATGATGTTGTTCGGTATTTTTCACACGGAAAAGAGCGCATTTTCCATAGAACAAAAGCGGTTATTGGAAGAACAGTTCAAAACTGTCACCCACCTAAAAGTGTTCATGTTGTCGAAGACTTGCTCCGGGATTTCAAAGCTGGGGATAAGGATGTTGAAGATTTCTATATTAAGTTCCGTGATAAATATGTCTATATTCGCTATTTCGCGGTAAGAGATGAACATGGTGAATATATGGGCACACTCGAATTCACTCAGAACATTGACCCCATCCAGGCAATCGAAGGCGAAAAACGAATCTTATCTTAATGCTCTCTTTTCAATTTTTACGGGTACTTTATCTTAAACACTATTAATACTCAATAAAACGAATGAGGTGAAGTTAAAATGAATAATGAACTAACAGAAAGAATTTATGAAGTTCTTGAAGAAGTATTGGACCCTGAACTTGGAATTGATATCGTCAACTTAGGTCTTATCTATGATGTTATTTTAGATGCCGAAAACAACGTCCAAATCAATATGACGATGACATCGATGGGGTGCCCAATGGCACCACAGATTATGACAGATGCCCATATGAAGCTTTCTGCTAACATTAAAGAATTAAAAGATATTAAAATCGATATCGTCTGGTCCCCTGCTTGGTCTAAGGATCGGATGTCGCGCTACGCAAAGATTGCACTCGGAATTCCAAGTTAATCATAGAATAAATAACAGAGTACCTAATTCGTTCCTTCATAAGGGAAATCGAGTTAGGTACTCTTTTTTTAAAAAAAGCTCCCCGCTCCTGATTCCTTAAAGACTACACCAGAAGGGTCTACTCTGTTTCGGTCTTAAGTCTGACAGTAATTCAATCTGTAGTTCATTGAGGGATTTTGTTATCTAGAATATGATGGTATCAAGAAAGAAAATCCGGAAAGCAAATGAAATGGAGTGGAAGAAATGATAAAAAGAATACTCGTTATTTTTTTGGTGATTACGGGGGTATACCTTATATTCTCAAATTTCCCAGTTTTTAATTGGTTAGGTTTTAACACCGCTAACAATCAATCTGCCAAAATCACAGGAAAAATTGACAGCATTGAGGTTCAAACTACAAGTGTTCCTACAACCATTATTCCTGAAGATAGAGACGATCTTACTGTCGACTATGACGGGAAAGGCACTGTAAACATTGATCAGGATGGAGATACAATAAAAGTAGATGTCAAAGGGCCAAAATTTAACTTTTTCAGTTTTAATCGAAAAGCTGATTTAAAGATTTTCATCCCTGAAGACTATAATCGCAACATGGAACTGAAAGTAGGTTCGGGAACATTAGAGTTTTCGGGACCTTCAAAAGAAAATCCAATGGAGCTCGATGAATTAGGAATCAATATCAGCTCTGGCAAGATAGAGCTTAGTCATATTACTGCGAATGAGATTGATCATAAAGGATCATCTGGTTCTGTAAAAGTTGATGCAGTTCAGGCCAATACTGGTTCGTTTGATTTGAGCTCAGGGAAATTGAACATCACCCACTATTCTGGGGCAGTTGATGCTGAAGTTTCTTCTGGAGAAATGAATATTCAAATCGATGAATTAACTGGAAACTCAAGCGCCAAAGCTAGTTCAGGAAGGATTAATCTTGACTTGCCAGATGATGCTAGTTTCACTTTAAAGGGGAAAACTAGTAGTGGAACAATCAGCTCTGAATTTGACCTAAAAGATGAACAGATAAGCAAAAACCGTTTAGAAGGCAAACACGGCACAGGTAAATACGAATTAGATATAAAGGTTTCAAGCGGAAACATACGGCTACATTAAAAAGGTGCCTTCCCCGGTGAGGCGATGCTTCAACGCATTGCTCAACCGGGAGGAAGGCACTTTTTGTCCTTTCAAAATAAGAAGTGTTAGCATAAAATGAGCTTAAAGATTCTATGTCTCAAGGGTTAAAGGAGCTTCTATATGTTTGAACTTCTAACTACAATGGTTGAACGGCTCGGGATTATCGTTACGATTGCCTTTATTTTAACAAGGTTTCAATTCTTTAGAGATATGATTTATCAGGAACAGCTAAAACGGAATCAACAATATACAGCGATTCTCTTTTTTGGCTTTTTTGGAATTATCGGCACCTATACCGGACTTAGCTTGAGCACAGAAAGCCTACATTTTAGCCGCTGGACTTCAGACCTATCTGCAGATGAAGCAATCGCCAACTCACGTGTGATTGGTGTTGTGATTGCAGGATTACTTGGAGGATACAAAGTCGGAATTGGTGCTGGTTTAATTGCCGGTATTCACCGGTTTACGTTAGGTGGGTTTACCGCCCTTGCCTGTGGACTTGCATCGATTATTGCAGGTGTTTTAGCAGGTTATTTCCATAAAAAACATCAGCATATAAAACTCAAGTCCGCTCTAATTATTGGCGCATTAGCTGAAGCAATCCAGATGCTCATTATTTTGCTGCTATCTCGCCCATTCGAACAAGCATGGACCTTGGTTGAAATTATAGGCTTACCAATGATTATCGCAAATGGGCTCGGGTGTGCACTATTTCTACTTGTCATTCGAAATGTCGTTAATGAAGAAGAGAAAGTCGTTGCCGTCCAAGCACAAAAAATCCTTAGGATTGCAGATCAAACACTTGCTCACCTACGAAATGGAATGAATCCTCAGTCTGCAGAGGCAGTTTGTCAAATTTTACATAAAGAGATTAAGGCGAGTGCTGTTGCGATGACAAATATGACCGATATTTTAGCACACGTAGGACTTGGGAACGACCATCATCGTTCTGAAAGCCCCATCCAAACACAAATTACATTGGGTGCCATCCATAGAAATGAAATAATTGTCGCCAATCAAGAATCCATTCAATGCCGAGAAAAGGGTTGCCCTCTTGGTGCGGCGATCATCGCACCACTAAAATTACGTGGAAAACCAATCGGTACATTGAAATTCTATTTTCGTTCTGAAAAGGAAATCAACAATGTGGTAATGGAGCTTATTTCAGGTCTCAGTATGATGATTAGTAATCAACTCGAGATTGCCGAGGCAGATCGTGCCTATCAATTGGCTAAAGAAGCTGAAGTCATGGCACTTCAAGCCCAAATCAGTCCACACTTCCTTTTCAATTCATTAAACACGATTGTTTCGCTTATTCGTCTTGACCCTACAAAGGCACGAAAATTACTCGTATCTCTATCACACTTTTTACGTCAAAACCTTACTGTGACCACACATAGTGTAACGACACTTGAACAAGAGATCAAACATACAAAGGCCTATTTAACCATTGAAGAAGCTCGGTTTGTCGATAAGTTAGAAGTACTATATGATATTGATGGAGAAGCACTGTTACAGAACATTCCACCGCTGACCCTGCAGCCTATTATTGAAAACTCAATTAAACATGGTTTTAAAAATAAAGAATACAACTGCATCATTCAGGTAATGGTTAAAAAAAGGAATGAGTCAATCTTTGTTAAAGTAACCGATAATGGTCAAGGAATGAGTAAGGAACGTGCTGAGCAGATTGGCAAAGAGCTCCTCCATTCTGAGAAAGGAACAGGAATGGCCCTCTTTAATGTCAACCGAAGACTCACCATGACATACGGAGAAGAAGCTGCTCTTAAGATAAAAAGTGACATAGAAAATGGTACGGAAATTGCCTTTTCTATCCCCTATGTAAAGGTGGCAAAATAAATGGAAACAACCATAAAAACATTAATAGTTGATGATGAACGCTATAGCCGTGATGAATTAAAGCATTTATTGCAATCCTACCCTTCTATTCAGATTGTCGGAGAGGCTGAATCTGGGGAGACGGCCATTATGAAAACCCTTCAGCTCCAACCAGATGTTGTATTCCTAGATGTGGAGATGCCTAAAATGAATGGTATGGCTGCCGCAAAGGCATTAATGGAATTTAAAAAACCGCCATTAGTTGTGTTTACAACAGCGTACCCACAATTTGCTGCAGAGGCATTCCGCTACGATGCCATTGACTATCTATTAAAACCCTATGACGAGGAGCTATTACAGGAAACGGTTGAAAGAATTGAGAAGAAGTTCACCACTCCAGTTGGTTATGATGTTGGGAAGGCTGCTGCAAAGCTAGCAGTAGAATCGGAGGGAGAAATTTTTTACCTAGAACCAAAGGAGATTCTTTATATGTTCAGGGAGGAAAAGGTGACGAAAATCATCACCAAAAAAGATGAATTTGAAATCAAAACTCCACTAAAAGACTTAGAAAGTCGACTTACTAGTTATAGCTTTTTCCGCATCCATAAAAGCTATTTAGTCAATCTTGAACACGTAACTCGTCTTACGCCTTGGTTTAATGGTGCTTATCATCTGGAAATTGAAGGCAAAGAAGATTTACTATCCGTTAGCCGAAATTATGTTAAAGCTCTACGGTCAAGGTTAGAGATTTAATGAAAGCTCCTGAAACCATAATTTGATAATCTGTCACATTTTCACCCTTGACGAATGCATCTTACTCTTAAAATAAAGCATGTTAACCCTAATTTTCGACTTAATAAACTGAAATCCCCCTATTCGTCTACAACTCTCTTATACTAGTAATGTAAACGCATTCATTTACTTACAGGACAAAGGGGGAACACAGATGTATACATTTTTAGCAGGGATTGCCCTTTTAATTATTGGTTATTTTACTTATGGTAAATTTATTGAGAAAGTGTTTGGGGTGAAAGAAGAACGTACCACACCTGCTTACGTAAATGGTGATGGCGTCGATTACATCCCGATGAGCACATCAAAGAACTCCTTGATTCAGCTATTAAATATTGCTGGTACAGGACCAATTTTTGGACCAATTATGGGAGCGCTTTACGGACCTGTAGCATTCATTTGGATCGTTATTGGCTGTATTTTCGCTGGTGCTGTTCACGATTATCTTACTGGGATGATTTCCATCCGTAACCGTGGTGCCCACTTACCGGAACTGGCAAGTAAGTTTTTAGGTAAGGTCATGAAGCACGTTGTTAATGCATTTGCTGTCCTTCTACTATTACTAGTTGGTACAGTATTCGTTTCTACTCCAGCTAGCTTACTTCATGTTCTTATGGACGGGAAAGTAGCACTAGGCATCCTTATCGCCGCTATCTTTGTATATTATATTCTGGCTACACTTTTACCAGTTGATAAAATCATCGGTCGCCTATATCCATACTTTGGAGCATTATTAATCATCAGTGCTGTGGGAGTAGGTGTCGCACTTGTCGTAACAGGAGCACCGATTCCTGAAATTTCATTAAGTAATTTCCACCCTGATAATGCACCAATCTTCCCATTAATCTTCTTTACGATTACATGTGGAGCACTTTCAGGTTTCCATGCAACACAAACACCAATCATTTCACGTACTACACAAAAGGAAAAGCAAGGTCGTAAAATTTTCTACGGTATGATGATTGCAGAAGGTATTATTGCTATGATTTGGGCTGCAGCCGCAATGAGTTTATTTGACGGTTATGGTGGCTTAAATGAAGTATTAGCAGCTGGTGGTCCTGGAGCAGTTGTAAGTGAAGTATCTACTACAATGCTTGGTGCAATCGGTGGTACATTAGCTATCCTTGGAGTAGTCGTTCTTCCAATTACATCTGGAGACACTGCCTTCCGTAGCGCTCGTATGATTATCGCGGAATATTTAAATATTGCACAGAAGAAAATTAGCAGCCGTCTATGGATTGCCGTTCCATTATTCGCAGTTTCGATTGTCCTAACACAAATTGACTTTAACATTTTATGGAGATACTTTAGCTGGGCGAACCAAGCTACAGCTGTTATTGCCCTATTTGTGGGTGCAATGTACTTGTATATTGCTAAGAAAAACTATTTTATCCCACTTATTCCGGGAACATTTATGTTAGTCATGGTTATCACTTATATCTTAAATGCACAAATTGGTTTTGGCTTATCCATGAATGCTTCTTGGATTGGTGGATTTATCGGATCCGCAATACTCGTTGTCCTCTTCTTCGTAGCAGCTAAGAAAAACCGTGCAAATAATCTTCCACTTGAAGAGGATATCTCAAACTGGAACAAGGTTGCCTAATGAGTTGCTGCAGTCTGGAATATCGCAAGGTGGTCAATGAGGAAGAGAAAAAGATAAACGAAAAGGGCAAGGACACCCTTCCCCTTTTCGTCAAAATCATCAGCCTCTTGATTATTGCCGGAGCGCTTGGGATTGCTCTCATTTAGTAAAAAGAAGTGCACGCGGATTGAAATGCGTGCACTTCTTTTATTAGCTGAAATTCCTTTTAGTTTAAACTAAAGCAACAAAACCCTTAAAATGGTAAATTATAAACAGATACATGTCTGATAAAGTAAATTTGAATAAGAGAATGATTGCATAAGGAGGCTATTTTCTATGAGAGTATTAATTGTTGGTGCAGGTGGTATTGGTGGTTATTTTGGTGGTCGTCTAGTAGAAAAAGGCGAAGACGTCACTTTCCTTGTCCGCCAAAATAGAAAGCAACAACTAGATGAGACCGGACTAGTGATTGAGAGTGTTCACGGAAATATGGAGTTTAAACCGAAAACCATAGTAAGCGGAGAACCCGCAGAGCCTTTCGATGTCATCTTGTTATCAACGAAAGCCTATCATTTACAGGGTGCGATTGAAGGCATGAAACCTTATGTCACAGAAAACACCATGATCTTACCACTCTTAAATGGTATTGCTCATGTAGATGAACTCAGAGCAGTATTTGGGGATGAGAGCGTTATTGGTGGGTTATGCTTTATTGAAACAACTCTTGATGAGAAAGGGACAGTCGTTCAAACGAGCCCAATTCACGATTTAGTCTTTGGTGAGTTCTCAGGGGAGCAGACAGAAAGAATTAAAAAACTCGAATCAACTTTCCAAGGAACAAAAGCTAGTTTCCGTCTTTCAGAGAATATCGAGCAGGATATGTGGCATAAATACCAGTTTATCGCTACTCTTAGTGGCGTAACTTCTATTTTCCGGGCTCCAATTGGGCCAATCCGTGATCAAGAGTATGGAGTCGAAACTATTCAAACTTTACTCGAAGAGGTCGGCAACGTAATGCGAAGCGTTGAGGCACCACTTGCTGAAGGGATTGAGGCTAGCCAAATGGATAAAATCATGCAGATGGGATACAACATGAAATCCTCGCTTCAGCGCGATATGGAAAAAGGCTTAAAGACAGAAGCTGAACACTTTTTTGGTTACCTATTACAAATTGCAAAAGTGAAACAACTTCGCACGCCTGTTATCGGCACCATATATGCTAATTTAGAAGTCTACGAAGCTCGATAAAAATAAAAAGTGTATAGCTCTATCGGAACCGAATGCAGAAAGAACACTATTCCCTCTCTGTATTCTGTTTTATATCTAGTAGACTTTCAAAGATTAATTACACTCTTATAAAAAAATGATTAGCCACTTATTTTAAGTGGCTAATCATTTTTACCTATTTAAGACCTTTTCTGAAGCCATTCTGTTAGAAAATCAGGTAAGCCTCCTTTAATAGCAAGGCTGACATGCCCGCCTCTTACTCGCTTATATGTCTTATCCCGGGAAGAGACCTTTGACATTAATGGCTTGGTCATCTCTTCGGGGATCAGCGCGTCAGCTTCCGTTGAAACGACAAGAAGGTTCGCTTTGATTTTTTTCAAGCTAACCTTTTTCCCTCTTAGTTCCAACTTATTTTTTATCAGCTTATTTTTAATTAGAAGTTCATTGATTAACTCTTTAAAGGCGGCCCCAACAAATGGAATATGCCCTTTCACCCATTTGTCAAACTGCTTCCACTTTCTAATATAATTCTTATCGTTCAACCTTCCTAATAATGCTAAATAGGGGGTTACATTTACAGGAGCTGTAATAAGGCGCAGCCAAAATTCCATTACTTGAGCTGGTATAACTCCGTATTCATCAATAAAATCGTCCATCTTTAGGTCTCCACGCTTAATCGCATTCGTCCATTTGTCCATGTATGGAACTTCACCTATGTCAACTGGAGTTGCAAACAAAATTAAGTTTTTAATGGGCTCATTTGCCACCGCCGCATAAATTAAGGCTAACGTGCCGCCAAGACAGTAACCTATTACAGTGATTTCCTCGGCACCAGAATGCCTAAGTGCCCTTCGTACTCCTGTTTGAATATAATCAAAAATATAATCTCCTAGAGTTAGATGTTTGTCCTCATAGCCTGGAATTCCGAAATCTAATAAGTAGACATCATATCCTGCTTGGGTAAACCCTTCAATCATGCTGGCTCCTGGCCCAAGGTCTAATATAAAAGCTTGATTGACAAGTGAATAAACGAGAAATAGTGGAGTTCTCTTATTTTTTACTGGGGACGGATAATACCAAAGCGTAGCCTTATTTCTTTTCCAAACTGCTTTTCTTGGAGTTGGTCCAACTGGTACATCTGGATGATTGGGTAAAGTACCGAATCGTTTTAAGCCCTTTGGTTTACGTGGGTCTTTAAACACCAGAGTTTCCCCTTTGAGCAAGGGCATTTTTCACTGCATCTTTTAATACTTTCATTCCCATTTCAGATAGCAAATTCATTATTTTAGTTTTAAGGGGTTTTGAGGATTCCTCATCTGATAATTCATCCAACTCCTGGTCTTCGTTCACATCATCTGCTTGCAGGCTTTCAGAATCATTGTTTGTTGTAGTTTGATTAAGGCCTTCTTGGGACAACGCTGATGGATTTTCATCAAGTAGGTGCATAAGCAAGTCTTCTATACGATCCAACTTCTCTTCAAGCTGCATAACCAATTTTGCAATAGCAGCCACATCATCCTTTGTAGGAAGATTCAATTGCTGTGCAACGAATTCATTGAATTTACGAAGCTTTCTTAGCGTACTAAGATGTTTCTGTAACCCTTCATTTGCGCTATTCACTAACTCATGATCGTTCAGCTTTTCCTGTATTAGAGTATTTAGTTCTTTCTCATACTTGGCAACGAGCAATGTTAAATCTTTTAGTTTACTCATATGTTCTCCTTCCTTTCATTCTGTCAAAGCCTAGAGCCACATAGCTTTTTTACCTAAAACAAGCTCTTTTATATCTTATACATCCCTACACTAAGGGTGCTTAAAATGGTTGATATGACTAGCTTTGGAAGGAATGGAGTTGTTCATTTACGAGCCTTCTCTTAAAAAAATTCAGGCTAGGGCTTTTCCACCAATTTACACACAAAACCCTAGCTATTTGCTTATCATATACGGAGTAAAAACCTTGTTCCATATGGTCATGAAAGGAGGACATGTTATTGGACGATCCATTCAACAAAAAGCAAATACCAGTGGCTCAGAACGGAAGTTTTTTCACAGGACATTTAAACGAATTTCAAAAAAGCCCGCTTCGTTTTATGCGAACTCTTACAAGTAGATATGGAGATATTGTTCGTTTTCGCTTAGGTCCGTTTCAAAAAGTTATTCTACTATCGGATCCGGAGTTAATAAAAGAAGTACTCGTGACGAAACAAAAAAGCTTTATTAAGTCGAGGGATGTTCAGTCTCTAAAAGCACTTATTGGCGAAGGTCTCTTAACAAGTGAAAAAGAAATGCATATGCAGCAGAGAAGGCTGATACAGCCTGCCTTCAAGAAAACACATATAAACGGCTACGCTCAAGATATGATTGATATTACCGAAGAATATATGAATAAATGGAGCGCAGGCATGGAAACCGAAATCACCGAGGATATGTTGGATATTACCTTAGGGATAATCACCAAAACAATGTTTAGCATGGATTTCAAAGAGGGACATGAACTATTGGGAGATTCCGTTGAGAAAGGGATGAAGCTTGCTATTAAGCGCATGCGATCCATCCTTCCGATGCCTTTATGGCTGCCAACTAAAACCAACCGCGAATTCAAACAGGTTGCCAAAGCACTCGATGAATTGCTTTTTAACATCATTGGCAATCGAAGACAGGAAGACGGTTTGAAGGAAGACCTTCTTGGAATCTTAATGGAAGCGAGGGATGAGGAGCACGGGACAGGCATGACCGACGAGCAGCTTCGCGACGAGCTGATGACTATTTTTCTAGCTGGACATGAGACAACTGCAAATGCCCTGTCATGGACGCTTTATCTATTGTCACAGCATCCAGAAGTAGAGGAAAAACTTCATAACGAAATAGACGCTGTCCTTGGTACAGAATCGCTAAAACCTGAACACTTCCAAAGACTACCTTACACACAAAACGTAATTTGGGAATCTCTTCGACTATATCCCCCTGCCTATGTAATTGGAAGGCAAGTGGACGAGGATGTTGAAATCGGTGGTTATCTCTTTGAAAAAGGTGAAACTGTTCTCATGAGTCAATATGTTATTCATCGACAAGCAGATTATTTTGAGAATCCAGATGATTTTACCCCTGAAAGATTTGAAAATAATTTTATGAGAACATTGCCTTCGTATGCTTACTTCCCATTCGGAGGGGGACCGAGGGTATGTATTGGAAATCATTTTGCCTTTATGGAAATGGTCCTTGTTCTAGCCTGCATCACTCACCGATATCGCCTCCGGCTCACCCCTAACCATGTAACAATTAAACCCCAACCACTTATTACTCTAAGACCGAAACCTGGTTTGAGGATGATATTGGAAGAGAGATAATGTACGAACAGGAATAGTAGAAACACAACTATTTCAAGCAATGTGCGAGTATTTTTTCTATTTGCTATGGTTTCTTCATGCAAAATGATACTATTAGCCCACCTCTATTTGGACGTGGGCTAGTATTCTTCTTCCTTCCTAACCGATAACTCTATTTTTCGGGATGCTAATCTTGGCTCTTATTGATTCCAAATAAACATGAGGATTCGATTGATGATGACTACGATCATATAGATAAAAGCAAGATTTTGTTTACCCGCAAAATATAGTGCGAGAGCAGGCAATCCAAAGGCGAGCACCTCCACAGTAAAATGCAAAGTCCCAGTAAGTTTCATTACCGCTTTTGGTGAACCAAAAACTCCCCAAACTACCGCCAACAAAGCGGGTGCTCCTATGGCCATTGACCACTTAAAGATTCCATCCTTCCCATATTTAAAGCCCCAATACGCTACTGCCCCTAAAGCGAACATCTCCAACACAAAACGCAAAGCTAGATTGATGCTTTGAAGAACCACCATTCCCCTACCCCCTCACGGTATCTTTTTTACTTAAAAATATTCCACTTAGCAAAAAATTACAACCTATAATTATCCAGTAAATATATTTCATAGACTTTGGCAGAGAAAGTGGACTTACTGACCAATATCCATAGAGTAAACACCTAGTTTTGTAGAGAAAGAACCAAGGTACCATAGAGTAAGATCAAATCCTCCTGCAAGAACACCCCTAACTCTCTCATTTTTTCATAAAAGGCTGTCAGAAATTTCTTCTCTCTTTCCAACACAATCCTCTTTTATTAACATCATCTATGAACCACTTTTGTTCTCCGCTATGAACAAATAGTGAGGCCGTCTCTAATGCCACTTAAATATTCTGAAATAAACTAAAAACCGAACTATAATTCAACATTTGTAAATAATATTCGTAAATAGTGTTTACTTTTTGAAAAATGCCGATTATAATTCAATGTGAAATCATTATTTACTATATGTTCAAAACACCAATCTATCAATGGGGTTGTGAGGTCCGACTAGTTTATCAACATCATCGGTCAGCCCTAGCTTTCAGAAAAAATTCAATATACTGGGGGAAAAAGCAGGTGGAGAGAAACAAGCAAAATCCGAACTTAACAGTTGGGGTCGACGAGAAAATTAGTGTAGGGAAATCAATACTACTAGGTTTCCAGCATGTACTTGCAATGGATTTATATATCGCTCCCATCATTATTGCGGGGCTTCTAGCAATGGATGCATTAAATACCACGTATTTTATTCAAATGTGTTTTCTCGCAGCAGGAATTGCTACGCTTATTCAAACAATTGGTGGTCTACGCTTACCTGTCGTCCAAGGTCCGTCCTATGTACCAATTGGTGCACTTGCTGCGATTGGCGGTAAGTTAGGTTTAGGCGCTGTATTCGGTAGTCTTTTGCCAGGAGCATTACTCATTGCTGCTCTTGGATATCCGTTAAAAGTATTTGCTAAAGCAGTCAGGAAAATCATCCCGCCAATTGTAGGGGGAACTGTCATTGTGATTGTTGGGATTTCTTTAATGCCATCTGCGTTTAATAGCATTTATCACGCTCCAGGTAATGTAGGCAATAACGTTCTCATCGCCTTTGTTTCGGCCGCTGTGTTAGTCATATGTATTCTTTTAGGAAGAAAAATGAATGGGTTTGGAACCTTTTTCCGTTTGGTATCTGTGATCCTCGCGATTGTAGCAGGAACGATTACAGCTTCACTTTTTGGTTCTGTTGATTTCTCTCCGATGAAGGATGCAGCATGGATTTCACTGCCGCAATTCTTCCCTTTTGGAGCACCAGTATTTGATTTACAAGCTATTTTGACTATGGTATTTATCTATTTAGTTATTTTAGTTGAAACAACAGGTACTTGGTTTGTTGTATCAACGGTAACTGGTAGTGAACTAGACGATAAAAGACTTAATAAAGCCTCTGTAGGCGAGGGTTTAGGATGTTTTGTTGGTTCTCTATTTGGAGGAACCCCTATGACTGGTTATTCTTCTAACGCTGGGATTATTGCGATTACTGGTGTAGCAAGTCGTATGGCTATTGTCAGTGCAGGGTTCATATTAATTGCCTTAGGATTAATTCCAAAGCTGTCAGCATTAATCACTTGTATTCCCGAACCTGTTATCAACGGAATCTTCGGGATCGTCTGTGTTGCAATTGTCATGAATGGCATGAAGGTCATCCAGAATGTTGTCATCAATGATCGGAACATGATGGTGATCGGTTTACCCATTCTTTTAACAATTGGGACCGTGGTTCTTCCATCAGAGATTTTGAATAGTGTTCCAGATTTCGCTAATTATATTCTTTCCTCAGGAACAGCTGTTGGTGCCTTGGCTGCTGTCATTTTGAACCTCATCATTCCTAGAGACAAAAATATAGTCGAAGAATCGCAGCAAACACCTGCAGCTTCATAATGAAAATCCCCCTACTGAACACGGTAGGGGGATTTTATCTTCATTCAAGCTCCGTATCTGTTTTTGATCAAAGACTCATACAAGATGATGACTTTGGCACTATAGTAGTAGCCTTGGACAAAGTCGACATCGGTTATCAAGATGCAGATTTACCTGCAGTTGAAACATATCGGGTCTTAATCGTAATTGATGAAATAATTGTTTTTAAAATAGTTTCTCAAAACAATAATATTTTTCATGTCCTGCTGGTTTACCATTTAACTTAACTTCCCCCGTTCTTTTGTACCCTCTTTTTTCATAAAATTTAACTGCTCCTTCATTTCCAGAAAAGGTATCGAGCCGCAGTGCTGAATATCCATTTTCTTCTGTAAAGTTCTCTGCAAACTCAAGCATCTTCCCTCCATTACCTCCGCCCTGCGCCGTGGGATGAATACAGAAGGAATGAAGAATCAACGGTTTTCCGTCCACCTCAGACCATCGTGCTTGCTTCCATTCCGGTGTCTGCCATTCATCTAGTACCATTGCTCCTTTTATTTCATCTTTTATTTTTAAAACAAAAAGGTTCTCGCCCTCAAACGCAGACTCAAAATAATCCTTACTAGGATAGTGCTCGTCCCATTGAAGAATGCCACGTAGTTCTAGATAAGCTTTGCAGTCCTCAAACATCTCCGTTATTACAGGTATATCCTCATAAGTAGCACGAATTATTTGTGTATCTTCCATCTCATAGCTCCTTCAAATTCCTTTTAGAGGTTCCAAAAGTATTACCATTTCTATGTTTTCCAAACAACTCATTGCCATTCTCATCCTGTATGTTTTCATCCTATCTGGATAAAGTAAAAATGAATGACGATGAAGGAGGGGCCAATATGGAAAGCACCAATGATTTTTTAACTAAACTGCACGATAAGCAACAGAAGGATGAACAAAACCGCAAACGTCAGGGTAAAAATAATCCTAGCGAAAAGCTTCCTACGAACCGTAATAAATAACCAAAAAGGGAAACGGTGGAGATTCCTTCCACAAAACGTTTCCCCCCTTCCCTAGATATTCATTACAACTACCAAACGACATCCAAAACATCACTGTGGAATAGATTTGTATCAATATTACAAGCCTGTGCATCTAAACCATATTGCCACCCACCGATTAGGGCATTATCCGGTGCCTCTGGTTTATATTCTGGCGCTTCTTTCTGCGTTGTGACCCCTATATTAGGAGCAGCTGTCCAAACATAAGTATTTCCTAATAAATCACCATTATCTTTTCCTGCCTGTTCATGGGCTGCATAAAGTTCTTGTTCTGCATCAAATACACCATAAACACCTGGCGGATAAGGTGATTCATTCATGGTCTCAAACCAACCTCTGATAAACTCAGAGTCTACTGGATAATCTGGTTCAATATCCGCAAAAATGGCAACTCCTTCAGGAACTCCTAGCTCTTGTGCCATTTTAATCGCATCTTGGGCTTGTTTTTGGCCGTTGTCGTACCCTCTTGCATCAACAAAATGGTTCCAAATCAATAAAATCTTAATATCATTTGAGTGCAACAGTTCGATTTCATCAGAGGTTAACCCTTTTGATACGCCTTCCTTTTCACCTAAGTATCGCCCCCATATTTCAGGAGTGCCAAAATTATCTCCTACGCAGGCAATCATCTCTTCGGTTGTCAAGTTAGCGGAATCCACACCCCAAACAATTCTGTCTTCCTCTTTATTATTATTTCCTTCTTCTTCATTTTTCCCATTACCCTTGTCTTCGTTATTTCCTTTATTCTTTTCATCGTTATTTTTATTCTCATCGTTCTTATTTTCATCTTTACCATCATTATTGCCATTCTCCGAGCTTGAGCTTGATCCTTCGGTATTATTACTAATATTGTTCTCGACATTTACATTCACATTGACTTCGACATTATTCGTTACATTATTTTCAATTTGATTATCGTTACTGTTAGTTAAGTTATTATCAATTGTATTGCTTATGTCTGCGTTCTCCCCTGTGACATTATTTTCAACATCATTCGAAACATCTGCTTTATTGCCATTAACGTTATTTTGAACGTTATTAGAAATATCACTATTCCCGCCTGAACCTTTGCTATTCGTGTTCTCGTCTGAATTGCTCTTTTCAGAGTTATTTTCTTCAGAGTTACTTTCTTGTTCATTAACAGGGTTTGTGCCTCCTGAAGCATTAGAATCAATGAAGGAGAATACAAAGAATGAAACGAGAACCGTACAAAAAGCAGCTAGGACAACTGGTAAAACCTTATATTTTTTCAAAGCTACACCCCTCCTTGTCATTTCATGTCATCGTATGCAACAAGGGAAATGTAGGTGAGTCTTCGGATGAACAAGGCAATAATTACCATAAAAAGATATAACCCGCTTTTGTTTTTTTGCTTTTAAGCAAGACTGCAAACGAAAATTGTTAGTATGACTCAAATAGAAGCCCATGAAATTGCTAGTAGATATATCGACATGATCTTTAGATTTCTGGTTTCCTCCGTCTTAAGTCTTAGAGAAAAATCTATCTGAAGTTCATGGTAGGCCTTTCAAGGAGTGGTTAGGATGGAGATGTAGAGAGTGGATATATTTTCCACACCCCAATAAAATTTCTAGCATGGTTTGAACAAAAAATTGTAAATTTTTACTATTTTTTAGTTATCTTTTGCAAGATTTAGATTATACTGAATCTCGGGTGGGTAATAATTATTTTCTCTATAATTAGGTAAACAAAGGGGTATGAGGATGAAATTATTAAAGTTTATTGTTCAACGTAAAATTTTGGTTGGCTTGCTCTGTTTGTTCGTTATATTGGTCGGTTCCTACGCCGTTTTAGACCTCAATAAAGAATTAATGCCAGTAATTGAAATGGATGGAGCTTATATTGAGATTAATGCCGGTGAACTTCCGGCCAGTGAAGTAGAACGAAGTATCACAACTCCCCTAGAACAAAAACTTCAAGGACATGATGGAATTGAAGAAATCCTTTCAACGACTACAGTGGGTAGAGCATCTTTCCAACTTCAATTTGAACAAGGAAAAGGCGAAGAAATGTATAGGGAGGTTGAATCAATTGTAAACACAACTGCAACCGAGATTCCCTCAATTAAAGATGTAGAGTCCGGCCAGTTTGGATCAAACCAAACCTATGAGTTTTTTATGGATGTCTCGGGTGGAGATATGGGAACGATCACCACTTTTGCTAAAGAAGTTCTTGAGCCACGGCTTGAAGATTTAGCAGAAGTTCGGGATGTTTCATTAACAGGATTAACGGAGCATGAAATAACCATTGAGTTTGATCGGGATGAAATGACCAAAGAAGGTCTTGATTCTACTCAGATAATAAATGCCATTCAACAAGCGAATGACGAAGCTACTCTTGGTGAATTAAGTGAAGAAAACGGTTCTCCTCTTCTAAGATGGAATACAAAGCTTGAAAATGTAGAAGATGTACAATCGATCATGATTCCTGTCCAATCAGGTTTTATCCAATTGGAGGATGTGGCTAAAGTTTCTATTAGCCCGATAGAAAACTCCTCGTTCGTGTGGAAAAATGGCTCAAAGGATCTTATTTTTATACAAATTGGCCGGGTATCAGATGTAACTCAGATTGAAATGGCAGAAGCCGTCCGAGCCGAAGTAAAGAAAATAAGAGAAGAAGGTCTCATTGATGGTTTTCATTTAACAGAAATGGTCGCGCAAGCAGATTATGTCCAGGAAGCCATTGATGGTGTGACAGGAAATATTCTCATTGGTGCTGTGTTAGCGATTGCTATTTTATTGCTATTTTTAAGAAATGTTCGCGCAACAATTATTGTAGGGTTATCCATCCCGACTTCTGTACTATTAACGTTCACAGCCATGTGGATATTTGGCTATAGCCTGAATATGTTAACTCTCATAGGATTAGGACTTGGAATCGGAATGATGGTTGACTCTTCCATTGTCATTTTAGAATCCATTTATCGGAAGAAAGAACTCGGGCTTACCAAGCTAGATGCAGTTCTCCAAGGTGTAAAAGAGGTTGCCTCTGCAGTGATTGCTTCAATGTTGACCACAGTCGTTGTGTTTTTACCCGTAGGAATGCTTGGTGGTGAAATGGGGCAATTCATGATCGCCCTTTCAATCGTCGTCGCAATAACCTTGATTAGTTCGGTTGTCATTTCCTTCACCTTAATACCGTCTCTTTCAGAAAAGTTTTTACAACTTCGTTCCGGTAAGCGTGAAAAAAAAGAAGGAACCATCTTGAAGGGGTATTCAGGCGCAGTTGACTGGGTTGTTAAGAAAAAGCGCCATAGTCTAGCAGTCATCTCCTTGTTTATCCTTATTCTTGCTGGATCATTGACGTTAATTACAAAAATCCCCATGACGATAATGCCAGATGTTTTCAACCGTTACGCTGAGCTCATGGTTGATTTAGAAACTGGTATCACGATAGACGATAAAGAAAATGTTGTTCAAGAAATAACAAACACATTAAGGAATATAAAAGACGTCGAATCCAGTTATGTCATGGATAATGGGGGGATGTTATATACCATTATCAACATGACCAAGGGGGATGACATTACAAGGGAACAACAGGAGATAAATGAGGAAATCTTTAAATCTCTACGCGCTCTAGAGGAGAACCACCCAATTGAGAGCGTTCAAAGTGCAATGACCGGTGGTGGTGGGTATCCTGTTCAGGTGAACATCACAGGAGAAGAGTTTGAAAACCTCCAAACATTATCCGCTGATTTAATTGAAGACCTAAATGAAATTGAAGGAATCGTTGGGGTAAATAGTTCAATGGACCGAACTTCCACTGAACAATTAATTAGTTTAAAAGAACAAGAAATTGAAAAAGCCGGATTAACATCCTTCCAAATCAAACAGATTATAGAACAGGCTTTTTTAGGGATGCCTATCGGTGAAATGACCGTCGATGGTGAAAGTGTTCCTTTAACTGTAAAATGGACGGAATCAACGGATACAAAAGCATCCCTTCTTGACCTTAAAGTCCCAACTGTAGACGGTGAAAAAACACTATCTACCTTTATTGAGTTGAATACCGTTGAGTCTCCAAATGAAATTAGCCATATTGATGGCGAGCGATCTATCTCTATTTCGGCTGATATTGAAGGGAGAGACCTTGGAGCCATCAACCGTGATGTCCAAAAGGCTATTGATGCGTTTGACACACCAGCTGGTTATAGTACCTCTGTAGCTGGAGACCTTGAACAGCAACAGGAACTAATTAAAGAAATGCTATTTATCCTTGGGATTGCTCTTTTCTTAGTATACTTAGTTATGGCCGTCCAATTTAACCATCTATTTCACCCGATTATTGTCATGTCTGTCATTCCAATGACCATTGTAGGTGTTATTTTAGGGCTATTCTTAACACAACGAGAGTTAAGTCTGATGTCAGGTATGGGAATTGTCATGTTAATTGGTATTGTATTAAACAACGCAATTCTTTTAGTAGACCGTACCAACCAGCTTAGAAGAGAAGGAGAAAACCTCGATAAGGCTTTAGTTCAGGCAGGGAAAGATCGAATACGACCAATCTTTATGACAACTCTAACCACTGCGGGCGGTATGCTGCCACTAGCATTGGCATCAGGAACATCTGGCAATTATCAAGCACCTATGGCGACAGCGATTATTTCAGGTTTGTTATTTGCCACGCTTATTACCTTATTTTTGATCCCTGCGGTTTATCGCTTGTTTACTAGGAGAGAAGCTATTATTGTAAATACAGAAAGAATAGACCAAGTTCCAATTGATGTTCAACCTACCCCTAACACAACCAACCAGTAGTAAAAAGGCTGCCCAAAGGTCATCCCCTTTGGTGCAGCCTTTTTTATGGTGTGCTAATTTACAATTGTAAGGTCTACTAAATAGGCATACCCATTTTTCACCTTTACTTTTGCTAGAATATTGCCGTTTCTAGAGGCTTCCTCTAATTCTAGGCCCGTGTTATCTTCAACAAAGTACTTATCAAGGCTATACGTGATATACGCAACTTCCCTTTCTACACTCCCTCCATCCCAAGAAGGTCCAATGTAATTTAGGTTCCCTTCCAGGTACAAATCTGTATCTGGTTTAGCGAGGACAACCTCTGTGGGGGTATGAACACCCTCCTTTAACTCGAGAGTGACATATACCTCAGTGTCATCCCGCCCTTTTTCTATTTTGGTTTGGACTTCCTTACTGATTAATGAAGTTGGAATCTCTTCGGCTTCATATCTTAAAACCACATAATCTCCGCGAAATAAATCTGTCGGGTCTACAGGTATTGTACGAAGGAGGATCTCTTGACCCGTCATTAACGTATACAAAGGAGTTGCCGTCATGCCAATTAATATCCCGATTGGAACTAAACAAGCAAGAATGATTTGTTTGGTGCGTTTAGACATGATTTCCCCTCCCTTTCCTTTGCTTTTCAAAGTAGAATCCAAATCCAAGCAAGAGAATTCCACCTATGATAAAGACTAGGGATTTGGGTAGAAAATCAAAGGTGTAATCTAGATAAAAACGGAAAATCATGATACAAAGAAGAATAATACTAAACAGACTACCTCTCTTAATTAAGAATAATAAATACGATAAATACAGAATTGAAAACGGAATATACATCCACTCAATTGGCCAGCTATCTGGGAAAGATAGCAATAGGGCCGCTGCCCCATGGACAAGATATCCTAACAATACGTAAATTTCACGGAATTTTTCCTTCATATTTGTGAGCGTGATTCCAATGGCGAAAAAACAAAGGCCGTAAATATATTCTACATTGTCCAATCCATTTAGGAAAAAGTTGAGTGCAGAGGCGATAAACGCTAGTTGAAGAAAACCATTTACCAACCCAGTTGCTGATGAAAAGCCGTTTCTATTATTCAGGTAGTGTATGATAATGATCCAGAGAAGAATCCAAAAAGGAATCATTTGACCGCTAAAAATGGGTCCATCTGTCATATATATAAGAATGAATACAGCTGAACCAAGGAGGATCCATTTATCACGTAAAACATAGGCTAAGGGGAGAATGCCTAAAGACCACCATAAGAACGCATCCTGAAAGTCACCTCCAAAGTGAAACATTTGACCAACGAGGAAAATACCTGCTCCAAATACAATGACTCCTAAGTAGTAAAAACTCTTTGCAGTTTTAGGCAAATTTCTTTCCATCCGAAAACCGGTAAAAATACTACCAATAAACAAACCTATGATGAGTAAAAACTTCGTTAACTTTCCTATCTCTGCCCAGTTACTTGCAACGAAGCTTAGAACACCAATCCCAATTAAAACAGAACCTACATAAAGAAGTGTTTTCGTAAAAGAAATCTGCTCTGCTTCATAATAATGATCAATCTCTTTGCTTTTACCAGCTTCAATAACCCCCATCTTTTCTAAAAACTGCAGTTCTTTTTTTAAAAATTGCAATTCACCGTACTTTACTCTCCGTTTAGACATGACCCTTCACCCCTTTATCCTTTTAGTTTCGCTTTTATAAGTTCACCTTCCTTCAAGAGTAAGTTGAAATAGACAACCTACTTACTTAGTAATAATTTTTATTTCGCTAATAAAACTCTTTAAAAAAACTCCATTAGAGGCGATAATATTGACACATGTTGTTTCTACTTCTATTTTATCAAGAAACAAACAAGATAGTGTTAAATTCTGGCAGATTGGGGGATTAATTTTGATTATACGGAAAGCAACCATAGGAGATCTACCAGCAATACTAGATATCTATAATGAAGCGATAGTGAATCTGACCGCCACCTTTGATTTAGTTGAGCAAACCCTTGAACAAAGAGAGCAGTGGTTTTATAAGTTTGGAGAGCAATACCCTTTAATTGTTGCTGAGGATAATGGAGAAATTGCTGGATATTGTGGCATTTCGCCTTATAATCCAAAGGAGGCCTATGCAAAAACCGTGGAAATTTCCATTTACCTTTCGGACAAGCATCGCGGAAAAGGGATTGGAAATGCCTTAATGAAGGACATCATTGAACAATCCAAGGAGCTTGGGTACCATACAATTATTGCGGGAATAACCGAAGGAAACGACGCTAGCGTTCACCTCCATGAAAAGTACGGTTTCAAGTTTGCAGGCAAGCTAAGAGAAGTTGGCTTTAAATTTGGAGAATGGCAAAATGTTTTATATTTACAGCTTCTACTTGCGGAGTAACCTGTAGAGTTCTATTTGATACTGATTTTTATTATAAAAGCTCTTTTCAGGAGGATTGTTTTCGTAAAGGGTGTTGTAAAAAAAAGAGTCGATTTAACCGTAGGATGTTATCAAGCTCTTTTCTCCCATGTAACTCTTTTTAAAGGCAAAAATGAGCTCTGCTCAACCGGCATGATCTCAAGAGCAACCAAAGGTTTTGAGAAAAGAGCCCTTCAGGAATATGACAATCTAATCTTAGTCCATGCTCTATGAGGCATTCATAGAGCATCTCCACCTTCCTATTCGTTCTGCTCTGATGTTTCCATCAAACTTACCTTCACTTTTACAATTCGTCTATCATCCATTTCATCAACAGCGAATACAATATTTTCGTACTCAATGGCTGGTCGTTCGTCTACTCCTGGGATATAACCTAACTGGCCGATAATAAACCCACTTAAGGTATCGTAATCTTGTGTCGGAAGTTCAATATTAAGAATATCCTCCACTTCGTAAAGATTTGTCGTGCCAATCATGTAATAGTTATATTCATCAATTTTCTCTATTTCTTTCTCATTTAATTCTGGTTCATCATATTCGTCAAAGATATTTCCCACAATTTCCTCAATCATATCCTCAATCGTAACAATTCCATCTGTCCCCCCGTACTCATCAATCACTATAGCAATATGAACATTATTTTTTTGCATATCTCTAAAAAGGTGATCAATCGTAACCGATTCAAGAACATAATAGGGTTCCCTTACCATCTTCTTTAAATCAAACGCATTTCTATCTCCGCTTTCAATAAACTGAATTAAATCCTTTACATGAAGGATGCCAATAATGTGATCAAGATCATCCTCAAAAACGATAATTCTTGTGTATTTTTCCACATTAACCTTGTGAACCGTTTCTTTTAAGTCACTATGAACTGGAATTGCCACAATATTGGTTCTATGTGTCATAATATCGGATGCCGTTTTATTATCGAATTCAAAGATATTATTGATCATTTGCTTTTCGGCTTCTTGTATCGTTCCTTTTTCTTGGCCCACATCGACCATCAAGCGGATTTCTTCTTCTGTGATATCTTCATCCTCTGCATTAGGGTCTACCCCAAACAGTCGGACAATCATATTCGTTGACCATGTCAAAAGCTTGACAAATGGTAAAGCAAGTTTAGAAAGCCATGTTAAAGGTACAGCAGCAATGAAAGACACTGCCTCCGCCTTTTGTAAGGCAAGCCTTTTAGGAACCAGCTCTCCCAACACTAAGGTAAAATAAGATAAGATTAGAGTAATAACAACAGTAGATAGTGTCTCAAGCATGGTTTGACTAAGGGGAATCCCTTTACCCGATAAGTATTCTGCCAACCTCCCTGCAAAGCTACCTGCAGCAAATGCACTAGCTAAAAATCCAGCTAATGTAATCCCTATCTGGATTGTCGCTAGGAATTGACTAGGTTCAGATAATAAATTGTGAACTAACCTTGCCTTTTTATCCCCAGACTCAGCCATTACTTTTATTCTATTATCGTTTAAAGACACAAGCGCCATTTCAGAAGCTGCAAAAAAGGCATTCAGTACAATTAGTACGATAAGTAATAAGATTTCAAAGCCCAAAGAACCCACCCCCCAATCATTATGCGACTACATCCTAATGAATATTTGTAGAACCTTCTTATTTTTCATAAATCATGCAGATTTAATTCTCTTCGTCCGATTAAAATCTAAAATAAAACATGAGCCCCCCTTTTGAGAGTGGCTCATGTGATTTCTGTATATAAAATTATTACGTATCAGGTTGCTTTTCTGGCCTTTCTTTAGACAAGAACCAACCAGATACTGCAATGGCGATAAGTACGAAATAAAAAGTGAGTTTCCACGTTTTGGAATGAGCAAACTCATATGGAATAATCCCTACATCCAAATGTCCTAATGTTAAAACAGCTAGCTTAACACCAACCCAACCAACAATAAGAAAAGCGGCAATTTCTAGTCCTGGTCTAGCATGGAGCAGTTTCACGAAAAGATTGGCAGCAAACCGCATGATAATCACACCGATTAACCCTCCTGCAAAAACAACAAGGAATTTCCCCCCATCCATCCCACCTATTGTAGGAAGAGGTGTGTTCGGTAAGGTCATGGCCAGTGCAACCGCAGCTAGGATTGAATCCACTGCAAACGCAATATCAGCTACTTCAACTTTGAACACAGTGACCCAAAACCCGGATTTTTTCTTTTTCTTTTCGGTCATCATACCATCGGGTTTACCTTTAACCATCAGTTTCCTAACAATATGATTAATACTGATAAACAATAAATATAGGGCACCAATTGCCTGCACTTGCCATACATCAACTAGAAAGGAAATAATAAATAAGGATACAAACCTAAACACAAAGGCACCTGCAAGCCCATAGAAAAGGGCTTTTTTTCTATCTTCCTCAGGAAGGTGTTTCACCATAATGGCCAAAACAAGGGCGTTGTCTGCAGCTAAAAGTCCCTCAAGAGCAATTAGAACGAACAACACCCAGCCATATTCTAGCAAAATGGAGGCTTCCACCGGTTATCTCCTCCTCAATTATATCTTTTCATGGAGATGATATTTGTTTTTTAGTGCTTCTGGAGCCCAATTTACCATTCTTTCCATGATAAAACTGGTGATCACAATATCATCTAAAATCCCAAGTAAGTATATAAAATCTGGAATTAAATCGAAGGGAAAGAAGACATAAGTCAGAATCAACAGAACACTAAGTACCTTCTTTGAGACTTCAACTTCCCGCGAAAGAAAGAATTCTACAACAAAGGGAATCGATTTCCAATACTTTAAGACAAAACGTAATCGTTTAAAAAACTTCATTCTACATTCCCCTTTTTACCAAACAGTTCAGTCCTATTCTTTAACAATCGGAACCAAGATAAACAAATAAAACCTTTACCACAAGTGGGTAAAGGTTTTAAAAACAGAAAAACCCTTACCACTACTAGGTAAAGGTCTTGCTAACAACGACATGTTCGTTGCCAACAGTGCCGGGAGGTGATTCCCTCCGAATTGACGACAATGCTGTAAAAGCTACTCCCCTTTAGGAGAACTATTCAAAATAAATTATTTATAATATATCTGCCTAAGGTTTTTTTGTCAATTAAAATTAGCAAAAATTTACCACCCCTTTTCACCCTAAACTACGAAAAATTGTATTGTTAATATTGAGATTTTCACCTATACTTAACTATTGTGCTTGACGTGGTTCGAAACCCTCCCACGGAAAAAAACTAAGGAGAGATGACCTTGAATATCAGAACAATTGTAGGAAATGGAATTGTAGCAGCATTATATATTGCTGTTTCAGCTGTTGTCCAACCCTTTGGATTTACAAATGTACAATTCCGAGTATCAGAAATGTTTAATCATCTGATTGTATTCAATAAGAACTACTTTTATGGGATTGTCCTTGGGGTTTTCCTGACTAATTTATTCTTTTCACCACTTGTAGCTTATGATTTAGTGTTTGGGGTTGCACACTCTGTCATCTCTTTACTCATTACGATTGTAGCTGGAAGGTATATTAAAAGTATGATTGGCTTAATGGCTGTAAACACAGTGGTTTTCACTTTCAATATGTTTATTATTGCGATTGAACTAAACTTAGCTTTTAACTTACCATTTTTCTTTACTTGGCTTACTACTGCTGCTGGAGAATTAGCAGTTCTGGCTGTAGGGATTCCAATTATGTACGCAATCAATAAACGAGTAAAATTCGGGGAAATGATATAAAGGTTTGGCTAGATCGTACCTACCAAGGATTGCTCATTACATGATAAAAGACCACCACAGTTGTAAACTGATGGTGGTCTTTCTATTTCAATTAGCTGTTTACAAGCTCTACGGATTTTGCTGTTTGGATAAGTTCCTTCGACTTGTCCCTAACAAAACCGACTGCTTCATGATTTGTTTTTCTTGCTTGCTTTACATATTCGTCAGTAACTTGTTGCCAAGCTTTCCGACGCTCACGTGAATATGCAAGGTAAGACTCTGCGTTCTTTTCTAAGTTTTCTTCAAGTTGGTTAATAAAATTAAATGTAGACTGAACTGGTGTTAAAGCAAGCTTTTCCATTTGTTCAGTAATCTCTTTTAACTGATTTGTAACCTCATCGAATTCCTTTAACTTCGCAACGGCTTTAATTTCTTTGCCTTCTTCTCTGTTAGAAACGTTTTGGACTACGCCTTTAGCAAGGTCCAAGTTTGTTTTTCTTGTCTGTTGGTATAAGCTACCTACTGACTTTCTGTATTCCTTATTAAACTTTAGCACTTCCTTAAAGGATTTAAGAAGAGCTTCTTCTTGTGCTTCACGCAGTTGTCTTGCTCTTGAAAGTGATTGTTCGTACTGATCCCATAGAGTGTTCACGAATAAATCAGTTGGATTCACTTCTACACTCGTATTTTTTTCTTGTACTTCAATTGCTTCATTCTTTTTTGCCATCATCGTTCCTCCTCTTTTCACTTCTTTTTTTCTCTATGGAATCCCTTGTCGAAAAAGAAGGGATATAGAGCTCTAAAAGACTACTGTACATCGAGAAAAACTGATCCAACATGGCTTGATACGTTTCTAGTTGATTTGCATATCCTTTTAAGTAAGTAATACCAGCCTTCGTAATTGAATACTTTCTTTTAGCAGGACCATTTCCTGTTGTATCCCATTCAGAAGATACTAGCTCGTCCGCTTCAAGCTTCCTAAGTAAACGATAAAGGTTTCCCTGATCAATACTTTTAAAACCGAATGCCTGAAGTTTCTGACTAAGCTCATACCCATGGAGGGACACTCTACTTAGAAGCAATAATATGAATGGTAGTACGAAATTCTTAGATGGATTTACCGATTGATTGTTATCATTATTTACCATACCCAACACCTCACCTATATGTAAAATACACATAGAGGAAAACAGTATTCTTATAACTGCTTCTCTATATGTATTTTACACCTATATACAATAACCTGTCAACCTAGTTTATCCAACTATATGTATTTTACACATATAGAGTAAACTTTGTGTAAAAGAAACATATACATAAATTGTAAAATGGTTTTTGAACAATTTGTGAAGGTTTAGAATCATTCTTGTTTGGGAATAAAAGTAAAAAACAGAAGAGGTGGTTTGAGGATGCAAAACACAAAGGTTAGTAAAACAGGTATGCCTTATCTGCACTTTGGAAGCGGAGAACCATTGGTATTGATTCATGGTCTAGGCGAGGTAAAAGAGGGGTGGCAAAGTCAATATGAATTATCTGAATATTACGAACTTATAATTCCAGACTTACGTGGCCATGGAGAGCATAGATCCATAGAAGGCATCTCCATCGAAAACTTCGCTAAAGATGTAATTGGATTGTTAGATGAACTCTCAATTGAAAGCGCTCACATACTTGGCCTATCCATGGGAGGAGCTGTAGCACAAGAAATTTATCGTCAAGCACCAGGAATATGTCGCTCTCTTATTCTCACTTGTACTTTTCATTATATTCCTAAGAGGCTTGGAAAACTTTACATGAAGTTTAGAGAATCTCAGATTGAAGAATTAACAGTAGCTGAAAGAAGAGACATTGCTGCAAAAAAATGTCTGTATTCTTGGAAGAAAGAATCCTTAGAGAAGTTTGCTGAAAGTTATCGCCCTGAGCGCAATGCCTTTTTGGCATCAGGAAAGGCTTGTATGGAGGTTAATAACCTTAAATTATTACCGAAAATTAAAGTTCCTACGCTTGTTATTGCCGGTCAATATGATTCTGTATTGCCTCCTTGGTTACAATTGTGGATGCATAAGCTAATTCCAAATTCAGAATTCATCGTCATGCGAAATACCGGTCATGTGCCTAAATTCGAGGCTAAGGACAGATTTAACCGACTGGTTTGTAACTTTATCAACAAGCATAAAAAAGGTTTCCAAGAAAGTGCATAGTATTCAACAAAAGAAATGGGAAGGGATTCACCCTTCCCCCCTCTATTTAAAGATCATTATGCAAGGTCTGAACGACTGGACAACCATTCGTCAACGATTGGCGCGAACAATCCGCTTAAAGCTAGCGAAACATGACCCGCTTCAACAACCTTATAAGTTTTATCCTCACTAGAAACAAGGTCCATGACTGGTAGGCTCTGTCCTTCCGCAATTAACCCATCGTTTGCAGATGAAACAGCAAAGAAATTGCATTTGATATTGCTAAGATCTGCTCTTCTTCCACCAATCACCAATTCACCCTTAACAAGCTTATTATCCTTCATAAGATCATTGAACATTTGCTTTAATGCAGCTCCCGCAAAAGGTGCTGAATCATTTAGCCATTTATCCATTCTTCTCCACTTGTCCACATATCTGCTATCATGGGCACGAGACACCAAACCAACATATGGCGAAACGTTAACCGGCGCTAAGGTCCTGAACATAGCTTCTACTAGTGCTGGAGGAATGGTACCATAAACATCCACCCAACGATCAACACTAACGGTTCCATTCTGGAGTCCTTCAAGCCATTTTTCAGGTGCTACTCCCACACTATAATCAATAGGAACAGTTGCAACGATTAGGTTCTTAATTGGTAAATCAGTGATTGACGCGAAAATGGAGGCAATGGTTCCCCCTAAGCAATACCCTACGACTGAAATATCTTCAGCACCAGAGTGGCGCAAAGCACGTTTTACACCTTTTTCTAAGTAGTCGAGAATATAGCTATCAAAACTGATATCATCATCCTCGTACCCTGGATTACCCCAATCAAGCAAATAAACATCATATCCACGTTTAGTAAGACCCGCAATAACACTTGTATCCGGACTAATATCTAAAATATAAGGTTTATTTAAAAGTGAATAGACAAAGAACAATGGTGTGCTATATTTTTTTTCTTTTGCTGGATAATGCCAAAGAGTTGTTTTGTTTTTTCTCCAGACCATTTCACGAGGTGAATGCTCGATTTTAGGTGCATCTTCAGTTAGAATTTTATAAACCTGAGTCCAGCGCTTCATTTCCTTCTCATAATCCAAGGCTGGAATTTTTACTGGTGATTCTACTGCCATTTTTTCCCCTACTTCCTGAATTATTTACCTGTTCCGGCTCCTGCCAGTTCGAATTCTTTTTTTTCCTGTACTGGTTCTTGATTCTTTGTTTCCTTATATTGAACAAGTTCTTGTTTCAATTCTTGTAATTCCAGCTTAAGACCATTCGCTTCTGTTAACTCCCGTCTTAACTCTTGGAGCTCAGCTTTCAACTCATTCGTGTCGGAAAGCTCTTTGCGTAATTTTTGAAGGTCCGATTTAACCTTTTTAGCTTCGCGTAGTTCTTTTACATTGTTATCAAGTTCTTCTTTCATTTGCTTGGACAGAGCAACAAGCTCCCCAAAAAACTCCATATTTTCTTTGTTAATTGCAGCAAAGCTATCTTGCAAATTCCAAATTTGTTCTTCAAGAGCATCAATTTTTTCTTCAGCCTGAATGGTCAACTTCGCAACATTTTTCACATCAGTTTTAGTAGGCATATTCATAAAATTAGCCATGATTTCCTGATTTCTTTTTATCATTTCTAAATAACGTGTATGCGTCTGTAACCCCACATTTGAAAGCTTGATATAATCAGTGTTATCAGACCATGATAACAACAGGGAATTCATTTGTTTTTCCCACATACCAGTTAGTTCTCTAAACCCTTTATATGGATCGTATTTTTCTTTTGCCATCCGTAATCGCTCCTAATCTATTTTTAAGATTTCACTGCGTCTTCTTGCTTTTCCATATGTTTATTGAATGGGAATAAAGATTTTACTTGTTTTGAAAAAAGGTTTACAAAGACTCTCTGATTTTGTTGAACGATATTCGTAGTCTTCTTTACAGTGCTAACATACTCATTTCTACCCTTTTTACGAAGCTCAATGTATTTTTCCACCATTCCAACATATCTTTCAATCGCCTGGTCTGGATTTACTGCACGATATGGCGCACTTAAAATGCCTGCAGTTGATTTTTGGATCCGATCAAATAGTTGGTTGATTTCCTCATAAGATCTTACTGGGAAGAAATGTTGAATCGCAGTAGTTGACATTAAGAACTCTTCACGAGCTGTACGTTGCCATTCAACCAGCTCCTTATTGAATTGCTCTGTAACTTCTTTGAGGTTGTCACGATTGCGCTGAACACTCTCAGAGTAGTCTTTTACGGCTTTAAGAAATATTTCATCTCGGTAATTTCCACGCTCAGCCCATTTGTCTAACTCCTGGTAAGCGTTATTCCACAAAAGTTCTAAACTTGATAAATTTTGTTCAGTTTGTTCTTGCGTTTGATTCTCTTCAACTACAGGTTCTTGCTGTTCACTTTTCACCTGTACTTCTTCCTTTTTAGAAGCCTTTTTGTTCTCTGCCATCTCTCTCTCCACCTTTTATATAAAATTAATAGAAAATCACAATAATAGAGTTACTCTGAATCCACCAGTTCCTTTGATAATTCGGCCATTTCCTGTGAGAATTTTCTAATTTGATTTTGGTGGTTTCTCATCTGGTTCTTGGACTCTTCTATTTGTTCATCCAGATCATCTAGTCTCGATTCCAAAGCTCTTACTCTCTTAGCAATTGAAGCAATTTCATCCCTGTCAGGGAGGTTTAATGCGTCTAACAGCTCCTTCGTAAGCTTTCTCACCTCGACTACGTAATCCAAATGAGCATTGAATGCTTGTCCAATATTTTTAACGTACTGCAAATTGTTAGTCATGGATAGGACTCGGCGATTATAGTCTGCTTCTAATTTCTTGTACGTTTTGGCTGACTCTTCATCAATGGTCCACATATATTTCCCCCACGCTAACACCTGGCTGTCACGATAAAGCCTTGTTAATAATCTCTGAATTATGTTCTTAATTATACGAAAATTCCATATATTTTACCATCATTAATTTTAAAGGAGATGGGAAAATGCCTATAGCCCAAGCAAATGGTATTGATCTATATTACGAGATTCACGGAAAAGGTGAACCTTTACTACTAATTATGGGTTTGTCACACAATTGTTTATCCTGGAAAAGAAGTTTGGAAGCCTTATCACAAAACTATCAAGTAATCATCTTTGATAATCGCGGAACCGGCCGCAGCTCAAAGCCTGAGACACCCTATTCAATCGAACTGATGGCGGAAGATGCGAAAGCTGTCTTAGATGCTGCAGATGTGCAAGCGGCAAACGTTTATGGAATCTCAATGGGTGGAATGATTGCCCAAAGACTTGCCATCGCTTATCCTGAACGAGTAAAATCCCTCGTCCTTGGGTGCACAACATCAGGTGGCGTTAACCACGTCCAACCTAGTCCCGAAATAGCTATGGCCATGGTCTCCAGAGGATCCGTTACACCAGAGGAAGCCGCTTGGGCTGCAGTGCCCATCCTTTACAGTCAAAAATTCATTCGTGACCATCACGACGCCATCAAGGAAGATATTGATGTTAGACTGCAAATTCCAACTCCACCACATGGATACATGCTCCAACTCCAGGCCTGCCTTGCCCATGATACGTATGATGAACTAGATAAAATCTCAGTTCCTACACTAGTCATTCATGGTGATGACGATAAACTAGTTCCATTTGAGAATGGAAAAACACTTAGCCAACGAATCAAAGGAGCAAAGTTTTGTGTAGTACCAGGGGCCGGACACCTTTATGTGACGGAGGCACAGGAAACCGTTAATAAAAAAGTACTAGAGTTTCTAGCAAAGGTATAATGGATTAGGAATGCCGTAATTCGGCATTCCTATTTTCAAAGCTCTTTTCTCAAAATCTATCGCTTTTAGCAAAAATTCTTTCAAAAACAGTCTCTAGATACTATTACTAAAAGTCTATTAAGTTAGTGCAGATGTTCCTCCATCAACTGAGAGAATATGACCAAAGACATAATCAGAAGCACTTGAAGCAAGGAATAATGCTGGTCCCATCATGTCATGGTCTGAGCCAAATCTGCCTGCTGGAGTGCGTTCAAGAATAAATTCACCCACATGATCAAGTAACGCATTTGTCATCTTAGTTGGGAAGAATCCAGGTGCAATTGCATTAACATGCACATTATATGGAGCTAGCTTAACAGCCAGGTCGCGTGTAAAGGCAATTACCGCTCCTTTACTTGTTGAGTAGCCAATTGCATCCATCATTCTTGTATCCTGTCCACCTAAGCCGGCAACTGATGCAATATTAATAATCTTTCCTGAACGTTGCTCTTTCATGATTTTCCCAACAGCCTTTGAAAATAAGAACACTGCCTTCAGGTTAATATCCATTACCTTGTCCCATTTATCTACAGGCATATCAAGGGCTGGTGCTCCCCAGCTAACTCCGCTGTTGTTAACTAGAATATCTATTCTGCCAAATTCCTTCATAGTTTCATTGACTACATGATTAATATCTTCCTCGTTAGAAACATCGCATTTAAATGCAAGAGAGCCAACTCCCTTTGCCTTAAGGGCTTCACTAACCTGTTTACAAGCCTCTTCATTTCTTGAACAGACAACAACGTTTGCTCCAGCATCTGCATAGACAGTGGCGATTTGTTCACCAAGTCCTCTACCTCCACCAGTAACAATTGCTGTTTTTCCTTTTAGATTAAATAATTCTTGAATCATAGTCATAATTCCCCTCCTGTTAGACTCCTACTTTTTGTTTTTGTAATTCTTGTTCTCTTAAAACTCTCCGTAGTAATTTCCCTACAGAGGATTTAGGAAGCTCTTCTAGTATTTCTACTTGCTTTGGCACTTTATATGGAGCTAAATTCTTTTTAGCAAAAGCAATAATATCTTCAGTTGATAGGGTCTCACTATCATTTATCTTTAAGAATGCTTTAACCGTTTCCCCTCGATATTCATCAGGTACTCCAATTACGACGGCTTCTTCAACACCTTGTAGTTGGTATAGGACATCCTCTACCTCAGCAGGGTAAACGTTATAACCGCTCGCGATAATCATATCTTTCTTACGGTCCATGATGAAAAAATAACCGTCTTCGTCCATTTTTGCGATATCCCCAGTAAGAAGCCAGCCATCTTTAATGGTTTTGTTAGTATCCTCTGGACGGTTCCAATAGCCTTTCATTACTTGAGGTCCTTTTATAATCAACTCACCTGGTTCCCCGACCGGTACATCGACCATTTCACCATCTTCAGTGATTTCTACTATTCTCGCTTCTGTACTAGGTATCGGAATTCCCACACTCCCTGGCTTTGCCTTAAGGAAAGGCGGGTTAAAAATAGGGGACGGAGATAGCTCTGATTGCCCATAACCATTTAGTAGTTTTCCGCCTGTTTTTTCTTCAAATATTTTTATTTGTTCAACAGGAAGTGGTGCTCCGCCACTACTCATATAGTGAATATCACCAAACCCTGATTCTTCAATTTCCGGGTGGCTATTTAACGCAAAATACATCGTAGGAACAGCGGACATTTGGAACGGCTTCTCAGTCTTAACCACTTCCATTAGTTCCTTCGGATCGAACCGCGGTAATACTAACTGGTTAGCACCCTCTCTAATTCCAGCAATTGCATTACATGAAAGCCCAAATACGTGGAACATCGGAAGCACACTTATCATTTTGAAGTCTTCCGGAATTAGCTCTTCAAAAGGTCTATAGACGAAATCACATACCTGAACCACATTTGCAAGTAAATTTTGGTGAGTAAGCATAACCCCTTTACTTACCCCCGTTGTTCCGCTCGTATACTGCAACATGGCAACGTCCTCGTAAGGACTGATAGCTGTTTCTGGTATAGTTTTCCCTTCCGCTAGGAACTCCTCAAAGTAGCGATCTCCTTCTTCTAGAGCGATCTTCTCGCCACCAAGATTCACAACAATAATTTCTTTTAAATTCGTCTTTGGTTGAACATTCTTGACCTTTTGATATAAGGTATCTAAGACAATGATAAATTCTGAACCAGAATCGGCTAGAACATGCTCGATTTCTCTTTCAACATACATGGGATTTACCTGAACGTTAATCCCGCCTAATCGAAAACTACCAAATAAGCTAAAAATATAATGTGGACTATTAGGCAACATTATCGACATGCGGTCGCCTTTTTTAAATCCACTGCTATGTAAGGATGCCGCAAAGGCTTCTGCTACAGATTTGAGATCATTAAAGTTCCAGGATCTTCCGTAGAAAGTTAGAGCCGGTTTTTCACCATAAATGGCGGATGAACGGTCAAGTAAATCAAATAGAGAACTATACTCTACCGATACATTTTCACTAACCTTTGAATCATATAACTTCAACCAAGGTTTTTGCTGATATACCATACTCCTACCCCCAAGATGATTTTTTTCTCCATTATGCCGATCCATGATTTGGTTAATTATTCTAACATCTAAATTATTGTTATAAAACACTTTTTTGTAAACGGTGCCATTTTGACATATTTTTTATCTTTTTAGATGATTTTGTCGATTTTTATCGAATACGGCCTGTTTTCTGCCGGTTCAACCCCGAAAATAGCCTAATAGCCCTAGAAAACTCTGTTGGTAATTGTCGAAAAATTTTATTTATTTTCACGTTTTAACCTTTACTAGGGTGGGTATTTAAGACCTACTACTATTGTTTTATTATGTAATCTACTAAGAAAACTAGTAAACTAGAGACTCTCCTTCTTATTTATATGTTCTTTTCTTAGTCCTTTGAATTTTAGCTGAAAATGAATAATTAATTTAATTTTTACAACATTTACACTGTAAGCGCTTTATAAACCGTCAAACTTTGTTCAACATTTCACAATATATCTTCCAGTTAACGTGATATATTTAACGCATAAGGAAGAATTAAACAACAAGGAGTGATTGTAATGATCCTTTGTAACTGGAAGTCCTTTTCGACCGATACTGAAACCTATACTCTTGAAACCTTCGAGGAGGTTATCGGAGATGAATTTGAGGCCATGATGTTTAAAAACGATGAACGAATTCCTACTGTCATATGGACTCTTAACTATGTAGTCATCGTAAAAAAGGTATCAAGAATCACCAATGACATCTATTTTGAAAAAATCCCTAGAAATCCGGTTTGCGAGTAAATTTTTTTTAAGAATTATGTGAAACAATTCACTAACTTTAATGGAGGGAATTAGAATGGCTGTTACTGAAAAAGTTATAAAAGAAAAGCAAAACGTTACAGAAACAATCGATCGTCTCGTTGAAAATGGGTTAAAGGCATTAGAGGAGTTTCGTGGCTTCACACAGGAATCCATTGACAACATCGTTAAGGAAATGGCATTAGCTGGACTTGATCAACACATGCCCCTTGCAAAGTTAGCTGTTGAAGAAACCAAACGTGGTGTCTATGAAGATAAGATTATTAAAAATATGTTCGCGACAGAATATGTCTATCATAATATCAAATACGACAAAACGGTTGGCATCATCAACGAAAATGAACATGAGGGAATCATCGAAGTAGCTGAACCTGTTGGTGTTATTGCAGGTGTCACTCCGGTTACAAATCCAACATCTACAACGATGTTTAAATCACTGATTTCAATCAAAACTCGAAACCCAATTATCTTTGCCTTCCACCCCTCTGCTCAAAAAAGCAGCAGTGAAGCTGCGCGAATTTTACGTGATGCTGCGATAAAGGAAGGTGCACCTGCAAACTGCATTCAATGGATTGAAACACCATCTGTTGCAGCTACTCAGGCACTTATGAATCACGAAAAAGTTTCTCTAATTCTAGCAACCGGTGGCTCAGGCATGGTGAAATCGGCGTATAGCTCAGGAAAACCAGCTTTAGGGGTTGGACCTGGTAATGTTCCTTGTTATATCGAAAAATCAGCTAACGTTCAACGCTCCGTTAATGACCTGATTTTATCTAAGACTTTTGATAACGGAATGATTTGTGCTTCTGAACAAGCTGTAATTATTGATCAGGAGATTTATTCTGAAGTCAAACAAGAAATGAAATCACATAGCTGTTATTTCTTAAACGAGGCTGAAAGACAAAAGGTTGAAAAACTCGTTATCAATGAGAATACCTGTGCAGTAAATGCCGATATTGTTGGGATGCCTGCTTTTAAAATTGCTGAAATGGCTGGAGTAACAGTACCTGAAGATACCAAGATTTTAGTTGCAGAACTCGAAGGAGTTGGCCCCGAGTTTCCACTATCTAGAGAGAAGCTAAGCCCTGTCCTCGCTTGTTACAAAGTAGCAAGCCTTGAAGATGGAATGAATAGAGCAGAGGAAATGCTAAACTTTGGTGGTCTTGGACACTCCGCTGTTATTCATACAACCAACGATGATGTAATTAGAGAATACGGTTTACGAATGAAAGCTGGCCGGATTATTGTGAACGCCCCTTCATCTCAGGGAGCAATCGGAGACATTTACAATGCTTATATGCCTTCTCTAACTCTCGGTTGTGGTACTTATGGTGGAAACTCAGTATCGACAAACGTTGGTTCTATTCACCTTATTAATATTAAAAAAGTAGCAAGAAGGAATGCGAATATGCAATGGTTTAAAGTCCCATCTAAAATTTATTTTGAGAAAAATGCTACACAATATTTAGCGAAAATGCCAAATATCTCAAAGGCTCTTATTGTTACGGACCCTGGGATGGTGAAGCTTGGTTACGTTGATAAAGTACTCTACTATTTAAGAAAGCGCCCAGATTATGTTCACTGCGAAATTTTCTCAGATGTAGAACCAGATCCAAGCATTGAAACAGTCGTTAAGGGTGCAGAGTTAATGGCAAACTTCCAGCCGGATGCTATTATTGCTCTTGGTGGTGGTTCAGCAATGGATGCAGCAAAAGGCATGTGGCTGTTCTATGAATACCCTGATGCAGACTTCCATGGTTTAAAGCAGAAGTTCCTAGATATTCGAAAGCGTATCGTCAAATATCCAAAACTAGGACACAAAGCACAGTTTGTTGCCATTCCAACTACTTCCGGAACAGGCTCAGAAGTCACTTCCTTCTCTGTTATTACTGATAAAAAAGCAAATATTAAGTACCCACTAGCAGACTATGAGTTGACTCCAGATGTGGCGATTATTGATCCACAATTTGTGATGACCGTTCCCAAAGTAGTTACTGCTGATACAGGAATGGACGTTTTAACCCATGCCATTGAGGCATATGTTTCTGTTATGGCTAATGATTACACAGATGGGTTGGCAATGAAAGCAATTCAGTTAGTCTTTGAATATCTACCAAGAGCGTACCGCGATGGTAGTGATGAAGTGGCGCGTGAGAAAATGCATAATGCTTCCACAATTGCTGGTATGGCGTTTGCTAATGCTTTCCTAGGTATCAACCATAGTTTAGCTCATAAACTTGGTGCTGAGTTCCATATCGCCCATGGACGTGCAAACACTGTCTTGATGCCACATGTTATCCGATACAATGCAACCAAGCCAAAGAAGTTTGCTGCATTCCCGAAATACGAGCATTACATTGCAGATAAACGCTATGCTGAAATTGCAAAAATGCTCGACCTTCCAGCACGTACTACAGAAGAAGGTGTGGAAAGTCTTGTTCAAGCGATTATCAAGCTTGCCAAGGAACTCGATATCCCAATGAGTCTAGAAACAAATGGAATTGACTCTGCTGAATTTGAAAACAAGGTTGATTATCTAGCAGATAAAGCCTTTGAAGATCAATGTACAACGGCGAATCCTAAGTTACCGCTTGTAACCGAATTGGCGGAAATCTACCGCAAAGCTTACAAAGGAGTTTAATAATAAATTTTGGGGCCTGCCCCCTGTTACTTTAACGTAACGGTGGGCAGGCCCTTTTTTTTGAGTTTTTTGTGACAAAAAAATGAATACTCATTCATAACTCACGATTCTACAATTTTCGCGACAATTTCCAACAAAACTCCCCTTTTGTCCGTGCTATATTACTGCCATCAGCGGTGGTAATAGCAATTCTAGGCTCTAAAGAATGAACATTAATTTTTGGAGGGATGGAAAATGGCAATTGATGAAAAGGTTTTAGAAAAGAAACAACTAGTAGTAGAAATGGTCGATCTTCTTGCTGAGAATGGAACGAAAGCACTTGCCGAGTTCCGAAGCTATAGTCAGGAAATGGTCGATGGAATCATTAAAGAAATGGCTCTGGAGGCGCTCAAGCATCATAAACAGTTAGCAAAAATGGCGATTGTAGAAACTCAGAGAGGTGTATACGAAGATAAAGTCTTTAAAAATATGTTTGCGACAGAGTACATCTACAATAATATTAAAAACTTGAAAACTGTAGGGATTATTAGTGAAAACGAGCACGAGGGTATGGTCGAAATGGCTGAACCTGTTGGAGTCATTGCTGGTGTGGTTCCAATTACGAATCCAACTTCAACGGTTATCTTCAAATCCCTAATTTCAATAAAAACAAGAAATCCAATTATCTTTGCCTTCCATCCTTTTGCCCAACAATGTAGTAGTGAAACAGCAAGACTTATGCAAGAGGCAGCCGTCCGCGCTGGTGCACCAAAGAACTGTATTCAATGGATTGAAGTCCCGTCCTTAGAGGCCAGCCAAGCATTGATGAGGAATCCTAAGACTTCCATCATTCTCGCAACAGGTGGTACGGGTATGGTCAAAGCCGCGTACAGTTCAGGTAAACCAGCCCTAGGTGTTGGTCCTGGGAATGTCCCTTGTTATATTGAGAAGTCTGCCAACATAAAACGTTCGGTTAATGATCTTATCTTATCGAAAACATTTGATAATGGCATGATATGTGCTTCTGAACAAGCAGTCGTTATTGATAAAGAGATTTATACAGAAGTTAAGAAAGAACTCCTTACAAACAATTGTTACTTTTTAAATGATGAAGAAAAATTACAGCTGGAAAAAGTGGCAATTAATGATAACCATCATCTTAATCCGATTATTGTTGGCTTATCTGCATATCAAATCGCCAAAATGGCTGGGATCAATGTACCGAAAGAAACAAAAATTTTAATTGCTGAATTAAAGGGCGTCGGTCCTAAACACCCTCTATCATGCGAAAAGTTAAGCCCGGTTCTCGCCTGTTACAAAGCCAAAAACCTTGAAGATGGACTAAAGAAATGTGAAGAAACACTGGAGTACGGTGGTCTAGGGCATTCTGCGGCAATACATGCAACAAACCAAACAGTCATTGATGAGTTTTCCTCAAGGATGAAAGCGGGTCGTATTATCATCAATACCCCTTCAACTCATGGAGCAATCGGAGATATCTACAATTCATCGCTCCCATCATTGACATTAGGCTGTGGTACTTATGGTGGTAACTCGGTCTCGACCAATGTCGGCGCCACTCATTTGATCAATATTAAAAAGGTGGCTAAAAGACGAGTGAATACGCAATGGTTTAAAATCCCGCCTCAAATCTATTTTGAAAAGAACTCGGTTCAGTGCCTTGCTGGTTTACCAGATCTATCGCGGGCGTTTATTGTGACTAGTCCGAGCTCAATTAAAAATGGAAACTTAGATCGTGTGCTTTATCAGCTTAAAAAGCATCCAGCCCAAGTACAAAGTGAAATCTTTACAGAGGTAGAACCAGAGCCAAGTATTGAAACGGTCATCCATGGGGCGGAGATGATGAGAAAGTTTAACCCAGATGTCATTATCGCACTTGGTGGAGGTTCTGTCATGGATGCCGCTAAGGCAATGTGGCTCTATTATGAACACCCTGACACAGACTTTGAAGCGTTACGCCAAAAATTCTTTGACCCAAGTAAACGAGTAATTACGTATCCAAAGCTTCGTGGAAAAGCTAGGCTAGTTGCAATCCCAACCACTTCGGGTACCGGATCTGAGGTTACCGCCTTTACGGTTATTTCCGATAAAAAGACAAATCTTAAATACCCGCTTGCTGATTTTGAATTAACACCAGACGTTGCGATCATCGACCCGCAATTCGTCATGACCGTTCCTAAACATGTGACCGCCGATACCGGGATGGATGTTCTGACGCATGCGATTGAATCCTATGTTTCCGTTTTAGCTAATGATTTTACTGATGGTCCAGCATTAAAAGCGATTCAGCTTGTCTTTAAATATTTACCAACCGCTTATCATAATGGAGACGATGAATTGGCTCGGGAAAAGATGCATAATGCTTCAACCATTGCTGGCATGGCTTTTGCAAACTCATTCCTAGGCATTAACCACAGTCTTGCACATGCCCTAGGAGCAGAATTCAATATTCCTCACGGACGTGCAAATGCGCTTTTAATGCCACATGTTATTCGATATAATGCTTCAAAACCAAACAAGTTTATGACTTATCCAAAATACGAGCACTTTATTGCAAACGAGCGTTATGCTGAGATTGCACAAATGCTTGGATTACCTGCCCGAACGACTGAGGAAGGTGTTGAAAGTTTAATTCAAGCTATCGTCAATCTTGCAAACGAAATCGATATTCCAATGAGCATTGAAGCCTGTGGTGTCAGTCAAAATGAATTTGAAAGCAAAGTCAATGAGCTTGCCGAACATGCCTTTGATGATCAAGATACCATTGCAAATCCAAGAATGCCGCTTGTAACGGAGCTAGCAGAGATTTACCGTAGCGCATATAAAGGAAATGAATTAATTTAATAATAAAAATGCCCCATCTCCTTTGTAACTTCTGGAGTACAGGGGCATTTTTATTTAGCTTACCTACCTTTTTCTTTTTAGGCTTCATGAGTTCTTTATGTCGACCTTTTTGGCCTTCCAGGCTTCATGTGATATTCATTATGACCTTTTAGCACTTCGCTCGTGCTTCATGTTTACTTTAGGTGACCTTTTAATAGAGCCATTCTACCCGCTATATCTATTAGGGCTATTTTACAAAAATCATCTTATAAAGCTGTATCAATACAAATGGTAATAAGGCTAGACCATAAATAGCAGCAAATTGTCCTGCATTTAATTCAGCAATCTCAAACACACCCATTAGTGGTGGTAGCAATAACACGATATGCAGAAGAACGGCTCCAATAATCAGGGCATACCAGAGAAACTTATTGCTGAATAGCCCAATTTTGAACACAGAATGCTTGCTTCGTGCATTAAATCCATGGAACAACCTTGCTAAACACAGTGTTGCAAATGCCATTGTACTAGCAATTAAATGGTCTCCAGTTGATAAACCAATATGATAGGCAATCAAGGTCGAAACCGCTATCAGTATCCCCTCGACAAGCACTCGACGAACGAATACTTTATTCAATAACGGTACATCCACATCCCTTGGCTTTTCCTTCATAATATTTTTACTATGTGGCTCAAGACCGATGGCAATGGCAGGTAAACTATCGGTCACGAGATTGATGAATAGTAGATGGACGGCTGCAAAGGGAACCGGCAATGCCAAAATAGAGGCATAGAGAACAGCAAGAACTGCCCCTGTATTTCCTGATAAAAGAAACCGAATTGAGTTTTGGATGTTTGCGTAGATGCTGCGGCCATTTGAAATGGCTTTGACAATGGTTGAGAAGTTATCATCCGTAAGAACCATGGATGAAGCTTCCTTTGCCACCTCTGTACCTGTAATCCCCATTGCCACACCAATGTCTGCTTGTTTTAAAGCAGGTCCATCATTCACTCCGTCTCCAGTCATGGCAACGACGTTTCCGTTTTCCTGCCAAGCGCGAACAATTCTAATTTTATGTTCAGGAGAGACGCGAGCATATACGGAAAGATCTTCCACTTTCTTCTTTAATTCGTCATCTGTCCAGTTTTCAATTTCCGAACCTTCAATTGCCTCAGAATCCTCTTTTAGAATTCCAATTTCTTTTGCAATTGCTGCGGCAGTAATTTTATGGTCCCCTGTAATCATTACTGGTTTAATGCCAGCCTCAATACAAGCTGCCACAGCATCATAGGATTCCTTCCGTGGTGGGTCCATCATCGAAATCAACCCAATAAAGGTTAAGTCGTTTTCATCTTCAAAATCAATTTTCTTTCCTTCAGGAACCTCTTTATAAGCAAAGCCTAGTACACGTAGGCCGTTCATAGAGAAATCTTTGTTGATTTTTTCAATCATTTGTTGCTGTTCCTTCGTGAAATCCACAACTCCGTCGGAAGTTGCAACTTTTACAATTCTTGACAATAGAACGTCCAATGCTCCCTTTGTGACCAAGTAACTTTTGCCCTCATATTTGTTCACTGTGCTCATTAGCTTTCGGTCAGAATCAAAAGGCAGTTCCGCTAAACGAGGATAATGATCCCTAATCGAAAGCTCATCATACTGGTAATCCTCACCAAAGTTTACCAGTGCTATCTCAGTTGGGTCACCAATTTCCTTTTTATCTGTGGTTACCGAATCGTTACACAACAAACCCATTAACAGGATTCGTTTCTCTAACGGATTTTCCATATTTAGCTCATTGTGTTCAATTACTTTGTTATCTACGTAAACCTTCTGAACGGTCATTTTATTTTGGGTCAGCGTACCGGTCTTATCTGAACAGATAACAGAAATGCTACCCAAGCTTTCAACAGCATGCAGCTTTCTAACAATCGCATTTTCCTTTGCCATTCTTTGTGTTCCAAAAGCAAGTACAATGGTCACAATGGAACTCAAGGCTTCAGGAATAGCTGCCACTGCAAGCGCCACTGCAAACATAAATGAATCTACAAGGTCATTCCCTCTAAATAAATCTAACGCAAAGATAATAATGGCAATGGCAATAATGCCAATGGCAAGTTTTTTACCAAACTGGTCTAGACTCGCCTGAAGTGGTGTCTTCTTATCACCTGCTGATTCGAGCAAGTTGGCAATTTTCCCAATTTCGGTGTTCATCCCCGTATTGGTAACGACAACTATTCCTCTCCCATATGTAACAAAGCTACCAGAAAACACCATATTCTTTTTGTCGCCAATGGCCACTTCTTCTTCGTTTATTGGCTCTATCTCCTTTAGTACACTTAACGATTCTCCCGTTAGTGAGCTTTCATTAATCTGTAAGCTATAATTTTCAATAATCCTTCCATCCGCACTAACAAAATCACCTGCATCCAAGGAAAGAATATCCCCAACAACAACTTCTCTGGATGGTATTTCCACTCTATTCCCATTTCGCAGCACTTTTGCCGTCGGGGATGAGAGGGCTTTTAAGCTATTTAGGCTCTGTTGTGCCTTTTGGTGCTGAACTGTTCCGAGAATTGCATTAAGAATAACAACAATTGCGATAACTATTGTGCTGTGTAACTCCCCTAAGAAAGCAGATATAAGCGCTGCAACCACTAGGATAATCACCAGAAAGTCTTTAAATTGTTCAAAGAAAACTTCCAAAGTCGTTTTTCGTTTTCCTTCAGCAAGTTCATTATAGCCGTATTGTTCTAGCCTTTTATTTACTTCTTCAGTCGCGAGGCCTTTTTCCGTAACATTTAGTTCGTTTAAAACATCTTCAGACGTTTTCCTAAAAAAATCACTCATTTCCTATTCTCCTTCCACAGTCATTCAACCAATACAAGGACTCTAGTTTCTTAGCTTAGTATCACAAGATAGGTAACTATTTATCATAGCAGTGCGAATTTCTTTATATTATATTCTTCCTCTGGAGATTCTAGATGATATGGAGGGAAGAAATAATGGCCAATCACGACATGGAAGTTGAAAACAAGTTTGATTTACATGATTGCCGTACTTTAAAAACTCGTATGAGCAATAAAAAAGCAGCTGATTTTAGCAGTTCTACCTTGAGACGCATTGCATTTATGGAAAACGGCCGTACAAGATAAAAATAAAAAAACACACCAAAAATCCTGAGATTCTTGGTGTGCTCTGCTCCCTCTATTATACCAGATAATCTTTAAGTTTAGCTTTTGGTTCACCGAATATTTCTGCTTCTAATCTCCGACCCGTTGGGGTTGCAGCCAACCCACCTTCTCCAGTCTCTCTTAAAGCTGAAGGCATCGTTTGACCGATTGCGTACATCGCACTAATCACTTCATCACAAGGAATTCTACTCGTAATTCCTGCAAGGGCCATGTCTGCAGCTGTTAAAGCATTTGATGCGCCCATTGCATTTCGTTTTACACAAGGCACCTCAACAAGACCGGCTACAGGGTCACAAACTAAGCCAAGCATATTTTTCAACGTAATTGCCATGGCTTCTGCCGCTTGTTGCGGCGTACCGCCTGCCATTTCTACAATCGATGCAGCCGCCATTCCCGCTGCCGAACCAACCTCCGCTTGACATCCCCCTGCGGCACCAGAAATGGAAGCATTATTGGCAACAACAAAACCAAAAGCAGCTGCTGTAAATAAAAACTCAACCATTTCCTCCCGACTAGGATTCAATTGATTTTTCACCGCAAATAGAGTACCTGGCACGACACCTGCTGATCCAGCTGTAGGTGTTGCACAGATGATTCCCATCGCAGCATTCACCTCATTGGTTGCCACCGCCTTGCTTACCGCATCTAATAAAAGCGGTCCCGATAATGCTTTACCGCTTTTGATATAATTTTGGAGTAAAACTGCATCTCCACCCGTTAGCCCTGTTCGTGACTTTACCCCGTTCAACCCACGCTCAACTGCTTTTTCCATAACCGTAAGATTTCCATCCATTTTGGATAGAACATCTTCACGGGTTAACCCTGAAATTTCAACCTCTTGCCTAATCATAATCTCAGCGATCTTCACTTGATGCTTTTCTGCCAACCCAACAAGTTCCGCTACGTTTCGAAACATTGCTTGTCCTCCCGATGTCTTTTTTCTCAACAAAAATTCACTTGTTTTTTTCAGTTATTCTACCATTCGGATGACTCGTGTTACGTTACAAAGGGCTTTCAATTCCTCAATTACTTCATCCTCAATTTTTTGGTCGACCTCAATCACCATAATCGCCATTTCGCCTTTTTCCTTACGAGCTACTTCCATATGACCAATATTGATTTCATTTTTAGCTAAAACAGACGTAACCGATGAAATAATTCCAAATCGATCGCGGTGAATAACAAGAATTGCTGGGTCTCCTGATAGCTTTAGCTTAAACGAATTGATTTCAGTAATTTCAATTGTACCGCCACCAATAGAGATTCCGATAATTTCCATCTCATTATGTTCATCAAATAAGTTCAGCTTTACTGTATTCGGATGTTCAGGTACAGCCTTTTCTGTTTGAAAAGTAACCTCCATCCCCAATTCTTTAGCTATTTCTAATGACTTTGGAATTCGTTCATCAAACGTATCGAAATCTAAAAGACCGGCAACAAGCGCCAAATCAGTCCCGTGTCCCTTATACGTACTAGCAAATGAGCCATATAGGGAAATTTTCACTTTCTTCGGCTGTTTTTCAAATAATGTGCGGGCAACCCGTCCGATTCGTGCAGCACCAGCAGTATGCGAGCTGGATGGTCCAATCATGACAGGACCAATAATGTCAAAAGCTGAACGATATTTCATGATTCATACTCCTTTTGAGTTGTTTGTATAGTATATTTTCGTATTTCGAAATTTGTGTACACATCACATTTATATAAAACATTTAATAGGTACTAACCGCAGCTTTAACTTTAACGGAAAAAACTTCAGTAAGCTATTTAAAATACTGGAAAAAGTTTAAAGTCGATTTATTTTTGCTCTAATATTCAAAAATACACCGGAAACTCGATTGCTGCAAGTGAAACTTGGGAATTAGAGACGTCCTACCCATTATTCAACCAAATTTGGCGTTTAACCTCTAAGGTAATTCAAGTTTTACGAGAGAAAATAGGACTACATCTCTCATAAGGGAGTTGATTGCAGGATGCATTTTAAGTCAGTGCCCTTCGTGCCTTTTAGTTGGACAAAAATCACACCGCTAAAATTAACACTCTCACTTTTTATGGTAACTGGTTGTGGAACAGGTGAGGAAGCCGAACCTCCACCAAAAGAAACGGAAAAACAAGAAGCAGTTAAAATCCAAATGGAAAACCACATGAGCAGTGAAACATCACAGCATGAAAAACGGTTAAATAATGAAAGTGCTCCCTTCGGTATTCCGAAAGTAACACAAAAGATGGAACAACAAAAAAAACAAAAAGTACTCATTGACGCTCCCCATATAAAGCAAAAGCCTGAATTGGATAGAGGCTGTGAGGTCACTAGCCTCGCCATGCTTTTAAACCATGCCGGGGTGTCTGTTGATAAAATGACTTTAGCAGATAAAGTGAAAAAAGTTCCATATGAACGAAATGGCTTAAGAGGAAATTTAAATGATGGTTTCGTCGGGAATATGCAAACATTTGATCAACCTGGTATTGGCGTTTACCATGGACCCATTAAAGATTTAGCTGAATCTTACCTACCAGGGAAAGTACTTGATTTTTCAGGCAAGGAGTTTGACGAGGTACTTGCACATTTAGACCAACAGCGGCCCGTCTGGGTGGTTGTTACAAGTACTTATGATGTGGTACCTGAAAACCATTGGGTAACTTGGAAAACGAGCAGTGGTCCACTAAAAATTACGTTCAAAATGCATTCCGTTTTAGTAACTGGGTACGATAAAGATTATATTTATGTTAACGATCCACTTTCATCCAAAAATCGAAAACTTCCTCGCCAGAAATTTATCGCCGGCTGGGAGCAAATAGGAAAACAAGCCATTACCATAAAAAAATAGATTACACACAAAAATCCAAGCTGAAATTAGCTTGGATTTTCTTATGGCAATATTCTTTACATGCATTTTAAAACAATAAGGGATTATGAAAATTTGTACTCTTGTCCATAACTGTAATAACTAGCATATAGAAGGGATGAGATTGAAATAAAAGGCGTTTATTTTATTAATGATTGTATACAGTTTGAGGGCCTGTCAAAGGAAGAAAGCTTCACTCTTCAGGAACAATCTTTGCTGAAGGTAATAAAAAATAACGATATTCAAGTTTTCCCCTTAAACCCTTACCAGCTTACTAACCACTACACGGTGTTACATGCGCTTTTGTATGATTTAAAAACAACCGGCACACAACTAGAATGTTTTACCTTTTACTCCCAAACTGTATTAGACGACTATATTTACACTTATCCGGCTCGTTGGCTCCTTATTAAAAGTTACTTCGACACACTCATACCTGTCATCGCTGAGGACCCAAGTAAAGACCTACTCTTTATTGCGTAAAGAAAGTTAACTGAGTGTTTTCTCCTTCGTAGTCCAATATTGTTCATTTGCTGGTAAATCATCAAACCATGCCGCTTCTGGTGGACAGTCCAATATCATGAACTGACCATAGTTTCCATCTCTTGATTGATGATACTTTAAATAGGCCATTCCGTTTTCAATCGCAAGTATTTCAATTTTTCCAGAGCTATGACTCATCACCAAGCGCACACGTTTTCCGATACCAGAGGTTTTTGCCTTTGCATCTTCGACGATTTTATATACTTGCTCAAGAGGAAGCACAAACTCATAATTACCAGCAACCGGTCTATTTATAAAGAAGTAATAAGGATTGACCCCAGCATAGGTTAGCTTATTGAGGAGCTCTGCCAACACATCTGGATTGTCGTTAATTCCTTTTAAAATCGGTGTCTGGTTTAAAACGATTGCTCCCGCTTGCTTGAGGGCATCAAACGCTCTTCTCGCTTGAGTGGTTAGCTCATTTGGATGGTTCACATGCGTCATAATGTATATTTGCTTTCCTGAATGAGAATAAGCGCGGATAAGGTCTAAGAGTGCTTCATCTTCATATATTCTCATTGGGTAATAAGCAGGTAGCTTGGTCCCTAAGCGAATAATTTTAACATGTTCAATTTCATTCAATTGTTCAAGGATTGATTTGAGTTTTTTAGTTGAGAGCATCAACGAATCTCCGCCTGTTAACAAAACATTGGTAATCTCTTGATGTTGGCGAATATACTCTAGACCAGGTTGTGGATCTACAATCGCCTCTTTTTCTTTATGAATAAACAATCGTTTTCTAAAGCAAAAGCGGCAATAACCTCCACATTCTTCAGAGACAACTAACAATGCAGTTGTTATATATTTATGCTGACAGCCTGGCACCACATAATTTGTTTCCTCATCACTAGCATCCCAATGCCCATACTCGAGTAGTTCTCCTTCATTTGGGATAATAATTTTCCGAATTGGATCATTGCAGTCATTCCAATTAATTAGACCTAAATAATAATCATTTGAACGAAACACAAACTGGTCGGTAATAGGTTTAAGGTTATCCTTTTCCTCTACTGACAACTCGTTAATTTGATCAATAGAGGTAATGAATGTTGCTTTCATACAGTTCCCTCCCCTTTTACTTTGCCTAATTCCACTATAGCACTTGTAAAATTCAGAAAGGTGAACGTTCTTTGACAATTACTAAACGAGTACAGGAATAGAATTAATATCGTAAAAAAAGTGCCAGGGATTTCCTGACACTTCATATGAAATCAAATATAACCATGGAACTGGATAAGTAACAACTACACTAGAGAAAAAAAATTAGTAACTGAGATGTAATCGCGACTAATATAAGTGCAAATGGATAGGCTGCTGCATACGCGATAGCAGGTTCCTCCGACTCCACTAATTGGTTTACTGAACCTAAGCCAGGTGTACTCGTCATTCCGCCACATAGTGCCCCTAGAGCGTGAATCGTATTTAAACGGAACCACTTTTTAGCTATAAAGTAACCAGCAAGAATCGGGGTTAATGTAATGAGCGACCCTCCAAATACAAGACCAAGTCCTTCCGCTTTTACAACCTCGACAATCCCTTGACCTGCCGTTGTCCCGGCGCCAGCAAGAAATAACACTAATCCTATATCACTGACCACTCTTGTGGACGGCTGATAATACCTGGCACGGATTGGTCCAAGTTTTCCAAAGTGGCCAATGATTAAAGCCACAAATAGCGGACCTCCCGCAACCCCTAGAGTAATTGTCCCCAACCCAGGTAAATGGATAGGAATCATTCCAACAGCAATTCCTATTAGCAACACTAAGCTCAGAGACAATATATGCACATTCGTAACGGTTAAGTGCTTTCTACTAAACAGTGTTTCAACTTCTTTTATTCGGTCTTCACTGCTTACAATGGTTAAAACATCTCCTCGTTCGAGCCTCCATTTTGGATTTTGGCTAAATTCAAAGCCCCCACGTTCAATTCGCGTAACCGTTACTCCATACGCTGATCGTAACCCTAGTTCCTTCAGATTTTTGCCAATTACTTCTTCTGAATCAACGGTAACTTTTCTTAATTTTACGTGATCTGAATTTTGGAAGTCTATTTCAACCTTTTTACCAATGTCCTTACAAAGCTTTTCTAAATCTTCCTTTAATCCTACTGCTACAAGTCGGTCTCCCTTTAAAATGACTGTATCGTTAAGGGCAATGATGTTGCGGTCTCGCCGAATGACTCGACTAATCACGATAGAATGATATTTCTCAAAGTGGATTTCTTTAATTGTCTTTTTATTATAAGTAGCATTTGTGACCTCTATCGTCATGACCTCTGGTGACTCTTCGTTACGAATTGGACCATTGGACTCATTTAAATCCTTTTCCAAATCAATCCTTAACACCCTCGGCAATAACTGAACAAACAGCACAACAGCGATGACTCCAAACGGGTAGGCAATTCCATATCCAACAGAAGCAAGAGGATCATTTGTCGCTTGTAAAGCAGCCGCCAGTCCCGGTGTACTTGTAAGAGCCCCAGTCATTAAGCCAATACTCAAAGCTGGGGAGAAATGAAATAGTTTTGAGACAATAATGGTGACAATTGCCGCGATAAAGACAATCAATATCCCAATGATTCCAAACACAATGCCACTGCTTCGCATCATCCGAAAAAACCTTGGTCCTGCCTGCAATCCAACTGCGACAATAAACAAACTTAGCCCTAATTGCTGAACAGTGCCAGATATTTGGTAGCCAAAGTGACCAAAAATCATAGCAACGAGCAACACACCCGAAGAACCTAAACTAAGGCCCTTTATGCTCGCTTTTCCTAGTACCGATCCTAAAAATAAAATAACAAACAGTAATAATAACTGATCTTCTAATAAAGAACTAACCAATATACAAAGCCCTCTTCCTACTTATGTTCTAAAACCATATCACTTATTTTAGACTTAAAATAGGCAATAATATGTATCGATATTGTGACACTTTGAACATAGATAGGGAAATTAAATTGTTGGTTAAAAACTGACTACTTTCCGGAACGATGGGTACTGATTAAATGCTTTATCGAATACAGAGGATGATAAATCAACATCCATGGGCCAGTGTTGCGCATAACGGCTTTTATTTTTGTACGATATTCTGGTTTATAGCAATGAACTGAACAATTAGAACAAGCTCCTTTTTCTTCGCCAAAGGGACAAAGCGAAAGCCTTTTATGAGCATAATTCTGTAGTTCCGTACATTCTTCACAAAGCTCTTTGTGGCGATGCTTCTTTCGGCAATATAACTCAATCATTTTAGTAACAGTATCTTTCTCCTGTTGAATCTTTGGACCGTTATTTCGTGAAATTGGTTGCTTTGTCATGGTCGTAAACCTCCTTTATTAAGCTAGATTTACTATCCTTATATAAAAAAGATACCATACTACCCCCTTTTAAATTTAAACTGTCATGAACAAAATAAGGACAGTTTTCATCTTCATCACATCTCCTATTAATCAAACGTTTGATTAAATTGCTCCCATAACAACAAGGCTTAAGTTATCTCACCCCCAACTTAATTGTAACCAACCCTCACCTTTAAACTCTTATGTTCAGGAAACACCAAGGAACATGGAGATCTTATCGCAAACTTCACTGCAAATGGTTGTTTTATTGAAATAATAACAATCGTTTTACGCTAAACAGCCCCAACTCATCACAATGGTCTCACCTTTAAAAATTTGAATTAATTGCAAAATATCAAGTAAAGTGGTGGAGCTTATTAGATAGGAATAGAATTATTAATAGGCGCGAAATATGTCGGATGATTTTCATTGATATTTGTAAGCGTTTCCAATTATAATTATAAACAGGCGGATGGCATGCGTGGCCATCATAGTATTCGGCGTAGGTGGGGCCAATACTTCTTTGTGTGTTCTTAGATAATCAGAATTTATTTACGAACCTAAAAAGGCCACCGGAAAGATGAAAACTCTTTCCGGTGGCCTTTACTTTTTTACTCTTATACTTGCGGATTCTGATTTTTCCTAAGAAAGTCAGGTAACGACTCTGTAAACCGATCCAATACCCATCGTTTACGTGCCTTTGACCACTTCCCTTGTTTGGTAAGGGCCATAATTCGCCAGTACATTGGAGGGTGGGCTTGAAACTGGAATTCAAGGAACCTCCAAAACCATGAATCACGATTCGTATTTGGACGTAGTTTTTTCATTGACGACTTATTATTGAGAGTCGCACTATACTCAAATTGCTTATCTAGGTCTTGCTCTTGTGCATTTAACAGCGCAGTTAATCCTTCCGCCATCTGCTTCCTACCTCCAGCTAGTAACTCTCCTCCAAGGTAATCGGCCCTTACTTCTGTCCATTGCGAAACAAAAGACAGGTAAATCGGGAAAAGAAACATAATCAGATAAACAAGCAAAGTAAAAAGAAGAATATGGTCAGCTAGCACTTGTAGTTCATCAAAAAATAAATACACGGAAGCGGCAAGCACGCCGAAATATACGAATCGTGCGAGCTGTATGGTCAGTATATCCCGTTTCTTTAAATGCATTGCCTCATGAGCTAAAATGGCATCTACAGCATTGTTTGGTAACTGTAATGTTGCTGAGGTAAGGACGACCGTCCCACGGCCTATATTCATCCCGGTCGCAAAACCGTTATAAATAGGAGAATCCACTAGGTACAATTTAGTCCCACCAACCCCAGCCTTTGCAAAAATTGCTTGTGCCCGCTCATATAAATGGCCACTCCTAACAGCTTCGGCATCAGAAGCAGCAATAAGAACCCTATCTGAAAAATAGATATTTACTCCCCACCATAGAAGAACAAATAAAATCATAGCCCAGGTTGGGGCACCAATCCACAAAAGGAGAAGGAGCAAGCCTGTATAAGCGGATATTCCTTTTACCGTGGAAGCAAAATAACCTTTTAATAATAACCGCTTCAATACAGTTGGATGCCATACAGGCAAGACTAGATTCTCTTTTTGTTTATCGGAATGATCAACATACTTGCTAAAAAGTTCCTGCCACATTTCTATCTTATCTAGTGTTATATAGATGTTATCTCCGGGAAAGGAAAGTTTTAAAACCCTCTGAAACGAACTTGTATAATCTTGGTTGGAAGACAGAAAGGTAAACAGTGGATGTAATTTTAATAAATCAGGTGAGGACTCTACTGACATCTGCTTTAAATCTTGAATAGGTAGTTCCCTTGATTGGAATTGGGATAAGATGATCAGACGTTCCTCTGTTGGAACCCAGAAAACACGTGAGGATGAGAAATTCCCAACTCGCTCAACCGTTTTTGCAAAAAAAGTGATCAGCATAAAACCAATGAACATTTTAAGCACGGTATACGTTTCAGGTGCAAAAAGTAAGAAGAGAACAGCTCCACTGCACACGGCACCCGTCAGTATAACATCCACCGCAAGGCGTTTCATTTCTTTACCCATTGACATTTCAATATAGTCGACATCATCTAAGCGTCTCTTTACTTCCAAATACTTTTCTCTTTTCCCTCGGTCAATGATAAATCCAAAGGAAGCATAAGCTGTAGCCCCAAACGATATGAGGAACATAGCTTGCCCAAACGATAAGAATATGAATAGGTACGCTAAAACAGCTATCAGCAAGATACATTCAACAATTACTGCAACTTTTTTAGGCAAAAGCACTGCAATCATTAGCATTAAGAGTACATACAAAACAATGGCTAGAATTGCAAACACACTTGGCAACAAAAAACCTCACCCTTCCAACAAAGAGTACCTGTTAGGTCTACTCAGCAAGAACCATCTCTGTTACTAATTCTGATACCTCTTCCATGGTCAGGCTCGGGTCAATAAATAGAATATTATAGGTTAACCCCTCCTCCTGCCAACTCAGCGATCGAAAATCATTTAAATCCATAAAAGAGGCCTCTTTATTCCGGATTTTCACTGTCTCTTCGCCAGGAAGAGCTCCAATCTCCTCATCTAAATCCTCAGGGGTTTGAAACACTGACATCGTAAAGAGTGGAAGTCCCTTATTTTGATAATCAATGTTCACTTCGTTACGGGACAATTCACCTTGTAGTTCCATCACTTCAATTCTAGCAATCTTCAAATCTTCACTTTCAGGAATATGAAGAAAAGGATTTCCCACCTTTTCCACGGCTTCTTGAAGGGTGATTTCACTTGGTTCTTGCATATCCTCTAAGAGATCTAGAACTTCGACATCCTTCGGTAGTTCTAATGTAAACTGGTCTTTATCGAAATCGGGACTCAGCTCTAGCTTGGTATAGACCATTTCCATATTTATATCACCAGAACTAGAGTTTGTTTTTAAAACCATCCAAGTTTCTTTATCGATCCATAGCTCTTGGTCACCGAACAAGCCTTTGTCTTCCTTGGCCTCCGCAACTAAGTGATAGGTGGATCTTCCGACAATCTCCTTCTCTCCCTCTGACCTCACTTCATGCGTATCCTGTATCATCTTTAGCAACTGTTCAGCTTGCTGTTTAGGAGATATCTGATTGAGCGCTTGAAGTTCATCTCCTTCAATGACAAACGCTTGCTTGAGCTCAGGTTGATAGCTGATTAATTGTTTGCCATCATTGACCGCAATGCTTAGTTCACTACCATCTTCCATCTGGGTTTCCGTTCTCTTTTTACCGTCTTCATTCACCCATTCTTTTAAAAGGATCTTTTCTGGATCCTTTCCTTTTTCCGTCGTGATCAACTCTGCCTCTGCATAGTAGGCACCTATTTCTGTTGTTTCTTCCAAGGCGTTATTAATCACTTGTTCTGGTGAAAATTGTTTCCCTGACTCTAAAGAAGAGCATCCAAAGGTACCCATGGTTATTCCTCCTATAAAGCAGATGATGCCAGCCCATTTAGTTATTTTCATCCTATTCACCTTTCCTCTCTAACATTGGCAATCTACAAATTACACATGTTCCAATTTCAGCTTCTGAAAATAGTTGAACATCCCCGCCATGCTTCTCAATTATTTGTTTTGTAATACTTAGACCAAGTCCAGTGCCTTGAGCATCCTTTTTGCTTCGCGCTTGATCCGCTTGAAACAGCGGATCAAAAACATGGACCATCTGCTCAACAGGAATTCCCTTCCCTGCATTCTGAACAATCAGATACACACTTTGAGGATGACGTAGTAGCTCTTGCTTTTTAATAAAATCAAACACCCAATTAGGAGGATTCGTAGCAGCTGATGATACAGCTCCTATCCAAATCTCACCCTCAAAATCTGTGTGCTGAATCGCATTGCTCATTAGATTATCAGTGACACGCATTAGTTGTTTGGGGTTCACTTGATAGTTTCCGGTCACATCGCAATGGACAGATAAGTTGATTCTTTTCTTTTGGCAAAGAGGTTCATAATCTGAGATGAGCATCTCAAAAAACTCATCTCCCTCTACTTCAACAAGCTCCATTTCATATCGAGCTGATTGTAGGAGCGTATACATCAGTAAATCATCAATCATCTGCTTCATAAAGTGGGCTTTGTCCACAATGATCTGCCGGTATTCCTCCCGCTCTTCTCCGTTTAAGTCTTGTTCAGAAAAAAGAGATTCTGCATAAGCACTAATCGAGGTTAGCGGTGTCTTTAAATCATGGGAAATTGTTGCAATCATATATTCCTTTTCTTGCTGCTCTTTTTCAATGGTTTTTCTCGCTGTTTCAATTTGTTTTCGCATATGGTAAAAATGCGTTGTTAACTCCCCAATTTCATCTTTGTTAGTTGGAATTTCCGCGATACTTTCTTGATTTGCAAAAGCGGTCATTTGGTTCATAAGCGAGGTTAATCTACTATTTAACTTTCGATTTACTAATATGGCAACCGTAAGAAAAATAAGGAAGAATATTCCAATAAACATTCCAATCATAATCCAACTACGGTTCGCTACACCTGCCATCCACTCATCACGAGCAATTTGAATCTCAAAGAAACCTACGATCCCGTTTTCTGATAAAACAGGCTGCTTATAGCGATAAACTCGATAGCCTTGTTCAAGCGAATATAAGTTTTTATATAATTCTTCTTTTCCTAATGCAAATTGTGATGGGATAACGGTTTTATCAGAAGAAAAAAGGACAATTCCATCTTTGTTATAAAGCGCCACCGATATATCTTCACCATCAAGCTGCTCTACTTGTGGGAGCTCAATCCCAGGCTTAAACAATGTCGGGTCATCTAGTGTAGAGGTAATGTTTTGGATTTGCATGGACGCGAGAAAATATTCTTCAACCTTTTGCTCATCGTTATAAGATTGAATCCATGCGAATAAAAGATAGGCTGCAGCTAGTGGTAACAGCATGACAATAAAATAAGAAACTAATAGCCATGTTTTTAATTTCATTTTGGCTCTCCAATAAACCGATATCCTTTTCCCCACACTGTCTGAATAAAGCAAGGCTTTTTCACAGGGTCATCCAATTTTTCACGTAGTGATTTTATATGAACGGTCACTGTATGTGCATCTTCAATATCTACCTGCTGCCAAACATGTTGGTATAATTCACTTTTTGAAAAAACGGTTTGAGGGTTTTGAGCTAAAACCTTTAGTAATTCAAACTCTTTTGATGTTAAGTTAAGTTCTCGCTCATGGCGGTATACCTTTTCTTGATCATAGTTGATGGCTAATCCTAATAAAAATTCGACTCTCTTTATTTGATCCGGTACACCATTATACCGACGCCATCTCCGAAGCAAAGACTCTACCCGCGCTTTCAACTCCACTAAACTAAACGGTTTAGCCAAATAATCATCTGCTCCAAGTTGCAGCCCTTCAACCTTGTCTTCATCTTCTTTACGAGCGCTTATGATCATAATCGGAACATCGCTTTTCCAGCGGATATTTCTGCACAAAGTAAAACCATCCATCTCTGGAAGCATTAAGTCCACCAAAACCAAATCATAGATACCTTCTTGAAAATCCTCCCAACCTTCTAACCCTGTCGTTGCCCAGGTCACCTCATAACCATCCCGTAAAAACGTATCCCTAACAACACGAGCAATTTCAGGATCATCCTCGATAAGCAATATACGTGAACTCATTTTATTTCCTCCTATTGGTAATGTAACACAAGGATTTTCTCTGTCTGATTATTTTATTATTTCTTTATAAATCATTTATAAGATGATAGTAAAGTTGTAACATATCTTATAAAGACTAAACCAAACATAATAGAATGGTAGACAAACTCTCGTTCTCGGATAAAAACAGGGTGGATTAAGCTTTGTTTTACCCCATATGAGAAAAAAACTTGCGAACGCATTGGCAAACCTAATAGCTAGTTGTTCTTACCCAAAGATTAGGCTTTGAAATTTTAGCAACAATCTTAACCACTTATCCAAATCCAAACAACCTTTTGAAGACAAGGAGTGTTATCACATGAATCAAATCTATTTGGATTATAACGCAAGCACCCCTATTGCCCCTGAAGTTAAGAAAGCCATGAAACCATATCTAGAAGAGTACTACGGCAATCCATCTGCTCTTCACTTTGCTGGAGTACAAGGAAAGAACGCTGTTGAACATGCCAGAACTCAAGTCGCTTCGATGTTGAACTGTTCTGTACAGGAAATTATTTTTACCTCAGGTGGAAGTGAATCCAATAATCAGGTGTTAAAAGGAGTGTTCCAAACCTATAAAGAAAAAGGAAATCATATTATTACAACTAAAATTGAACATCCAGCGATTCTCAATCCATGTAAATACCTCGAGAAGCTTGGAGCAGAAATTACATATGTAGAAGTAGATCAATATGGGAGAGTAAATCCTGAGGATATTGAAAAAGCCATCACGGACAAGACGATCCTGATCACTGTTATGCATGCCAATAACGAAGTAGGAACCATTCAGCCTATTGAGGAGATTGGTCTAATAGCTCAAAAACATCATGTGCTCTTTCATTCAGACGCCTCTCAATCAGTAGGAAAAGTCCCACTCAATGTTGAGCAGCTTCATGTTGATTTTTTAACAATTGCTGGCCATAAGGTATATGCTCCAAAGGGAGTTGGAGCGTTGTATGTACGTGAAGGTATACAGATAGAACCTCTTATTCATGGTGCCGGCCATGAAAGTGGACGAAGGGCTGGAACAGAGAATGTCCTGTTAGTTGTTGGTTTAGGGCAAGCCTGTGAACAAGCACAGAAGAATATTGACGAAAATGAAAGGATTCTAAGGTTAAGGGAAGACTTCTGGCATCAACTAAAAGATCTCCCGCAAATTGCCGTTTCGCTAAATGGGCACCCGGAATACCGCCTACCAAATACTCTTAGTGTAAACTTTGAAAACAGAATTGGTCAGGATATCCTCGCTGCATTGCCTCAAGTTGCCGCATCAACTGGATCTGCATGTCACGCTGGCGAAGTATCCTTATCACCTGTTTTAAAAGCAATGGGAGTTAAAGAAACCGTTGGCATGGGGGCTATTCGTTTCAGTTTAGGAAGATACACAACAAAACAGGAGATCGATACGGTTGTCCAATTGTTAGGGCAGGTATGACTTTGGTGGAGGGAGCTGGACGTTATAGGCTAGGGGACGAAGTATATCCCTGTTCGGACTCATTTTTGGTTTTTCCGGCTCTTCCTGTCCGAATAGCACCTTGGCTCGGACTCAACTTTACCTTTTCTGGCTCTTCCTGTCCGAACTGCACCTTGGTTCGGACTCAGCTTACCTTTTCTGGCTCTTCCTGTCCGAACTGCACCTTGGTTCGGACTCAACTTTACCTTTTCTGGCTCTTCCTGTCCGAACTTCACCTTGGTTCGGACTCAGCTTTGACTTTTCCGGCTCTTCCTGTCCGAACCGCCCCCTTGTTCGGACTCAGCTTTGACTTTTCTGGCTCTTCCTGTCCGAACTGCACCTTGGTTCGGACTCAGCTTTGACTTTTCTGGCTCTTCCTGTCCGAACTGCACCT
>NZ_JACWFH010000003.1 GCF_019749255.1 Mesobacillus maritimus | reverse complement strand
CGTTGCCAGGCACATGAAAGAACAGCTGAATAGCAGCTGTTCTTTTTTGTTTTAGCTGAAAAAGGTCATTTTTTCTTACTTTTATCCTAGTTCACCTGAAGAAAATCAGTCAAAGTGAGTGGACAATGCTTGATTTTTATTCCCTGTAGGAGAATAAAGATCATAAGTATACGAGGAATTAAAGCTACCGCATTAAGGTAAATCCCCCTAAAGAGAATAAAACAAGCCAAAACCTAAGCATTTTAAACCAATTTGAAATATGAATAGTAAATTTCTATATAGACATACAATGAATTGCGATACTCAACATACACTATAAATCAAGTAAACTCCAAAAGAGATTATTCTAAAGATTGTATACAAATGGGAGGACCGGGGCAGAATAGGTGTATGGAGGTGGAGAGTATGACTAGGATTTTAGCTCAGGAACATATGGGGGAATCTTGCGTAATCTGTGAACAGGTAAAACCAATGGGGATACATCTATACACTTCTTTTATCTGCACGGAGTGTGAAAGAGGCATGATTGATACGGACACGAGTGATCCAAAATATAAATTCTATGTAGATAAGCTAAGAAAGGTAACTAAGCCAGAAATTTTTTCATAAGTTTTTGTATAACCAAACAGCAATAACCTACCTTATAAGCTCTTTTAGGGCTTTATTTTTTTGTCTAAAGGCACCCTAGACGCTAAGGGCCAGTCTGCCCGGGAGCAGTGACCTTTACTAGCAGCGCGTCGGTCATCGCAGGGAAAGCACTGCACCACTGTCACCAGCGCGAGACCGCAAGCCTAGCGTAACCTAATGTTCTCAAATCCCCTTGACCAAAAAACATTATCTACTTTAACTCAGCTTTCGAAACCCAATTACCTTTTACTCAGAGAAAGAAAACAGCAAAGTTAGTGCTGGTTTGGTAAAATAGACAAGTACATTAATATTTATTAGATGGTGAATACATGAATAATCAAATCCATACGCCTTTACTTGATCAGCTCCTTATACATAATAAGAAACAACCAGTATCTTTTCATGTTCCTGGACATAAGTATGGAGAACTATTTCCGGGGAAGGGCCGAGAGTTTTATCAATCCTTATTAAAATTGGATGCAACCGAGTTAACAGATTTAGACGATCTTCATTCTCCGGAAGGCGTAATTTTAAAAGCTCAGCAATTATTATCGAACTTATATCAGACTAGCACTAGTTTCTTCCTTGTGAATGGATCAACCTCTGGCAATTTAGCGATGATTCTTGCGACAATAGAGGAAGATGATATTGTTCTTGTACAAAGAAACTCCCATAAATCGATTATGAATGGAATCAGGTTAGCAAATGCTCAACCTATCTATCTTAATCCTGAATATGATTCTGAACTCATGGTTGCTTCTGGGGTAAGTCTTGAAACCATTAAAGCAGCTATTCAATCAAACCCAAATGCTAAAGCACTGATTCTAACATACCCGAATTATTATGGAATGGTTTATAATCTAAAGGGCATTATTGAACTTGCCCATGAGCATGGGATTCCTGTTTTAGTTGATGAAGCACATGGAGTTCACTTTGTTGTGGGTGACCCTTTTCCGCCTTCAGCTGTCTCATTGGGCGCAGATGTGGTCGTTCAATCTGCACATAAAACCTTACCGGCCATGACAATGGGTGCTTATCTGCATTTTAATAGTAGTATCGTCTCTTTAGAGAAACTAAGTGAATATTTACAGGTGGTACAATCAAGTAGTCCTTCCTATCCAATCATGGCTTCATTAGATGTAGCTAGAAGTTATCTAGGCACATTTACTAAAGAAGATATACAATCATTGGTAAAAAGAATCAATGCTTTTAAAACAGAATTAGAAAGGATAGATGGACTGACAGTTTACTCACAAAGCAAGCAAGACCCACTAAAGTTGGTTTTACGAGCAAATGGTTATAGTGGGTTTGAACTTCAGGAAATTTTTGAACGGCAGGGTATTTTTGCTGAATTAGCAGATCCAAACAACCTTTTAATGGTTCTTCCTTTATATAATGAGGAAAGTACGAATGGTTTAATAGAGGCAGTGGCAAAAATAAAAGAAGCAATGCAAGGAGCGAGTAGCTCCTCTAAGCATCTTGAACCAACAAGACTTCCGAAGTTTGAAGGGCAGCTAGTTGAGAGATTAGCTCTGTCCTTTAAGGAGATGTCCAAGAAGGAGCGAAATTTCACTTCCCTTTCCCAAGCAGTTGGAAAGATATGTGCTGAGTCAATTATCCCATATCCACCAGGAATTCCACTGGTTTTACCCGGGGAAAGGGTTAAGAAAGAACATATTAAAAGTCTTGAATACTTATTGAAGATTGGAGCCAAAATTCAAGGTGGTGAAAGGCTTAAAGCTGGAGAACTAAAGATTTTTAAATAAAGCAGACAGTATGGAGGAACATTCCAATATGAAACAAGGTTTATTTGTCTCTTTCGAAGGACCTGAAGGAGCAGGGAAAACAACCATTATAGATATGTTGATTGAAGATTTAAAGAAAGAAGGCTTTCAAGCTATTTCCACGCGAGAACCAGGTGGAATTGAAATAGCCGAACAAATTAGAGAAGTCATTTTAAATAAAAATAATACGGCAATGGATGCGAGAACAGAAGCCCTTCTATACGCAGCTGCACGCCGGCAACATCTTGTTGAAAAGGTAAAACCAGCGTTAGAGGCAGGTAACGTTCTATTATGTGATCGGTTTATTGATAGTTCTCTGGCTTATCAGGGCTTTGCACGTGGCTTAGGAATTGATGAAGTACTTTCTATTAACCAGTTTGCAATAGAGGATATGATGCCGAGGGTGACGTTTTATTTTGATTTAGACCCTAAAATTGGTTTAGAACGAATACATAAGAACGACGGTCGTGAAGTAAACCGTCTTGATCTTGAAAAGATAGAATTTCACCAAAAAGTCAGAGAAGGATACCTAATTGTTGCAGACAGGTATCCAGAGAGAATAGTTAAAATAGATGCATCGAGACCACTCCAACAAGTATTTGATGAAGCAAAAGGGAAATTGAAACAAATCCTTATTCCTACACCTTAAAGAAAATTCTTTAAGGTTTTTTACTGTTCGATGATATATAATATTGGATAAAGTTGGGAAAGTATATTCATCACTGTCTAGCTAGTAAAATATTGTTATAATAAGGTTAAACTAATCGGACCAATAATTGATGTGGAGGGATAGGGATGAAGTTAATATTAGCAGTTGTTCAAGACCAGGATAGCAACCGACTTTCTAAAGCGTTAATCGACCATAATTTCCGGGCAACAAAGTTGGCAAGTACGGGTGGTTTCTTAAAATCGGGCAATACCACTTTTATGATTGGAACTGAGGATATTCGCGTAGATAAAGCGTTGCAAATTATAAAGGACAATTGCCAATCGAGAGATCAACTTGTTGCACCAGTTTCACCAATGGGAGGAAATGCGGATTCATATGTTCCTTACCCTGTAGAGGTTGAAGTTGGCGGAGCAACAGTATTTGTTCTTCCGGTTGAGCAATTCCATCATTATTAACACGAATAACCCCTATTAATAGATAAGCGAGTGATGCTAGATTGACAAAAACATGGGAAGAACTAGAGCAGCTTCAACCAATTGTACTAAAAATGTTGAAAAACAGTTTATTAAAGGATCGGGTTGCTCATGCCTATTTGTTTGAAGGAATGAGGGGGACAGGAAAAAAGGATATTGGATTCCTGTTGGCAAAAAGTGTTTTTTGCCATGAACCGATTGAGGGGTATCAACCTTGTGAGGCTTGTACGAACTGCAAGCGAATTAATCACGGGAATCACCCTGACATTCACCTCGTTGAGCCGGATGGGCTGTCGATAAAAAAGGCACAAATCCATGCTTTACAGGAGGAGTTCGCAAAAACAGGAGTGGAATCAAAGAAAAAACTATACATGCTTGTTCATGCAGATAAAATGACCACAAATGCTGCTAATAGTTTGCTGAAATTTCTTGAAGAGCCTCACCCAGGAACGATGGCAATTTTAATAACAGAGCAGGCACAACAGATATTGCCAACCATTCTATCAAGGTGCCAAATTATTGGTTTTACACCATTATCTCCTAAAAATTTGGAAAAGAAATTAGTCCAGCAAGGGGTAAACCCACAAATGGCGCCAGTCCTCGCTTCGTTAACCAACAATCTGGATGAAGCTCTAGAAATGAGTCATGATGATTGGTTTGTACAAGCACAAAAAATAGTGGTAAAATTATATGAAGTGTTAAAGAAGAATTCTCTTGAAGCAATGGTCACACTTCAGGAAAATTGGTTTCCGCACTTTAAAGAAAAAGAACAAGTTGACCGTGGATTGGATTTATTACTTCTTATTTTTAAGGATTTACTATATATCCAGCTTGGGAAGATAGATCACATCGTAACCCTAAGCGAAAGTTCCCGCTTGGAGCAATATGCGCTACAGACATCTGGACGGCGTCTGACTGAGCAGATGGCAGCAATCTTAGAAGCGAAACGGAAATTGCACGCCAATATGAATCCCCAGCTATTAATGGAAGAGTTGGTGTTAAAATTGCAGGAGGGATCTTCACTTGTATGATGTAGTTGGTGTCCGCTTTAAAAAGGCGGGGAAAATATATTATTTCGATCCTGGAGAACTAGACATTCAAAAGGACGATTTTGTTATTGTTGAAACTGTCAGGGGTGTGGAATTTGGCAGAGTAGTCGTCGCAAAGAAACAAGTAGGCGAAAACGATGTTGTTCTCCCACTGAAAAAGGTAGTTAGAATTGCTGATCAAAAGGATCGCATTATCGTTGAGGAAAATAAGGCTGCCGCAAAAGAGGCCTATGAGGTTTGCGGTCAGAAAGTAAATGAACATCAACTGGATATGAAACTAGTGGATGTGGAGTATACTTTTGATCGAAACAAGGTGATCTTTTACTTTACTGCAGACGGAAGAGTCGATTTCCGCGAGTTAGTAAAAGACTTGGCTGCTATTTTTCGGACAAGGATTGAGCTACGTCAAATTGGCGTACGTGATGAAGCAAAGATGCTTGGTGGAGTCGGTCCATGTGGAAGAATGCTATGCTGTTCTACATTCCTAGGGGACTTTGACCCTGTTTCGATTAAAATGGCAAAAGACCAAAATCTCTCTCTAAACCCTACGAAAATATCAGGACTTTGTGGTCGCTTAATGTGCTGCTTAAAATATGAAAATGACAATTATGAGTCAGCAAAAGAATTGCTACCTGACCTTGGTGAGTTTATTGAAACTCCAAATGGACGAGGAAAAGTGGTAGGATTGAATATTTTACAGCATGTGATGCAGGTTGAATTCCCTAAAGAGGGGAAAGTGCTCGAATATACACTTGATGAAGTACTAAAAGAAGGCGCCGTTTCAATACAATCATCCACAGATTAATGAGGTGGAAAAGGTGGATAAAAAAGAAATCTTTGACTCAGTCAGTAATATGGAAGCGCAAATCGGAAATCTTTATGTTCAGCTGGGTGAGTTAAAGCAGCATTTGGCAGAAATACTCGAAGAAAATAACTCTTTAAAGCTGGAAAATGAACATCTAAGACGCCGTCTAGAAGAAACAACAGAAAAGAAAGAAAATAAGCCATTAAAGGGCAGAAAGCCTAACAGTGATTCCCGAAATTCAGTGGACATCGGAGAAGGCTATGATAACCTTGCTCGTCTTTATCAGGAAGGGTTTCATATTTGTAATCTAAACTTTGGAAGCCTTCGTAAAGAAGGGGATTGCATGTTCTGTCTGTCTTTTCTTAATAAAAAATAATTGGCTGCCTTCTCCATCGTGAGAAGGTTTTTTTTATAAAAAACATAGACCATGTTACATAACATTAATTGGAGAAAAACCTCTTTTGAGAATACGGGCCAGAGGAGATGGTGGCAGGCGCTTAAGCACCGAGGGGATAAGCTAGATAAAGAAGGTGCCCAAGGGCTATGCGCTGAAGCCCAACCTACCCCAGCCACTCATTCGCTACTTAGAGTGGAAACGAACATCCTTATAGACCACTTTAAAATTAGAAAGAATAAACTTACGCTTATTCATAATGGAGGAACAGTATGATTGAACTTATAGGTGACGAAAGATTGGATTTCCTTTTAGCAGAAGAGTTACGGATTATCCAGAGTCCATCTGTATTTGCCTTTTCCCTAGATGCCGTCCTGCTTGCTAAATTTGTTTATGTCCCAATCCAGAAAGGGAAATTAATTGACTTGTGTTCAGGGAATGGAGTCATTCCATTATTTCTAAGTACAAGAACGAAGGGAAGTGTTATAGGGGTTGAAATTCAAGATAGGCTTTATAGCATGGCTGTAAGAAGTATACAATATAACCAGTTGGACGAACGTATTTCGATGATCCATGGTGATATTAAAGAAATGCCTAAGAGATTAGGCTATGGAAAATTCGATATTGTGACATGTAATCCTCCTTATTTCCCGACACCTGCAAAAAAGGAAATCAATGAAAATGAACATCTGGCTATAGCACGACATGAAATTCTCTGCACACTAGAAGATGCGATTAAAGCCTCGAGCCAGCTAGTCAAACAAGGGGGAAAAGTGGCTTTTGTTCACCGTCCAGGTAGATTAATCGATATCATTGAATTGATGAGGAGATACCGCCTTGAGCCGAAACGAGTCCAATTTGTTTATCCGAAACAAGGGAAAGAAGCGAATACTCTCCTGATTGAAGCGGTAAAGGACGGAAGTCCAGATTTAAAGATTGAAAACCCGCTTATTGTCTATAATGAAGAAAATGAATATACACCTGAGATTAGAGAAATTTTATATGGCAAGGAATGAACATTATTTTTATGTTCTCTTGTGTCGGGATGGTAGTTTATATGCTGGGTATACAAATGATCTCCCCCGACGCATACAGCAACATAATGAAGGAAAAGGTGCAAAGTATACGCGTGGCCGAGGGCCAGTTACCCTTTTGTTTTCAAAGCTTTATGAAACAAAAGGGGAAGTACTTAAGGCAGAATACGCCTTTAAACAATTGCCGAGGGTGAGAAAAAAGGATTTTTTAAAAAGAGAGCTAGGTGAAGACGATGCAACAGCAAAAAAGCTATGAGCATGAAGATGAAAAAGGAATCTTATATCTTGTTCCGACACCAATCGGGAATCTTGAAGATATAAGCTTTCGTTCCTTGAGAATATTAAAAGAGTCCACTGTTATTGCGGCAGAGGATACTAGGAATACCAAGAAACTGTGTAACTACTTTGAAATTGAGACACCTGTAACGAGTTATCATGAACATAATAAGGAAATAAGTGGGCAAAAAATTATTAGTCAGCTGAAGGAAGGGGCAAAAGTGTCTCTCGTCAGTGATGCCGGCATGCCAACGATCTCAGATCCTGGATACGAGCTTGTTCGAGCCGCGATTGAAGAGGATTTAACGGTGGTTCCATTGCCAGGGGCCAATGCAGCCTTAACAGCTTTGATAGCGTCGGGCATACAACCACAGCCTTTTTATTTTTATGGATTCTTACAAAGAGGAAAAAAAGAGAAACGGAAAAAATTAGAAAAGTTAACCAAACAGTCCTCAACGTTAATTTTTTATGAATCCCCACATCGCTTAAAGGAAACATTGGTTTTAATGAGTGAGATATTGGGGAAAGATAGAAACATTGTATTATGTCGTGAGTTAACGAAGAAGTTTGAGGAATTTATTAGAGGTACTCTAAGTGAAGCCGTTACCTGGGTGGAAAACAGTGAGGTTAGGGGAGAATTTTGCTTGATTGTTGAAGGCGGAGATGGACTCGAAGCAGATGAAGGTGCTAGTTGGTGGGAGAGTTTAAGCATTGAGCAACATGTAGAACATTATCTTGAGAATCAAGGGATGACGTCAAAAGAGGCCATTAAACAAACAGCCAAGGACCGTGAGATGAATAAGCGAGATATTTATCAAGCGTATCATGTTCAGTAGTGAGAAACAGATGCGCCCAGCAAAAAGACGTTGGGCGCTAAGTCATATTCACTAAAATCGTCTTCACATTTACGTTTCTCATAATAATAAAGCGTAATCCAGCCTGTTTGGAATCTAAAAGTAACAAGCTTTGAGAAAACGGCAAAAAAAAAGCCTCTCCATTTAGGAGATGCTTAAATTAAGCTTTAACAGGCTCAAATGAGTTTTGAATTTCAGCTAGTAGTTGTTCAGCACCTTCACGGCTTAAAATCAACTTACCACCAGCAAGTGAAATATTGTTGTCAGAAACTTCACCTGTAATATGACAAGTCATATTAGGCTTATATTTCTTTAAGATAATACGATCATCATCGACATAAATTTCAAGAGCATCTTTCTCAGCGATACCTAGTGTTCTTCTTAATTCAATTGGAATAACTACGCGACCAAGTTCATCAACTTTACGAACAATACCAGTAGATTTCATTAGTAATAGTCCCCTCTCTCTCAATATATTTCTCTATGTTTCGTCATAATTCGACATTTATTTTTATAGTCTTAATAATACCAGCCATTCCCATATACGTCAATTATTTTATTTTTTCATGTTTTGGTAAATATTAACAAGAGTGATAAGCGGAGATGACATCTAGTTTCAACTATATTAATAGTAAAAACGTAGGACAAAAACAATCCCAAAATCCTATCGCAACTATAACGATCAAAAACTAGTATTTTTCATATTTCGACAAAATTCGACAAAAACTTCGACAACGTGGAAAACCTTGGAGAAGAAATGTATAATAATGAATTAGAATGATTTGGTTCTCTAGCCTAGGAGGTAGTATTTATGAAGGAAAAATTAAAAACGTTTTACCTAACCACCCCAATTTATTATCCAAGTGGGAATTTGCATATTGGACATGCCTATACAACAGTTGCAGGTGATGCAATGGCGCGATACAAAAGAATGCGTGGATACGATGTAATGTTTTTGACCGGAACAGATGAACATGGTCAAAAGATTCAGAGGAAGGCAGAAGAAAAAGGCATTACCCCACAGCAATATGTCGATGAAATTGTTTCTGGTATCCAAGAGCTCTGGGGAAAATTAGACATCTCTTATGATGATTTTATTCGTACAACGCAAGATCGTCATAAAGAAGTAGTTGAAAAGCTCTTTGCACGTTTAGTGGAACAAGGGGATATTTACCTAGACCAGTACGAGGGCTGGTATTGTACACCTTGTGAATCATTTTATACAGATCGTCAGCTCGAAGGTGGCAATTGTCCCGACTGTAACCGTCCGGTTGAAAAAGTAAAGGAAGAGTCTTACTTCTTTAAAATGAGCAAGTATGCAGATAGACTTCTTCAGTTTTACGAGGAGAATCCGGAATTTATTCAGCCTGAGTCAAGAAAAAATGAAATGATAAACAACTTCATCAAACCTGGACTTGAAGACTTGGCTGTATCGAGAACAACCTTCGATTGGGGAATTAAAGTGCCTGGAGATCCTAAGCATGTGATTTATGTTTGGATTGATGCTTTATCCAATTATATCACTGCTCTCGGTTATGGAACGGAAGACGATTCAAAGTACTTGAATTACTGGCCAGCAGATGTCCACCTTGTAGGAAAAGAAATTGTTCGTTTCCATACGATCTATTGGCCTATCATGTTAATGGCTCTTGATCTTCCTTTACCTAAGAAGGTATTCGCGCATGGTTGGCTGTTAATGAAGGATGGAAAAATGTCGAAATCGAAGGGAAATGTGGTGGATCCTGTCACATTAATTGACCGTTATGGTCTAGATGCACTTCGATATTACTTGCTTCGTGAAGTACCATTTGGGGCAGATGGTGTTTTTACTCCTGAAGGATTTGTTGAGAGAGTAAACTTTGACTTGGCAAATGATTTAGGTAACCTCTTAAACCGAACAGTGGCAATGATTAATCGCTATTTCGATGGAGTCATTCCGACTTATGCAGGTTCAGAAGGTGAATTTGACCAACAGCTTCTTGAGATGAGTAGACAAACCGTGAAAAAGTATGAAGAAGCAATGGAAAAAATGGAGTTTTCTGTGGCACTAACAGCGGTGTGGCAGTTAATTAGCAGGACAAATAAATATATAGATGAAACGCAGCCGTGGGTATTAGCAAAAGATGAGGCTAATAAGCAGGCATTAGGAAATGTAATGGCTCATTTAGCTGAATCATTAAGACAAACAGCGGTGCTGCTTCAGCCATTCTTAACTCAAACTCCGAAGAAGATTTTCACACAGTTAAATGTGTTAGAGGAAGGGTTGACAAGCTGGGAAAGCCTCGAAAGCTTTGGAAGCATCTCAGAAGGCACAAAGGTCCAAAAAGGAGAGCCAATCTTCCCACGTCTAGAAGTGGAAGAAGAAGTGGCATTTATAAAAGAAAAAATGCAAGGTAGTTCCGCTCCTGTGGTTGAGGAAAAACCTGAAACTTTACCAGAAATCACAATTGATGACTTTATGAAGGTTGAACTTCGTGTTGCCCAGGTTATCCATGCCGAACCGGTAAAAAAGGCAGACAAATTGTTGAAGCTCCAGTTAGATTTAGGCTATGAAAAGCGTCAGGTTGTCTCTGGGATTGCCCAGCATTATAAGCCTGAAGAACTTGTGGGCAGAAAAGTTATTTGTGTGACCAACTTAAAACCTGTCAAACTACGCGGCGAGCTATCAGAAGGGATGATTTTAGCTGGTTCAAAGGACGGGGATTTATCCCTTGCTACCATTGCTGAATCACTTCCCTTAGGAGCTAGAGTTAAATAATTTGCTGATATTCTTATAATCGGGACTTCGTGTGAGATACACTTTTTGCATGAAAAACCACTTAAATTAAATATTTCAAATAAAACATAGAAATGTTTCATCTGTAACATTTCTATGTTTTTTTGTTTACTTTATTGAAATACAGTTGATTTTACGTATAGAAAATCGTTATGATTTTGTCAAATTCTTTAGTAAATTTTGTGTCCTTCTTTTCCTTCCCATATTTGGAAATCTCCTTTTCAAGTAAAATAAGGACATAAAATGCAAATTGCATTAGAATAGTTTATTAGGATGGGGAGAATATACCATGAGAGAAAAGTTATTTTCTTTATTACCTAGTAAAAAGGAGTTTTTCTAATGCTATTTGATACGCATGTGCATTTAAATGCGGAGCAGTTCAACGAAGATTTACAAGAGGTCATTGATCGAGCAAAAGCGGAGGGTGTTGAAAGAATGGTTGTTGTCGGCTTTGACCGACCAACAATTACAAAAGCAATTGAGCTTTGTGAGACCTATGAATTTATTTATGCTAGTGTGGGGTGGCATCCAGTTGATGCTATTGATATGACACCTGAAGACCTAGAGTGGCTAAGAGATCTTTCCGCACATCCAAAAGTGGTTGCTCTTGGGGAAATGGGGTTGGACTATCATTGGGACAAGTCTCCAAAGGATATCCAAAAGGAAGTGTTTAGAAAGCAAATCCAACTTGCTAAAGAGGTTAAATTGCCAATCATTATCCACAATAGAGAAGCAACCTCTGATATTGTTGAGATTTTAAAAGAAGCAGGTGCAGCAGAAGTAGGAGGAATCATGCACTGCTTTAGTGGAAGTGTAGAAACAGCTAAGGAATGTCTTGAGATGAACTTCTACATATCGCTTGGTGGGCCTGTTACATTTAAAAATGCAAAAAAACCAAAGGAAGTAGCAGAAGCCATTCCACTCGATCGTTTGTTGATTGAGACTGATTGTCCATACTTAGCTCCTCATCCATACCGAGGAAAAAGAAATGAGCCAGCTTTTGTCAAACTAGTGGCTGAACAAATTGCCGAGTTAAAAGGAATTACCTATGAGGAAGTAGCAAAAGCAACCACAGAAAATGCCAAAAAATTGTTCGACATAAACTGATAGAATATGCTGTCGATTTAGCAAAAGATTTGTCCTATTTTTATTTAAAACTGTAGGTTCTACCTCAATTCTTTGTTACATAGGATAACCATGTCGACAAGTCCTACTTTTCTTTTCGAAAAACATCTTGCATAATGGTGGATATAATCGGGGGGAAGGTATTTGGGTTGACACTTCGGCAGTATAATCTATATAATCACTCGAGAAAAGGAGGCGTTTTTCATAGCGACCCAAAATATGAAAAACCAGGTACCTAAGTCTTTGAGTAAGAAAAAACTGGCTATCCTTTCTGCTAGTTTGCTAGTGTTCATATCTGTCCTTGGTTACTTTCTTTACGAGGGGACAAAAAATACAGTTGCTTTGACACTAGACGGCCAAGAAAAAGTCATTAAAACACATGCAGATACCATACAAGATATATTTGATGATCTAGAAATTTCTCTTGGTAAAGAAGACTATCTTTCAGTTGCGGCAGACACAAAAGTAAAAGATGACCTTAAGGTTGAGTGGAAGCCTGCAAAACAGGTACAGTTGGTTGATGACAAGAGTAAGAAAACCTATTGGACTGCTTCAGATACGATTGAGGAATTTTTGGATGAACAAGAAATTGTTCTAAAAGAACATGACAAGTTAACCCCAGATTTAAATACAGAGATAAAAGATGATTTGGAAATTGACATTCAACGAGCTTTCCCGGTAAAAGTAGTAGTTGGCGGAAAAGAACAGGAAGAATGGTCTACTTCGACTACGGTCGCTGACTTTTTATCACAACAAGGAATTGAACTTGAAAGTTTGGACCGAGTTGAACCAGCACTTACAGAAACAGTGTCTAGCAAAACCTTAATTAAGGTAATTAGAGTAGAAAAAGTCACCGATGTAGTTGAAGAACCAATCAAATTTGCAACTGTAACGAAAAATGACCAAAGTTTAGAAAAGGGAAAACAGAAAGTTGTAACAAATGGCCAAGAAGGTTTAATGGAAAAAAAGTATGAAGTCATCTTAGAAGATGGCAAAGAAGTATCCAGAGAGCTAGTTAACGAGACCAAGGTTAAAGACAAGCAGGATAAAGTTGTAGCCATGGGAACAAAGGTCATTGCTACTCAAGTTTCAAGGTCGGCATCAGCGGCTGCACCTAGTTCAGGTGGGAAAGAATTTTATGTGAATTCTACTGCTTATACAGCAAATTGTAATGGGTGTTCCGGTGTAACGGCTACTGGAGTTAATTTAAAATCTAATCCAAATGCGAAAGTAATCGCTGTTGACCCGAGTGTCATTCCATTAGGAACAAAGGTTTATGTTGAAGGGTATGGCTATGCGACTGCTTCTGATACTGGTGGCGCTATTAGAGGGAATAAAATTGATGTATTTTTCCCTTCCAAGTCCCAAGCATACCAATGGGGAACAAAACGAGTAAAAGTAAAAATTGTAAAATAGTGATTGAATGCAGGGGAAGGAATTTCCGCTGCATTTTTCATTTTGGTGATTTAAGGTATAATATGTTAAGCATCTAAGAACACGTTACAGGTACAAAATAAAATACTTATTATATATATAGACGGAAATGTTGCAAAAATGTTTCAGTTTTATTTTATTTTTTTGCGGAGGAAATTTATTTTTTATGAAAATTAAAGAAGTAATTGTTGTAGAAGGAAAAGATGATACAACAGCGATAAAAAATGCTGTTAACGCAGATACAATTGAGACTAATGGATCAGCGATTAACATGGATACAATAGAAATGATTCGGAAAGCCCAGGAAACCCGAGGGGTAATTGTGTTTACCGACCCAGACTTTCCTGGTGAGAAAATTCGTAAGACAATTGCCGAGCAGGTAGCAGGCTGTAAACATGCGTTTATCTCAAAGGAAAAGGCTGTAGCGAAAAGTGGACGTGGCCTAGGTGTAGAACATGCCACTCCCGAGACCATTCGTGAAGCGTTAAAAGATGCCCAGTTCATGGATGAAAAGGCGAAGGAGGAAATTACCCGAGAAGATTTGCTTGATGCGGGTTTGATTGCTGGCGAAGGGGCGAAAGATAGACGTGAGAAGCTAGGAAAGATTCTAAAAATCGGTTATACAAATGGAAAGCAGTTACATAAACGTTTGATGATGTTTCAAATAAGTGTAGGTGACTTTGCACAAGCAATGAACGTGATTAGACAGGAGGAAGAGAATGCATAAAGATATCGCAACGCCGGTCCGAACCCGGGAAATCCTAGACAAGTATGGTTTTTCTTTTAAAAAGAGTCTTGGTCAAAACTTTTTAATTGATACCAATATCCTAAATCGTATTGTGGACCATGCGAATTTAACCGAATCATCTGCTGCCATTGAAGTAGGACCAGGAATCGGGGCACTAACAGAGCAACTAGCGAGAAGGAGCAAGAAGGTAATGGCATTTGAAATTGATCAACGCCTACTGCCGATTCTTGCTGATACCCTATCTCCTTATCCTAATGTAAAGGTTATCCACCAAGATATATTAAAGGCGGATGTTAGGAAGTATATTGATGAAGAATTAACTGGGATCGATGATATTATGGTCGTTGCAAACCTACCCTATTACGTGACGACACCTATTCTGATGAAGTTATTAGAGGAGAAGCTGCCAATCCGTGGTATTGTCGGTATGCTTCAAAAGGAAGTGGCTGATAGGCTGGCAGCGAAGCCTGGCACAAAGGAATATGGATCATTGTCCATCGCTGTTCAATATTATACAGTTGCGGAGACAGTCATGATAGTGCCAAAAACTGTATTCATCCCTCAGCCAAATGTCGACTCTGCGGTTATCCGACTAACTGTCCGTGAAAAGCCGGCTGTCATTGTAAAAGATGAAGCTTTCTTTTTCCAAGTAACAAGGGCAAGCTTTGCTCAAAGAAGAAAAACCATCCTTAATAATTTGACAAGTCAGTTGCCGAACGGAAAGCAAAACAAAGAACAAATTATTTCCGCTTTAAAAGAAGTAGGAATTGTGGAGTCAAGAAGAGGAGAAACTCTTTCGATTGAAGAATTCGGTCGGTTGAGTGATGCGCTCTATCCTATATTTAACTGATAAACTTTAGCCCTGATTATCCAGGGCTTTTTTTGTGCTCCAACTTCACACTTCAACGTCCACCTGCATAGCCTAAAAAAGAAGAACAATACTCTCAGGCATTGCCTTTTTGGAGTGAAGACAGTGAGTATAAAACTCATGGATATAGTAGGTAGGGTTTCATATAATTGTGATATTATTTTTCGGGTAACCGATATAAAGGTAGAAAATGGTGTCAAAACGGTTGTTTTATATGGCGAAGATTTCCGTTTGGTTGCGGATGCACCATACGAGGATTTGGTTAAGGTTAAGCAAAGTGATCGTCAAAAAATTAGCGCAGAGAGTCGTTCTCGTGAGGAGCAGTCCTATATTCTTTTTCAACAGGACGTTGAATTGCTTAGACAGAAGCAAGAGTTTGAGGTGACCGAATCGTATAGCCATAATATTGGGTATTTTCAACTACCAGGAAAAGTACTTCATATTGATGGGGACCCAAATTATTTGGAAAAATGCTTAGCTCTTTACGAGAAAGTAGGTGTACCTGTCTATGGGATTCATTGTAATGAAAAAGAGATGCCAAATAGAATCAGCGGACTTCTTGATTACTACAGACCAGACATACTTGTTGTAACAGGACATGATGCGTACTCGAAGTCCAAAGGGAAGATGGAGGATATTAATGCCTACCGTCATTCTAAGCATTTTGTTCAAACAGTCCGTGAAGCAAGGAAAAAGATCCCCCATCTTGATCAACTTGTGATTTTTGCTGGGGCTTGTCAATCTCATTTTGAATCTTTAATTCAAGCTGGTGCCAACTTTGCGAGTTCTCCAGGTCGAGTCAATATTCATGCTCTTGATCCTGTATATATTGTTGCAAAGATAAGTTTTACTCCTTTTATTGAAAGAATTCATGTTTGGGATGTGCTCAGAAACACGTTAACGGGAGAAAAAGGTCTAGGTGGAATTGAAACAAAAGGGGTATTAAGAGTCGGAATGCCATTAAACAAACCAGAGGATATAGAATAGGCCGCAGGCAAAAAGCGGCTATTTTTTTTGATGTGTATTTTCACGACCCATTAGAATGCAATGAGATTGAGTTCTAATGGAGTGCAAGGCAAAGGGATAACTTCATAGGAGCAAAGGTGTAAGTGGGTTCCCTGCCTTGCCTAAGGGCGTGAAACAGCTGTGTGCGAAGTATATGACCTATTTAAAAAAAGAATACATAAAATTCAAAGATACAGGATATGCTATCATTGTTGAAAAATAGAAGAAAATGAGGAATGAAATATGTTGACTTTTATTTTTCACTCCTGTTATAATTTATGTTTTTAATTGACGAAAATGGTGTCAGTATGTTATACTTGACATAGTGAGGTGGACCGAATGCCAAAAACATTATTGGACATTAAAAAAGCTCTTGATTCAAATTTGGGCAAAAGGCTTTTGCTGAAGGCGAATGGCGGACGCAGAAAGACGATTGAACGTTCAGGTATTTTAGCAGAAACCTATCCCTCTGTCTTTGTTATTGAACTAGACCAAGAGGAAAATTCTTTTGAACGGGTATCATATAGCTACGCAGATGTTTTAACGGAAACGGTACAAATTACATTCTATGAAGATGCAGCGGGAAATGTTGCTTTAAGTTAATACTATAGGCACACCGGGCAGTGGACAATTGTTTGCTGCTTTTTTGTTGTCTAAAAAAGCATTAGACTTAAATACAGCGCTTAGTCGACTTCTGAAATAGATCTTTATCCTTATCTCTGGATAAATTAGGATTACATGGATTGAGTAAATTTATTCATACTAATCGTAATGCAGTGACGAAAGGAGATGGTTTCTCGTGGGCAGACGAAAAGGAATTATGTCTGATGCGTTTAAAGAAGAGCTTGCGAAAGAACTTGGTTTCTACGATGTCGTCCAAAGGGAAGGCTGGGGAGGAATTAAAGCTAGGGACGCAGGGAACATGGTCAAACGGGCCGTCGAACTTGCGGAACAGCAGCTCATGAATCAGAAACGATAACTTTTCGAACAGGTCAGGCCATGCTTGCACCAAAAACGCCTTCAAGATAAATATCAAATAATGTCACTGCAGGAGACCGGAGCTAATGCTCCGGTTTTTTTTTGTTAGGTTCTTTGATTTTAGATTGAAGGTACAAAAGGTTGCCTTTTTAAGAGTATGGAGATAAAAATGGGGCAACCAAAGCATGAAAAAGGAATCGTAAGTTCGAGTGTAAGTGAGGGGAGGGGCGTATTCGTACAGGGCAAGGAGGAAATATGGTATTGGAGTCCGAATGGAGGGTGTATTCGGACAGAGCAAGGTGGAAAAAGGGTATTGGAGTCCGAATGGAGGGCGTATTCGGACAGGGCAAGGTGGAAAAAGGGTATTGGAGTCCGAATGGAGGGTGTATTCGGACAGAGCAAGGTGGAAAAAGGGTATTGGAGTCTGAATAGAAGGCGTATTAGTACAGGGCAAGGAGGAAATATGGTATTGGAGTCTGAATAGAGGGCGTATTCGGACAGGGCAAGGAGGAAATATGGTATTGGAGTCTGAATAGAGGGCGTATTCGGACAGAGCAAGGTGGAAAAAGGGTATTCGAGTCCGAATGAAGGTTGTATTCGGACAAAACAAGGTGGGAAAATGAAATTCGAGTCCGAATGAGGTGGGGATTCGGACAGAGCAGGTCAGGAAAATGAAATTCGAGTCCGAATTGAGGGTGTATTCGGACAGAGCAAGACGGAAAAATGAAATCCGAGTCCGAATAAAAAAGGAGATAGGAAATCTACACAGAAGCTTAAAAACATAATACCAATCCTCACAATAACAACCTCAAAAAGGCCAATCACTTTACACTAAGTACATGTAATATTCCCTGAAAAAGTGTCAAAAACAAGAAACTTCATGATTTCTTCCTCCGAAAATTCTTCCTTTGAGGTTTTTATGGTAAAATAGGACAAAAAATGGACATCGCCCGAATTTTTTAAAGTAGGTGGAAGGATTGAAGCTTTTAATAAAAGCACCGGCAAAGATAAATTTGTCTCTGGACGTTTTACATAAGCGACCGGATGGTTATCATGAGGTTGAAATGGTGATGACTACAATTGACTTAGCTGACCGAATTGAGATGAGTTTGCTTGATAAAGACACGATCAAAATAAATTCACAAAATCGGTTTGTTCCGGATGACCAACGAAACTTGGCTTATCAAGCAGCTCGTTTACTTAAAGAACGGTTCAATGTTAAAAAAGGAGTCTCAATTACTATTGAGAAGACCATTCCTGTGGCTGCAGGCTTGGCAGGAGGAAGCAGTGATGCTGCAGCGACTTTAAGGGGCTTAAACAAACTTTGGCAGCTTGGTCTATCTATTGATGAGTTAGCAACACTAGGTTCGGAAATTGGCTCGGATGTATCTTTTTGCGTTTATGGAGGAACGGCTTTAGCAACTGGAAGAGGCGAAGTTATTCAACAACTTCCTGCTCCCCCAACCTGTTGGGTGGTTTTAGCTAAACCATTTATCGGCGTATCAACTGCTGAAATTTATCGCCGTTTACAAATTGATGGAATCCATCATCCTAATACCAAAGAGATGGTTCGTGCTATTGAGGAAAAGGACTTTAAAAGAGTCTGCAATCATGTTGGAAACGTATTAGAAGAGGTGACACTTGATCTTCACCCCGAGGTAGCACAAATTAAAGATCAAATGAAACGATTTGGTGCCGATGCTGTACTGATGAGTGGGAGCGGACCAACAGTCTTTAGTCTTGTTGAGCATGATTCACGCATGCACCGAATTTATAATGGGTTGAGAGGGTTCTGTGATCAAGTATTTGCAGTTAGAATGCTAGGAGAACGGCATACAATTGAAGGATAAAGAAAGACTCTCTTGTATAAACCCGTACATTAGTGGTATATTAATGTTATAATATTCGGGTTTTGGAGGTTAGCAATGAAATTTAGGCGGAGTGAACGTTTGATTGATATGACAAATTATTTGCTCGAACATCCCCGCGAACTTGTCCCCCTTACCTACTTCGCAGAGAAGTATGGTTCAGCTAAATCTTCTATTAGTGAGGATTTAGGTATTATCAAGGAGACATTTGAAACGCGTGGGATTGGGATTTTGAAGACCGTTCCAGGAGCGGCTGGAGGCGTCAAGTTCTATGTTCATGTAGGGCAGGAAGAAGCAGCGGCATTAATAGAGGAACTTTGCAATGTATTCGAGAGTCCAGAACGGCTGCTACCAGGTGGATATCTCTATCTGAATGATATACTTGGAAATCCAACCATTGTAAGAAATGTGGGCAGGGTCATTGCATCGGCCTATGCAAAGGCGGATATCGATGCAGTCATGACTGTTGCGACAAAAGGAATTTCCATTGCCTATGCTGTGGCAGGGTTCTTAAATGTGCCAGTCGTTATTGTTCGAAGGGACCCAAAGGTGACAGAAGGCTCAACTGTAAGTATTAACTATGTCTCGGGGTCAACCAAAAGAATTCAAACGATGGTACTTTCTAAACGAAGTCTATCGGAAGGGGCACGTGTCTTAATCGTGGATGACTTTATGAAAGCTGGCGGAACCATTAACGGCATGATTGATTTACTTCAAGAGTTTAATGCATCCGTGGCAGGGATTGCAGTTCTGGTAGAATCGGAAGAAACGGAAGAAAGACTAGTAGACGACTATCTCTCTCTTGTTCGTCTATCAAATGTAAATGTTAGGGAAAAAACAATTAGTGTAAGTGAGGGGAACTTCTTTTCCCGCATTCATTTTAATAACGGGAGTGTGTAGAAAATGAAACCTGTACAAACAAGCAAAGCACCTGCAGCGATAGGCCCATACTCACAAGGGATTATCGTAAATAATTTATTTTATAGCTCTGGCCAGATTCCACTTACTGCAGAAGGAGAAATGGTGACAGGGGATGTCAAAGAGCAAACACATCAAGTATTCAAAAACCTGATGGCGGTACTTGAAGAAGCAGGCGCATCACTAGAAACGGTTGTCAAAGCAACGGTTTTCATTAAAAATATGGATGAGTTTGCTAGCGTAAACGAAGTGTATGGAGAATATTTTAATACTCATAAACCAGCTCGATCTTGTGTAGAAGTTGCTAGACTTCCAAAAGATGCACTTGTAGAGATTGAAGTCATTGCGCTCGTTAAATAAACGGGCGTTTTTTTTATTGTTTATAAGCGGGGAATTTAAAAGCAGCATTATTCTTTCCTATCAACATTTATACTATTTCAAGTTTAGGTGATTAATTTCAACAATCTTTGTGTATAATCGATAAAGTCAATAGGTCTTTGTGCCTGAAACAAGGAGAGGGATCGGTTTATTTTCCTAACATTTAATAAATTGAGGTAAATTTTCTAAATTATTTTATTCAAAAGAAGGATTATACGAATGCCTGTTGAATAAGTTAACTAGAATTTTATCTTTGTTGAAGGTGGTGAACGGAATGGAAGTAACTGACGTAAGATTGCGCCGTGTAAATACAGATGGACGGATGAGAGCAATTGCTTCTATCACGCTTGATAACGAATTCGTAGTACATGATATTCGTGTCATCGATGGAAACAATGGACTTTTTGTAGCAATGCCAAGCAAGCGTACCCCGGATGGTGAATTCAGGGATATCGCTCATCCAATTAACTCTGGCACTCGCGGCAAGATCCAAGACGCTGTATTGGCTGAATACCATCGTCTAGGCGAACTTGAAGTTGAGTTTGAAGAAGCAGGAGCATAATAGAAAAAATTTTTCTTTTCATCAGGGGCCTACTCACAAGTACGGCTCTTTTTTATTTTTATTTCCCCCTTTTACTAAACCATAAACCTAATTCCTCACTTTTTTTCTATAAAAATCCCTTTCAAGCATACAAAATACCCCCATTCTGCTAACTATGTTGAAATGATTCGTATTTTAGGATATATTCTTAATGGATAAAAAGGTAAATTGGAGGCCTGTAAATGTCTAACCGTTATGCCATTATATTAGCAGCAGGACAAGGTACAAGAATGAAATCTAAGCTCTATAAGGTTTTGCATCCTGTCTGCGGCAAACCCATGGTTCAACACGTAGTAGATCATGTAAAAAGTCTTAATATAAACGAAATCGTGACCATCGTCGGGCATGGTGCTGAGAAGGTGAGATCCCAGCTTGGTGAGTCAAGTCACTATGCTCTTCAAGAGAAGCAATTAGGAACAGCACATGCAGTCCTACAAGCAAAAGAAATGCTTGCAGGCAAAGAAGGTACGACAATCGTTGTATGTGGAGATACACCCTTAATTAAAGGAGAGACGATGGAAGCATTGTTTCAACATCATGAAGAAACAGGAGCAAAGGCAACCATCTTAACAGCACGTGCGATCGACCCAACAGGTTATGGTCGAATCATTCGAAACGATCAAGCACTAGTTGAGAGAATCGTTGAACATAAAGATGCTACTGAAGCAGAGCGCAACATTAATGAAATCAATACTGGAACCTATTGTTTCGATAATAAGGCTCTTTTCGAAGCACTTAATAATGTAGGCAATGATAATGTGCAAGGGGAGTACTACCTCCCGGATGTAATTGAAATATTAAAAGAGCAAGGTGAAACCGTTTCTGCGTATGTAACCGGCAGTTTTGAAGAGACTTTAGGTGTAAACGACCGTGTCGCTTTAGCGGAAGCAGAGCGAATTATGAGAAAGCGAATCAATGAAGGGCATATGCGCAATGGTGTCACATTGATTGATCCTGCAAATACGTATATTGGATCAGATGTGAAAATCGGTTCTGATACAATCGTTTATCCTGGCACGACCATTTCTGGTGATACTGTTATTGGTACTGAATGTGTCATTGGACCTAATAGTGAAATCAGTAATTGTGAAATCGGCAATGAGACGGTTGTTCGTCAGTCCGCTGCCTTTGATAGTAAAATTGGTTCAGAAGTAAATATCGGACCATTTGCTCATATCCGACCACAATCAGACATTGATGATCAGGTTAAAATTGGGAACTTTGTTGAAATTAAGAAAGCTGTCTTTGGAAAAGGGAGTAAAGCTTCCCATCTTAGTTATATAGGTGATGCTGAAGTGGGTAGCGATGTCAATATTGGCTGTGGCACCATTACGGTAAACTATGATGGTAAAAATAAATTTCTAACAAAGATTGAGGATGGAGCTTTCATCGGCTGTAATTCGAATCTAGTAGCCCCAGTAACTGTTGGCAAGGGCGCGTATGTCGCTGCAGGATCGACGATAACAGAGGATGTTCCTGGAGAGGGTCTGGCTATTGCGCGAGCTCGTCAAGTGAATAAGGAAGACTACACAGGGAAATTAAATTCAAAGAAATAACTGGGAGGTCCCATAATGACGAATCAGTATTTAGACCCAAATTTAAAGGTCTTTACCCTTAACTCAAATAAAACACTTGCTCAAGAAATTGCAAAAGTAATTGGTGTAGAACTTGGAAAATGTTCTGTTGACCGCTTCAGCGATGGAGAAATTCAAATCAACATCGAGGAAAGTATTCGTGGTTGCGATGTTTATGTCATTCAATCAACCAGTGCTCCTGTTAATGAGCATATCATGGAACTTCTAATCATGATTGACGCTTTAAAGCGTGCTTCAGCAAAAACCATCAATGTGGTTATTCCGTATTATGGCTATGCACGCCAAGATCGCAAAGCGCGTGCCAGAGAACCTATTACTTCGAAATTAGTAGCAAACCTTCTAGAAACGGCTGGAGCGACTCGTGTGATTACTCTAGATTTACATGCGCCACAAATTCAAGGATTCTTTGATATTCCAACCGATCAGTTAATGGGTGTTCCAATCCTAGCAGATCATTTTAGCAACCGTGAATTTACTGGGGATATTGTTATTGTTTCACCTGACCACGGTGGAGTAACAAGAGCAAGAAAAATGGCTGAACGCTTAAAAGCCCCAATTGCGATTATTGATAAACGTCGTCCAAGACCGAATGTAGCAGAGGTTATGAACATCGTTGGGAACATCGAAGGAAAGACTGCTATCCTAATTGACGATATTATTGATACAGCCGGTACCATCACACTAGCGGCAAATGCACTTGTAGAAAATGGTGCGGTTGAAGTACTTGCATGCTGTACGCATCCAGTTCTTTCAGGACCAGCAATTGAGCGTATTCAAAACTCGCAAATTAAAGAATTAGTCGTAACAAATTCAATTGAACTCCCTGAAGAAAAAAGAATCGATAAGATTGTAGAACTATCTGTCGCTCCATTACTAGGCGAAGCAATTATCCGTGTACATGAGGAGCAATCCGTTAGTACATTATTTAATTAATAGGTGAACCGTACATAAGGTTCGACATTTGTAGTACATAGAAGGCTTGCGAAAATGCTAGCCTTCTTCTATTTTTCCCTCCAAACTAATTAATACGTTTAGATTTAGGCTTAATAGGGCATTTTTTTAATGATAAGTCTAAATTTGTAGTTGGAAGGGGACATCTGAATGAGTGCTATATTAAAAGCGAGTGGTCGTAGTAGTAATAGTCAAAAGTCGAGTCTAACTAGACTTCGTGCGGAAGGAAACATTCCAGCAGTGATTTACGGAAGTAAAATGGAGAGTAAACCTGTGTATGTTGATAGTATCGAATTTATTAAAACAATTCGTGAGGTTGGCAGAAACGGGATTATCTCCCTTGATGTTGACGGAAGCAAAACCGATGTTATGTTGAGTGATTACCAACAAGATTCGATTAAAGGAGATATTTTACACGCTGACTTTTTTGCTGTGAATATGAAAGAGGAAAGAACAGCCACTGTAAGAGTAGCCCTTGTTGGTGAAGCTCCGGGAGTTAAGGACGGAGGCGTGCTGCAGCAGGCTGTCCATGAACTATCTGTTACAGCCACACCAGCGAATATTCCACAGTCTATTGATTTAGATATCTCAAATCTTCAGGTAAGTGAACATTTAACCGTTGGTGATTTGAAGAACTCTGGTGGAAGTTATACAATTGATGATGAAGACTCCTTGGTGTTGGTTACAATTCTTCCTCCGAAACAGGAAGAAGAGATCAACTCTGGTGAAGAACAAGAACCAGGGCATCCTGACAATGAAGAAGGTAGAGAAACTGAACCAACTACTGAAAGCTAGTAGAATAGACGTAACCTAATCGGTTACGTTCTTTATTTTAGGCTGTGTTAATGTACATTGTTGATTTTTCACGTTGAATGAAACAGAAGACAGATAGAATCCTGCTGGAGCTAGCAAGATACCATCATGCTAATATGTCTGCGAACAGCCTAAATTGGAAATCAACAGCTACGGTTAACACAGCCTTATTTTAAAAATTTTTATACAGAATGGTAGCACCAAGATGAAGGTGGGGAAGAATCATGAAACTAATCGTAGGGTTAGGAAATCCAGGAAAGCAGTATGAAAAGACAAGACATAATATTGGTTTTGAAGTGATTGATCAGCTTTCAGAAAAAATGAACATTCCTTTGAGTCAAGCGAAGTTTAAAGGACTCTTTGGAGCGGGGATTGTAAAAGGGGAAAAGGTTATTCTACTGAAACCATTGACCTATATGAATTTATCCGGTGAGTCCATTGGCGCCGTTATGAGCTATTATGATATTGAGCTGGAGGATTTACTGGTTATTTATGATGATTTAGATTTGCCAACAGGCAAAATTCGCCTGAGACAAAAAGGGAGTGCTGGTGGGCACAATGGGATTCGCTCCACAATTGCTCATACAGGATCGCAGGAATTTAAGCGTATTCGGGTTGGAATCAGTCGTCCGCAAAATAGAATGCCAATAACAGATTATGTATTGGGGAAATTCTCAAAAGAAGAACAAGTTGAGATGGATAAAGCTGCTCAAAAGGCGTGCGAGGCTTGTGAGGCATGGATGGAAGTTCCTTTTCTTCAAGTGATGAATCAATACAATCAATAACATATAAATAGAGTCTTTACATAGAATAAGCATATGAATAAGTTCCCTTAAATCCGTAAATAATAAGCATAACAGGATGATTAGGGAGGGACAGGCATGGCTATGCATTATTACTGCCGTCATTGTGGAACGAATATTGGGACATTAGACCGATTATCGGTTCAAAGCGAAAGTCTAGGTTTCCATAAGCTGACAGATGAAGAACGCCATGATATGATAAGCTATGAAAGCAATGGTGACATTCAGATAAAGTCAATCTGTGAGGATTGTCAGGAATCGTATGAGCGTAATCCAAGCTACCATGAAAATGACTATCTAATTCACTGACACGCTTTGGACGATTGTTCCAAGGCATTTTTCTGTTTCTATACATGCTTATTTTAGTTATGATAAAATTTTTAGCTAGATTACTGTCTAGCTCCAGTGCCACTTTAAGGTCTGGAGCATTTCTTAGTGAGGGAGAGGTTGGAATGCAAGGGCTGAAAGCTCTTTTTCGTCAACAGGATGACGTCCATTCTGTTGTTTCTGGAATGGAAATAGGCTTAAGAGAACAACTTGTAGCTGGCCTATCCGGTTCAGCAAGAACTGTTTTTTTATCCTCAATTTATGAAAATACAAATCGTTCAGTACTGGTCGTAACGCATAATCTTCTGCAGGCACAAAAACTCTACGATGATTTAGTAGGGTTAGTCGGGGAAACAGATGTTTACTTATATCCGGCGAATGAATTAATTGCCGCCGAGTTAAGTATTTCTTCACCTGAATTAAAGGCTCAACGGATTGAAGCACTAAACCATTTGGCGGGCAATAAAAGCGGAATTGTCGTCGTGCCTATGGCAGGCTTTAAAAAGATTCTGCCGCCCAAAGATTTGTGGATGCGTTTTCAAATACCGTTTTCTGTAGGGGAAGAAATTGACGTTGAGACGGTCCTGAACCAATTTGTCAACATGGGCTATGTGCGTTCAGATCTTGTCTCCGCTCCTGGTGAGTTTAGTGTCAGAGGCGGGATTATTGATATTTACCCATTAACAGCAGCAGACCCGTACCGAATTGAATTATTCGATACAGAGGTTGATTCTATCCGGTCATTTTCATTAGAGGATCAACGCTCCAAGGACAAGTTGACTAAGGTAGTCATTGATCCTGCTACTGAAAATTTACTAGAGTCCAGTCAACTTGCAAGATTGATTTCAGAACTGGAAACCGGTTTAGCAAAAAGTCTTAAAAAGCTCAAAGATGAGAAAGCGAAAAATCAACTTATTCAAAATATCGGACATGAGCTTGAACAATTAAAGAATGGACAGAAACCAGATCAATTGTTTAAATACTTGTCCATCGCCTATGGAAAACCTCAAAGTTTGCTAGATTACCTGAATCCCGATGGGTTTATTTTTATTGATGAGATTAGTCGAGTCCAGGAAATGAATGAATCATTAAACAAAGAAGAAGCAGAGTGGTATACAAGCCTTTTAGGTGAGGGGCAAATTATCCATGATCTGCAACTTTCTCATCATCTTCCGGATTTATTGCAACAGTCAGCAAGGCCGATTGTCTATTCGAGCTTGTTTTTAAGACATGTTCCAAGCACAAATCCGCAAAATATCATCAATATTTCGTGTAAACCAATGCAAAACTTCCATGGCCAGATGAATGTGTTAAAAACAGAGATGGACCGGTGGAAGAAAGGAAATTACACCGTCATCCTCTTAGGGCCAGATGAAGAAAGAACACATAAGCTAGAACGCGTCTTAGAGGATTATGAGATTGAGGTCATTCGAGTTGCGAACACAGACCCAATCAGGGTAGAAAAAGCTCAGATTGTTCAAGGGAGTCTAAACTCCGGGTTTGAAATGCCGATTCAAAAACTTGTGGTCATCACTGAGGAAGAACTTTTTAATAAAAAGACGAAGCGGACAAAGCGCCGACAAAAGCTCTCCAATGCAGAGCGCATCAAAAGCTATTCAGAGCTTAAGGTTGGCGACTATGTTGTCCATGTGAACCACGGGATAGGAAAGTATCTAGGGATTGAGACGTTAGTTATCAATGGTGTTCATAAAGATTATCTTAATATTCGCTATCAAGGAACAGATAAGCTTTATGTACCTGTTGAGCAAATTGACCTGATCCAGAAATACGTTGGCTCAGAAGGCAAAGAACCGAAAATTTATAAGCTGGGCGGAAACGATTGGAAAAAGGTAAAAAATAAAGTCCAATCCCAAGTACAAAACATAGCTGATGATTTAATTAAGCTTTATGCCGAGAGAGAAGCGAGCAGAGGGTATGCATTTTCTCTAGATGGTGATATGCAAAGAGAGTTTGAGACTTCTTTCCCTTATGAGGAAACAGAAGACCAAATCCGTTCCATCCATGAAATTAAAAAGGATATGGAAAATGAACGACCGATGGATCGCCTCCTTTGTGGCGATGTTGGATACGGGAAAACGGAAGTAGCCATCAGGGCAGCCTTTAAGGCAATTGCCGACGGTAAACAAGTGGCATTGCTTGTTCCAACGACAATTTTAGCTCAGCAGCACTATGAAACCATTCGTGAAAGATTTCAGGACTATCCGATTAATATTGGACTTTTGAGCCGTTTCCGTACTCGAAAGCAACAAACAGAAACCATTAAAGGTCTAAAAGCGGGGACAGTGGATATTGTCATTGGTACTCACCGAATTCTTTCTAAGGATATTACTTACAGAGATTTAGGCTTGCTAATCATCGATGAAGAACAGCGATTTGGTGTCACACATAAAGAAAAAATCAAACAACTAAAAACCAATGTTGATGTACTGACATTAACGGCAACACCAATCCCAAGAACCCTTCACATGTCTATGTTAGGCGTTCGTGATTTGTCTGTCATTGAAACACCGCCTGAAAATCGATTCCCTGTCCAAACTTATGTGATGGAATACAATGGGGGTCTTGTACGTGAGGCAATTGAAAGAGAGCTTGCAAGAAATGGGCAGGTTTATTTCCTTTACAACCGGGTAGAAGACATTGAGCGAAAAGCAGAGGAAATCTCGATGTTAGTCCCAGATGCAAGGGTGGCTCATGCACATGGGAAAATGACAGAAAATGAATTAGAATCGGTGATGCTCGGATTCCTTGAAGGGGAATTTGATGTTTTAGTCAGTACAACCATTATTGAAACGGGTGTCGACATCCCTAATGTCAACACACTGATTGTTCACGATGCGGATAAAATGGGGCTATCTCAGCTCTACCAATTAAGAGGTCGTGTAGGACGATCTAATCGTGTCGCTTATGCTTACTTTACTTATCGGAAGGATAAGGTGTTAACGGAAGTCGCGGAAAAGCGTCTTCAAGCCATAAAGGAGTTTACAGAGCTTGGCTCGGGCTTTAAGATTGCCATGCGGGATTTATCCATTCGCGGTGCAGGAAATCTGCTTGGAGCTGAACAACATGGTTTCATTGATTCAGTTGGATTTGATTTGTACTCACAAATGTTAAAAGAGGCCATCGAGGAAAGACAGCCTGACCATGAGCAAAAGAAACGAGCTACGGTCGAACTTGATCTAGAAATAGATGCTTATATTCCTGATTCTTATATTCAAGATGGACATCAAAAAATTGAAATGTATAAGCGTTTCCGCGGATTAGAAACGCTAAATGACATTGAAGAGTTGAAGGAAGAAATGGTTGACCGATTTGGGGACTATCCTCAAGAAGTGACGCATCTATTCCAAGTATCTGAGCTTAAGATCTATGCTGAAACAGCAGCAGTGGAAACCATCAAGCAAGCGAAACAAGAGATTGCTATTTATGTATCTGAAAGTGGAACAAGTCAGATTGATGGGCAAAAGATCTTCAAGATTAGTGATAAATTCCGTAGAAACGTTGGTCTTGGGATGGACGGGAACAGATTAAAGATGGTCATTCATACAAAAGGACTTAAAAAGGAAGAGTGGCTTCATATCACCTTCGAAATGGTTAAAGGGCTTCACGACTCTGTAAGAGAAGAAGAAAACTCAGTATCTTAATCAAACTAATTTACTATGTAACATAAATATTAGCTGGAAAATGTTTCATCCTCTAAAGATGAGGGTAACTCTTAAAGAGAGGATTACCGGAGTGTTTATCCTGATTCTTCCTTACCTAGAATGGCGATTTCAAAAATAGAAATCCTACCACTTAAGAGAAAATATTCTTGGATGTGAATAGAACTTTCCAGATGAAAGATACTAAGTTCAATCATGGTAATGGTGGATAAATAAAGGGTTCAACCATCATTGTCCAAAAATAATCATCAGATGAAAGTGAGGCAACGTTGGATGAAAGCAACTGGTATTGTTCGTCGAATCGATGATTTAGGCAGAGTCGTTATTCCGAAAGAAATTCGGAGAACACTGAGAATTCGTGAAGGTGACCCATTAGAAATTTTTGTAGACCGTGATGGTGAAGTGATTTTAAAGAAATACTCCCCAATTAGTGAATTAAGTGATTTTGCTAAGGAATATGCAGAAGCCCTGTATGATAGTTTAGGGAATCCAGTTTTAATTTGTGACCGTGATACGTATATTGCTGTTGCGGGTGGTTCTAAAAAGGATTACTTAAATAAAAACATAAGTGAGCAGGTTGAGAAAACGATGGAAGATCGCTCTTCTGTTCTCATGAACCAGCAAGGAACCGTTGCGCTGGTCGATGGAGTAGATGATACGATTTCTTCCTATACGATTGGACCAATCATTGCGAATGGAGATCCAATTGGATCGGTTATTATTTATTCTAAAGAAGGTACATTAGGTGAAGTAGAACAAAAGGCTGTCGAAACAGCTGCTGGATTTTTAGCAAGACAAATGGAGCAGTAATAGGACTTTAGTAGATAGATGATAGAAAGGGGATTGATCCCAAAAGCCGTATAGCTTTTGGGATCAGTCTCTTTTCTGTATATAAACAGGTTGAAACAGAAGACCAGAATGAGGGTGAATGCCGTTAATGACGGCACTTTATGATATAATACATTCGATATTCAGAATGGAAGGAGTTGGGTAATGAAGTCTGTATCAGGGTCGCAGGATCTTTTCAGGGGTGCGCTTATTTTGACAGCGGCTGCCTTAGTGACCAAAATATTAAGTGCAATGTACCGTGTACCCTTCCAAAATATTGTTGGCGACATCGGTTTTTATATTTATCAACAGGTTTATCCTTTCTATGGAATCATCCTTGTCTTGTCTACACATGGCTTTCCAGTTGTAATCTCTAAATTGTATAAAGAACAGCTTTCCTCCGATAATCAGAAAGGAGCTACTAGGCTTCTAGCCGTTTCCTTGTTTTTTCTAACAATTATTGGATTAGCTTTCTTTTTTGTCTTTTTTCTAGGTGCTGAAGCGATTGCTTCTTCGATGGGCGATCAAGATTTGGCGACTCTTTTTCGAGTGATGGCCTTCCCATTTCTGTTGTTTCCGTTTATCTCTGTGTTTAGGGGATATTTCCAAGGGGGCGGCAATATGATCCCAACAGCAGTATCTCAAGTAGGAGAGCAACTTATTCGGGTGATTACGATTCTCTTGCTTTCATACATATTGATTAAACAAGACTATTCGCTTTATCAAGCAGGAAGCGGTGCCGTTTTTGGATCAGTGACAGGTGGATTGGTTGGGTTAACAATTCTATGCTACTTTTTTTTGAAGTCATCAGACGGAATTCTCCAAAACCAATACAATCTCAAAGAGTTAGGGGTTACTGCCCTCCCTGTAATAAAGGCATTAATTTTCCAGGGGTTTGCTATTAGTGTAAGTGGAATGGTGCTGATTCTCCTACAGTTAGCAGATGCGCTAAATCTTTATCAATTATTATCCTCAACCGATATGACAATCGAAGAGGCAAAAATTGCAAAAGGAGTTTATGATCGAGGACAACCATTGATTCAACTTGGAACGGTGGTTGCAACTTCTATTGCCCTTTCCTTAGTGCCCGCAATATCAGGGGAAAAACAACGTCAAAAAACGATACAAAATGTGCGTATTGCTTTGCAGTTAAGCCTTTTAGTTGGGGCAGCTGCTGCGATTGGCTTATTCAGTATTATTGAACCAACGAATATTATGCTATTTGAAAATGCAAATGGGTCATTTGTGTTAGCGCAATTAAGTCTTCTAATTTTGCCGGGGTCTGTGATGATCACAATTATTGGAATCCTTCAAGGGATGAATCACTCTTTTTTTCCAGCTTTCATTGTCCTTGGAGGATTTGGGCTAAAATATATCTTGAACTTTTTCCTTATCCCCTCATATGGGACAGCAGGTGCAGCATTTGCGATTATAATTGCTATGATTGTGATGTTGATGATCCTAATTTTTAAGCTTCGGAAAGTCATGCAACAACAGATTCTCTCTACCAGCTTTATTTTAAAAGTATTGCTCATATCTGGGTTGATGGGACTAGTTTTACACTTTTACATAAAAACTGTTCAGTGGCTATTTTGGGAACATCTCACTTTACGGCCGTTGGCAGCATTCCAAGCGATTAGTGCTGTTTTTGTCGGGGCTGTCTTTTATTTAGTGATTGTCATTAAAACAAGATTGTTAGGAGAAAAGGAATTATTAATGCTTCCATTTGGAAGCAAACTACTGTTTTTGTTGCCAAAAAGATAGGAGTCGATAACAAATGAAAAAGATTACTGTAATTGGTCTAGGGGCAGGTGACCTAAACCAGCTTCCTTTTGGAGTTTATAAAGTGTTAACAGAGGGGAATAATATTTTTTTACGGACGAAGGAACATCCAATTGTAGCTGAGCTTGAGGAAGTCGGGCATAGCTTTACTTCTTTTGACTCTGTCTATGAAAAAAATAGTGAGTTTTCTGCTGTTTATGAAGAAATAAGTGAGATATTGTTGGAAAAGGCAGAAGAAGCTGCTGTTGTCTATGCTGTTCCAGGTCATCCACTAGTAGCAGAGCAAACCGTACAATTGTTACTAGAGAAAGGGAAAGCGCGAGGGATCGACATTGAGATTGGTGGGGGACAAAGCTTTTTAGATGCTATATTCCAAGCCTTAAAAATTGATCCAATCGATGGCTTTCAATTGGTAGATGGAACATCTCTATCCCGAGATATGATTCGCTTGAATACACATACCATAATTGGACAGGTTTATGATCAGTTTGTGGCTTCAGAAGTGAAGCTTAGTTTAATGGAAAAGCTCCCTGACGAGTATGAGGTAGCCATTGTTACAGCAGCTGGAAGTAAGGATGAGAAGATTACCTGGGTTCCTTTATATGAATTGGATAGGGAAACCGAAGTGCATAATCTTACCTCCGTTTATGTGCCACCTGTAAAGGATGAGCAAGTTCTCTATCGCGAGTTCTCAACCTTCCGTCAGATTATCGCTGATCTGAGAGGACCAAATGGGTGTCCTTGGGATAAAAAACAAACACATGAATCTTTAAAAAAATACTTAATTGAGGAAGCATATGAGTTAATTGAAGCCATTAATAATGAGGATATTGACCACATGGTGGAAGAGCTTGGTGATGTTCTCCTTCAGGTTATGCTTCATGCACAAATTGGAGAAGATGATGGCTATTTTACGATTGAAGATGTCGTAGAAGGAATTTCAGAAAAAATGGTCCGTCGACATCCTCATGTCTTTGGAAATGTAGAAGCGGAGACAGAGGAAGAGGTATTGTCGAATTGGCAGGAAATAAAACAACAAGAAAAAGGAATCACCCATAAATCCTTGCTGGACGGAGTCGGCAATGGTCTGCCGAACTTGTTAAAGGCGAAAGAGTTACAAAAGAAAGCTGCTAAAGTTGGCTTTGATTGGCCAGATATCACACCGGTGCTGGAAAAAGTGAAGGAAGAACTACTAGAATTGCAAGACGCAAAACAACAAGGCAATCAGCAAGAAATAGAACTAGAGTATGGCGATTTGCTGTTTGCCCTTGTAAATGTGGCAAGGCACTATAACATAGATCCTGAAGAAGCTCTATTTAAAACCAATCAAAAATTTTCTCGACGCTTTAGTTATATTGAAGAGAAAGTGGCAGCAAGTGGTCGTTCCTTCAATGACTATACACTTGAGGAATTAGATGCCTTCTGGGTAGAAGCAAAAACAAACGAAAAAGGGAAATAGGAGTGGATGTAGCATGAGATTAGATAAATTTTTAAAAGTATCTAGATTAATAAAAAGACGGACAATGGCAAAAGAAGTATCTGATCAAGGAAGGATTTTAGTCAATGGCGTAGCTGCCAAAGCAAGTACGAATGTAAAAGTTGGAGATGAGTTAACTATCCGATTTGGACAAAGACGGGTAACGGCAAAAATTGAGCGAATACAAGAAACAACGAAGAAGGAAGAAGCAGCTGATATGTATACGATTGTGAAGGATGAGCGACTTTCTGAATCAGAGTAAATAGGCTTGTTCTATTTAGCCCTCACCACTCATACATATGTACAAACCGTGTATAACGCGATTGTGGGGGATTAAATATGAGCCAGTACTTTGAACCAAATCAACAGAAGACAAACACTCCTGAACATGATGTTATCATGAGAGGAAGGCGGACACTTGAAATTTCAGGTGTCAAACAGGTAGAAAGCTTTGATAATGAGGAATTTCTGCTAGAAACAGTCATGGGTTTCCTTGCGATTAAAGGCCAGAATTTGCAAATGAAGAATTTAGATGTAGATAAGGGGATTGTCTCAATTAAAGGAAGAGTCTTTGACTTGATTTACCTTGATGATCAGCATGGGGAGAAAGCTAAAGGATTCTTTAGCAAGCTGTTCAGATGACACTGACAACCCAGTTTCTGACCATGCTTTCAATGATTGGCATGGGTAGTCTTTTCGGAGCCTCACTTGATACGTACAGTCGTTTTTTACAGAGGCGGAAAAGAAAAAATTGGATTGTATTCCTTAATGATATCCTATTCTGGATTCTGCAGGGACTCTCCATTTTCTATGTTTTATTTATTGTTAATGAAGGTGAACTAAGATTCTACATCTTTCTTGCATTGCTCTGTGGGTTTGCTGCATATCAGAGTCTTTTAAAGCGTGGATATTTAAAAGTATTAGAGTGGTTGATCTCTATAGCCATTTCAACGTATAAGATATCCATTAATCTTTTCAAGACTCTAATCTATCAACCAATACGGTTTTTATTGATTTCAACCTTTTCCCTTTTAATGTTAATCGGAAAAGGGGCCATTACGTTATTGAAGATCATTGGAAAGATAGTTTACTGGGTTCTTAGAGTTGCTTGGAAACCATTTGAACTTTTATTTCTACTTTTATGGAAACTTTTGCCGAAAAGGATTAAAAAAACCGTCGAGAGAATATATAATAAAATGGCAGGATTTACTCGTAAATTCCAGAAATACACTGTATCAATAGTAAAAAGGCTGAAGACCTTTAAAATTTTCAAAAAATAAGGAGGACCGCGAGGGAATGAATGCCATTAGAAAACGGAATATCTCTAAGTTGGAGAATGAGTATACGCAACAAAGTGAAAAAGCAGGAATTGCAGAAAAGAGAAAACGTAAAGTGTTATTCAGGCGCCTCGCAGTCTTTTTTGTGCTTGCAACCATCATATCTGCTGTCATGATTTCTACGTTCATCTCACGAACGTCTGCTCTAGAGACAAAGTTAGATGAAAAGGAAAGACTTGAAACAGAATTAGCAAAATTACAGAAACAACAAAAACACCTTGAAGAAGAAATTGTCAAACTAAATGACGAAGAGTATATTGCTAAACTGGCAAGAAGGGATTATTTCCTTTCGCAAGAAGGAGAAATTATTTTTAACATACCTGAAAATGACTAGGGATTCCCATTCAAAAAGAGCGCAAATTGACACTCTTTTTCCATGTTCGGTATAATATATAGTAGGTTTGATTTTTTATACTTTTAAGGAGGAAAATTCTTTTTATGTCAATCGAAGTAGGCAGCAAGTTGCAAGGGAAAGTAACAGGAATCACTAATTTTGGAGCATTTGTGGAGTTGCCAGAAGGGTCAACGGGGCTTGTTCATATTAGTGAGGTCGCAGACAATTACGTAAAGGATATTAACGATCATTTAAAAGTCGGCGATCAAATTGAGGTAAAGGTTATTAATGTAAAAGACGGAAAGATTGGTTTATCCATTAAAAAGGCAATTGACAGGCCGGAAAGACCTGCAAGACCTGCAAGACCGGAAAGACCAGACTCAAAACGTCAACGTCCAGGTAAACCCAATGATAACCGCAATAGCCGTCCTGAAAATTTTGAATCCAAGATGGCAAAGTTTTTAAAGGATAGTGAAGATCGTCTCTCTTCCTTAAAGCGCCATACCGAATCAAAACGCGGTGGCAGAGGAGCTAGAAGAGGGTAACTTGCTGCTGAATATATTTATATAGATGCCTTTATTAAGACAGATCAATCATTGATCTGTCTTTTTTATCTGGAAAAAACGCTAGCTACTCATAGGAAACCTATGTTCCTTCTCCATGGGACTTCACGGGATACGGTACCGTGTATAGTATTTATTCCTGAACAGGGAATAAAACCTCTCTAACGGGGAATATAATGCTCAAAACAGGGAATAAAATGAATTTTTCCAGTAAAGGCATTCTGAGTGAGGGTATTTTTTCATCAGAATAGAGGGGAAAGGTGGAATTTAGCTGAAAAATACCTAGCCCAAAGGTCAGTAACTAGTATAAATAATCAGGTTTTGAAACAAAAAGGCATTTTTTTGTAGTTTATAAGTATATATAGGGGACAAAAGGTGAGGATTATAGATTAATACTATACGAAGTATGGGTACTTTTCCTGTTAGTATAGACAAAAAGAGCACTGAAATGATCAGTGCTCTTGTGCTTTCCTATTTAAGATGACCCCTACGGGATTCGAACCCGTGTTACCGCCGTGAAAGGGCGGTGTCTTAACCGCTTGACCAAGGGGCCGTAATAATGTTTTTGGCTCAAGTTCATACGTCGCTGAACTAACCAGTTTCGCTTTTCGTTGTCTAGCTGCAGTGCCTAGGGGCTCGGGTCATAAGCCAATCCGCCAAGAAGGTTAAAGAACAACCTTCTCGCCGGCTCGTCTTATGCCTGTCGCCCCTGAACAAGGCACTTCCACTTTTCATTGTCTAGCTACGGCTCCTAGCGACTAGTGGACTTCGCTGAACAGTCGCCTTCGCATTTCATAGTAGCGGCGGAGGGAGTCGAACCCACGACCTTTCGGGTATGAACCGAATGCTCTAGCCAGCTGAGCTACACCGCCATAATTTAAAGCACAAAATCTATAATACTGAGATTTTATTAAACTGTCAATAAAAATATGAAAGAATTTTGTCGGTATTTTACCACATAATCAGTCGAACGAAAATCCAATACTTGTCCTTAATTTTGACAAAGTTTTGACAATGAACCTCTTATAATGAAGCACAACAATAAAATGCAGGGAGTGTATGGTATGCAAAATGTAGAAAGGACTGTGGTAAAGCCTACAAGTGACGTTCGTCTTGATAAGCCGAGATTCGAATTCTCAAAACTGCTTGTCAAACTTCAGACATCCATTGAGAGCTTTTTCCTCAGAAAAGGATATATTTTTCTTTTTATCGGTTTTCTTCTAGGTCGCGCATTAATCTTAGCCAAGCTAACACCTTTTAGCCTTCCCTTTTTTGCGGCCGTTTTCTTTATTCGTAGGGATCGTGCGCCAATTGCCCTCCTTGGACTTGTTGCTGGGGCGGCTACCTTATCTCTTGGGGAAGCAGCGGTTACGTTTGGAACCATTGTGTTGTTTTTAATTCTTTTCCGGGTTACGGGAAGGTGGATGAAGAATGAACTAAGAGGATTACCACTACTGGTATTTTTCACTATATTGAGTATGGAAATGTCAAGAACAGCGGTTATCGAAGGGAATATAACGGTATATGGAAGTGCAATGGCCGGAATTGAAGCCGGTCTAGGGTTAATCCTTGCCTTCATATTTCTACAAAGTATTCCTTTATTAACGGTGAATAAGCGAAGACAATCTTTAAAGACTGAGGAGATTGTCTGTTTAATCATCATGCTTGCTTCAGTGATGACCGGGACCATTGGGTGGACCTTATATGATATTTCAATTGAACATGTTTTGTCCCGTTACCTGGTGTTAGTCTTTGCATTTGTTGCGGGAGCTACAATGGGCTCAACGGTTGGTGTGGTGACAGGACTAATCTTTAGTCTCGCAAATCTATCAAGTTTCTTTCATATGAGCTTGCTTGCCTTTGCTGGTTTGTTGGGTGGCTTGTTAAAAGAAGGGAAAAAGTTTGGTGTTGCCGTTGGATTACTCGTTGCTACACTTTTAATAGGTATGTACGGTGAAACAGGACAACCAATTAACAAGATGTTACTAGAAACAGGTGTTGCGATTTTATTATTTCTTCTAACACCAACCTCATTAACTTCTAAAATAGCGAAATATATACCGGGTACCGCAGAATATTCGGCGGAACAACAGCAATATATGAGAAAAATGCGCGATGTGACAGCGCGTAGAGTGGCTCAATTCTCAAATGTCTTTCAAGCCCTGTCTAAAAGCTTTTCTTCGATTGAAGAGAAGACAGAAGGTGAAGAGCCAGACCGAGACCTTGACTATTTCTTAAGCAATGTCACAGAGAAAACATGTCAAACTTGTTTTAAAAAGGATCATTGTTGGGCGAGGAACTTTAATACAACCTATGAGTTTATGAGTGATATTATGCACGAATTAGATCATACAGGAACAATTTCACCAAAGCTGTCCCGGGATTGGGATAAGCATTGTACGCGTTCAAAAAAGGTAAACGACATTATGCAACATCAGCTGACTTTTTATCAGGCCAACCGCAAGCTAAAAAAACAAGTTCAAGAAAGTAGAAAGCTGGTGGCGAATCAGCTCCTCGGTGTTTCAGAGGTAATGGGTGATTTCGCTAAAGAAATTCAACGAGAACGGGAAAATCATCATAAACAAGAGGAGCAGATCCTTAGTGCTCTTCAAGAGTTTGGTGTTGAAATTGAGAATGTGGATATTTACAGTCTTGAACAAGGAAATGTTGATATTGATATGACCATTCCATACTGCGGGGGTCATGGAGAATGCGAAAAACTAATTGCCCCGATGCTCTCTGATATCTTGGGGGAAACCATTCTTGTTAATTCGGAAGAATGCGCCACCATTCCGAGTGGAGTCTGTCAAGTAACTTTCAGGTCTGCAAAGGCGTTTGCGGTTTTGACAGGAGTCGCCCATGCGGCTAAGGATGGAGATCTTATCTCTGGAGACAGTTATTCAACAATTGAACTTGGTGGCGGAAAATATGCGATAGCCATTAGTGATGGCATGGGAAATGGTGAACGGGCCCATACAGAAAGCCAGGAGACGTTGAAACTACTTCAGCAAATACTTCAGTCAGGGATTGAAGAGAAGGTTGCTATCAAATCCGTCAATAGCATTCTAGCTTTACGAACAACAGATGAAATCTTTTCAACACTTGATCTGGCAATGGTGGATTTACAAAATGCATCTGCTCGGTTTCTTAAAATTGGTTCGACGCCAAGTTTTATTAAAAGAGGAAGCAAAATTATTAAAATACAGGCGAGTAATTTACCAATGGGAATCCTCCAGGAATTCGAGGTCGATGTGGTCAGTGAACAGCTAAAAGCGGGCGACTTGCTGATTATGATGAGTGATGGTGTATTTGAAGGACCCAAGCATGTAGAAAATTATGATTTGTGGATGAAGCGAAAGATCAGTGAGCTTGAAACAAATGAACCTCAGGCCGTAGCGGATCTGATTATGGAGGAAGTGATACGCTCCCGATCAGGAATGATTGAGGATGATATGACCGTGGTTGTGGCAAAGATTGATCATAATATTCCTAAGTGGGCTTCCATTCCTGTTCAATCCATGCTCAAGGAAGCATAAGGTTTATTTTGTGTATTGTTAGTATAATTTATTCCCTACAAGTCGAAAATGGTAACAAATCATGTTACGGAGGGAGATTTTCGATGAAAACGGGGACGTTAAAGCAAGTATTGTTAATTACTGATGGCTGTTCGAATCAAGGGGAGGACCCGATTGCAATGGCTGCCCTTGCCAAGGAGCAGGGGATTTCCATTAATGTCATTGGTGTAATGGAGCAAGATGTTATTGATGATCAAGGCTTAAAGGAGATCGAAGGCATTGCCTTAGCGGGTGGCGGGGTAAGTCAGGTTGTCTACTCTCAACAGCTATCACAAACCGTACAGATGGTAACAAGAAAAGCAATGACCCAGACTCTACAAGGAGTAGTGAATAAAGAGCTTCAACAGATATTGGGTGGGGGAGCAAAGACGATGGAGGACTTGCCACCTGAAAAGCGTGGGGAAATTATGGAGGTCGTGGATGAACTAGGTGAAACCGTTCAACTTGAAGTCTTAATTCTAGTAGACACAAGTGCAAGTATGACGCACAAGTTACCTACTGTTAAAGAAGCTTTGTTAGATTTAAGCTTAAGCTTGAATGCCCGTTCTGGATCTAATCGTTTCTCTGTCTTTGTATTTCCGGGGAAACATAAAGAGGTTGAAAAGCTACTAGATTGGACCCCGAAGCTAGAATCTCTTACAACCATTTTTTCAAAGCTTAAGACTGGAGGAATTACCCCGACTGGGCCAGCGATTAAAGAAGCGATGAGCTATTTTCAACAAAAACGGTCTTTAAGGAGTCTGCTTTCCCGTGATGATGAACAATACTTTGAAGAGTCTATCTAATCTTAGCCCTGGAACCACGATACGAGGGAAATGGTATCAGAAACAATATACGATTATTAAAGAGTTAGGCTACGGTGCGAATGGGGTTGTTTATTTAGTCCGTGATAGCAATCGTCAGGCTGCTTTGAAAATAAGTGATAATCCGTCATCGATTACCTCAGAAGTAAATGTGTTAAAATCCTTCAACAAGGTCCAGGGATCTGCCCTTGGGCCTTCTTTGTTGGATGTGGACGACTGGGAACAGCAAGGCAAGCAGCACAGTTTTTACGTAATGGAGTTTATAAAAGGTCCAGATTTGTTATCTTTTATTCAACAGAAGGGTTCGGAATGGTTGGGAGTCCTAATGCTCCAGCTGTTAGCTGATCTGGAGATTCTGCATCAAAATGGTTGGGTGTTTGGCGACCTGAAGCCGGAAAATTTATTGGTGACTGGACCACCCGCAAGAATCCGGTGTATCGATGTTGGCGGTACAACCATTAAGGGAAGAGCCATCAAGGAGTTTACCGAGTTTTATGATCGCGGCTATTGGGGGCTTGGGAGTAGAAAGGCTGATGAGCGTTACGACTTGTTTGCTGTGGCCATGATTATTGTGAATACGTCTTATCCAAGAAGATTTAATAAAACAACCGGTGGACTTCCCCAAATAATGGGGATGGTCAAACAGAAACAAGAACTAGCAAAATACGAAACGGTGATTAATAAAGCTCTGTCTGGTCATTACCAGACAGCTGGAGAGATGAGAAGGGACGTACTGAGTGTTCTTCAGCCAAGGAAGAGTGGAGCTAGTAGTGCTCAACAAGCACAAGCTAAGTCGCGTGTGCAGGTACATAAAACTAGAACAGGAAAGCACTCAAGTAAACCAAAGAAAAAAAGTCATTTTCTTGAAACGGTATTTCTCATCGCAGCCATCTCAATGATGTACTTTTTTTATCTATATAGTCAGGTTCTTTAATGCATTTAGTGAAACTTTTAGAAGAATTATCCGTATTATAGGGATAGTTTATCTGTAAAAGGAAGAGTATATATGATTGAAAAAAAGGTTCACCGCTTTTTAGAAAGACAAAAATTTGATTTAACAGGAAAGTCCATTGCGGTTGGGGTATCGGGAGGACCCGACTCGCTTGCATTGCTATACTTTCTCTGGCGTTTAAAAGAGAACTATCAGGTAAGGATTGTTGCTGTTCATGTGGATCATATGTTCAGGGGAGAGGAGTCGTATCAAGAGGCCTTATTCGTTCAAGAGTTTTGTGAAAAGCGTTCAATTGCTTTTGAAATGAAACAAGTAAATGTACCGGATTACATAAGAAAAACAGGGAAAAGTTCTCAAGTCGCTGGACGGGAACTAAGGTACCAATTTTACAGTGAAGTGATAAAAAAACATGATTTAAACTATTTAGCCTTGGGTCACCATGGAGACGACCAAATCGAAACCATCCTAATGCGATTAACAAGAGGTAGCTCTGGGGGTGCTAGAGCAGGTATTCCATTTTCAAGGCCTTATGAAGAGGGGGAAATAATCCGCCCCTTTTTGTGTCTAACTAAGCAGGAACTTGAAGAATATTGTCAGAAACACCAACTAGACCCTAGAAGGGACCCAAGCAATGAAAAGGAAACATACAGTCGAAACCGTTTTAGAAAACATGTCCTTCCCTTTTTAAAAAGGGAAAACCCTCAAGTGCATGACCATTTTCAACGGTTTAGTGAAGAAATAAAGGTCGACGACGAATATCTTACTGAATTAACTCAGGTAAAAATGAATAAAGTAATGGAGACAACCAATGAGAAAGTTACTCTTGATAAGGATGCCTTTCTTACAATGCCAATACCTTTACAAAGGAGAGGGATTAAACTAATATTAAACTATCTTTATGGTGAACAACCTTCTTCTCTTTCCGCTATACATATTGATAGTATTTTTTCAATGATTAAAAATCCTCATCCTTCCGGTTCGCTTGACTTTCCAAATGGGTTAAAAGTGATCCGTTCGTATGGAAAGTGTTACTTTCAGCTTCACCCCTCAGAATCCAATCCATTTCAGTTTCAGGTAAATGGCCCAGGGTTGGTAGAATTACCAGAGGGCGGCTTTATAGAAGCAGAGTATGCTTCTAAAGATGCAGATGAAAGCAGGGACATGAAAACATTTCTTGTCCATACGGGCGTAACTGGCTTACCGCTTATCATACGCTCAAGACAAGCTGGTGATCGGATGACGGTGAAGGGCATGGCGGGAACAAAGAAGATTAAAGACATTTTTATTGATGAAAAAATCCCTAAATTTATGAGGGATAGGTGGCCGGTTGTTACCGACCGCGAAGGTACCATTCTTTGGTTACCTGGCTTGAAAAAATCGAGCCATTCAACCAAAGGCGCAGGTACTGGTGAACTAATGCAGCTTAGTATAAGCAATGATTTTTTCAGGGGGCACAAGGATCATGAAAAAGGATATTGAAAAGGTTTTAATTTCAGAAGAACAGTTACAGGAAAAAACAAGGGAACTTGCCGGTGTTTTGACCGAGGAATATAAGGACCGCTTTCCTCTAGCGATTGGCGTTCTAAAAGGGGCAATGCCTTTTATGGGCGACCTGCTAAAGCGCATTGACACTTATTTAGAAATGGATTTCATGGATGTTTCAAGTTATGGGAATTCTACTGTTTCTTCAGGTGAAGTGAAAATTTTAAAGGACCTAGACACTTCAGTAGAAGGTCGAGACATTTTAATCATTGAAGATATTATTGACAGTGGATTGACATTAAGTTATCTTGTGGAGCTTTTCCGTTATCGGAAGGCAAAATCCATTAAAATTGTCACACTGTTAGATAAACCAACTGGTCGAAAAGTGGATCTTAAGGCTGATTATGTTGGATTTATCGTCCCAGATGAGTTTGTTGTTGGGTATGGCTTGGATTATGCAGAAAAGTACCGGAATCTTCCTTACATTGGGGTTTTAAAGCCTGAAATTTATTCAACAAACGAGTAGGATGGCAAAAAAATTCGCACCGCTTGGGATTCTGCTCAACCGAGGGTAATTCCTTGTATAGCAATAATTTTATGTGATAATATTTAGTATAGTCTGTTGATTGTGGGAGGAGGTAAGGGATGAATCGGATTTTCCGGAATACCATCTTTTATTTATTGATATTTTTAGTCATTATCGGTGTTGTGAGTTTCTTTAATGGTAGCAATCAGCCTACACAGCCAATTGCTTACAATGAATTCATTCAAGACCTTGAAAATGGCGAAGTACAGTCACTTACCATACAGCCAGAGCGTGGCGTTTATGAAGTAAGAGGCCAAATGAAGGGCGCAGAAGAAAACGAATCGTTTATTACTTATGTATGGAACAGTGAGGCACAGCTTGCTGAAATAAGAGCTGCAGCTGAGTCTGCAGATGTTGAAGTGCTTCCAGCTAAAGAAACAAGCGGTTGGGTTACCTTCTTAACATCAATCATTCCATTTGTTATTATCTTCATTTTATTCTTCTTCTTGTTAAATCAAGCTCAGGGCGGCGGAAGCCGAGTCATGAACTTTGGTAAGAGCAAAGCGAAGCTCTATAACGATGAGAAGAAAAAAGTTCGCTTTAAAGACGTTGCAGGTGCAGACGAAGAAAAGCAAGAGCTTGTCGAGGTGGTTGAATTCTTAAAGGACCCTCGTAAGTTTGCTGAACTTGGAGCGAGAATTCCAAAAGGGATCCTTTTAGTAGGACCTCCTGGAACTGGTAAAACATTGCTTGCTCGGGCAGTTGCGGGTGAAGCAGGTACACCGTTCTTCTCGATAAGTGGTTCTGACTTCGTCGAGATGTTTGTCGGTGTTGGTGCCTCTCGTGTACGTGATTTGTTTGAAAATGCGAAAAAGAATGCACCATGTATTATTTTCATTGATGAAATTGATGCAGTTGGACGTCAGCGTGGAGCAGGCCTTGGTGGCGGTCACGATGAACGTGAGCAAACATTGAACCAATTGCTTGTAGAAATGGATGGTTTCGGCGCGAATGAAGGTATTATCATCGTAGCTGCAACAAACCGCCCAGATATTCTTGACCCAGCACTTCTACGTCCTGGACGTTTTGACCGTCAGATTACCGTTGATCGCCCAGATGTGAACGGACGTGAAGCAGTTCTTAAAGTACATGCACGTAATAAGCCATTGGCTGATTCCGTTAATATGCGTGCCATTGCACAAAGAACACCTGGATTCTCAGGTGCAGACCTTGAGAACCTACTCAATGAGGCAGCTTTGGTTGCGGCACGACAAAATAAGAAGAAAATTGAGATGGAAGACATTGATGAAGCGACAGACCGTGTCATTGCTGGACCAGCGAAGAAGACTCGTGTCATTTCTAAAAAGGAACGAAATATTGTTGCCTTCCATGAGAGTGGACATACCGTAATTGGTCTGATCCTAGATGATGCAGATATTGTTCATAAAGTAACCATTGTCCCTCGTGGTCAAGCTGGTGGATATGCTGTAATGATGCCAAGAGAAGATCGTTATTTCATGACAAAACCAGAACTTCTTGATAAAATTGTTGGCCTTCTTGGTGGTCGTGTTGCTGAAGAAATTGTCTTTGGAGAAGTTAGTACTGGAGCTCATAATGACTTCCAACGTGCTACAGGTATTGCAAGGAAAATGGTCACTGAATATGGAATGAGTGATAAACTTGGACCGCTTCAGTTTGGTCAGGCACAAGGTGGGCAAGTATTCCTTGGACGTGATATTGGCAATGAACAAAATTATTCAGATGCGATTGCATATGAAATTGACCTAGAAATTCAGCGCATTATCAAAGAATGTTATGCTAGAGCCAAGCAAATTCTTACGGATAACCGTGATAAGCTTGATATCATTGCGAAAACGTTGTTAGACGTAGAAACGCTAGATGCTGAGCAAATCAAACATCTTGCTGATCATGGAACACTCCCTGATCGCAGCTCATCTACAACTGTAACCACAGGTGATGATGATGTTAAAGTGACCATCAACAAGAAAAAGGATGAGTCGCAAGAACAATCTACATCCACTGAGGATAAAGAACCTCAAGATGAAGAAAAACCAAAAGAATAACATACGAAAGACGCTCTGATAAAGGGCGTCTTTTTTTATGGTTAAACTGAGTTAAAGTAAATTGTTGTTTTTCATACGTTGATTGGAGCGAAAGGCACGAAGACTCCTGTGGGAGTACATTCGGACTAAAGCTCCCTTACTTTGGCCAGTACTGTCCGAACTCTACCTTCATTCGGACTCAAAATCCGTTTTTTCTACCTGGTGCTATCCGAACACAACTCTCATTCGGACTCAATTTCCGTTTTCCCACCTGGTGCTGTCCGAACACATCCATCATTCGGACTCCATCTCCCGTTTTCTGTCCGGTGCTGTCCGAACACAACCCTGATTCGGACTCGAATTCCGTTTTTCTATCTGGTGCTGTCCGAACACAACCCTCATTCGGACTCAAAATCCGTTTTTTCTACCTGCTGTTGTCCGAACACAACCTTCATTCGGACTCAAAATTCGTATTTCTACCTGGTGCTGTCCGAACACAACCCAGAACGGGGCTGGGGAGACCCCGCGGGTACTTAAGCACATCGCAAGCCCGGGGAACGCGAGTGTAAATCAACACCCACCTTTAACGCAGCCTATAGTTAAAATGGGTTCAACTTCAATAGACCAGTTCTAGGGACCGTTACAATCAATTGTAGGATCTCCGCTGCAAGATTGCGTCAAGCATGATCTGAGTGGTTTCCATTATCCGCTACCTACGCTCGAGGCCAACCGCCGCTGACCAGGGTGCTTACGCTTTTCTACTGTCCAGCTCCAGCGCTTAGAGGCTCGGGTCATAAGCCACACCGAAATTGAAGGCAAAGAGCGCCTTCTATTCCGATGCGTCTTATGCCTGTCGCTGCTGACCAGGGTGCTTGCGCTTTTCTACTGTCCAGCTCCAGCGCCCTAGCGGCTATTGTCCTTCGCTCTCCACCCTACGATAAGTCAACATCGAATCGCTAACGCTCTTCGTGTTTCCTTTATCTCGGTTGGAGCGCTCCAGGCCATACGCCGCTGACCAGGGCGCTTGCGCTTTTCTATTTAGGAATAGAAAAAACTGTGGTATGATGTTGGCAGGTTTCTAGAAAGAAAATTACTTAAAAGTGGTGAAAACTATGATACTTGTCATTGACGTTGGAAATACGAATATTGTTTTAGGTGTATATGATCAAGATGAGTTGAAACATCATTGGAGAATAGAGACAAATCGTCATAAAAGCGAAGATGAATATGGAATGTCGGTAAAAGCACTTTTTGATCATGTGAACCTTTCTTCTTCAGATATTGACGGAATTATTATTTCTTCAGTTGTTCCTCCTATTATGTTTGCCCTAGAAAGAATGTGTCAAAAATATTTTCATATCAAGCCATTTGTTGTTGGACCTGGTATTAAAACGGGACTAAACATCAAATATGAAAATCCAAGAGAAGTAGGAGCGGACCGGATTGTAAATGCGGTGGCAGCGATCCACGAGTATGGAAGCCCGCTCATTATTGTCGACTTCGGTACGGCGACCACCTACTGCTACATCAATGAACAAAAGCAATATATGGGTGGCGCGATTGCACCAGGAATTGGTATCTCTACAGAAGCTCTCTATACTAAGGCAGCTAAACTACCGCGTATAGAGATTACACGCCCTGAAGGGGTTATTGGGAAAAATACAGTTGCTGCCATGCAGGCTGGAATTTTATATGGATATGTTGGACAAGTAGAGGGAATAGTTAAACGGATGAAAGCAATTGGAAGTGCTGATCCTACTGTCATTGCAACTGGAGGTTTAGCCAGTTTAATTGCAGATGAATCTGATGCTATTGATATTGTGGATCCATATTTAACTTTAAAAGGACTACGCCTCATTTATAATCGTAATCAGGTAACCAAAGCGTAGACCAGGATATATGCATGAAGGGAGTTTACAAATGAACGGAGATTATTTAGTAAAAGCACTTGCCTTTGATGGACAAGTTAGAGCCTATGCAATTAAAAGCACGGATACTGTCGGTGAGGCACAACGACGCCATTATACATGGCCGATTGCGTCAGCAGCACTTGGGCGGACGATATCAGCAGGTGTAATGATGGGCGCTATGCTTAAGGGTGAGGAAAACTTAACCATTAAGGTTGAAGGTGGAGGACCGATTGGTCTTATCCTGGTCGATAGTAATGCAAAAGGCCAAGTTCGAGGGTACGTTTCCAACCCTCATGTTCATTTTGAATTAAATGAACATGGTAAGCTCGATGTTAGACGTGCGGTAGGGACAGAAGGAACACTTTCAGTTGTAAAGGATATTGGACTACGTGATTATTTTACTGGTCAAGTACCGATTGTTTCTGGTGAACTGGGAGAGGATTTTACATATTATTTCGCAACCTCTGAACAGGTGCCTTCTTCTGTTGGAGTTGGGGTACTGGTTAACCCAGATAATAGTATTAAAGCTGCAGGTGGTTTTATTATTCAATTGATGCCTGGTGCTGAAAATGAAACGATCACAAAGATTGAAGAAAGATTAAAGAGTATTCCGCCTGTATCAAAGCTAATTGATAAAGGGTTGTCACCAGAGGAATTATTAAACGAGGTTCTAGGAGAAAACAATGTTAGTATACTTGAAACCCTTCCTGTTTCCTTTACGTGCAAATGCTCGAAAGATCGGTTTGCAAATGCCATTATCAGTTTAGGTGAAGATGAAATTAGAGACATGATTCAAGAAGATGGACAAGCAGAGGCTCAATGTCATTTTTGCAATGAGAAGTATGTCTATACAGAAGCAGAACTTGAACAGTTAATGGAAGAAGCGAAATAAGCTTAATCTGGGGGAAACCATAGTGGAGATATATCGGCTAAGGCGAGCCGTATTGATATTAGTCGTTTTCAACATCCTGACTATTGTCTTTTTTCTTTCCCGACCAGACTGGAAATCGAGTCGAGAAACCGTTGCAACGGTGGGAAACGAAAAAGTTACTAGGCAGGAATGGCTGAATGAGTTAGAGACGAAATATGGGGAAGAAACTCTTCGGGATTTAATCGATAAAAAAGTCATTACCACTTTGGCGAAGGAACATAAGATCAAGGTATCTGATGATGAACTTGAACAAGAGTTGAACATGTATAAAGCGATATATGGGATGCAAGAAAATATTAGTGGTGAGGAATGGGAAGAAAAAGTTAGAGTCAGTCTCCTTTTAGAAGAGCTTTTAACAAAAGATGCTAAGTTTTCTGAGGAGGATTTAGAAGCATACTATCAGGAAAATATGGACCTATTTAATCTCCCTAGTTCATATCATATGTCTCAAATTATCGTCAAAACACTGTCTGAAGCAGAACAAACCATTGAAGAGTTAGAAGAAGGGTCAACCTTCGATGTCCTTGCAATGGAACGGTCGTTAGATGAGTTCTCGGCAAATAAGGGCGGCGATTTAGGCTATATAAGAGAAGATGATGAAACATTGGCATCTTATATTGAGGAGGCGAAGGGAATGACTCCTGGCTCTTGGTCAGACCCTATTCAAGTAGATGGTGGGTATGCGGTTCTCTACCTTCATGATGCAATTGAAGGGAAAAGGTATCCTTTCGAAGAGGTAAAAGATCAAATTCGCCGACAAATTGCCATTGAACAAATGGATATACCTGTTTCCGCACGGCCATTTTGGGAAGAAGCAGAAGTTAGTTGGTTTTATGAAGAGAAAGCAAAACAATAACATCAAGGGCATGAACCTCATGGGTCATGCCTTTTTCCTATTTATTTAGGAAGGTTTAGGAAATAATTCTAAATAGTAGGCAAAAGGATTGACAAATTGCTAGAAGATTGGTAAATTTTAATTAAACCAATAAAAATACTCGGAATAAAGAGAGGGATTATGATGGCACGTATTGCAAACTCTGTTACTGAATTAATTGGCCAGACACCGATTGTTAAGCTAAATGGATTTACGGATGAAAATAGTGCAGACGTATATCTTAAATTGGAATATATGAACCCTGGAAGCAGTGTGAAAGATCGTATTGCGCTAGCGATGATTGAAGCAGCTGAAGAAAGTGGGAAGCTTAAGTCTGGAGATACGATTATTGAACCAACAAGTGGAAACACTGGAATTGGTCTAGCAATGGTAGCTGCAGCTAAAGGATACAAAGCAATCTTGGTTATGCCTGAAACAATGAGTATGGAACGCCGTAACCTTCTTCGCGCCTATGGAGCAGACCTTGTCTTAACACCAGGACCTGAAGGAATGAATGGAGCAATTAAAAAGGCAGGAGAGCTTGCTGAAGAAAATGGTTATTTCATGCCACAGCAGTTCAAAAACTTTGCAAACCCAGCAGTTCATGAAAGAACAACTGGTCCTGAGATTGTTGAGCAAATGGGCGATCAACTAGATGCCTTTATCTCTGGAATTGGTACTGGTGGAACCATCACAGGTGCAGGAAAAGTCCTTCGCGAAAATTACAAAGATATTAAAATTGTTGCGGTTGAGCCAACAGATTCTCCAGTTTTATCTGGGGGAAAACCTGGTCCGCATAAAATTCAAGGAATTGGCGCTGGTTTCGTACCAGATGTTCTTGATACAGAAGTATACGATGAAATTGTTCAAGTGCAAAACGAACAAGCGTTCGAATATGCGCGTCGTGCAGCAAAAGAAGCTGGAGTTCTTGGTGGAATTTCATCAGGTGCAGCCATTTATGCTGCAGTACAAGTAGCTCAAAATCTTGGTAAAGGGAAAAAAGTATTGGCGATTATTCCGAGTAATGGAGAGCGTTATTTAAGCACACCATTGTATCAGTTTGATTAAGAACTTTTTAAAAGAGGCAAGCTTCTAGCTGTGCCTCTTTTTTTATGGGCAAATGAAATTTAAATAGACTTCATGTATGATGTAAAGATGAAATAATCATTCTAGTTGTCTTTAAAGTAAGCTATTTTGACCATTGTTGGAGGATTTGATTATGGAACAAAATCTCGGTGTAATTAAAGCTGGTTCATATGAGCTTAATTACCGCAACAAAACCTTAATTATGGGGATTTTAAATGTTACTCCTGACTCATTTTCAGACGGAGGAAAATACACCCAAACGGAAAAAGCAATCAAGAAAGCCGAACAAATGGTTGCAGATGGTGCCGATTTAATTGATATTGGGGGAGAGTCCACTCGTCCAGGTTATACGCGCATTTCAGATGAAGAAGAAATTGAGCGGGTTGTCCCAATCATTGCGGCAATCACAAAAAACGTAGAAGTCCCTGTTTCGATTGACACCTACAAGTCTAAGGTCGCCAAGCGAGCGTTAGAAGCAGGAGCCCATATTATAAATGATATTTGGGGCGTGAAAGCAGACCCTGAGATGGCTAAGGTTGCTGCAGAGTATGATGTACCTATTATTCTGCAGCATAATCGCAAAGAACGTGATTACGACTTTTTTATCCGAGATGTTTATAATGATCTATATAAAAGTGTTGGACTAGCTAAAGTGGCAGGAGTGAAGTCAGAAAATATTATTCTAGATCCAGGGATTGGCTTTGCGAAGTCACAAGAACAAAACCTTGAAATGATGCGAAACCTCGATACAATGATCGCGTTAGGCTATCCTGTCCTTCTGGGTACATCGAGAAAGGGCTTCATTGGAAATATCCTTCATCTTCCCGTTTCAGAAAGGGTAGAGGGGACAGGAGCAACCATTTGCTATGGTATACAAAAAGGCTGTCAGCTTATTCGAGTACATGATGTGAAGGAAATGGCACGGATGGCAAAAATGATGGACGCCTTAATGGGAAAGGGGAATGATAATGGATAAGATTCATGTAAGCAGGATGGAGTTTTATGGGTATCATGGTGTTTTCCCTGAAGAAACAAAGCTTGGGCAGCGCTTTGCGGTCGACCTTACGGTTGAACTCGACCTTTCAGTGGCAGGGAAAAGTGATCGGTTAGAGGACTCCATTAGTTATGCTGACCTATACCAAGTTACAAAAGAAGTGGTTGAAGGTGAACCTTGTAAACTCGTTGAGGCAGTTGCTGAGAGGATCGCTTCAAATATACTTGAAAAATTCAATAGTGTGGCCCTCTGTCATGTAAAGGTTATTAAACCAGACCCACCAATTCCGGGGCATTACCAATCTGTTGCGATTGAAATTACAAGGGGTCGATAAAGTGGAAAATACGGCATTTATTGCAATTGGTTCAAATATAGGGGACCGATTGCAGTATTTAAAAGATGGAATTAAACAAGTGAACGCTCATGATAAAATAAAAGTGGTAAATGCTTCATCTGTTTATGAAACAGATCCAGTGGGTTTTACTGACCAAGATGCGTTTTTAAATATGGTTATCCAAGTAAAAACCGCACTTGGGCCCTACGAGCTTTTAGATGAGTTGCTATTAATCGAAGAAAAACTTGGTAGAAAACGGGAAATAAAATGGGGGCCAAGAACATTGGACCTTGACATTCTCCTGTATAATCAAGAAAATATAGAATCAGAGAAGTTAATCGTTCCGCATCCAAGAATGCATGAACGGGCTTTTGTAATGGTTCCGTTATTAGAAATTGATACACATATAAAGTTGCCAGGGATGGTCCGTCAAGACTGTTACTCAGATAGAGAAGGAGTTCGAATATGGAAGCGGAAAAATGGGGAAGACGTATTCGCGCTTTTCGGAAGCTAAAAGGATATACACAAGAAACGTTTGCTAGAGAACTTGGGGTTTCAGTCTCTGTCTTAGGTGAAGTGGAGAGAGGGAATCGTATGCCTGATGAATCCTTTAAAAGCCAAGTTGCTTTTATGCTCAATATTAGCGTGGAGGAGCTTGCTCCACCAGATGGGAATCAACAAAGGTAACGCAAAATTAGGCAGGAGGTAAACATGCTTAAAATTGGTGATGTTCAGATTGATAACCCTGTCGTACTGGCACCGATGGCTGGGGTGTGTAACTCAGCATTCCGCCTAACTGTTAAAGAATTTGGTGCCGGCCTTGTATGTGCAGAAATGGTTAGTGATAAGGGTATTGTATCTAAGAATGGTAGAACAATGGATATGCTCTATATCGATGAGCGAGAGTATCCGCTAAGTCTACAAATTTTCGGTGGGGAAAAGGAAACCCTCGTTGATGCCGCTCGATTTGTCGATCAAAATTCAAATGCTGCGATCATTGATATTAATATGGGGTGCCCTGTTCCAAAAATCACAAAATGTGATGCTGGTGCTAAATGGCTTCTCGATCCTAATAAAATCTATGATATGGTAGCGGCAGTTGTTGATGCTGTCGAAAAACCAGTAACTGTAAAGATGCGTATGGGATGGGACGAAGACCATATTTTTGCGATTCAAAATGCACAAGCGGTGGAACGTGCGGGCGGCAGTGCGGTTGCACTCCACGGGCGGACACGGGTTCAAATGTACGAAGGCACAGCCAATTGGGATATCATTCGTGAGGTTAAACAGAATATCAATATTCCGCTTATTGGGAATGGGGATGTTCAAACCCCGCAAGACGCAAAACGCATGCTGGATGAAACAGGTGTTGACGGTGTCATGATTGGGCGTGCTGCATTAGGTAATCCTTGGATGATTTATCAAACCGTTAAATACCTAGAAACAGGTAAATTAGCAGGGGAGCCTTCCGTTCGTGAAAAAATTGACGTTTGCCTGCTTCATTTAGACCGACTTATTGCTCTTAAAAATGAGCATATTGCGGTTCGTGAAATGAGAAAACATGCTGCATGGTATTTAAAAGGGATACGTGGAAATGCAACGGTGCGAAATGCTGTTAATGAATGTAGTACAAGAGAGCAACTCGCCACCCTATTAACTGACTTCGTTCAAGAAGTAGAAGAAAAGATGGAGTTAGCTGAATCAACAGCGGTGTAGGTTGACTTTTTACTCTTCATTTCCTATAATGCATTTGTTATTGACAAGGACTGCCAGAAGCATACTGGCAGTTTTTTTTCTAGAAAAAAGCGTCGATGTTTGGGTTATTTGATATCCTAAGTTGTAAATATGTATCATCTTAGGGTGAAGGCCATCTGTTTTTCTTATTACTTATGCATTTATCATGTCTATTATAGCTGAATTGTGTAAAATAATAGGAGTATTCATATCGAGTTACATATCAACAACAATTTAATCATTGGAGTGAGCAATAAATGAGTCAGGAAGAATTGAACGACCAGTTTATAGTTAGAAGAGAAAAAATGAATGCCCTTAGAGAAAAGGGGCTTGACCCGTTCGGAAAGCGGTTTGAGCGTACTCATGATAGTGGAACGATTGTAAGTGAGTTTGGAGAAGTAGAAAAGGAAGAGCTTGAGAGTCAAAACATCTCTGTGAAAATTGCTGGTCGAATTATGACCAAACGTGGAAAAGGGAAAGCTGGTTTTGCTCATATTAAAGACCTCACTGGTCAAATTCAAATATATGTTCGCCAAGATGCTATTGGCGAGGAAGCATATGGAATCTTTAACGATGCAGACCTTGGTGACCTTGTTGGCATTGAAGGGACTTTATTTAAAACTAAGGTTGGAGAACTATCGATTAAAGTTGGCGAATTCGTCTTCTTAACGAAAGCTCTCCGCCCGCTACCAGATAAATTCCACGGGTTAAAAGATGTGGAGCAAAGATATCGTCAACGTTACCTTGATTTGATTGTAAGTGACGAGAGCAAGGAGACGTTTATTAACCGTAGCCGCATCATTCAGTCCATGAGACGTTATCTTGATGACCATGGATATTTAGAAGTAGAAACACCAATGATGCATTCAATTGCAGGTGGAGCATCTGCTCGTCCGTTTATCACCCATCATAATGCCTTAGATATGACCCTTTATATGAGGATTGCAATTGAGTTACATTTAAAGCGCCTGATTGTGGGTGGACTCGAGAAAGTATATGAAATTGGTCGTGTATTCCGGAATGAAGGTGTCTCGACAAGACACAACCCTGAGTTTACGATGATTGAACTCTATGAGGCATATGCTGACTACCGTGACATCATGTCGCTAACTGAAAATCTAATTGCTTTCATTGCAAAGGATGTATTAGGCACTACGACCGTTCGTTATGGAGAGCATGATATTGAGCTTCAGCCTGAATGGACAAGACTTCATATGGTGGACGCAATTAAAGAATATACAGGTGTAGACTTCTGGAAGGAAATGACGACAGAAGAAGCGCGTGAACTTGCAAAGGAACACGGTATTGAAATCACTGAGCATATGCAATATGGTCATATCGTGAATGAATTCTTTGAGCAAAGAGTAGAGGAAAAACTTATCCAGCCTACCTTTATTTATGGACACCCAGTGGAAATCTCTCCGCTTGCAAAGAAAAATGATGAAGATCCACGCTTCACAGACCGATTTGAATTATTTATCGTTGCGCGTGAACATGCAAATGCCTTTACAGAATTAAATGATCCAATTGACCAGCGTGAAAGATTTGAAGCGCAGCTTAAAGAGAAAGAACAAGGAAATGACGAAGCGCATGAAATGGATGATGATTTCATTGAAGCTTTAGAATATGGTATGCCTCCAACAGGTGGACTTGGAATTGGAATTGATCGTCTTGTTATGTTGCTAACGAATTCAGCTTCCATTCGTGATGTACTATTATTCCCACTTATGCGTCATCGTTAATCTAAAATAAGGGTAAGGTGACTTGTGTCACCTTGCCTTTTTTTATTGCAGGAGATTGGTAAATTGTGTGAAAAGTTTTACTTTAGGTAATCTGAAAAAAAGTTTATAAAAACTATTGCCACGGGTAAATATGGGTGGTATATTAATAAACGTTGTTGCGAGACAATGTGTTATCAAGTTAAGTAATTAAAAAAACTTGTTGACATTGAGTTTCAACCTTGGTATTATATAAGAGTTGCTTCAACAGCAACAGATTGTCCTTTGAAAACTAAACAAACAAGCGTC
>NZ_JACWFH010000029.1 GCF_019749255.1 Mesobacillus maritimus | reverse complement strand
GGGAAATTTTTAAACCCATGCAAGGCTAGTGAACAGGTGACAGGCACCACCCAGAATTTAGGAGGTTTATAAAATGCTACAGAATATAGGAATTCCAGGGCTTATTCTGATTCTCGTGATTGCTTTAATTATCTTTGGTCCTTCGAAGCTACCTGAGATTGGCCGGGCTTTCGGGAATACGTTAAAAGAGTTTAAAAAAGCAACTCACGACTTGGTAAATGGAAATGGGAATGACGAAGTGAAGCCGGCCGATGACAAAACACATCTTAAAGCGGTAGAGGCTTCACAAAGCAAAACTGGGAACTAAGAGAACTATCTAAGAGCGAGAGTGGGCGAAGCATTTTTAACAACAATGCTTAGGAAAACTGCCTAATAAAAGGAGTCTACCAGAAACAAGTTTTGGCGCCAAATGAGGAGGGAGCTCACTAGATGGTGACCACAAGTCCAATCAAACCAACAGAAAAAGAGAGTCTGACTAAAGTAAAAATAAACGCAAACAACTGCAAAAAATGTCTGTCCTGCCGCCTCTGCCCGAAACAAACAAGCAAGCCCTAAACACGATCTTTTGCTACATTTACTCTGTTTCATATCATTGGAGACGTATATCAACCAAGAAGAATCATTGACGCAACTGAGGAAGGTTTTTTAGCTGCTACAATGATTTAAATAAACCGGATTGCCTACAATCTTAGGCAGTCCGGTTTTTATGTGATGTCATTTTTTTGTATGATGAGCTTTTCTTATGGGTGATGTGATTTTTATTCTCCCTAAGGGGAATATATCGTCCCTTAGAGGGAATATATCGTCTCCTAAGGGGAATATAATTTGTTTTTCTAATAAATCCTTTAATTTTATTCTCCCTACGGGGAATAAAATATACCCCCACCTCTATAAATTCACAATTCTATCACGTAAAAACAAACATTTCTTGAAGAAAACTACCTCTTTTAGGTATAAAATCGTAAGAACACCCTTTTTATGCGTCCGGCTACACAAAAAAACCAGCTCCCGATAGGAAACTGGCTTGGTTTAAACATATGTACAGCCGCATTTGCCGTAATATTAGATAAGAAAGTTTTAAACCACCACTCCTCAAAGTGGGTGTTCGCAGAAACCATCCTGCCTGTCCTCTTTGTCGTATAGACGGAGGCTTGTCATTCCAGTTTCGATGTAAAACTCCCTATTACAGCTTAAAGGTTAAAACTTAAATACGATTACGCACAACGCAGCTTATGTTTATATATTACCTAATCCGGAACCATTATTCAATGGTAATATCTTGGTGTAGATCCCCTCAAGCTAAAAAATAAAAACCAGCCCCTCAACAGGACTGATTCATCTTACGGTATGTACAGCCGCATTTGCCGTAATATTAGATAAGAAAGTTTTAAACCACCACTCCTCAAAGTGGGTGTTCGCAGAAACCATCCTGCCTGTCCTCTTTGTCATATAGACGGAGGCTTGTCATTTCAGTTTCAATGTAAAACTCCCTATTACAGCTTAAAGGTTAAAACTTAAATACGATTACGCACAACGCAGCTTATGTTTATATATTACCTAAAACGCTCCCGATATTCAATGTAAATTCGTGGAAGTAGACTTAGTTTCGTTCATCAATTATCGACAGTTTCTACCGTCTCTTAAAACGGACTTCCCCGCCTCTTTTCAATTGAGCCACTTTCCAAAGATCTGCTTGGGCGATTTTCCCAATCGTAGCATAGCCGCCAATTGTTTGCGCATCAGCCATTAAAATAATCGGTTGCCCGCTATTTGGTACTTGAATGGTTCCAAACTGTGTTGCTTCGGAGAGAATATCACTTCCCTTGATAAACTCAAGCTGTGGTCCCTCAAGAAGGTATCCCATTCGATCGCCTGTTTTAAGGGTATAAGTCGACGTGAAGAACGTCTCCACTGCGTCTTTCGTAAACAAGTGTTCATGCGGACTCCGCCACACTTCTACTTCAACTTGTTGATCAAACTCTGGACGCTCCGAAAAACATAAACCAGTCTGAAACTTCCCCCGGTGGGCCCGGTTCCCATATAAAATCATCCCCTTTTTTAAAGGTGTCCCCAGCAAGCCTTTCGGATAAACAGACGCACTTCCCAGCAACATTTCCGAATAGAAGCCTCCCTCAGGCGTTAGATAAGCAATGCTCCCGTCTAACGGCCTGGCAAACCGTAAAACTTGACCACTGAAAACTAAAAAACTCTTCCAATTCGGAACAGGCTCCCCATCAAGCGTCGCTTCTAAATTAGCACCTGTCATGACGATTCGATGATCATGAAGCACCTCGAACTCCTGGCCACCTAAAAACAATTCTAACGAGGGAGAATTGGAGTTGTTCCCAAGAATATAGTGACCCAATTGATAGGATTTCAGATCCATTGCCCCTGAAACTGGAACCCCAAATCGTTGGTAGCCATGGCGTCCTCTATCTTGAATCGACCCATAGACACCCGCTTTTTTTACCTTAAAGAGTGGAATCATCTGGAGCACCTACATGAAGAACCTGAACTTTTTCTTTTGCTAGCGCATCTCGAATTAGCGCTGTGTGGTGAGCGACATTTTGACCATCACCGTGAAAGCAGATTGTATCAGCTTCCAAAGGAATCCAATTTCCTGTTGCCGTCTTTACCCTTTTGTTAAAAACAATCTCTCGAACCTGTTCAAGAATCTCTTCATATGTATGCAAAACGGCATTAGGCAATTGACGCGAAAGTAGTCTCCCTTCATCAGAATACCGACGATCCGCAAAGGCTTCCGAAGCTGTTTTTAACCCAAGTCTTTTCCCGGCATGAATGAATTCACTCTTACATAATCCAAATAATATCGCTTCTGTCGCGGCATCGCGAACGGCATTTGCAATAGCTTCTGCAACTTTTTGGTCAACAGCACCCAGATTATACAAAGCACCATGAGGCTTCACATGCTGAAGGGGGACGCCATGAATCTCACAAAATTGCCTTAACGCCCCAATCTGATAGACAACCATATTATAGATTTCTGAGGGTGTCATGGTTAACTCTCTACGTCCAAACCCTTGCAAATCTGGATATCCTGGATGAGCTCCGACAGCGACTCCGTGTTTCTTTGCCTTTTTTACCGTTGTTTGCATAACGTTAAAATCCCCTGCATGAAAGCCACAGGCAATGTTAGCGGAAGTAATATAGCGAAACAACTGCTCATCGTCACCAATTGTATAAGAACCGAAGCTTTCCCCTACGTCTGCATTAAAATCAATCTTCACGTAACACACTCCTTTTATCGGTTTGAATAAACCTCTGAATTGAATCAGAACCTTTGTCCAATTCCAATCTTATAGTTCGATATTCTGACATGGTAATTGGGTAAAATGCTAGCTGATCGCCTGCTTGAATGAAGAAAGGTTCTTCTCGCATTGGATGAAACAGGTCAAGCGGTGATTTCCCGATGATATTCCATCCACCCGGGCTGTCTAGGGGATAAATTCCCGTCTGGTGACCACCAATTCCGACCGCACCCTTTTCAACTTGAAGCCTTGGCGTATGAAGTCGTGGTGTTGCCAAACGTCCATCTAACTTTCCTAAATAAGGAAATCCTGGCAAAAACCCGATCATGTATACGGTATAGGTTGTGCCGCAATGCAAAGCAATCACTTCGTCTCTACTGAGGGTATTCTGTTTCATCACTCGTTCAATATCTAAACTGTATGGTTCCTCATAACAAACAGGAATCGTTATTTTCCGAGCAGACATTTTTTCCTCAATCTGCCTATAGTTCTTCCACTTCGACCTATATCGCTGGATGATTTCCTCCATCTCAGCTGGTTCTTTTTTAAAATAAACCGTTACGGTTTGGTAGCTTGGAACGATTTCCTCCAGTAGATAGTGGTTGTCCTTTTGAACCATTTCTGCAAACCTTAATACATCGTGATAGGTGTCTTGATCCACCTTTTCGTGGTCGCCAAATTTGAAAAGAATGCTTTTTTCACCCGTCACCATCGCTTGAGGTTGGATACGTTGACTACCCATATAACCACGTTCTTACCTCTACTTTTTGCGCCATTACAACACCCCTAACCAACTAAAAAATCAAAACGTATTTTTCTCTTTTATCGTACCTAATAATTAGAAAATTTCAAACAAAAGGTGATGGTATGGCTCTGTAATAATTGAATAAATGAGCAGCTTTTTATATACAATAAGCATACTAAACTCGAAAAGGGGGAAAAACATGCGAATTCATGATCCTCAGGGTGAAAAGAAGAACAAAGGAAAACCCAGTAAGATGGATGGGCAGGTACATGGGGGAATGATGGAGTCGGTGGATCAATTCGCTAACCTCATTTCTGGAGCTGTTAGCGGTGTTGGAGATAATCACGATGAGAATACAAAAAAGAAAAATTCCTAAACTATATGGCCTTCCCTGAGCGAACTGGGAAGGCCTTTTTTCGTGACATGTTCGTATGATTGGTGACTACTCCTTACCTATAAGCTGTGAAACTTTCCCAGTTGGTAGTTCGTACTATATTTATGGGAAAGAGGAAGGGCGTGTATAAATGAAGACATTGTGGCGTGTGACAATGACGCTGGTTTTTACCATCCTTGCAGTGCTATTTATATTCCCATTGCAGGGACTAGCAGTTGACTATTCTATTACTGATGTAAAAATTGATGCTTTTTTACAAGAGGACGGTAGTGTAAAGGTAAAAGAACATCATACCTACCGTTTTGAAGGGGAATTTAACGGAATCACCCGTGAGATATTTCCAAAAGAGGGCGCCCAAATTTCCGATTTCACGGCAACAGAAAACGGGAAAACATTAAAAGTGGAGCGGGAAGATTCTCTCTACAAAATCCACCGCGCTGGTGAGGATGAACAAATAACCGCTGTATTAGACTACACCATTAAAAACGGAATGGATGTCTACTCTGATGTGGCACAATTTTATTGGCCATTTTTCGATGATCGGAATGAATCAACCTATGAACAGCTTGTCATCACCGTACATCCACCTGAACAAACTTCAAACGTGATCAGCTTCGGGTATGATGAAGCGTTTGAAACCCAAAACTTACAAGGTGATGGTTCGGTAGTGTTCAACTTAGGCGAAGTTCCATCTGGCGAAAATGGCGACATTCGCGTTGCTTACGAGGCAAGCCTTTTCCCTAGCGCTACGGTAACAGCAGATAAACCTATGAGAGCGGAAATCCTCAAGGCTCACCAAGACCTTCTCGATCAGGCGGCTGCGCGAGCGGAAACAAGAGACAAATTATCCTCCATTGCCACCATCACCATTCCAACCTTAGTGATTATCCTGATTGCATTGATGGCTTTTACCTATATAAAGGGCCGGATGAAAAAGGCTGCAGTGGAACGTGAAATTAGTGATAGCTTTTTTGTCCCAGAGCAAATAATGAGTTTACCGGCAACGATTGTTTTTACGAATGGCGCAAGTTTGACAACACCTGAAACCATGGCGGCAGCATTAATGGATTTAGTTCGACTTGGGTATGTGACGAAAACATCGGATACTCAGTTTAAGTTGGAGCGTCTACCAGCTAATGCACACCCCCATGAACAAATGCTTGCTTCCCTTTTGTTTTATGAGGTGGGCAAAGACGGGTATTTCCGCTTCGAAGATCTCGCAAGTTATAGTGCAAAAGAATCAAATCATCAAACCTATCATGCAAAAGAACAATTATGGATGCAAACAGTTGCCTCAGAAATCAAACAACAAGGTTTATATGAAAAAAGCACTGGATACCGCTGGGGAATTGCAGTTGGTAGTCTATTGCTTGTCCCTCTGATTGTGTTGTTCGCGGTTTACGATTTATTCGGATGGTTTTTCTTAACCATTCTCTTATCGGTAACAGGGTTAGTTTATGCGATTTTTTATCATCCAAAATCTTGGAAAGGCTTGAAGCTAATCCTTGAATGGGGTGCTCTAAAGCAGCGGTTTGCACAATTAACAGAGCAAGAATGGCAAGCGCTTAGTACAGATGAACAAATGCGTGCTTATAGTTATGGAATCGGGATTAAGAACCGGGGCATTATTGAGAAAAATGAGGAACTTGTAAAATCATTTAAGTCCCCTTTGAATTACCAATTTAAAAGTGCTGGCGCTTATGCTCCTGCGGATATCACCACCTTCACCTATTTCGGACCAATGGCCGCTACATCGTTCCATGCAGCCAATGAAACAACGCAAAGTAGCCTTTCAAGCTCCTCTAGTTCAAGCATCGGAGGCGGCGGAGGTACAGGTGGCGGGGGCGGTGGGTCTGGTGCCTTCTAACGAATGAATGACAACAAAAGAGGGTGTCCCTTATCAACAAAGGGACACCCTCTTGGGTAGCTTTTAAATAAAACGAATTAACCTCTTCGTACATTTTCCTCGATGCGACTTTCCGAATTTACTGAAGTAATCTCACCGGAGATTCCCTGTCTCTTTAGTAGATCTACTATTTTATCAAGTTGGTCTCGCTCGGTGATTACAACATAATTTGGTTGGATGAACCTAAAATTTTTCACACGGAAGGTTAATTTATACCCATAATTCACACGATCATCCAGGCCGTAGAGCTCATGCCAACGTACGATTTCTTCAATTTTATACGAACTTATTTGCTTTGTAGCATAATATCGGCCATTCAGAATGATCCCATCTTGAAAAAGATATAAATTCCCCCGATGCGGGATCACGTTAATGATCGCAAAAAAGAAATACGCAATACTGAAAAAAGAAGATCCGAGCCAATCAGTAAACAAAACAATTCCCAGCAGAACAATCAATAATACAAGTGCCAATACACTTCCCCATTGTACATATCGGTAGGTTTTAGTCTCTTTCGTAAGGGGCTCCATTGCTTTCCACTCTGCAGGGATAAGCACACTAGCAAACTCGTCAGCGGTTTTCGGATAAAGTGCTTGTTGAGAGTTCTCTGCTGCCTTCTTTAAGTTGAGTTGATAGCGAATTAAATAATAAATCGCAAGGAGAAAAATACCAGTGAACAGCAAATCAAGAAACATCCATCCTTCCCTCCTCTCCAAAATGCTCCTGTAGCTACTATTATGACATACTACTCAAAACCCAAAAACCAATAAGTTCCAAAAGAGCGTACTGAAAAAGAGAAGTGTACAAAACACTTCTCTCCTATCAATACGACTTTTCACCGTTTTAAGCTTCTGCTTCTGCCTTTCGGCGTTTTTTTCTACGACCAGTAATCCAACCTGTTAAATCGTCAAACATCGTATAGATGACTGGTACAAGGAATAAGGTAAACAGCGTCGATACACTCAACCCAAAGATGATGGTAATCGCAAGTGGCTGTTGCATTTCCGCTCCTTCCCCTAATGCTAGCCCTAACGGAATCATCGCCAACACCGTGGTTAACGTCGTCATTAAGATAGGGCGCAACCTGCTGCGACCAGCCTCAATAATCGCCTCATTTCGCTCCATTCCACGACCTCTGAGAATGTTGATATAGTCAACCAAGACAATGGAGTTATTAACAACAATCCCAGCCAACATGATAATTCCAATGAATCCTGGGACACTTAACGGTACACCCGCAATAAACAACCCTCCAAGCACACCAATGACCGAAGTAGGCAAGGCGAACATGATGATAAACGGGTAGAGGAAATTCTCAAATTGGACAGCCATAACGGCGTATACCAAGAAGATTGAGAAGACCAAGGCAACAGCTAGGTCAACGAAGGCTTCTTGCATATCTGCAGCCTCCCCACCTATCGTAAAGCTATATCCTTCAGGGAAATTCATCGCCTCCAATCTAGACTCAATATCCGCGGAAATTCCACCTAAATCGCGACCAGTAATGCCCGTAGTCACATTCATTTGTGCCTGTTGATTCTGCCTATGTAGCGCGACTGGCCCTTGTGTCTCACTAAACTCTGCCAGCTCATCTAAAGGCAGCACCGTACCAGTAGAAGTTTGAATTTTCATATCATGAAGATGATTGATGGTACTTCTTGCGTCTTCTGGATACACAAGGACCACGTTCATCTCTTGACCTTCCTCACGATAGCGCGTCGCCGTTTGCCCCATAAAGTTCATTTGAACTTGACTCATAATCTGTTCCTGGGTTAACCCATACGCAGCCGCTTTTCCTTCATCAATCTGGATGCTCATCTGCGGTACACCTTCTGATGCACCCGTTGTCGGGTTCGAAACTCCATCAATTGTAGAAATCTCGGCTACCACTTGGGTCGCAAGCTCACGCAACACTTCATGTTCAGGTCCATTCAATTGAATTTGAATCGGGTCCCCCATGCTCAGACCAGCATCCATTGAGCTTGCTGCAATTTCTGCACCAGGAATGGATTGCAGTTTTTCATTCATTTCGTGCATGATCTCTTTTGTTGACCGATCTCTTTCGGATACAGGAACAAGCTGAAGCGTATAGCTTGCTTCGTTAGCTGAGCTCGGTCCCATCATCCCTACGCCACCATTGCTGACGGTGACATAGCTAACTTCAATCACATCATCATATTGTGCAATCGTTTCATTCACCTTTTCGACAATACCTAGCATATAGTCCGAATTCGTGCCCGCCTGGGTCTCAACGGTAATTTGAGCCTGACCTTGGTCAGCTGCAGGCATGAGCTCGGCACCTATCACAGGAATTAATGCTAAGCTTCCGGCAATCGCTAAAATCGTAATCAGCACAGTTGTTTTTCTGAACTTCAAGACTCGTTTTAACCCACCGCTATATCTTGTACGGACCTTATCAAGAAACGTGTCAAACCAATATCGACGCCCATCCCTCTCGATTGCTTTTGACAGTAGTTTCGACGAGAGCATTGGGACTAACGTAATCGCAACCACAAGCGAAGCTACTAACGAGAAGGCGACCGCTAAGCCAAGCGGCATAAATAAATCAGAAGCAATTCCTTCAACAAACACCATTGGTAAAAAGACAACGATCGTCGTGGTCGTTGACGCAATCACCGCTGGTGCCAATTCTGAAGCTCCTTTAATTGCCGCTTCTTTTAAACGATACCCCTGCTTACGATAAGAATAGATGTTTTCTAAAATCACAATCGAGCTGTCGACCATCATCCCAATTCCAAGTGCTAATCCACCTAGTGTCAGGACATTTAGTGTTTGACCCGTAAAATACATCAACGCAAAGGTTGAAATCAAAGCAATCGGGATGGAAAGACCAATAACGAGTGTTGCTCGGATGCTGTTTAAAAATAACAACAAGACAAAGACAGAAATAACTCCACCAATCAGGATATTTTGAATCACCGAATCGATACTCATCGTGATAAACTCTGATGTATCAATCAGGACTTCCAATTCAACCTCGGAGCCTAGCTCTGCTTTTAACTCCTCGAGGCTATCCTGAATATTCCCAGCAACCTCCACCGTGTTGGCATCGGTTTGCTTCATCATTGATAAAACGAGAGAATGCTCACCATTCACAAAGGCAGTTGAGGTGAAAGCATTGAATGTGTCATGGACTTCAGCAACATCTTTAAGAAGTATGGTGGCTCCTGCTGGTGTTTGGATGATACTTTCACCAATTTCATCAACAGACTCAAATTCACCCGTCACCCTGAGTTGAAGATTTTGATTTCCCTTTTCAATCGTACCAACCGAACCTGATTGGTTTGTACTGTTAAGGGCTTGAACGATCGATTGCGGATTAATCCCATATTGTTGCAGTTTAGCCTGACTTAGTTCAAGCTGAATTTCACGTTCCTTTGCACCCTCCACTGTTACAGATGCGACGCCACCCTGACGCTCGATAAAAGGAACCACTTGCTCATTGGCAATTTCCGTTAACTTTACCGGATCCTTGCCTGTTAAGCCCACATACATGACCGGCATGGCTTCTGGACTAAACCGTAAAATCGTTGGATCCCCTGCTTGTTCAGGAAGCATGGCCTTCACTTGGTCCACTTTTTCTCTAACATCAAGCAGTGCCTGATCTAAATCTACGTCATTTTTAAACATCATCACCACAAGCGATGACCCCGCCTGTGATTGAGATTGAAGCGTATCAATTCCTTCAACGGTACTGACAGCTCCTTCAATACTGCGACTAATTAAATTCTCGACATCCTCTGGCGCAGCATCCTGATAACTGGTGGCGACAACCGCTATTGGTAGATCAATTTTAGGAAAAAGATCCACTGCAAGGTTTCGAACTGAGACAATGCCGAGGGCAATGATTGCAAGCACGATCATGATCACGCCGACAGGACGTTTGACGGATGTATTGACAAGTTTCAAAGTTTTATTCCCCTTTCACAACGTTCACTTGAACGCCATCTGAAAGTGTCAGTTGACCCGTAACGATAATAGAGTCGCCAACCTGGATGTCACCTTCAACGGCTGTTTCGGCTGATTGTGTTTCTACAACAGTGATGACTTGCTTCTTCGCTTGGTTGTCTTTCACCACATAGACGAACGTTTCATCATCTTCTTCGATAATCGATGCTGTCGGAATGATGATTGCATCCTTAATTTGTTGTTCAGGAACAGATAATTCTGCCACCATTCCTGGTAAAAGTGTATGATTTTCATTGTCCACTTTTGCATCTACAGGGTACAAGCCAGTGTCGTCCGGCATCGTACTCACCGATGTGATTGTCGCCTCATATTGCTTATTTTCAATCGTTACATTCATTTTTTTATCAACCTCTACGAGCTTACGTACATCTGCCGTAACAGTGAAATTTAGCTTGATTGTATCCAAATCCGCAATCAGTGCAAAAGGTTCTTCAGTGGAAACCGTGTCCCCTTCAGCTGCCTTTAAATTCGCAACTTCTCCGTCTTTAGGTGCACGGATAGTTTGTTTGCCAACTGGTGTCGACAGTTTCGCAATGATATCATCTTCTTCTACAAGTTCGCCATTCTCTACTTCTAGAGAATCTACCTCTCCAGGCGATTGTAATACAATTGGTGTGGTGCTATTGGGAGCCGTACGGCCAAATAGCGAACGTTCAAGTATTAAATCACCTTTTACAGCCTCTGCTACTTCTACGGCTGCAACTCTTTCTTCCGCAGCTGCATTTTCTCCCTCAGACTCTGTCTGGGAACAAGCTGCAACAGAGGATAATAAAAGAACTGCAGCTGCACTTAATAGTACTTTTTTCATCAATAGATCTCCTTTCAAGACTGGTTTTTTAGATGTTAATTCGTTTTAGAATTATTTTTAAGCCTATTTGTTCTCAACACTTCAAAAGGGCAGGGAATGCCTATCACTTTACCTCAACTTCTAATATTGACTTGAGAGAGCCAAAAAGCCTTGGACTAGTCATCCAAACTGCCCCACAATCGAAATTTTTCCTTCATATGTATTATGGACAAAGCCATATGGTAATTTGTTTATCAACACCTGTTTGTAATACGTATTCAGCCAAGCTTGGTTTCACAATTGGGCCCATCAGTTATAAGACTTTAGAAATAAAACCTATACCGATTTTATTGTATACAATGCACCCTTGATATACACGTACGTTGAGTGTCAAGAAGGTGAACGGTAACTCTTACTGTGGGAAGGAACCTATAATCGTTGAACTCACTTTAATCAAACGTTTGGTTAATAACTCCGTACTGTGAGTGGGCTTAGCGACTCTAAGCTGAAAGTATTGATACCATTCATTTGTAAAAAAGCAGCAAAAGGGAAGGAAAAGCCCCTCCCTTTTCTACATGATGGTAAGGTAAAAACAGATGCTTGATAAAATCACGACGAGGCTCATTCCATTTTAAAGGTTGCTTCACCCACACCAAGGTTGGTTTTCAGGTTGATTACCACATCAGCATCCTTAAAAGCATCATTGACATAAACCCCATTGCCCTGTGAAACAAACCCGACCAGATTGGATTCTCCAATTCCTTTTGAAGCTTCAATTTTCACTCCTACGTCAGAAGGAAGGATAATCGTTGATTTTCCAATCCCCATATCAAGGCTAGCATCAAAACTCTCCTGCCAATCGCCACTTAGGTCAATACTGATGTCTCCGACACCGGCATTTACTTCGAGATTTTGAAGTTCTAACCCTTTTAAATCTAACATCGTTTCTGAAGCCCCAGAATTGATGACTAGATCCATTGGAATTTCGTCATTTAAGCGCAGGTTCCAATGATTTTCGATTTCACCAATGTTTATTTTATCAAGCAACCCTTTCTCCCCTTGCTCAATTACTGCAACCCCTGCATCTCCTTTTACCTTATAGGAAATCTCTGGCTCCAATTTCTTGTGATTATAATCAATGGTTCCCTCTACCCACTCTTTTCCACCAGACTCAACATTTAATTCTCCAGCGCCAATATTTAATTCAACCTCAAGTTCCTTAGCATGATCCTTGTCAACCTGCACCTCGAAACTCTCTTCATTCCCACCAACATCCATCTGACAACCGGAGACTATTATCAACATGAGAACACTCATAACCCCTAAAACAAATACCTTCTTCATTTTAATTTCCTCCCATTTGTTTCCTGTACTATCATCTTATCGAATCAATTCATGATGGAAAAACGGCTCTAGATTTATTTGTTCATCAGACTAAAGACTGACGACTCCTCAGCTTTCTCATTGTCATTTACTAAGGAGCTCACTGGATGAATTTTCATATCTTTAAACATAAAATACTTTCCCTTTTCAACATGAACCTAGTAGTCAATAAATGTCACTTATGCCCATTACAAAAAAATATTTATCAATCACTAAAAATTCGTTGACGCGAGTAAAAACCCTATGGTATTATTATTAATTTGCTAATAAATTTACTCTGTGTTATGCTTATGTATGTACTTAATACGGAGGTGGATGAATGTTTCAGATTGGTGATCAAATTGTTTATCCGATGCATGGTGCAGGGACGATTGAGGCCATTGAGGAAAGAGAGATTCAAGGGAAGGTCCAGCAATATTACGTGATTAAGATGGCAAGTAGTATGCAGGTCATGATTCCCGTTAACAAAATGAGTCATTCTAGCATCCGTTCCGTAACAAAAAAGGTGGACTTAGAGAAAGTGCTGGGCGTTTTCCATCATGAAGAGCCCGACCATACACAAACATGGAAACAGCGTTTTACATCGAACATGGAGAAGGTGAAATCAGGGAACATGCTTGAAGGAGCAGAGGTTGTCCGTGATTTGATGATTCGCAATGAAGAAAAAAAACTAAACTCAAGTGAAAGACAAATGCTATACAACGCAAAGAAAATCCTCGTTAGTGAACTGGGGATTATTAACGGGATAACTGAAAATCAGGCTAGTGACCTACTTGAAGAAAAAATGTTAGGTGTCATTGCCCAAGCGAATTAAAGCCTATAAAAAGGCTTTTTTTACTTTTATCAGAATAAACTGGGTTATTATCCCATTGCTTTAATTTGGTAACCCTGTTATATTTAGAAAGAATTATTTTTGTTTGTTCGAAAAGATCGTGAAGTGAATCTGCTTTCTGTCTCTTATAAGCAAGGATAGTAACACAATGTGTGCTAAGCACACGAGGAGGATACACAAATGGAACAAGGTAAAGTGAAATGGTTTAACGCAGAAAAGGGATTCGGATTCATTGAACGCGAAGCTGGAGACGACGTATTCGTTCACTTCTCAGCAATCCAAGGAGAAGGCTTCAAATCTTTAGACGAAGGCCAAGACGTGACTTTTGAAGTTGAACAAGGTCAACGCGGACCTCAAGCAACTAACGTACGTAAAGCATAATTATAATTGAATCACATATATAAAAGACTCTCATTGTAGAGTCTTTTTTTATTGTTTTTTACTAGTGAGGTTGGGTTGGGTATCGAGACGAACTTTTTTATTTAAGTATAGGCATCGAGACTGAGACAGCTCTTCGGTTCCCATACTTCTCTTTTTCTTTTGAGTTTGGGCATTGAGACCGCTCCTCCGTTCCCATACTTCCCTCTTTCTATTGAGTTTGGGCATTGAGGCGACTCTTCGATTCCCATACTTCTCCCATTCTATTGAGTATAGGCATTGAGGCGGCTCTTCGGTTCCCATACTTCTCCCATTCTAATGAATATAGGCATTGAGACCTCTCCTCGATTCCCATACTTCTCTCTTTCATGCGAATATAAGCATTGAGTGATGGTCGATAGGAAGCAGATATTTAGATTGTAACGGGTTCCGTTTCCTGTCGTAAAACTCGAAAATGCAGCTAAATTTGTACAGCCTTTTGTATCTGTTTTTGCGAATAAAATATAAAGCGGCTCAGTTCACTTACTGAGCCGCTTTTTAATATCTATTTTTGGTAGCTTGTTGAACAAACCCACCCTATAGTTTAAGTGCATTTTTTCACGAACTTGCTGAATAAAAGAGTTATAGCAACCCCATTATTTAGCATCGTTTTTACAATAAAAATTCTTAATCCTGTGAAAGAGTTTTATCAGATAATCAATACAGCCACTTCTTAATTACGGTAATGGATTGTGTTAACCAATTAGATGGCGATCTTATTCCTATGCATCAACGTGAAGGGATTGAGCTAGCTAAGAAAGAAGCAGGTATAAGTGTAAAGCAAATTTGCGAAATTCTAGAGCTTCTTTATATAGAAAGCTGTCGGAAGGGATTCAATAATCATAACTTAATCCATTAAAGGGACATTTAGTAAGGAAATCTAAAAGAAGCTACTTATTAAAATAGAGAAAAATAGTTTCTTTTTAAGTAGGTTTAATTAATTAGTGCTTTTAAGGATTTCCTTTTCCAGAAAAATTGATGATATATAAATTGGGCCAAGAAATTCACTATGAAAGCAATTGGGTATGCAAGCCATATTCCACTTATCCCAAGTGTTGTATAATGTGACAAAAAGTATGCTACCGGAACTTCAATTAGCAAAATACTTGTAATTGTAAAAATGGTCGGCCAAAGAACAGTACCTGTTGCTCTCATTGTTGCTGAGATTGCCTGAGTGTGCCCCAAAATCAAATAACTCCAAAATGAGATAATAATAAGACCTTTTGCTATACTAATCGTATCGGAATTATCTAAAAAGATCCCTAAAATAGGGGTTGGTATCAGGTAAAGAATGATTAATAGAATACCACCAAGAAGATAATTAAGAGTAATCGCTATTTTTGTAATGTGTTTGATATTTGAGATGTTCCCTGAACCTACGGCTTGCGCAACAAATACTGAAATGGCAATTGAAATGCTCATCGCTGGTATTTGAACGTAGCTTGCAATTTGATTCACGATTCCGTATGCAGCCGTTGCATTGGATCCATAATCATTTACAAAAGTTATGACTACGATTTCTGACAATGCGATGGAAACCATACTTATGCTGGTAGGAATGGCTAATTTTAGTAAGGTTTTCAATACAGAGCCTTTTAAGTGAAGATGTTTCAAAATAATAGAATCTAATTTGAGTACATGACTTTTTTTGTGTAAGTACACTAATAGAATCACAAATGTAAGGAAATTGGCTAATACAGAAGCATAAGCAGCACCATTTAATCCAAATTCCGGTAAACCGAACCAACCGAAAATAAGAATTGGAAGCAAGGCGATATTTAAAAAAATACTAATCAATAAGAAATAAAAAGGTGTTTTTGAATCTCCAACACCTCTCATAAAGGTTGTATAGCACATATATAAGAAAGTAATAGGTAATGTAACAAATAAAATACGTGCATATTCTGCACTTGCAACCAGAATATTCTCAGGTGTTCCCATCCATATTAAAATATCTTCTGTAAATAGCCCTCCGATTAAGGCGACAGCAATGGATATGATCATCGTAAATGCCAAAGTTACTCCAACAACTTCCTTCATTTTTGAGATATTTCCACCACCGTACGTTTGCCCAACTAGAATGGAACTTCCAGATCCAATTCCGATTACAAAGGACATTAAAAAAAAGAATAGAGGGAAGAATGCAGAAATAGCTGCCAAAGAATCTACTCCAAGTGTTTGCCCAACGACGATTATTCCAAACACTTGACCTAATGATTGCAAAACACTTGCAAAAATGACAGGAATGAGGAATGCAATCATAGGTTTTACTAATGACGTTGATTTGTTTATTGAATTATTCATTTATGTTTGCTCCTAAAAGGTAATTACCTTTGCTTTTTCTTGTTGTATCCTCTTTCTTCATACGGTTGAAACTGATCTAACCACTTATATTCAAGTTCCTGCAATGCTTCTTTTTCATTAAAATACGGGTTATCTTTCTTTTTAAGTGTTTCTAAAATATCAATACTGAAAGCACTTGATCCATAACGACTCCAGTCTTCTTGTAGTTCCTTGTTCGTAGGTGAGAATGTACCTGCTTCTAAACTGAATTTTAGTCCGTTTAATGTTTTAAAATTTCTTGTGCTTCCGATAAAGAGTTTTCCGTTTTGGTTATTTTTAATTTGGAAAACACCACCCTCAATCGGGGTTTCCTTATATATCTGTTTTAATTCCTTTTTTCGATCCATTGTAGACACTCACTTTCTCTATTGTTTCAGCCTGTATTGACTTCCATCTGACTTTCTTTCTAAAAAGCCATATTCGATTAAATATCTCCGAATTAATACATAATCATCATACATATCTTCTAAAACCTGGTTAATTCCCTTTTCTGAATAATTGGCATTACTTTCGAATCGTTTAGCCATTTCTCGCAGAACAATCAGTCTTTGTTTTTCCTTCGGTGGGAATTTTGTTAATCGACCATTGATCCCTTCTGGTAAAAACTTTTGAATGATTTCTTGTTGTTCCTTTTCCGTAATAGCATACCGATCATCTATCATTTTCGCTGTTTTATGTGGTGGGACAAACGCTGGTGCGTTCTGATCTTTTTCCTTTAAAAGCTCCATAATAGCTAAAAAAGTCTTTGCCTGGCGTTCCTTCTCCTTTAACGCAAAACGATGATGCCTAATCGTAGAGGTGCTACCAATTCCCATTTCAACTTGTACTTCTTTATCGCTTTTACCCTGATAAAAAAGACGAAGCAAGTGATTCTGGTGGTCGGTAAGACCTGTCAATTTCTTATCAAGATCAATTAAATAATCAAACACGGATTGATGAGTACGCTCGATATGAACACGCATATATCTCTGTGCTTCGTAAAAAATTCCGTCAAAAGGGTAAATAATCCCTTTTTCAATTTCCTCCCCACATAAGAGGCACCTATATGAATCCGCCTCTTGAATATACCCCTGTTTAAGTTCTTCCAACGAGGCCTTCCAAAAATGCTCTGAAATATCCACTAGCCAACACATCCTGTCGAAATTTAAAATGTTAAACGATTTTCTTTTTTGTCCGTTACTTAACAAACATATTAGTATAAAGTTTATGAGGTGTCAATAGATGTTCAAACAAAAGTTATTTTTGTTTGAATTTTAATAAACAAGTGATGTCATTGTTTGATTTTTAAAGATGAAAATTTTAAAAAAAACGATCCCAAAGTCTTAATGAATTTAGTGGTAAAGATAGTAAATAATATTATGATTTTTCACCCTACCTTGGGGCATTAACAGAGCAATGAAAAAAGCCTAATTTCTTAATAAATGCTAAGAAATTAGGCTTTTTTATATGGAAACGACCTTAAAATTGTAAATCCGTATTTTCCTGACGGTACCATCTATCTTGCCGCAAACAAAAAATCCCTGTTCTTCAAAAAAGAACAGGGTTTCCCTTCAATTATAAATAAACTAATCCTCAAACGTAAAATCAATCCAATTTTTCACTCTCGGAATCGCCACATGCTGATTATAGGATTGATCTTTTACATAGACACGAAGAGATTCACCATGAAGTGTTTCTAACACTTCAGGTTTATCATCAAAATAGTAATCTAACTGTAGATTACGAATGATGTCTACTTTTTCCGAATCCTTCATTCCGTAAAAGAAGCGATCACTCTGAACAGGAAAGCCGTTTTCTACCATCCACTTCATCGTCCGCTCACCATGCTCTTTTGGTCTTGAGGTAATATAATAGACCTCATGCCCCTTGTCCACCAAGTCATTCAACAGCTCTGCAGCACCTGGAAAAGCAGGACAAGAAGTATAATAAATCTCTTCTAGTGAGGAATCCCACATCCGCTTCCCTTCTTCATCTGTTAAGCCAAAAGGTTCGTGGATTTCCACTCTTTGAAGCTCTCGAAAAGCTTTTAAATCTATATGTTTATTCATCTTCTGATTATAAAGATGAAAAGCATGCTCACGTAAGTTAATCAATGTATCATCAATATCAAATCCAAATTTCATGTATAAAGCACTCCTTACAATAAATGGATGGTGCCTGTCACCAACCAGATGGTGCCAGGCACCATCCAGATTTTAGGCACCCTCCAGAATTCAGAAAATATTTCAATTTTAATCCTACACCATATGCCCAGATTTGTTTCTTTTTGTCTCCAAGTAATGTTCATTGAACTCAGAGACATCTCCCCATAACGGAGTTCTGCCAGAAACAGGTAAACCGGCACTTTTTAAAGCTTCTAGCTTTTTAGGATTATTGGTAATCAACGTGACTGGCTTTTCTCTTAACGCTTTTAACACCGAGATCGCTTCGTCATAGTTTCGAGAGTCATCTGCAAAGCCAAGTGCTTGGTTTGCTTCCACCGTATCATAGCCATTTTCCTGGAGGATATACGCCATCGCCTTGCTGAACAAGCCAATGCCGCGCCCTTCATGATTCGCCAAATAAAAGAGCGCCCCTGACCCATGTTCAACCATCATTTTCATTGACTGTCTCAACTGGTAGCCACAATCACATCGCTTGCTGCCAAAGATATCTCCCGTATGACAAATCGAGTGCATGCGGATTAGCGCATCATCACTATACTCGAAGTCTCCATATACTAGAACGCTAGATTGCTGGAAATCAGCCAATCCTGCAGAAGACAATCGATCAATTAAATCTTGAAAGTCTTCTACCAAATCGTCCGCTTTCAACCAACTATACCACTTAAACTCCACGGTTTCCCCGTGTAAATTCACTGGTAGTTTAATAGGGCCCACTAAATATATCGCACTATCATCTTTCTTAATGAGCTGAATTTTATCTTCCAATACAGATAGTATGTTCGATTTCACTTGTAATTCTCCCATTGATGTCCCTCCATCCCCAAGACTTTAGCATCCCCGACTTATGAAAGAACAGGAACAGCGAAAGCTTCTTTAAAATTTGCTTCTTTTACTAATTGTTGGTTTTGTAGTGTTTCCACCTTTATCCGGCGTTGCAGCTCATATATCTTTAATTGCTCCGCACTCGTATCCCCATAAACAAAACCTTCAACAAGAACTTCACTTAACACTTTTGCGTCCACCAATGCCGCATTGATTCCAAACGCACCCGTTGGACTCATCGTATGGGCTGCATCCCCCATCAACGCTAGTCCATCATTTACCCAAGTCTCACATTTAGAGCTGTGAACCTTTAATAAAATAAAATCATTCCATGATTGAATATGCTGATTTACACTCTCCGTCAATTCCGGAAACGCCGCTGTTACCTGGTCAATAAACGGTGCAAAGGATTGCTTCCGCAAACGAGGAAATGAGCCTTCTTCAATATTCCATCCTATTTGGACGAACCCACCTGCCTGAGTAAATAAAGCAAACTGCTTATCATCTACAAGGGCCTGACGAATGGTTGGCTCCCAACCTACGGGACTCGGAATTTTTGCCCAAAGTAAATCGTAGCCATGGCTAATCGTTGCAAACGGAATTTGAGCTAATTTCCGAACTGTCGAAAACCGCCCATCAGCGCCGATGACAACGGAACTATGAATACTGATAAGTTGGTCGCCTTTTTTGGCTTTAATTCCCGTGACTGAACCACTCTCGTTCATGATGAGTTCCGTTACCTTCGTCCCCATCATCAATTGATGGTTCGCAAACTTTTCAGATTCACGAAACAACACACTAAGTAAATTCCGTTGTGGAACATGAATCCCTACATGTTTTTCCCCTACTGCAGGTCTGACCGTTTTTAACACTTTCCCATGGTGCCAATATTCAACGCGGTCCATAAGCAGGAGCCCTTCTGCCTCCACCTTTTCATATAGACCAAACGCTCGTAAAACCTCTTCGCCTTCAGCATTCAGGTGTTCGCCGCGAAATTCTTTATCGTATGTTTCGTGCTGTTCCACCACAATCACAGACAGATTGTTCTGCGCCAGTAAATATCCGAGCAGCGCTCCCCCAGGACCAGCACCAACAATGCAAACATCTGCTTCAAGTATCATGTTAAAACCACCTAATTTTATATCATATGTGCATCTAGTATTGCATCTTATTTGAATTTGTTGGGTACGATTAAAATTACAATTATTAAGGCATCCACTCTAAAGGGATGCCATCTATCGTTTCTCTTTTTGCTCTGTTAAAATCTATAAAATTTCCTCTGCTCCAATGGACGAAGCAAAATTTTTAATAACTCTTCTATCCTATCTTAAAAACAGGACCTAGCCAAGCCCCATTCCCTTCCAATTTAAACTCTTAGTTCAATGGTGTTTCCGGAAGGATCTTTGGTGAAAAGAGAGCCCTGTTTTTCAGTCACGACAGCACCTAAGGTTAATAATCGGGCAACAGCCTCTTTACGAGTTGTTTCATTTGGGAATACGACACTGTATGAGCTCATCCCAACACTGTTTTCCGCAGGTGCTGGAGCTCCTACGCCATTCCAAGTATTGAGTCCAATATGATGGTGATATCCACCTGTCGAAATAAACAGAGCCTGTCCGCCGTATCTGCAAACAATCTCAAAGCCAAGACCTTCGCAATAAAATTGCTCTGTTTTTTTAAATTCAGCCACATGTAGATGGATATGCCCCATAATTGTGCCAGCAGGCAAGCCGCTCCATGGTTGGCCATCATCTTCCTTTAAGATGCCTTCTACATCCATCGGCTCCGTTGTCATCACAACTTCCTTACCTTCCCATTTCCAAGTTGAAGCTGGACGGTCATGATAAATCTCAATTCCATTGCCATCAGGATCCGCTAGATATAAAGCTTCACTCACAAGATGGTCCGAGCCTCCCTGGATGGGATATTGCGTTTGAATCATATGGAGAATCACTTTCGCTAAATCTGCACGGCTAGGCAGAAGCAAAGCATAATGGTACAAACCTGTTGTTCGTTGTTGTTTAGGGTTGATAGCTTCCGGTTGTTCAATCGTCAGCAATGCTGTTTTCCCATCTGCCGTTAAATCCACTTTGCGTTCTTGTTGATTTAACACCTTTAAACCAATAATGTTTTGATAAAATTCTAATGAACGCTCAAGGTTTTGAACCTTTAAGTGAACGTGGGAAACAAATGTATTCGGATCTTTATGAAAAGTCATCGTCTCGTCATCCTCCAATGAAGTGTTTTTTATAATCAAGTTTGTTTAGTTAGTTACTTTATGTAAGTAATTATATTTTTAATATCTACTTGTGTCAAGTTCCTAAATAATGTATTGTAAATATATTGTTATTGGTAACAGAATGTCATATAAATATAGATAGAGGTGATATCGGATGGATACAACAATCATTTGCCCTCGGTTTGAAAAAGCAATGAGTATGTTAAGCCAGCGTTGGACTGGACTAGTCATTTACCAGCTACTTACCGGGCCAAAACGGTTCTGTACATTAGAATCGTCAATGGGAATCAGCGGACGTGTCCTATCAGAGAGATTAAAAGACCTCGAAACCCAAGGAATCGTAAAACGCGAGGTGTATCCAGAAACACCTGTGCGAATTGAGTATTCCCTAACAGACAAGGGATTAGCCTTAGAACCACTTATGAAGGAAATTGAGAAATGGTCCCAAGATTGGATCGAGGTCGAGGAGAAAAGTGAATCTGAACAGTAAAAGCCGATTGTCAACGTGACAACCGGCTTTTTTCTTTTCTATAGTAAGGAAGATTTTTTAAGTAAATAAAAAACCCTGCTCAGTCTATGAGCAGGGAACATGAATCGGAAAACGGTAGACAAAGTATAACATAAGAACTTCAGAAACCCTAATTTTTTATATATTTAATTTCCTAGGGTAAAATGGCATAAAAATGGATGGTGCCTGTCACCCTGTATCAGTTTGCATTTAAAAATTGCCTAAACACTTAGGATTTAGCTTTACAGCTACAAAGTTTGCGAAACGAGCGTAAATAAAAATGGCATAAATCCAGTGCGGATTATGCCATTTTTTATTTTTAACCACTTCTATACCATGCACTAAGAATACGTTGATTCAAAACTCAAACTTCTGGACAAATTGGCAGCCACAGCATGCCCTACCGATTTGTTTCTTGGTTGTAGAATCTACATAGTATATTTCATCAAACCCACAAATCGAGCATTCTAATACATGTAGAATTTCTCTCTCTCCAAACAGGGCATCTAATAGATTCTCAAAATACATCCCGCCACCCCTTTATCGCTTTTGATATTACGATAGCAAAAATACCATTTAAAACCATAAGAAAATTGTCTATCCCTCCATCCTTTTTTTCGACAAATTCATCTCTTTTGGACGTTAGTTAGCTAATAATTAGGCGTTACATCGAGATAACAATTTATTTACAAACCATCACTAGTCTTGTAAATGTGATACAATGACCTCATTGGATTGAGAGGAGAGGTTTTTTTGTTTAAAAGAGCATCTAAATGGTTTATTTTATTAGGAATGGTCACGCTCATACTAGGAGCTTGTAGTGAGGACAAATCTTCAGAGGTTGTTGCAACTGTAAATGGGGAAGAAATCTTGAAAACTGACTACGAAACGGAACTAGAGAATACAAAGAATATGTACACTCAACAAGGCATGAATTTAGACGATCTTGATGATGAAATGAAAGAACAAGTTGAATTGTCAGTTCTAAACCAACTCGTAAACACGAAACTAGTTCTTCAGTCTGCAAAAGAAGATGGGATTACAGTTGAACAAAGCGAACTGGATTCCGAAATGGATGCAATTAAGTCTCAATTTGAAGACGACGCAAAATATGAAGAGAAATTAAAAGAGAATAAAATAACAGAAAAAGAATTAAAAGTACAAGTGAAAAATCAGCTTACCATTACAAAGTACCTAGACAGCACGATTGGTAAAATTGAAGTGAACGAAGATGAAGTAACAGGTAAATACGAGGAATATAAAAAAGCCCTTGAAAGTCAAAAACAAGAACCAGAAGACTTCAAAACAATAAAACCTCAACTTGAGCAACAAGTAACAGCTGAAAAGAAAAATGAAAAAGTAAATAAGCTAATTGAAGACTTACGAACAAAAAATGAAAAAAACATTGATATTACGCTGTAATCTGAACATCCCCCTTTCCAACCGGTTAGGGGGATTTTTATTATAAAAAGTTGCCCTTTCACCGCTTGTCTATGAGACAGATTCCTAGTAGACTGGAAGTAACTTAGTTTATCTGATGTACTAAGTTAATAACCAACTTTATTTTTTAATAAAGCAAGATAAAATCGTAACAGTGAAGGCAATATTAAAAGATGGATGTTTATAAAATCACTTCAATAACAAACTAAAAAACTAGGTGGTATGGAGCATGATGATTGAAACTACAGAGGTTTTAGGAAAGTGGAAGGAATTTACGTTAATCAATGATACGAAAATGTCGGTAAGTGTGCTTAATTATGGTGGAATCATTACGAAAATAAACGTGCCTGATCGAGATGGCAATATTGAGAATGTGGCTCTCGGGTTTAAAGATTATCGAGATTATGAAGCAAACCCTCCCTTCCTTGGGGCGTTAATTGGCCGAGTTGCTGGCCGAATTCAAGGTTCATCCTTTGAGCTGAATGGTGAGAGTTATCCTTTAGAAGCAAACGACGGAGAAAACCATCTACATGGTGGGTCTAAGGGATTCCATCAAGTAATCTGGGATGTTACTCCGTTTCAGAATGACGTTAATGTTGGACTAACGCTTACTCATAAAAGTGCTGATGGCGAGGGTGGATACCCTGGAAATGTTGAGGTTAAGGTAACGTATACACTAAATAACGAAAATCAGCTTTCTCTTTTTTATGAAGCAACTAGTGACCAAACGACTCCATTGACGCTAACAAACCATTGTTATTTTAATTTAAGCGGAGATTTAAAAACAACAGTACAAGATCATCACGTAACGATTGATAGTCAGCAGTTTGTTGAATTGGATGAGGAATTAATTCCAACTGGTGCGAAACCGCAAGTTGAGGGAACCACGTTTGATTTCCGTCTGGGGCGTCGCCTCGGAGATGGGTTTAATGATGAATATCAGCAGAATAAAATTGCTGGTAACGGGTATGACCATTATTTCATCTTTGACGATAACAAGGAGCAACAAGCAGTGGTTCGTGAGCCAAATAGCGGTCGTGTAATGTCGGTCAAAACGAATCAGCCAGGTATGGTAATGTATACAGGAAATAGTTTGGACGACCAAATGCAACTAGCAGAAGCAACCTCTCAGAAATATCTTGGCGTTTGCTTCGAGACTCAAGCTTCCCCTGCATCACTTCACCATGAAGGGTTTCCTGACGTGCGCTTAAATGCTGGTGAGAAGTATGAAAAAGAGACTGTTTTTACTTTTGGGATAGAATAAAAGCTGTCAATTCTTGCAAGAGTTTCTCCGATTACAGAATAAGAAGTTTCATGGCCCTATTGAGATTTCATGGGCCATAAAACTTCTTTTGCAATTTGATCTTCAGCTCACTTCGGACAGAAACAGGTTAAAAAAGTGTAGCGCTGTCCGAACCCGAGCCTACTTCGGACAGGAACAGGTTAAAAAAGTGAATCACTGTCCGAACCCGAGCCTACTTCGGACAGGAACAGGTTAAAAAAGTGTAGCGCTGTCCGAACCCGCCCACTTCGGACAGGAACAGGTTAAAAAAGTGTAGCGCTGTCCGAACTCGAGCCCACTTCGGACAGGAACAGGTTAAAAAAGTGTAGCGCTGTCCGAACTCGAGCCCACTTCGGACAGGAACCGGTTAAAAAAGTGTAGCGCTGTCCGAACTCGAGCCTACTTCGGACAGGAACAGGTTAAAAAAGTGTAGCGCTGTCCGAACCCGAGCCTACTTCGGACAGGAACAGGTTAAAAAAGTGTAGCGCTGTCCGAACCCGAGCACATCTCTACAACGGTGTCCCCTCTGCCCTAAGTGGAATGGACTCTTGTTTTTTAACGAAGCCGACCAATAGATACACAACCGGCGTTAGTACAACGGACGCAAGGAATTTAAAAGCATATTGTGTGAGAATCAGGCTGCCTAGTACGGACAATGGCATGGTTCCGTAAAACGCAATCACAATAAAGATCGTCGTATCGATTAATTGACTAGTCATGGTTGATGCATTGTTGCGTAGCCACAGCTTCTTTTGGCCATGTTTGGCCTTTAGTTGCCCAAATACAAACACATCAAGATTTTGGCTAATCATATATGAAACCAAGCTTGCCACCACCACTCTGAAGCTTCCACTAAGAATCGTTTCAAAAGAAGCTTGTTCCCCAAATGCAGGTGCAGCCGGTAAAGCAATGGTAACCGCGATAAAAATTAACCCCAAAACCTGTGTAATGAAGCCCGCTCGAACGGTGCGCTGCGCTTCTTTTTTTCCATAAACCTCGACGATCACATCGGTAATGGGAAAGGTAAAAATGTATATAATGACCGCTGCAGGTAGCATCGCCCACGTTCCGATACTAAAAAGCTTTACTGCCACGATATTCGATAAGATTAGTAATCCTACAAAAATGCCATTTAAATATAAAAGCATATGCAAACTCCTTTCTTTAATCTGAGGAAAAAAATCTCCCATTCCCCAAATGAACCTTTTACCGGTTGTCGACCTTCTCAGGATAAAGGTCATGATTCATCAACCTGAAGTGAGCCATTTCTTCATATTTGGTTCCTGGTTTGCCGTAATTGCACCAAGGGTCAATTGAAATTCCACCACGAGGAGTAAACTTACCCCAAACCTCGATATAACGCGGGTCAAGTAGTTTAATTAAGTCATTCATGATGATATTGACACAATCTTCATGGAAATCTCCATGATTTCTGAAGCTAAACAAATATAGTTTTAATGACTTGCTTTCTACAATTTTTTTATCGGGAATATAAGAAATATACATGGTTGCAAAGTCAGGCTGACCCGTAATCGGGCAGAGACTTGTAAACTCAGGACAATTGAATTTCACAAAATAATCACGATTACTATGCAAGCTGTCCACCGCCTCCAACACCTCAGGTGCATAATCGGATGGATATTGTGTATGTTGATTCCCAAGCAATGTTAAATCCTTTAAACCTTGTTCTTCTTTACGTCCAGACATAAAAAAACCTCCCAATATTGTGTACTCACGCGCGTACAGGGAGGTTTTCATAGCTAAACAATCAAAAGGATGTAAAAAAGCCACATCCGGGTATGGATATGGCTGAATCGTCATAAATCCATAGTTTTTTATAGAGGGTTTCCGCTATGAACCTCTCCCGTCCGAGCACGGGTATTAAATTCTTTATTTATCATAATGAAAATAGAGGAAATCGTCAATGGCCTTTTTTACTGATTAAAGGCCTTCTCGATTTAATCACAAGTTTAACAGAACTACTATCACGTATTTGCTGGTTGACAAATTCCGTTCTTCAACATTCTCACGAACTCCTCTGTCGGAACAGGTTTACTAAAATAAAAACCCTGGACATGTTGACACTGGAGTTCTCGTAGGATGGTCAATTCTACTTCTGTTTCCACCCCTTCTGCAACGACATCCATGTGAAGCAATTGAGCCATCTGAATCATGGCTGCTGTTATGCTCTCATTGTCAGATTCATGAGAGATATTTCGAATAAAAGATTGGTCGATTTTAATACCGTCCAACTTAAATGTTTTTAAGTATGCAAAGGAAGAATATCCTGTCCCAAAATCATCGATATAAATCTTAGCACCTAGTTCTTTTAATTCAGCAATTGTCTCCTTCACATACTCTTCATTTCGCATTAGAGAGTTTTCCGTTATCTCAATCTCAAAAAGGCTCCCATCCAAACCGTACTCCTCAAGTAACTTACGAAAATGACTAGAGAAATCTCTTTGTAAAAAACGTTGCGCACTAATATTGATACTAATCGGGACAAGAGGAATGCCACTCTTCCGCCATTTTACCAATTGCTCGCAAACCGTTTTTTTCACCCATTGACCAATTGGAATAATCATTCCTGTTTCTTCCGCAACTGAAATGAAATCGGACGGTGGGACAAGTCCCAATTCAGGATGATTCCAACGGATTAACGCCTCCGCACCGATAATTTCTCCTGTACTACTATCAACTCGTGGTTGAAAATAAACCATGAACTCTTTGTGAATCAAGGCCTTCCGCAAATCCTGTTCGAGGAAAAAAGACTGATAACTTGTTGTATGCATAGTCGAATCATATACTTGGTAGTTATTTCTACCACGATCTTTCGCTCGATAAAGCGCAAGATCGGCATATTTCATCAAGTCCACAACATTGTCTCCGTGTTTTGGATACATACTGATTCCAATACTAGCGGTGACATAAAGCTCAATGCCATTAATGAAAAACGGGGCCTTTAAACTATGAAGGGTTTTTTTAGCTGCTTCAACTGCATTTTTTTCTGTTTCAACCGCAGGGCAAAGAATCATAAATTCGTCGCCACCCATACGGGCAATGGACATTCCTTTATCGACACACTCTTTTAGACGCTTGGCAATTGCCTCTAGTAGTTGATCGCCAACATAATGACCTAACGTATCATTGATGTATTTAAATCGGTCAAAATCAATATACATTAGTGCTAGTATCTGTTGCTTTTCCTTTGCTACTGTTAAATCTTTTTGAAGAGCCAATTCAAATCCTCTGCGATTTAATAGCTTCGTTAATTCATCATGTTGGGCTAAATAGGCATTTAACTCTTGAATCTTTTTTTGTTCGGTAATATCCTTGCCAATAAAATAGATTCTAGTAGTTTGATTTTCAACAGTGATCGGCAACAAAGTTAAATTCACGTGCACCTTGGCACCTGTTTTTTGATAGAGAACAGTATCAAAGTTTTGCAATTCGCCTTGGAGTGCTTTAGAAACCCACTGCAATGTGAGTTCCCTATACTCTGGTACGATGAGCAATTTTAAAGATTCTTGCTGTAGTTCGCTAAGGGAATAACCTAGTAACATCTCAGTCGCTGGATTCATACTGATAAGGTTTCCATATGTATCAAACGAAAACACGGAATCATTGCTTAATCTTAAGAGAGAATCATAAAGGATTTTGTTTTCTTGTAATTGCCTCTGAGTCGCACGCAATTCTGTTATATCATGAACGGAGCCAACAATTTCAACTACTTGATTTCCTTGTTTAATCGGAGATACATCACAATAAAGAAGTTTCCCTGCAAGCTCAACCTCATAATTGACTCGATATCCTTGAAATGCTTTTTCATAGTGAGCATTTTTACTTGAAGCAATCGACGCAGGGAAAGTTTCAGATGGAGTTTTTTCCTGAAGGACTTCAGTTGCAATTTCTAACTCCTGCATCAGCTTTCCTTCAGACATTGTATAAATCAACTTCCCCTGTTCATCTTTAATCATCTTAAAAATACCATTTTCCAAGTTCTTAACGGTCTGCTTAAAATCATCCTTAAGCGCTTGTTGGAGAGCAGCCTCCATTTGCTTCTGCTCGGTAATATCCACTCTTAGTGAAAAATATCGGTATGGTCGGCCACTTTCGTTTAAAAAGGGAACAATCGTGGTATGCACCCAATACAAGCTTCCATCCTTCGCTTTGTTTTGGATTTCTCCCCGCCAAACCTTGCCAGAGGCAATTGTCTTCCACATTTGCCGAAAAAACTCTTTTGGATGATAGCCTGAATTAATAATTCGATGATTCTGCCCGATTGCCTCCTCCTCACTATATTTTGAGATTTCACAAAACTTACGATTTACCTCAATAATTTTCCCAGTATGATCGGTAATGGCAATTATGGAGGATTCATCGAGAGCCAATTTTAAATCGGCAATTTGTTTATTTAAAGATAACAACGTTTTGTTATTGTCATTTTTCCCTGATAACTCGTTCATCTTCTCATTTTCCATGTAACCCTAGCACCTCTATACAAACCCAAAAGGATTTAAAAATTTCAAATAAAAGAACGTTCACTAAGTTTGTATCTTATCAAAATAGAATACAATTAATTTTACAATTTGAGGAAGCAGAAAGACAGAAAAATTTAAATCGTTTTTATGTATAAAAACTGGAAAAGGCCAGAAATCCTCCTGACCCTTCCTCCGTTTATTACTTCATGTGAATTTATGTGATAATAGCGGGCCTTCCAATTGGGTGGTACTCAATATTTTTACAGTTGCGAAGCTGCTCTTCATCAAGACAGTTGCGTCCATCAAAGATAATCACTTGCTTCATCACTTCCCCTAGGCTAGCGATGTCCATCTGTTTCATTTCCTGCCACTCTGTAACTACTAGCACAGCATCAGCGTCCGTTACAGCCTCAAGAAGGGTATCCGCATAACTGATCGATTCTCCAATAACCCTTTTCGCATTCTTGGTTGCTACAGGATCGTAAGCGGCCACATGAGCACCAAGTTTGGTCAGTTCCTGAGCAATTTTTATCGAAGGAGCTTCTCTCATATCATCTGTTTCCGGTTTAAACGAAAGACCGAGCATGGCGATTTTCTTGCCTGAAACATCCCCAGCGAATCGCTTTAAAGTTTTCTTTACCAGGCGGACTTGTTGCTCATCGTTTATCCTCATCGTTTCAGCAAGCACCCCAAAGTCTACCTCTTCATTCCTAGTTGTATGCCACAATGCTTTTACATCTTTTGGAAAACACGAGCCACCATAGCCAATCCCGGCGTTCAGAAAATGGTTGCCAATACGTTTATCCATCCCCATTCCCTTTGCGACATCTGTCACATCAGCACCGACCGCCTCACACAGGTTGGCGACCGCATTAATAAAGCTGATTTTTGTAGCCAAAAAGGCATTGGAGGCGTATTTAATCATCTCTGCACTTCTTACGCTTGTGAGCATACACGGAACCTTTAATGGACTGTACATTTCTTTTACCTTGCTTGCAGCTTGTTGATGATCACTGCCAATGATGATTCTATCAGCCTCAAGTGTATCTTTTAACGCAGATCCTTGTCTTAGGAATTCAGGATTTGCTACCATTTTTACCGAAACATCTTCATGGCAATTCGCTTCGAGGATTTTTCTCACTTCATCATTCGTCCCCACAGGGACCGTGCTCTTAATGACAACAATTGTTTCCTGCTCAAGGTATGCCGCTAAATCTTTTGCGGCTTCAACAAGATACGTTAAGTCGGCACTGCCGTCTTCTCGTTGCGGTGTTCCAACAGCAAGGATGACAATTTCCGCACCAGCTACCCCCTGTCGATGTGAAGTTGTAAAACGAAGTCTACCAGCTGCGATATTTCTTGTTAAAAATTCTTCCATGCCTGGCTCATATATCGGAGAAATGCCTTGTTGTAGTTGATTGATTTTTGCTTCATCCACATCAATACAGCATACCTGATGGCCGATTTCGGCTAACGAAACACCTGTCGACAGTCCCACATATCCTGTACCTAAAATCGCAACCTTCATCCTACTCCACCTCGGTCTCTCGTACCGGAGTTTGTTCTAGTCTGCTCTTTAAAAAATCTAAAACATCGTCACGGAGGTCTTCTCGTTGCAAGGCAAAGTCAATTGTTGCTCTGATAAACCCGAGCTTATCTCCAATATCATAGCGTCTTCCCGCAAATTCATAAGCAAAGACCGCCTGCCTTTTGACCAACTGATTGAGAGCATCCGTTAACTGCAACTCATCCCCAGCACCTATAGGAGTTTCTTCAAGAACATCAAAAATTTCTGGTCTTAGTACATATCGTCCCATGATGGCATACTGTGACGGTGCTTCTTTTGGCTTTGGTTTTTCAACCAAAGAATCGACCATATGCATTTTAGATGCTTGTATCGTGCCATTCGTTTTGATAATTCCATATTTACTTACTTCTTTCTTCGCAACCTTCTGGACCGCTACAACCGAGCTATTGCTATACTCAAATGCATCGATCAGTTGCTTCAGACATGGAGTTTCCGACATAACAATGTCATCCCCTAGTAAGACGGCAAAGGGCTCGTTGCCAACAAAGTTTCTCGCACAAAGTACGGCATCCCCCAAACCGTTCGGCTCCTTTTGATAGAGATAATAAATATTAATCATACTAGAAAGTTTCTGGATATCTTCTAAAATATCCATCTTCTGTTTCTTCAATAGCGCATCTTCTAATTGGTAGGATTTCGTAAAATGATGTTCAATCGCACGTTTTCCTCTACCAGTTATGATAAGGATTTCTTCAATCCCTGAAGCGATTGCCTCTTCGACGATATATTGAATGGTTGGTTTATCGACGATTGGCAGCATTTCCTTTGCCTGAGCCTTTGTGGCCGGCAAAAAACGCGTACCAAGACCCGCTGCTGGGATGATCGCTTTTCTGATTTTCATATGTGTCCCTCCTTGAATCACAAATTTGTTCATACAAGCGGGCACATACTGGCCACATCCATAGTCTCTTAATCTTAAACATTGTGAACCAGTCCTCCATCAATGATCGATAATCCTGTTCAAGGCCTTAATTTTTTTCTGCTTTTATTGGTTGGTAGATTTTTCGAACGAATCGTGGGAGTAGCTTTGGCAAGACCTTATGCCGACGGTAAAGGAGAGTGGTCACAATGGCCTTTCGTTCTTCTTTTGATACACCCCATTCTTCAGGAATAAGAGCGACAATCTCTTCCATTAATAAAATCGGAATCGTCTGGATGACTTCGAGTTGCTTGTAAAATTCACCTTCATTTTCAATAAAAGAAGCCATTATTTTGTGAGCTGTACTTTTCACAAGGCCGTTTGATAATCCCTCAAGGTCCGCCAATTGCCAGTTAAACCCTCCAAGAATTTCGGCATGATCTATAGCCCATAGATGGTAGTATTCATGAATATTGTTTAATTCTTGAGGATTTTCTTGCCCACACCCTTCTCCAGTATCTTTTGGTTTTGCTTGGAACAAGATATTCTTCCGCGTGCGATCTTGGTTGCCTACCCAATAATCAAATAAAATAATGCTCGCCAAACTCTCATAATTAGTTAAACCACTGAGTTCCGCTACCTCATGACCATCGACACAATCTGGCACATATAAAGTGGCAAACTGGTAGGGAAATTCACTTATTTGTGAGAAGTCAGGAACTTCGGCACTCCCTTGTCTCATCCGCTCCTCCTGAACTTTATCAAGAAAGTCTTTAGGGATATCAACAATCACCCCATACGGGACAGGCATTTGCAAGTACCTTGCTAAACAATAACCAATCCACTCATTAGGCAATGTTTTTTCAAACCCTGGCTGAAAAAATTTTACGACATAATCGTTCCCATCGTTGAAGGTGATAAGATGTGCATTTGACTTACCTGCTAATTTTTTCTGATAAGCAACTGGTTCAATCACCATGCATTCACCTCACCATCTGCTGAATCTGTCGGCACTATTTCTTGTAAAAGCTCCACATATTGTTGAGCTACTTTTTCAATTGAAAAGTTCTCTTGAACATGTTTAATTGCAGCGGCTGACATCTTTTTATGATGCTCTGGGTCATCGAGAATACGATAGATTTGCTTAACAGCATCATCGACATTCTGTCCCCGGTACAGCAATCCAGTCTCGCCTTCTTTTACTAATTCAGTTACTGGCATCATCCTTGAGGCAACAACCGGAACACCTGACACCATGGACTCAATAAACGTATTACCGAACGACTCTGACTTTGTCGTTGCTAACGTACAACCACCTGATTCCCGGACCTTTGCATACATATGCGGCATCTGCTGGTAAGGGATCACAGGGAACCACTTGACAATATCTGTAAGCTGCTGTGCCTTCCATTCTGCGGCAAATTCCTCTCGCTGGACACTTTGCGCCCCACCAATAATCCAAAACTCAACATCGTCTCGTTCCTGCTTTGCCCGCTTAGCAATTTCAAGAAGCATCGGCCAATTTTTCCGTTTGTCCAATCGACCAATATAGGCAATGACTTTTTTATTTTCAGGCAGTTGCGGCACACTGGTAAAATCGATTTCCTCTGAGCTCAATGCACGGAAAAATTCTGTGTCCACGCCATTATAGATAACATTAATTGGAATATCTCTGGTTAAAATTGAAACCAAGCGCTTTTGATAGTAGGAAGGAACAATGATCGTTTCCGGAGTGAATCCTCTAAAAGATTTTATATGAGGAGTAAGTTTAATAAGCTCAGGTGTTCTTGCTTCGACAATCACCGGCCCCTGATAGTTTGCTTCCCGCAGCCATTTATAGGCTTTCCCTGTATCAACGACAATGACAGCGTCATAATGATTATCCCGGATAATGGAAACAATTTTGGTTTCATCCTTTGTTAAATAAACAGGAGCAACGTCTTCCATAATATGCATGCCCCCATGGTCGGTCGTATAAAGGAATTCCGTCTCTATTCCATGCTGTTTAAAATAAATTGCTCGGTTCCTCCATCCAGCATTCACCCCACCCACCGTGAGCAGGCGCCAGATTATGAGTACTTTCATTTAGTCTCTCCCTCGCTTTCTTTTAAGGTTCCCTAGTTTAGACACTACGGCGGGCACCTTTACATCAAGCCAAAGGTCAACCATTTGCTGTATTTTCCTTTCTTTTTCTTCGATTTGTCCTTTTCTTGTTTTTTTGTATCTTTTCCTTTGTTCTTGGAGTTGGCGTTTCCAGCCTTTTTGCCACCGTCATGATGGGCCTCTTTTCCTTTCCCCTTTTTCTTTCCACCTTTTTGGGATTCTGCATCAATCGGATCGACGCTATCTCCGCCATGATCGTTGCCCTGATTTTCTTTTAACGCTTTAAATTCACGTTTTTGTTTATCCCAATATTCATCAATCTTTTCATAGACTTTACTGGTCTCTTCTCCGCGTGCAAGCATTGTTTTCACCCACTGCTCTTTAAAAACCTTGTGCATCAAACCTGCCATCAGGATTACATATCTTTCTTCATCGTTCGTAGTCAACAGTTTGTCACTGAGTGCCTTTACCATGTCTACATTTTTCTTCGGTGATTCCAGCAAAACCTGATAGATTTCACTCGCAATCTCCTCCATGCGGATATAATGGATCCATTCGTCATATAGAACGGGCGAAAGCTCTTGAACATGAGCCAAGAACACTTCTTTGTTTTCTGTCCCAAGTGAATTTAATAGCTTACGAGGATAAGGGTAAACCCTGTCCCGCCATACCGTTCTTGCCACATCAATAACCTTTAGGCTGCCATCCTGTTGCAAATAGATTTGCCGTTTATGGTGATCAATCCGCTCATAGCCGATTTCTTTAAAGGTAATCAGCATTTCAATTAACTTCACTGAAAGCTCCTTCGACAGTGGTTGCGACTGGAGATATTCGCGCAGGTCAACTCCTCTAATGATTTCCATTGCAATATGAAGCGGACCTTTATGATAGAGCTTTGGAAATAGATTGGTATGTTGCCCTAGCGCTAGCGCATAATATTCCCGCTCACAATCCTCATTATTTCCAAACACTTTCACGCAAATGTCCTCGGTAACTTGAAATACTGCACCTTGACGCCCTTTGCCAATCATCGTCAACGGCGACTGATTCTCGACCTCAACATCTTCATTCACTAAATTCCGGACTTTAATATTGGCAACACATTGTTCCAAATAAGTAGTATCCACAAAAAAACTCCCTTCCCTAAATTTCCCTTTCTTTATTCGATCAAATGGGCTGTCTAAACCCCATTAATACAGTGAATTCAAGAAGGAGCGAAAAGGTACGGACGAGTATCCCATATTGTGAAAAATGTACCCCTCCCCAGTTCATTAATATAGAGACAGTTTGGTTATCTGCTAAAATTAGAATGGGATTACTTAGGGGCTGGTTATTTTAGTTACGTCCACACCGTAATGGAGCAGAAGCATTAGCCACCTTAACAAAAAAAAAGAGAGAAGTGCTAATTAAATAGCATTCCTCTCAATAAAATATTATTCGTTTGTGAGATCACCTTTTGCTTCCGAAAGCGGCGCATGGTAGTTTTTATGTCTGACACCCCTCACAACCTTCATCTCTTTCTTCTTTGCAATTCAGCCAATACTGTCGGGTACTCCTTGTCTAGTTTAAACATCAACATAATAACTAGTTGCAATACCCCTAAAGCAATTGGGATGTAGATATTTAAAGCCAAAATCATTTGAAGTGTTAACCCCGTTTGTTCAGCTGCTCCACCTACGTAACCACCAAATCCTAGTAACCAACCAATTAACGCAAGACCAAGACCTGTTCCAACCTTAATTCCAAAGCTTGCACCACTGTTAACAAGGCCCTCAGTCCGAACTCCCGTCTTGTACTCCCCATATTCTACCGTGTCATTGATCATCGCAAACAATAAGGCAATCGGAGGAATGGCACCAATTCCAGCCAAACCTGAACCACCCAAGAATAAAACGACATTTGTGGGGTCAATCAGTTTTAACGATTGCGCAACAACATAAATAATCGCACCAACTACGGCCATATTGCGCTTTCCATATCTTTTTACAAGTGGTGTTAAGAAAAACATTCCAATCAACATGGGCACTGAAACAGCTAGTCCATAAAATGGGAAATAGCCAATATTCCCTAAAATATACTGGGAGTAATATAAGGCCGCACCTTGCGTTAGCGCAGTAGTTGCGTAGAAAATCAAACAATAACCTGTAATCATCACCCAGTATTTGTTCTTTGTTAAGGCCTTAAATCCTTCTTTTGCCGACACCTTCTCAGCATGATCCCCATAGGAGGAACTTCTTTCTTTTACAACAAGGAAGGTCACATAAAGCGATGCAAACGTGATGACACCGTAAATCACCGCTAACATTGTCCAACCTATCTTAGCAACCAAAGGCTGTGTTAACGTCATCACGACCAACGTTCCTGTCATAATAAAAATACCCGCATACACGTTTGCCGTTGATCGGCTGTTCTGATCCTGGGTCATAACGCCAAGTAAGGTTTTATAAGGAATTGAAACCGCTGTGTAAAGCAAGATAAATAATAGATAAGTAGCATAAGCATAAACAATCTTCCCCGTGTCACTAAGGTTAGGAACTGAGAATAATAGAATCGTTGTGATAGCAAGCGGAAAGGACATCCATAACAACCAAGGACGCGCTTTCCCGTGTTTAGATTTTGTCACATCAACAATTGCACCCATTCCAAAATCGGTTACGCCGTCAAAGAGCCTTGAAACTAACATCAACGTTCCAACTGTCGCTGCACCAATACCAGCCACATCCGTGTAGTAATACGTTAGGAAAGCGCCAATCAATGTCCACACCGTGAAGATTCCAAAGCTCCCTAGCCCATACGTCCACATTTCCTTCTGACCAGGTTTTTCTACCTGCGTACGTACTTTCGTGCTCAATAAGTCTTGTTTCAACTGTTTAGCCAGCATGTTCTTATCTCCTTTTACTTAAAAAAATGAAAGATTCATCCATAGAAGTGAATTGAACAAAGTTGATAGATTACGGTAAATCTAAATCCGAATAAAAATTATTATTCAAAATGAAGACTAAAAGTGACATTCCCCTAACTAAATAACCGGTTAGTATCTTAAGATAACACTAAAGAAGTATCCTTGTTGTTTTCCCCTCCTCTACCGTCCCTTCGCTTCATACCTGCATCGGTTGTGATTTCGACAGCTTTTCTAATTTCCAAATTTATGTACCACTTTAATATATTGGATGTCAAATTACTTGTCAAACATAATTTCAAAATTATTTAAATATTTAAATTAAATTATATCGATATAATAAATACGTAGGATTTCCCTTATCTACCTGCCCGAAATAAAACTTTTTTGTGAAACTCTTATTCTATCGTTTAACCCAAAACAAATAGATAGAAACAAGGATTCCCTTTCATTAAGCTGAACTTATTCCCCTTCATTCCTTAGTAAAGACCAGTAAAAAAACAACCTTCCCATTTTACAACCGTTGTTTTTTCAAAATAACGTACTCATCATAGTCCTATCACTCTGTTACTAATTCGGATGGTACTTTCCATGTGACTCTATTCTTTCTGTAAGGAAGTTACGATCAGCTTTTTATGAGAACTAGCACACAATAATACCTTTTTCACCATTACCTATATTTACGACTCGGAATTGTTAAAAATAATCGAACATTCAAAAACTTTACGACAAATTTCGATACGATTCACACGTTGACAACTAGGAAAAACCGCGATAATTAGGGAATTATAAAAATAGAATTTTTTTAATTGTGGGATTATGTCGACAATTATGCGTTTACATTTTTTCGTTTTATTTCAATAATTGTGGATGAGTACTTCATATATTTATCTAAATATAACAATTCAAGTTCATTTCTAGGAGGGTAATAGTATGGTCTATCGTTCAAAACCTTGGCTAAAATGGTATGAGTCAAAAATTGATGAGCATGTAAGCGTTAAATATGAGTCTCTTTATGATTTCTTAGAGGATGCTGTTGGAAGATTCGGCAATAAGCCGGCATTCACGTTTTATGGCAAGCAGTTTAGCTTTAATGAAACAAAAGCCATTGTTGATCGCCTTTCCGTTCATTTACATAATCAAGGATTTCAAAAGGGAGATCGCGTAGCGGTTATGCTACCAAATACTCCACATTATATTTTCGCCCTATTTGCAATCTTCCGTTTGGGTGGGATTGCTGTTCAAGTAAATCCAATGTATGTTGAGAGAGAGATTGCTTTTGTATTAGAAGATTCTGGTGCGAAGTATATGTTTGCTCTTGATGCTTTCTATCCAAAGATCAAGAAAGTACAAGCTGACACATATTTAAAACATATTGTCGCAATCGGACTTGGTGAAAAGGCAGAGCTTGCTAGTGAGGATGTTTACTTCGAAGAGGCTGCCCATGCTGTTGGTGAAATCGAGGAATGCTCAATCAATCCATTTGAGGATGTAGCGATTTTACAATACACAGGCGGAACCACTGGTGTGCCTAAAGGTGTAATGCTCACACACAATAACCTTCTAGCAAACTTTAATCAAGTCTGTGACGCGATTTATAAGCCACTTGAAAATAAACCTGAGGACTTCAAAATGATTACCGTCCTTCCAATGTTCCATGTATATGGACTTTCAAGTGTTGCCCTTTGCGGAATTAGAGAAGGTGCAAATCAAATTGTATTACCACGATTTGATGTACAAGAAGTAATTGAAACAGTTAAGCGTGAAAAGCCATTCTTATTTGCGGCTGTTCCTACAATGTATTTCGGACTAAACAGCCAACCAGAATTATTAAAAGATGCTGGTTTTGATCAACTGTATTTTGTAGGAAGCGGCGGAGCTCCACTACCAGTTGAACAAGCGAAGGCATTTCAAAAAATTACTGGTGCTCAAGTAAATGATGGATACGGCCTTTCTGAGGCGTCACCAACTGTTATTTTCACTCCTCCGTTCCTTCCAGCTAAAGAAGGAAGTATCGGAATTCCAGTTCAAAGCACCATCGTGCGCATCGTTCGCGAAGAAAACGGCGAGTATGTTGATGCTCCTGTTGGCGAAGCAGGTGAACTGATTGTAAAAGGACCACAAGTCATGAAAGGCTACTGGAACCGTCCAAAGGATACCGAACAGGCGCTTAAAGACGGCTGGTTGCATACAGGAGACATTGCAAAGATGGATGAAGATGGTTATTTCTACATCCTTGACCGCAGCAAAGATATGATCATTGCCAGCGGCTACAATGTTTATCCACGTGAAGTCGAAGAAGTTCTTTACGGCCTTGATGGTGTTGAAGAAGCAATCGTTATCGGCCTTCCAGATGAGTACCGTGGTGAAACGGTTAAAGCATTTGTAAAATTAAAAGCTGATTCTACTCTTACTGTAGAAGAAATTCTAGCATTTGGGAAAGAGAATCTTGCTCCTTACAAAGCACCAAAAGCAGTTGAAATTCTTGAAGAGCTTCCAAAATCAGCGGTTGGAAAACTGTTAAGAAGAGAGCTTCGCGATCAGGAATTAAAGAAAGTTCAAGCTTAAGTAGAATTGATTTTAACCACCCCTTCATTGTGAATGGGGTGGTTTTCTGTCTAGCCTCTTTTTGCGGTTTCTGCTTTATTTTTAATAGAAAGATAGCTTAACATCATAAAAACAATGACCATCAGAATGGTGATAAAAAGCCAGCCTGAAGCAAAGCTTCCAGTTTGGTCGACCAATAAGCCATAAATCGGGGGAATCAGCACCACGCCAATCGAGCCAAATGTTAGGCTTACTCCGCTAGAGATTCCAGATTGTTCGCGTGGGACAATTTCAGTGGCAAGGTTCATCCAGATTCCATTAAAGCCGGAAATTGAAAAGCCAAATACGACAACAATTGGAACCATTACCCCGAACGAAGCATCTGAGGTGAAGGCAACGGTCAGGCTCGATATAGCTGTTAAAATCGTAATAATGATTAAGATGATAATTCGGTTGCTATTAAACAAGAAATCACTGATCATCCCCCACGCTATCCTTCCCAAAGAACCACTAACTTCTGAGATAACTAATAGAATGCCAGAAAGAAATAAAGAGATTCCTAGCTTTTCATGCGCGTATAAAACAATGTAAGTATTCAAACACATTTGGGATCCACTAAGGCCAAAAGCACTTAAACTCACAAGCATGAGCGCTTTATTTTTCATTAGCTTAAACATCGACTTATAAAAGGAACCTAGACTTTCTTGACTCGCTGATTGTGTTTGTTCTGGTGGGTCGCGGTATAGAAAGTAGGAAAGGACCCCACTTAGCAGTAGAAGGACGCAAGCTCCTAGTAACACTGGGCGCCAGCCATATTCAGCTCCTAGCGGCAGTAGAATTAAACCTGCTAGGGCAGCACCAGCTGTCACGCCAGTCTGCTTAATCCCCATAGCCGTTCCGCGCTGTTTATTTGAAAACCAATAAATGATTCCCTTATTCGTAATTGGATGCATGCTTCCATACCCGAGACCACCTAAGGCAACAAAGAAAAGCACTGCAGCAAAATGACCAATAAAAGTCATGACGAGAAAGCCGATACCGACACAAAAGGCGGCCGCCATCAACAATTTCCGTGAGCCATATTTATCCGTTAACATCCCTGCCGGTACAGCTGCCACCATTTGCCCAAAAAATAGCGCAGCAGGCAACATCCCAATTTGAGATTTCGTTAAGGTTAAGTCTTCACCAATTAGGACCCCTAGCGGACCGATGCTCCTACCGACAAACGCCACCAATAATTGAGCCAACAGTAAAAACAACAACATCCTCCAAGGCTCAGCCATAGGACCAAACCGATGTTTTGCTTTAGAATCACTCATTTTTATTCGCCTCTTTTGTGGACCATTATTGTTGGATACCCGAATTTTATAAGTTCCATCATACCATATATTGGCTGATTATTTCCGGGGAACCTCGCTCTTCCTACAGGATTGAAAACCTTTTTTAATCAAACGTTTGATTAAAATTGCCTTGGTAGATCAAGGCTGAGAGGACTTTAGGTCGAAGTAAATATTCGTTTCGCAGAATATAGCGGCTTATTATTTTGGGGCCTACTGTTGGCAAACTACACTTCATTCATCTCCCATACTCGGAGTATCGACTTGAGTTTGGGCATTAGAACAGCTTCTCGCTTCCCATACTAGAACCTGGCGCTTGAGTTTGGGCATCGAGACAGCTTCTCGCTTCCCATACTAGAACCTGACTCTTGAGTTTGGGCACCGAGACAGCTTCTCGCTTCTCATACTAGAACCTGACTCTTGAGTTTGGGCATCGAGACAGCTTCTCGCTTCCCATACTTGAACCTGACTCTTGAGTTTGGGCACCGATACAGCTTCTCGCTTCCCATACTAGAACCTGACTCTTGAGTTTGGGCATCGAGACAGCTTCTCGCTTCCCATACTAGAACCTGACTCTTGAGTTTGGGCACCGAGATAGCTTCTCGCTTCCCATACTAGAACCTGGCGCTTGAGTTTGGGCACCGATACAGCTTCTCGCTTCCCATACTAGAACCTGACTCTTGAGTTTGGGCACCGAGACAGCTTCTCGCTTCCCATACTAGAACCTGACTCTTGAGCTTGGGCACCGATACAGCTTCTCGCTTCCCATACTAGAACCTGACTCTTGAGTTTGGGCACCGAGACAGCTTCTCGCTTCCCATACTTGAACCTGACTCTTGAGTTTGGGCACCGAGACAGCTTCTCGCTTCTCCTACTGCATCCTGACGCTTGAGGTTTAGGTATTGAGAAGGCTCTTCAGTCGCATACTTTGCATGTCATGCTTGGTTTGGGCAGCAAAACAACTTATAGTTCAAAGATTAGGTGTCCATAGGTCGAGGCTTGGTAATGACATCCTTAAAACCCCAAAAAAGAGAGAGCTGCGGATTCGCACAACCCTCCCTTTTGATGTTAAGTCAATACAGAATTTACTTCTCCGTTAACACATTAATAAATTCCCTTAGGTAATCCGGTAGATCCGGTGGGCGACGGCTTGATACTAGGTGCCCATCTGTGACAACTGGTTCATCAAACCAAGTAGCTCCGGCGTTTTCCATATCATCCCGAATGCCTGGCGTACTTGTCACCTTTTTCCCTTGAAGGATCTTTGCTGAAATCAGTACCCAGCCTGCGTGACATATTTGTCCAATAGGCTTCTGATCCTGATCCATTTCTTGAAGCAAAGTTAGCACCTCTGGAAAGCGGCGAATTTTATCAGGTGCCCATCCTCCTGGAACGAGAATCGCATCATAGTTCTCCGCTTTTACTTCGGAGTAAGCCAAATCCGATTCAGCTGGAACACCATATTTCCCAATATATTTTACCTTCGCTTCTTCCCCAGCAAGATCGACAATCGCTCCCTCTTCCCGGAGTCGTAAGATCGGGTACCAAAGCTCTAAATCCTCAAAATCGTGGTGAACAAGGCTAACCACCTTTTTACCTTTTAATCGCACATTCTTCACTTCCCTTCTGTCATTTTAAATAAACGTACTGCCAACGATTATAACCTGAAGGAGAAGGATTCCCAAATGATTGAATTACAAATGAGACGTAAATTAGTCCAACCGCTTCTCTATCCACTCCAAGATATCTTGATAAACTTCTAATTTATTCGTCTCATTCAATATCTCATGCCTTGCGCCTGGGTAAAATTTGTAAGACACATCCTTCAAACCGACAGATTGGAGCTGATGATAGTTTTGAAGCACACCTTTCGTATTTTTCCCTACAGGGTCTTTGTCCCCCGACAAAAGAGAAACGGGTAAATCCTTAGGAATTCGCGCATCTTCTTCATATAGAGACAGTAACCCTTTGAGGAAGTCTTCAAAAAAACCTGCAGTAAACACACCACCACAGAGCGGATCTGCAAGATAAGTATCCACTTCATTTTCATCTCGTGTGAGCCAATCAAACTCTGTTCTCGCCGGGTTAAACGCTTTGTTGTAGCTTCCAAATGTTAAACTGTTCATACGCGGGCTTGGAGTGCGCCTACCAAGTTTTCGTGCTTCTCGTACTGCTAAATAATGACCGATCTTCCCCACAAATCCAGGATGGCCCCCTGTGCCAGTAAAAATGGTTCCATCAAGTTGTTCACCATATAGTTGAATATAACGCCGCGCAAGGAAGGAACCCATACTATGCCCTAGCAAAAAAAACGGTGCATTCGGGTAGTCTTGCTTGATGACATCTGTAAGCAGCTTCATATCTGCTACGACTGTTTCAAAGCCATTTTCATCTGCATAATATCCTCGGTCTTCATCCATCTCTTCCGTTTTTCCGTGACCCCGGTGGTCATTTCCATAAACGTAGATTCCCTGTTGAACGAGAAATTGCGCAAAATCACCATAACGTCCAATATGTTCTGCCATCCCATGTGCAATTTGCAGAATCGCCTTAGGCTCCCCTTCCGCAATCCACTTCCTAGCAAAAATACGTTTCCCATCTTGACTATGAAAATAAAAAGTAGCAGTCTCCACCTATTTTCCTCCCTTAATTTGAAACACTTTCTGTAATCCACATTTTTTTCTATAGTATTTCATAACTCGCCAGACTCTTCACCTGTTAGTATCGATTAATGTCGCAATTTGTAATATAACCGTAATTTTTCTGTTACCAGAATGTAAACGCTTACGGAGTATACTAGTTTTATCATATTAGGAACCGGGGGGCAACTACCTTGTTTAAGAGAATACTAGCAGCACTAGTACTAATTCTATTAATAGCAACCGCAGTACCGGCAATGAACCAAGCATCCGCTTCAGGGACCCCTTATTATGTAAAAATTAATTCTGGAACTTTAAATATGCGGAAAACAGCAACAACCAGTTCTAACGTCGTAACGAAACTTGCAAAAGGAACTGCGGTGACTGTCCACAGCCAATCCAACGGTTGGGCTAAGGTGACCGCAAACGGAAAACAAGGATTTGTTAGCTCAAAATATATTGCTCCAAAAGCAGCAACAAAAAGTACAACAGCTGCTAAAAGTACCGTACCTGCCAAAACCACAGACTATCGTACTAAAGCCATTTCAGTTGCTAAAAGCCACCAGGGCGTAAAATACAAATGGGGCGGGACTACACCAAAAGGCTTTGACTGCTCTGGCTTTGTCTCCTATTCATACAAACAGGCTGGTGTCACGCTTCCGCGAACAGCAGCGGAAATGTATACAAAAGGCACCGCAGTTAAATCGTTAGCACCTGGAGACTTAGTGTTCTATGCAACAAGTGGTGGCAAAAAGGTCACTCATGTTGCCATGTACATCGGCAATGGACAAGTTATCCATTCGACAACTTCCGCTGGTGTTAGCATTACCAGTATGAACAACTCTTATTGGAAAGCAAGATACATTGGATCAAAGCGTATATAAAGTGGCCGAGCTGGCCGCTTTTTTTTCACCCTAAAACGAATAAGTCTTCCAGATTAGAATCACCTTAAGTGAGAAAAGGGTTCATTGTCCCAATCCCAAGAGAGACAAAGGGACAGGTTCATTGTCCCACCCTTAAGATAGAGGTGAGAAGATGAAAAAATATACTGACGTAGGAACAGATATCGAAAAGGTCAAACAGCAAAATGCCAATTCTGGGATGTCCTACAATGAAGTGAAAGAGTATTTAGCAAAGACAATGGCTCAAAATCCCCCTTCCTCAGATAGTATGGAAATACGCAGAAAATAATTCTCAAAGGTAAAGGATGGTCAACTATAAGAATGGTTGGCCTCTCTTTTTTGAACAAGGTTCATCTAATGTCTTCTTTCTCTCGAACAAGCCTTGATACAAAAGACATTCCATCCCAAAGTACCTTACTTTCAGCCTGTCTTTGTTTAACCTCTGGTTCCTCTAACAATAAAAAGAAGTTTTTAGATGGAAGTTCTCCAAGATTGTGCTTTTCACCAAGGCGATTTAAGTAAAACTTCCGTGGTTCAAGGTCCTTTGACTGATTGTTATTAAAATCGGAGAAATCATATAACACACCTGCTACTGCAACTCGCTTAACACGAAATTGCTCCACAACACGCAGAAAGAAGTCCCAATCCCAATAATTATGAACAGCTGGATCAAACAATCCAATCTTGTCGTGAAGCTCTCTTCGATATAAGCATCCTGATGCTACAAAAGTGGAGAACCTCCTCATCCCTTGAAGATCCATTTCATAAGCAAACAAACGTCTTTCAACTGGAACTCGCCTCTGATTTTTCAGCTCAAACCGAACGATTTCAACATCAGAATAAAGCAAGTCGTAATCCTTGCTTTCTTTAACCATTGTTTCAATATGTGTAGGCACAAGCAAGTCGTCATCGTCAATGAGCATGATCCATTCTCCTTTTGCCTGCTGAATTCCGGTATTCCTAGCAAGAACATGTTTAGAGTTTTTCTCCATTTCAATGATTTTAATATCCAAATCATCGTACAAAGCTTTAACCTTGTCGACACTTTCCCCATAGTCATTAACGATAATCACTTCAAAATCCTTGAAGGTTTGTCTACTTAATGATTCTACTAGCTCCGCTAGAAGCAAGGGACGATTATAGGTAGCAATCACGATAGATATGAGCGGCTTATCCATTCTCTTCAACCCCTACATTTATACTAATTTAGTCCTAATAAGAGTCTATACCTTAATACCTATTATTATGAAGCTAAACGGTGGTACCTTCAAGAATGTTTTTACCAAAAAATGTATCTATAATCTCTCTATGTACAGCTAGCTTTCAATGGAAAAGGCCGATTCTCCATAGCTAGAGAATCGACCTTTTTGTATTAACACGCAAAATTGAAAATGGATGATTCAACGCAAACCTTCCCTTAAGGCAATTCGTGATCTAGTCGATCGAAGTCAGGAATTAATGCAGAGACTGGAACAAGTTCCGCTTGTCTTTTATATTCTGGAATATAGCTCTTAAGCGCAGTAACCACCTTATCACCTGTTACTCCTACATGTCCAATTGCAATCAGTTGTTCCTGCTCCTCTAATTGTTGAGCAAGCAAGGAGGCTTGGCGCTGGATATGTCTTGCAGAATAAACATGATCAAAAAACAAATTATTTTCTACGTACGGAACACCTAGTTCTCTTGCTACCTTTGGGATAACACTGTTACCCGTAGTTTTACTATCTAGATAAAAAAAGCCCTTTTCTTTACAAACTGTTAAAATAATTCTCATCACACGCTCATCTTCAGTCACCTTTGACCCCATATGATGATTCATTCCTACAGCAAATGGAACTTCAGCAATCGCCTGCTCCACCCTTTTTCTAATTTCTTGATCAGAAAGATCCGTTGTAATCGCACCAGGACCAAGCCAACTTTTCTTTCCCTTTTTTGGTTCCATCGGCAAATGCACGATAACCTCATGACCCTTTTCATGTGCCTTCTTCGCATCACTTGCTGTGGTAGGTAAAAATGGCATCACCGCAACCGTAAGGGGAACCTGAAGATTAAGCATATCTTCCGTACCTTTCATGCCATTTCCAAAATCATCAATCACAATCGCTAACTCTTTGTTAGCCTTTTGCTCAGCGTGAACTTGAATGGTTGTTAGCATACAGGTAAAGCTAACCAGAATAGCTAGTAACATTCTCATCGGCTTCATCACTCCTTTTTCTCTTTAAGATGCTCAGAATTGGAGGATTCATCCAATGAAAAAAGCCTATCTAGCATACTAGACAGGCATAATATCGGAAATATTTAGTTGTAGAATAGCGCACAATATGCTTAAATAACAAAACTCACGACTAAAATAAGTACGATTGGCCCTAACACTAGTAAATAGCCTTTAGGATTCGCAAAGTTCAATGTCATACCGACACCAAAGCGTTTTTCTACAAAGATGGATGGGTCATTTTTATTAAAATAAAACAGTCCACCCTTCCAATATTGATCCTCATCAAAATCAGCCATTCCTGCAACAGACTCGGACCCGATATCTTCTCCGGCTCGCCCAACCTTAACTGCAAATACCACTGTTCCCCCTAATACCACTAGCAAGAACACAAATGGGACAATCAGCATTACCCCTTCGCCAAACATTCCCTCATGAATCGTGGATAGCTGTAAAAAGGAGAAAAGCATTGTAATGAGAATGCTCGTAATAAACATAAACCAGCTCGTATACTTTCTTAAGGTCAACTGACGAATCCGAGAGGCAGTCGTTCTTGTTGCACTTAATTTTATTCCCGACCGCTTTGTGGTTTCGTTAATCATCAGGAACATCGCTTGCATCACCAATAAAATTAAAAGTGTTGAGATGGCCGATGCAGGACTTTTCGGTGTAAATGCATCTGGCTGACCATTTGGTCCCCAATGAGTAGGAATCTGGTCTGGTAGCGAAGGATATTGAAGCACGGTATAAATGATGACACCTAAAGTTACGAGCATCGGGAAAAGGTACATATACCAAGGAAGCATCTCATCCTGAGAACGTACCGACAAATCCGAGATTTTCACTTGTCTACTATCTTCACCCCATTTTTCAGCTCTTTTTAACTGAGATGTTCTTGCATGAAAATAGACATAACAGGCTAAACTCACAAACATGATGGCAAATGGTAGAGCAATTCCAACTAAAAAGAGCTGCCCATCCACAGGATTTGCTTGCATCCCCCACACCCAGAAGCCTACTAGAACAACTAGTGAAAAACAAGAAACAATGATGGAATATTGTTTCTTAAAGCCCAATAACCTTCGGTCTCTCGTATTTTCATCGGGAATGGTAACACCAAATACAACTGTACGTTTGATCAAATACGGGATGGCAGTCTCCATGATTGCCAAGAAGAAACTAATAATAAAAAGGATTGTCATCTCCATAAAAAATCCTCCAATCTTAACATGAATTTGTAGGCATACCTAGGGCAATGAACTGGAATACAACTCACTTTTTCTCCGCCTCTGCATGTAGGTCTTGAATAATGGAGGTAACCAACTCTTCTACCTGTTCGGTTTGAATGCCTAAAACAAGGGCCTCTGCAATTGCCGATTTCAATTCATCGGTAATATGCTCATAATGATGACTATCTTGAGTCACCACGACTGGCGCCTGAATGACCGCTCCTGATTTTGGGATAATGCGAATGATTCCTCGCTTTTCTAATTCATGGTAGCTTTTATTCACGGTATGCATATTTACCCCGAGATCTCCAGCTAAGGCTCTTACTGAAGGAAGCGAATCTCCTGGACGCATATACCCTCGAGCAATTCCCTCAATAATTTGTTTGGTCAATTGTGTATAGATCGGAGTATCAGCGTGAGGTTCAATGTGAATAATCATTTTACCCCTCCCTTCTGTTCTACCTTTAGTATAACAAAATTTGTTCTATATTGTATAGAACAAATTCACCCAATTTTTGATTTAACATGGCTGTACACTTGAGTAAAACCATTGTTTAACTGGTTTACTTATCAAGACCTATCCACTTTTTCCCTTTAAACCTATGAATACAAGCGTGACCAGGCACGGGTTTGGTCGTCCAATTCATACTAATAATTAAAACTGAGGAGGTCTATCCTGACATGTATGATAATCGCTACTACTGCCAATATCAGAATCCTTATCCACACCAATATTTCTACCAGTCATTCCCTACCCCCTATATCTATCGACAATATCCTGAAGTAGATGACACAATCTTCCATAAATCTGTAATGGCATTTCAAACCATTACGAAAGAATCAAGTACCATTCTTCAGAAATTATCGGATCGGAGCTTCGCCCACAAATTAATGACAGCAGCTCAAAAAGGCAACCAACATGAAGTAGACGGGTTGATGAAATCTATTGGAATTAACACGCCGATTACCACAAAATATACGCCTTCAGGATTAGAGTTAAGAATTCATGCCGATGTTGAAGGGTCTCAATGCTGTACGTTAACCATGTTCCTTAAATGGGGGAACTAAAGAACCATTTGCAAAAGGTGCATACATGAAAATCCATTCTGCAACATTTAAAAAGCGATTTGACTCATTGTTGAGGTCAAACCGCTTTTTCCACTTCCCTTATACTACATGTCGATATGAATACTGCACCCAATCCAAGAAGGAGCTTATTCCTTTTCCTCTTGTTCCTGTTCCCGTTTCCAAGCATTAAATTTATCCAAATCAGCCTTTACTTGTCTTAATGTAAACCCAATCACGGCTGCATCATCCGTAAAGCCAAGTCCCGCAATCACATCTGGAATGGCATCCGCTGGCATCACAAAGTAAAGAATAGCTCCTACAATTAAAACAAGCGATCCATATGGGATATTACGGTAATCACCTTTTATATAAGCCCTCACCAGTTCAAACATCGACTTTAGACTATCCCAAGTCTCCTTTACAAATCCTTTTTTATCTTCCTTATTTTTCACTTTTGCTTCAGCATCGAAAATCAATTTTCTTAGTTTATCTTTATCGTTTAAATACTCTTTCGCCTTATTATTTGCCTCGGCGTTTTTCTCCTTGATTCGATCATCATCGATCTCTTCGGCCTTACGGTTCCAAAACACAAAAATCTCTCCTTCCTATTTCATGTCTATTTGAAGTTAGTATTTTCCTCTTTAAGAATCGCTATTTTCGCATAGAGTGTTGTGATAAATTGCTTGTCTTGTCTTTTCTTCGTTTATTTTTTTAACAATAAATTCCACCAACTGGTGATATTGTAGTTTTCTGAAACGCTATAGAAAGTTTATATTTCCTTTTATTACTAATGCTTAACGGGAAAATAGTACCTCCACCCTTCAGAAAATGAACTAAGAATTACTTTTCCTATATGTACATTATACTCTATTACTCATTCAACAAGATGTAGCCTCACTTGTTTCGTGCTAGGGCAACCATTCACTATCTTTTTATTACCCCGAAAATATCTGACTATTTGACAAATACCTTTACTATTTCCCAGGAAACGACTCTTTCGGAATGTATTTCTCAAGGAACAACTATAGATGTTAGAATGGTACAAAGCCAATTGGAAAATTGTGCGCCTCTACATGGGGATATATTTGATATATATTTAGGAATGAACCGAGCTTAATAGCGGACCAGGTATAGCTTCCCTACACCTAACATCTATCTGAAACCTTTTTCCACTTCATCCGTATTACAAAGGGTATAGAAGAATGTCCACTAGGGTTGACGTTAACATGGATTCTTTTAAAAATATCTAAAAGGTGTGTGTATATGAGAATAGTAAAGACTTTGCTAGTAGTTGCCGTATCCATGTTTTTAAGCGGTTGTTCTTTTTTAGGGGAAGTAAATGAGTCCTTAGATTACGTAAATGAGGCAACCACCCATATCGATACGTTAAATACCTTTGCTGAGGATGCGCCACAACTAGTCCAAGAGGCAATTAGTGACACGGCAGCCAGAGAGGAACTTGAAACTCAACTTGTTTCACTTCAACAGGATATTGAAGAATTTATTAACCTCAATGATGTTCCTTCTATTGCAGAAAACATCCATCAAGAACTCGTTGATAAAAATGAACTTCTCCTTAGTGAGATTAATAAGGTATTAGAGGACGGACAGATCGCTGTAGAAAAACTTGAAGAATCTCAGTTATTCCAAACAGTGAATGAAGTAACAAATTTAATGAATCAACTTGAGAATCTTGGTCAATAGAGTCCCTTGTCAGGGCTCTTTTTTTTAGGTGAAAAAAATAAGCCCGGTAATGCCGGGCTTATCAACTAGAATAGCTAGTTTACTTCTACGAACACTCTGCCATTTCTTCCAATTACAAGCACATTAATTGCCCTCCAAGTTCCTATATTTCACTTCAAACAAATCCCTCCGGCGGTCATGCAACTGTCTAACAGTTCCAGACCTTCTTTGTCTTCTTAAAATTTCAAGGTCAACATCCCCTACAACAACGGTTTCGATATTTGGTGGGCACTCACCGACAATCCCATCACGGGCAAATTCAAAATCAGAAGGAGTAAAAATACCTGATTGTGCATATTGGATATCCATATTTTCCACTTGAGTTAGGTTGCCCACTGTCCCAGCAATGACAGTGTACACTTGGTTTTCAACGGCACGAGCCTGAGCACAGTAGCGAACTCGAAGATAGCCTTGTCGATCATCCGTACAGAACGGGACAAAAATAATATTTGCACCTTGGTCAACTGCGTATCTCGATAATTCTGGGAACTGAATATCATAGCAAATCTGAATCGCAATTTTCCCACAATCAGTATCAAAGACTTTAACCGAATCACCTGGCTGGATCCCCCACCATTTCTTTTCATTCGGAGTGACATGAATTTTATATTGCTTTTCAATCGTCCCGTCTCTGCGGAAGAGATAAGCAATATTGTAGATATGGTCATCCTCTTCAACAAAATGCGAACCACCAATGATGTTCACATTATAGCGGACAGCTAGGTTCGTAAACAGCTCGATATATTCCTCGGTGTACTCAGACAATTTTCTTATGGCTTTTGCCGGTACTTTTTCCTCTAGAAAGGACATTAACTGGGTAGTAAAAATCTCCGGAAACACAGCAAAATCACTACCGAAGTCATAAGCGACATCAACATAATACTCGACTTGCTTGGCAAACTCCTCAAAAGATTCAATGCTTTTCATCATATATTGAATGACCGTAATCCGTACTGGATACGCCGTTTTAAAGTGCCGTTTCGTCTTCGGATGGTAATCAATATTATTCCATTCCATTAATGTCGCATATTTTAAAGATTGGCGATCGTCCGGTAAATAGCCAGGATTAATTCGCATTAGATTAAAACCATTCATAATCTGGAACGTCAGGACTGGGTCATAAATGTTTTGGCTGCTAACTTCTTCAACATATTCACGCGGTGAATATTGATCCTTAAATTTATGGTAATTTGGGATTCGCCCCCCAATAATAATGCTCTTTAAATTTAGCTCTCGTGCTAATTCCTTCCGCGCCTCATACAACCTTCTTCCAATCTTCATTCCTCGATATTCCGGGTCAACCATGACCTCTATGCCATACAGGTTAAAACCTTCTGGGTTATGGTTGGTGATATAGCCGCCATCAGTAATGTCATCCCATGTATGCTTGTCATCGTATTCATCGAAATTAACAATCAAACTCGAGCAACTTCCAATAATCTCGCCATCATATTCGACGCAAAACTGCCCCTCAGGAAAAATCCTCAAATGACTTTCCAATTGCTCCCGCTTCCATGGCACCATATTAGGGAAGCAAACCTTCTGCATTTCTAAAATTTGATCAATATCGTCCTTCGTTATATTTCGAACCTCGAGTTTCTTTTCAAAGTTTGACAAATCCAACTTTTTCGACATACTGTGTTCCGTCCTTTCAAGATACATTGAAATATAAATTAGTGTTTCCGAAAATTGGTGAGACCTTGCAACTTCTGAGCTGTAAACTACATTTTTTGTTTATAAACCGCTGGTTCTTGGACACTTTATTGGGCGCCAATTTTATTGAAACGACCGTTCTGGATAAATACCTTTATCCTCATCTTAGAGAATTCAAACTTTTATCACAAATAAAAAACGTTTCTCACCTAAGTAAGAAACGGAATATCTATTGTATTTATTGGTTAGCATTTACTTCTTTTTATCAAACCGGTAAAAAGTCCCCGATGTCCTGCATAATAACTCGCCTTCTTCATTCTTCACTTCTGCTTCCATGAAACAGACTTTATAACCTTCCTTCACATAGCGAGCGGTTGCGATTAACGCTCCGGTTGTTGTTGCTTTGAAGAATGAGGTTTTCAACTCGAGCGATACATACGGAGCATCCTTCAAGCGAAAATTCAAATGCCCCATTGCAGTATCTGCAATAAAAGTAAAAATTCCGCCATGCACAATACCCGCGGGGTTATACATAATATCCGTAACCGGGCAGGTTATGGTGCACGTCTTCGCTTCCTCATCATAATCAAACTTAAAGTCTAGCATTTTGAACATAAAGATATTCTCAGGTTTCATTTCAAACGTATCATAAGCCTCTTCAACCCGTGCCATAAACTCTTGCTTGTCCATGAAAAATCCCCCTACATATGTAATTGATTCTCTTGCTATCATAACATAGTATTTAGAATTTTGAGATAATAAAATTTAATCATAATGGCACAGACAAAAACCACTGTAGGTCTGCTTTGATCTCTTGGAAAAAAATTAATTCATCTTGCTTATGAAGCCGGTTTCCCACTGATTCTTAGCTAGATTTCGGATTCATCTTGCTTATGAAGCGGGTTCTTCGCCGATTCTCCGCCAGATTCCGGGTTCAGCGACCTTATAAATTGTTTTCCGTGTATGTTTAGGAATGCAAATGGCCGGTTCCCTACTTCCTTTTTGGGAAGTGAAAGAACCGGCCTCTAACTTTCTAAATCCGATATACTCTTGCCTCATACGGGCGGAGCGTAATGTTTTTGATGTCTTCGTCCGCTTTTACTGGGTAATTGTTGATGCAAAGTTCTGCTTTGTTTGCTTGTAAATGTGCTGGCATTGTACATACGGCCTCTTCCGGGAACAAGTTGGTGACAATTAGGAATGTTTCGTCCTTCAAAGTCCGAGTGTAGGCATAGATTTGATCATGGTCTTCTAACACAATGTCGTAATTTCCATACACGAGTGTTTCATTTTCTTTTCGTAGCTCAATCAATTTTTTATAAAAATGATAAATGGAGTCAGGGTCTTTCAATGCGTTCTCGACATTGATCTCTTTATGGTTCGGGTTTACCTTTAACCAAGGGGTACCAGTCGTGAACCCTGCCTGCACCCCATCGTTCCATTGCATTGGTGTTCTAGAGTTATCACGGCCATTCTTCCAAATGATTTCCATGATTTCCTCATGTGATTTGCCTTCTTCACGTTCAATCCTATAAGTATTTTTAATAGAAACATCATTATAATCTTCGATTGAATCAAATTGAACATTGGTCATTCCGATTTCCTGACCTTGATAAATAAATGGGGTTCCTTGCATTAAAAAGTACATCGTTGCTAAACTCTTGGCCGATTTGTTTCTCAATTCACCATCATTGCCCCAAGTTGAAACCGAACGAGGTTGGTCATGGTTTTCAAGGAATAAAGCATTCCATCCCATGCCCTCTAACCCTTTTTGCCATTTGGTTAACGTTTTCTTTAATGCGTGGATGTCGAGGCCGCCCTCGGTACTCTTCCCCCAGAGGTCCAAATGCTCAAACTGGAAAATCATATTGAACTTTCCGTTTTCCTCGCCTACCCATTCATCCGCTTGTTCAACTGTTACACCATTTGCCTCTCCAACCGTCATAATATCGTATTTCGCAAAGGTTTCGCGTTTTAATTCTTCAAGATACACTTGAATTCCCTCGCGATTCATATGTCCCTTCATCGACGGAACATATTTTTTCTTATCAGGATTCGGTAGATCCGGGAAACCAGGTACTTTTTTAATATGAGAAATCGCATCAACACGGAATCCATCGATTCCCTTGTCTAGCCACCAGTTGACCATTTCAAATAACTCTTCGCGCACCTTTGGATTTTCCCAATTCAAGTCCGGTTGCTTACGGGAAAATACGTGCATGAAGTATTCTTTTGTATGCTCATCATACTCCCATGCAGATCCTCCAAAAATAGACTCCCAGTTATTTGGCTCCTTGCCGTTTTTCCCAGGATGCCAAATATAATAATCACGGTATGGGTTTTCCTTAGAAGAACGAGCTTCGATAAACCACGGATGCTCATCTGATGTATGATTGATAACTAAATCCATAATAAGTTTCATTCCACGCACATGGACTTCTGCTAAAAGCTGATCAAAATCCTCCATCGTACCGAACTCATCCATAATTCCTTTATAATCACTGATATCATACCCGTTGTCATCATTCGGTGAAGAGTAAACTGGACTCATCCAAATAACATCGATTCCGAGATTTTTTAAATAGTCTAATTTAGAAATAACGCCCTGGATATCCCCAATTCCATCGCCGTTTGAATCCATAAAACTACGGGGGTACACCTGATACGCAATCGCTTCTTTCCACCATATCTTCTTCATAAAACGAACCTCCTAAATTCTGAACGGCACCTAGTAAATCTACCGGCACCTAGTAAATCTACCGGCACCTGACTTCTGACAAAGTTTCCTTGTAAACAAACTCATCCCTATGTATATAGAGATTCATACTGATTTATATTTTTCGTGCTGTTACTTTTAAGTAAAATCGGTAAAAAGCTGAAAAGGCCAAAAAGGCAATCAAGGATCCAGAAAAAAACAGCAGAAGAAACAGCGGTCCCTTGATACTTGCATATAATAAAACGAACCCACTTAACAATACAGCGAGCAGCAACACTGGACTCCCTAACGTAATAAGAAAGGTATTCTTCAGTAATACGCGTAGCTTCATATCATAATGTGCATTCATCGAGAAAAAGTTTATGGTCAAGACATATAAAATCAATCCAAATATAATAAAAACAAAGGCTAGGATCATACTGGTGTCTTTTATAAAGAGAAAGTCCACGATTAAAATGACCCATAAACCAGTAAATAGGAATCCTCCAAGCAGACTTTTTCTGTAATTCTGTTTGTAATAGTTCACGTACGAAAGAAACAAGGAAGTTCCCTCGTTCTCAATGATCCAATCCCTTACCGAAGCAAACATCGCCGCTGTTGCTGGGAAAAGGACAAACGGTGCTAACACAACCGTTATGGTGGCGTACAGAATCCTTTCTGCTTGTCCTTCAGCTAACAGGAGATTCCCTGTAAAAAAGACGACCGGAAGATTAAACAATAGCCACAACACATTGATGACCGCAAACCTCATAACCCACTCACTTACTGTATACAAGCCACCCATGAAGTTGTTCATGACTTCTCCTCCTGATCGTCTCATTCATTAATCATTTTTCGGGGGGTTCCAAAGTCTAAACCCGCGACAAATAGTCCCACCAAAGCACTTTTTACCTTTTCCCACACATTGTGCACTTTAAGCGAAATCGTTTGCGCATCCCTTCAAAAAAAAATTGCATTGGCAATAGTAAGCCTTCGCAACGTTTTTTTATTTAACTTTTATGGCCATGCAGGATTCTCGCTCAACAATAATTGTTGGGATAATGACACTTTTTTTAAACATAGAAGGATTTTTAATCTCCTCAATTAAGCATTTAGCTGACTCGTACCCCAACTGATAAATCTGGGTATCAATTGATGTTAACGGTGGGGTTGCTAACTGAGCAATAAACGTATTATTGAAGCTGATGATACTGACATCGTCAGGGACTTTAATGTTTTTTTCACGCAAGCATAACAATAAATTTAAACCAGTTATATCATCTGTTACCACAAATCCAGTTGGAGGATTAGGGAGATCCATGACCTCATCAACGGTTTCCTTCATTAAAACCGTTTTATCTAAACTCTTGATATACGCAGGCTCAATCTCAAGGTCATTCAAGCGGAGAGCTTCCATATACCCTGTTCTTCTCGCTGCTGCTACTTCAAACTGTGGTTGTTCGCCGATGAAAGCTACTTTTTTATGTCCTAGTTGAATTAAAAATTCTGTTGCTTCTCTTGCGGCACGAATGTTATCATTGTCGACACTCATGATTTCATTTGCTTTGCCAATTGGTTTTCCCACAACCACAAATGGAATGCCACTCTGCACGAGGAACGGAACAACTTTGTCGTCCTTTTTCGAGTACGACACAATTAGTCCATCCACCCGTTTTCCTTGAACCATTTTCACCACATCTTGAAAAATTGCTTCCTCTGACTCACCCGTCGTGATGCTAATGTTATATTCTTGCTGGTGGCAAAGAGCACTAATTCCCCTTAAAACTTCTGGGAAAAAGGGATCATGCAACGAAGCACTTGTCGAGTTCTTCATAACGATTCCAATCGTTTGCGTTGATTTCTGAACGAGAACACGAGCATTATGGTTCAAATGATACCCCATTTCTTCCATTACCTTGCGCACTTTTCGTTTCGTTTTCTCGCTAATTCTCGGACTGTCCGAAATGACACGCGAAACGGTAGAGGGTGCAACATTTGCCTCACGCGCAACATCTTTAATTGTGACTGCCATTTTTTCCACCTTCATTTCCTTTCAGTAGTCATCTTCAGACTCATATCCTTCATTTTATGATAAAACGACCGAAAGCTCTATACCTTTTTATGAACGTTTCCTAACAGAGCTCTCTTATTTAACTGCACCTTCAGAAACACCTTCAATAATTTGCTTTTGCGCAAAGAAGTACGCCACGATAACCGGGATAATGGCAATCGTTAATCCCGCAAGTGCTAAATGCCACTGTTTTGTGTATTGTCCGAAGAAGTAGAACATTTTCAACGGAATTGTTGCATTATTTTCACTTAATATTAAGGATGGCAATAGGTAGTCATTCCAAATCCAGATGACATTTAAAATCGCGACTGTCACAGAAATCGGTTTTAGTAACGGGAAGATGATGCGCGTAAACGTCTGGAAGCGGTTTGCGCCATCAATCGTTGCCGCTTCATCCAATGACTGCGAAATTCCTGTCATGGCACCATGGTATAAGAAAATGGATAAACTGCTACCAAATCCTAGGTACATAAAGATCAAACCAGCTTGATTCAGCATATCCGCTTTACCGAAGAGCGACGTAAGTGGAATCATCACAGATTGGAACGGTATCAACATTGCAGCAACAAACAACAAGAGAATTCCACCACTTAGTTTGCTTTTATTTCGTGAAAGAGCGTATCCTGCCATCGAGGAAAACACAATAATGACCACGACACTGACAACAGTAATCATAACTGAATTCCAAAGAGAGTTAACAAAGTCTAGGTCAATAAACGCCTCAACAAAGTTATCGAACGACCACGCTTCTGGAAGGCCCAAAACGCCCATAAAGATTTCCTTTTTTGATTTAAACGCATTGACAATCATTAAATAAAACGGAGATAACCATAATACCCCAAGCAAAATACCGAAGGCCCCAATTAGATAATTTTTTAATTTGCTCTCCATTATAGGTCAACCTCCCGCTTCTTGTTGTAATACACTTGCGTTAAGGCAATTGCCGCAACCATGATGAAGAAAACGACTGCTTTTGCTTGTCCATATGCCATTTCATTTGCGCTGAACGCTGTTTTTACGATTTCCATTGCGACCATTTGTGTTGATTCGTACGGTCCACCATTTGTTAACGACAAGTTTTGGTCGTAGATTTTAAAGGAATTCGACAAGGTTAAAAACATACTAACCGTAAACGCTGGTGCCACTAGTGGAAAGGTAATATTTTTAAAACGTTGGAAGCTATTCGCACCATCAATTTTCGCTGCTTCGACGAGTTCTCCAGGAATATTCTGCAGGTAGGCAATATAGATGATCATGATATACCCAGCCATCTGCCAGCATGTCAGAATGACAAGACCCCAAAAACCAGTGCCAGTCGTCGATAGCCAACCTTGTAGCCCTTCAATCCCAAGCGCTTCGCCAACATCACTAAACACATTGATAAAAATAAACTGCCAAATGAAACCTAAGATTAAGCCGCCAATCATATTAGGCATGAAGAAAACAGTTCTTAATAGATTGCTTGTTTTCAACTTTTGCGTCACAAGAAGGGCAAATCCTAATCCAATTACATTAAGGAGAATGATTGTTACAAACGAGAACTTAATCGTAAACCAAATTGAATTTAAAAATGCTTTATCTTGGAATAGATTGATATAATGCTCAAATCCCACAAACTGCGACGCTGTTAGTCCATTCCAATCAGTGAACGAATAATAGGTACCGTAGATTAATGGAACAATGACTACTAGCCCTAAACCGACTAAAACTGGTGTGAGAAAAAGCCAGAATGATAGACTTCGATTTCCCATGTGAACCCCTCCGATGGTTTTTTGAAGGGCTTTGTAAATATTAATTGTTGATTTCCGCTCCAGGCACTTCGCTTTCCGCGGGCGTGCCGGGGAGCCTCCTCGGCGCTTTAGCGCCTGTGGGGTCTCCCCTGCCCCGTACTCCCGCAGGACACTGAATGACATCCTTGAATTTGCCCACGCACGAGAAAATGTGCAGTTCATTTTCGAGGAGTCTTCGTGCCTTCCGCTCCAATCAACAGTGTGAAATCAACAGTATACTTTAACAAAGCCTTTTGAAAAATAAAGCTAACAGAACAGCTAGGTTAGCCTGTTTTGTTAGCCTTCTTTAACTATTATTTACGCTTTTCTTCCCACTGCTTGATTGAGTCTGCCTCAACTTCATCCCAAGTCATTTTGCCATCGATATATTGTTGCATATTCGGACCAGCTACGCCTGTGCCCCATGGGTTACTAGGGTAACCGGCGAAAATCCAGCCAATCGTCTTTCCTTCAGAAGCATAACGATAAACGTCTTGTGAAAGTGGATCAGAAATTTTATCGGTATCATAGCCATCGTAAGCAGGGATAAATTTAAATTGCGTTAACACGGCTTCTTTCCCTGTATCAGATGTGTACATCCAGTCTAAGAAATCTTTAGCTGCTTGTACTTCTGCATCATCTGACTTTGCATTTACAGCCCAGTAACTTGATACGCCAACAGGGATGCTGCCTTCATAGCCTTCTACAGGAATTGGTAGAATCCCAATGTTTTCCGCTAATTCAGGATCCATTTGCTCAACAGAAGCATACACCCAGTTTCCTTGTTGAATCATCGCAACTCTTCCTAGTGAGAAGTACTCTTCAACTTGTTGAGAGTAGTCAAGGCTTAGAACCGGTTGAATAGAGTAATCGTTCTGTAAATCTAGGAATCTTTTCATTTCCTGTCCTTTTTCGAACTTCACTGTATCCGCATTAAATGATTCCGTAACAGAATGATTGAATTCATCTGCTAAAAATGCATTCGCTAAGTGGTCGCCAAGAACCCAAGCTTCTTTTCCTGGAAGAGCAAATACCGCTTCAATTTCTAGCTCGTCCTTTTTGCTATCAAGGGTTTTAACTGCTTTTTCTAAGTCTTCGTAAGAAAGGATTGTGCTTGGGTCAATACCCGCTTTCTCAAAAATCGCTTTGTTATAAACTAGGCCATATCCTTCTTGGTTAACGGGTAATCCAAGAATCTCTTCCCCTTCTTGAACTGTAGCCAATGTTCCGTCTAATGCCGCCTCAGCAGCTGCCGTATCTGAAAGGTCTGTTAAATAGTCTTTATAGTCAATTACATCTTGTGGTCCTACAAGGTTGAAGATATCAATGTTTTCTCCTGATGAGAATGAAGATTTAAGGACTGGTGCATAATCCGTACCGCCACCAACTGTTTTGACATTGATTTTGATATCAGGATTTTCTTCTTGATATTGAGCAACCAATTCTTCAAATTGGGTCTTAAACTCTACTTTATTTTGGAAAATATCAATTGTTACTTTGTCTTTAGAAGCTGTATCCTTACTGCCTTCATCTGCAGATCCACAACCTGCTAGTAACAAACCTGATAACGCTAAAGCTGAAGCTGCTTTCACATAAAACTTCATCTACATACACTCTCCCTATCCACCATTAAGATTTTTTGTGAATTCGTTTGCACAAATAATTAAATAAAAAATGAGTTCTTTTCATTTAATATAAGCGCTTACAAACTTACCCAAAAATAAAATCCATTAAAGTTATCTATTTAATCTAGCAACGGTTTCAGCAACAAAGGAAAACGTTTGCATTGATTAACTAAGTTGATAGTATCATAGACAAATCCAGAGAGCAAGATAAAAATATTTATTTTTTTCGTTGCTTCCTTCTAAGATTCTCCATGATTTTAGCATTTTCCGTGTTTTTTCCTATTAAATTATTACTCTCCTAAATTCAACAGCCTGATTTGTTACTTTGTACAATAAAAAGAGATGTACGTGGCACATCCCTCTATCCAGTATTCTCGCTAAAAGATGAAAATCGTTTGCATACATTAAATCTGCATATACAGGAGCAATCCAATAATCTGTTCTAAGGAATGATTGAGATTGTTTGGCCATAACTAGAACTCATGACTTACCTACCTTAGTAATTTTAAGCTCAATCGTATGCTCGGTGATTAAATCTACTATTTGAAGGAAGCCTTGGACTGATTGGATGATCTGCATAAACTCCCCTCATGTTCCTTAAATTTTTCTAACAATTTACTACTATATCAAACTTTTCTCTAGTGGGTTAACTATATAGTGAAACCCATATACATTACCAGATGAGAAAAACCAGAATCTTACCATCTCTCAAAATGTAATTGCTTTCATTTTAGGTGATATGCTATAATCGTTCCATGTTATACAAAATAATAAAACTTAGTTTTATAATGTAAAACACCCTCAAATATCCATTGTTTTCACAGATTCTAGAAGAGTTTCCACAAATCAATCTTTGTAAAGTTCTTGGTCTCTCTATCTTACACGATAAAAACTAAGGAGGTTCAGAATGGATAAAACAACAATTTTTAAGGGGATTATTCCCCCAGTATCAACAATTCTTAATCAACAAGGAAAGTTAAATGAAGAGGAACAAGGGCTCCTTATTGATAGCTTAATTGAAGCAGGGGTTGACGGCTTGTTTTTCCTTGGGACTGGCGGCGAGTTCTCCCAAATGTCAGTAGAAGAGCGAAAAGCTGTTGCAGAATTTGCCGTTCGCTACACAAACAAAAGGGTACCAGTTTTAATCGGAACAGGAAGCACAAGTACACGAGAAGTTGTTATGTTAAGTCAGCATGCACAACAGATTGGTGCGGATGCAGTTGTTGTCATTAATCCGTATTACTGGCAGTTAACAGAAGAAAATCTTTTTAAACATTATCGTGATATCGCCAATTCGGTAGATCTTCCGATTCTATTGTATAATTTTCCAAACCTTACGGGCCAAGACTTATCTCCTGATTTTGTATGTGCTCTTGTTGACCAACACCCGAATATTGTTGGAATTAAAGAGACCATTGATTCTGTTGGCCATATACAAGAAATGATTTTAAAGGTCAAAAAGAAGCACCCTCATTTTGCCGTTTTTAGTGGGTTTGATAACCATTTATTAAATACACTTCAACTCGGCGGCGATGGAACCATTTCTGCGAGTGGAAACTTTGCTCCACAACTTTCTGTAGGCATCTACAATGCTTTTAACAGTGGGGATTTGGAGAAGGCTGTGGCCCTTCATAAGCAATTAGCCATCCTTCCACTTCTTTATCAAATTGATAGCCCGTTTGTCAATGTCGTGAAGGAAGCAACGAAACTGTGCGGATTAAACATTTCAACCGATGTCCTCCCACCTTCCAGACCACTTTGCGACGAAAAGAAACAACAAGTAAAAGACATTTTAGCTTTAGCCAATGTCCTTCCTGGGTTAAAAAGCGGAAGCACTCGTTGACTTTTGAATTCGGAAAATTCTTAAGGATGAAACTAATTTTCACATTAAATCATTCACAAGATTCCTAGCTTAATAGAAATAAAATCTTAAAAACGGGAGAGATTCGATGTCATTTCATTCCATTTTCACAACAGAAGACGAATCGCTATACAAAGTAAAGACCCATGCAAAGGGGCCAATTGGGACACTTCCCTTGACGCCCCAAATGCTTGAAGAGTCCCCGAGTGGAGATTTGTTTGGACTTTCCCAAAACGTTGGCATGGGTTGGGAGCCTAAAGACCTTCTTGGAACACAGGTGCTGATCCTTGGTACAAAGGGTGGTATCCGTGATCATGATGGCAGCCCAATCGCACTTGGTTATCATACCGGCCACTGGGAAGTCGACATTTTGATGGCAGAGGCAGCGAAAGAAATTCGCGAACAAAAGGGTGTTCCGTTTGCGGGATTCGTTAGTGACCCTTGTGACGGACGCTCTCAAGGAACGACCGGCATGTTTGATTCATTTCCATTTCGAAACGACGCGGCTATCGTGTACAGGAGGTTAATTCGTTCTCTTCCTACACGTAAAGCGGTAATTGGTGTCGCAACCTGCGATAAAGGTCTACCAGCCATGACGATTGCCCTTGCAGGCATGCATGATTTACCGACCGTCATTGTCCCTGGTGGAGTTACCCTTCCCCCGACTGTTGGAGAAGATGCCGGTAAAATTCAAACGATTGGCGCAAGATTTGCCAATAAAGAGATTTCCCTAAAAGAAGCTGCGGAGCTTGGTTGTGTGGCCTGCGCAACTCCTGGTGGTGGCTGTCAGTTCCTAGGTACGGCTGCTACAGCTCAAGTTGTTGCGGAAGCACTCGGAATGGCAATAACTCATTCCGCACTAGCGCCTTCCGGTCAGCCAATCTGGGCAGAAATGGCTCGTCAGTCTGCACGGGCAGCGTTAGAAATGCAGAAAAACAAGGTTACAACGAAGGATATTCTAACGGATAAAGCCATCGAAAATGCGATGGTGGTTCATGCTGCGTTTGGTGGATCTACAAATCTATTACTGCATATTCCAGCGATTGCACATGCCGCTAAATGTCATATTCCTACAGTTGAAGATTGGGTACGAATCAACCGAAAGACTCCGCGTTTAGTCAGTGTCCTGCCGAATGGACCGGATCATCATCCAACCGTCCGCGTTTTCTTAGCAGGTGGAGTCCCTGAGGTTATGCTTCATTTGAGAAAATTGGGGCTTTTACATGAAGATGTCCTTACCGTGACAGGTCAAACCCTAGGTGAAAACCTTGACTGGTGGGAAAAGTCTGAACGCCGCGCTGCGATAAGAAAGCGTTTAATTGAAGCCGATGGAGTCTCTCCTGACGATGTCATTATGAACCCAGAGAAGGCGAAAGAAAGAGGACTTACCTCAACCGTTACCTTCCCTACAGGAAATATTGCACCTGAAGGTTCTGTAATCAAATCAACCAGCATCGACCCTTCTAAAGTAGGAGAAGATGGTTTCTATCGACATACTGGCGTAGCAAAAGTATTTACTTCTGAAAGGTCAGCAATCAAAGCGATTAAAACAGGAGCTATTGAAGCTGGCGACATCATGGTTGTTATGGGTGGCGGTCCTTCTGGAACTGGGATGGAAGAAACCTATCAATTAACCTCTGCCTTAAAATATTTGCCTTTTGGCAAGCATGTTTCCCTCATCACAGATGCACGGTTCTCAGGCGTTTCGACAGGTGCTTGTATCGGTCATGTAGGTCCAGAAGCTTTAGGCGGTGGCCCAATAGGGAAATTACGAAATGGCGATCTTATCGAAATCATTGTGGACTGTGTTGGATTGGTAGGGTCCGTTAACTTTGTTGGTACATTGAACAAACGAACAACGGTAGAAGAAGGAACAGCAATCCTAAATGAGCGTGAGCCACACCCTGACCTGAAACCTGACCCGAACCTTCCAGACGATACCCGTTTATGGGCGGCACTTCAGTCCGCAAGTGGTGGAACATGGCGAGGAAGTGTTTATGACACAGACCGAATTATTGAAGTATTAGAAGCAGGAATGAAAGCCTTAGCAAAAGAAAAAACAACGATTTAGAAAGAAAGGATGGGAAGGTTCTGGTATTCCTAGAAAGAAGCATAAGCAGTCCCTTCCCTTTCCTACACCATTAAGGAGGAATCTATATGGCTTCAAATTTAAAAATGAATGAACCCCCTCAGAATCAACAAACTCCGCCACCTGTCGTCGGTGAAAAGGTTAAGTTAAGTGAACGCGTGGGTTATGGTCTAGGGGATTTAGCCAGTAACTTTATCTGGCAAGCGATGAGTATTTTTATTGTCTATTTCTACACAGATGTCATCGGAATTGCAGCGGGTATTGTCGGTTCGATTATGTTATTCTCTCGTGTCTTTGATGGCGTAACCGATGTATTAATGGGCTATATTATCGATAAAACCAAATCGAAGCATGGGAAGGCACGACCTTGGCTTTTATGGTTAGCTGTACCGTTTGCTGTCTCTGCGGTTTTATTGTTTGCCGTTCCAGATGTAAGTACTGCTTGGCAAGTCGTTTATATTGCCGTTACATATAACTTAGTATGTTTAGTTTATACAGGATTAAATGTCCCTTATGGAACACTTAATTCATTGATTACTCAGGATCAATATCAGAGGTCAATCTTGAATGTTTTCCGTATGGGTCTTGCCTTGATTGGTGTCCTGCTTGTAAGTAACTTAACGCTTCCACTAGCAACTTTCTTTGGTGGCGACCAATCTGGATGGGTATATACGTTTTTAATCTTTGGTGCAATCGGGTCAACTTTATTTTTTATTACCTTTAAAACAACGAAAGAACGCGTAAAACCTGTTAACAAAGAACTACAAGTAAAACCTGTACCACTGAAAGAAAGCTTAATGACACTTAGTAAAAATAAATACTGGGGAATTGTTACTGCCTTTATTTTAATCACGTATATTTGGAACGCTCTTAACTCAGGTGCTCTTGTTTATTTCGCTGATTATATTCTTGACAATACTTTACTTGTAGGCGCTGTCACTACTGCCTATACAGTCTTTACCCTTTTAGGGATGGTCTTTGTTGCTCCAATTACAAAGCGTTTTGGAAAAAGAAATGCGATGATTGTCGGGGTTTTCATTACACTTATTGGTTACCTTGTCATGTTAATTGACCTTTCAAGTGTGACAATGATTGTTGCTGGAACCATTATTCGCGGAATTGGGAAAGCCCCAATTAACGGAAGTATGTTTGCCCTACTAGCCGATACGATTGAATATGGCGAATGGAAAACAGGTATTCGTAATGAAGGAATGGTTTATAGCGGTGGTAGCATGGGAATTAAAATTGGTAGTGGTCTTGGAACCGCCATCATTGGTTGGGTACTAGCTTTCGGAGGATATGTAGGTGGCGCCGATGTACAAGCAGCATCTGCCCTACAATCCATCCAAACACTGTTTATCTACATCCCAATGGGCATTAACGTATTAATGATTGTTCTACTATTATTCTATAATCTAGACAAAAAATATCCACAAATCATTCGTGATTTACAAGCGCGTAACGCGTAGTAGGTAGTTCTTTTAATAGAGTACAGCAAACGCTTACCTATGCCACATTCCTAAATCGATTTAGTTCGGACTTATGACAATCGTATCTAGCTCTTTCTGCTATCTTTGTCAGTAAGTCCGTTCCTTCTTTTACTAGGGATGTTACGTAAGGTTTGTTGTTCTAACCCATTTCAAGAAAAAAATGGTATTCAGTAGGCTATAATGAGGTTAGCTAGTTCTTTAATCGGTTTCTAATGCCGTTTTACATTTACTCAATTTTATCTTCAAGCAACCAAGTTGAGCAATAACTTTTATTAAAAACGAGAGGATGTTCATTGATGACAAAAATAGTGAATCCAGTGTTGCCAGGATACCATCCTGACCCGTCTATTCTTAGAGTGGAAGATGATTATTATATTGCCGTTTCGACATTCGAATGGTTTCCAGGTGTACAAATCTACCATTCTAAAGATATGGTAAATTGGCAACTACTTCCCTATCCATTAACACGCGCCTCACAGCTAGATATGATTGGAAACCCAAACTCTGGCGGTGTTTGGGCACCTTGTTTGAGCTATTCAGACGGTCTTTTCTATCTAATCTATACAGATGTAAAAAGTAGAATGGGCGCGTTTAAGGACACACATAACTATTTAGTTACCGCTGAAAATATTGAAGGTCCTTGGTCAGAACCTATCTACTTAAATAGCAGCGGGTTTGATCCTTCCCTCTTCCATGATGATGACGGGAAGAAATGGTTGGTAAATATGATTTGGGATTTCCGTAAAGGAACCAACTCATTTGCTGGGATTGCTCTCCAGGAATATTCGGTGGAAGAAAAGAAACTTGTGGGTCCGATTCGCAATATTTTCAAAGGCTCCGAGCTTGGACTCACAGAAGCACCACATCTCTATAAACGAAATGGCTATTATTATTTGCTAACAGCTGAGGGTGGCACATGGTACACTCACGCAGCGACAATGGCTCGTTCTGAGTCGCTTTTTGGACCATATGAAATTGATCCAACCAATCCAATCCTGACTTCAGACCAAAGCGACCTAACGCAACTCCAAAAGGCCGGTCATGGATGTTTGGTCGAAACACAAAACGGGGAATGGTATATGGCGCATTTATGCGGACGTCCTGTGGTAGATAAAAAATGTATTCTTGGGCGCGAAACAGCCATCCAAAAAATGTACTGGACAGAGGATGGTTGGATTCGAGTTGAGGGTGGCAACCATCCACAATGGGAAGTGGATGCACCAGATTTGCCAGCTCATCCTGTTGAACACGAAAGTAATTATGATGATTTTAAAGAAACCTCTTATAAGAAGTATTGGAATTCGTTAAGAAGGCCGTTTGGGGAGGAGTGGATTTCGCTAACGGACCGTCCAGGCTATCTCACCCTTAAAGGCGGAGAATCGATGAGTTCCATGCATCGCCAAAGTCTGGTTGCTAGAAGGCTAGAAAGCTTCCATACGGAGATTGAAACAGAAATCGAATTCAACCCAGACACCTTTCAACAAATGGCTGGGATGATTGTATACTACGATACCGATGACCATGTATACCTACGAGTTACTCATCACGAAGAGTTAGGAACTTGCCTAGGAATCATCGAAACAAAGCACGGAAAATACGATGAACTACTAGCAAGCGATGTTTCCCTACCTGAAGGGTCTAGCTACAAATTAAAAGCTAGCATCGAGGATCAATGGCTACAATTCGCCTATTCCCTTGACGGAGAAACCTGGAACCTAATCGGCGACAAAATCGATATCAGTCACCTTTCTGATGATGATGCGGATTATATTCGTTTCACAGGTACATTCGTTGGCTTATGTGCCCAAGATTTAAGCGGACAAGCTAAACCTAGTTACTTTAAGTACTTTGATTATAAGGAACTATAATTAGCTCGAAATAGTTTGTTAGTGTGCTAGACATTAGTGTCTGGCACATTTTTTTATGATGAATAACGGTTGAAGCAAGACTGCCTTTGGTTAGGCTTTATATCATTCATCCGCCGGTTGTGTTGCGGTTACCTTCTGGTAATTTGCAAGAATCGGAACTGTTTTTTCTTTAAATGTGACTGTTTTTCTTTTATCCTTGATGGATTGGGCACATTGAGCTCTTCATTGTGACCGTTTCTCTCTTCTCCCTTCCTATTTGGTCACATTGAGCTCTTTATTGTGACCGTTTCCCTCTTCCCCCTTCCTATTTGGTCACATTGAGCTCTTCATTGTGACCGTTTCTCTCTTCTCCCTTCCTATTTGGGCACATTGAGCCCTTCATTGTGACCGTTTCCTAGAAATGCTAATTTAATTATGTACAAAAATG
>NZ_JACWFH010000027.1 GCF_019749255.1 Mesobacillus maritimus | reverse complement strand
TTTTTCTTGTGTGTAAATACATTTTTTTTGAAATTATGGGAAATTTTTAAACCCATGCAAGGCTAGTGGTCACCTACCTGAGTCACCTACCTGAAAATAGAAGGGTTTAATTGTCCATACAAAATGGCTTGGACGCGGGAGGTAACGCCAATCTTACTGTATAGTGCTGTGATATAGACACGTACTGTGCCTTCTGATAGGTTGAGTTTACTGGCAATTTCGCGATTTTTAGCCCCTGCAATAATGAGCTTGAATATATCTTTTTCACGAGGGGTTAAGGCGATCTTTTCTTGTTTGTCTACATGTACGATAGGCAAATGCTGCTTGAGTACGGCGAGATAGGTTTGTAATTCTGGGTCCTGAGTTTCTACATAGGTTGGATCCTTTAAATAGCGTTGTATAATCGGGATGATTTTCTTCTCATCCAGGAATGTTCGAATATAGCCATACTGTGCTGCCAGTTGAAATGCGGCATGCAAGGATTTCTCTGCATACGAATGATTGTTCATTTCGGAATGGCAGATCACTTCTAATACAGATGCTTCGATGATTGTCGCAAGTTGTTCCTCTTGTTGCGCCTCTGTTTTCACTTGAATAATAGTATGCAACGCTTCCTCATTGAGCCCACTTTGTAAAAGATATCGCGCATACGTAAGCCGCCAAAACGGCTGGGATGATTTTGTACGATCCAGTAAAAATTGCGCACGCTCCATTTCTCCTTTTAGTAAATGACAACGGGCTTGCATAATTTCAAGTGCGTTTTTCCAATGTTTTTCAGAAACTTTCTCTTCTACCTGTTGAAGCATCGCTAGAGCAGAAAGCGGTTGCTCCTGCATGATGTACATCTTTGCTTTTAATAGATACATAGGTACATAAAGATCGGGTTTCTCTTTTTGATGCCCTATTTCCAACACAATCGCTACTTCCTTCTCTGCCTCTGTTATTTCATTCAATTCATAAAACATAGCTGTACCTACCGCAAAAATATAGGGTGAAACAGCTAGCATATTCAGTTCAGTATGTCGGAACAACTGAATGACTTCCAAAGCTTCCTTTTTAGAGACTAATTTTCCTTTTGAAGCTAATCCCATTCGAAGTAGATTTGTTTCATAGTTATTATAAGAAATATCAGGCCATTTCTTATTTAAAGAGATTGAGTTTTTAAAAAGTTGGGTTTGCAGCAAAGCTAAAACTTCAGGCAATTTGTCTCCTTGCCCAACTAAAAAATAGGCCTTCGTTCGAATAAACAGGTTAGCTAAGTCGGCATATTGTGGGTTATCCATCCATTGTTTCTCAAGATGCAACGCCTCTAACTCATCCATCAGTTCCTGAGCCAGTTCAAATTGTAAGCTTGAAATGGCATTCTCAAATCCAGCAAGAAGGATCTCATAACTTAATGGAATATTTTCTTCACGTAATCGTTGTAACCAACGAAGGAACATACCTGTTTGCCTAGATGAAAGAATCGTGAAGAGATGTTCATCTATCCATTTTGTTGCCACCTCGTATAATTTGTACCTCATCGCAAGTTCAATACCAGTAAACAATTCACCCTTCACAAAATAAGTAAAGGCTGCCTTTTTTACGATTCCTGCAATGACATCCGCATCAAAGCGTTTTGCGAGCTCGTCTTGCAGTGCATTGGAAAAAAGATGGTGGTATCTATAGGCTAGTGAGGTGGATTGTAGTTTTAAAATAAATAAGCCATCACGCTCGAGTTTTTCAAGCAGGAGTGCACTATCTGTTCGTCCAGTTAGCTCGTCACAGATTTCAGGATCTAGCTCTTGTAAAAGAGAGGTTTTGAGTAAAAAATCCTGAATAGCGAATGGTTGTTTATTAATAATTTCCTGCCATAGAAAGTCGGTAGTGTAAGACTGTGATTTATCGAGAAGCATGGGCTCGTTCTCAGAGGCAAGCGTTGTTAATAGTAAACCCGAAACCCAGCCTTCTGTTTTGTCAAAAATGCTTTGGATGTGGGAATCATTGAGCGGTTTATTTGTTCTTTGTAATAAAAGAGTCGTTGTATCTTGTCGATTGAATTTCAAATGTGTTAAATCCAGCTCTTGCACCCATTGTCTAACACACCATCTCGCAAGCGGGAACGGGACAGCGGTTCGAGAGGTAAGATAAATATGCACATTTTCTGGTAAGTACTCAATGAACTGGATGAGAAAATCATGAATGCGTTCATCTTGAATGAAATGGTAATCATCCAAGACAATCTTTACCGGTTGATGATAGAGTGTTAATTCTTCAATGAGTTGAAAGAGTCCGATTTTTAAGATGCTTTGATTGGAGAGCTGGGATAAGGAGAGGTTCATAGATGATGGAAGCAACTGGTAGCTATTGCTTATGGCCGTAACGAAATACGTCCAAAAGAGAATCAGGTCGTTATCTTTTTCATCTAGTGTAATCCAAGCAACGGGTAGATTGATTTTTCTAAGATAGGCACTGAGTAAAGTGGTTTTGCCATAACCTGCAGGTGTGCGGAGTATCGTGATTTTTTTATAGGAGTTGGCTGTAAAAAGATCCTCCAAGTGCTTACGTTCTATATATTTAGGTGAAAGTCTTGGCATCATCAATTTAGACAGATTAAGCATTTGTTCCATCCGAAAGTCCCCCCTTGCTAATTAAAGGATATTTATCTACTACTATTTTACTATGAACCTTTCACATTCACAAAATTTATTAGGCTCAATATTAACTTTAGTCAGTATTGAAGTTTGAATTTTCCCTATAAACTAAATTTTGTGGGGGTATAAAGTACTGGGAACTTATCATTATTCGGGTGAATAACATACCTCTTGGAGTAAGGGGGAATTTTTACGGGAGAATGGACGGTCGATTTTTAAATGAAACAATAAATAATTATAGAAGCTATAGGGTTATGAAGAGTTTAAAAGATAGTGAGAGTAGGATGAAAACATGAAAAAGGTACGAAAAGCGATTATTCCAGCTGCAGGACTTGGAACTAGGTTTTTACCGGCTACAAAATCCATGCCAAAGGAAATGCTGCCGATTGTCGATAAGCCAACCATCCAATATATTGTTGAAGAAGAAGTGGCTTCAGGGATTGAGGATATCATTATCGTAACGGGTAAAGGGAAGCGAGCGATCGAAGACCATTTTGATCATGCCGTGGAGCTAGAAATGAATTTAAAAGAGAAAAGTAAATTTGAATTGTTAGAGAAAGTTCAAGCCTCCTCTAAAGTGGAGATTTATTATATTCGGCAAAAAGAACCAAAGGGGCTGGGCCATGCGGTTTGGTGTGCAAGGAAATTCATTGGCAATGAACCTTTTGCTGTTCTTTTAGGCGATGACATTGTCGAAAGTGAAACTCCTTGCTTAAAACAATTAATCAATCAATATGATCAAACATTATCGTCCATAATCGGTGTACAACCTGTACCTGAAGAGGAGACCAATCGATATGGAATCATTGATCCCCTCACTCAGGATGGAAGACAATATCAGGTAGCCAATTTTATTGAAAAACCTGATAGAGGAATGGCACCATCCAATCTTGCTATAATGGGCCGTTATATTTTTACACCTGAGATCTTTATGTTTTTAGAAAAACAAGAAACGGGTGCAGGAGGAGAAATTCAACTCACGGATGCCATCCAACAACTAAATCAAATCCAACGGGTCTTTGCGTATGACTTCGAAGGCAAACGTTTCGATGTTGGAGAAAAACTAGGATTTATTCTTACTACACTTGAATTTGCGTTAAAAGATGAGGCGCTCAAAAGTGACATCTTGAGATACATTGAGAAAGTGATAAACAGAGACAATTTACCGATAGACAGTGCTTTTGTTTCATCACTGGCTCGCAAATCAAAAGCAGTATAGGAAAAGTTCAACATTTATTATGACGATACGTTTCTCACACATTGTACCTAAGATATTTTTATATAAAACATGGGGGTAGGAGAATGGATAAGTTAATGACTCCTTATTCTAAAGAGGTTTCAGAATTGGTACCTGAAAGTACGAACCGAATAGCTAATTTATTTGAAGAACAGCAAAGGGACAATATCCTAAATGTTGCAGGAATTAAACATACGTACATGAAACCGAGAATGGTTGCGATAATCCCTGCACATAATGAAGAAATGTCCATTCGTGACTGCTTGGCTGGGCTAGGAGATCAGTCATTACCAAAAGGTCTTGATTTGGATATCATTGTGGTTGCGGACAATTGTACAGATCGAACCGAAGAAAAGGCCATTGAGGCAGGGAAAGAATTCAACTTAAATGTAAAAGTGTTAACAACCGAAAATAATAAACTACGGAAGGTTGGGGCACTGAACCATGGATGGAAATATATCTATGGAGATATTCTGGACTTATATGACCGAAAAATGTCTACTTATCAGCACCTATACCAGAAATCTGTTAAAGCCATCTTAGGGATGGATGCGGATAGCCGCTTAGCGCCAGGAGCTTTAATGCAATTATGGGAAGGACTAAGCAGCGCTCGTAATATTGGTGGGGTGATGGCCAAGTATACAATGAGAATGCCAAAGAAGAAAAGCTTGTTATCAAAAGACGATGTTCACTATGAGGAAAAAATCAATAGTGGGGAATATGGCGGCCCTATTTCCAGGTGGTGGACGCATCAGCAAAAACAGGATATGGCAAGTTGGTTATTAAACCTGCAATATCATGGCGGGAGTACTTATGTACTGGGAGGCCAGGCAACCTTGTTTAGGCCAGAGGCGTTACAGGACATCGTTGATGAAAATAAGCTCGATGGTCCTTGGCAAAATGATAGTGATGTAGAAGATATGTTATTAACTTGGCAATTGCAAAAATCAAAATGGAAAACGTTAATTAGTCCAGGTGCCCGCTGTTTTGTTGACGCCATGAGATCGTATCATACGTTTCGGCAACAACGGAATAAATGGAAATCGGGAACAGTCGAATTGCTAACCAATCATGACATCGGTGCGAAATCAAGACACAAAGGAAAAATTTGGCGGTCTGAACTAAAAACATCTTTAGACCTCTTCACTCGTATTCTATTCATTTTATTGCTTTCCATCTCCTTAGCGACCAACCAATTTTATTGGTCATGGATCTGGATTACACCAGTCGTGTTAGCATCGATTTTAAACACCATCCTTGCATTGAAGACACCTATGCATCGAACGATTGATGTAGTCCTGGCAGCATTATTAATCAGTCCTGAATTATATTTATGGGCCAATTTAATCACCTTTTCACAAGTTTGGTTAGGAAAGCTATCCGTGAATAAAAAAGACGGTTGGGCCAATCAATATAACGCTGAAAGAGGGAAGACTCATAGTAAATTAGCTCAAGGAATAATCGGCGCGATCCTTTCGATTTCATTAGTCGTGTACCTTTGTATCCAAAATAGAGCTTATTTAACAAGTGAACCCGTACAAACCGCACTGCAACCCTACTTAATGACAGGATGGGTCATCTTAACGATTCTCACCATCATCGCGTCGGTTAATATGTTGTATCAGATATGGACATTGAGAGGGAGACATACCGCGTAAACAAAGCAAAGTAGGTGACAGGCACCATCCAGAATCTGGATGGTGCCTGTCACCTTTTGGGTGTATTAAATCTCCCCTTTAGAAGAAACTACCAAAAGAGATGTTAGAATCTAGAGGTGGAATATGAATCGTACGAACCAAGGACGGTATCTTGGTCAGTTAGCTCATCTAAGTATTTTTGGGACTACACAAATACACCTTAGGAATCCGTACTTAATTGCAATGTGGTCGGTTACTTTCCCCGGTTATGGTCATCTGCTTCTATCCAAATACCTACGTGGATTTGCCTTAGTGTTATGGGAATTATTTATCAATCAACGTATACATCTAAACTCAGCAATGGTTTATTCATTTATGGGAGAAATTGATGCAGCTAAAGAAGTGTTAGATATTCGCTATATGCACCTGTACATCCCAATTTATTTGTTTGCCATATGGGATAGTTACCGAACAACCGTTGACTTAAATAAAATGTATTTACTGAATGAAAGCGAATCTCCTCAAGTAAAACACCTTACCATTAAACCTTTAGAAATAAATTATCTGGATAAAAGAAGCCCAATCGTAGCTGCTTTTTGGGCCATGACAATCCCGAGTGTAGGCCAATTGTATACGCATAGAGTTATTGGTGCTTTTTTTACTCTTATTATTACGGTGATCTTTGTGCATTACTCTCACTTCCTAGAAGGCTTTCACTATTTATTAATTGGAGAAATTGATCAATCAACTAAAGTGTTAAATAAACAATGGCTTCTTTATATCCCATCGTTTTATTTCTTTACCATCTATGATTCCTATATAAATGCAGTGGAAAATAATAAATTATTTGAGGCAGAACAAAAAAACTACTTAAAAAAACAGTATCAATCAAAAAAATTTAAAATAAAGAAAGGTGTAAAGGTCTAAATCAATATGCAGATTTTTGCTACTTTTGACCATTCCCATTACCTTGAATTAGCGATCAGAAAGTTGGAGCAAGAAGAAGTAAAAGATATTTTTGCAGTACCATTGGATAACCGCACTGAAAATCCAAAGCTCTTTGATACTCTCCATCAGTCTGATGGAATTTCTCTTATTAACAAAGGCATGTTTTTGGCGGTTATTTTCTCTGTGATTGGTGCAAGTAGAGGCTTTTTACTTGAATGGGGACCGATTTATTGGGGGCTAATTGGAGCTGGGGGAGGGTTTATCCTTGGTTTCATCATTGACATGATACTAGTAAAAATAAAAAATAAAAAAAGCAAAAAAATAAAAGGGAAAAAATCAGAAGTAATCTTGATCATTGATTGCAAAGAAGATGAGGGTGAAAAGGTTGAAAAGATCCTTTGGGATCATTTAGCGCTCGGACTAGCGAAGGTGAAATAAAAAAGTAGCATTTATTTGTATGCGGGTGCTAATCCAGGGAGGATTAGCCCTTTTTTCTTTGGTCCACAAAATCTTGGGGGACTCCCTTTTTATAGTTGGGGTAGAGGAGCTATAGACTGAAGTAAATGGTAACGAGGCCAAGCATTGGATCCTATAGAAACAATCATAGAAATTCATCAAATCCCATTTAATGGGGATAATACCAACAGTTCTTAAAACTGGAGGTAATAGTATGGAGACTCATCATATTCGTTTAACTTCGTCCGAAGTAGGTGGTTTGTGGGCAAATTATATAGCTGACTCCATGTTTGTTTGTATCTATAAGTATTATTTAGCGAAAGTAGAAGATGCAGAAACGAAGAAAGTCTTAGAACATGCTTTAGATTTATCTCAACAGCATGTACAAGGTGTTACAAAAATTTTCAAAGAAGAAGGGCATGCGATTCCTCTTGGCTTTACGGATGACGATGTTAATGTGGAGGCACCGAGGCTTTTTTCCGATGAGTTCTTTTTATTTTTTACAAAACACATGACAAAAGGAGCTTTAGTAACCTACTCTGCTATTTTGCCCCATACCTTTCGTAATGACATTCGAGAACACTTCATGTCTTGCATTTCTTCTTCAATGGAATTATTTAATGAAACCACAAACGTACTCCTTTCTAAAGGGCTAGAAGTGCGTTCTCCTTATATTCCTTACCTTCAAGAAGTAGATATGGTTGAAAAACAACGCTTTTTAGCGGGATGGTTGGGGAAACAAAGACCTCTAAGTGCTGCAGAGATTACTCACCTCTTCTCGAATATACAAACAAACCATATGGGTACATCCGTAATAACGGGTTTCGCTCAGGTTGCGGAATTAAAGGAACTTCGAGAATACTTCAAAAGGGGAATTGAGATTTCAAAGAAAAAGATTGAAGTGTTTAGTAAATACCTACATGAAAATGATCTCCCTGTCCCTGTAACCTGGGATGCAGAAGTTCAGGATACAACGGAATCTCCTTTTTCTGATAAATTAATGCTCTACCAAATTTCGATGATGACTGCTGCGGGTATGGGAAACTATGGAACGGCCCTTTCTGCAAGTCCAAGAAGAGATATTGCCGCTGAATACGTTCGATTCCAAGGAGAGATTGGACTTTATGCAGAGGACGGGTTAAATCTCCAAATTAAGTATGAATGGTTGGAAAGACCTCCTCATGCAGCTGATAGAAATGAGTTAATGAAGGAAAGAAATATAGATTAGGATTGAGAAGTGTAAAGGGAATGAACAATGATTGAACGCTAAAACCTAACTGAATGGGGATGAGAATTTTCACCTATAGAAGGTAAACAAAAAATAAAAAAAGAAGGTGAAACAAATGTGAAACCAAAAGAAAATTTGTTGTGGAGCATTGCTTTTCCTGGCTTCGGTCAAATACTTAACGGCAAGTATCTAAAGGGAATATTCTTTGTTCTATTGGAAATTATTATTAATGTTCAATCCCATTTTAATAAGATCATTTTCTTTAGTTTTAATGGAGAGATAAGCAAAGCCATTGATCATACTGAATATCAATGGCTCATGTTTTATCCTTGTGTTTACTTCTTTTCAATGTGGGATGCCTATAGGGATGCAGGCGGGGGCAAAGACCCTTATTCCTATCTACCGTTTGTGATATGTGCGTATTTTGTTACGGTTGGAATAATGTATTCAGCAAAGGTAAGGATATTTGGAATATGTTTAGGAACCGTTTGGTTTCCAATGTTATGTGTCATTCCTGGGGTTCTTGTAGGGGGGTTATTGAAAATGATAGTCAGAAATCGGTGACAGGCACCATCCAGTTTCTGGATGGTGCCTGTCACCTGGTTTTGCGTCACCGGTTTGGCACTGAGATAGAAGGGGGAATTTGTTTGGACAGTTTATTCTTAGAAATAAACTACTGTTCTTCTTTTAATGAGGAGTTGAACATCATTAACTTTGATGCAGACTTGAGACTTCATAATATGGAGACAAACGAAGAGTTTAGCATTGGTTATGCGCGGTTTTATTTATTTAATTCTTATTTGTTTTCTGAATGGTTTGACGTTGTAGATAGTGCTGATGCTGTATCGGGAGACCTTCATGAAGTCCTTGTTGTTCTTTCCGACTATAAGGATGATGAAGAAATTGCAGGGAAGATTCTTGTTTTAGATTTTATCCAAATACACGAAGAATACCGCAATCAGGGGTGGGGGAGTCATGCAATGAATGACTTTCTACATTATTGGAATTATCTAGATGTAAATTATTTTGCACTTAAACCTGCACCAAGTACTAAAGCATCGAGCGGGAATGAAAGAAGGAACTATATAGAAAGACTTATTCAATTTTATAGCAAATTTGGTTTTACGGTATTACAAAGTCCTAAGGTCAAGGAACCTTGTATGGGCAAAAACTTAAATTATCTTGATTAACCATTTTCCATGAATTTATATCGTTTTGATTGGAGTTTATATTATGGCCTCTGAAATTGATACATACTTAAACAGTGAACTTCCTTCTTTTAATAGACAAAACCATCCCTCCAAATGTGAGCATTTTCTCATAATGTTTTAGAAATTATCCCATAAATATTAGAACCTGTCATGATTAGTTTTTCTGGGTTAGGTGAATGTGGAGACAAAGGTTCCTTGTCACAGGATTCAGTTACTAGAAACGAGTCATTTGATAGAATGTTCATAGCATGAATGAACCAGTAAGGTGGAATACGTATTGTCATTCCTTCCTGCGTAGTAGGATCTACTATGCAGCATAGCTCTTCATTTTAAGGTGACTTTGTGAAAGAATGTACTTAAGCAATCGAAGCAGGTTTCTTTTAGAAGAATGCTAAAATAATGGTAAAGATGTTTAATATAGTTCAAAAATGAATAGAAAGGGGGATGTGATAATGAGCACATCTAAAATAAAGATGAAAAGCCCCATACCAATATTACGTATTTTTGATGAAGAGAAAGCCAAAGAATTTTATTTAACATTTTTGGAATTTAAGTTAGATTGGGAGCATCGGTTTGAAGAGGACTTCCCCCTATATATGCAAATTTCTCAGAGCAATTGCATCCTTCATCTTTCTGAGCATTTTGGTGATTCGACGCCGGGAGCATCGATTAGAATTGAAGTAGACAATGTGAAGGTGCTTCATTCAAAGCTTCTAGAAAAGCAATACAAGTATGCGCGTCCCGGGCTTGAAACGACAGACTGGAATACTAGAGAGGTTAGAATTGGAGATCCATTCGGAAATAAAATTGTCTTCTATGAGAACATGAAAAAATAACATCGTTACTTTTGATATCCTTTTTTAGGCTTATTGTAGTATGGGGGCGTTACTTTAATAACCATCATCCACAATGGGGCGCATTTGTTGTAAAAAATAGAAGGTCATATACTAGTAATAGTGAATCTATTTTATCACCTTTTACTTTGTTATTTATTAACATAAAAATGAATGAGGAGTGAACAAATTGGCAGAACATCATTTTCATTTAAAGGCACATTGGCCAGGGCTACGTAATGATGTAGGGACAATCGAAGCTGAACATTTAAAGACAAAAATATCGATCCCAAAAGAAATGGACGGTCCTGGGATTGGTACAAATCCTGACGAAATGCTCCTTGGGGCAGCAGCGACCTGTTACATTATTACACTAGCTGCGATGATGGAACGTAGTAAGTTAGAGAAAGATGAATTAACGATGGAATCAGAAGCCATTGTTGATGTGACAAATGGCGTATTTACATATAAAAAAATTATCCATCGACCAGAAATCGTATTGAAACCAAATGCTTCCGTTCAAGACAAACAAATGGCACAAAAGCTTGCAGAAAAAGCTGAGAAATCGTGTATGATTAGCCGTGCCATTCAAGGCAATGTGGAGATTCAATTAGAAGTAAGGATTAAAACTACTTAATTGTGAAGTGAAAACCTAGGCTTTATTGTAATTACCATTTAATAAGACCTTTAGTTTATTCAAGTATAGGGTGCTTATATGTTAGATGACTAAAACTTAAGAAAGTAATTGCTACGTAGTACAAGGAGAATATTCAGTGACCAAAAGCCTAATTCTTCGATAATGGAGGATTAGGCTTTTTAACCTAAATGAATAACCAACAGGCGATCGGATATACGGATATATCTACTGGCTACGCAGGAACTAGGAAAAATCTGGATGGTGCCTGTCACCTGCAATTTAACCATACTAAACAGAAAGGAGGGAAGATCATGACGAATGAAACAGGACCAATATCAAGAAAAAATACAGATGAATCTACTGATCCTACAGTAGCAAGCCCGCGCCAACATCCGGGGTACTATGAAGAAATAGGGCTTGAAACCCTAACCAAGAGAGCACTTGATCGAACGATTCACGAAGGCAGTGCTTCTACAAAGGAACATTGAGTCCTCGGTATTCATTATCCAGGTGGCACCGAAACACTACGAGTCGGGATGATACCTGACTTATTAATTCCACCAACAATAGAAGGAATCCAACAAAGGCGCGATGAAGGTTTAGAAAGAGCAGTTGAATAGTTTGAAAACAACCAATGCTCCTGCTTAATTTTTATCATCACGAGGAGGGTCTATCTTCCAAATGAAGAAAGTACCCTCTAATGAAGTACCATCTCTGAACAAAATGGTCCAATATTCAGTTATTTAAACAGTTCCTTTAGGATATAATCTTTTCTTCCTAGACTGCTCCTCCAACAATTTCTCCAACCTTTGTTGAATTTTTCTACTTTCTTCTGTGGCAAAGGCTTCATTTGCTAAATTTCTTTCTTCTAATGGATCTTTTGTAAGGTTATACAGCTCGTATTCGTCTTGAGTGGAATTGTCCTTTCCATCATTCGAAAACTGAGGGTTGTCAAAATAACGAGCGTATTTCCAAATTTCTTTTTGATTGTTTTCCCCTGTTTCTAACTTCGTAATGACTGCTTCAATCGAATTCGGCTGAACGACTGATTCGTATGGCTCCCCAGTTACGGTTGTTTGGTTTAAACCTTTGGTAAAATTATCATCTGTCATGAAATATAACGGCTCTTCTCTTATTGGTCCTTCTCCTTTTCCTTTCACGAACGAAGATAAATCTCTCCCTACAAAAGGACGTACTTCCGTATGTGATTTCGCAAGCTTTTTTTGTAAACTATCTACATCTAGACCAGCTAAACCGATTAAAGTTGGGAGGATGTCTACGTGACTAGTTAGCGTATCGGTAGTAGTCCTTTTCGGAAATAGTTTTGGGCTATGGATAACTAAAGGGACATGAATCGATTCTTCATACATGTTATACCATTTTTGATAAAGACCCCCATGCGCTCCTAACAATTCACCGTGGTCTGAGGTAAATAACACGATCGTATCTTCATAAAAACAAGACTGTTGAAGTGCTTTAAAAACCTTTAGCATTTCCTGATCGACCTTCTTTTGAAGGCTATAGTACAACTGACGATAAAATTGGTTGTTCACAATCGGTTGTAAGGCTTTTGGGTATGTGTCTCGATAACTTGTATGCGCTGCTGGCTTCGTGTCTAAAGATTCCTGAGTAGTTGGTGCTGGTGGAATGGATGGAAGAGTAGGATCAACTTGAAAATGAAAAGAAGGTTGGCGAGCAGTTACCACTCCATACAATGCAATATCATGTGGGTTGACTAACGAACACATAATAAACCAAGGTGTTTGGTCCTTTCCATTAGAAGCTTTCTTCTCTAGAGATTGAATTAATTGCACAGTATCTGCAGCATATACCTCATCTCGTCCCGAAAGACCGAATCGTGCAGACGAAGCAGAATTACGTGGGCTTGGTCCATGAGGTTCTGGCCCAATCCAACCGGAAAAACCGTAGTCATCGAGCCGATTCGCTTTCTCGTAAAGAGCTACCCCATCTTTCGTCGGTGCACCTGTTTTAGCATGATAACTAGCATAAGCATTGTGTGTGCCTGGAATTAAAATATCCTCATCGGAAGCATGCCATTTCCCTTTCCAGTACGTTTCATACCCTGCAGCTCGAAAATAATGTCCCATCGTCGGTACTGAGTTTGGATCGAGCCAGAATACATCAGGGTCAAAAGAACCTTTGGCCGCTCCTGTAGTTTGTGTTACTCCGTGTAAAGAAGGATATTGCCCAGTATATAAGGTAGTTCTACTTGGAGAACAAGCTGTACTGCCTGCATAATGATGAACAAACTCCATTCCATTTTTCTTTAATAGCTCTTGTGCTACAAGATTTTCTTTACACCATCTCTTTAATCGTGCCGTCTCGTATATAGACGGAAATCGTTGTTCATCGACCATTAATATGAGTATATTAGGTCGCTTCTTATTAGAATTATCTCTTTCTAGACTCATAACCTATACTCCTTACTAAAACGGTTCTTTCATTATATGTTCCGATTTATAAAGGGTACGTAGATCGATACGAACAAAGTGCACGAGGGGACAGGGACATGGTGCAGACATTCGGTAAGTTTTTATTATTTTTACTGCATAGATGTAAAGTTAGCAGTACACTAATAAAGTATATGGTTTCCTTCAGTAAAATAAGAAGAGATTCTCTGTAAAGAAAGAAAAGTAGGTGAACAAAGTGGGAAAATATCAATTGGATACCAAGGGTCAGATGGCTGTGACAAAGTTTCATGAAAAACGGACGCCTGCCAAATTTGATAAAAAGCAGCATCTTGAAAAATTACGTACAGAGTATTTGAAAAAGAAGCAACAACAAACAGATAAATAAAAGCAGGTGACAGGCACCATCCAGATTCTGGATGGTGCCTGTCACCTGTTTTGGCTCAAGAGATTGTTCTAGTTTAAATAGTTACATAGTGGAAATGATACAGATAATCGAACTTAAAAGGTGATTTCATATGAACTTTTCACTAAATGAGCCAATAAAGTTGTTTGATCAAGTAGATGGATATGGTGATATCCATAACGTATTAGGTTTTGGTGATCCTCATGTTGTCAAAATTAAAAACCAATGGTGGATGTTTATTGGAGGATTTCAAACGAATTTTAAAAATAATATTTTTACAGCAACCCTTCCTGAGGGGAAAACACTTAGTTCTAATGAATGGAAAATTACGACTGAATCAGGGCATCCAAACAAGGCAAATCCAATCGTCGAGAACTCAGAGAAAGGAAGCTGGGATTACTTTGGTTTCCATACACCATTCTATGTGTCCGGAAGAGGTGCAAATGGAGATATAGTTGAACGTGTGTATTATACCGGAAGAGGATCAAGAAAAGTGGTTGATAATAAGTCCCCTTATTCAATCGGAGTAATAGAAAAAAGAAATGGTGTTTGGAACCGTCATCCAACGCGAGTTCTAGTGGGAACGAAAGAGAGTCCCAATGTTCTTGAACCAAAAGTAAGATACATAGAGGGAAAGTGGAGAATGTGGTATGTAACGACGAAGATAGAAACTGGAAAGAAGGGGACCCCTCAATATTGTGTTAACTATGTTAAAAGCGACGATGGTTTACATAACTGGTCTGAACCTAAAACATTATTTAATGAAGATGAAAATTACTACGATGCAACAGTCTTCAAATCTAATAGGGGCGGGTATGAAATGGCTGTCTGTAGAAGTACAAATTTATATGGAAGGCACCCATTTCCTAAACAAGGTCTGTGGTTACTGGAAGGTGCCAAACCAAATGGAGACCGCAAAAATTGGTCTAGTTCCCCTAAGTTAATTTTGGATTGTGATGAAGGTGCGGAATGGTACAGGAATGGAATTGGCTTTCCTAACGGTTACTATGGTGAATCCGAACATGATCAGGACACATTATATTTATTTTTTACCGGTATACACCAGAAACGGAACTGGTTAACTATTTCTTTTTCAAAATTAATAAAAGGCGAACGTCCGCCTTTCCCTTCGCCATTTTACTTTACGATTGGAAAAGTTGAACTGAAAAAAATGAATTGATGTAATTTGTTCTATTTGTTTCCGTTCTTACTTTAGAATAATATATCTTCGAATCCTACGTAAAAAGCTAAAGGATTTGCACATGAGCAATTAAGGACTTTTGTTTCTTCATAATACTACTCCGAGGTTAAAATTAGGATGTAGACTGAAGTAAAGAACGATAATTGGAGGTGCTTTTTATGAAGGACAAGATAACAGAGAGTGAATTACGAGAAATTATACTTAGAAGAAGTAATGGTGTAATAGATTTCCCCCAATTCTTGGATGAATTGTCCCAAAGAGGGATAAATGAATATGAAATAGAAATTGCAACGGGACAAGCCACATATAAAGGAGCATATTCAGAATTTAAAACGGATTCTCAAGTGAATTTATTGATTTCAGACGACTTTAATAGAAATAAGGCACTTGAGGCAATCACGAACATTTCTCTTCCTTTCTTAGATTTCCTACAAGAGATTGCTCAAGCAGGGATTATCACCTATCGTGTGTTTATAAAAGAGAAAAAGGTTAGATACCTTGGGGTTAATGGGGAAGAAATTGAAGAACAGCTTAAAATATAAAAAAAACTAGGTGATACTCGTTGATTTTAAAAGGTCGTTATGTTGATGAACATGTAAAATTATCTAGCCAACATTTTGATCTGGATTATGCTAACTGGTTTAAAAAATATTTGAGGAACAATTTGACTTATTAGGGATTCTAACATCGTCCTCATCCATCTATAGAGTAGCGTTTCTTAAATAATGGTGCCTGTCACCTGCATTGTTTATTTTGTTCGAACATCTAGTGTTCGGAATTTGGCCCCAATTAGACTTTGGGAGATAGTCTATATACTCATACGCTTTTTTACTAGTTTCTCAAGCGTTTCCATGATCTTATATTCCATTATTGGACTTTTTCCTCCTAATACAATTGCCAGTATACCGAGTGGTAGCAAGATTTGTAAGCACTTCTAGGATGAAGAGGTTGGAGGTTTTGTAGTGATAGGTTACGTTGAATTAAACATAGGTAAGGGAATTCGCGTTTTACAGAGGAGATGGGAATCTAGTGATATCAGGGTAGATATAAACTCTAAAATAGACTCATTAAGCTGAAAATCTGTGTTCTTCATATCTGTCAGTCTTCGGGGTGTGCAAGACACCAGCTCTAATATTCGGTGTTACATGACCAGCTAGCTGTTCCATCGCTAGTAAATACAATCTTCTTTTTTTGACATACTTCCTCCCAAATTCCCTCAATCAAGTTATTTAAAACCTATTCTTTACCACTTTCTCTAGTTCGTTTGTACCACAAAGTTTAATTAACTTTTAACATATTATTCTTTCGTTTTCCAGTGTAACAACTAAGTTTCCGTACGGTTCGTAGTAAGGGAATATTAGTTTTGCTAGAAGGATATCCAAGAGAATCAAAGATAAGCCAATCCCTTTTACCTATTGTTTCCAATTCCACAATATGGTATTTTTAAGCGTAGAAAATTACTAGAAAGAAGGAGTGGTTGAGTGGGGAAAAGGTTGTTTACTATTTTAGTACTATTGGTAGTTACATTTGTATTTACGGTTCCAGCAAGCGCAAGTAGTATAACCGAAAACCCAAATTCTTTGCGACACATTGAAGGCGAAATAAGGAAAACTACCGAGATCACAGACAGCGCATTAACAAAGTATTTTACCAACAAGGCAAAAGTTTTGACGAGAGATATTGCAGAAAAAGCAAGCGGTAAAGAAAAAGCCAATTTACACATTTGTAGTGACAAACTCGTTCTATCTGAAGCCAAACTATTAAAATATGAAAACAACAACACATTCAACTACATTTTGACCGTACCGGTTGCTTTAGAAAGCAGCCACGAGTTTAGCAATGTCACACTCTTCTTTTGGGCCAAATAAGGAATTCTCAAACACGGCAGAATTCTACCTAACCGAAAACGAAGAAGGTAATTTTACTATTGCTCAATACATTGACGGGGAAGAGCAAATATATGAGGATACAGAGATTACATTTAAAACAGTAGAAGAGGTTAATAACAATCCACCAATGTTTTCTACACTAGGAATTAATATAAGTTACCTAGCTGATTGTTTAGGGATATCTGCTGGATTAGCCACTACAATTGCCGGTTTTTGTGGAGTTGGTTGCGCACTGACAGCAGGGACAGAATGTATCGTTTGTTTATCATTCGTAGCCGGTTTTAATTTAGGCGGAAACATAGGGTGCTTCAAAAATGCGTATAGATAAAAGGTTTATCCTGTATCTAGTTATATACTTAGCCATTGCAGTTTCAGGGATCTTACTAAAAAGCATCTTTTTAATGTTATCTTCTACTGTCATCTTATTTTTCCTCTTATTCCGGCAAATTAAGCTTCTCGCAAAGAATAAGAATAGATAATGCTATTTAAAACAGACAACACCTCACTTCTTAAGTAATACGGAGTGAGGTGTTGTTTGTTTTTCTTTTCATTGAGCTAAAGGTTTAACTTCGTCGAAGGCAGCATATTGGCTTAAGATGCGGATGTGAGTTGTATTTGCTATCTCATTAATTGATTTCAAAACCTACATTGCCTCCGTTGCTTCAAGAGCTACTATTTTTTCACCATGAGAACCAACAAAATAGACAGGGTTCGAGAGTAGGAAGCAAGAGCGGCGTATGAGGTGTATCTTGGGATGAGAAGAACAAAGACTGGAGTTTTATTGTTAAAGGCAATTATATAATGCGCACAAAAGAAAAGGAAAGAGCTGAGAGAGTTGCGAAGCAAAAGGCTAGTGAGCTTTTTCTGTTTTTATATATCAAGAAAATTTCGAGTAGTATTGAGCACCAAAAACTAGCAATAAATTAATTAAAAATTGAAGAGTTTTCGTCATTGCAGTAACATATTAAATAAGAAGATATTGAAAGGAGTGGGAAGGATGGAAAATGTCATACCGAAGATTAGTTTAAATGATGGTCTTATGATACCGGTGATTGGTTTGGGTACATATGCCCTTAAAGGGAATGAAGGGGTCAATTCAATCAAAAACGCAATCAACCACGGTTATCGTCTGCTCGATTCAGCCTATAACTATGAAAACGAAGGAACAGTAGGGGAAGCGGTGCGACGTAGCTCTGTTCCACGAGAGGAATTAATCATTACCTCTAAATTACCAGGGCGTTATCATACATATAATAAGGCTGTTGAAACCATACAAGAATCCTTATATCGTGCAAACTTGGATTACTATGATTTGTACCTGATCCATTGGCCGAATCCGAAACAAGAACAATATGTTGAGGCTTGGCAGGCATTAATTGATGCAAAAAAATGGGGGCTTATTCGCTCAATTGGTGTTTGTAACTTCTTACCTGAGCATATCGAACGTTTGGAAAAGGAAACCGGTGTGAAGCCAAGCGTGAACCAAATCGAGTTACATCCATTTTTCAATCAAGAAGAACAACGAAAATGGCATGAACAGAATGAGATTGTGACGGAATCCTGGAGTCCATTATTTCGAGGAGGAGAGCTCTTTAAAAATAATACGATCCAACAAATTGCAAACCGTCATCAAAAGACAGTGTCACAAGTTATCTTGCGTTGGCACTACCAACTTGGAGCCGTCTCGATTCCAAAATCTGCTTCACATGTAAGACAACTCGAAAATATTTCAATTTTTGATTTTCACTTAGATGACGCTGATATGAGTAGTATTTCAAAATTAACCCGACCAGATGGTCGAATGAACAATCAAGATCCTGCTATTTATGAGGAGTTTTAAAAAGAGAAAAGGGGAAGGTTCTTTGCTGATAAGCAAGGAATCTTCCCTTTTTGTTATCGTACAGCGCAGAGCACTCTTCGTGAAAGAGGGATATGGGTGTTAAGGACGCATCTGTTGGGACAGTTAATTGTTTCAATAAACACCAAGATTTTTCAAGGCATTACGGACTACGATTACAATTTTAAAGATTTATCTCTTGGGTATAATCTATTCTAGACTAGTAGAATAGATTGGTATTACAATTTATTATATGAAATATTTGGAGGTTTAAAAAATGGGAGTTAAATTAAAAGGTTATGATTCATATGATGATTTTATTACATGCTACGAAATTGATTTAGCAAAAAAGGATATATATTTGTTTGGTGTGAGACAAAGAGATGATGGACAGTTATCTAACATAAAATAGAAAAGGCTTGTTAGAATAAAGTATTCTAAATATAAGGAGCTGTTAAAGGACATTAAGAAGAAATATGAAAGTGAACAGCTTGGCCTTTTATTTGAACCTGTAGAAGGGCAAAATCGAAATACATATATGATTAAATTGAAATCATAAAATTTCCCCTTGTCATCTTTTCTCTTTGATATTAGTATACAAAGTCAGAATAACATTATGAACCGTTTAAATTTTAATTTATACTTCGTTTCTTATGGTGAATTTACAAGAATATTTGGGGACTTTTTACTGGAAGAATTTGGAAACTATGATGATTTGCGGAGTGAAAACATAAAAAATAATGTTAGAAATTTAGTAAATAAAGAAAAGACTTTAATTAGTAAGTATATCGGTAAAAAAATATATTAGAACTTCATGGAAATCACATTGGTGAGGATTTATACAGTAGACGACCAGAAGAGGGATTGACTTTGTTTAATATGCTTACATATGGTAGAAAGCCCTAAGAGCTACTCCCAAAACCCAACTCAAAATTTGGAGTTGATGCAGATGATCATGGCTCTGGAATGGGCTTGCATTTTCATTATAAAAATTAAGAAAAATGGTAATAAGGAATTAAAGAGGGCATTTTATTTAATTACCTTTGAACCAGATGAAGCAATTAATACTGTTATAGAACCACCACTTTATTGGGAAAAACATGGGGAAAAGAAATATGTAAATATTAAACTTCTAAATAAATCGAAAAGAACCTCAGTTTAGTCGTTATGTAATAAGTTTAGAAGAACTGTTAAACAAGTGGATTTACGAGGTATTAAACAAGTGGAGTATAAACCATTAGATAGAGTAAATCTACTTGCAGAAGAAAACAAGAATAGATGAGTAAAATATACTAAAGAAGTGTTTGCTGCCGTTGGCCTTACAATTTTCATTCTGCTAGTTAAAAAATAGAATTATGGAATATAAAAAACATTTTAGCAATACTTATCTATTAATTAGTAGATTGGCTTCATATACAGAGATAACTTGAAGTGTAACAAATATCATTTAATGTAAAGGTGATTGCTTATATGGCTAAAATAAATCAGACTCAAATTGCCTATGATAGTATTCTTCAAGATATTAAAGACAACAGGTTAGCACAAGGTCAACCTATTGTTGAAGAGGAATATGCCAAAAAAATAAATATGAGTAGAACACCAGTCCGGGAAGCAATTAGGTTATTATCCGTTGATGGATTTGTAACATTGTATCCGCGAAAAGGGGCATTTGTAAAAGTTCTAACTGCAAATGATATTAGTGATTGTTATGAAATGATGGAAGCTATTGAAGGAATGATTGCTTTTATTGCAGCTAAGAATCCAGAAGAGAATAAGGTCAATGCGCTAAAGATAGTACTGGAAGATATGGAGAAGTATAAACAGCAGATGGATTTCCATAAGTGGAAGGAGAAGGATATTGAATTCCATAGAACTTTACATACCATGTGTAAAAATCAACTTCTTATTCAACATTGGGAGAAGCTATTTCAAAGAACGTACCAAATCCAAACATCATTTACAACTGTTGTAGATATTTCAGAAGCAACTGAAGAACATAGAATGATTTATCAAGCAATTGTTAAGAAAGACTGTGAAGCTGCTAGACGTTCTACTCAACAAAATTGGAAACGTGCAAGAGAAGATTTCTTGAAAAATACTAAAACTTAGACAACCTGATGTAGGGTTGTTTTTTTCTTTTAGAAAAATGATGTAAATAGGACTATAATCTAGAGAAACTTGTTATAAATTTAACTTAAGTGAAGGCATATTACTAAAAATAGCAGAATATAAATCACTAAAATCAGAATTTTCAATTTCTTTATATTTTCAAAAACCGTGTTATATTTCTTGACAAAACGGTTGTTTGAAAATTCATTGTGTTTTAAATTGTATACAATATCAAAAACATTAAAAATGAATAAATAGGAGGGGATTTTATGGGAATTGATTTAAGTAAATTTCCAATTATTGATGATCACTGTCATCCATTTGTGCAATCTAGAGAAAGCAAAACATTTGATAACTGTTTTACACTTTCGCTTATCCCACCAAAAAGTAGGAATACCAGGAATACATTATTATTTCGAATGGCAAGAAATGAACTAATCAAACACTATAATCTTGATTCTACTATTACAGATGATGAGCTTATTAAAATTAGAAATGAAAAATATCGAACTAATCCTAAGGCCTATGTAGATAAGATGTTCAAAGAAGTGAATTTTGAATCGTTTCTAGTGGATTATGGATTTCCAGTGATGGGAGAGCGGCTATCAAAACAGGAGCTAGATTGGTTCCATGAAACAGCTGATTCTGTAAATGTAAGGAGAATTCATCGGGTAGAATCAACTTTTCATCCGCTCTTTGAGGAAAAAATAGGATTTGACGAATTAGAGTCAAAATACTTAGCTGTACTAAGAGAAGAGGTAGAAAAGAAAGGAACTATTGCATTTAAAACAGTTATTGCCTACCATACAGGGTTGAATATCCAAAAAACATCCAAAAAACAAGCTTCACAAAGCTACCAACAGTTTATTGCTGACCCAACCAATCGTAAGGCAGAGAAACAAGTTCGTGATTATCTAGTTCTGCTGGCCTTCGAACTCTGCTTAGAATATGATATCCCGATTCAAATGCATTCAGGAGCAGGGGATGCCCCAATGATAGATGTAAAACAATCAAGTCCTCTATTAATGCATACAATCCTTAGTGATCCACATTACCAAAATGTGAAAATCATATTTGTGCATACGGCCTATCCATTTGTGGAAGAAGCAGGTTATTTAGTTAATCAATACCCCAATTTATATCTTGATTTGTCATCTATGATTCCTTTTAGCAGTATAGGTATTTATCCTAAGCTACGTCAAATCTTGGAAATGGCTCCTTTTACTAAAGTGTTATATGGTTCAGATGGTTTTACAATTCCAGAAATTAGTTGGCTTGGTGCAAGATTAATAAAGTCTGTGCTTGCCAAGGTATTAGAGGATCTAATTGGTGAGGGAATAATCGATGAGAGTTATGCTTATCAGGTTGCCTCTATGATTTTATCTGAAAATGCAAGATCACTATACACCAAAAATTGGGAGTTTAGTATGAACCAGCCTAGTATAATAACTCAATCTGAATTTTAAAAGAGGAGAGGTACCGATGAAATTAAATAAAAAATGGTTAGTCTTCTTGATTGTTCTTTTTGCTTTTTCCTTTTCAGGGTGTCAAGGAAGTAGTTCAGGGGCAGACACTTCAAGTGATTCAACAGGTGATGCTTCATCAAAGGACCCGCAAAAATTAGTAGTAACATCTTTTGGTGGTGCTATTCAAGAAGCACAAGAGGAGTATATCAAGCAGTTTGAGGAAGAATACAATGCGGATGTTGAAGTGGTTACTTTATACTCTGCAGATGCGCTTGCAAAAATGCGGGCGGAGAAAAATAATCCATCGCTAGATGTAGTTCTTTTCTCTGGGGGACAAGAGCAAATTGCGAAAGATGAAGGACTATTAATGGAATTGGATAAGTCAATTATTAAAAATATGGATAATTTATATGAAGGTGCTGTGCATCCCGATGGGCACAGCGTAACATTTGGCTACGAGTCGCTAGGATTAATTTATGATGAAAATAGAGTAGCTGCACCTCCTACATCATGGAAGGATCTATGGAAAGAGGAGTACAGTGGAAATGTCGGTTTGGTTGATATTTCTAATACTTACGGATATTATTTCCTCCTTGCAGCATCTCTAATGGAGGGTGGAAGTGAAGATAATATTCAACCTGGTTTGGATATTATAACGAAATTAATTCCAAACACAGCGGCTATTGTTTCTGCAAGTCCTGAAGTAGGAAACTTGTTTGCACAGGAGGAAGTGATGATTGCGCCGTTTGATTCTGGTTATGCTTATACATTTGCTGAACAAGGTGTTCCAGTTAACTTTGCAACACCTGATGAGGGCGGTATTGGTATCTACATGACAGCAAACGTGGTGCAAGGAAGCAAAAATCCTGAATTAGCTCAGCAATACATTGACTTCCTATTAAGACCAGAAATACAAGCATTAACAGCTGAGGGTGGTGGGTATTCACCTACAAATGTCCATACAGAGTTACCTGAGAAGCTTTCAGATATTTTGCCAAATGGAGAAGAATCTTTCAACAACTTAATTCATTTAGACTTAGAAAAAGTAAATAACAACCGATCTGCTTATACAGAGCAATGGAATAAATTGATTTCAAACTAAATAAATTTCTAATTACCAATAAAGGGGGGGACGAGGGTATGCTAAAACGCATTCCAGCCAATTGGATATTATTAGCACCGGGTATAGTTATCCTTCTACTAGCGTTTGTTTTCCCTCTTGGACGTCTTTTTATCTATAGTTTCTATAAAACGACATCTTCAGGCGCGATAGAACCAGCATTTGTTTTAGACCAATATATTAAATTCTTTACAGATACTTATTATTTGGAGATGCTATGGAGATCTGTATATGTTGGTGTAATTGTTAGCGCTATTTGCTTAGTTTTAGGCTATTTCTTGGCATATGGAATAGCTAGAACGAAACCTAAATATAGAATTCCACTTCTTATGTTGATTGCGTTGCCTTTATTGACAAGTGCAGTTATCAGAAATTTTGGTTGGATTATTATCTTAAGTAAAAAAGGTATTTTAAACGAGATTCTCATTAAGCTTAATATCATTCATCAACCGATGGAACTAATGTATACAGTGTCGGGGGTAATTATAGCCCTTGTACATGTTATGTTACCGTATATGGTACTTGTTTTATATGCAGTAATTGATGGAATGGACTTGAATTTAGAAAAAGCTGCATCAAATCTTGGAGCAAATAAATTTAAGGTTTGGTGGTACGTTACACTCCCAATATCAAAGCCTGGAATAGTAGCCGGTACGTTGCTTGTTTTTTCTATAACATTAAGCTACTTTATCACTCCATCTCTTGTTGGTGGCTCGCAGGTAAAATTAATGGCAACTGAAATTGAGGATCAAACGATTCAGTTGTTGAACTGGCCATTTGCATCCGCAATGGGTGTAATTCTACTAATCACCATGTTAATTGTAACAAGTCTTTATAAAAAGGCACTTCAAAGTAAATATGAAGGAGCTAATACTTAAATGAAGAATTTTAAAATTGTGAACTTCGTAAATGTATTCATTTATATCTTTATTTTAGCTCCTCTCCTTGTAGTTATTATTTCTTCCTTTAATACAGCAGAATACCTAGTATTTCCACCTCAAGGATTTACGTTTGATTGGTACCATGAAGTAATTTCTAAGGGGCGGTATACGCAACCATTTTGGAATAGTATCAAGCTTGCTGTTGTTACTACGATGATTGCACTTCCTGTAGGAACGATGATCGCTTATGCTATTTCTAGATATAAGTCGAGATTTAACGATGTATTGCAGAGTTTTTTTCTCTCACCCTTAGTTATTCCTACCTTATTATTGGGCATTGGACTACTTATTTTAGTTAGTAATTTAGGGGTCCAAATGTACTTCCCAAGATTATTGCTAGCCCATGTGGTCATTGTCATTCCATATGTGGTTCGTACGATGATAGCTGGATTTGCTGGTATGGATAAGTCGATTGAACAAGCATCTATTATTTTAGGAGCATCCCCTATTAAAACGTTTTTTTTAGTGACTGTTCCACTTGCAAGACCTGCACTATTAGCTAGTGGTTTTCTTAGTTTAGTAGTGTCCTTTGATGAGTTAATTATTGCACTTTTCCTGACCGGCCCAGGTTTTAATACCTTGCCAATGACTATATATTCTGATGTGCAGTTTAACCTATCAACTTCATTAGCAGCGATTTCTTCATTAATTATTTTCGGTACGGTTCTTTTAGGACTTTTAGCTGTTTTGTTAATGGGAGTTAACAAGAAATCATAAATTGGAGGTGTCACATTGACTGAGTTGCAATTAAAGGATATTTATAAGAAATTTGGAAGTAAAGTCGTCGTTAATAAATTAAATTTAACTGTAGAGAGTGGAGAAATGCTTTGTTTGCTGGGGCCAAGTGGATGTGGAAAATCAACAACACTCAGTATGATTGCTGGAATGCAGACTCCAACATCAGGTTCAATCATGCTTGAAGATAAAGAGTTAACAAAAGTGGCACCTCATAAGCGGGATGTTGGGCTTGTCTTTCAAAACTATGCTTTATTTCCTCATTTAAGTGTGTTTGATAATGTAGCGTTTGGTTTGCGTCGACACGGTGTCCCTAAATCGGAAATAGGAGATCGAGTTCGTGCTAGTCTTGCCTCTGTTCAATTGGCAGAATTTGAGGATCGCTTTCCAGCTCAGCTATCCGGTGGTCAACAACAACGTGTTGCTTTAGCTCGAACATTGGTCTTAAAACCAAAGTTAGTTCTTTTTGATGAGCCTTTAAGTAATCTAGATGCTAAGCTTAGACAAGCGCTAGGTATAGAAATTCGTTTGTTACAAAAGGAATATAAATTTACTGGTGTATTTGTTACGCATGATCAAGAAGAAGCCATGTTATTAGGGGATCGAATAGCCGTTATGAACGGTGGAAACATAGTCCAGTTAGGAACTCCGAAGGAAGTGTATAAAAAACCAGTTGATCCTTTTGTGGCTAATTTTATAGGTGAATCAAATCTGCTTCCAATTGCTAATACTGATTTGGGTACGAGTAGTGAAACAATGGAAATTACAATACTTGGTGGCCATAAGATTAAAGTAATTGCCAATGATAATAATAGTAACCCATCAAAAGTAATGATTCGACCTGAGTCAATAGAAGTACTGGTTGACAAGGACATAGATTCCGAAAAATATAATTACCTAACAGGTAATGTCGCATATATTAACTATACTGGCACTTCCTATTTAATTGGAATTAAGGTTGAAGGAATTGAGAAAGAATTTCTAGTTCGAATACAAAATATGACTGAAGACCTCCACTTCTCTGATGAAGAAGCGATAACAGTTAAGTGGAAAATAAAGGATACGTTAATTTATTAGGAATGGTATATATGTAAATTTCCTCAAACACTCACGAATGTTGCTTAAACCAACATTTGTTGGTGTTTTTTTAATATAAAAACCAAGCGAAAAAGCTACTTTGGAGAGAGTAATCGGTGTTGGTGTTGAAACTGATTTTCTTTTTTTACGCGCTTTTGCAAATAAAAGATTCTCAAATAAGGTTGGGGTCAATCCCACGGTGGTGAAGTGTTACTTCAGTGGGATCTGACCTTTTTTCTCTAATACCTCCAAACTATAAAAAGTAAAAATGGTAATGGATTTTAAGCGGGATCTTGGACAGTATATAGCCTGAAACAAGGGGACGGTCTGTCCCACATAAAAATATATTTTTCATCACTATCCAGCCAAAAAGTTTATAAAATAAAGAATTACTACCAATGCCATGACATTTAAATCATTAGCCACAGTGAATTATTTATATTAGAAGTAATAAGTATTAAAAAATTGCTGAAAGCCATACTCTTTCACCCCCTTTACTTCGACCCCGAATGGAACCTGAAACCGTCCCCATGTCTTATTTCTATAAAAGGCTTTAATTGTTTTATAGTGCCCTATTTAATTCTATCCTGAACAAAATTGTTACAAATAAGATTATCCAGTGACCTACTCAAAAAAATTTGAATTAGTGTTTTTAAGTGAGGTTCCCCCAAATAGTGTTAAATACTTTGTTGTAAGGGAAACCAAGAACCTATTATAGTGAGCACTCATGACTTAGTATTATTGAGCGTTACTTAGTGTATGGTTTTCCTCAATTCAATATATATGCAAAATAAATGAAAAAGGGAGATGAATACATGAAAAAAGTATTATTAAACACTTTAGCCACAGGTGTGTTATTAGGTTGCAGTTCAACAGATATTGAACAATATGTAGAGGTAAAACCAAATAATCAAGAAATCGAAGAACCTAAGATTAGGAAAGAACAGTATGATGTCGTTTGGGGAACGTATGATAACGAATGGGTTTACAGTGATGAATGGACCGGTGAGGGCTTTGAGAATTTTGACGAGGCTATGAACGTGTTGGACCAATGTATGACTGAAAGTGAGGAAGAAACGAAAAGTGTTTATACGATTATTTACAAAATAACATCACAAAAGAAAGGTAACCTTAAAAGGGTAACTCGTGAAATTAAAATAACACAAAGCTCGGAGGTGGGCTATTTTTGAATTTATTAATTGGACTATTAATTATAGGTGTCGCCATAGGAGGGATAGTGGTTGGGTACGGTGGACTAAAGCAAGTTCTTAGAGGTGAGTTCAAGCAAGGTTTCAAAACGATTGGAAAAGGGGTTGGGATTTTTGTAGTGACCGTGATTATCATTATAGCAATTATCGAGTTCGAAAAACCAACACCAGAAGAGAAGGTAAAGCAAGAACAACTTGAAAAGATTGAGTCTGAACAACAAGCCAAACTAGAAGCTGAACAAAAAGCAAAAGAAGAGGCTGAGAAGAAGGCAGAAGCTGAACGCCAAGCAAAAGAGGAAGCAATAATTCAGGATCTGATGTACATTGAGCAACAATATTCAGGTCGTGCTAAGGTTCATAAGTACGAAGAAGAACATGCGTTTATCGTTGAGTTCAACGACAAAGCTTACATGACAACGATTGTTCAACAAGCAAATGTAGGGAATACGGTTGCAAGAGAAATGTTCAACCAAGAAGTCGAGATTGCAGCGAACGTATCAAAGGGGATTAACCCTGTATGGAAGATTCGTGTCGTTACGGGTGAGTATAGCATGTGGAGAGGGTACACTTTCCACATTGAAGTGCAGGCGGGAAAAAGTAACAAATGATCGTTAGTCAAACAGGTATTTTCCTACCCACAGAGGGACCAAATAATACAATTTCCTAGCATAAGGTAAAACCTGTAGATACCGTCCCCCTTAAATAATTCACTAAGAAATAACCACCTAAAAAAGGGGTAACGAAATTTGGGGTTCAGTCCCCCGGTGGAGTATCGCGTTACTTCAATGGGGACAGACCCCATTTTTCTGGAGAGCTTAGGCATTAAAATTATAAAATATAGAATTACTACAAATGACATGATATTTAGATTAAGAATCACAGTGTATATTTAGAAGTAATAAGCGATCTGTTATACTATCGGAATAGTAATATTGCCAGAATATAACCAGACCTGTGTAAAACACCGGGATCGCTGAGAACTAAGCAGAATATCTATTGAAACCGGATGGAAAGGGGAGGGAGAGTAAACTTCCTGCTTTTTTTATGTGTTAATTTCAAACGTATGTTCTATAATAGGGTTGATGGATGGGAAAAGAGGTGATAGTCGTGATGGTTCCCCTAGAAGTACGTATTAGAATTGAAGAAACAAGTATCTATTCTTGTGGCTATATTTTGATTAGAAATAAGAGTGATCTCTCTAGAAGTGCATACGATTACATACAAAATATAAAACGAGAAACAGGATATCGTAATACGTTCATTGAAAAGGTGGTTGTAAACGGAACAGAGGACCTTACGGAGGAAGTAAGGAAAATAATTAATTTACAACTTCCGACTATAGGGGATATTTTCTGGTAAGAAGGAGCGTACCGAAAATTACGGAGTGTCAGTTTGACCCCGACAACCGGTATCTTTAGGTTAAAACGAGTTAATTTAAGAAACGCTAGAACACTCACAAATGTTGATACGCCAATGTTTGTGGGGTGTTTTTTTACTTTTTATTATTTCTATTGTCTAAAGGGGGGGCTGTTTAGTTCTCCGATTTCTTCCTATTTTGCTAAACAAATGAAGACTGCCATTAATTGCTCATTGCTTCTTCACAATGTTCTATGGAAGGTTACCTAACAAATCGATTGTATTTTAGTGTCCCGAAATTTAAGATTGGCTTGTATACAATTCAAAATAGGGAGGAAGAAAGATGAGGGGAAGAAAGTCGGTTCTAGCAATATTCTTGATTATGATGCTAGCATTCTTGTTACCTGTAAGTAATGTGTTTGCAGCAGGGAATTCAGCCAATGGGTTAAATAACAAAGCAAGCGGAAAAGCTGCTAAGGCAGTTTCAAAAAATCCAACTGCAGCAAAGGCTACGGGGGTTGCACCTTTTGAAATTGAAGAGGCAACGATTGTAGACATTCAAAAAGCCTTACAAAGAAATCAAATTACTTCCGTTGAATTAGTTCAGATGTATTTAGACCGTATAGAAGAAATCGATAAAAATGGACCAAGGCTTAACTCTATCTTATCCATAAATCCAGATGCGCTAAAAATTGCAGCAGAAATGGATAAAGTGCGAGGAAAAGGAAATCAAGGCCCTTTACATGGAATACCCGTTATTTTAAAAGATAATGTTGATACAAAAGATAATATGCCGACAACAGCTGGAGCAATTGCCTTAAAGGACAATTACGCAGCTGAAGATTCGTACGTGGCGAAGCAGTTAAGAGACGCTGGTGCGATTATTCTAGGCAAAGCGAACATGAGCGAGTGGGCATATTTTATGACATCTGGGGCGCCAAGTGGGTATAGTGGATTAGGGGGTCAGGTTCTTCACCCATATGGACCAGATGTATTTGCTGCTGGTAGTGTGGGTGGCTCAAGCTCTGGTACTGGGGTTGGGATTGCAGCCAATTTAGCTGTTGTAGGAATTGGAACAGAAACATCTGGCTCCATTCTTAGTCCAGCAAGTGCAAACTCAATTGTAGGAATTAAGCCAACGGTTGGCTTAATCAGCCGCACGGGAATCATTCCGCTTTCCAGTACACAGGACACTGCAGGGCCAATGACTCGTACAGTAACAGATGCTGCGATTGCACTGGGTGTTCTAACAGGAGTTGATGAGTCAGATCCTATTACAAAAACAAGCGAAGGGAAAGCTTTAACAGATTATACGAAGCACTTAAAGAAAGATGGTTTGAAGGGAGCTCGAATTGGTGTGGATTACAGCTTTGCAACTGCTACATCAGCTGCCACTAGAGAGCAGCGGAGAATTTTTGACGAGGCCATTGAAACAATGAAAGCACAAGGTGCGATCATTGAAGAGGTAACGATTCCTCGGAACAACTTCAGTTCGATTGTTTTATCACATGATTTCAAGCATGATCTAAATAAATATTTAAGTAAAGTATCTGACGATGTACCTGTTAAAACATTAGAAGATATTATTGAATTTAACAAACAAGATCCTACGGTTCGAATGCGTTATGGGCAAACACAGCTTGAGCGCTCTCAATATCAAATGAGTGATGATCCAAACGATCCAACGTATCTAGAGCACCGTGCAACAGATTACCGCTTAAACGCAACAGAGGGTATTGATGTGGCAATGAAGGAAAACAACCTCGATGCCTTATTATTCATCAATAACCGCGGAGCTGGAATGCCAGCTAAAGCTGGGTATCCTTCGATTACAGTCCCTGCTGGCTATGCCGATACAGGTATGCCTGTCGGGGTCACATTCACTGCAATGGCTTATAGTGAACCGAAATTAATCGAATTAGCTTATTCTTATGAACAAGCGACACAAAAACGTGTAGCACCAGAGTTTGAATAACAATGCAAGAGACAGTTTTATTGCTTCCTTTGTTTTGTTAAATGGTACAAAATCTAATAAATACAATCACTATTAATCTATTTTGCGTCGACCAGTTGATCAAAACACTCGCAAATGTTGATATTATAATGTTTGCGAGTGTTTTGTTGGGAACAGGAAGGGATTTTTGATTTAAAATCAATAGCAGCCTCTGAAAAATTAGAAATCTTTCAGAGGCGTTTTTATTAATAGGATTAACTCATTTTTGATAAAGGTCAGGCGTAGTTAACGTAACTAAAACCTCACAATTTCATTTGACGTTCATACTTTGCGAGAGTAGGGAAATCTTTTTGATTTATGAATGTGTAGTATTTACGAACTGCATTGCCATAGCTTCCGTTTCCACCTATATCAGTTGATTACATGATTCTTTTAAACGTTTATAAGTAGATTGGTCATCCGTAACAATATCGTCTAGAGGTGAGCTGCTTATTCTGATTGAAAAGGACTATCGTGGTACAAATGCAACTCTTGCCTATAACGGAATGCCATTTAATGTTCCAAAAAACGGTACATGAATACTGCAGACCGCAGCCAAAACAAAAAGAAACATGGGGACGGTTCGTCTGTCCCACATAAATACATATTTTTCATCGCCATCCAGCCTACAAAAAATATAAAATAAAAAGCTGCCAATGCCATGACATATAAATTTCCAGCCATAGTGAATCAATTATATTAAAAGTAATATATTCCCTTTTACTTCGACTCCCGAATGGGACATGAGAGAACCGTCCCCATGTCTTTATATCAATATAGTCCTCTTCCTATTGGCAAAACTTCCGAATGACCCAAAATAGAACCGTCCCGATGTCTTTTCAAAAGTCTAGTTATGGCCTTCCTCAACGATTTCCTCAAAATCAATATCAATAATATCAGGGAACTCTGTTTTCATATTTCTGTATTCTTTAATGATATCCTCTTTGGATAAATCAAGAGATTCGGATAATGCTGTTGATAATCTTTTTCCCATAGGTTTCATAGTTGAATACGTTATGGTTCCTGATACAAGTCCACCTATAACAGGTACAAGTTTTGATACGCTTTTTGCAAAGATATCTTTGTTTACTTTTATTCCAATCATAGCAGCAACTTTTTTAATTATCGGATAATATATAGTTTGGGTTAAAGCTTTCTGTGGTAGTTTTTTGGCAATCGTACTAGCAAGACCGGAAGAAACGAATTTGATTGCGGAAGTTGAACCACTTACACCAAACATTACTCCCAGATATAGAATTAAATGATCTCTAGCCTTTTCAGTATCTAAATGTTCCTCAAGCCATAAATCTTTATGTCCATATAGATAGGCCAACTCTTGCGCTAATTTTAGGGCAGTACCGAAGAATTGCAGCATATCAGCAGGAATCGTACCTGCCATAGCGATTCCACCAGGGAGACCTGCTGCAAAGGATTGTGTAGAACTAGTTATTGTTCTTTTTTGTATTAATGATTTAGCAATGTTATCTATTTCATTTTTACTTATTCCAGCACTATAAGGGCCATCTTTAATAATCTTTTCTAATGTAGACGAACTAACCCGTTCAGAAAATCGCTTTGTTAGAAAGGTAGTGCGGTCAACTCTTATTCCGGGGATTTTGAGTGATGTCTCTAATGCTGTATTAAAGTTTAATTTGGGTTTAGCTGTTTTTTCCAAATTAATGTCCTCCGATACCATTTAATTTTAGGTAAATTTATTGCTTGGTTTAGGAATGTTCAAACTATTTTCTAAACGGCTTCATTAGATAGATTCTTTCCTTAAAATAATCACAAAAATTCATACTATTATCGTAATATAAACGTGTTAATTTCACCAGTTAATTACAAGAGAAGTTGTAATAGGCTACGTGACTTACCTAATGATTTAGCTAGGATATTGAATAAAATTAACATGTACTCTAATGCTCAGAGGGGAATCAAGTAGCGAACGTTCTTGTGTTTGGGGTAAAATATGCAGAGTGTATAGTATTAAAAAATAAAGCTAGTGAGTTTGTCATATGCAACTGAAGCGAGTAATGGAATTAAGTTTTCTAGGTATGTAGTGACAAAGCAGCATGTGATGAAGGTGTCCACAAACTTGTGAAAACACTATCCAAATTAATTTCAATAAGTGATAATCAAAGAATAGCTAGATGCAAAACAATAGGTTACAGAAAGGAGAATAGACAATGGCTACAACAATTGAAGTGAACAAACAGAGTGTCAAACAGTTATTAGAAACAGGTAAAGTGAATAGATTTATTATTCCTGAGTATCAACGTCCATATGCTTGGTCTGATGAACAAATTCAAACGCTCTTTGATGATTTAGTAGAGTACACGGAAAACAACAATGAAAGCACTTACTTTCTGGGAACCATTGTTTCTTACGAAAATGAGAACAATGAACAGGAAATTATAGATGGTCAACAGCGCATCACTTCTTTGTTTTTATTGCTTCGAGCGCTTTACTCAAAGCTTAATTCAATGACAGAAACAAAAGAAGTGAAAAATTTTAAGGGACAAATTGAATCGGCATTGTGGGAACAGGATGAATTAACTGCTGAGGTTGATTACGAAAAAACACTTATTGAATCCAGGGTGATGGGGGATGAGGGAAACAAAACCTTCGCCAACATTCTTATCAGTGGCACTATTGAAGAAGGTGCGAAAGATAACTATTCGATAAACTACAAATTATTTACAGAGCTAATAGAGAATTATGCTTCAAATGAGCCTGAATTGTTTTTCTGGTTTATCCGAAATGTTTTGAACAAAGCGATTTTATTACCAATTACTGCAGATTCACAAGATACTGCATTAACAATCTTTTCAACTTTGAACGATAGAGGACTAGCTTTATCCGATGCATATATTTTTAAAGCAAAGATCTATAATCACTTGGATTCTGAAGGGAAAGCAATTTTTATTGAACAGTGGCAACAACTTGATTATGAAGCTACAAATGCGAATGAAAGTATTCAAAAATTGTTTTATTATTATATGTTCTATTTGAGAGCGTTAGAAAATGATAGAAATACAACAACACCAGGGATAAGGAAGTACTACTCAAGGAATAATTTTGAGCAGTTATATAAGAAGAACGTGATGAACAACCTAAATACGGTGCTTAACTTATGGCTTGTAGTTAATAATCGTGTGGAAATCGAAGGTGAAGACTGGTCGAAGAATATTGAAATTAAAAAAGTACTTGATGGGTTATCTTCGTATCCAAATGAATTTTGGAAGTACCCAGTAGTCATTTACTATCTTAAATATCATGATTCGCAAGATTTTGAAGACCTTTTCTTGAAGTTTCTTAAAAAACTACTGGCAGTTTTGGCGGCGCGGTATATCGTTACACCAACTATTAATGCTGTAAAGCGAGGAATCTTGAACTTAAACTCTGAAATTATTAGATCGCCTATGCCAATATTTGATTTTGCTACAGTAGATGAACAGGAATTAAAAGGGAAGATTAAGACGGCTCACCGTAATACTGTTCGTATGATATTGAAGATTCTTGCTTATCAAAGCCAAGAGGAACTCCTTCCAGAGAAGTGGGAAATAGAGCATATTCTTCCTCAGAAATGGCAATCAAGTTATTTTCCAAGCAATTCCGATGAAGAAGTAAAAGAGTTAGTGGAACATATAGGTAATAAGATTCCGTTTGAGAAAAAGTTGAACATTATTGCAAGTAATGGATACTTTAAAAAGAAACAAGACAGTTACAAGAAATCAAAAGTCCAGCTATTACTTGACCTTGCTGAGCAACATAATGATTGGGGGCTAAATGAAATTCGAGAAAGAGATATTCGGATTTCTGACGAGTTGTTAGTTTTACTTAATGATTGGGGATTAAATCAACCTGACTTTCCAGTGCAAGAAGTACAATCTCCAATTCCAACCGCCGAAGAATTAAAGATGATTGAAGAGTTAAAGAAAAAAGGTTTAATTTAAAAGAATTGATAAGTCACAGTGATTTGTCACAATGGCAAACAAAGATTCCTTTGAGGAACAAATTTCTCTTCTGTTTGATCCGATAAAGGATGACAGTTTTCAGCCGTTAGATATTTTTAAAGTAACTGCTGATGATGATTTTGATGCTAAACTACAAGAATTTCGGCTAGTGCTCAGGCACAGAATCTTAGTAAAACTGTAGTAGCATCAGTCCACCCTTGTTTAGATACTTGTTGTCATACAATGGATTATAATGACGTGGGGAAGTGACTGAGCTTCTACTTAGATAAATAGAAGAAGCTAGGGCTCGTGAGGAAGCGTAGGGATTATTTCCCTACGCTTCTAGTAGTTTTGCTTGTGAAACATTAGTGTGAAACGAGATTATTCGGGTAGTGCCAGGCACCGGATCTTAGTAGATACTAAAATAATATCTACTTGTGCATATCCCAATCGTTCACTGACGATTTTTGGATTTCACCCAGATGCATAAGTATCTTTGCATGTGCATGGTGTAATTTTTAAAATGGAATATATGGGAAATTAGCTACTTCGATAAATCGTTTGTATTTTCGAAGCAGATTTCTGGGAACAAGGTATTTCCCATTTCTTGAAGTAAAGACTAAAATGAGGAGAAGAGACTTTATTTTCATGGCAGATTCTCATTAATGATATATTAGACACTTAAACACTTAAATAAGGATGTATGTACAAACAGGGAGGAAAAGAAATGATTACATCAGATGATATTAAAAGAAGATTATGGGATGGTGCTAATGATCTTAGGGGATCAATGGATGCCAGCCGTTATAAAGATTATATGTTAGGTTTAATGTTCTATAAATTCCTTAGTGATAAAACACTTGAAACATTTGTCAAAACAAGTGGTGCTAAAGGGAATGAGGAAGAAATTGTCCAAGCTTATGAAGAGTCTTATGCAAGTTATGGGGACAATCTCATCAATATGATTCAAAAAGTCCTTGGATATTATGTTTTACCTAAACACTTATACCAGACATGGTTGAAAGATATTCGTGAAGGCACATTTGAATTAGAGAAGGTAACAGAGAGCTTACAAAGTTTTGAACGTACGGTAGCTACAACTGGAGGTATCGATGACTTTAAAGGCCTTTTTTCTAGTTCTACGATTGATCTAACAGACACTGCGTTAGGAAGTAACTTGAACGCTCGAAGTAAAAATATCCGTAAATTAATTGAATTATTTGCTGACTTAAATATGGTTGCACTCCAAAAAGGCGATGTGTTAGGAGATGCTTACGAGTATTTAATTGGCCAGTTTGCGATGGAATCGGGTAAAAAAGCTGGAGAGTTCTATACACCACGTCAAGTCAGTGAAGTCATGGCACAAATTGTTGCTAAAACTACGAAGGTAAAATCGATTTATGACCCTACTGTTGGATCGGGATCATTACTTTTAACGGTTAGTCGACATTTAAAAGAAGATAACCGAAAAGATCTCCATTACTATGGACAAGAAAAGAATACAGCTACCTATAACTTAACACGAATGAATCTATTATTACATGGTGTTCGACCGGAAAAAATGACTGTGAAAAATGGCGATACATTAGGACAAGATTGGCCTGAAGATCCCGAACGTCCCAATGAGGGTGTTCAGTTTGATGCGGTCGTGATGAACCCACCATACTCAGTTAAAAATTGGAATCAAGAAGACTTAAAAGTAACCGACCCACGATTTGAAGTTGCAGGAGTTTTACCACCAGATTCTAAAGGTGATTATGCATTTTTATTACACGGTTTATTCCATTTAGGTCAAGAAGGTACGATGGCAATTGTACTTCCACATGGTGTGTTATTCCGTGGTGGTGCTGAAGGGGAAATCCGTAAACGATTATTAGATAAAAACTATATTGATACAGTCATTGGGTTGCCAGATAAATTATTTACAAATACAGGAATCCCTGTAACGGTAATAATTCTGAAAAAGAACCGAGAGCTAGATGAGCCTGTACTCATGATTGATGCATCCAAATCGTTTGTAAAAGAAGGAAAGCAACACGTATTACAAGAGAAAGATATCGCTAAAATTGTCGATACATATATCGAACGCACGAGTGAATCGGGGTATTGTTATAAAGCAGCTAGAAAAGACATCATAGAAAATGAATATAATTTAAATATCCCACGTTATATTGAAGCGGTAGAAGAAGATATTGCCCATGATGTAGATGCACATTTATATGGTGGCATCCCATTAAGCCAAATTGATACACTAACAGTGTTACATGAGATGACGAAAGATGTTTTATATAATGCGCTTACTGAGATACGTCCAGGCTATGTGGAATTAACACAATCAGTTAAAGATTTAACAGAAGAAGTGTTAACACATGAAAACGTACAAAATAAAATCAAAGCATTAAAAGAAGTAACAGAGTCTTATATGGATACATATTGGGAAAAGTTAAAAACAGTAGCTGATGTGAATGATATTGAACCATTAAAAGAAGAAATGTTATCGGAAATTAAAAAGCTATTAAAACAATTTAATCACGTTAATACGTATGATGGTTATCAAATTATTGCGGAGTTATGGGGAAATATACTATCCCAAGATATAGAGAAAATTGCTATTAGTGACTTTTATACAGTAGGAAAAACACGTGAAGCGAATATGGTTACAAAAGGTTCTGGTAAAACGAAGCGAACCGAACAAGATGGTTGGGTTGGAGCAATTGTACCGAATGAACTTATATTAGAGGAGCTCTATACAGAAGAACTACGTGATGTGGAAACACAAAAAGAAGCTTTAGCAGCTATTAATGATGAAATTAATGAACTCGTTGAAGTAGCAAAAATAGAAGAAAGTGAAGAAGCTGAAGCATTGGGAGATGCATTAAATTCTAGAGAAGATGACTTTACTTTATCAGCGGTAAAAGCAGAATTAAAGAAAGTTGCAAAAGATACGGATGAATATGTTTTATTAGACAAGGTTAGAAAACTATTGGATGAAAGATCATCTTTAAACAAAGCAATTAGAGATAATGAAAAAGCATTAACTGAACAAGTTGAAGAAAGAATTGAAAACTTAACGAATGAAGAAATCGATCAACTTATGTATAAAAAATGGTTTGGTCAATTAACACGAATCATCACAAAACTTGTAGAAGTACCTCTTAAAGATGAACTGGATACATTGAAAGAGTTAAAGGAAAGATATGCTGGTACGTTAGAAACCATTGAAGAAGAGAGTAGATCACTAGAAGCGCAATTTGAAGCAATGCTTGAAGAATTGGTGGTGACACAATAGTGGAAGGAAAAAGATTAGTACCAAAAAGAAGGTTTAAGGGATTTGAAAACATAAATTCTTTGCAAACTGAGCATTTAGGGGAGTTAACGGATATTAGGACAGGTCCTTTTGGAAGTAGTTTACATGCTAAGGATTATGTAGAAGATGGTATTCCAATTATAACTACAGAACACTTTAAAGAAGGATATCTCCCTAGTGAAAAAGAAGGTATTCCACAAGTTTCATACCAAGATTATTTAAGGTTAAATGCGTATGAATTACAAAGTGGAGACATTGTTTTTTCTAGGGTGGGTTCAGTAGATATTAATGCGCTAACAACAAATGTACAAGAAGGTTGGTTGTTCTCAGGACGAGTGTTACGTGTAAGGCCTCAAGAACAATTATCTAGTGTATATCTTCATTATTTATTAGAAACGAAAAGGGTAAAGCAAGATGTAGTTTCTCGAGCTGTAGGTCAAACAATGCCTTCAATCAATACTGATATTTTAAATAAAACCATGATAATAAAAACTAACAGTAGTCAGGAACAACAAAAAATAGGTGAGTTTTTTAAAGTTTTAGATAAAAGAATTGCAAATCAAGAGCGGAAAATCACTAAAGTAAAAGCATTAAAGTCTGCTTATTTAACTGAAATGTTCCCGCAAGAAGGAGAAAATGTTCCAAAAAGAAAATTTAAGGATTGTTCTACACAGTGGAAAGTATGCAAATTAGGTTCTTTATATTCGTCGATTGAAAGTGGGAATCGCTTGCCAAAGACTATGTTACAAGAAGGAGAAGTTCCGTATGTTATTGCAAAAACAACAAACAATGGCATTTTAATGCATATAGATCAACATAGTTTAGACTACCACGGTAATAAGATGAAGCTATTTCCAGCAGGAAGTATAACCTTTTCAATAGACAATCCAGAAGCAATATTTTTACAAAAAAGTTCTTTTTTTACTTCAAATATCATGCGAGTGTTATACAATGAAAAATATAATGTTTATCATTCTACATTTATATTAGAGTCTATTAAGAAGTTAACTAATAATTATAATTGGTCTTTCAAATTTAGTGGTCCTGTAGTAATGAATTCTAGTATTTTAGTACCAATGGATGACCAAGGAGAAATAAATTGGTGCGAAATCGAGAAAATAGGAAAATTATTAACGAACCTTGAAAAACAAATTACAATTGAAAAATGTATGCTAGAAAAGCTAAAGGAAATGAAAGAGGCTTATTTAGAAGAAATGTTTGTATAGAGAGGGGGCTATTAGATGAGTAATGGACGCAAGAATGCAGCTGAGAAAGCTTTTCAAGATAAGTTCGTTGCTAAACTACAACAATACAAATGGAAAGCACCAGATTTTCTTAATGGAAATAAACAAAAAGTTACTGTACAAGATTTAATCAATCATTGGCGTGGGGAACTGAACCGAATGAATGCGGATGTCTTGGAAAGTGTTCCTTTAACAGAAAATGAATTTGCCCAAGTGATGGCAAAAGTATCGCAAATTGATAACAGTTATGAAGCGGCAAAGTTATTAGCAATGGAACAATCAACTGGGAAAATTGATGGCATTTATCGAGATTCTCATCCAGACATTACACGCGAACAAATTACATTGACCATCTTTAAAAAAGCGCAAGTACGTGGTGGAGATTCAAGTTATAATATCGCAAGAGAAGTAGAAACACCGAACGGAAATCGTTTTGATATTGTTTTACTCATTAATGGTCTACCACTCATTAATATTGAACAAAAGCGTACAGACAAATCGTTAGAAGAAGCATTTAATCAGTTTAAACGGTATTATGCTGATGGTGAATATGTTAATAATTTCATGGCATTTTCACAAATGATGGTGATGACATCTGAAGTAGCTACACGTTACTTTGCAACACCAAAGTCAATTCAAGCGTTTAATCCAAGTTTTGTTTTTCATTGGGCAGACAAATATAATCGACCGATTAATCATTGGGAAGATGTCATTGGTCACTTCCTAATGATTCCGATGGCACACCAAATGGTTGGGGATTATTTAGTCATTGATGAAGCAAAAGAAGTGGAAAATCGTAAACATATGTTATTACGCTCTTATCAAGTACATGCCCTGCAAGCTGTCGAAGGTGCTGCACTTGGGTGGGATAATGATGATAAAATACCTCATGGGGGATTTGTTTGGCATACTACAGGTTCTGGTAAGACAATCACGAGTTTTAAAACGGCTTTATTTTTATCGACTAGAGCAGGATTTGATAACGTTGTTTTCTTAGTGGATCGGAAGGAACTTGACAGTCGTACGAGTGATAATTTCAAAGCATATGCACAATATGAATCAGTAACCGTTGATGATACAGCACACACATTTAAATTACGTAAACTATTATCATCTGCTAGTACAGGTATCGTTGTGACGACAACGTTTAAATTAAATAATCTTGTGAAAGATTTAGTTGAAGCGAAGGATGAAAGTTTAGCAAAAAAGAAAATCGTCTTTATTATTGATGAAGCTCACCGAACGACAATGGGTGACATGATGGTAACCATTAAAAATTACTTCCAGAAAAATGGTTTGTTTTATGGTTTTACTGGTACCCCCTTATTTGACGAGAATAAGATTAAAGGAATGATCAATGAGAAGAGTGAACTCATCGATACAACAGAAAAGCTGTTTGGACCACTATTGCATCAATATACGATAGATGAAGCAATTGCAGATAAAAACGTATTAGGATTTCATGTTGACTACATAAATACCGGAGAGTTTGAAAGTTACGATACATTACGCGAGCAAATTGTGGAATATAAACTAGCGGAACAACCAGACACACCAAAAAGAAAACTGGAACGACAAGTATATGAACTTTCTGAGTTAGAAGTTGAAAAAGATGCAAAAAAACGTAAAATATTGTTTTATCATGATGAGACACATATTCCGAGAGTAGTTGAGGAAATATTAAACAACTGGGAAGGTCAGTCACAACATAAGGTTTTCAATGCCATTTTAACAGTCGCATTTAAACATCGAGTAATAGCTTATTATGAAGAGTTTAAAAAGCAATTAGCTGAACGAGATGACATTGCCATTAACGTAGCAATGACATTTAGTTTTGGAACAGATGCGGATAAAGAACCTACCGACCCAGAATTAATTAAAACCATGTTCAAAGATTATTCAGCTTTCACTGGAATTGAATATGCTTACGGTGATAAACGACGGGGAGAAGATGCATATTATGAAGACGTTGTTGAACGTGCAACACGCGGTGGAAGTGGTCGGAATCCGAAAAACATTGACCTTGTTATTGTTGCAGATCAGTTACTAACAGGTTATGATTCTAAATTTATTAACACGTTATATGTAGATCGATCACTTGCACTACAAGGATTAATTCAAGCCTATTCACGCACAAACCGAATTTATGGGAAAGAAAAAGAATTTGGTACGATTGTCAACTTCCAGTACCCAAGAATAACGGAAGAAACAGTTAATGATGCATTAATTTTATATGGAAGTGGCGGAAAGAGTAGTAAAGCAATTGTAGAGCCCTATCCTGTAGCAGTAGATGAATTTGTAAAATACTCACAAGAAGTGATACAGATATTACAAGATCCAACGGCATGGCAAGCCTTGGAAAAAGATAAAGAGGCAAAGGAAACCTTTGTAAAAGCATTTAAAAAGGCAAACGGTCAATTAAATACGATTCAGCAATATTATGAATTTGCCTGGGTAGATGAAGCATTTGGTATAACAGAACATGAATGGATGCGTTATGTCGGTGCCTATCGTAACGTAACTAGAGATGATAATCGGGACGATGATCCAGAAGATTTACCAATATTACCTTTAGGTGAAGCGAAATTAGCTGGTACACAAAAAATTGATGCGTACTATATTATTCAATTAATCGGGGATAAAGCCACTTCGACAAATGGAAAACAAACAGTGGATGCAGAAACATTACGTATTATTTATCAACATATTGAAGAATTAAGTAATATGGGTGATTTTGATCAAGCAGAGCTACTTAAGCAGTTTGTTGAAGAGGAATTAGAACCTGGGAATGTAGCGAGTGATGTGAACTTTGATGAAGCATATGAAGAATGGAAGCGTAACAAATTAATAAATGAAATTTATAAAGTTTCCCGAGAGTGGGGACTTAATGAAATAATTTTTGAAAAATCGGTAGAAGCTTATTCAACAGCGAATCCAAAGGATATTCCTTATATCGATGAATTAACAAGTAATGTTGATTATGGTTCGATTGAAAACCCGAAAACTAGTAACCTTTTGGAACATAATATGGAGCTCATGAAAGTACTACCGGAGATTGTCCCGAAAATTAAAAGGAAGTATAAATAGATAGAGCGTTCTTGTTTACAATTTATAAAAGGGACGCAGGAACAGGGTAATTTGCCGATAAGTTTGTATTTAACATTGTAGGACAAGTTTCCTGTCTCTATGTCCCCCTTGTTGATTTTACCACTGAAGGCACAAAGGAAGAAACACGTTTTATTATCGTAACAAATTCTTTAAAAGATCTTTTACGGAACATTCATTACGACGATTATATCGGTATTGAACAATATGTGCATGTATATGTTATAGAAAACAATGTAGTAAGTGAAGAAATTTCATTAGAAAGCACATTAAGACTGCTATAATCTATTAACCAGATCACCCAAAGTTACTCGATCACTCTGGGTGATTTTTGTACCTAGTTTTAGTGTGGCAGGTAATACTCGAAAAACCTTGTTGTACAAAAATGTTTCACGAAAAAATATACTTGCATAAAATCACTTACAAACTTCCAGGAGTCACCATGCACCGTATCGAAAATATTAACAAATCACAAATTGAAAAGACATATTGATGCAATTGCCTGACCCCATTTTGCAGTAATACATTACTTCATTAGGAATAAGCCACTGAAATCTTTTAGAGGAAATTTGCATTTTTTGTCGAATAATAAAAAATGGAGTTATTACTATTGAATTAACACAATAGTTCTGTATGCAAGAGGCGGTTATGAAGGAAAATACTATAACTTAGACGAAATATTAGTTAAGCAAATCAAAAGTAGTAGTCGAAACATTGATGATGCAAAAATTTATGGCCAATTTGGTTCGTTGAAGAAAATGAAAATGACTAGACAAATATAATAATGCTAACTATTTATGGAAATTCGAGTGTCATTAAATACCAGTGAGATATAATACTATTCTATTGATAATTTAGGAGGTAGTTATGAGATTTGCCTTTTATAGAGAGGGTAAAGCTAAAAGGAAAACAAATAATAATGATTTTCATGTTAAGTTAGATAATCTTGAATTTAAAGACAATCATTTCTACAAGTCTTATGATAATAATGTCTCTCAAACTGTTAATACATTCTTTAACATTTCTAGAGAGATATTAGAAACAGAGGAACTTCCTTTTTACCTTTTAACGGAGAATGAATTACAAAATAGAACTAGCGGATTAGATTTTAATAAAAGAATGCGAGAACTAACTAGGGATAAAGAGACAATTTATATCAATGTTCCAAAAGATGTTGACTTTATCTTTACTTTTTATGAATCTGATTTTCTCGAAAATGAGATAGAACTTGAAAAAATTATTAATCGGTCAAAATATCCACCTTTTAGTTATTCAAAACTAGTACCCCTTGAGGTGGAGAATAACGTTACTACGTTAAAATTAATGAATAGCACTAAAAAAAAGTCAGTCAGTGATAGATATTTCTTATTTATTGCGAATTTTTCAAAGACAATAAAAAGTATATTCAATAAATATAATCCTAGACTTTATGAAATATTTGATGAAAATAATGAATACTCAATACCAATTGATCAAAGACAGAAATTCAATGATGAAAATGTTGCATTAATTGTTCATGGATTTATGTCAAGGACAGAAGATAACTTTATAGAACTAAAAAAAGCTTTAAGACAGAGTAAAAAATACAATAAGATATACGGATATAGTTATTCTCCAAATAAAGTCAGTATCGAAGAAAATGGAGAACAATTAACCGAAGTTCTAACTATTACTAATTTATTGTATTCAAATATTAAATTAGATATTTTTGCGCATAGCGAAGGCGGATTGGTTGTAAGAAGTATGATTGTAAACCAATTATCTAAAATTGCAAATCATACTCTAAGAAATTTCATTACTGCAGGTACACCGCATAACGGGACACCATTTGCGAAATTTGGCCATCGTATATTAACGTTTCCTAGAATGGCCATTATAGTAGCTGGGCTCATGATGAATCCCAATCCATCGACGATTTATATACTAAGAGATTTATTATCATATTACGTAAGATTTAATGAAGATCTTGGTCTCAGGGATATGATACCTAATTCAGTATTCCTAAATTCATTAAATGAAATGCCATTTAATATAAAGGGCGCTGTTTTATTAGCAGGTTATCATACAGGTGAATCAGACAAATGGTTTAAAACAATAGTATCTAATATATTTGACAAGATAATTTTTAAAAATTGCTTACATGATTTAGTAGTCCCTTTTGAGAGTTCAAGACATATGTTTTTAAAAGGGAACATAACTCTATTAAAAGATAATAAAGGTTGGCACTCAGACTACTTTAGTAAGGCTGAGAATGCTATGTCTTTAGTAAAAGAAGCAATTTCACTCTAGTGGGAACATTAATTTATTGGGATTTGAGAAATAGTTTTGCAATAATTAGTACGGTGATTTTATACAAAATACAAACAGACCTATTTAAATGTTTTCCCACATTTCAAATATTTTACACAAATTTCACACACAACTAACACAAAGTGCTATTAAATTAGTAACTATAACACATTTTCAAACCCCGACCACCGGTATCCCTCAAAACTTTGCTTTTGGAGTTTAAATAGGGCAAACCCCCGTCCCATAGAATTATACCGATATTCCGCATATTGCGTAATTTTCACTCTTGCGGTTTTTGTATATTGAACCATGTTGCCATCTGAATTGAAGGTTTTATAGGTAAGTGATAAAGGCGCAGGCACCATCCAAAATTTGAATGGTACCGGGCGCCTTTTTTTTACATATTATCACTTTTTCCTATCTTTTGTAGGTGGCATCTCAAAACCAAGAGACCCAATGTTTAATATCCTGTTAAAGAAAATTTCACTAATTACTGTTTGGGGGAGGTTATAGTTGCAGCTGAATCCTTTTATCTCCCAACCTTCAGCTTTGGCTCTTTCTCCATATCGTTGGATGTGTGTAACCACCATATTACCAGCATGTTTACGTGTAATTTTATTTTCTTGATAATATTTGGCTGTATTAGCAATTGAGCGGTATATGATCGAATACAGTTGAGAAACTGAATAATCTTCCAAAAGTGAGGTTATTATAGCCATAGTTTTTTTTCCAGGATTTAATTCAAAACCAATCTTTTCAATACTATAATTTAGGTATTCTAGGACTTCACTCATTGCGATTTCTTTCCATATTCCAAAGCAAATGTCTTTTTTCTCGTTATATAGAGTTGGATCGGGCATCATAAGTCGTTTGAACATAGCGGCAGTATCCCCGTCTTCGGGAGCCAAGTTTAAATAGTATGAAACATAAAAAATCCGAAAACTAGTAGGAAATTGATCTCCATCCTCAAATGCATCAATACTAGAATGAATATCAGGGATGATGATATTGGTCTTGGTTAACGCTAATAAGAGTGCACCACTTAAATCTGGTTCTGGGGTTAACTTTTTCAAATATCCGATAGGTGGATGAATTACCTTCCCTTCTTCATCCAAACCAAGCCTGAGCAGGGCAGCTAGTGATATTCGCTGAAACAATGTTAAGTTTTGTTCTTCTACCTTTTGAAATAGGTTGGGATCATAGGCCTTTTTTATAGCTAGCCTTTTTTCTTCCGTCTGAATACTTTCCTTTTCGGCTTGGTGTAGTTTTTGGTCGACATATTCTTTTTGGCAATTTTGACACCGGCAATACGATTGACCAACTACATGATTACAAACTGGGCAGAAAGGTTGTAAGCTAGAGTATCCAGTACGAGAAGGACGATTTTTTAACAATGGTTTCTTACAATATTCACTTTCTTCCTCTAAAACCAAAGGAGGGAAAAAGGAAACAAGCTGACTTGAATGTGCCTTTATCTTGAATTTTTTCATTAGGATCGTAACTGTGTAATCTCCATCATAATATTCTGCCATCAATTCTTCTAGCTGTGTTTCGGATAAATGTTTAATAGCCGGATGAAGTTTAATTGTAAGCACCTTCCTTACTAAGTCGTAAAAAAATGGGGATATTCACTGTCAATAACCTAAATTTTACTTGATTTACTGGGTTCATATAACCCCACCTGGTTATGTTGTTGTGACTATTTTAGTACTAATTGTTTTTATCATTATGTATGAGATTCATAAATTGAATTTATTTTCCATTTTTTAAAATTAGTGGAGATCCTAAAGACTAAATTTAATCTTATACAATTGACCGCACTGTGAATTTTCACACGTGCGGTTATTAGAAACATGGGGACGGTTCGTCTGTCCCACATAAATACATATTTTTAAACTCTATCGCGCCAACAAAATATAAAATAAAGAAATGCACCCAATGCCATGACATTTAGATTATTAGCCACAGTGAATTCTTTATACTAAGAGTAAAAGTATTAAAAAAATGCGTAAAGCCACGCTCCTTCTCCCCCTCCGATGCACATCATATTCTTATTTTAATCAGTTCTAAAATTACCTCACGTACAGCATACAACCGGTGGACAGTGAAACACTCCGAATTCCTTACATTAATGAACTGATTAGAAGTATTGATTTTAACAAGGCAACCCATCAATCGGATGGCAATTTGTAAAGGCATTATATGAAGGCAACTGCCAAACTTCTAGAGTGGATTGCTGAAATTAAGCAAAAATATGGTTAACTTATTAGCGTTTTTGAGGTGACCTGACATAGAAAAAAAGTAAAAAGGTATATGTTTGATTGTTTTAAGAGTCGAGGAGAGTATTCCTTGGCTCTTTTTACTTTCACTTGAGAAGAGCTTTAAAAGAAGGGGTGGGTGTCGTATTTTGACGAATGGTAAGGGTTGTAATAAATCCCCCATTAATCTAATAATTAAATGGGGGGTATTGGAATATGTCAAGATTAAAAAGAATAGGCTTTAATTTTTTTCAAAGTGTAACTCAAAATGAAGCTGGAAGGACAATAAGGTTAAACTTAGCACCAATATTTGACCATATTAGAACTCAGTATCAGGATGCAAGGGATACAGGTTTAGTAGAGTATAAGAGGGTTTATACTTATAACGGAGAACCAGCAAGGCTTTCGCAGATAAGCATTGATTATAATACTCAGTATTTTCATCTAACCTTCGAGAGATTGAACTATTCGTTGCCTAATAGGACTACTCTTCACGGAGATTCAGAGATGTTGAATTTAGATAATGATGAATATATCGGTCATGAAGCGACAGTTCTTTATGACCCTCAACATCATATATTAATGATACAGAGAAACAGGGATTCTTTAGGTCCTAGTGCAATTGGTGCATTTATTGAATCACTCATTATGGAAGCAGGCGTTGCTGACAACTTTTCCATTGCAATGATAACTGATACCACTGCAAGAAGAAGAGCTTTTCAGCAGTCAGCATATAGAAAAATAACGACAAAGGTCGTTGGTACAAAAGCCAACGGACTAATTGAACGATTATTTGAAAGAAATCCAGGTGTAGCGTCAATTGAAATAACATTCAATTCTCGCCCTGTAAGAGATGGTGAAATTGATCAAGATTTTACACTACAGTTACTCGAAGACTTTGTTGACGATCCTGAAGTTGAAAGGTTAAGAATTAGAGCTAGGGAATACGAGGAATCTCCCGTGGAACCAATCGATCTAATAAATCATAAATTGGAGGCTTCTAAAACTGTTGACCTAAGAGATGATCGTCAGCTAAATACTATAAGAGTATTCGAATATATGGTTGAACTTTATGACAGGGAAGATGGAGGATTTAAAAATCTTATATTAAGGATGATTTAAAGTGCGCTTTAGTTATTGGTTTATTATAATAACTTTCGTTCTCTCTATTACCATAAGTGTCACGGGATATTTTTATTTACCTATTTTTAAATTCACAGGATTTGACAAGGCATTAGAGGGTATATTGTTGCTCTCAAGTATTTGTTTAGGTTTTTATGGAGCTTGTTTAAGTGTGTTAGCTTCAATATTTAACACAAAAATAGTAAGGGAAGTAATGAACGATAACAACTATAGATCAGAGTTTATAATGGTATCCGCATCTTCCTTATTAACCGGTTTTATTTTAGTTATTACTACGATTGTTTATCAGGTTCTCCTGGAAAATGGGAAGGTAGCATTTATCATAATGAACTTGATTAATTCACTTTGGCTATTTCTTCTTTTTGTATTTCTAGCTTTTAGTTTACTGTTTATTCTAACATCCTTTATTATCTTTTTCCAAAATAAAGATGAAAAAGATAAGAACCTAGTTAACCCTGGTGAGATTACAAACCCAGACTTCTAAAGACGTCCAAAAGGATGTCTTTTTTATATGTAACAGGCATGGGAACTATGAAAAGGGAGATATAGCCATCCCTTTTCAAAGTAACTTGGTGCCTAATTTTATTCACTAATTCTGAAACCGTTAATAATACTACTAATATTATCATCTTCAATTGTTACTTCAGACTCTCTATCAAAGTAATAAGAAATCATTTTCACTCGGTCGTTCTCAATTTTATTGTAAAAATAACAAGCATTCTCTTCTGTTCTTGGACTTGGCATTAATTTTATAAACGGAAGAAGTTGTAATGGTTCATAATTCCCTTCCTCAAATAAATATAAATGATTAATATCCATTCCACTTACTGTTGTTATAAGTTCTTCCTTAAAGGTTGACCTGCTACCGACTAACAATGACCCTCTATTATGATGTAATCCAGATTCGAAATAGCCCATTCCTGGTTTAATTAGTTTATATCCTTCAAAGGCATCCCCCAAAAGTTCTCTTAATTTAATCAATTCAGCTTCCAGTGATTTTAATCTTAGTCTAGAGTCTTTTACACCTTCAACACCACCATGTCCTCTCCAATCATTTCTATAACCATTTGTTGTTTTTAAAATTTGATATACCTTTTTACTTGTTATTACTTCGATTAAATCTCTTTTCTTATTCCTAAACATCCTTAAACATCGTTCTTTATTCTCCCCAGACATTATAGTTCGGGTCAATTTTGCTAGTTGTTCTCCAATTACTACCCAGGTTCCAAATGTACTTCTGGTTATTTTTTCCGGATCTATACTAACCCCATTTACTAGTTCTTTATCATTTTGAAAAGCACTTAACATTAAGACAGCCTGGAATTGAGCGAAAGCTTCAAAAAAGTAAAGAAGGTATTCCTTTTTCTCCTTTGTTTCTTTAGTTGCGTAATATTTCCAAAGAATAGACGCCAGTGGGAAGGGCAACTGCTCAAACCATTCCTCAAGACTATCATTACGATTTATTTGTCTTAACCTATTTTTTAGTAATCTGTATGTTTCAGGTTTAGTCCAAAGTTGTGATTCAATGCTAGTTAATTCTGATTTTAAATTAGAAATGTTAGATTGAAGACTAATAATTTCAATTTGTGTCTCATAACTTGGTATATAAATGTCTACGGACATTAAACTAGTTTTGTTTATACGTTTTATAGTTGTTCCGGTCATGATACTTTCTCTAATCAATTTTCCTAGTTCAGTATTAAACCAATTTGCAAGATAATCTGCAGAAACTAGATCAGAATTCAATACTATTTGTAGGTAATTTTGTTCTTTCAACATTAAATCTACTTTTCTTGAAAAGACATTAGAAAGTCCAATTAGTGGGATATATATTGAGTTTAGCTTTTCTTCAAATTCTCCGTTTTTTTTGGTGTTGACCTCTAATGCAAAAGATTTAAAAGGTGCAGCAGATAAATTTGTCTTATTTGTTAAACGGTGAACTTCTAATTCTTTTTCTATCTTTACGTAAGAAACAAATTCTTTATTGCTTTTTAAAAAACCTAAAGATAAGATTTTACCAGCAGTCCTTTTTCTCCAATTCTTTATTATTGTTTTAATATTATCCTTATTAGATAATTCTGCTACAAATATGGTTTCCTCTTTCTTTTTACTTACTGCTATTAAAAATGTTTCAATTGAGGTATTTTCAAATGTACCAGGTGGCATGTAAAACGCAGCATCTATGTATAATCCGAACTTTTCTAGTAAGGCTCTAACGGAGTTCTTAGTTGTGGAGAAGAAAAAACTCGATGGCACTACAAAAAATCCTATTCCTTGCTCAGTTAGCAAGGACGAGGATTCTAACAATAATATGTTGGATTCAAAATCGTATACTTCGATATCCCCTACTTTTCTTTTAACTTTATTGAAATTGAATGGCAGACAACTAGCTATAATATCAATATCCTCTTCAAAATTCCTTATAACTTCTAAAGGGTTACCATTAAACCATTCCACTGTATATTGACTATTTAATTTTGCTGCAACTTTTATATCGTCAACAGTTGGAGAAATTCCGATTGATTTAATAGTATTTTTAGATAATGAGTTTATAATTTCACCGAAACGGCACCATGGGTCTAATAAATGGAGGTTATTACTTTCTCCAATGTATTCTTTTATAAATTCGGATATTATTCTTGGAGATAGTTCATATGTTATATCTAATTTTTTTCTCATACAGTATAAATCACCATATGTAAGAGGTAGCCCTTCTTCTAGTCCTTGTTTTAGTATTTCCTTTCCATTATGAATACCTTTTGATCTTAGCCTATCAGCAAAGCTATATAAAGTTGATTCCATTAGAATCACTCCTAAAAGTTTTTATACAAAAGAAAAAACATATACACCTATCTATTTCGTTAACTGTGTATGTTTTCCTCCTTTGTAATATCAAGAAAACACAAAATAAACTAACTTACGGTGGTTAAGAAATGTTAGTGTTTTTTTAAACTTCTTCGGTTTAGCCCGTTTCTGGCTTACATTTGGGACCAGTACCTGTGACACCACGGATTTGTCTATGTTTCATAGGAATATTTAAAGTCTAAACCAATAACAAAAAATACTATAACGTATAAATTTATCCAATCTATATTTTTCCGCACGATAACTTTGCTCGTGAGGTTTTTAGTTTTTTTAATATAGTCTGCTTCTTTGGAGTGCGGAACCTATATTTACAGGTACGGCATATTAAGGATAAGTTTATCGCCCCTTGTCACAAAACATTCACAACTTCATAAAAACTAGCCTGTCCGGTTTTCGCCATTAATCCCTATATCAACATTGAAAGCAAATTTTCATGGTGGAAAGGATAGTGGTTAACAATGGCAAAATACCGTATGGTGCAAACAGAGTTTTGGAGGAATCCAATTTTATCAGAAGCAATGACTCCTGAGGATAAATATTTTTATCTATATTTGCTTACGAATCCCTATACGACACAAATTGGTATCTATAAAATTACCAAAAGACAAATGGCGTTTGATTTGGGCTACTCGATTGAGAGTGTTCATTCGTTGATGGAGCGTTTTATTCAGCATCACAAGTTGATTCGCTACAATCCGGAAACTAGGGAACTCGGTATTAAAAACTGGGGGAAGGATAATCTCCATAAAGGTGGGAAACCGATTATCGATTGTATTCTTTCTGAATTAAGAGAGGTTGAGGATCTTTCGCTGATCCAGTTTGTTGCGGAGTCGATACATAAACAGGAAATTCACGATTTATATGAATCGTTTTATAAAAGAGAAGAAATGACTGACGAGAATCATCGAGTCGAAGAGGAAAATCATCCAACTAGAACGACTGGTGAAGTAGTGAATGACGATACGTTGCCGACTCGTCCTACGATACGTGGGCAAAAAGAAAAAGAAAATGAAAAAGAAAAAGAAAAACAACAACAAGTCTTTAATCCAAATATAGAGAAGAATCCAGGTAAGGTGAATCTCAATCAGGTTGATGAAAAGAGTGCTGACGTTCAAGAGATTATTGAGTTTTGGGATCAGAATGGATTTGGGTTTTCGAACATGAACGGCAAACAGCAGCTGTTATCTTGGTTGGATGATTCTCGCTTTTTACAGCCAAAAGCGGTGATTTTAAAAGCGATGGAGATTGCCTGTGCCAACAACAAGCGAAGGTTGAACTATGTGGTTGGGATTCTAAAAAACTGGGAAAATGAATCTGTGCTGACGGTGGAGGAAATTGAATTTTATCAGGAGAACCAAAAGCCTGTGCAACCATCAAGGCCATCTACGCAATCGGTTCCTAGCGGAAGAGCAATCCCAGGTGAGTTTGTCTTTGATCTAACAGCGGGGGAAGAATGATGAGCATCGCTGAAAAAACGTTTTTAGGAAGCTTGATGAAGGCGGAGTATTTACTTAAGGATACGGTGATTCAACCTGAATATCTGGAAAATGTACGGCATAAAGAATTAATGCGAAGAATGGTGGAGTTCGCGCAAAAGGGCAAGCATATTGACTTGATTCACTTAACCACCTTGCCAGACCTTGAGTCATTCGGGGGAATGTCGTATCTTTCTGAGTTGTTATCGTTTGCGGACGTCGAGAAGTTTGACGGAACGGAGAAGCTCCTGCTTGATTTGTGGAAGGAGCGGGAGAAGCGCAATATCTTGAATGTTGCGGCGATGAATGATTGGGAGATTGCTAAGGTTATTTCCGAATTGGATAAAATCAACCAAGGGAAAATGGAGGATCACGCGTCCATTCAGCAGACGTTGGCAGATGTCTATGAGGCCCCTTGGGAAGAGCAAGCTGCCTTGAAAAGTGCGACAACGGGCATTAAAAAGCTCGACGAAGTGACAGGTGGATTTCAGGACGGGGAAGTGACGATTCTTGCGGCAAGGCCTTCGATGGGGAAAACCGATGTGATGCTGCATTTTGCCAAAATGGCCGGTTGGGCAGGGTACCTCCCGCTCGTGTTTTCCTTGGAGATGCCTAAGAAACTGATTACCTCCCGTTTGATTGCTTCGACTGGAGGCTATAACCGGGCAAAAATGCGCGATCCGAATAAAATGCTGACTCCAGGTCAAAAGAATAAATGGGCGGATGTGCTTGGAAATCTCACGGAAACCCATATTCAAATCTTTGATGGGGCTGGCCAAAGTGTGGCTGAAATGAGGGCGAAAACGAGAAAACTGATGCATCAGTATCATGGGAAGAAACCGATTCTTTTTATCGATTACCTGACACTGATTCATTCGGGTCAATTTTACAATGGGAATGTGCATTTGCAGGTAACGGAAATCTCCAAAGCGCTGAAAACGATGGCGAAGGAGTTTGATTGCCCTGTCGTTTGTTTGGCGCAGCTGAATCGATCGGTCGAGACTAGAGCCAATAAACGCCCGATGATGTCTGATATTCGGGAATCGGGCAGCGTCGAACAAGATGCGGATGTGATTTTGTTTTTGTATCGAGATAAGTATTATGACAAAGAGTCTGAGAATCATTTCCTTGAAATCATTATCTCGAAAAATCGAAATGGTGCGGTTGGGGTGATAAAGGTGAAGTATAACGAGCATACAGGGAAGATTGAGGACCAAAAGGACCAGAGTTTTGCGCTTGCATAACCTGATCAGTACGAAGAGAACGACTGACAAAATTTCATTCGAGGTGTGCTTATGCTTGTGGGAGAACTTTATCTGGAATCCATTCGCTTAGAACAATGTTCGTTAGCCCATTATCTCTACCATCTATTAGCAGAGCGGAAAATTTTAATGAATGACCCTACCGATCAATTAGACTTAGAAAAAGCCGATCACCAGAAGGTAGCAGAACTGATTCAAACCAATCACCTTGGGATTCGGAAGCTGGGAGTCTACTCACTGAAACGAAATGCGAAGGAGTTTGTGTTTATCTATGCTTACGGTGAGGAAGAGGCCATTGAATTTTTCACCAAAACCTTTCGGGATGCCCCATTGAATTGTCATGAATATCCACTAGATTTCGAGCTTGCGAGAGGGAATGGGGTGATTTCGTTTCGGGAGATGAAGAAGGAGTTTGATGATTTTCCGGTTGTTGCGGGGTATTTTAAGAGGGGAGGATAAAAGATGGTTGGAGGGAGAACATCTTCTTTCTCCCATTCTGATTCATTAGTGCGGCATTTTCTTCTGGTGCATCTGTACCGCATGCGGCAAATAAAAGCAGAGTGCAGTCTGTTATCATTCATTTTATTAACATATTCGCTCTAAGCGAACATACAAAACATGAAGCTGTTTTAATCGATACCTTGACTGTTCAGCAGAGGTCTTTGAACTGGGGAAAATAACCAAGGAAAATAGGAATAGGCTCCTTATTCTACTACCCTTTCCTTCTAGCATTTCGATTGGACCCAGACCATCGGAATCGAATAGATTGAAAAAACGCTGTTATTCAGCGTTTTTTTGTTATCGCCAAGGTACTAATCATAATTGCTTTAGGTGGGTAACTCTATCTGATTCCCTGCTTACACGTTAATACATTACAGTTAACTTTCGCTGGTTACCTCCCTAGGTTCCGTTGTTAGGATGAGTATACTACTGAGAGTCTATCTAACAGAGATGGACATAAAAAGAAAAAATGACTCATTTAAATTGATCATTTATCATGAATAAGAAAAAAATAGTTAATAGAAAGGTGGGATTGCAAATGTCTATAAAAAAGTGGGTCACAGGATTGGCTGCTTTGTTTGCCATGCTTTTGATTGTGTCAACACAAGGCACCCTTAACGTTTTTGCTGAATCCAATACTGTCACTGAGCCTGTGGAGACGGCGAAACCGATTGAGGTCGAGCTGGGCGATGATTACTTTAATCCAAAAGCCATCACGATTCAGAATGGAACAACCACTACGTTGTTACTGAAAAACACAGGTAGGAAAGAGCACACCTTCACAGTGGAGAAGCTCGGAATTGACGTTGAGGTCGAGCCAGGGAAAGAAAAAACCATTACCGTAGCACCGAAACAGCCTGGTACATATGACTTAATATGCAGGTACCATGCCCAGCAAGGAATGGTAGGGAAGGTAGTCGTAGAATAACAAGCAGGGGCTATATGAGACAATTTGGAAGAATGTTTTCATAGTAACAACTGTATAGGAAATAACTAAGAGAAAAAGCTAGGTGCCAGGCACCTTCCAGATAATTGGATGGTGCCTGGCACCTTTTTGTTTTTGTGTTCAACTCTGTAAGAAAACCTCAATTAAGACGATATTTTCTAAGGTTGGTAAGGATTCCTGCAGGGCACTCTGAAATTCATCCAGGTTTCTTGCTTGCTTTCCCTCAATTCCGAATCCTTCTGCTAATTGGATAAAATCGGGATTCTCAAAGGTTACGCCGTAGCTTTCTCCAAATAACTGATCCATTTGTTGCACTTCAAGTTTTAACATTGAATCATTCAATACAATGATAATGAAAGATAGGCCTAGCCTTTTGGCCGTCTCGATTTCAGCAAAATTCATCAACGCCCCTCCATCACCAGTAATACATATGACCGGGTCATTTGGACAGGCAAGTTTAGCTCCTATAGAACCTGGAATGGCAATTCCCATTGAAGCCAAACCATTCGAGATGATTACCCGATTTGGGTTTTTGGGCTGATACGTTCGGGCAATTGAAACTTTATGTGCTCCGACGTCTGAAACTACAATGCTATTTTCTGGGGTATAGTCCTCTATACAGTGCAACATATTTTCAATGGTAAATGGCCGACTAGCTGATTTTTGTTCATTCTTCTTTATTTTATGGACATCAAGCAATCTTTCTTTTAGATTTCCGGAAGGTTCCCAGGACTTTATCGGTAACTCGGATTCATTAAGTAATTGGAGTGTCTCCTTTATGTTCCCAACTAGTTCATACCGGGCGGGATAAAATTCATTTGTTTCTGCTGGTAGTGCATCAATATGTAAAACGGGAATTTTCCTTTTATTCCAATCCTTTGGCAGTTTTTCAACGAAGTCAAATCCAATTGAAATGATTAAATCAGCCTGCTCAATTCCCTTTATTACTTCATCCTTCTCATTAAAACCAAATGTGAAAAAATTACATGGGTGTTCTTTTTCCAAAATCCCTTTTGCCATAAAGCTATGAGTTACAGGGGCTTGGAGGGTATCAATAAAGGTTTGAACCTCAGGTACCGCATGTTGTCTGATTACTCCATTTCCCAGGATAATAAATGGTTTTGTACAGTTCGTTAACAGTCTAATGGTAGACTTAACTGAATCCATATCAGGAATACTCTTAGGTAAAGGCATGACTGGCAAAGGCATGTTTGTTATCATTTCGGATAAAAAATTCTCTGGCAGTATGACGGCTACCGCACCCGGCTTTTCCATCATTGCCAGCCGGAACGATTTCCGAATATTCGTAGGGAGAGTCTGCGACTCCTTAATCTGTGTACATAATTTTGTGACTGGTTCAAATAATTTACTTAGATCTATATATTGATGAGATTCCTTATGATTTCGTCCTACATCGGCTTGTCCAATTAATGCCAGTACAGGTGAATGATCGAGTTGTGCACTAGCCATTCCAGTCAAAAGGTTTGTTGCACCGGGTCCAAGGGTGGATAAACAAACGCCCACTTTGTTGGATAGCCTTCCATAAACATCAGCCATAAAGGCGGCACCTTGTTCATGTCGTACATTTACAAATTGAATTTTTGTAGATTTTGATAACGAATCCGCGAGATCAAGCGTCTCTGTCCCGACAATCCCAAATATGAATTCTACACCTTCATTTTCCAAACATGTTACCATCAAGTCAGATACCTTCATGTTGCCTCCTTGTAAGACTTTTTTAGGAATCTAATATAAGTGGGGGATATAAATAAAGAGATTTATCCTGATTAGTTTGATGAGATAGTTGGAATTATATTCTATGTCCATATTGTTCATACGAGGATTTCTTTTCCACAAAGCCTGAGGTTCACAGTTCTGTTTTATAGCATTTTCAAACAGGATAATTATCTTAAAGATGTTCGCCGAATGCGTAAAGCACATGCGCAGGTTCATAAGTTCGTCACTATGGAGATGCGAACGAACGCCTTCTACTAAGTCATTTCAATGTAAATCAGCCATTCTTCCTGTTATGATAAAAACAAATAGTTATCATTATCCTTTGCATAGGTTCGCATAAATACGATTCTAGTCAACCACAGCCAAACTCCATACAACTAGTAAAATAAAAGAAAGAAGTGTTTATTTTATGGCAATAACTAGACCGACAAAATCCATCAACGAAATCCCATTTTCCGTCCTTGACCTTGCACCTATCGTGCAAGGGGGGACGCCTAGCCAATCCTTCCAACATTCGATTGAGTTAGCACAGTTAACGGAAAAATTAGGCTATAAACGGTACTGGTTAGCCGAGCACCACAATATGCCTGGCATCGCCAGCTCTGCAACATCTTTAGTCATCGGCCATATAGCGGCGCATACTTCTACTATCCGAGTAGGATCCGGCGGAATCATGCTTCCAAACCATTCCCCACTGGTAATCGCGGAGCAATTCGGAACCCTCGAAGCGATGTATCCTGGCCGAATTGATTTAGGGTTAGGGCGTGCGCCAGGAACCGATCAACGAACTGCCCATGCACTTCGTGGTGCAAATTACAACAATGGCGTTGAATTCCCAGAACAATTAGAACAACTGCAAGCCTATTTCGAAGGTTCGGGAGTTGTACGAGCAATCCCTGGTGAAGGAGCAAATATCCCTATTTGGTTGTTAGGTTCTAGTGGTTTTAGTGCCCGATTATCGGCACAACTTGGAATGCCGTTTGCTTTTGCTAGTCATTTTTCACCTGAAAACACACTACCAGCGTTAAAATTGTATTACGAGAACTTCCAGCCGTCGGAGGATTATCAAGATCCTTACGCAATGGTAGCGGTAAATATCATTGCTGCAGATACGGATGAGGAAGCTGAATTCCTTGCCACTTCCATCAAACAAAATTTCCTCAATATGATGAGGAACACACCATCACAGTTGCAGCCACCAATAAAGAATTTGGATGAGCTCATGAGCCCTTATGAAAAGGCAGTATTAGAAAAGCAATTGGGCTCCACAATTATCGGAAGTCCTCTCAACGTAAAGAAAAAACTACAAACCTTCTTAGATGAGACGAAGGCCAATGAGATCATGGTGAGCACAATGGTCTATGATCACAACGCCCGACTCTACTCTCACCAACTCGTGGCAGAAATACTGGAGTTATAGGAAAACGTTGTAATCCTGTCAGTATCGTCGATGTGAGTACTAATACAATAGTCAAAAAGCCAGGCACTTTTTACTCAGATGTGCCTGGCTTTTATCTATTGCTCATAAATAGCAATTTCCGTCCTCCCTTAGATTTCAGGATAATTCTTGTTTGTTTCCTCAGCTAATTCTAAGGTCAAACGCTTTGCTTCTTTTATCCCAATCTGGTGTTTCCTTTGACGGTAGGAGGGGATTGCATTTAGCAGATTGATTTCACATTTTTTAGACCATGGATAGTGCCTGACACCTTTTTCCTTCCTGTCCTTCGTAGGTACATAGCAGTTTAAAATAGAAGAAGCGTAGGGAATGTCCATACGCTTAAGTCTTTATACGCCATCCTGCTCATTCTCCGCTTTCAAAGTCTTATGCTCTTGGACTTATAGTAGTCATGATTTTAGCTGCTTGGTTTCCACGCTAAAAGGAAAGAGTACCATAGAGAATTGGGATGAAATTCTATTTTGAATCACTATAAACAACATTAATATTTTTCACTTGCAGTTTTGCTCCCTGCCCAAATAATCTGTTTGATTCAAGGCTGATAGGATCAACGAAAGAAATAGGATTTGGTTCCCCTTTTATTGGATCAAAATAGAAGTTTTCTTCATTTGACAATTTAACTAAACCCTTCCCGTTTTCTGCGGCATCAAGTAGAGTAAATAGACCTAAGCCAGCTACTAACTGATCAGGTTTTACGAGCTGTTCTTTACCCCCGTGATCCAATATTAAATACTTTCGGTCAATCCGATACCCTATTTTGTCAACACGGAAAACCTCTTTGTTCTTCACGAACCACTTAACAATCCCTTTGTCTTTATCATACGATATTTTTAGTTTATGAAAGTCTTCAGGGTTCCGTTCAGCCACAGGTATTTTATAAGAAAATGCAGCATAATTCCCTAAAGTCCCTCTACCTAGTGGAAGGCGTTCATAAAATGCATATATTTGATTATTTGTTATGAAAAAGTCAAAAACCATAAATGTTTCCATGTCCATCGTATTCATTGCAAAGCTTGCCAATCGAATATCATTTGGATCCGTAATAGCATCCCCAAACGGATGAAATTGGGTTCCAAAGGTTCTTCCGGAAAGTGTACTTTCAAATGATAATACCTTTTTGGGCGCTGCATCAAAGCCAGGAATACCTTTTGTGGAAGTGTGATTCATATAAGCTAACCATTTTACATGGTCGATTGCACCTGGCAAACCGCCATTTTCAGATTCTTGTGCTAGTGTTTTTGTAAAGGCAGGTTCACCAGTCACTGGATTCGTTCCTTTTGATACAACTTCTAATCCTTTATTGGATGTCGTTACATGTCCATCATTTCCAATATAATTGCCTGCTGAAAAATAAAACCACGCTTCATTTTTAAAACCATTTGAAAAATCATCCCAAATTATACGCGTGGTACCGGGTTTAGATGCATCAACACTTATAGGAATATCCCCTGCGTTAGAGGTCGAGGCACCACTAACTGAAATGAATAAACCTAATCCTCCAATTCCCAATATTTTTAAGACTTTCTTTAGTCTTTTCACTGTTATTCCTCCTTCTAGATAATGGGGGAATCCTATTGGAACAATTGCCAATTTAAATATATTAAGGAGATGTGTAAAATAGATTAAAAAAATTGGAAATAATTTCAACTAATAAATAAAGCTTAAAAAGTAGATAACTCCTTATATGTAATTTTTAAAACAGAATGTGTGTTCTTTTGGGGAATATATTATTGTCATCCAAAGAAAATTCCTGTTCTGCTACTAATAGAAAAAGAGAATAATTGGTCAAAGAGCATTGTTCGAAGCGAACTACCGGGATTGGGCTGTCCATACAAACCACAGAGCAATTAAATTCCTTTGCCGGGAAAGTATTAGGCACCTTCCTCCAACATAATTAACGTAAAAAGGTTAAATACTATATAAACAAAAATAGTATCTATAAAGACAATGGAGGAAACGATGCCGCAAAAGGAAAATATATTTAAAAAAGGGAATAAGTCATCACTAATTGCTGCGATTGTTAATACCATTATTGCAGTCATAAAAGGGAGTGCTTACTTTTTTACCGGAAATGTTGCCATGTTTGCTGAAACCATGCATTCTCTGGGAGATGCAGCGAATCAATTTTTCGTTTTCATCGGAAGTGCGCTTAGTAAAAAAGCGCCGACAGACCGTTATCCCAATGGATTCGGGCGACTTGTTAATTTAGTTTTACTTGGAGCGGTCATTATAGTGGGAATCATGAGTTATGAAACGATTAAAGAAGGGTATCATCATATTCTGCATCCTGTCGAATCAACAGGACTAGTGATCAACCTTTCCGTTTTGGCAGCAGCTGTCCTATTGGAGGCGTTTGTTCTTTATAAAGCGATGAAGGAGGTCCTCCATGAAACCCATGTGGAGGCAAAAGGGCTTGCGATTGTGGGAAAAAGCTTCAGCAGTTTAAAACGGGCTAAGCCAGCAACAAAACTTGTCTTTATGGAAGATTTAGTCGCTACATTCGGTGGAATCATTGCCATTATTGGGATCTTGCTTTCCTATTTTGCAGGATGGCATGCTGCGGAGGGAATCGCTTCGATTATCATTGGGCTGATGATGTTCTATGTAGTAGGAAGAGTATTTTTAGATAATGCAAAAGGTGCGCTTGGTGAAGCAGATGACGCTTTCGAAGCAGAAATTGCTAAATATATCTTCCAAAACCCCGAGATTAAAGACATTCAAACTCTTTTTGCAATCAAAGAAGGTGAAGACTTTCATATTGAAATGAAACTGGAAATCGATCCTTCTCTTACCGTAGCTCAAGCAGATGATATAAAAGATCGCATTAGAGGAGAAATTCTCGCAATGAAAGGTGTGACGCACGTCAGCATCGAATTTGATGAAGATGACGGCATACAAACATGGGATGAAACATTCACTCCTGAACATTCGTAAGGTGTGCATCTACTCACTGAAGAGAAGCATTGGATAAAAATAACCCGATGAAGGACTAACGGCATGTGTCACTTCATCGGGTTTGTTTTTACCTTAAAGACTTTGCTAATACATCTCTCTCAACATCTTCTTTGCCCGTGAAAGCCTCGTTTTTATTGTCGAGAGATTTAATTTTGTATGATTTTCGATTTCTTTCAAGGATTGGTCCTTAAAGTAGTAGAGCGTAAGGACTTCCTCATACATCGAAGGGAGTAGTCTTAATTTGTTTCTGAGTTCTTCCTTCTCACAAATGGTTAAAACCTCAGATTCCGGTGTAGGGACCAGATCAACATGAATCTGTCCGATATCGTCATGAGGCAAATCTTGCTGACGGGATTTCTTTCGTAAAAAATCAATACAATGATTGACCGCAATTCGATACATCCACGAATAAAGAGAACAATTGCCGTTAAATTTTTTGCGAGATAGATAGCATTTGACGAGGATTTCATGGGAAAGGTCTTCCGCCAAATAGGTATCTTTTACAAAAGAAAAGGCGAGGCCATACATCTTCTTTTGGTATTCCTTATAGAGCTCATTCAATTTTTGTTCGTTCATTCCATGGTCCAATATGGCTAGATTCATGGCTTGATCTGAGTTTGTGTTCACCACAGCCTCCTCTATAGCTAGCATGGTTTTCCCGCTCCTTTTATTACTGTTTGCTAGAAGAAAAGAACCAATCTCTCTCCATGGAAGCATGGGGAACGGTCTCTCCGTTTTTTACCTGCGGAGCGGGACAATGGACCTATGTCCGCACGGGACCTATGTCCGCTCCTATTCTACCAGCATTTCATGCAGGTATAATTCGTATTGGTTCGTTGCTTCAGAATCGTCTAAAGTAATTTGTCCTTTAAAAAGGATTTCCCCAGTTTTCACGTCTGCAACGATGACATCTGTAGCATTCATGTTTAATTTTGGATTTATTTGCATGCCAGATAGATACAGTTTCCCGTCCTTTATCGTTGTCATTGGAGCAGATCCATGGTCAGCGTCACCTGATAATTGGAGCCTGTACTCTTCACCAGCTTTGCCGTCTGCTAAATGATACGGAGAGACTACGATTTCTTGTTCCTCTACTCCGATGAAATAAATGCTAGAGCCATCGAAGAAGCTAAGCTCGCTATCGATTGGCAAGTCTGACATAGGGATGCTTTCTTTCTCTTTTGTTGCTAAATTATAGGAAATGACCTCTTGTTTCACCACTTCTTCTCTGTACGATTCAGGGTCATGGATTACTTTTATTTCCTTTTGTAAAAGAATCAGGTGGTCATTTGCCTCTGTTGGACTTGTTCGAATGATTTCTGCTACGACATGGTTCCCTTCTTGCCCTTCTGGAACCTGAGATAAGGTCTCATCATTCGTGATGGTTTGATTGTTCAAATCAATGGTATAGACATGTTTTTCATCATACGAGCTTTCTGAACTTCGAATCATGTTATTCGTGATGAGGTATAACTCATCCTCAATCATCTGTACATCTTCCATAAAAGCATAGTCCATGTTTTCACTATCTGGAATCTCCACAGTAAAGGACTGCACGCTGCCATCTTCTTTGTTTAAAATCGAGATAGGAAAGGTGAAATCATGAGAATGGAACGAATCGGTTTTATAATCGACATCCGCGTAAGCTAGAACCTGATCGGTCTCAGAAAAGGAGTTCACGTTGGTGCCTTTGCCACGCATAAAGGAACGATACTTTTCCTGGTATACCTTAATCACTGCTGGCGGCTGTCCAATTATCTGGTCGAGAAAGCTACGACGTTCATATGTAGAACCTTCCGAACTGATTTTTACATTCGTACTTTTATAATTCATTGTGGACGTATCTGAATAATACCCATCCAAAATCAATGGTTCAATCTCTTTTGCATCACCGCTTTGTGTTTTGATCACAAACTCTGGATGATTTTCTTCTGACGTAGCAGATTTTACATAGAAAGTACCAATACTAAGCAAAATCACAACGAGGATGCTTATAAACTTCCAGTATTTTTTCATATTTCCCACTCCTTATACGGTGACCTTTTTCTTTAATAGAAATCCACTCACCCAAATAGATGCTGATAATACAAGTAAGCCCATGATGATTTCAAGGACTAATAATTCAATTGGATAGAAGAAATTATTCAGAACGAACTCGTGTAAAAGGAGTGGCAAAAGCAACACAACTACAGCGAGAGCACCATAAAGAAGGCCTGCAAGGATTCCTTTCCACTTGTAACTTCTTTCAAATAAGATCCCGGTAAAGAGAACAGAGACCGCCAACAAACCTAATCCATAATTGAAGATAAATTCCATGATGCTACTTGGAAAAATGAGTGTTAATTCAGGAATACTTGTGACGACTTCCATCACACCCAGATCTAATCTGAATTCATTCGGAACCATGGCTTTTAATACCATGATCTCAATTGGAATCATAATCAGTTGAACGGCGACAAAACCAAATGTCATGAGGAGAATTGTCGTAATTTTTGCAAAGAAAATATTCAATCTTGATGTTGGGAGCATTAATAGTCGGTAAATAAACGTGTTTTTCCCAATCCAATCACGATACCAAATAAAAAAGATATAAAACGCTACTCCGGCAACACACAACGCGATGGGACCGAAGAACCAAGAGCTTTTTGCGATTTGTAAAAAGCTCATTTGACCGAAACTTTCAAGGAACTCCGCCTGCGGCATCATTTCTTTGTACATTTTTTCATTCGCCAAGTTCAGATAACTTCTGGATTGCACAACCACGCCGATCATTTGGGCAACAAATGTGATCCCGAGTAGAACGGTAAAAAGCTTCACAATTCGATTAAATTCAAAGTTCACGAGCTGCAAGTATTTTTTCATTTTTGATACACCTCTCTCATCACGTCAATGACAGACTTTCCTTCATTTTCACGTGCTGCTTCTGCGCTAAATTCCTTTGTCACCAGGCCGTCATCTAAAAGAACAACCTTATCAAGCAAATGCTCAATATCTCCGATTTCATGTGTCGTGATGATCACGCCGCGATTTTCAATCAAATGGCTGGTGAATACATTGGCAATTTCCTCTCGGCTGAACATATCGATTCCCGAGAAAGGCTCGTCCATTAAGACATAATCGACATCAAGTGCTAACCCGAGTAACAGATTCACCTTTGCGGTATTTCCTTTTGATAGGGAAGAGATTCGACTACTTGGATCTAATCGAAAGAAACCGAGCAACTCGTTTGCACGCTTCTGATTCCAGCATGTATAGAAGTCTTTCATAAACTCCATGGCCTCATTGATGGTCATGTGTGGAAGCATCGTTAGGCTATCTGGGATAAAGGTGATTTTTTCAAAAGAATGCTTATCAATCGGCTTTCCGTCGATTAAAATCTGTCCTTTATGTAAGGGGGTAAGGGCCATGATTGCCTTTAAAATCGTTGTCTTCCCAACGCCATTTATGCCAATTAAACAAGTGATTTCACCCTTTTCCGCCGTAAAAGAAACGCCTTTTAAAATTTTCTTCCGACCGTATCGCTTTTCGATCTCTTTTACCTCAATCATGTTTAAACCTCCTTCTCACTGTTCTCTGTGTACTTTTCCTTTACCATGTCAAGGAGCTCCTCAACTGGAACATTTATGGAACGAACAGATGTCACAAACTGATCAACTGCTTCGACTAGTAGCTCGGTTCTCACCTGACCTAAGATCTCGTTATCTGTTGTGATTTTACTTGGGTGATTTTTCTCTGTATAAATCAAACCTTGTTCCTCCATTTCCTTGTACGCCCGTTGAGCCGTGTTAGGATTCACTTTCATCCTATTTGCCAGCTCTCGTCTAGACGGGATCTCCTCGCCCGGCTTAATTTCACCAATTGCAATCTGTTCCTTAAAATAACGAACAATTTGCTGATAAACCGGATCACGATTATTAAAATTCACATTCATGGATACAACTCCTATCCTCTTCGCTACCTTTGAAGTGTATGTATTAAGTGGTTCATACACTTGTTATAGGTGTATTATAGGGTTAATACACTTGCGGTGTCAAGGGGCAACTGGATATAAAATTCTTCTCAATGAGAAGAGAAGGGATTTTTGTTAAAACTTAAAGGTGCAACTTAAAGGTGCCAGGCACCTTCCAACATGTGGAATATGTTTGGCACCTTATTGCTTCAAATGAGTGAGGGAGTTTTTATCCTTATTAATTTCAGGTGTATTTGGGGACTCCGGAACTGTCCAGATGTTTTCTAGTTTCTGAATCATTTCCCAAAAAGCAGTTACCCTATAGATAAAGGGCTACTGCTTTTTTTATTATCAAGTGAATTTATTTCTGAGCAAGAGGTGGGACCAATGGGGTTTCGGTTTAGAAAGAGTGTCAAAATAGCAAAGGGTGTTCGGCTTAATTTTAGTAAAAAGGGAGTGGGGGTTAGTGTTGGCCCACGAGGGATGCGTTATTCGATCCATTCATCTGGTAGACGAACAAAGTCAGTTGGAATTCCTGGGACAGGGCTATCCTATGTAGAAACATCGACTGGGAAGAAAAAGAAAAGAGTTCAAAGCGCCAGTTCTTCCTCTTCCGCTAATCATCTGGCAGAGAATCAAGCCCTCGTGGAAGATCATGAACACTATATTCAAATGATGACATCCTTACATAAGATTTCCCCAGAGCCTATTCTTTGGGAGGAAATCCAAAACATGCCAGCCCCATTTACCTTAGGGGAAATCGGGCCATTGCAGCAAGAAGCGATCTATCACTACGAGGAATATACGCCCAACTTGATTGAACGAATTATCCCGAAATTAGCGGAACGTAAAAGAGAACAGTTTACTCTCGCAATTGAACAAGCCAAACAACAGGATGAAAAAGATTACCGGGAGTGGCAGGAATTAAAAAGCATGGCAGATGCCGTATTAGAGGGTCAGTCGGAAGCTTACAAAAAAGTCGTTGCAGAAAGTAACGAGTTTGCGGATTTACCCTATCAATTCCATATATACGATGCACAACGTGTAGAGATGGAGTTTCAAATCAATGGGGATGGTATTCCAACTGAACAACTTACTTTAACGAAAACAGGAAAAGTATCGAGACGAAAAATGGGAGCAACAACCTATCATGAGATCAAGAAGGATTATGTATCTAGTTATGCGATTTGGGCAGCACGTCATTTGTTTGCTTCCTTACCAGTGGAGAGATGTTTGATCCATGTGACCGAACATGGATTAAATACAGCAACCGGTCATATGGAAAACCAAGTTCTTCTCTCGATTTCATTCAAACGGGCCATTTTGGATAGACTAAACTTTGCCAGACTTGACCCTTCTGAAGCTATAGGGAATTTTCAGCATCATATCGACCATTTAAAGACAAAAGGCTTTCGACCAGTGGAACGAATGACGGAATGGTAGGTGATCCAGACAATGAATTGGAACGTGAAAGAAATACTTCAGTTTTTATTCCCAGAGTGGCAAGTCATTCGCAGCATAAAAAAGAATGGTTGGATCAATAAAGAAGGAGTAACTGCGAAAACAGCGATTAGGCCAACTCAGCATGTAAGACAAAATCAAGGGACGAAACCAATCCCAATGCCTACCAGGTCAGAAGGGAATCCAGCTGTTCGCTATCAATCAACCGTACCTCAAGCTAGTAGAGAAGAAAAACGGCCAGCACTTAAGGGAGAAGGATTGGAAAGAGCTTTTCAATTGATTCGAAGTGAAATGGCTAGAAAAATGATCGGGCAGAAGCGTTATTTAGATGAACTTTGCCTTGCATTTAAACGACCATTTGTTACGGGCATGTCAAAAAATAAACCGAAAAATGCACTCGTTTTATTTGGTCACCCTGGGTCTGGCAGACGGCAAAGTATCCTGCTAATGGCTGAGTTGCTCAAGCAACAAAGTTTAGTGAAACACGAGACGGTCTCGATGATGGATCTGTCCTCCTATACAACAGACTCTGAATTTCAATTATTCTTAACGGACTTATATAAATGTTTATATGCGAAATCAGATGTCGTTTTGTTTGAAAACATGGATAAAGCACCATCGAGAGTGCTAGATGCGATCGCACAACTAACCACATCTGGAAGTTATGCACTTCCGGCGCGTTATATTATGGATAAAAATAAATTGGTTGAGGCAACAGGGGCATTACTCCAACAATCGATCAGTGAAATCTATGCGAATGGAAAATACTTTGTTTTTCTATATGAGAAGTCGGAGCAAAGCTTACTAGATGTAACGGGTTCGGAAATGATCGGGGCGATGGGGGATCTCGTTCATATGGCACCGTATACCGATGAAGAAATCAAGCAGTTGGCAGAACGGGCTCTCATACAATTGCAAGAAAAAGGGAGAAGCCAACTATTGATGGGGCTTGAATGGTCGGATGGGGTGATTTCCTATATTGCAGGAAAATTTTCAGATTCAACCGGTATAGCTGGATTAGGACTTGTTGTGGAACAAGAAATTTATAAACCATTGGCGGAGTATAAGTTGAGAAATCCGCAAAATGATTCTATACCGGTCCATTTAATGTTGACCGATGTCAGAATTACGGCACAGATTCATCAGGAAATCATCCCTTTACATCATTATGTCCGTGATACGAACCAAACAGGAATCGAGCAGATTAAGAAAGAACTCGACCGGATTATCGGGTTAAAACAAGTGAAGGACTACGTCTTGCAATTGGAAGATCATGTCAAGGTCCAAAAGCTTCGTCAAAGCCGAGGGATGAAAAATGCGAGGATTTCCATGCATATGGTGTTTACTGGAAATCCTGGTACAGGGAAAACGACGATTGCTCGTATTGTTGCGAAATATTTAAAGGCAATCGGTGTGTTATCCACAGGTCAGTTAAGGGAAGTGAGTCGTGCTGATTTGGTTGGGGAATATGTTGGACAAACAGCTAGACTGACGAATGATGTGATTAAATCCGCTCTCGGTGGTGTCTTGTTTATTGATGAAGCATATGCCCTTTACCGAAATGAACATGACACATTTGGTGTGGAAGCCATTGATACGCTTGTCAAAGGAATGGAAGATCACCGTGATGACTTGGTGGTCATTCTTGCAGGGTATAGCAAGGAAATGGAAAAGTTTTTACAAGCGAATCCAGGCTTAAAATCGCGTTTTCCTAATTTCATCCATTTTCCAGACTATACTTCAGAAGAGATGTGGGAAATGACGCACATGATTGCGAAACAAAAAGGGTACACCATCGCAGAATCTTGTCAGAAACCATTAATTCAATTTTATGACAAGAGCCAAATTAAAGGGAAAAACGACAGTGGAAACGGCAGGCTTGTGCGAAATACCATTGAGGCGGCGATGTTAAATCAATCACAGCGGCTGATTCATGAGCAGGATGCAGACATAAATGAATTGACGTATGAAGACTTTAAATTTGATGAAACAACTAGCTTTGATTTGGAAGCAAATCTTGCACCGATAATTGGACTAGAGCATGTGAAAGATTTTGTTCGTAACCAATATCATTTCTTAATCGCACAGGAAAAGCGGCGAAATGCAGGATTAAAGGTGGATACATCGCAAACTTTGCATATGATCTTTAGCGGGAATCCTGGAACGGGGAAAACAACGATTGCAAGAATTGTCGCAAATATGTTTAAGGAAATGGAGCTATTAAAATCGGGACACCTGGTTGAAGTGGATAGCGGGGGCTTGACTGGGCAATATGCAGGACAAACAGCAAAGAAAACCGAGGAAGTCTTTCGTTCAGCCCTCGGTGGGGTGTTGTTTATTGACGAAGCCTACGCACTTGCGACAAGTGGTGGAAGCTATGGAATGGAAGCGATCAATACGTTAGTGAAGCTAATGGAAGATTTTCGCGAGGATATTGTGGTCATTTTAGCTGGGTATGAAAAGGAAATGGATGAATTTTTACAGGTGAATACTGGACTTGAATCTCGTTTCCCTCATCGCATTCATTTTCCAGATTACTCACCAACTGAATTATTCGAAATCGCGAAAATACAAATTTCTTATAAAGGGTTTCTCCTTGCTCATGAAGCAGAGTCTGTTTTATTAGCGGAAATAACTAAGAAACATAGGGGAACGATTGGTGATTCTGGTAATGGTCGAATGGTTCGAAATTTCATTGAAGAAGTGACCAGAAATCAATCCGTACGGATTGCAGTGAATGATGTGCCAGTGGAAGAATTAAATGTGATTTTACCGACGGATATCAAGCCAACAGAACGAATCTTGAAGAATTTTGATTTGGAAACAGAGTTAGCTAGCATCATTGGTCTGGATGAAGTGAAGAATTATATTCGTAGTTTGCAGGCTCGATTACGTTTGGAACAAGAGCGGAAAAACTTTGGCTTGAGAGTGGACGAAACACAGACGATGCACATGATTTTCCAAGGAAACCCTGGTACGGGCAAGACCATGATGGCAAGAATTGTGGCCCATGTTTTATATAATCTTGGTGTCATTCAAACAAATACATTGGTGGAAACTGATCGCGCTGGTTTGGTGGCTGGCTATGTTGGCCAAACGGCAATGAAGACAAAAGAAGTGATGATGAAAGCGATGGATGGGGTCCTTTTCATCGATGAAGCCTATGCACTCGCACAAGGTGGCCAGAATGACTTTGGCAAGGAAGCCATCGATACCCTTGTCAAACTAATGGATGATCATCGTGATCGGCTGGTCGTCATTTTAGCTGGATATCGTGAGGATATGGATCACTTCTTAAACTTGAATCCTGGCTTACGGTCAAGATTTCCTCATATCATTGATTTCCCGGATTATTCTCCGAATGAATTAATGGAGATCGCGGAGAAATTTTATGAAGAAAAAGGCTTTGTCCTAACGGAAGAAGCAAAGGACAAGCTAATGGGGATATTCCAACATGTAAGCTCCATGGATCATTTCGGAAATGGTCGTTATGTTCGCAATTTATATGAGAAATCATTGAATAACCAAGCAAGTCGTTTAAGTAAGGTGAAGCAATTAACGGAAGAAATCCTCACGGCGATTCATGCGGAAGATATTGAAGAGGTGTAAAGTGATGCGAAAAATACTAGGCAGTACGTTGGCGTTTGTTTATTTAATCTTTCCAATGAGCTTGGTCCTGCTTATTCTCATTTTTACCCCATTGATGTTCTTTTCGGATGTCAGTGCCATTCGAACTTCTGGGTTTGCAGGGCCGAATACAACCCTTTCGATGATTGGGCTAAGTGGCTTTGTGATTGGCCTTTCATTACTGGTTCCACCTCTTCGGAGAATCTACGGTGTTTTTCCGTGGTTGTATGCTTTTGTGAAAATATTCTTTGTAGGCATGATTATTTTAAATATTGCCATCTCCATCCTGAATGTTGGTTATCAAACGGGAAGTGATACGAGGCATACGTTATTTTTTATCTTAATGGTTGTATTTGTTGTCCTTGGACGGCTAGGGATGAGTTTCTATTTTTATCGGAATCCTGTTCTTGAAGAAGGTGAGGAAGCATGAGGGAGAATCAAAAGGATTTGCGAAAACGGATCGAACGTGCGAAAGAAAAATCAAAGCATGCTGCACAAATGAATGCTTATGAGGAAAATCAGGCTGAAGATGAGTTGGGAAATGATGAAGTCCAGCAGGGAAATGGAGGACAGATTCTCGAACAATGGAAAGCGCAGGATGGAGTACCTAATGATAAGGGTCAAGTATTTCACGGGAAAAAATTAAAAGGGATGAAGCGGTTAGGGTATCTTGCGATCGCCATTGGTGTGATGGCGATGTTCTTTACGGATACGGCAACAGTGGATACATCTGAGTCGGCAAAAAATGCCCTTGAAAATCAGGTGTCAACATCCATTTCTGCCGGGGTCGTACTTCTTCAAGAGGATGAAAATCTTGGGGCGCAGGATTATACGATCACCCATTCCTCTGATGCCGATGAGACGAAAATTTGGGTATGGGATTATGCGGCAGAGGATGGCGACTATGTACAAGTTTTGATTGATGGTACGCCCATTTCGGAGTCCTTTATGATTCAGCATCAGCCAAAAGAGTTCATGGTACCTTCAACTGGATCCGTCCAAATCAAAGGCATTCGCGATGGTGGTGGGGGGATTACCTATGCAGTGCGATATGACATGAATGGAACCAGTTATTTTAATACCGCGCCTGAGGGAGAGTTTAATACATATGAGTTGGTGAAGGAGTAGGTTATTTAATAGGTGCCAGGCACCTTCCAGATAATTGGATGGTGCCAATTGGATGGTGCCTGGCACCCTTTTTCGTTCATTCCTGGTGAAGCATTGCCATATGTATAAGAATTTCTTTCCAATCCCAAACTAGAAAAAAATGATAAGGATGGAACATACCATATGGCACAAAATGTTATTCGAGTAATTTTTGTTGTTTTGCCCTTGCTTTCTGCTTTTTTTATTCCCAAAAAATCATTTGTAAAATATTTACCGGTTACTTTATTTTCAACGTTAACTGTACTTGCAGAAATCTTCTTTTTTATAGAGCATGGACTTATGAAAGTCGGTGGTGGCAAAAAAAGATTGACGAGTACAGCATTCCTTTTCACTTTTGGTCCCTACTTCTTTTCAAATCTTTGGGTTTTTCATTTAGCAAAGGGGAAAGCCTTTCGATATACGGTGATCAATCTCATTGCAGATTTCCTTTATGCGTTTCCTATTATTCATTTATTAAGAAAGGCGAATTTTCTTAAATTAAAAGTAAGTTCCATCCAGTTCTTCGCATTAATCACAGCGAATGCCGTTTTAAATTATATCTTCCAAAAGTTCTATGAAAGGGCACAGAGAAACGCTATCATCAACTCGGATAGAGATAGGTGCCAGGCACCTTCCAGATAATTGGAGGGTGCCTGGCACCCTTTTTCTTTATAAATATGTTAAAATCAGTTGGTTATGTTTTAAGCATCATGGAGGTCAGAAGTATGAATGTTAACAAAGGAATTATTTTTATCTTAATCGGTGCTGCCTGTTTTGGGTTTACGCCTGTATTTGCTAAATTGGGTTTTGGTTATGGTTATTCACTTGGACAAATCAATATTGTTCAAATGGTTATTTCTTTTATTCTATTATGGTCCATTACTCTTATAAAACGGGCTAGTTTTGATGGAGTTCATCTGAAAAATATTCCGCAGATTATGATGACCGGTTGTTTTATCGGATTAACGAGTATTTTTTATTATGGTTCAATGCAATATCTGCCGGCTTCCTTGGCAATTATTTTAATGTTTCAATTCGTGTGGATTGGGATTCTTTTAGAATGGGTATTTAATAAGGTAAAACCGGCACCCGTTACGGTTGTTTCAATTCTTCTTATTTTGATCGGCGTGTTTTTTGCTTCGAATATCTTAACTGGAACGTCTCAGGACTTGCCTTTGATTGGGTTTGTATTTGGTATTCTATCTGCGTTTACGTATGCCGGCTTTATTTTCTTCAGTGGAAAGGTCGCTGTCAATGTAGATCCAATGGTTCGAAGCTCGCTGATGGTGACTGGATCCCTAATTATGGTCCTACTTGTATTTTTCCGTGAAATCCCAACGATTTTACCGTTTCAAGCAAATTTGGTCACGACAGCGATTGGTGTTTCCCTATTTGGAGCTGTTCTTCCGCCATTATTTTTTGCAATGGGCGCCCCGTTGGTTTCAGGAGGAGTCGCCAATATTTTAACTTCTATCGAGTTACCAATTGCCATCCTATCTGCTAGCATGATTTTGTCAGAAACTGTGACCACACTTCAGTGGGTGGGAATCTTCATTATCCTAGCATCCATCACATTAAATGAACTAGGGCCAAAACTCTATCAAATTAGAATGAAAAAGCAGCCTTTTTCAGGCAGCAAGGACTCCCTAAACCTTTAAGGTTCTAGGGAGTTTTTTTTTGTGGTTAACAAGCTTGAATATCACGCATAAGTTGCCTGATTTCAAAATAAAGGGACAGTCCTTGTTTTAAGGTAGGAGGTATGAAGTTTTAAAAGGCTAAGTAATCATAATGAAGCAATTATTTTGTTGAAAAATGCCAAAATTTGCTCTTTCCCAGGAAATCTCATGACCCTTACATTATTAAAACGTCTCGCCATTAAGTAAGGTTTAAACAATGGTAGCAACTTATTGAATAAAAGAATCCTAAGATAATTAGAACCCCATCAACAAGACAACTTTTGCTTTGTTGCTATAAAACAAAAGCTGTCTATTGAATGAGGGTTGTTTTTCACTCAAAGTTATAAATAAGGAAGGCGATTACATTTTCCGTAAAAGTAACAAGGAGGAATTATCTTTGACAAAGAATATAGGAAAAAAAATTACACTTATTCGAATGAAAGATGATCATGTTGCCTTGCAAGCACAGGTTAACTGGGCGTTGGAGCAATTAAGAGAGAAATTAGAAGAGAAGTGGCTAAGTGTTGAAATCACTGATCATCATACGGACGAAAACGGAACAGGGCTTTCTATTATCGTAGGAGGACCTCACACTGCAGATTTGAATCTGCATCAAGAAAATCAACCAGTTCAAGCGGAATCCTTTGTCATTAGATCCAATACAGAAAAATCACTGGTGGTAGTAGGGGCTGATGTTCGAGGATTGGTGTATGCACTCCTTGAGGTATCTGATATCGTGAAGCATTCAGATGATCCAGTCGAAGCACTGTTGAACTTAGAACCAATAGAAGATTCACCATCCAATCCGGTTCGAAGTATCAAGCGATTGTTTGTAAATGAGAAAACCGATAAATTATGGTTTTATGATAAAGATTTTTGGGGTGAGTACTTAACAGAGTTAGCGAACCAACGTTTCAATCGTTTCAGTTTGGCTCTTGGGATGGGGTATGACCTTGGTCATGATCCAGATATTAAAGATTTTTATTTTTGCTTTGCCTACCCTTTCCTAGTGTCCGTACCAGGTTACCAAGTAAATGTTCAAGATTTGTCTACTGAAGAGAGAGACAAAAATTTACAGATGCTCCGCTTTATTGGGCAAGAAGCAAATCGAAGAGGGTTGGAATTCCAAGTTGGACTATGGACACATGCCTATGAGCCGGAGGAAAGCCCTGACCTTCGTTATAAAATTAAGGGACTACATGAGGAAAATCATGCAGACTACTGCCGTGATGCATTGAAAACACTCTTACAGTCTGTTCCTGAAATCGATGGAGTCACCATACGGGTTCATTACGAAAGTGGAATCCCAGAACCGGCCCATTTATTTTGGAAAGTCGTATTAGAAGGTGTCGCAACATGTGGGCGTACCATTAATCTTGATCTGCATCCTAAGGGGATTGATGATGAACTCCTTCAAGTTGCAGAGGAAAATGGTGTTCCATTTACCATTTCCCCAAAATTCTGGGCAGAACATATGGGACTGCCGTATCATCAAGCTGCCATCAGAGAGACAGAACTTCCAATCGAACCGACCCCAGAAGCAGGGAAAATGATTATTACGACAACTTCTAGACGGTTCACCCGATACGGCTATGCAGATTTCTTAAAAGAAGATCGGAACTATGATCTTTTCTTCCGCATCTGGCCAGGAACACAGCGAGTCCTTTTATGGGGCGATCCGGAGATGGCTTCAGGGTATGGTCGATCAGGCAGCTTTTTAGGTGCCAAAGGAGTAGAAATCATGGAGCCGCTTTCCTTTAAATCACGGAAAACGACTGAGACCCCGACAGGAAGAGACCCGTATGCAGACCCTACCTTGCGTCTAGGAACCGAAGACTGGAAGAAATATCAGTACAGTTATCGACTGTGGGGGCGATTATTATATAACCCGGATGCAAGTCCTGAGTCATGGCAACGATTTTTAAGAAGTGAATTTTCAGAAGCAGCGGAGTCATGCGAACAATCATTGAAGTATGCGAGTCGGATTTTGCCATTGTTAACGGTTGCCCATTCTCCATCTGTAGCCAACAATAATTACTGGCCTGAAATCTATAGCAATATCTTTATTATTGACCAAGAAAACAAACCAGAATATCACTGTGATGGTCGTGAACCTGCCATTTTTAATGCAGTAAGTCCATTGGATCCGGCTTTATTTTATCGAGTGGATGAATTTGCTGATGATATGGTTCAGAATCAGAAACAAGGCAAGATTTCTCCTGTTCAAACAGCTGCCCTTCTAGAAGATTTAGCTTTGGCAGCACAGCATCATTTGCAGGAAGCCAAAGGGAAAGTGGACAACCAGAAGGATCCAGCATTCCAGAGATGGCAAGTGGATATTGAAGCACAAATCGGTTTGGGACTTTTCTTCGCAAATAAATTTAGAGCTGGAACCGCTTATGAGTTTTTTGAAAGAGTCGGAGATGCAAGTTTGCTAGAACAAGCACTTAAATATTATCGCGTGGCTAAAAATGCATGGGAGCAAGTAATTCAAGCTACGAAAGATGCCTATAGCGAGAACATCACATTTGGATATGTTCCATTTATGCGCGGGCATTGGGCGGATCGATTACTAGGGATTGAAAAAGATATTCGTAATATGGAGAACCAAATCCATCTCGCAAAAAATAATGTATCAGTCAAAGAAATTGAAAAAGCGAAGAAGTGGCTACTCCCTCAACAGATGGAGTTGCCTGAATATCATCACACAGCTCCGGAGTCATTTGAAAAAGGCCAAAGTGTTCAAATCAGTTTGAGCCTACAAGATGTTCCTTCTGAATACCAGGTTTATTTAAATTATCGTCATGCCAACCAAGCAGAAAGTTATCAATCTATTAAAATGGTACGCGATGCTGAGCTATATTCGGCAGAGATTCCAGCTTCATATACAGATAGTCCGTATCCAGTGATTTACTTTTTTGAATTTGAGAACGAAGAAAAACAAAGAAGACTTTGTCCAGGTTTTGATGAGAATTTATGCAATCAGCCTTACTTCTCCATCCGGTTGGCAAAATAATGAACCGTTATAGACATGAGGGGAAATTCCCTCATGTCTATAAAACAATCATCCTTAGTAAAAAACAATGGGTGATTACCAAATTTGAGGGCAGACAACTAATGACATTCAACTGGGGATCTTCGCCACTCTAAAGCTATTCAAGCCTTTAAAAATACCATTCTTTTAAAGAGTAGCGTTTTTCATCCTTGGACAACTTTTTACTTTTTGGTGATTTTCAAAAGTTGACGGTTGAATGCCGGGTGGAAGCACGTGACAATAAGAAATAAGTAAGCGGTTACATTAGGGGTGAACGGAAAGGAGGCAAAAATGAGGATACAAAGTATCGAAACGTTTTCGACAAAAGAAATTTGCATCGTTAGGATACGGACTGATTCTGGTGAGGAAGGATATGGCCAAGTTGCTCCCTACCATGCGAACATTACGGCGAAAGTCCTCCATCAACAAATGGCTCCTCATGTTCTTGGGTTGCACCCATTAGACATCGATGGCATCGTGGACCTCTGTATTGAAGCCGAGCATAAATTTCCAGGTTCATATATTTGTAGAGCTGCTGGTGGGATTGATACAGCCTTATGGGATCTGAAAGGGAAACTGGAAGGAAAGAGTGTTTGTGAGCTTTTGGGAGGAAAGCATGAGCACATACGTGCCTATGGCTCTAGTATGAAAAGAGATATTTCTCCTCAAGATGAAGCAGACCGTTTAAGGAAATTAATGAAGACCAAAGGGTTTACAGCCTTTAAAATCCGTATTGCCAATAACTTTGGGAAAAACGTCGATGTTTGGCCAGGAAGAACGGAAGAGATTGTGCCGACAGTCCGTCGTGCCATTGGGGATGATACGGCATTGATGGTCGATGCAAATAGTGGCTATACACCTGATAAAGCGATACAGGTAGGCAAGATGCTTGAAAACTATCATGTTGCACACTTTGAAGAACCTTGTCCGTACCCTGAAATTGAGTGGACTGCTGAAGTCGCAAAAGCACTAACAATCCCTGTGGCCGGAGGAGAACAAGATCATTGCTTAGCTCAATGGAAACGGATGATTGGGATGAAGGCAGTCGATATTGTTCAGCCAGATATTTGTTATCTTGGTGGAGTATCCAGGACACTGCGGGTTGCAAAAATGGCGGCAGAAGCTGGAATCCCTTGCACGCCACATGCAGCCAACTTGTCGATGGTAACAGTTTTTACCTTACATCTATTAGGTGCCATTGAAAATGCGGGACCCTATCTTGAGTTTAGTATCGAAGACAACCCATGGGTAAAAGACTTATATTATCCAGCATTAGAAGTAAGAGATGGAATGGTCGAGATTCCAAAAGGAAATGGCTGGGGCGTTGAGATCAATCAAGATTGGTTAAGAAAAGCAGATTATCATATTACCCAAATCCATTAAAAAAGGGGTGGTTAAATGAAAAATACGGTACTCGATACAAATACTGAAATCACAATCAGAAGCAAAAAACCAACGAAGTTGCATTCCCTTTGGAAACAAATTGTGAAACATCGATATTTTTATCTACTCATGTTGCCTGGTATTTTGTTCTTCCTGATTTTTAAGTATGCTCCCATGTGGGGCCTGATCATTGCATTTAAAGACTATAGTCCTTTTTTAGGGATCATGGGAAGCCCGTGGGTTGGATTTAAACATTTTATTGATCTATTTACTTATGATTATTTTTATACCTTGTTACGCAATACCCTTGTTATTAATTTTTTGAGTTTGATTCTTTATTTTCCTGTACCGATTATTCTGGCACTCTTGCTTAATGAAGTCCGTCATGAAGTGTTTAAACGGGTTAATCAATCGATCATTTACCTGCCGCATTTCTTATCATGGGTGGTCGTTGCAGGTTTAACGTTCTTCATGTTATCGACAGACGTTGGGGCTATCAATAAACTATTGAATGCTTGGTTTGGAAATACGTTTCCTTTCTTATCAAATGAAAATTTATTTTGGGTGATCGTTACCTTTCAAAGCATTTGGAAGGATGCCGGATGGGGCACAATTATCTTTTTAGCCGCCATTGCAGGAGTCAACCCGAGTTTGTATGAAGCAGCCGTAATGGATGGAGCCAATCGTTGGAGACAAATTTGGCACATCACATTGCCTGCGATTCGACATGTCATTATCATTCTGTTAATCCTTCGTTTAGGGAGCATGATGGATGTTGGATTTGAGCAAATTATTTTAATGCTGAATCCGTTGGTCATGGAAGTGGGCGATGTCTTTGATACATATGCCTATACACAAGGGATCCTTAGAGGAGACACAAGTATCGGGGTAGCAGTAGGGATGTTCAAAGGGATTATTGGTCTCATCATGATTTTAGGGGCAAATTGGCTGACCAAGAAATTTGGCAATGAAGGCCTTATGTAAGTAGAATCATAGCCTAATCTTGTAGAAGAAATGTACGCTGAAAAATAGGAGGTTGCCTGATGAGCTCTGTGACAAAAAAACGGCTCACCTTTGGGGACTATATCATCTATTCCACCATCGCTTTGATCTCGATGATTTGTTTAGTCCCTTTTCTTTATGTCGTAAGTGTATCGCTTACTGACCCAGAAGTTTATGTGCCTTTTCAATTTAATTTGATTCCTGAAAAGTTTTCACTCTCATCTTATGCGTATCTTTTGTCAACAAATAGCTTTTTAATGGCACTGAAAAATACCATTTATATCACAGTTGTTGGTACCATTTTGAATCTGGTTGTTACGTTTACAATGGCCTATGGATTGACAAGAAAAACATTGCCTGGCCGAAAAATCATTTTCTATGCAGTTATCTTTACGCTTGTCTTTAATCCGGGAATTGTTCCCAACTTTTTACTAGTCCAAAATCTTGGATTAATCAATTCACATTGGTCGTTAATTTTAGTTAGTTTGACCAATGCCTGGAGTTTAATCGTCGTAAAAAGCTTCATGGATTCTCTTCCGCCTGAACTGGAGGAAGCAGCTAGAATCGATGGGTGTAATGATATAGGGGTGTTCTTTCGGATTATTATTCCCCTTTCAATGCCAGCGATTGCGACGTTTACCTTATTCTTTGCTGTAGCTCATTGGAATACGTATTTTAATGCCTTAATTTATCTTACGGATTCTTCTAAGTGGACGCTTCAAATGCTAATCAAGACGCTTGTCATTGATTCTGGCTCAGATGCAGTTGGACAAGCCGGTGCCACACCAGAACAAGCAACCCTGCCGCAAGAAACCATCCGGATGGCCTCGATTGTCTTATCGATGCTTCCAATTCTAGTAGTCTATCCTTTCTTGCAGAAATACTTTGCTAAGGGAGTTATGCTAGGATCTGTAAAAGAATAGTTTAGGTTTTATCACCTGAAAGGGGTGATGGAATAGCACTCTGTATCATTCGCTAATCAACCAAAAAAAGATCAAGGGGGTAAAGGTGTGAAAGTATCGAATAAAAAGTGGCTATCATTGTTTATGGTTTTCGTACTTATCATAACGGGAGCATTAGTTGGGTGCAGCAATAACTCAGAAACAAGCTCGGAATCAGACGAAGATGTGGCAGATCCTTCAAAACCACTCGAAATAAAAATGATTTTACCTCTCTTTGAAGAAATTCCAGATATGAATAATGCATTCTGGACAGAGTTCCAAGAAAGAACAAACACGAAATTGGATATTGAATGGGTACCATCCGGTGATTTTGATACAAAATTCGATTTGGTTTTATCATCTGGAGCCTTGCCTGATGTAATCTGGGCACCCGATATTAACAGTCCGAATTTAATGAAAGCCATTAAGAATGGCGCATTTTGGGAAGTTGGCCAATTCTTAGGTGACTTTAGTGATTATCCAAACTTAAAAGAACATTCTAGTCCCAATGGCTGGAGATTTTCAAAAGTTGATGACAAGATCTATGGAATTCCGAGAAACCGTCCAAGTATTGACCAAGGTGTGAAGATCCGTAAAGACTGGTTAGATAACTTAGGGCTTCCTGTTCCAACGACATTAGAGGAGTATGCGGATGTTTTAGAAGCCATGGTCAAACAAGATCCAGATGGAAATGGAAAAGATGACACCATCGGTCATGTCCATTCCTATGGTGGAGACGGAATTCACACGACATTTGCTGCAGGTTTTGGAGCGTTGGATCCTGCATATGATGAAGATGGTGGGATGATCCATTATAATCTTCATCCTGGATATGTAGAAACAGTCAAGTATTTTAGGGATCTGTACTCTCGCGGAATTTTGCCAAAAGAATTTGCTACCATGAGCACTACTCAGACTCAAGAAATGTTTGAATCTGGAAGAGCAGCCTCTTATACCAGAAATATTTGGAGAGCATGGATGTTCCAAGAGTCTATTAAAAAATCACAACCGGATGCAGAAGTAATTGTCCTTGATCTAAAGGGGCCTAAGGGACCAGCAGTCCAATTGGAGCCTGGTGTATATGGAAACTTGATGCTTTCATCTAAGCTATCAGAACAAAAAGTGAAGCGAATCTTGGATTATTTTGAGCAAACGAATACGCCTGAGTTTTTCGATTTTATCTTCTATGGTCAAGAAGGTGTTCACTATACGCTTGATGAAGAAGGAAATAAAGTAACAACGGAAGTAGGCAAGACTGAAATAGGCACATCTGTTCAGCAGCCTTTGCCTCTAGCCTATACTACGTGGATGAAAAGCGTGGATAAGAATGCACCAAAAGAATACAATGACCGAATTTTAGAGGAAACGGCTCACTTTGAAGAAATAGGGAAAGTGAATCCTTACGCTTATGTAAAATCCGACACTTGGACAGATTTATGGCCACGATACCAAAATGAATGGGTAAGCAATGCAGTTAAAACCATTGTTGGGGATATGTCAGTAGAAGAATTTGAGGAATATATTGATGGTTTAAGAAATAAAAAGGAATTCAAACAAGCGTTTAAGGAATTCGACGAATCTTACAAAGCAATCTGGAATGAATAGAAGGTACAGGAAATACACCTAAAGTGTGAAAACATTAGGAATCCAATACCACAGTCCTTCTGACTGTGGTATTGTCCTTTGTCCAGAGTCTTACTATTGTTAATTTTTAATAAATTCAGTTAATTTGGAGGGGTTTCTTATAAAAATGTCGAATTTTACCATAAGGAATGGAAAACATGTAAAGTGGTGAGATATGGTGAAAAAAAGATTGAACAACATCTTAAAATATTTTAGTAGGGAAGAAAGAAACCCAAAACGATACTTTTACCGGTTAATTTGGATTGGCTGTATGTCTGCATTTATTTCGGTCATCTTAATTGGCGGACTCTACTATTATTTCGCCACTACATCTTTAACAGACCAAATGAAAAGTGATTCCGAAGCTTCGTTAGTTTTGTTTAAGGAACGAGTTGAGAGGATTCTTGAATCGATTGAATTAGAATCCCATCAACTAGCTTCCAATCCAGTTATTCGGGATTCTTTTACCGCCCCACAGTTTAGCGAAAATATATCTGCACATCTTGAGCTGCTCCAACAATTAAAACTCTCAAAGTTAAACAATAATATGATTGAAGAAGTCTATTATTATAACACTGAGGATAACTTCGTTTTATCGAATGAATATGGCTATATTTCAAATGATGCCTTTAAATATCAAAATGACATTGAAAAAATTATTGAGGAAAACCAGAATGCCACATGGATGAATTTACCAATTGCAAGCGAAAAGGGGTATATCTCTTTTGCTCGAAAACTGCCAATCCTTGATTCAGGGAAACCAAAAGGATTACTTGTGATATTAGTGAAAGAAAAGGTGCTTTTTGATCATTTTCCTAATGATGATCATCAGACCTCTTTTATTCTGGACCATCAAAACAATGGGTTATTTTTAGAGGATCAAACATTTTCTTCTATTATGGACAAACATGAAATCGCTCTCAACCGAATTATTGATGAACATACAAATGCTGGTGTCTTTTATGAAAAGGATAAAAACCAAGAAAAAACTTTATACCTTTATAACGGAAAGTCCACACTAGGGCGTGTCTATATTTCATTGGTGCCCGAATCAGTTATCATCAAAGAATTAAGTTTGTTTCGATGGATGATTGTTTCAGCTGCCTTTGTCATTTTATGTATTGGGGTTCTTTTTACCATCATAAATGCAAAGCGTGCTTATCATCCGATTAAACAATTATTGGATTTCAGTCAATCTCTAGGCGGAACGGACATTTCTACAAACCCCAAAAGTGAGATTACGATGATCCAGAATTCGATCCAGAACCTTAGTAACGAAAAACAGAAGCTGAGGAAATACAAAGAAGAAATTGAACCGACTTTAAGAGAATGGTTTCTTCAACAGATTTTGGAAGGGAAATACGTTAAGGATCATTTTCTCTATAAAAAGTGTAACGAATATAACATTCCTATCCAACGTCCATATGTGGTCATGGCCATTACTGGTGTTGATTTCATGCCAGAAGATCATGTGGAAGATGATGGTAAACAGGTTAGTTTGATCGCAATCAAAAATATCCTAAATGAGTTATTTCAAGACGACCCTTCCTTGGAAGCAGCTGATATCAACAAAATTCAAGATCATCTTGCGGTCATATTACGTTATAAGGAAGACTTGCCTATTGAGGAAATGAAAGAGAAACTCTATGATACATCCCTTATCATCACTGATTCCCTTTATAAACGTTTATTCACCAATGTTAGTATTGGAATCGGAAGGATTTATCCAGAAATCAAGGATATCTATCAATCTTTTGAGGAGTCCTTACTTGCTCTCCAATATCGAATTTATAAGGACGCAGATCCTGTGCTGTTTATTGAAGAGCTTGAGGAATCAAAGAAAAAAGGAATGTTTTTTTATCCTAGAGACCATGATGCGAGAATCATAGAATCGTTAAAAGTAGGAGATTTAGCTCAAGCACAACTGGCACTCCAGGAGTTTTCTAAATCGATCTCTTTATTTAAATCATACAACAGCACGTATCAATGCTTTTATCTTTTGCTTGCTTCGATAATTTTTTCCCTTGAGAAACAAGGCCAAAGCATAAGGGATATCTTTGAGGAAGATATCTTCAGTCAATTAAAGTCTCTTAAAACTCTCGACGAAATTAATGCATGGTTTATACAGTACTTATTCCCATTATACGAATCCTTAATCGAAGAAACCGAAACTTCGTCTGGAACATTGGCCGTTAAACAGGTATGTCAATTTATCAATAAAAATATTGCCAAAGATATTACGCTTACACAATGTGCGGAAATGGTAAATTTAACTCCTTCCTATTTGAGTCGCCTTTTTAAAAAAGAAGTGGGGATGAATTTTAAAGATTATGTCTTAATGAGAAAAGTGGAAAAAGCCAAAAGCTTATGCTTGCAGACAGATGCCCGTGCAAGTGAAATTGCTGAGGCTGTTGGGTATTCAGAGAGAAACCTTACCCGATTATTTCTGAAATATGAAGACATGACGATTAGCCAATATAGAGACAGTCATCGATAAAATCGAGTGCATCGTGTGTGTAAGAGGGGGAATAAACTTGAAGCTTGTGTATGATCATAGTGATCTTATGGTCCGGTATGGGGCGGACAGCCTTAAACAAAGTCTCGAAAAAAAGAATATCTTTTATGTGGAACAGTATGAAAAGCACCGAGTTTGTTTAAATCCCTCTCAAGGGATTCTTGTGCGGAAGGTAGATGAAATGAGTGATTTAGGGAATGATGGTTTTTCCATTAAACGAATCGGAGCACTCATCATCATAGAAGGAGTCCATTCGCGCGGAATGATGTACGGATGTTTCGAGTGGGCAGAAAGGATTTTACTAGGAAAGGATTTAAAGGATGGGGAAGAAATTCAGCAAAAACCAGCATTACCTCTTAGAGGGATTAAGTTTAATTTACCTTATGCTGCTTTTGATGAAGGGGACCCTTTCCTTAAAAATGAAAAAACCTGTATGGATATGAATTTTTGGAGACCCTATCTCGACATGCTGGCAAAAAACCGTTATAACTGTTTGAGTTTATGGTCGGAACATCCATTCCATCTGATGGTTGTCTCACAAAAATATCGAGATGCGAATCCATTTCGTGATGAACAAATCCAAAAGAATATTCAGTTCTTTAAAGAGTTGCTTCAGTATGCTGCCAATAGAGGAATCGATGTCTATTTGTTTACTTGGAATATTCGACTGTTGCCTGAAGTCGCTAGAGGGTTAGGATTACCTGAAACGGTTGGAGACTTTGGAAACATGTATGATCACTTGATTCATCGCGTAGGAACTTCACTGAACCGTTTTCGCGGACAATCAGAAATAATCAAAGATTACTTTCGGGAGATGATTTTACAAGTATTACTCACTTATCCGGAGCTAAAGGGGATCGGAACCTCAGCTAGTGAATGGATGGACGGTACAGGCTATGAAAGGGAACAATGGATTTCTGATACCTATATAAAGGCAATTAAAGAATCGGGCCGTAAAATTTCTTTTATCCATCGGACTAATATGCAAAATGCAGGGAAAGAAATCAAGGATATGATTCAACATCAATTTGATCCTGAGGATTTCTTTATTAGTTGGAAATATTCCAATGCCCATTGCTATTCTCATCCTAATCCACGTTTTGAAGAGAAATGGAATGCATGGGAAGGCATAGACCTTGAAACTACCCAAGTTTTGTATACGGTCAGAAATGATGATGTCTTCACACTCCGGTGGGGAGATCCTGATTATATTCGTTCCTATGTTAAAGGAATGATAAAACCACATGTGAAAGGGTTTTATTGGGGAGCAGATGGTTATCTTTGGGGAAAAGATTTTCAGCATATCGATCATGGTCATAAAACATGGGAGTATGATTTTGAAAAACACCTGTTTCAGTTCCAGCTCTGGGGACGGCTCTCTTACAATCCTGAAACCGATGATCGTGTTTGGGAACTTTTATTAAGTGATGTTTATGGACAAGATCATTCTGGACTATTTTTAGAAGGATTGCAGGATGCTTCTAAAATCATCCCAGCCGTCAATCGGCTTTTCTGGTTGGATTATGACTTTCAATGGCATCCTGAAAGCTGTCTTTCCCAAGTTTCTGGGTTTAAAACGATACTTGACTTTGTTGATGGAAAGGCGATGCCAGGAGTTGGCGTGATGAGTATTGCCGAGTTTGCTGCAGCAGAGGATGATGGTACGCTAAAAGATTGTATGGATCAGTTTCAAGAGACTCCAATTGATATTCTCAATCTTTTAACTCAATCTACTGATCGAGTGCAAGTGGTGTGTGCAAAGCTAAGTAGCTCGTTGGGCGAATTTAATGCTAGTCATATTCAGTGTACCCTTCTTGATTTGCAAAGCTGGGTAGAATTGGGCCGTTATTATCTTTGTAAATTTCAGGCCGCCCTTGAATTAAAGCGGTACAGTTTGAATGGGAATCTGCAACATAAAACTCTCGCAATCTCATTATTGAAACAGGCATCCACTCACTGGGAACGTCTAGGATATTACTGGAGTCTTCACAATAAACCGTATTTTATGGCAAGAGTGAAGATGACTTTTGGGTATCCCTATTATTTAGAGAATACGAAGAAGGATATAGAGTTGGCAAAACAATTTGAAGGGAATAACAGTCAAAAGGTAGGAATGGAACATCGATATCACTTAAGGGATTAGAGTAAGGTGTTTTTTTACAATAAATGAACTGTCTCATCAAGGAGGAATATCGAATGAACGGATTGATGAAGGGCTTTTATGGTTTTACTGAGTGGGTTACGCGATTAGCTTATGTAAATTTTTTATGGGTATTTTTTACACTGACCGGTCTAGTTTTATTTGGTTTCTTTCCTGCAACAGTTGCCATGTTTGCTGTTGTCCGCAAATGGGTGAGGAAGGAGACGGACGTTCCTGTTTTTACATTGTTTTGGAAAACCTATAAAGCGGACTTTCTAAAAAGTAATCTATTAGGTTTAATCATTTCATTTGCAGGTTTTGTGTTGTATTTTAATTTCACGGTTATTGAGGCAGCAGTCGTCCCAGCATTTAAATGGCTCTATATTCCATACGTTATGATTACCGTGATCTATATCCTTACCCTTTTATATATCTTTCCGGTATTCGTCCACTTTAATATGAAAATTAAGGAAGTTGTTAAAAATGCCTTCATTTTAATGGCAGTAAGTCCGCTAGTGACATGTAGTATGGTGGTTTTAACAGGGGCCCTATGCTTTCTTTTCCTCCAATTCCCGGGCGTTATCCCATTCTTTAGCGGAAGTTTAATTGCCATCTTGCTTATGTTTTTAAGTAACAATTTATTGCAAAAGATTAGTGTGGCGGAAGGTTAGAAGGGTGACCTAGAAGGGTGCCAGGCACCTTCCAGATATTTGGATGGTGCCTGGCACCTATAAAAATGCACCTATAAAAATATGGAAACGCTCTAGTCTAAAACAATCGGCTAGAGCTTTTCTATTTTCTTCCTTGTTTTACTACAAAAATAGTAACGAGCATAGCATAAGGAACAAAGTATCTACTGTAATTAAGAGAATCTTGTAATATACTATTATCATTAGGTTAATAGTGTTAACCTATATTCAGTTCTAAGATTATTAGAACAGTTAGAAACGATAATAGGAGTGTCCATAAAATGAAAAAGAACATGAACTATTTAATCTTACTTTTAACGATCTTCCTTACGGTTGGTTGTGCCAACGTAGAAGAAACTGCGAATACAGATGTAGAAACAGATTCACAAGAAGTAACTACTGTTGAAAGTATGAATAATGAAGAAGATACTGTCACCAAGGTTGATGAACCAGTAGTAGAGGAAACAGCAACCCAAGCAAATAATGACTTGTTCTCAGGATACAAACGGATTGAAGTGGATGGTGGTGACTTGTCTGGGTATCGTGAAGCTAACGTCGTCGTGGACATTGGCTTTGGAGATCGCGAATATTGGGCGTTCACAAATGAACACGGGCAACTAGTACGTGTCGTTGCTGACGAAATCATTTTACAAGATGACAAGAATGAACCTGTAACATCGTCCGGAAGATACTATTCTGATGAGGCGAAGGTTCCTGGTGTCGAAAGTCCTGTTTTAGATGAAGGACATATCATTGCTGATTCTCTCGGAGGGGTATCAAATGCGTATAATATTACGCCTCAAGAAAGTACGCTCAACCGACATGGGGATCAAGCATATATGGAAGATGTGATCCGCAAAGCAGGTGGAGCTACCAATTTTGAAGCCATTATTACCTATCCGAATACGGACACGCAGATTCCTTCAAGGTATCAGTATACCTACAAGGTAAAGGGGAACGTGATCGTTGATACTTTTGACAATGTGAACCCTGATGAAGTAAACGCATCGCTCGGGTTAACAGAAAGTAAGCCTTCTAATTCAACTAGTTCAAACGATGATATTTCTAGTGTTGATACAAACGGGAATGGACAGGTAACGATTAAAGAAGCAAAAGAAGCAGGTTATAAAATGCCAATTACGAGTGATCATTGGTTATACCCTTATATGGACGATCGTGATGGGGACGGTATGGTAGGGGAATAAGCTTTTTGGGCAAACTAAATGAACGTAAGAGCATTTTCCTCATTGGACGGATTTTTGAGTAGGTGCCTTACTAGAACAACAGAAGTTAATCGGCGTATCTTCTATAAAACTTGTACGGTGAAAAACCCAGCTATTCTTTAATAATAGCTGGGTTTTTATAGTTGGTTGAGTATAATAACCTAATTAAAAAGAAAGAAAGGCTATCCAAACTAACAGTTTGATCTTTCCATCTCAGTCTATTATTTTAGCGAGTTTATGACGATTTCTGCAGCCTTTGCAATCAAAGCATCGTCATAAGTTGCGTCCTCTGTAGTGCGGTCAGAGAGGATGGCGATGAAAATGGGCTCACGGTTAGGTGGCCAAACGACGGCAATGTCATTTCGTGTTCCATAACTTGCTGCCCCACTTTTATCCCCAACGATCCACCCTTCAGGTACGCCAGCACGGATCAGTGAATCTCCAGTGGTATTCCCAACTAGCCAGTTGGTCATGAGTTCGCGCTTTTCAGAAGAAAGCAAGTCACTAGCCACGAATGCTTGTAGACTTTTTGCAAGTGCTTTCGGTGTACTAGTGTCACGAGTGTCTCCCGGAACCGTTAAGTTCAATTCAGGTTCAAGACGATCAGACTCTGTAACCTTATCACCCAGCTCTCTTAATATTTTTTCAAATCCTGCAGGGCCCCCCAGTTCATTGAATAGTAAGTTTCCTGCTGTATTGTCGCTGTACATGATAGCGGCCTCGGCAATCCCTTTCAATGACATCCCAGTATCAACGTATTTCTCTGTGACCGGCGAATAGGTGACTAAGTCATCTTTCGAATAAGTGATGATTTCGTCAAGATCATTCAGAGATTTCTGCTGGAGCATTGCCCCTGCAGCTAGCGCTTTGTAAGTGGAAGCGAAAGCGAATCGCTCATCTGCTCGATACGCAATACTTTTTTCAGTTTCAGTATCGATTGCATAAACTCCGAGTCGGGCATCAAACTCGTTCTCAAGCTGAGTAAATGCCTCTTCTATAGAAGTTTCTTCTTCCTTATCGGTTTCAGGTTTGGACGGGGATGCAGGAGAAGTGGCTGCATTCGTACAACCGGCCAGCATGATTAAAAGGAACAATGCTAGAAGGGAAGTTCCTTTCAATTTATGTAGTTTGAACCTAGTATTCATTAATTTCTTCAAAATGATAACCTCTTTTCTATTAAATCATCTAACTGAATAGGTCCTACTGCCTCGGAATTTTAATAGACCACCACCTTTTAAGATTATAGATTACACGTGTAATACAATACTACATTTGTAATCCAAACGGGTCAACCCTTTTTAAAAAAGAAATAAAATAGCAAAGAATCATAGTTTCAGTTGGGAAAGGGTAGTTTGATAAACAAAAACTAGCGTGATATGATTTGAATATTACATTTGTAATTTTAGGGGAGAGGGCTTTATTTATGAAAAAGTATCGTTTAAATTCTAGATTCTACTTTCCCGAGGCGGTAAAAGGGAATAAAGTTGAAAGGTAGAGACATGGTTACATATATTATCATTTGTTTTATGGTGTCTTCATTAACCGTTATCGGAATTATCCTGGCCAAGAGAATCTTCCATAAACAATTAACGGCAAAAGGGCAATATCATTTATGGTTCTTATTGTTGATCGCATTAATCCTGCCGTTTATTCCCGTTCAATTCTTTTCGTTTGAAGATTCCTATATTGCTTGGGATTTCAACCAAGGGAACGAATCAGGTTCTTCGTTTAGGATTACAGAGGAAGTTCAAAACTCGAATTGGATGCAGGATTATTCGATATCGGTTGATCGTTCTAATTTAGAATATGTGAATATCGTGACAGCCTGCATATGGATCGCAGGGATGTTCGGATGGACGGTTCTTGCGATAAAGGCAGGGCTTGAAGTAAAGAAGATTAAAAGAACAACAAAGCCGGTAGAAAATACAGAGATACAGGTTATGTTTGAACAGTGCAAAGAGCAATTGAATCTATCGAAACCGATTGTTTTGGGGGAATCACGGCTTGTTAACTCTCCGATGACCTTTGGCCTTTTTAAAAGTTATGTCGTGTTGCCAGTTCATTTTGATGAATGGCTATCGATGGATGAAATCCACTATATTTTCTTGCATGAACTTCATCACTATAAATCGAAAGATATAGCTGTGAATTACCTGATGGTCATTTTTCAAATCATTTACTGGTTTAATCCACTTGTTTGGATTGCTTTTCGGAAAATGCGGCTTGATCGTGAAATTGCTTGTGATCATGCGGTGTTAAGTTCCTTAGATGAGAATTGTCATAAGGAATATGGAATGACGATGATCCATTTTATCGATCAAATGTCACGACAAAAAAACGTTCCTTTAGCCAATCAATTTAATGGCTCCAAAAAGCAACTCAAAAGTCGCATAAAACGTATTGCTTCTTACACAAAAGAAACAAAACGACTGAAGCTGAAAAGTACAGTGATTTTTACCCTTTTAGGAGTATTGGTTGCTAGTCAGGTTCCACTCATTTCAGCCATGGCCAATGATCAACATCATTATGATTTTAAAGGTGAGAATGCTCTTTATTTGGATTTAAATGAGCATTTTACTGGATATGATGGAAGCTTTGTCTTATATGATCTCCAAGCTGATCAATACCAAATCTATAATAAAAATAAAAGCACGTTGAGAGTGTCCCCGAATTCTACATACAAGATTTATAGTGCATTGTTTGGACTAGAGTCGAATCTTATATCTAGGGAAAATTCCACGATAAAATGGGATGGAACACTGTATCCTTTCGATTCTTGGAATTCGGAACAAAATGTAAGGACAGCGATGAAAAATTCAGTGACATGGTATTTTCAGGAATTAGATAAAAGAAACCAGGCTGGGGATATCCATTCTTTTCTGAGGGAAATCAATTATGGGAATTCCGATCTGTCTGGGGGAATCAGTCAATTTTGGCTAGAATCATCTTTAAAGATTTCTCCAATCGAACAGGTACAATTGTTAACCGATTTGTATACCAATGAGTTAGGATTTAAAGAGAAAAACATCCAAACCGTTAAAGAGGCCATCCTACTCGAGGAAAAAAGTGATGGGATTTTATCTGGAAAAACGGGGACAGGCACCGTCAATGGCAATGAAATAAACGGTTGGTTCATTGGATATGTTGAGATGGATGAAAATACGTTTTTCTTTGCAACCAATATACAGAATAAAGAAAATGCCTCCGGAAGAATGGCGGCGGAAATAACCTTATCTATTTTAGAGGAAAAGGGGATCTATTAAGGAAGTTTGCTAACAGGCTATGGGATCCAAATCTAGTTGGATGCCCCTTTTTTTCACTGCAAAGTACCCTCTTACTACTGAGAAAATAGCGTGTAAACTTCCTATAACGTACAAAATAGCATCGACTTTACGATTTTAACAATCATCTTTACGAAAACAGCTTTATCAAAAGGAGGTGCAACTGTGTGTCTAAGAAAATTCCCAATATCTCGGAATCTGAATGGGAAATTATGACGGTCCTTTGGGGGAAATCCCCAATTACGGCCAATGATGTGATTTCCACCCTGCAGGAGCGGACGGATTGGAAACCCAAAACCGTCCGGACTCTCTTGGATCGTCTTGTCAAAAAAAATGTAGTGGGTGTGAATAAAGAACAGCGGGTTTATACCTTTTTTCCACTCTATTCGCAGGATGAATGTCAGCATGCGGAGGCAGAATCTTTCGTTAAACGAATTTATGGAGGGACCCTGAAATCGATGTTGGTCCAGTTTATCCAGGAAGACTCCTTATCTGCAGAGGATATCCAGGAATTACGGTCGATTTTGGATCCAAAGGAGAAAAAATAAAAGGTGCCAAATGAAAGGTGCCAGGCATCTTCCAGATAATGAAAGGTGCCCACTAGCCTTGCATGGGTTTAAAAATTTCCC
>NZ_JACWFH010000026.1 GCF_019749255.1 Mesobacillus maritimus | reverse complement strand
TTTTAATGTCCTTGACAAAGGGTACAGTTCATAATGGCAGCGAGTTTTTTTTAGGTAACATGTCAATACTTTCTTCGATCAAAATCCATTCAACTTATTAAGCTGGGTTTTTTTCAACCTTGGTGATTGAAATATTTAAGAACCCAGCCAAGATTGTAAGGACTGGAGAGGCTAGACAGAAAAACGAAAAGAATGCATACTCAGCGGTCGGGACGTTTAGCACTCCTGCTAAAAATACGCCGCACACACTCCACGGAACAAGTGGATTGATGACTGTGCCTGCATCCTCTAGTATTCTCGAAAGATTTTTAGGGTGGAGTCCTGCCTTTTGAAAATATGATTCGAAAGTATTCCCTGTTAAAATAATCGATAAGTATTGTTCACCAATTAAAAAGTTAATCCCAATTGCTGACGCAGCTGTCGAAAAAACCAATACAGATGTCTTTTCTACCCCTTTGATTAATAAGGAGATAACTGCAGGCAAGATTCCAAGCCTAAATAGCAGCCCCCCCATTGATAATGCAAGTAAAACAAGAGAAATGGAAAACAACATACTTTCAATACCACCCCTAGATAACAGTGAATCAACAACTGCTATCTTTGTATCTGGTTGAAAACCTGAGTACAAAATAGTGGGGAGCTCTGACCACTTCTCCTTATCAGTAGTCACTAAACTAATTATTAATGCCGAAAAAGCACTACTACCAAGGGTAAAAATTGCTGGTATCTTTTTCAAGGCCAAAACAACAAGAATTCCAAAGGGAATTAACGAATACCAGTGAACTAGGTTCATTTCAACCAGTTCTTGTTTAATCTGGTTGACCTCCCGATAATGCATTCCGGAGTCAGCCGGTGATAGAATAGAAAAGAAAGATAAAGCTATTAAAAATGCTGGAATGGTCGTCCAAGCCATATTTTTGATGTGTTCAAATAAATCTACTTTAGCCGTAGACGACGCAAGCGTTGTCGTATCAGATAATGGAGACATTTTATCTCCGAAAAAGGCACCTGATACAATTGCACCCGCAGTGATAGCCGAAGACATCTCAAACGCGCCTGAGATACTTATAAAGGCTGTCCCAATTGTTGCTGCAGTTGTGAGGGAACTACCAATACCTAAACCAATGGCCGCTGTGATGACAAACACAAGAGCATAAAACCATTTTCCGGAAATGGTTTCAAAAGCTAAAAAAATAAACGTAGGGATTGTCCCACTTGCCATCCAACTGCTTATTAACATTCCTATAAAAAAGAAAATTAAAACCGCCCCAGCACCAGACCTGGCTCCATCAACTAAGGCGGATTCAAGGTCCTTCAGTTTCACTCTTTTTAGTACACCGTAAACTAACAAGAACAGAATGGCGATACTAACAGGAATATGAGGTACCAATTCTAACTTAATGATGCTAGTACCAATTCCTACTAACATTAGGATTGTCACAACACATGCCTCAATCGGATGAATATTAACTAACTTTTGCTGTTGCATGTTGTATCCCCCTAGTTCCATTCTTTTTCACTTAAACGCTTTTATGCATAAAAGCGGTACAGTTAATACTATATTTATATATTATTAGAATGTCAATAGTTGTTGGGTTCCTATATTTTCTATCTTGTCAATCTAAAGACATATCCCCATGAAACCTTGAAGTTCCAAAAACCAAAAGAAGAGCTGTCATTTATATGACAGCTCTTCTTTTGCAAAAAATATTATTGGTTAATATCCATTGGATTGTATAGCTTTATTTCAGGATTCTTATCCTGGAACCAACGCAAGGCAAAATCATTTTCAAATAAGAATGCCTTTTTCTCATAGCGATCGTGGACGAGCAGACTACGAGAACTCGAAAGATTCTCGTTAATATCCTCATTTTCAATCCAACGAGCAATTTTAGAGCCTATTCTCTCCATATAAACTTCAACATTGTATTCATTGCGCATTCTATGTTCAAACACCTCGAACTGGAGTTGACCTACCGCACCGAGTAAGTACTCCTCCGTTTTGACCGTTTTAAACAACTGAATAGCACCTTCTTGTACTAACTGCTGTATGCCTTTATGGAAATGTTTTTGCTTCATCACATTTTTAGCCGTCACTCTTACAAAAAGTTCCGGTGTAAACTGTGGCAAGCGCTCATATTGGAATAAATCTTTTCCAGAAATCAGTGTATCTCCAATTTGATACGTACCTGGATCATATAAACCGATAATATCTCCAGCAACAGCTTCATCAACTGTACTCCGGTCATCAGCCATGAATTGCGTTGAAGAAGCAATTTTAATTGACTTTCCAGTACGAGGTAAGGTCACGTTCATTCCTCTATCAAACTTCCCAGAGCAAATTCGGAGGAAAGCAATTCGATCACGATGCGCAGGATTCATGTTTGCTTGAATCTTAAAGATAAATCCAGAAAACTCCTCAGACGTCGGGTCAATTTCTCCATTTGTACTGTTTCGTGGTTGCGGCATAGGAGCAAATTCTAAATACGACTCCAGGAAGGTCTGAACACCAAAATTGGTTAACGCACTCCCAAAGAAAACAGGAATCAATTCACCATCACGAACTCGTTCAGTTGAAAATTCATTTCCTGCCTCATCGAGGAGCATAATTTCCTCAAGCGTCTGATCGTACAGCGGAGATTCCTTTAAACGATGGTCTCCAGAAATTTCCCCTTCTGTATTTAATGGAATAAACTTCTCCTCTTTATCGACGCGAAATTGTTCTATTCTCTTGTGATGGCGATCGTAAATCCCAAGAAATTGTTTTCCCATTCCGATTGGCCAGTTCATTGGATATGTTTCAATTCCCAAGACTTCTTCTAACTCGGCAAGCAATTCTAAAGGTGCTTTCCCTTCGCGATCCAACTTATTAATGAAAGTAAAAATCGGGATACCTCTCATGCGACAGACCTTAAATAATTTTAGAGTCTGCTCCTCAATCCCCTTTGCAGAGTCAATAATCATAACGGCGCTATCTACGGCGGTTAATGTGCGATAGGTGTCTTCACTAAAGTCCTGGTGACCAGGAGTATCGAGGATGTTGACACGAAAACCATCATAATCAAATTGCATAACACTGGAGGTTACGGAGATACCACGCTGTTTCTCTATCTCCATCCAATCACTCGTTGCATATTTCCCCGTTTTCTTTCCTTTAACGGTTCCTGCATCGCGGATGGCTCCTCCAAATAGCAATAGTTGTTCTGTCAACGTCGTTTTTCCGGCGTCTGGGTGGGAAATGATTGCAAATGTTCTCCGCGATAAAACTTGTTCCTTTAAATTCTTCATGTTTAAAAATCCTTTCTAACAGCAAACATGTTCATTTATTCTAAATCGTACTCATTTAAAAGCTAAAAAATCTCCATAACTTTAATCATATAGTTTACGGGAAAAGTTTGCAATCTGGTTTTCTCTCCCAGTTTACGATTGGAGAACTTTTTTTTCCTTCAAAGTTGTGATCAGGTTTTCCCCAGATAATACTGCCGCTCCTCCACCTTGGGCAAAGCTTTCGCTCCCGCCACCTTTTCCATGAATATGGGATAGAATGTCTCCAATAAGTTGCTTCATATTGGTCTCGACCTTCTCTCCACGAGCACAAACAACCTGAAGTCTCTCACCATTCTCAGCGAGCAGAACGACAACTTTTTCTTCAGCAATTGCAACTACTGAGCGAGCTAATTTTTGAAGTTCTTGTACACTTCGATTTTGAAAGACCACTGTAACCATTTGTTCTGGGTGAACTTCGATTAATTCCTTCCCCTCATAATATAACAACCTATCGTTCGCTTCTTCGATAGCCTTTTCCAGGTTCTTATTCCCAGCTAACAAACGTTCTGCTACATGAACCAACTCCCCTTGAGGGGCATTAAGCAATCCTGATAATTGTTGTAATATTATATGCTTTTCGTGTAGGTGTGCTAGAACTCGCCCACCACAAATAAATTCTACACGAATTTTCTTTCGCTGTTTTTCCCAACCAAGGATTTTAATTGGACCTGTTTCCGCTGTTGTTCTTGGATGTGTGCCACCACAGCCGTTATAGTCAAATTCTGGAATAACCACAAGACGAATATTCTGTGTAACCGATACCTGTTTTCTTAGACGATATTTTTTCAATTCATCTGGATTAACCCATATTGTTTCAATCTTTCGACCTTCAGCAACGATTTGATTTGCCTTCTCTTCTGCAACCTTTGCCTCTTTCTCTGATAGCTCAGCAATATCTAGGTCAATCGTCAATGTTTCTTTTCCAAGATGGAAAGACACTGTACGGTATCCTAATAAATCTTCGAACGCAGCCGAAAGAATATGTTGGCCTGAATGTTGCTGCATATGATCATATCGCCGGTCCCAGTCTAGTTGACAATCAACCATTGTTAATTCAGTAGGCAAGGGTGTCTCTAGATAATGGAATATTTCTCCGTCTCTTTCTTCTACATCATAAACTTTAACCCCATCGATATAGCCGGTATCACAAGGCTGACCACCACCCGTTGGATAAAAAGCGGTCTCCTTTAAAATGGCATACCACTTCCCCGCTTCATCTTTCCCTTGTTCAATCACCTCTGTTGAGAAATTTGCTAGATACTGATCCTGATAATATAATTTTTCGTCCACTCAACTATTCCCTCCATTGCGAATTTCTGTTTTTTAGTATATCACTCTTCTCTACGCAAAAAAGACAGTGGAGGCTCCACTATCTTTTTACTTAGGCACTTTCTCAAATTTTGTTGCTTTTTAAAAGAAGAAACCATTATGCTGATTACATTCTAAAGCTATAACATTAATGGTCTGCCCCTTCCACTTCAAATCCAATCTACATATAAATCAGCATATTCCCTTAATCTAAGATAATAGATATACAATTGATTCATAAGGTTTTAATGATACTCTTCTAAAATCAATACTAGTTTCAGGGTAGTTCGATATAAGGACTTCTGCATTTAATCCACTGACATCTATATGTTCAGGTAACACAAATTCTGTATTCTTATCGTAAAAGTTAGAGATGACAAGGAGCTTCTCTTTTTCGCCATTGCGCAAGTAGGCAAATATCTCCGGATCCTCTTCATGTATAAGCTCATAATCGCCATAGGTGATAACCTCATATTTTTTTCGAAGCTCAATGAGTTTCTTATAATGATAAAAGACTGAGTTATGATCCTCAAGTGCCTTGTCCACATTAATTTCTGGATAATTTGCGGCTACATTGATCCACGGAGTTCCCTTTGTAAACCCTCCATGCTTGTCTTGGGTCCATTGAACAGGTGTACGGGAGTTATCACGAGACTTACTTTGCAATATCTTCAAGATCTCTTCCTCAGACATTCCCTCCGCTTTTTTCATCTTAAAAATATTTAACGATTCTACATCTCTGTAGTCCTCAATTTTATCGAAATAGGGATTCGTCATCCCGATTTCTTCACCTTGATAAATATAAGGAGTCCCTTGCATCATATGAATTGTCGTTGCCAGTGCTTTGGCTGATTCACGGTGATATTCCTTATCATTCCCATATCGTGAGACTATTCTTGGTTGATCATGATTGCACCAAAATAAGGCATTCCACCCTCCGCCCTTATTCATTTCTACTTGCCATAATGACAGAATTCGTTTTAACGCAAGGAAATCAAAATCAGCCACCGTCCATTTTTCACCATTAGGATAATCCACCTTTAAATGGTGAAAGTTAAAAGTCATGCTTAATTCTTTCCGTTCAGGATTTGAGTATTTAATGCAGTTTTCAATCGTTGTTGAGCTCATTTCTCCCACTGTCATTGGGTCATACTTTGAAAAAACTTCTTTATTCATTTCCTGAAGAAATTCATGCACTCTTGGCCCATCCGTATAGAATTTCCGACCGTCACCAGGAGGGACACTGCCATCATCATCTGGGTACTCTTGATCTTTCGAGATTAAATTAATCACATCTAAACGGAACCCATCTACTCCTTTTTTAAACCAAAAATGCATCATGTCGTAAACTTCCTTGCGCAATTGTTCGTTTTCCCAATTTAAGTCTGCTTGTGTTACATCAAATAAATGTAAATAATATTGACCAGTTTCCTCATTGTATTCCCAAGCAGACCCTCCAAACTTAGATTCCCAGTTTGTCGGAGCACTTCCAGCAGATTTTGGATCCTTCCATATGTAATATTCACGATATCGACTGTCTTTTGATCTTTTTGCATCTTGAAACCATTGATGCTCTGTTGAAGAATGATTGACAACAATATCCATTATAATTTTAATATCACGCTCATGAGCTTCCTTAAGGAGTCTATCAAAATCCTCCATCGTTCCATATTCCTGATAGATTTTGAAGTAATTGCTGATATCGTATCCATTATCTCTTTGCGGTGATTCATAAATTGGTGTTAACCATACTACATCAATCCCTAGTTCCTTTAAATAATCAAGTTTTGAAATAATACCTTGGAGATCCCCTACACCATTCCCGGTTGTATCATAGAAGCTTTTCGGATAAATTTGGTAAACAACCGATTTTTTCCACCATGGTTCACTCATTCTATTCCCTCCATTCCCAGTTTTCATTTCTATAAGCAGCCTATACCCTTTAAATAAAGTAATACAATTTCTACCTTTCCATAGGAAAACTTTTCATTTTTCAATTCTTCCCCTAAACATGGGCAAATATTACGAAAGCGTAGGAGATGCTATCGTGATGGAACATCTAAAAAGAAGTGTCCGGATACCCGAACACTTCTTTTGCACTTTATAGGTCAAAGTAATTATTTGTAGCAGGCACAACCAACGACGATTAGTAAAATGAACAAGACAACGATTAGCACAAATCCGCTACCGTATCCTGTACCATATCCACCGTAACCGCACCCACCGTAACCATATCCGTATGGCATACTCTAACCTCCTTTATTTTCTAGCCTTAATGGATTGATTAATATCCTCCGTACCCCCAAGATGCTCCAATAATAATCAATAGAATAAACAAGACAACGATCAAGGCGAAACCTGCTCCGTATCCACCATGTCCTTCTGACATTCATACCTACCTCCTTTTAAATTATCAATATATCCTATTCAAGCTAGGTATTTTGTGCAATGATTTGGCTGAAAAATTTCCGCCCATTCTTATCCCCATGAAAAAGAACTCGTAACAAAAAGGCTGAAATGCAATTTCAGCCTTTAATCCCTAGGTAGATTGGAGAATTGAAATAAATACCTAACATTCAATCTACTGTGCTGTTTGAGTACATACGCTGACCTTGTTGCCCCCTCTTTCCTTAGCGAGTTTAGGGCAGCAATCATCTCTGCCGCTGTCTTAATTCCAATGCCGTGAGCATAGTACTGATTTCCTCCAAGCACTACTGCATTTGCCCCTATCCATATTGGTTCTTTATAATCCGGATTTGAAAAATAGATCACATCACCAGGGACATATGCTTCGCCTCTCCTTGTGATGATCTGTAAGTCAGGGTCATAATTCCAATTCCAGACAAGTAGATTATTAAACAAGTAATTAAACGCAGAATGACGTATTGAATCAAGGACAGCTTTATAAAAAACAATAACCATGGCTGTGGAACACTCGAAGCCGTACAATTTCCCATTTATAAAAATATCCTGAATTGCTTCTGTTGGTAAGACATCCGGTCTAAGTAAATAGCCATTCCTCCCCTTCGACCAGTATGCTGGGTTAAAATTTGAATACTGAAACGAGGTAAAAACAGCACCACTATCATTTAGGTCGATGGCCGCTTTAATGATGTTTTCTCTAAGCCTTAGTTCAAAGCGAAGTTCTTCGGTTGTAAAATACTCAAATTGCTCATCGCTCTTTTCCATTTCCATATAGATATCCTTCTGGTACCCTTGTAAACTCTGTACCGAGATACTACCAGGAATTTGTATTGTAATCATCATGTCCTCCTTTGTAAGCTTCTGTACAAATAAAATTAGGAATAATACAGCCCTCATTTTTTATAAAGGGCTGAATAACTCATTATCTTATTGGTATGTGCCACAAAGGATATTAAGAAGAAAAACTCAACCCACACAGGATTGAGTTTTCCATATTTAGATTATTCAACTCTGGATTTTTGGATGCAATTCTCAATAAAATGTCTCACCTGAGAGAAGTTTTCATATAAAAGCAACAGCAGATCCCCTGACTTTGATAATTCCCATGCCCTCGTAAACGCTTCAACTTCTATAGGAACAACGTGAATATTCCCCTCTGGGAGCCGCTTTTTTGCCACCTTTTTTAATAAAGCTGGAACCTCTAATGGCTTTCTTCCTCTCAACTCTGCGTCCTCTTTAATTACCATAATATCTGTTTTCGCTGCGGTAATTTCTCCTAATAGAGCAATATCCGAATCAAGACGGTCACCTGGAGCGGAGAGAACAGTGATGACACGTCCAGTCTTTAGCATTTCAACTGCCTCAAAAACAGCCTTAAGCCCAGCACAATTATGTGCGTAATCAATGATAATCTGCCTTCCTTCAACGTCTAACTTATTAAATCTACCTTTTGAAAAGTGGAAATCAGGTGTAAACCTAATTGCCCTTTCTTTTAAAGTCTCAATATCTACCCCCTGAGAATGAGCAGCAGCTAGAGCCTGCAAAAGATTGGAGACATTATGCTTTGCCGAGCCACCAAAGGTTATCGGGATATCTTTTACTGGTAAAAATTGTTTAGTCGCTTTGTTTTGACAGTAGCTCACCCAACCAGTTGAATCGAGAAACCAGGTGGTTCCTCCATTTTTTATTATCTCTTGGATATAGGGATTGTTTTCATCAAGTGAGGTAAAGATGACTTCTCCTTTTGTATACGAAGCCATCTTAGCAACCTCTGCATCATCAGCATTTAATACACAATGTCCACCCTCTAGTACCACTTCAGGAATCAGCCTCTTTAATTTCACCAACTGGTCAAAGGTTTCAATCCCATCTAGGCCCAGATGATCTTCCGCCACATTTGTAACAACGCCAACATCACAATGGGTGAATGCCAAGCCTTCGCGGAGAATCCCACCTCTAGCGGTTTCAAGCACTGCTGTATCCACCCTTGGATTGTTTAATATCTTTCTTGCGCTTATAGGACCACTACAATCACCTTCATCAATGCAATCGTCCCCGATATAAACACCGTCTGAGTTGGTCATACCAACTGTTCGATTTTCAGTCTCAAGAAAATATTTAATCATTCTTGTAGTTGTTGTTTTGCCATTTGTTCCTGTAACTGAAATAACCGGAATCGTAGCCTCCTTTCGATTATTAAAAAGGTAGTCGACGATTGCCTTCCCGACATCCCGACTTTTTCCTTTACTAGGAAAGAGATGCATTCTAATTCCAGGTGCAGCGTTTACCTCAATAATCGCTGAGGTTTTTGAATCAAAGGGCTTGCCGATATCCTTGCTAATAAAATCAATCCCAGCTATATCTAAGCCAATTACCTTTGCCGCCGTTTCGGCAATTTCCTTAACCGTCGGATGCACTTCATCTGTAACATCAATGGCCTGTCCACCAGTGGATAGGTTCGCATTCCCCACTACCTGAACGATTTGCCCCTTTGCTGGAACAGAATTCAAGTGAAGACCAAATTTCTCCAGAAAGCATGTTACAGTAAAATTAAAGGGGATTTTCGTCATTGGTTTTTCATGCCCCTCTCCACGAAGAGGGTTTTTATTCTCTATCTCTATCAATCTGCGGATAGAATCATGGCCATTTCCAATCACAAAAGGAGGAAGCCTTAGGCTTGCAGCAACCAATTTTCCGTTGATAACAAGTAGCCGATAGTCATGGCCCTCATAGTATTTCTCCAATATGAACTCTTTCACATGCTGGTCCATGCAATTTACCACATTAAAAAGCTCATCCTTATCTCTTATATTTGTGATGACACCTTGCCCCTGTCTCCCGTTCAAAGGCTTAATCACAAGGGGAAACTGGAGATTTTCAGCCACCTTGAAGATATCTTCTAATGACCTTACTACTTCACCGGTAGGAACTGGGAGACCACAACTTTCTAAGAGATCTTTAGTTGCTTGTTTATCACAGGCCGTTTCTACCGCTATACAGGAGGTCTGACTCGTAATCGTGGCCTGAACGGACTTTTGCCTCGATCCAGTACCTATACGGAGCAAACTATTACAGTTCATCCTTTCAACCGGGATTTTCTCTTTGATTGCTGCATGATAAATGGCTTCCGTACTTGGACCAAGTTTATTCTCATAAAATAGAGTGGATATTTTCTTTATATATTCATTTACGCGAATGTTTGTCTTTCCTTCAGCAAGCCTCTCGCCAATTTCCAAGGCAGCTTGAAATGCGTATAACCCTGACTCTGGCTCTTTATACTCATAAGCAACAAAGTATATACCCTTTTGTTCACTCGTTATCGTTTTTCCATGTTTCACTTCAATTCCAGCCATTATTTGAAGTTCAATCGCAATATGCTCAAGGATATGCCCCATCCAAGTGCCTTCTTCAAGACGCTCAATGAATCCCCCTTCATATCCCAAAGAGCATGTGTGCTTTTTAAGTCCTGGTAGTAACTGTATTAATTCTTTAGAAAAACCTGGGATTTTGTTGGATGGTTGAAACTCGTATGCTTCTATATCAAGCTCTATCCACATCATTGGTTTATAACTAAAGTAATTAGGACCCTTCAAATATCTTACTCGGTTGATCTTCATTACTATGCCTCTTTCCTTTTCATGATTTTCCTGGAGGTTAGGTTAAAACAATACCCCTTTGTAAGGGCATGGAGCTTAAAGTCAGTAATTGTTAACTCTTCGCCACCATTTTCAGACCTTATAAAATCTACAAGGCTTCCGTTCTTTCCATCTATAACGAAAACTTGGTGCTCTCCAATTACTTCAAATTGGTCGCCTTTAACAAGAATCGCTGTATTCTCATCGATTCCAATTCCCACTAATTCGTTATTTTCTGCTATTGCACCAATCAACCTGCCAAAGCGAGCACGTTGTGAGAAATGTTGATCTATAAGAAGGTTTTTCTCAAAGCCGAAACCTTTACCCATCTCTATTAGAAGTCTTTCTTCGTCATTATTTTTCATTTCAGAGTATATAATCATATCCTCGCCCATTATGGAAGCCCCTGCACTCGTTCCACCAATTAACAATCCAGACTTCCACATGTCTGTAAGTTGAGCATGTAGCTTTGTATTTCGGATACAATCAGATAATCTTTTCTGATCCCCACCAGTAATAAAAAGGGCTGCAAGACCTGATACAGTGTTAAGAATGACTGGGTCATCTGCTTTTTCTCTTGAATCTACAGAGATAACCTCAACTTCACCTACACCAAGCTTTTTAAATACATCAACATATGCCGCACTAACTTCATCTGGAATGGATGAAGCCGTTGGTAATATTCCAATTGCTCCTTCCCTTTCCTTTGAAAGTTCAACGAAGGCGTTGAGAATATCTCCAGTTTTGCACTTTTCTTCCTTGCCTCCAATAATTAGCAATTTGCCTGAATCCATATTTAATCTTTCACCCTTCTTAAATTAAATATTTTTTAAAGGCCCTCCATCTTTCCAAATTTTGCTCCTATAACAGGTTACCCAAACTATGCTTGTTTTCATTCGTAATTTTATAGGTTACACCCTTTGAAGCGTTGTAAAAGTCATTTTGCGGCATTATTTCGTAACATTAAATCACGTTATGACATTGTCTTTTCATCATAATTATCGAAATCTATTGACACGAGATGTTGTGAAGTTATTCGCATAGAGATACTGACCTTTAATTTTTCTTGCTTATGGATATAAAATTAGCCTGAAAGAAGGAATACACATGAAAAAGAAAATTGTTATTTTTGACGGAGTCTATGGCGGAGCTGAACTTTGCGGACCAAACCTTGTTGCTGCAATACATGGGGAAAGCTTTTGAATACCATCATAAAGGTACAGTTGCTTCTATTAAGAATACAGCAGCTGTCGGGAATGTATTTGGCATCAAAATTACTGGCCTTTTTGCTTCAATCATGAAACAAGTGATTGAAGCTAGATACTCATTTGTCCTCGGTAGAGCAATATTGATGTTAAAACAATTTTCCAAACTTCAGAAGCCTTATCAGGTATTTGCTTCCCAAAACAAATCATTCATGGTGCAAGAATCGGTTAGGTGAATTTTTTCAACTAGGAGTAGGGCTAGGGTAGCCTATAATAAAGAAAAGAGGCAACCGAATTGGTTTGCCTCTCTTTTTAATCTGTCATGTCCTTACCTGCGGTCAATGAATGTTCAGGTGGTCTTTTTCCCCTTTGCAAATCATTAAGGCTGAGCCCAAAATCCATTTGTAGGTGCGGATAATCCTTAAAATGCTTCCAGTCTCCACCCCACTCAAAACCTAAACCTTTTGCAATATCGACCACTTCCATCCAATCTGAACGACTATTACCATTTCCGTCATAATCTAAGTCCCAAATCACCTTATTCTCAGGGGTACTTAAAGCAAAGTCCACCGCCAATCCAAAATTATGGAACGACTCCCCTGCTTTAGCATGGGTGACGATGTTCCCTTCTCCTGATCTTCCCTTTGCATAGAGTTTGTCTTGCTCATGAAAACTCCTAAAATCATCGGTTATCACCACTTTAATTCCCTCTTCTGCGGCCATTTGAACTAAGAGGTCTGTATAGTAAATAAGTTCGGGATGCAAGCCTTCAACCGTAGTGACATTCTCGCTTAACTCCGATTTGTTTAAAACCTGATTATATAAAACAATGATGATAAAGACAAAGCAAATTGTAATCACATGCTTGCCAGTTAACTTTAATTTCACCTTTTAATCCTCTTTCATTTAAGTATCCACTACTATATAAAACGAATAATAGGATAAAAAGTTTCACAATTTCTAAAATCAAAGCTAGTGTCTACTTTGGTGAAAACATATAAAAAAAGGAAGCTGGTATACCCACAGCTTCCACTCCTTTTACGATACCTCTTTGTCTTTTCCTTCTTTATAATCTTCTTCCCAATATTCTGCATTTTTAATTCCTAACTTAACAGAGTTAAACACTGGGTCGAGACCTTGCTTTTTCTGCGCTTCATAATCTCGTAATGCAATTAATGCTGGTTTTGCCAAGATTAAAATCGCGATTAAGTTCAACCAAACCATCAAACCAAGTCCTACATCTCCTAATGCCCATGCAAGATTGGCTGTTCTAACAGCTCCATAGAAGGTTGCAACTAAAATTACAATTTTCAGAAGGAACATCGCTACCTTACTATTTCTCCCTCTAGATAAATAAGCAACATTGGTTTCTGCCATATAGTAATAAGCCATGATGGTTGTAAATGCAAAGAAAAATAATGAGACGGCAACAAACCCAGCCCCAAAACCAGGTATAGCTGATTCTACTGCTGCCTGTGTATAACCAGGACCCGCTTCAACACCAGCTAGATTTTCTACAATAGGTGTCTCTCCGTCTGTACCAACAACATTGTATGAACCTGTAAACAAAATCATAAATGCTGTTGCCGAACATACTAACAATGTGTCAACATAAACGGAAAACGCTTGGACTAACCCTTGTTTTGCTGGATGTGAGACCTCTGCTGCTGCTGCTGCATGTGGTCCAGTTCCTTGTCCAGCCTCGTTGGAATAGATCCCTCGCTTTACCCCCCAGGCAATTGCACTTCCGACAATTCCTCCAAACATGGAATCGGCTCCAAACGCACTAGTAAAAATCAAACCAAATACAGAAGGAACCTCAGTGATGTTCATCCCGATAATAATTAATGCGACAAGCATATAGCCTATGGCCATAAAAGGGACAGCATATTGTGCAACTAGCGCAATTCTTTTTACACCACCAAAAATAATTAATCCTAATAATACCACTAAAATAATACCAGTAACTGTCGTACTAATACCAAATGCATTTTCCATCCCCGAGGCGATTGAATTTGACTGAATCCCAGGCATCAGGATACTCATAGCTAGCAAAGCAGCTAATGCAAATATCACTGCAAACCATTTAATTCCTATTCCTTTTTCAATATAATAGGCAGGACCACCACGGTAAACCCCATCTTGTTTTACCTTATAAATTTGCCCTAAAGTTGATTCAACAAAAGCACTGCCGGCACCAATAAAAGCAATAGCCCACATCCAGAATACCGCTCCAGGTCCACCCATAGCAATTGCCGTGGCAGTTCCTGCAATGTTACCAGTTCCAACACGGCCTGACAGAGCTAGGGATAAAGCTTGAAATGAGGAAACCCCAGCAGATGAAGCTTTCCCTTTAAACATAAGCATAACCATGTCTTTAATATGCCTGACTTGCAAAAATCTTGTTAAAATAGAAAATAATAACCCTACACCTAGACAAATATAAATGACCGGTGTGCTCCATAAAATACTATTAAGCCAATTAACTGCATTTTCCAACTTGATTCCCTCCCTTTAAAATATTAAATTTTCTTTCTATTTTGAATTATATGCAAAAGCATTCCGGAACACAATCATTATTTTTAGCTGTGTAAGGTAATCTAACAAAAAAAAAAAAAAATCTAACTCCGAAAGGAATTAGATTAAACTAGATTTGGTTATTTTTTAAGGTCCACCTGTATCTCTGCATTCTTTCGTGAATAGTAATACCATATGACTACAGCACAGAGAACATAATAGACAACAAAAATGGATAAGGCCAGGCTAACATTTCCTGTTGCTTCAATGGACCACCCGAATATACTTGGTATAAAAAATCCACCAAACGCTCCTATAGCTGATGCTAACCCAATCGCGGCAGGCGATTCCATTGGCCCAAAAATAATAGGAAACATCGTGAAGATTGAACCATTTGCTATTCCTCCGGATGCAAACAGTAGTAAAAAAGATAAAAAGAAACCTAAAAAGCTTTTGGTTCCCTCTTGGACAAAGAAAATAATCCCCAAAATGCCAATGACCATGATACAAACATCTAGTAGCGAAACTTTTGCACCACCAAACTTGTCCGCCAAATATCCCCCTACTGGTCTCCCGATAGCTCCCAATAATGGTCCTAAGAAAACGAGTTGGATTGTACTAATATGCGGAAATTCCCCTTTTAATAAGAGAGGAAAGGCCGCAGAATAACCGATAAAAGAGCCAAACGACATGATATATAAAATTGTCATTAAATACATATGTTTCCTTTGAAATACCTTTAATTGACTGGACAACTTTGGCTTTTCGAGAGGCAGATTGTCCATCCCAAATAAGGCTAAAAGGGAGAATACCACAATGGGAATGGCCCAAATGAATGCGCCATTTTGAAGCCAGACTGACATAGTACCATTTCCAGTATCAATAGTCTGTGGGGCGCCACCTAGTACTCCAAAGATAGGGATAGTGATGACAATTGGAATGATAAATTGCGCCAAACTAACTCCAAGGTTCCCTAGCCCTCCATTTATCCCTAGTGCGGCACCTTGTCTTTCTCTCGGAAAAAAAGTACCAATAGAAGCCATAGATGAGGCGAAGTTCCCTCCTCCTAATCCACAAAGTGCAGCTAGGATCACCATGATCGAATAGGGTGTATTCGTGTTCGTTAAAGCCCAACCTACTCCGAGTACGGGAACTAACAGGATAATAGAGGATAAAAACGTCCAAGTCTTCCCGCCAAGGTAAGTAACACCTATTGAATAAAAGAAACGTACCATTGCACCAGTTAAAGCCGGAATGGCTGTCAGCATATAGACCTGGTCAGTACTGTAATTAAATCCAGCGTCAATTAACTGAAGTGATAATATCGACCAAATCTGCCATACACTAAAAGCCGTAAGTAAATTACAAATGGAAATCCATAGATTTCGGTTAGCAATACGCTTCCCCTTACTTTCCCAAAAAGGAGCATCATTTGGATTCCAATAATTCGTTTGATTCACAACGACCCCTCCACAATTAATTACGAACATAGTTTTCACTGACACTAACTTTCTCATTCAAAAAGGAACGCATTCATTCCACAAAAAAACTATGGAATAAAAGAATTCCATAGGACCTTAATTACAACTTAAATTAAATTTCTCGTGTATTGTAAGTGGTGATTTAATCTCCATGTTCATCTAAGGATAGAAGCATAGATAGAAAAGTAAAAAGTGTACCTTGTCTTTTACTGCTCTCTAACCATACAAGTTTTGTAGATTTAATGCATATGCATTAAAAAAGTGGTTTAATAACCTATAGCCTGATCTTTTTCATTGTGTCTGAATCATTAATGAAAAGATTGAGATACCACTTACAGAAAGAAAGAAATTCTAAGGGAGTGTTCATTTGTCATTATCTACAAAGAAGCCAATTAGTCCTGCCCATGATCCCTGGGAGGCCTATTTGGATATTACTCAATTCCAAAAGCCCGTTTTATCCAATATTGAACTAACTACCACAACCTTATGTAATATGCGTTGTGAACATTGTGCAGTAGGGTATACATTAAGTCCAAAAGACCCTGATGGTCTACCCATTCAACTTTTAATTAATAGGTTGGAACAGATTCCTCATTTACGTTCTCTCAGCATAACAGGTGGAGAACCAATGTTGTCTGGAAAATCAGTCGAAAACTATGTTCTTCCTCTGTTGAAATATGCCCATCAAAGAGGTGTGTACACACAAATCAACTCTAACTTGACACTTGATATAAGTCGTTATGAAAAGGTTCTCCCCTTCCTTGACGTTCTTCATATTTCACATAATTGGGGAACTGAAACAGAATTTATTGAAGGCGGTTTTGCAAGAATGGAGCGAAAGCCGTCTATCAAACAACGAGAAGCTTTATTTAGAAGAATCATTGAGAACAGTAGAACCATATCCGAGAGCAATGTTCTCGTTTCCGCGGAAACGATGCTAAACAAACGGACATTGCCTTATCTCGAAAAAATCCATCGCCAAATTACTGAAGAGATGAAATGCCAACGCCATGAGATCCATCCAATGTACCCTTCAGATTTTGCATCATCACTCGAGTCTTTATCACTCGAAGAACTGCGTTATGGAATTAAACAGTTACTTGACTTCCGCGACCAAGATATCTGGATGCTTTTCGGCACTCTTCCCTTTTATGGTTGTAGCAATAACACTGAAGATTTAGCGTTACTAAAAAGACTTTATTCCGAGAGAAATGTTACCATTCGAAATGATCCTGACGGACGCTCAAGGTTGAATGTCAATATTTTCAGCGGAGATGTCATCGTGACAGACTTTGGCGATACCCCTCCTCTTGGAAACATCAAAACAGATTGTCTCGAGGATGTCTACCAAGAGTGGGCAAATACAACCCTAGCAAAATCGCTAAGCTGTCATTGCTCAGAAATAAAGTGTCTCGGTCCGAATATCCTTGTGAAAGATAAATATTATCCAGAGATAGATTTTCAGAAACAAAAGGCCACCATTGTAATGAACTAGTTGATTGCAAAAGCTGGCTTTGTAAAGTTTGTCGCTAAAATCCCAAAGCCAATTTCACGTTGGAACGCTTTTTTGTTGGTTAAAAATAAATTCGCAAGCTCTTTCTCATCGGATGGTTCTTTTATATAAGCTGTGTTAATGGTGGGTGTTGATTTTCGCTCCAGACACATCGCTTTCACCGGGCTTGCCGGGCGCTTAAGCGCCTGCTGGGTTTCACATGCCCCGTACTGGGTTGTGCTCGGACTGTCCAGGTAAGAAAAAAAGAAATCGAGTCCGAATGAAGTAGGGTTCGGACAGATGAAGGTGCGAAAAGACAAACAGAGTCCGAATGAGAGTGGAGTTCGGACAGAGGAAGGCGTGAAAAGACAAATAGAGTCCGAATGGGCGTGGAGTTCGGACAGAGGAAGGCGCGAAAAGCCAAACAGAGTCCGAATGAGAGTGGAGTTCGGACAGAGGAAGGCGTGAAAAGACAAATAGAGTCCGAATGGGTGTGGAGTTCGGACAGAGGAAGGCGTGAAAAGACAAATAGAGTCCGAATGGGCGTGGAGTTCGGACAGAGGAAGGCGCGAAAACGGAAATCGAGTCCGGATGTACTCCCACAGGAGTCTTCGTGCCTTCCGCTCCAATCAATGAATGAAAAACAACAAAGTCCTTTACACAGCCTTTATATAAAAGCCATTAAATAGTTTTCACTATGAAAGTAGAGAAAAGCTTTTATTGCACAAAAAGGTTTGAGGAAAAGGGACATTACAAATAAAGAAAGTACCTTGACTGTAAGTCAATGGTACTTTTTTCCTTTTATAAACCTCTATGCATAAGCGCTAAGAACTCCCGCAACTGGGAAACAGGTAACTGCCCAGGGGCAGATGTTTTCTTTGCTGCCCCAAAAGTTAATGCCGAGCCAAAAACCTCCCCTGCAATCCGAGTAACCATTCCTTTCCCTGCCATAGACATCGTGATAATCGGACGATCTGCGTAGTTTTCGTTCATTTCCATCGTTGCCTCGAGTAAAGTCAGTACATCCCTAGGATGTTTCGGCATAACAGCAATTTTAGGTAAATCCCCTCCCAATTCCTGTGCTTTTCGCAAACGGGAAAGGATTTCTTTTTTTGAAGGTGTTTTTAAGAAATCGTGGTTCGATAAAACAACAAAAATATGATGAGAATGAGCCATTTCAATAAGCTCTTTCAAGTCATTTTCTAAACTAAACAGCTCCAAATCAATTATATCTACCATTCTAGTTTCCATTACTTCTATATATAGTGCTTTATAAGCTTCAGGGGTAATTTGTCTTTCTCCCCCTTCCTTTGCAGTTCGAAAGGTAAACAACAAAGGAATTTCAGGTATAATAGATTGGATTTCATTAAGGGCTTCTATAACCTTAGAAAAATTTTCAACATTTTTAAAAAAATCTACCCGCCATTCAATTACATCTAAATCGATCGTCCGAAGGAATTTAGCCTCTTCAACCAGTTGTTCAACTGTTTCTCCTACCATTGGAACACAGATTTTTGGAGTGCCTTCACCAATTGTTACATTCTTTACCCTTACTGTTTTTTTCATTGAGATCCCCCCAAACCTAAAAGATTTGATAACTAGCTTAGAATTTGAACATGGATATTACTCATTTAACTCCCAAGCAAGTTTCAGGGAATTAACAATATAATCCGCAACTTCTTCAATCTCTTGATGATCCGTTTGAACTTTTGAATGATGGGCTGAATAGACTTCCTGTCTTTTATAAAAAAGCTCTTCAATTTCTTCGATTGATTTTCCTTGAAGAACAGGGCGACTATCGATAATCATACTAATTCGTTCTTTCCAAGATTCCCATGATAAATCGAGAAAAAAGACAATGCATGAGGATAAGCATTCTTTACGGATTTCCTCTTGCAAAAATGCCCCTCCCCCCACCGAAATAATACGGAGCTTTTGCCTACATTGTTCTATAACAATTTCTTTTTCCCTTTGTCTAAATGCCTGTTCCCCAATCTCCTCAAAAATTTTGGTTACAGGCATATTAAATTCCTTTTCTATCTCTTCATCTATATCAACAAAATCACGGTAGAGCTTTTTCGCTACCAACTTTCCAATCGTTGTTTTTCCTACACCCATAAATCCTATAAACACGATGCTTCTTTCTTTAAGTGGTATTTGTCGTTTTTCCAACTCCCCTAACCTCCTTAACGTAACAGCTACATTATAGATGAAAAAATTTCCACCGTAAACTTGTCTTTATACGTTTTATTTATAATGATTTTAATTTAGTATTGATTTTCACTTTAAATATGATATTATATAATTATAGTTACCTAGTCCACATTACTAAAAGGCCATACATTGCTTCCAGACTCATCACTCCATTCTCAACCAAGAATATTATTCTCATTCAGGTCTTTATCATGATGTGATCAATGGTTGTTATTGTATTTCCATAAATTAACTAAAAGGGATGGTTACGTTGGACGAAACTAAAACCATGGAATTGATCCCCCACTTAAAGGAACGCGGCCTGAGAATTACGCCTCAAAGATTATTAATTTTAGAAGCGATTATTTCTCAAGAAGGTCATCCAACAGCCGAAGATATTCATCAATATATTCCATATACGAGTTTAACTACAATCTATAATAATCTTAAACTCTTTGTTAAACTTGGAATTTTAAATGAATTACCGTACGGAAATGGATTAAGTAAATATGAGTTAAATCATTCAAAGCATTACCATGTCATCTGTCAAGAATGCGGAAAGATTGTTGATTTTAATTATCCAAATCTTAAAGAAGTAGAACATGTAGCGTCAGAGTTAACAAATTTTCATATTCTCTATCATCAGTTCGAAGTCTATGGTATTTGTTCTTCATGTCAGGATGAAGAGTCATAAAATAAATGTTGCAAACTGCAAGGACAATTGTTGAAAGGGTGGATTAAATGATTGCTGAAAAGAAAATATGCCCTAAATGTCAGAAGGAAATCAAGCAATTAAAGCACAGTGTTCTCTGCGATTGTGGATTAAGATTAAAATCGATTAAAGCAATTGTCTCATAGGAACTCAAAAAAAAAGGAATAGAAACTGACCAAAGGTTCACTTATGTCTTTACTGACAACTAGAACCTTTTTTATTTGCTCTTCTGCCTTGTTCTCTAAATTCTCAGTTTGAATTTGAGACCTGTAATTATGTTTTTCCCCCTAGATCTTTTATTTCTCACTTCCTCGCTAGTCATTTGGTATGCCCCTATGATAACTTGTTAATATGAACAAACTAATAGCTCTCCTATCATGTGAAATCATGATAGTTGCTTTATGAAAAGTAAAATTCTAGTTATAATGGATATAAAGACTTGTCAGGAAGGGAACTTATGAATATAACCACCATTCTCCTTAGTTTGGTACTTATCCTTAACATTGTATTTGCTTTTGTCGTTGTCTTTGGCGAACGACGTGATGCGAGTTCTGCATGGGCATGGCTACTCGTCTTGTCTTTTATACCTGTTCTGGGTTTTTTCCTTTATTTATTTCTAGGACAGAACTTAAGTCGTGCTAGACTTTTTAATTGGGAAGATAAGAAAAAGATTGGGATTGAGCAAGACATTGAACACCAGTTAGAAGAAATACGTTCTGGCACTTTTCATTACCATAAGGAATCAGAGTATAATGCTCAAGAATTAATATTTCTACACTTATTAGGGAATGATGCTCCACTCACTCGGGATAACTCCGTTGAGATTTTCACAGATGGTCGAGCAAAATTTGAACGGCTCCTAAAGGATATTCAATCAGCGAAACATCATATCCACATCCAATACTACATAATAAAGAAGGATAATTTAGGAAAGCGAATCCGAGATACTCTAATTGAAAAAGCCAAGGAAGGTGTTAAGGTCCGCGTTTTATATGATGAGCTCGGTTCTAGAGGATTAACAAGGAATTTCTTTGAAGAACTTCGTAAAGCAGGCGGAGAAGTAGAAATCTTCTTCCCTTCAAAATTTAGATTAGTTAACTTCAGACTTAATTATCGAAACCACCGTAAAATCGTGATTGTCGATGGTCAAACAAGCTATATCGGCGGATTTAATATTGGGGATGAATACCTTGGTCTAAATCCACGCTTTGGCTACTGGCGCGACACCCATTTGAGGATTCAGGGAACCTCTGTCCATGCAATTCAAACGCGTTTTATCTTGGACTGGAATCAAGCTTCTTATAGCCATGATATTGATTATGATCCTGTTCTGTTTCCTAAACCAAGTACTGATTGTCATGTCGGTATACAGATTGTGACAAGTGGTCCGGACTCTGAGTGGTCACAAATTAAAAATGGCTATATTAAAATGATTTCACTCGCGAAAAAATCAGTCCTTATCCAAACACCCTATTTCATTCCCGATGCGAGCCTGTTAGATACGATTAGAATTGCATGTCTTTCTGGTGTAGATGTGAAAATTATGATTCCAAACAAGCCCGATCATATTTTTGTCTACTGGGCCACATTGTCAAATGTTGGGGAACTTTTAAAAGCAGGTGCAAAAGTCTATATTTATGATAACGGCTTTCTTCATGCAAAGACCGTTGTCGTTGATGAAGAAATTTCATCTGTCGGCACCGCAAATATTGATATTAGAAGTCTGAATTTAAACTTTGAAATCAATGCCTTTATCTATGATAAAAAAATCGCCAAGGACCTGACCAATACCTTTGAACGTGATGTTTCAACATCGACTCTCCTTACTTGGGAGCAATATCAAAATCGCTCAAAATGGATTCAATTAAAGGAATCCGTTTCAAGGCTTTTATCACCCATTCTTTAGAATAGAAAAGAGGCTAGCAGATTAGCTGCTTAGCCTCTTTTCTATTTAGGTTTCAATTTTAATAGTCGCTTCTTTCCTTAGCCTTAAAAAACGAACGGTATTTAAAATAATCGTCTTGGCTACGGCATAAGTTGGCACTGCGAGAACCATGCCAAGGATTCCAGCAAGGTTGCCTGCCACCAACAAAATGATAATAATAGTTGCCGGATGTGTATCCAGAGATTTTCCAAGTATTAACGGTGAAAGTAGATTTCCTTCTAATTGCTGAGCAATAATAATCACAACAAGAACCAAGGCTGCCTTAGCCGGTGAATCAAAAAGTCCTACAATTACAGCAGGAGCCCCGCCGATTATCGGACCTACATATGGAATAATATTGGTTACGGAGACAATTAGAGCCATGACCAATGCATATGGTAAATCAACAATCAGAAACCCAATAAACGAGAGCGTCCCTACGAATAGAGCAACCGTAAACTGCCCCTGTATGTATGCAGATAGAGTCTTTGCAGTATCTTCAAGCGTTTCTACTCCCTGTTTACGGTAAGCAGCTGGAATGAATTTTGCAATGTTCGCTTTTAACTTATGTCCATCCTTAAACATGAAGAATAATAAAAATGGGACGGTCACGATGGTAACGGTAATATTGGCAATCCAGCCGACAAGATTGGAGATACCATTTGTTAACCGATCTGGGAGCGTATTAGCGTATTCAGTAATACGTTGCATAACCTCCTCTTGCGTAACGTATCGCTGGTTCATCAGCCATTGATATTGCTCCGTAGTAGCAAAAGTATTAAAAAACCTCTGTGCTTCTCGTGCATATCCGGGGATATCATTCACTAATTCCATGATTTGTCTTGAAATAATGGGCACAAGATTACCAATTGCTAACACTAACAAGCTCACTATCCCAACATAAAGCAAAATAATCGCAATCACTCTAGGAACTTTCCATTTAACAAGGAGATTGACTAAGGGATTAAATAAGAAAAATAGAAAACCTGATATAATGATGGGGAAAAACAAAGTTGAAACAAATACACCAACCGGTTCAAATAAAAATGAGATTTTTGAAGAAACATAAATGATGGTTAAAACAATTAAAATTTGCAACGCCCAATACTGAAATTTTCTTTTGGCCACATTCTCACCTTTTCTTCTATTACAGATAAAACTATTATATCAATTTTTACCTATTTTTGCTTATAAAAATACTCTAACCATTCCTGTAAAACGCTAAATCAATCAAAAAGGTCGAAAATACTATCCAAAGTATCTTCGACCCTTTTTTTCATTCCCTCTTTCCCACACTATCCACTTTGTATCTCTTATGGATCGTCGCCATTAAAGTTTATTACCCTCATTTTTCCGATACCCATCACGGGCACGATATTGTTGCGGTGCCCTAGTTGGGTACCGAACAGGAAAACTAAACATGTGAACTAGCTTTGTAAAGGGGATGGATGCAAATAACAGGAATGACAACACAACATGGACCTTAAAAAGTGTTGGAACCCCTAGCATCAATCCTGACACTGGGTTGAATGTAAATAAGCTCCGAAACCAGGGGCCAATTGTTAACCGGTACTCATAGGCAACTACTGTAGTGTTGTAGATAATCGTCATATAGGTCCCTAGGCCTGCTACAAGCAATAATAGGACAATTGTAAAATAATCTCCGAATGAGGTGTGCGCTTTTACCCTTGGAAAAGAAAATTTACGTATGAGGAGAAAAATTAACCCCATCACCACCATAAGGCCAGCAAATCCACCACCAACAATCGCAAATATATGATACGTGTGATCGTCAACACCCAATGAATTGTACACCTCAATTGGAATTAATACCCCCATCAGATGCCCAACAAACGCGAAGATAATTCCATAGTGGAAAACAATGGAGCCAATCCGCAACCACTTTTTCTCAAAAATCTCAGTGGATGGTGCTGTCCAACTTTTCCCGCGGTAAATAAACCGGTAAAAAGTTGCTACAATGAGGATTGTCCCACAAATGTATGGAAAGACCGTCCACAATAAAAGTGCTTCCATAACCAACCTCCTTTTAAGTCATGCTATCCTAAAGCATGTTCAACCATTATTGATAGGTCAACGGATAAGGCATTTCATCTAAATCCGCTACTTCACGTTGGTTTTCTATGAGATGGATTTCCTCTGCTTCGGGTTCTTCAAAAACAAACTTCGTTAAAATAGAAAATGCCTGTGAATAAGGATTGCTACTTCCTAGATTATTGGCGATGCGATGGACAGCGATTGACATACGCCGTGAAAGTCGGCAAAAGTTTTCTTCATCGGGTGCATGGGCCAACAGTTCAAGTAGCATCGGGATATAGTCAACTAATTCCTTTCCTTCATATTCAAAGCCTGCTTCACAAACCATCTTTTGCAATTTGATCAAGGCACCCCCGCGCTTGCGACTATCTCCTAACTCATGTGATGTTAAATAAAGTCCGGTTGCCTCTTTGTAATCAAATGTTTCCACATAAAGTTTCTGAAGATCAAGCAAAGGGGTCTCGTAAAGCGGCTCTAACCGCTCTACGATTTCCTTCCTCTTTCCTGCCGATGATACCTCACTTATCACTAATTCCTTCATTGAGGTAAATTCTTTACGATAAGATTCCTGAGGATAGTCTAATACCCTCGACATGATGATTAGAATTGCTTTTTCCTCGTTTGTCATAGACCTTCACTTCTTTCAAACGGATAGGTCACCATTCCCTCTGGTGGTGCTAGATCTTCAATACTGCATGCTCCTTGCTTGTAATGTAAATCTTCATCCATTTCACGGCGTCCTGTCGGGATAACAAACCGTTCATTGTATTTAGCAACCCCAAGTAACCGAGCCATGTCTTCTAACTCTTCTATTGTAATATCTGCTTCTTGCAACAATTTGCTCTTTTTCATATCATCGATGCCTCCCACTGTTTTGGCACGCATATGAACTCGCATGGCAGCCATTTTTAACAGTACCTTACGGATGACTGTGGTATCATCAGCTGATAACAGTGAGGCTAAGTATTGCATCGGAATTCTCATATCATCAACAGCTGGGATATACCCTTCAGCACTCAATTGGCTCTCATTTGTAATATGGCTCATTATTGGACTGAGTGGTGGGACATACCAGACCATCGGTAAGGTTCGATACTCAGGATGGAGTGGCAACGCAATTTTCCACTTCATCGCCATTTTATAGACAGGTGACTCCTGGGCACTTTCAATCCAGCTACGATTAATCCCCTGCTCTTCTGCTTTTGCAATCACTTCTGGGTCAAATGGATCTAGAAAAACTGAGAGCTGAGATTCATATAAATCTTTTGGATCTTCTACTGATGCTGCCTCTTTCACCTTATCCGCGTCATATAAAAGAACCCCGATATAACGAATGCGCCCAACACAAGTCTCTGAACAAACTGTTGGTAGTCCAGCCTCCGTTCGTGGATAACAGAAATTACATTTCTCCGCTTTATGGGTATTCCAATTATAGTAGACTTTATGATATGGACAGCCATTTGTGCAAAAGCGCCAGCCCCGACATGCATCTTGATCAACAAGGACAATTCCATCTTCATCCCGCTTATACAATGCACCAGACGGGCATGAAGCAACACATGATGGATTTAAGCAATGCTCACATATTCTTGGCAAATACATCATAAAGGTCTTCTCATACTCCATTGCAATATGTTCTTGTAATTTTTGGACGTTCGGATCCATTGGCACAACTTCACTTCCGCCAGCTAGATCATCATCCCAGTTGGAACCCCATGTTGGTTTATCGATATAGTCACCGGTAATCATGGACTTTGGTCGTGCCACCGGAATATTCTCTTTCCTTGGACTCTTGATTAAATTTTGATAATCATAAGTCCATGGTTCATAAAAATCGTCCATCTCCGCCATGTTTGGATTATAAAAAATGTTTGCCAATTTTGAAATAGGTCCTCCCGCTTTCAAATGGAGCCTTCCATTCCGAAGTGTCCATCCTCCTTTATAGCGGTCGGTGTCTTCCCACGACTTAGGGTAACCTGGTCCAGGGCGTGTCTCAACATTGTTATACCAGACATATTCCATCCCTGGACGGTTGGTCCAAACATTTTTACATGTTACAGAACAAGTATGGCAGCCGATGCATTTATCCAAATGCATTACCATGGCTACCTGTGCTTTAATTTTCAAGCCAATCGACCTCCTTTAGTGGCCTGACTATTGCTAATGTGTCGCGCTGGCTTCCAGTCGGTCCATAGTAATTAAAGCCGTAGCTTAGTTGTGAGTAACCACCAATCATATGGGTTGCTTTTGGATAAATTCTTGTCACACTATTATGGGTCCCTCCACGGTTTTTATTGATTGTATTAGCTGGAACCCCCATTGTTCGGTCCTGTGCATGGTGCATATAGATTGCTCCCCGAGGCATCCGGTAGGTCACGACTGCTCTAGCAGCAACAGCCCCATTTCGGTTGTACACTTCAATCCAATCATTGTCTTTAATTCCAATTTCCGCGGCATCTTCTTCATTCATCCAAATCACCTGCCACCCACGGAATAATTGAACCATGTGCGAGGATTCAGTAAACATCGTATGAATTCCCCACTTCTGATGGGGCGTCATATACCGAAGCGTAATCGATTTACCGTTATTAGCAATCTCTTTTTCCCCTTTTACAAATGGTCCTCGATTAATTGGCGGCAAATACAAAGGAAGAGCTTCCCCATAATCAAGCATAACCTCATGATCTAAATAAAAACTTTGACGTCCAGTCAGTGTATGCCAAGGGATATGATACTCCTTGTTAACAGTAAACGGTGAATAGCGTCGGTTATCATTCTCTAACCCGCTCCATACAGGTGTTGAAATCGTTTGACGAGGTTGAATGGTCAAGGCATCTAAGGTAAAGTCCTCATCTTCACGTCCTTCAGAAATATGCGCTAACTTTTTACCTGTTTTTTCCTCTAATGATTTCCACCCTTCAACTGCACGTTTCCCATTTGTTGCACCCGACATAAGCAAGATTGCATTGATGGCTTGTCTATCTGAATACAACGAAGGATAGCCTTTGCCAACCCCTTCCTGTTTTGACTTCCCTAAGCGATCAAGGAGAGATTGATACACTTTATCCCCTGGAATCTTGACCCCTTTGGTTCCGTAACCATTTTTAATATTGGGTCCGACTGTAATCCACATATCATACACATTTGGGTAATCGCGTTTGACAAAATTAAAATTCGGCATCGTTTTCCCTGGAATCGCCTCGACTTCCCCTTTACGCCAGTCTTTGACTTTTCCCCGTGGCTGGGCAATTTCATTGACTGTATCATGGGCAAGAGGCGACATAACTAAATCTTCTTGTGCTGGAAGATGTTCCTTGGCTAGTTCAGAAAATTGTTTTGCAATCTCACGGAAAGCAGCCCAGTCGCTTTTCGTTTCCCACGGTGGACTAATCGCTGCATTAAATGGATGGATAAACGGATGAAGATCTGTTGTACTGATATCCTGTTTTTCATACCACGTTGCCGCTGGTAAAACAATATCTGAAAACAATCCTGAACTAGTCATCCTAAAGTCCATACTGACAAATAAATCGGTTTTCCCTTCCGGTGGGGTTTCGGTGATATTGACATCCTTAGGCTGCCAGGATTGTTCAACATCTGAAAGTACTGTATCTTTTGAGCCTATTAGGTGCCTTACGAAGTACTCGTGCCCTTTCCCACTATCACCGAGCAAATTAGATCTCCAGTTAAAGAATACGCGCGGGAAATTTCGCGGATCATTTGGGTTTTCAATCGCAAAATCAAGCTTTCCGTCTGCTAACTGCTTCGCCAGATCATCGATAACTGCCTTGTCATCTTTGTTTCGTGTTCGCGCATCCTTCATTACATCCAAAGAGTTTTGCGAAAGCTGTGGAAAGCTTGGTAGCCACCCTAATCGTGCGGACATGGCATTAAAGTCAGCTGGATGCATGTTGGTATATTTACTACCCCATTTGGTTTGAACTTCATCAAAATTATATTCATAACGGAATTGTTCAGTCGCAAAGTAAAAGAAGGACGTGCCATTCATGAAACGAGGTGCTTTTACCCAATCATTTGCAAAGGCGATTTGTGAAAAGCCTTCTAGCGGACGCACCTTTTCCTGACCTACGTAATGAGCCCAACCTCCACCATTCGTCCCTTGTGAACCTGTTAATAGAATCAGATTTAAAATCGAACGGTAAATTTGATCACTATGGAACCAGTGGTTTGTCCCACCACCCATGGCAATCATCGACTTTCCTTTTGTTAGAGCAGCATTTTCCGCGAACTCTCTCGCTACTTGAATTACATGTGCTCGATTTACCCCAGTGATACTCTCCTGCCATGCAGGTGTATAAGGTCTGTCGGCATCATTATAATCGCTCGGATAATCTCCTTGGAGACCGCGATTCACTCCTGTATGAGCAAGCATCAAATCAAAGACAGTCGTAATGATTAATTCGTTTCCATCTTTGTCTTTTATCTTCTTAATCGGAACACCGCGCTCGACGGTCTCTCCCTGTTCTTTCGAGAAATAAGGAAATTCTACCATCACTTCAGAATCCTTTTCGTTAAGGAAGCTAAGTAAAGGGTTAATTTCAGATTCGTTTTCTCCAGTTAAATCCAGGTTCCATTTATTGCTTTTATCCCAACGGAAACCTACACTTCCGTTTGGAACCGCAAACGTTTTTGTACTTTCATCCCAAACCACTGTTTTCCATTCAGCGAGCTCTTGGCTATCCCCGATATCGGAGGCACGTAAAAAGGTATCCGAACGGAAGTTACCATTGTGTTCTTTCAACGTAATTAGGTAAGGCAAATCGGTATATTGTTTCACATAGTCAGTAAAGTAAGGAGTTTCTTTATCGACGTAAAACTCCTTTAAAATTACATGTGTCATAGCCATGGCAAGGGCACCATCAGTCCCAGCTTTTGCAGGAAGCCACATATCGGCAAATTTTTCGTATTCTGCGTAATCAGGACTAACTCCCACAACTTTAGTTCCGTTATAGCGTGACTCCACCATAAAGTGGGCATCAGGTGTTCTAGTCTGAGGAATATTCGTACCCCAAATAATGAAATATTTTGTGTTGTACCAATCTCCACTTTCAGGAACATCTGTCTGGTCTCCCCAAACTTGAGGCGAAGCGGGCGGCAAATCGGCATACCAATCATAAAAGCTTAAAATGGTTCCGCCAATTAAAGATAGAAATCTCGTTCCACCTGAATAGCTAACCATTGACATCGCCGGAATCGGACTAAATCCAACAATGCGGTCTGGACCATATTTCTTAATTGTATAAATCGTCGACGCGGCAATCATTTGGCAAACATCTTTCCAATTACCGCGGACAAAACCACCTTTCCCACGAGCCGATACATATTGAGCACGTTTTTTCGGGTCACTAACGATATTCTCCCAAGCTTTGATAGGGTCATCTGCCTGTTTGAGCTCTTCTTTCCATAATGCATAGAGGTCACTGCGAACATACGGATATTTCACCCGTGTTGGACTATATGTATACCAAGAGAAGCTTGCTCCGCGAGGACATCCCCTTGGTTCGTAGTCTGGAAAATCATCGCCCGTGGAAGGATAATCAGTTTGCTGGGTTTCATAGGCAATGATTCCGTCCTTAACATGTATTCTCCAGCTACATGAACCTGTACAATTAACACCATGTGTGGAGCGGACGATTTTATCAAACGCCCAACGACGACGGTAGACGGATTCCCAGTCACGTGGTCGTGGACTTTCCTCTGTCCAGCCATCATTGATACGTTCTCCTCGAACAAGATGTTTTAGTGAGTGTAGCAAATCATTTTTCTTTTGCTTCATCGAGGCTATCCCACCCTTTCTGGTCATTAGCTAAGGGGTTAAAATTCTCTCCTACTAACCGAAATGATTCATTTCCCATCTTGAATTCCGCAAGAAAGGTTTTCCAATTTGGAGCATTGGCAGCACCAAGTATTAATGCTTGCAAGGTACTGTAGTCGTTAATTTCATATATTTGTTGGATGATGTCTCCTGAAATCTCTCCGAACCGCATCCGAAGCACAGCAATCAAATCCTCTCTGTCATCAATCAGCAATGCATCATTTTTTAACTCAAACAATCGACTCTCAGCTCCTTTTATTGATTTTTTCATATAGTAGCAACGTTAGACTTTAATCCTATTAAAGTAATCAGCAATTAATTGTTGCTTGCATTTATCCGCGGTCTCCGTAAAAAAAATGGCAGTTTCTTCATCTGGTTTTGATGCTTGTTCAAAACTTACAAACGTTGTAACAGACTGTGTAAACGATGAAGAAAATTGTATAGTTACCTCAAATCCTTCTTCTGTTTTCACCGTGGTTGCGTGAAGGTCATAGGGATGGAGGTTAACCTTTGAAAAAATATCAACCATTTCTTGGTATAATGCGGGTGCCGAAAAGCGTAGCAACCTTACTTCAATGTCATTATGTTGAACCATATCGGTCCCCTTTCCACTCCTTTATTTTCCAAACTATCATTTGCTATTTGTTAGTAGCCTATTCATTTCATCTTCATTATGGATTTCGTCAATGATAATCAACGAATCTAATAAAGAAAGCATTCTGTTGTCCACATCTTCTGCATGTAGTCGTTCTTTCATATTCGAGACAATCCTCCGCATCAAATCATGGTCTCGAGTTAATTCGTGAACAACCCTTTCTAACTGTGGGTTTTCCTTCACCATATCTTTATACAAGCCTTCTTCTTCTGCTGCTGCATGCTGTAAAGTCCTAGATTCCCAGTGTTCAATCACTACCGCTGCAACTTGTAGCGCTTTTTCTACATCGTCGCTTTCAATGCACTTTCTGAATAACTGCCGTAATTCTTTTGCTTCATTAAGAGCTGCTTCATGTATAGAAGAATGGGAGTCTTGTTTCTTTAAACTAGGTCCTGACAATTATCTTCATCCTTTCAACAAATGATTAGTAAGTAGGATCTTTCCTCCTATCATCCTATCCATTTTCGTCTCCGGTAAACTTTGAGTTTTTTTCTCGTATGCGCTTCTACATTTAGGTTTAATTTTCCAAATTTTAACTAAAATATTCACAGAGTGGTCCTTATTGTAAATAGCGATTTACCTAAAAAAAGAGAACCTACCAGTAGGTTCCCTTCACTTTTGATTGGTTTCTTCTTTAGTTTTAATGTGTAAACTGACTTTTTCTCAAAGCTACTACCAGGCCAAGCTCATCTGTACAACATTAATGACCTACGTGTTTCGGAGCGGCAAACAATATATTTTTTGTTCTTTATTTCTATTTTTTATATTACTTATATAGGTATAATAATAAGCAAAAAAAAGAGCGGTCACCTCGTGAAAACTATCTGCTTTTCACGAGAAGGTTGACCGCCTCTTTAATAAATTCATCTGTTTTTTCGCCATTTTTCTCAGCCTCAAGAACACATTCAACCAGGTTAGAACTAACAATCACACCTACAGTTCTATCCACTGCAGATCGTACTGCTGATAACTGTGTAATAACATCTTTACAATCTTTTCCTTCCTCCATCATTTTCAAGATTCCTCTAAGCTGGCCTTCCATCCGTTTCACTCTATTCTTAATTTGATCATTATATTCCATTGGTAATGCTCCTTTCTATTACGCTGATTTTTGTTGACGCTTACCGTTTCCATTAATGATTGTATAGCTCATGACTTTAAATCCTCTTTTACGTAACAAACGGATACCCATATTCTTTTCAAGATGGTCGGAAGCGATAACATGAACCTTTTTACTTCCTATTTCTTGATAGTTCCTTTTCAAATAGGCAATTGGGATGTTTATTGACTTTGGAATGGGATAATTATAGGATTGGTTATATTCTCTGATATCTACAACTTTAATTGATTGGGTATGTAAATCCGTTAAGATCGTGGACTGCACCCCAGTAACCGGAACATATCTAACATATACTACGCCTACTATGAGGCTAATTAACAATATCATATAAAGCATTTTTATACCTCATTTTATGAAAGAATGACTTACAGAAAATATGATATACCCCTAAAGGTATAATGTCAAGTTCAACTAATATATTCAATATTTTACCAAAAGGTTATACAAGATTCTAAGCATTTCAACTATCTTAATCAAAAGCTCTCTTTCTCACACTTTGTTGCCTATAGAGCAACAAAGTGTGAGAAAAGTGAAAAAAGCCCACTTTATTGTGGGCATTTTAGTTCTACTTCTTTTGTTTTTCTTCGTTTGCTGGTAACAGCTCCTTGGAAAACTCAGTCAATGTAGCCAAATTTGGCATTTGACCTCTTTTTCCTATATTCAGGGATTCCATTAAGGTGGCTATATTTTTTTCTGGCTGGATAGAATCATCGTGCCTTTTTTTCATAAATCCAAACACCGCCGCACCTGCTAAACCTAATCCAACAATGGATGCACTAATGGTCCCTCTATTGTTTTTCTTTTTACCGAACATCCTGAGAAGATTTTGTGTTTTCTTTGTATTTAAAATCGAGGTCATCGGATTGTTCACTCTAAGCACTTCCTAAAATAATAATTTGGAAAAGCAATTTCTTTTTTCGCCTTCCATACTTTAAATATGTGCAATATAAATAGTAATCATCCTGGCAAAGTTTGTTCAAAAACAAAGAAAAAACATCACAAATTCTGTGATGTTTTCTTGATGATTCCGACTGGGTTCGAACCAGCGACCTCTACCCTGTCAATTTTGTATAGCAAAAACAAACTAGTTCATCTGAGTTAATTAAGTCTAAAAAAGCCTGATACATTAAGGTTTGTTCTAATCTTAAAATAAGCTCAGTTAAATAAATTAAGCTCAAAAAAATAACTCTGTTAACAAATCTGTTAGCAAAATGTGAGCAAGCAATGTTTACAGAATGGCTGAAAAAATGATGCTAAAGTAATTACTAAATTAAGTATTTTTTAGCATACCTCAAGCAAGTGGTCCAATAAATTCTTGAGGTGAGTTTCTTGATACAAGAAGGACAATTAATTTATGCAAAAACAAAGGGCTTAATACCAATTGAGGAATTAAAAATTGGTGATTCAGTTTTTACAGGAGAAGGACATTTTGCTAAAGTCATTAATATTCGAAAAAAAGAACATCGTGGAATTACAACAAAGCTTGAATATTTCAGATATAACATCCCTCTCATCTGTGACAATGAGCAATTGATTTTAATACATAATGATGAAGTGGATTATCCATTTTGGCAACCTGTTCATAGGATTCTCCCTAACGATCTCATATGTATGCCCAAACCGCAATTCATCAAGGATACGAAAATATTACCTGTCAAAAAGGCATATAGCTCTAATCCAAGATATAAGGACGTACCCGAAAAAATTGAATTAAACAAACAACTCCTTGAGTTATTCGGTACATACTTAGCAGAAGGATGCTGTTCCCTTCACGATACGAAAGGAAAATTCATAAGTATTTCTGGTCATACGAGGGAAATGCCATTGCTTGAAAAGATTGCATATTTTATTCAAGAAGTATTTGGTGTCAACTCGACTATTTATAAAAGTTCTTCAGCTGAAAGTGGGATAGAGCTTCGTGCATATTCCATTGATTTAGCACTTTGGTTCTCTAATTTATTTGAGCAAGGTGCTAAGAATAAAAGAATACCAGATGTACTTATGGAATTACCGCCAAAGAAGCTGCTTTACTTATCCAACTCATATATTAGTGGAGATGGTTATCAAAGAAAGAACCAAGCAGAATTTACAACAGCTAGCAGTGAACTTGGCTATCAAATGATTTTGATATTTCTTAAATCAGGGTTAATTCCTAATTTGAGAAAAAACAAAAAATATAATGTAAGTCACTGGGTTGGTGGTTACACCCTTGAGGGATTACCCTCTAACAGCAAGTTAAATATGCAAGACCAGTATTTTGTTTATCATCCAGTTAAAAGTGTATCAAACTATAAACAGAAAAAAAAAGCATTTTCCCTTCAATTAGAAAGTGTAGATTCAGTAGTTGTTGGTCAATGCACATTAAGAACTAGATAATCATTGATAAATAAACATTACTGAATAGAATCAGCAGGATACAGCATTCATTTCGCTGTAATCAAACAAGAGTGCGATAATGGCTATTTTCGCACTCTCCTTTACGATGTAAGTTACAATTTCTTATTTACATAAACCCATATCTCCCTCTATTTCTATCCCTTGTAAATTCAATACAATTAATATCAATAGTTGGTATTTGAAACTTATTTTCAAAAATTATTATTTGAAGATTTTTTTCATTTGATAGGGTGTTGATGAATCTTTCCTTTAAATCCTCCGGAACTTTTTCTTCTGGTAATTCATTTTCTTTTTCTTGGTAAGTAGTTAAAGGTGAATCAATCACTACAAACCCTATATGTGGAAGATTGTTATCCCTGCAAAATTTCATAAAGCTTACTAAAAATACCGAATAAATGATGGCTCTATAGCCCTTTCCATAAACAGATCTAGCTTTACCATTTATAATAAAATCATTTGCCGTTGAATCAAATTCAACATTTTCATTTCCATGTTTAACATCAGGAAAACTCATGTCCAGTAGATAAGAGTTCATAATTTTACACAGTTGATCCAAATGATTATCTATTAAATATTTTATGTTATTAGATGAACTTTGATTAGCAGATTTGTTATTTTCTATCTGGTTAGAATCTGATACTTCTAATTGAAATCTATACAATTTTTGTTTTAGATATCCAATTTTCTCTTTTATTAATTTTTCATCAACTGCTCTATTTATTTTGTTTTCCAATGAAGTTCTTGTCGGTTTTAGTTCCTCGTCTATTCTCTCTTTTATATCATGATATCTTTTTTCAAGCATACTAATATCATGGTTTATAATATGATTTTCGTTTTCCAAATTATTTATAGTCATAGTTAAATCGTTAAGATTAAGTAGTATTTTTTTCTTTTCAGCGTTGTACGAAGCAAAAAGCACCTCAGAATTAATATCTTGGATACTTTCTGGATCTCTATGACGTGAGTGTCTATCTGAAACTAATTTCCCACCACAGGTAGGACAGTTTTCAATAGCCAATTTTGAAATTATCTCTCCACCTTCTAAAATAAATTCTAAGCGTTGAAGATCAGAGTTAAACTGCTCTGTTAGTAACTTAAATCTTTTAAGCAGCTCACGATTCATCATTTTTCTAGTTTTTAGTTTTTCGATATTTTCAAAGGTGCTTTTCAATTTACTGCTTTGCTCTTCAATTTCAGAGGTCACAAATAGCAACTCTTCTGAATAAGAAACTTCATTATTAGATTTTATTTTTTCTAGAGTAAGTAGTTCTCGCTTTGTTTCATCTATTAATTCAGTAATTAAGATATTTGAAGCTTCTACTTTATTCTGTACTTGTTTCTTTTTCTTGCTAGATTTTTGATCCGATAAATACGTTAAATAAGAAGTGTGCTGTGCAGAAATAAGATAGTAAAATAAATTCAATTCAACCGTCTTCGAGGTATATTGCCCAGTAGTAATTAATGAGTCATCGGTGATAATACCCATTTCTGTCACAAGAGAGAAGTACAATAAGTCCCTTATTGCAATATTCCTATATTTATTCTCTCTTATATGAGTTTTAATTTTTGTATCCGGATTTATCCCACTAAACTCTAAAAGTTTAGTGGAAATTAAATTCTTGGAACCTCTTGTATTTACTGTAATACTTTCTGTGTCCTTTTCTATTTCACTAAATGGACAGTCATAAATGCTAATTTTATTCTTTGAAAACGTTCTTTTCAATGTAAAAATTGAATTATAGTATAAGGATTTTATCTCTAGATATGCATCATGGAAATCACTATTTTCTGGTATTTTTTTAGGTAGGGTATTTGATCCCAAAAGATATTTTATACATTGATAAATGTATGTTTTTCCAGTATCCGTTGGTCCATAAATTATATTTAATCCATTCTTCAACTCAATTTCTCTTGTCTCTTTATTATTTGATACTACAAATTTATTTAATCTCAAGCCCAATTTACTGTCCATAATTCCCTCGCACTAATGCTTCATATTCAAACTCACTACCCCATAATTGAATACCATCATTTACTAATGAAACTAGTTGTTGTGTACTTAACATACCGTAATTACTTAATGCCCATTCAGATAGATTCCTCAGTTTAATAGAATAATTACTATTCAATAGTTCTAAAAATAGTTTTGTCGTTTTATTTGATTGATAAAATATGCCATCTTGATTATGTGTAATATTTACTAACCCTCGGCTTACTAGCATTTCTAGCCCTTCTATAATCAATTTTCTTCTTATTATTATTTCTGAACTTCTAAATGGTAAAGAAGGATGTAGATTTTTTTGTCTTTCATCTAAATCTTTTGCATGAAGAACAATGTAGTCAAAAATAATTAATCTATCTATATCAAAAGTATCAGCAGATGCATTGTTTAATAATACCAAGGTCCTTAACGCTACCTCTAGAGGGGAATTATAAAGTAAATTGTTATTTATTAAGTCACCATTATTAATCATCTCTAACCACCCAAGAAATTTTATTATCGTTAGCTAGATGATGGCATATTCCATGCTTGTCATCATCCTCTACTACACTAGTTAAAGGATTTCCTGAAAGCAGTAAACTTCTTGCTGTCTTTGTAGTCTCCTTTACTCTCATAAAGCCACTAGTAAAGTCAGATTCTACAGTATCAATAACGCCCATATATACCGCATCTTTTAATTTTTCAAAAGCACTAGATCCTTCAGGTAAAGTATCCCTCTCGAATAATGCAAGTGAATGTGCTTTGTGATAGTGAATACGTTCTCTATTTAAATGATTAATATATTTTATATGCGAAGAAAGGTCTTCAGGAGCAGCAAAATGCATACCCTTATCTTCACTATATGCCTCAATCAATTTTGTTATATACATTAATTCTGAATCTTGGATTTCAGCAGGAGTAATCGATTCCTCCCTAAATTTATTAAATCCCCCTCCGAACCTCGGCACGTAGTATGGAGTCATTCTATGCTGTTCAATAATTTCAAGAGGATCTAGGAAGCCAACGATACTAAAATCGAAATCTTCAACATACTTCTTAAAAGCCCCAGTTAATTCTACTTGCTCAGTATCTGTTATATGTTTTTTACATTTGCTATCCCAATTTTGAATTAAATACTTTTTCAAGAGTTTTGGATTCTGTATGTAACTTTTGAGTAACGGTCCTAAACCTTTTGAAGTAGCGAACAAGTACTTCCTTGGAATTGTGAAATCTTTATTATATGTATAGTAACATAATTTTCCAAATTCAACCCAAACCTCACTAGGTTTCAATGGGTCTTCGTAATGCTTACACTGATAGCAGTCCCATATATCCCCTTTCTCATCCAGCCATGCCACTACATCTCTACCTTTATCACCAGCACCAGAATTTCGATAAACCTTTTTATAACCTTGTATTTTATACAAGTATCCACTCGTCCATTCCTGTATGAAAACTTCAAATTCAGATGGAGAAAAAAGTGTTAGTAAATCTATTGAAGGTATGGTTATTGCTAAGCCATATAATATTTGTTGATTTGTAATATTACTAACAACTGGTTTAGTTACTTCTACTAAGTGTTCCATATATAAATACTCCTAATTGTATCTAGCAATTAAACAATCCTAACAAGCATCAGTATAAAACGCTATAAATCTATTTAAATTTCTAATATATATTACTTTAAATAGATAATGTTGGATCGTTATTACTTTTATAATTCCAAAAGACCTATTTTTTGGATAACTACCTAGGCATTTTCACTCAATTCAAATCAAAAAATATATTATAAGCACTCTACACTACTACATTTTTAAAATACCCTCTATACTAGTTAACCTCTTATTTATACCCTTTCGACAAAATAAGACGAATTTCCTTTAAAAGTAAAGAAACATAATTAATTTTTACAAGCTTAATTATGTTTCTTTTCTCGTAACCTTATAAAAAAAAGAGTGCGATAATGGTAATTTTCGCACTCTTAATCTAATTTCCAATTTACCAGCATTAATTCGATAATATTATTTACTTTCTCTCAAACTACATTCCAATGATTTGTTCCATTTTCAATTCTTCAACAATTTTATTTTGATTTACCACATAAACATATACAGATCCATTTAATTCTTGGTAATCATTTAATTCCACTTGTTGTGAAAGCAAATCTATAGACGGTGTTAGTAAAATAAATCGTGTATTGCCCTCTGCTTCTTCACTCGTGAAATCGACTAAGCCAAATGCATTCTTAACACGGATATTTAATCGTCCATTTTGATATTCATAGTCTTTTACAACTTCTATAAAATCTTTTGGAATAACACGTGCTGCACTTACAATTGGTTGTACATGAAGTTGTGTAATCGGCTTAATGGACTGTAACTGAATACTTCTTTCTCTTTCAATATTTTCAAGTCGATCTTTACTACGTTCCTCTAAGTCTTCAATTTGAGTATAGGTTTGGTTAATTAATGCGCTATTTTTATTATTTAAGTTATCACTTAGATAATTAGTTACTCTTTCCTGTAGAGTTTGCATTTGTTCATCAAATGAACGACGTAAATAAGTACTCTTTCGATTTAAATAATCATCTCGTTTCATTTGAACAGATTGAAGTATTTTTTTCGCTTGAAGAATAGATTCTTTTTTAAATGATTTATCTTCTGTACCTGCTGTATTGATTAATTCAAATTGCTTTTGGAATAGAAAATACGGATCTACTTGAATGAACTCCCCAGTTTCCCTTTTAGCTAATAACATTAACTCTTGTTCTAATTCTCGTCCTGTACCATCAACTACACTAATACGGCTAATTTCTAATGTTAATGGTTCACTGACATATGTTTTTACTGTACAAATTGGTAAAGCCACTTGTTGCAACTCTTGACTCGCTAATTCCATCGCTAATTTTTTTAACGGATGGTCATTCGGTAATATAGATAACTGTTCTGTTTGTTTATCTGGTCTTAATGTAAACCGTAATGATTCATCAGTTCTTAAAGAATATTTTCGCTTCTTAATTAGTTCACGAATATTTTTAGGGAAACGATCTATTCGAACTGTATTGCCGTCGTTTGAGATATTTACTTTAATACGTGTTTCCTCAAACTGTTTTACTACAAACTCACTATAGACTCGCGACGGCATACTACTAATTGAAATTTCTTGATATGCACGTCTTGCACCCGGTAAATCAAAACTGGAATCATCTAAGCGTTCTTGTTTAGCTAATTCTAATAATCGTTCATGTTCTTCAGATAATGTTTTTTCCATTTGTGCAATCAGCTCATCTAAATTTTCACGGCCGCTAATCGCTTCTTCCATTAAGTGCGATAAATCAATATTGTTTTCTTCTAGCACTTCACCAATAAAATCATAGACCTGATCTTGCCCTAAATCTGAGCGCATTTGTTCCATCTTATCAAGTAGACGTATCAATACATCTCCTTCACGTGTATTCTTTGCAACAAGATTAAAGACGAATACTTCATTCTTTTGTCCAATACGATGAATACGTCCCATACGCTGTTCTAAACGATTTGGATTCCACGGAATATCATAGTTAATCATTTGATTACAGAATTGAAGGTTGATAGATTCTCCCCCGGCATCTGTAGCAAGCATAATTTGCACATCATTTCGGAATCGCTCCACTTGTTCACGACGTAGGTCCATCGAAAAATTCCCAACGATTTTTGTGACTTCAGGGACATGCTGTAGGAGCTTTCGTTCAAGGTAATATAAAGTATCTTTTGATTCCGTAAAAATAAGAATCTTTTCTCCTTTGGAAAGCAATCCATCCTGACTGAATAACGTGTTTTCAAGCTCTATATATTTACGCTCAATATCTTGATTTACGAGCATCTCTGCTTTACGAACTAATCCATCTAGAATCTCTATTTCTAACTTTAGTTCCTCTATATCAATAACATCGGTTTCTCCTTCAACTAAAGTCTCTATTTCTTCTTGCTCTTCTGTTGAAAGTTCGTCGTATTCAAATGGCTCAATTGATTTATTGGCCGTTAACTCAGACTCTAATAATTCTTCTAACTTTTCTTTACGTCGTTTTAGGGATAAATAAATAGCATCTAAAGACGAACTTAGGCGACGTTGTAAAATCATCATCGCAAATGCTACATTCGGTTTATTATTTTGTTTTGCTCGATTGAAATGCTCACGTGCATAAGCAGTTACATCTTCATATAGCTCACGTTCGCCATAGCTTAAATCAAATGTAATTGTCGTTGTTGTTCTTTTCGGGAATAACGGTGTACCATCAAAATTTTTCATTGTCTCCTTTAATCGACGAATAACGAAAGGATTACTCTTTTCATATATAGAATCACCACTATTTAAACGTGAAAAAATATCATGGTCTACCAAACTCATTAAATGCCGAAAATTTTCTTTATCTCCTTTATGCGGTGTTGCAGTTAGTAATAAGCAATGCTCAGTGTGACGAAGTAAACTCTCCCCAAGCTGGTAGATTTTCGTACGATTCACTTTACGTTTCTTGACTCCATGCGTATATGCTGCCATTTTATGCGCTTCATCGACGATTACTAAATCAAACTGCGCTTTTAAAATATACGCTTTAATTTCTTCGCGGGAAGCCCAATAAATTGATGCAATTATTTTGTCATGTGATTCGAATGGATTTACCTCACTTGAGCTATTTAATAAACTTCGATTTACAATGGTAAACTCTTCACCAAACTTATCTTTTAGCTCTTCCTGCCATTGTTTCAATACTAGAGGGGGAACTAAAATTAAAATACGCTCTGCTGCTTGTCTTGCAATTAACTCACGTATTAACATTCCTGACATTATCGTTTTCCCTGCTCCCGGATCATCCGCTAATAAATATCGTACTTGAGGTGACTGTAACATGCGGCTATACACTGCTTCAATTTGGTGTGGGAGAGGGATAATCTTTTTGTTTCCTCGCGCACGAGACTTCGAAAATTTATCCTCTGTCTTTAATATGTAATATTGTAAATAGTGTTGCAATCTTTCAGAATTAAATGAACTTTCCTCATCTTGAATATTTTCTAATTGTGCTAGTTGCGCCCTATCTAAATACTGTTCATAATATTTATTTGTTTTACGCCCAATTGATTCAACTAAAAATAAATCATCGTCAATTTCTTCAAAATGCTTAATTTCAACAATTTCCGGCCAGAAAGATCCTTTTATTATTTCTCCGATTTTTAGCATATGTCACCTCTTCTTGATATAAATTCATTTATCCACATTTATGTTATATTATAAGCGTTATATGTCACAATTTGGGGGTTTATATGATAGAAAGCATACGTCCTAGTATAAAAATTAAAAAACATGAAATTGCATTACGAAAAGCAATTATCAATCCTAACTTCACAAACAAAACGGTATTAACTGATTCTACTTGGAGGTATATTGAACTCTTTTTAAAAAAAGGGAAGCAAACTTCAAAAAATCAAATTGCGTTAAATTATTGGAAACAAGCTGAAAACTTTTATGAGGCTACTAAAAATTTAGATATACTATCCAAACCTCTTACTTCGTATTATTGCTTTTTAAATGCTACAAAAGCTCTCTTAACATTTAAAGGTATCAATTTTGATACTAAACATGGAGTCTCTGGTGAGGTCAAAAATGGTCAAATTGTCATCCAAAATGAATATATTAAATTGCATCCTAAAGGGGTCTTATCAGGTTTATGTAATTATTTAAAAGAACCTATTAAAACAATTGGTAGTACACCAGAAACATATAATTTAAAGGAAATACTCTATAATTAAGAGTACATACATAGGGCATATATACTTACTTTTGGACAAGCAGAGCTTTTTGTACCAATCTCTAATCCTAGATTTGTTTTTGATAAAAATGCAAAACAAGGATGGTTAGAGGCACAATTAGAAGAACAATATTCAAACCAAAGGGAATTTGCAAAGTTTAAAACAGGATTCAGCATCGATAAATTTTATTCTCAAGAACAGTTTTATACAATTCGCTTAAATAAAAAGTTTGATTGGGTAGCACCTCGAAATAAACCTACTTCAAAGAGTCTAGAAAGTTTCAATAAATATTACTCAAATCAAAGAAAACGTTTCAGATATATTTATAGTCCAAATCAACTCTGGTATATAAAACGAAAAGACATACAGGGGATAATTGATCGTAATACTTTATCTTTAACTTTTTCTGCAATGCACTGTTTGAGTGAAATGTCTAGGTACGACCCTAACAGACTAGCTAAACATTTAGAAAAATCTTGTGGTTGGTTATTGACTGAATTTATCAATAAATCTATTTATCAATTTATAGATATGATTTCTTCAGAGATTTCTGGAGATGATTTTAGAGTAACAGGTTTTAGGACCTAATGTGATATGGCTCTTTATTCTGAGATTAAAGAGCCATATCTTTCAGTAAAGCGCATTATACATATGAATCGTAAATTCTGTCTCGCGATATGGTGTGACTTTGTCATCCTCTACTGTTAGCATTCTCAGCTCGCAAGTTTTCCCTGTTGGATAATAGTTTTCTACAAGATTAAATGTTAGTTGCTCCGTACGTTCATGGTTTTCTCCCACCATATCAAATGTCCATTCAATTTCATTTGAAATTCGCTCATCATTAAGGTAAAATGCAGCCCGAATTGTACGCGCCTTATATTCCAGTGAAATACTTTGTTCTTGATAAATTGGCACTTGGATACGGAAACCTGTAATTACACGTTTTGGCATAGCTACACTGATTTCAACAGGAACCGCTTGTGAAGTACGACGATAATCAATTAGTGGTATTATTACTTCTTGAGGTGTTGCACCGCCGTGTACAAACTGTAATCCTCCACCACCAATAAAACGGTTTATGCCTTTAGCAATCACTTTTTCAACACCTTCTAATGTTGAAAAATCATCTGGCACATTAATAGCTCCATCATCTATTAGTAGATTATGACCTACAACAAAGCGACGATTCGAATCAATAATTTCACCTTTAACACTCACTACTTTAATATCATTTTCAATTCTTGGATACTGATAAAGGAATCCGTGATCTGCTGTTATAAAAATTCTTTTTGCTTGCCATTTAGATAATTGATCAACAGCAATTGATAATTCTTTTATTGCACGTTCCGCAGCCATATAAGTAGCACGTTCGGATTTTGCAGAATCACCTGTTGCATCCACTACATCATGATATAAATAAACGAGACGCTTTCCTTTAAAATTTTGATCTGCTGTCTCTCTTGACCAATCTAAAAAATCTGTTAAACGATAGGCAACTGCTTTTGGATGAGCTGCTTGTAGAATTTTAGTACGATTTGCTAATCCATTTGTAGGTTGGTCATCTGCTAATACAGTTCCATTTTCATTAATCGATAACACTTTATGGGGTAATAAAGATGCCATACCTAATTGTGTATACGTTGGCATATTTGCAACCAACGGACTGATAGAGGCAACTCCATTCGAACGTAAATTTAACCGAGAAACTAATTCTTCTCCTACCTCATATCGTACTGCATCTGAAATTATCACAAATACGCGTGTTGATTCTTTCTCAAGAATCGGCTGTAAAACTTCTTTATAAAACTTAGCCTGTTTAGGTAATTTTCCTACTTCTGAAGTTTCTAAAAGATAATTAGTCTCTTGAGCAATTTTCAATAAATATTTATTTTCATACCAATTTGTTAATTGCTCAGCTAGTTTTTCTAGCACTTCTTTATTTTCTAATTGTAAAAACCCCGTCATAAAGCGTCTATATGCTTGATCAATTAAGTAAAGTTGACTTGTATATTGGACGTATAAAGGCTCACGAGTATCATATTGTTTCAAGAACATTTTATACTTTGATAAATCAACTGCATCTTTCATTACATTTAACAAACTTCGGATTCGTTCGTTTCGTTTAGCCCAATTCATTTTTGAACGTTTATTCAAAATTTCTTCCCAAGCATCAAAATTGGATGTTTGATGAAGAAGTTCTGCTGTTAGTCTATTTATCAATAAATGATCAATTATCGGGAAAGTTGAAATGTCAGCAAATTGCTCGATTGGCCGTTCGTGTAACACATCAATAATCGAAAATCTTTGTTCGATTTCCTTCATATAGGTCTCTAAGACTTCTACTTCGCTTTCTTTTGTATGTAGCCAGTCATCAATAAATAAAGCACATGCATTGCCGCGTGTTGTTTCATATTTCTTTTGTAATGACTGTTCTTCAAATTGTGCATGACGTTTGAAATGCGCATACAGGACATGTTCCATTAAATACTGCAATGTCAAATCATTAGAATGTAAACCAAAGTATTCCGTGAGAAGCTCCCACATACGTTTCGTGCTAAAGCGTTTTGATATAGCTTTATACGCTTCATTTGAATCTTCTTGTAATCCGCGAACCAATAAATGACGAGTAATTTCTTCCATATTCGCAACCGGTGCGCCGGTTAGCACTGCTAACATTGCATACTCGATTTCACGATCCGTGGCATTGGGTGCTATGACTCTTTTTAATTTATTTTTACGCTCTGTACTTTTAAAAAAGTCTCCATATTTCTTAATTAAAGGTCTTAAAATGGCATCACTTACTTGCAACTGTTCTGCAAGTAAAGCATTAGTATCAGCTTTAAACTCTGTACCGTAAAGCTCCATATCCAGCAAAAAGTTGTCTTCTATCGCTGGTTTTGCAAAATCAGCATATAATAAAAAAGAATTCTTTTTCTTTTCCAACTCGATTTCTAATTTAAGCGTAAAGAAATTATTACGTGTTAATTGGCGGATTTGAATCGGTTGCTCTGCTAATGTTTCTTCTAAATCAGAAACAGTATATTCTCCTTGCTCGTCATACCAAAAAATAACCGTACGCGGCTTATTTTTTTTATATAACTCGTCCTCTATTCGCTCTTTTAACAGTTCAATGACATTCATTGTGTCACCTCATTATGAATATTTACTAATAATTTTAATTATACCTTAATATGAAACAAGCCTCCTTACCAAAGTAAGAAGGCCATGATTTATTTTATCTTCGCTAATACACCTTTGCCACCACGATAGAACTTCTCATAGTTCACTTTCACACCATCGTCTAGATCAATTTCAATTTCTTCGTTAGCTATCTCAGCTAGACGTTTATCAAACTCTCGTAATTCATCCATTTTCTTTTCAAAAGAAGTTTTTTCTGCTGTTAGCTTTTTCTTCTCACTTGCTGATAAGTTTGGGTTCACTAATCGGTTTTCTAAATCTGTAATTTCATTTTGATACTTAGCTTGAATTTCCTGCAAATGCTCGAAACGAATCGTTGCTATTATGTCTGGTTGATAACGATGCATATAAATTAATGTACGAAATCCTTTATACTTACCAGAATCCACTAACCAATAAATCGGACGTTTTTGATACACCTTACAATGATCTTCAAAGAATTCATCCATGAAATAACGTCGTAAACGAGCTTCAGCATCTTCACCTTTTTTCATCCCAAGTGCTTCTGCCAACCATTGCATATTTTCGTCTACTGTATCTGGAGAAAAAGCAACTGCAAGAAAGTTACGTAAACGCAAGATAATATCATTTTCAAAATAAGCTGATTCAGTGAAATGAACCAATCCATATGAATTAGGCTTAATTGAAATATACTTTTTATCATCCCAGTTACCACCCGCAAAAGCTAATCCTTCGACATCTAATGAATATCTACCAACAAGGATGCCAATAAAGTAAGAAATGAAAGATTTTGAAGTATTCATCAAATCAATTACTTCGACAGTAACCTTATTTTCTCTTAAATAACCTTTGACTGTTTCAGGTAAATTAAAATGTCTATAGAAAACTTCATCAATCTTGTTTTCATTACTCTCTAATTTGACTATATACTTATTCCATTCCTCAACATATTTACAATAAGCATCAGAGATACTTTTAGCCTCATATTTTTTTATAAAATGCTTTTTAAATTCCCAAGAAATTTCCTTTGAATCCCAATCATCCTTAGTAATGCTTATATTCTCATTTACTAAAGGTAAAATTAGCTCAATTAAAGTTTGGTCAATAATTGGAGAAGGTAATAAAGAAACAGATCCACTTTGTATAGCAATTGTAGGATTTAATATATTTAAAAAATAATCCGCTATATTAGAATTTAAATATCCTAGGAGTACCAATAAACTTTCTTTCTCTTCTGCAAATAACATCATACCAGCGTCACTAAAAATAAATCCCGGTGGAGTATATCTCAAACCAAAATTAGATGTACTTATTCTTGACCACGTAATTCCTTCTTTAAAATAAAACTTTATATTCTTAATAGTCCTTGTATAAGAATTATATAATTGAGCGGCATAGTTTTTAACTTCAGCCCCATCGTTTTCCCAATTGATAACATAGTCTTGATTACCATACCACTTTCGATAAGTGCCACCTTTATTATACGGAATCCATTTTATATTAAGGTTCTTTACTTCTTCACCAGAAGTAATTCCAATCCCCATTTTTTCAATTGTTACTTCAAACCATTGTCTTAAAAACAAATCATTATTAGATGAAGACATGCCTTGTCTCGGTTTGGAAATATCCCCTATAGAATCATAGACTTTAAAAATATTTCTGATTTCATGATCTGCCCAATAAGCAAAAATACTACCGGGAAAATCCAAGAAATCATTCTGAAAATAAGAAAATACATTTGTTGTATTGCGAATAGATTTAAACTTTATATTTTTCTCATAGGCATTTCCCACCGTTAAATCATAAAATAAACTCTCGAATTTTATATCATTATAATTTCTATGAACAAAAACTGTGGATTGAACAACTTCACCATTAATTTCTTCAAAGGCGTTCGGTCCCAAATGTAACATCGTATCCAACGTAAATGTATACAGATATTTATTTCTCAAAGATTCGAAACTAGGTAAAAACATCCATGAATGTTGATTGATAGACGCATAAAACCCTCTAGATTTTAGATAAAATGTAATCTCCATAAAAGCGGCAAATAAATCATGTTTTGCTTTTGGGTATTTATTCTCAAGAAAATCAGCTAAATTTTTATCCATTTTTCTTGATCCCATATAAGGAGGATTCATCACTACAACATCATATTCATCCCGCATAATTTTCGTTTGCTGAATTAATGCTGGCATAACTTCATTTACAATTTCATGCTGCTCTGCAAAAAATAAATCTTCTACAGGGTTATTTTGAATATGTTCTAACCGTTCCACAAAAAATGTAAAATCTCGTTCTGAAATATTGATTAATGAACCATATGTTTTTGCATTGTGATATTGGTTAAAGAATGCTTTTACTTGGTTATATCGCTCTCCCTTTTCTTCCTGAGCAATATACGCAATCACACTATCTGAAATATGATTCGTTTCTTGAATCGATGCTAAGTTTAACTTAATACCTTCTCGTTCAATACTTCTAAAAAAACGACGCGAATAGGATGCCGCTTTCATCACTACTGCAAATGCGGCTAACTGATATGCTCGGTCATCAATGTCTAATCCATATAAATTGTTTTCTATGATTAATCGTGGAATTTCACGTTCTGGATATCCACACTTTTCATAAATCTGATGGAATACTTCAAACGCATAGACTAAAATATGTCCACTTCCCATTGCTGGATCAAGCAGCTTAATATCCTCTACTCTTAACTCTTTATTCACATATGGAGCAATTTTCTCATGGAAGTCCTCTTCATCATGTTTAATGAAATATTCCCAATTACTAATTAAATCTTCATCTTCTCGATGTGCTTCGGTCCAGTAGCGTCCTAGTGAGTTCTGTACCATATACTGTACTATCCATTTTGGTGTAAAGAGTTGTGTTGCAAAAGGAATTTCCTCTTTTTTATATTTGCTTTTTTGCGCAAATACTCGGTCCTTTTCTTCTGCAATATAATATTGATACAACCAACCAATCACTTCTATTTCTTCAAAACTATTCGTTAATTCATCATTTTGAACAAGTACCTTAATGACTGATTCTGCATCTAGTAAAAAGTCTGGCAGTAAAAGCTCTGTATAATCTTGAATTTGTTCAAATAAGAATGGCAAAATAGTGTTTAATGCATTACATTGTGCAATAAATAGCTTGCGATATGCACCTTCTGTATTCCCTGCATCTAATAATTCACGAATTTCTTCTTGTTTTATTGGTAAATCCATTGTTTCATATTCAAATAAAATATCAGGATCTACTCGTCCTACACTACTTGACAACACATTTACTTTTTCAGGTAAGTAATCATGTACTTCCATATAACGAATGGCAATTATACGGTTAAACCATGTATAGGCAACCTCTTCAACTAACTGCTTATAACCTTTTTGTTTAAGCTGATTTTTTAATGAGTTAAATGCTGGTTCCATATAAAGAGGATATGGCTTATCATTAATCATTAATTGCCCAAATTGTTCTTGAGTTTCTAAACCATTCTTTTCATCAATACCGTACATTAGTGCCTTTGTTTTTACTTGATCGATTAGTTGACGACGTGATTGAATGGCAAAGTTTTTCAATTCCGCTTTATTCACTTTTTCCACCTCATTACAACAATGGAAGGGAAAGCCCCTTCCAATGCCTATAATTCAAATTTTAATGTATTTTCTTTTAGTTCTTTTAATAACTGTGTTCGTAACTCCGCAAGTACAGCATCTAAGTCAGATTGTGTTTCGATGCTTGTATGTGAAATCATGCTTTTTAATTCGCTTGAAGAAATAATTTTTGTTCCTTTTTCACGGACAACCGTAACAGATGTGTCTGGAGTTGGCGGTTTTAATTGTAGTAATTCTTTTTCTTTCCGTTTTGCTTCATCTTGGATTGTTTCTGTTACTGTTCGTAGTTTCGTCAAGTTCATTTGTATCGTGATTAAGCTATTACTATTTAAAATTTCATGTTGTAACATTTTGAAGTTCTGCATTTTATCATTTATTAATTCTGTAATGATTTCATTATTTGAATAATAATCTTTTAAATCATCTATCTTTTTCTCTAATTGTGTAATTTGACTTGCAAGACCTTGTTTTTGCTCTGTTACTTCTTCTCGAATTGCTTGATCAAGTTTTTCAATTAAACTAGGCAATTGCGGAATTTCATTATATGGTGATGCTTTGGTTAAAATGTCGGTAATGTTTTTCTTTAACAGGTTTACCTTTTGTGATTGAGTATAACGTAAATCATTTTGAGCTTTATTTAAAAACGATACTGCTTCATCAAACCGTTCAATTGGTGCTTTTAGATAGAAACCAACTAACTGTTCAATCGCATCTTGCCAATCGTATAAATCATCCTCCGCATCAATAAATGCCTTTACAAGTTGTTCAGGTTCCCGAATTTGTGTTAATCGGAGAATATCAATTTTTAAAGAACTAATTTTTGCTCCTTCAGGATAAGCGAACTCAGAAGATATAGTTTTCTTTCGACGGTCATCAATTGCCTCTAATGGTTGGATAAGATAATTCTTAACTGCAGTTTGAATTGCATTCGCGAACTCTTGATAAGAATCCCCAATATCCATTCGTCCAAAAAGATCTTTATACAATCCAATGAAACCTCGACGCACTTTTGGATCCACTTCAATTTCGGGAATCACACGTATTTTATCTCGCTCGGTTGTTCGAGCAAGTTTTTCATAAAATTGAGGTGAAGTCGTTGGTGTAAAGTGTTCATCTGCAATCATTAACTTTACTTTACCGGACTGCATTAAAGCTAGGACAATGCCAATTGTATCGTAGTCACTCCAGCCATAAGGGACCTGATTATATTTATCAATAAAATCCTTTAACGATGGTTTCTGATGCATACGAATAAGTTCATCTAAATAGCGTAATACTTCGTTATAAGCTTTTACATTACCTGTTTCACCGAGTAAATCATTTGAAATACCTTTCTCAGCTAGGTTTCTCCATTGTTCTTTGAATGTTTTCATTTGAATTGGTTCATCAATGTATTCCAAATACTTATAAGTGTTTTGGATTAACATATCAAAGGCGTCTGATACTTGCTTTTCAAAATTTCCTCGGAATGTACGCTCCTGCATTTGAATGAAGATTGTTGCTTCTTCACAAGCTTTTCGCAATAATTCTTCTGCCTTTATCTCGTAGTCACCAATACTGTCCATTTTCGCGTCATAAATACGATGTTGCGCCTGTGTTGTACTTGGATTACGTTTTAAATGCACATAACGCTTAATTTGTTCAGATATACGAATGGCTTCTTCCGCCTCGGCAATTAATTCCTCATTTAGATAAATAACCATTTGCCCTTCTATTGCCTGTAAAGCAGCTTCTGTAGGGGTTAACCCACCCGTAATGACTTGCATTGTTAACGGATATTTCATATTTGTTTTTGCGTAATTATCAAAACGTTTATTGTAATCAAAAAGCATTCCCTTTTGATAGTTATATTTAGCGTTTGGATACATTTTTTCAAAAAATGTATCGCCTAATTTTTCTTTAATTTTGATAGCATTAACATCAACGTTACGAATTTCTTTATTTATTTCTTGCTCTTCATCTGATAAGAATGAATACGTACCGTCTGCGTGCTTTTCAATAAACATCGTTTGCTCTAAACGGTTTAACGATTCTTTAATTACAAGTTCATTTTTTTCAGACTGAATACTTTCTAATAAAAGTGTTGAAATATTATTGGGTGTTGCTTTAATGTGGTCTATTCCTTTAATCAAATACAATACTTTTAATACATCAACATCATATTCAACAAGACCTTCCGTATTTTTTGCGCGGTTTTCAGCTCTCGAAATCGTCTGTACGATAGCTGATTCTAAATGTTGACGAATCGTTGGATAAAACTCCGCCATCGTTACTAAATTGCCTAACTCTTCTTGGCCATTATAAATCGCTGCTTCTTGGAAAGCTTTTAATAAAGAACGTTCCCCTCTTGAAGCGTAGGAACTTCCTTCACCGTGTATACCAATTTTCTCTAAAACAGCTTGCAATAAATCCACTTGATATGGTACAAATGGATATGTTTCAACAAACTCATTTGTTGAACGATAGCCTGAGCGATATTGTGTTCGATCTTTATCAAAAGAAAGACGATTACGAATTAATTGCTCATTCGGTTCAAAAATGGACTCTAATGTTTTCGACGCAGTTTCTGTCTTTTCTAATAATCGGCGTTTTAAAACTTCGTCTGTATCTGAACTCGATAAATTAATTCGTGTTTCAAATCTTCCTTGAATTTTCGAGAAGTCTTTTGTATTGGCTGCGTTCATATTAGAAACGTCTTTAATTTTTTCCTGAGAAGTAACAGCAATCCATGCTTGTCCCATTGTAGCAGCACCAATTTCTTCAACAGCGTTTTGTAAATCAAGCATAAGGTTATTGTCTGTACCGATATATTGACCAACTTCATCAATTAAAAAGATTAAGCGATAGTCAGAGCCTTTAGATTTACAATATTGTGCAACAAGCTCCCCTAACTGAACCGCTGAAATCGAAAATTCCTTTTGTGCTGATTTTACTAAGAAATCCGCTGTTTCTTGTTCATAGCCAATTTCACAAAGTGCAGCAATAATTTTTGCATATCTCAAGCGGAATTTTGTACGGAAATCTTGCCATTTTTCGTTATACAATTCTTCAATTTTCGAACAGAGAGCATCGTATTTTTGGTCACTTGCCAATTGTCGTTCAAAATCTGCTACCCACAGAGTATTTGAATAACCTAAATGTTCATTAAAAATACGTAAGATAATTTCGATTATACTTTCTTTCGTTCCACGTGCTGCGCTAGCACCAGCTTCAGATCCTACATTAAATAACAATGCATCTGAAGGTTTAGATTCTATCCGAGACATTGCATCTAAAAGTGCGGTATTAGAAACTTTATCTTTAAAGTATTCAAATGGAGTTTTTCCCCCGGCTTCTTTACCGTCCAATAAGTAAGATAAAATTTTAAGGAAATGTGATTTACCGGAACCGAAGAAACCAGAAATCCACACACCCACATTTTTCGTTGGTGTTGAATACGCCTTCTCATAATTTTTATAAAATCCTTTTAAGCTATCTAAGATTTCTGTTGTTACAACGTATTCTTCTAATTCTGTTTGTATTGTTTTTTCATCAATTTGACCTGCTTGCACAACACCATTTATTGGTCGGTCAATTTTCTTCTCAAAAATCTCTTTAATAATCATTGTTCCTACTCCTTATGAAATCCTTGTAATTTGGTATTCATCTTCATGTCGGAATTTGTTAAATAGACGTAAATCTACTCCTGAAAAATAACCCGGATAAAATAATATAAGCGGTGTTCTAAATGCATGGTTAGATAGTTTTTTAAGTAAATGACTTGAGCGAATAAATGGATGTACTGTTCCTACACCTGTTATAAAAATCAATTCCACGTTATTCGCTTTTTCAATGAATGCGTTCACCAACAAATCTTGATCTTCTAAAACAGTTTGAATAGCTTGAGAAAGCTCCACATAGCCTTCTTCTTCAGCAATAGTGATTAGTTCTTCTAAATCATCTTCAAATAAGCTAATAAGGAATTCAAAAAGATTGATTTCTTTTATATTTAATGAAGTTCTTTTTAATAATCCTTCAACATATGTACGTACTGTTAATTCATCTTCAGCCGGATAATCAAAAACAAAATGTGGAATTTCACTGCCAATCCCTTTTGGTGTCGTAAAACCTTCTTCATTTATACGTTCTTCCAATTGTTCTAATCGTTTATATATGGTCACTCTTAACCACCTGCCTTTAATGTTATTAATGCTTTTAACAAAGTGTCCTGTTCTTCAGCATACTGTTTAAGAGCTTGACTCACATGTAAAGGAGAGACTTTATACTCATCTTCCAATAATTCAATCATACCACTTTCTCTGTAAAATAATAGAAGTGTACTATTGATTTTCTGTTTTGTAGCTATATGCCAATTTGCGATTTTCTCTGATTGTTGTTCCTTTTCTTCCATGTAAAAACTCATATCTGAAACCTTTAAAGTTCCATTCTTATGTTGATATCGATAAACAATCAATTCATAGAAATTTTCGTAAGCATATCGATAACATTTAAGGAAGCTATATAATAACAGTACTTTTTGATCAGCATTGGTGCCATTAAAATAGTAATCAGATAATGTTGGATATAATGTCTTTGCTCTGCGATAAACGATTTGAAACCTTTTACTAATCGCCGATTCACTTCTTAACAAGAAAACATTATCCTCAATTACTTTGTTTCTTGTTTCTTTGCGGCTAAAACCTTTGTGAAGTTGGTCTAAAACATATTCAATTTCCTGTTGGAACCATCCTTCGCTCGTAAAACCAGCTGAATATTCCATTAAAAATCCCTCGCTTCAAAATCACTCGGTAAATCGTATCTATCATTTGCATTTTACATGAATTGACTTATTATTTAATAAGCAAATCAAGCGGAAGTTCTCACTTCTTAACTTGTTTATATTAAATTTGTTTACACCTGTACAATAGTACTTTTTAGATAAGTTCCTTTTCAATAATTTTCTCTGCCCTTTTTTTCTTGTTAGCTCGTACAAGCGTAGATACTGAAATACCTGTCATATCTTCAACTTGCTTATATGAATGATTTTCTAGTAATGATAAGGCATGATTAATTTGCTGCCTTGAAAATTTTTTGGGCCTTCCCTCTCGGAAATCAGGATTCTGCTTGGCCAACATTTTTCCTTCTTGGGTTCGTTCTACAATCATATCTCTTTCAAACTCAGCAAAGGCTGAAAAAATCGTAAAAATTAGACGACCGGTTGGTGTATTTTCAATAATGCCCATATTTAGTACATGGACCTTAATATTCCTATTAAATAAATCTTTAATGATTTCTAGAGCATCTTGTGTACTTCGAGCAAAGCGGTCTAATTTTGTAACCACCAATGTGTCTCCTTCTTGCAAGAGATTAATTAAATTTTGAAATTCTTCCCGCTTTTTATTTGTACCAGTATATTTTTCAGAAAAAATTTGATCGCAGTTTTCCTTTTCTAATTGTTGCAGCTGTACTTCTAAATCCTGATGGGTTGTACTTACCCTCGCGTAGCCATATTTCATATAAACCACCTCTTTACACCAGTTTGCACTTACTATTGAACATAAGTATTGATTATACCTAACACCTTTATTTTACAGTACGTACTATACATGTTCAATACTCTGAAGTTTTGACAAAAATTCAGATACTTGAATATCTAGTACCGACTTAGTAGATTTGTATCCTCATAGATTTTCTTTGAAAAAATTAAATAAATTTTATCCTTTCTCTAGAAATATAAAAATCCCAAGATATTATGATATCCGAATTGGCCAATTCATTTAATCTTTATTAAGGAAAGGAAATTAAAAAAATGCAAGGTTATATCAAACTTTATCGTGAAATTTTACAAAGTCCAATTTGGCAGGACCCACCTAAGCTCCGCCTATGGCTTTTGTGTTTAATGAAAGCAAATCATAAGCAAGCTGAACTTTTAATTGAAAACCAAGTAATTAATCTATCAGCCGGACAATTTCTGACAGGTCGTCTTTCACTAGAAGCTGAATACAATCGAAATATTCCTAAAAAATATTTCGTTTCTGGAAAGACACTATGGCGTTGGCTAAAACTTTTGGAATCAAAGGGAGCGGTTTCTATTACATCCACCAATAAATATAGCATTGTCACAATATTGAACTGGGATAAATATCAAAGAAGTGACCAACCGTTGTCCAGCAACAGTTCAGGCATTAACCAACAATTGGCCACAAACAATAATGATAAGAATGTTAATAATGATAAGCAAATCTATCAGACTAGTAAAAAACACTCTAATCTAACCATTCTTGATAGTTTATTAAACCAGAACTCAATCGAAAAGGAGACTCAACATGACTAAAGATCAGGCTATTTCTATTATCCGCAGTATAACAATCGCATACCCTAATTTTGAGATGAATCAAGAAAAATTGTTATTCTGGCTTAATCATTTGGTGACAATGCCATTTGATGCTGTCCAGCAAAATCTACACACATATATTCGAACTAGCTCTTTTCCTCCAACAATCAGTCAAATTGCTGTTCAGGAAAAGGCTCGGAACGATTTTCTGAAACAACTTGAAGAACGGAGACGTATGTTAAATGCAGAATAACCATAATGATGTTTATAATATTGAGGCAGAACAAGTGGTTCTTGGCTGCATCTTACAAAAACCCGAATTAATTAAAGATACTACTGTAAAATCTGAGGAATTTTCTTGGGAAAAACATCAAACTATTTTTAAGGCTATGAAAGAATTAGACAAAGATGATGAACCAATAGATTATGTAACGTTGGTTTCAAAATTAGGTAATATTACAACAGAGCAAATCGGAGGTGTGAGCTATCTCCTGCAATTAGGGGAAGCTGTTCCTAGTGTTGAACCTTTCCACTTTTATGAAGGTCTGGTCAAAAAGGCTTTTAAAATTAGAAAGGCATTACAAATTCTTAAATCCTTTGAATTTACTCCAAGTGAAGAAAGCCTTTATCACACTCTAAAACTATTAAACGAGTTAACAGATGAAGGTGGAGATATTTCGGGAGTCTCGAAACAAGATGTCCTAATGGAAATATATGATGAACTTTCAAATAAAAACGAAGGATTAAGTGGAATTGATACAGGTTTTTTAGATTTAAATTTAATGACGGATGGATTTCAAAAAGGAGACTTAATTATACTCGCTGCTCGACCGTCTGTAGGAAAAACAGCTCTTGCTTTAAACTTTGCAATAAATGCTTGCAAAAAGAATACTAAAGTGATTTTTTTCTCGTTTGAAATGCCCCAAAAGCAACTACTCTATCGAATACTAAGTTCAATGGCAGGCATTAATTCCATGTTTTTACGTCAAAATCAAATGACAGATGAAGAAATGGACCGTGCGGCACACGTTACAGGAATTATTGATAAATGGGACTTAGTTATAGACGATTATCCGGGTCAAACTACTTTTGACATCAATTTAAAGATTAGAAGGGAAATAAGAAAAACTAAAGAAAATCCTAGTTTGGTTATCATTGATTATTTACAACTAATAAAGACAGATAACAGCTACGATAGACACGACTTAAAAATCGCAGCGATAACAAGAGAACTAAAGATAATGGCAAAAGAGCTTAACGTACCTATCATTCTATTAAGTCAGCTTAATCGGAATGTTGAACAACGGGCAGACAAACGTCCTTATATGAGTGATTTACGAGATTCAGGGAGCATTGAACAAGACGCTGATGTAATCCTTTTGCTACATCGTGATGATTACTATAACAACAACAGTGATCAAAAAAACAAAATCGAAATTAATATAGCAAAGCAACGAAATGGTCCAGTCGGTCCCGTTGATTTACTATTTGTCAAAGAAACAGGAACATTTCTTGATTTGTCCAAAATGAAAGTCAGTGGTTAATTTCATATAAGATTAATTTGGGTCTGTGTTAAGTTTTACTTATCATAGACCTTGATTTATTTTATAAAATAATTGTAGTCTGTCCTCGTTTGAGAAATTTTTAATCAGGTCAGTTATGGCCTCCGTAGTCAACCATCTGCTCTCAACTAGATAAAATCTTCTAATGTTATTAGAAACTTTATCATCTAAGCTTTCCTGTTTAATGCCTGCTTCAAGAAACAGATTAATTACTTCATTAATAACTTCATCAGTAATTTTTGCTTCTTCTTTTTTCAGTTCTTCCTCAATTTCTCTCCAATAATCTTCAAGGAATAATTCCCACTTATCATCTTCTAGAAAAAATAAATCTAAATATGTACCTCTATTAGAATCAATTTCTTTTTTTCCGTAATTATCATTCAGAAGCGAATACTGAGACTGCAAATTAGAAATTAATTGGTTAAAGCGAACGTCGTGCTGCTGCTCCCAAATCTTTTGTAGCAAGGAAATGATTCTTGGAATTCTTCTGCGGTCCCTCATTTTAGTTTACTCCTTCTGTTTTTAACTAGATTAATTTGCTATTAGTTAGTTTATCGTATGAAGTTGTTCAATTAAAGAAATTCTAGATAATTTTTTCAATCTATTTTTCTAGGTTGTTCGAATGCAGCAATTATGTAGCTATAATGTTTAAAAACATCAAATGAACAAGTTTGATGAAACACACATTGCTCACATACTGCAACACATTAACTCCTAATAACCATCATTTCGACATCCTATTTTGTTATAGAATGTGTGTTTTGTGTGTATGTATGTTTTTATCCAAAAATGGATAGATTGATAAAATACGATAGAAAGGATAAAAAAATGGAAAACTTAACTTTATTAACGCGAAATCAAGCTGCTAAGTTAAGCGGAATTTCAGGGAAATGTTTCAATTATCTGGTACAGCAAACACCTTTTGTTCAATATCTTGTCAAGGATGAATCGAACTATTTCGTACAACCAGAGGCCATTCCACTCATTCAAGAATATTACTCAGAACATAATGAGGCATATCACTTTTACAATAATAGTCCTGAATATATAGCTGCTTATCATGTGGCAAGAATGTTAAATCTATCATTTCGTGAATTAGTAGAACAGATTCGAAGAGGTAATTGGGAAGGAAAATACGTCGAAATCCCTAAATGCGCTCCCCCACCTCCTGATCTATTAGATATTAGAATGAATTACTTTTTTATTCGTTCAGCTGTACTTGAAAATAGATTTAACACTATTGAACAGATTGGGAAAAATACGAATCTTGTTTCACTCTCGCAATTACGGCAATACCAGCGAGCTGGACTACTTCCTCAACCAGCTCATTTACTGGGAACCAATTTATACGATGAAACAGAAATAATAACGTTACTTCCATCACTAAAAGTTCAGGTCAAAGAGAGTTTTTCTGAATTTGTTGGCGAGAACCTGAAAAGTGCATTTGATTTATTAAACCAAAAACAACAAGAGCTTCTTAGAAAATACTTGCGCTTTAGAGAAAATGGCGGAGTAATAGATTACAATGGATATCGCTCCGCTCCGCAAATTGCGAATAAAGATGAAATGATTGAAGTAATGAAAAGAACTATTAGTTCTGCATTTGTATTAATAATCGCTGGACGATGTGGGATTGAAGATGATTTTCACAAAAATCCTTTCCAAAGAATTCAACTACCTGATGGTTTCAATCCGGATGTGTTTGATATCTATAAAGTAACAAAAGATGATTACTTGTTTCTCTCTACGAAGCGAAAAGGAAAGACGTTAATAAATTACTATCAGCAATTAAGGCCCTTCTATTACTATCTATTAGATTCTATGGAAGAAGATGCAATGGATGATGAAGATGAATTTAGAAAGTTTACCCGTATTAAGAGGCGCATTATGAAGTTCCTTCAACAATTCCCTAGAAAAGATAGTGAACTTAATAAAGCAGATGTGAATACCAGAACAAAAACGTTTTTGACCAGAGAACAAATGGTGTTAATCAAACATTATTTGTTAGAAGATCTACGAGCTAGAGACCCATTGAAAAATGCGACAATGTGGCAACTATCATGTACGACGGGTATACGACCTGAAGAGCTTCATAAACTAAAAATTGAACATTTCCAATTGGACTATGATGGCTATCTTAAAACCGATGAAAAGGGTTGGGGAATATTAAGGTTACCTGCCTCTATTTCAAAACAAGAAAACAGTCCTTCTCACCCAGACTATCATACTCCTATTCCACCTGATACCGTGAAACAACTAAATCAATTTCTATCTTTTATCTATAGAAAGCAAGACCAAAGTTTTCCTAAAGGGAAAGGGTTTCTATTTAGGCCGGACTATGCTCTACCAGAATATCAGTATAAAAAGCCAATGACATTCGGATTTATTAACCGTTTACGTCAACAACTTGATTTTCTAGATGACGTAAGAAAACAAGATTTTATCTTTAAAGCTTCAAGGCATTCTTTAAACAACATTATTATGCGTACCTTTATCAGAGATGATATTTCCTTAAATGACTTAGCAAAGAGAACAGCTGCAGATCATCAATTACGGCACAAACCGACTCGCTCTGTGGGGGAAGAATATTACCTTTCTGAGATTTCCAAGGAACAATATTATCAAGTACTTGATGCAACCATCAATTTCCCTTGGGATCTTGAAAAGTTAAAAGTGTGGGAAGAAGAAAGAGGGTATAGAGTAGGAACGATGATTCTTGAGGTTGAATCGTTTACAGATAACCTTGATGAAGAGAACCCCGAAAGAAATGATCTTCAAGAACAACTATTAAAAATTGACAGCGAACTAATACAAATTCAACAGAAGCCTAAAGGTATGACTGAACAACAGTGGATTTCTAAACGCCAAAGTTTGATTGCTAGTAAGAAAAAAATTATTACAACTTTGAAAGGAGTATAAAAAGGATGCAGCACTTACACCAAGAAAACGACTACGATGAATTAAAAAGATTCTCTGTTATCCATGCCATCGACAACGATGTAATTCTCAGCCCAAGTAATATCGCTAGACTGATAGGAGTACACGAAGAAACGGTAAGAAGATGGTGCAGAAGCGGACATTTGAAATGCCTCAGTCCCTTTGGTCGTTACAAAATTCGTGGATCAGATTTTAAATCATTCGTTATGCAATGGTATTCCATTAAAAATCAAAAACACCGTACCGGCCATTAATGGCTATACGGTGTTTTTTTCATAGTATTTGATAAGTTCTTTTACTTTCTGTTCTAAAAGTACCAATCTATTTTCTTCGGGATACTTATTTGATAATCGATCTAACATCCTGAAGATAGATTGCTTCTCTTTATTTGGTACATATATTTCTCCAAATGTATTGTGTTTTGCAAAATTAATAAGTGTAACTAGATTGCCACTTTCGCTACAGATACGACATTTCCACTCAGATGTTCTACTATTCATTGCAGCTTTTCCATGACAATATATACAAGCAAACTCAATTGTCTGTGATTTTGAGTGATAAATATAATTTACCTTATTCGACTTAAAAAAAGACAAATATACATATTCCTTACTCATTCAACATCTGTTCCCATCTTCGTTTGATTTTAGCCTTTCTCATAAATTCCTTAAAATCAGATCCTACGACAATATACTTACCGGCGAAGTTGTAGCTTGGTAGTTTACCAGTTCGACACCATCGTCTTACACTTTCTGTATGCATATTTACCAGCTTTGCAATATCTTCAGCATGAAGTACTGCATCATCCTGCACATCAAAAATCTTATGAATCGTATCGGTTGGCTGTTCCATCTTACTCATCTTATCTCCCTACTTTAGAATGTTTTTTAACATTCTAAACACAACAAACAACATTTATACCCTCTGTAATATTATTTGTTCACTACAATTCTAGTTTCACAGTTTATTCCGAGGCCCTTATTTTATAAAAAACAAACCCATATATAAAGGAAAATAAAATTTTTTACTTAAACCTCTTAGAATAGAAAAAATCAAACGCTATAATATTTCAGAATTAATCGATTGATTCATAAAACATTGATTTTAATTAAACAAAAACTAATAACGGAGAACTAATTAAAATGCAAAAAACATCGAGGATTTTCAGAGGAAGATATTGCATTTACCTTTTTATAATTTTTTTAGTTAAACCTCTTCGAATAGAAAAAAACAGACGCTATAATATCTCAGAATTAATCGATTGATTCATAAAACATTGATTTTATTTAAACTAAAATTACTAAAGGAGAATTAATAAAATGCAAAAAAACATCGAGGATTACCCATTTATGCTTACTGCTGAACACTTGGCTGAAATTTTAACGGTGTCAAAACCTACAGCTTATGAAATTATGAATTTAGTTTCATTCCCGCTTATTAAAATTGGTCGTAGTAAGCGCGTATTGAAGTCAGAGTTTTTCAGTTGGCTTCAAGCACAGCAACAAAACAAATAAATTTAAATGGCAAGTGGTTTTACACTAATAGCCACTTGCAAGAACTACTAAACTTATAAAATAAACGGAGGAATTGATTATGAAAGGATATATTATTAAACGAGGATTAACTTGGACATTTCAGTTGGATATTGGTAAAGATCCAATTACAGGCAAGCGCTTGCGAAAGTCAGTTGGAGGATTTAAAACTAAAAAAGAATGTGAAAATGCTCTGCAACAACTTCTTTTAGACATTCAAAATTTTAATACTACCGGAGGAATTGATGAACGTTTCTCATCTATTGTACAAAACAGTTCTCTATAAAACATCATTCAATATAAAGTAAATCAACACTGAGGAAATAAAGAGAATTTTAACACTATATTAAAATTCTCTTAGATTATAAAAGAAAGGTAGTCGTTGATTTCAATAATAAATGCAGTGTGCTTTCGGGTTCAAAAACACACTGCATTTTCTTATATTACGACTTAGCTTCTATTGACAAGATTCTTATATGCTAATTGTCCTTCAACATTTTGGGATTATTACTTTAACTCTTGTAATATTAATAGAATGTACTTTTTGCAAGAATACGTGTTGTACAAGTTATTTTTGGGTTTTTACTTTTGCTTACCCATGTACCACCTCTGAAATGTTTTTTACCAGCGGTTGCCGCGAAATTTACCACTTACCGCAAAGACATTTACCAATGGGGGAAACGTCAAGGCTTTGGAAAATGATAAGCCTAATCCCCCCTTTTTTTACTGAGGAATTAGGCTTATGCTCTTCCACAATCGCGCCCGATTATGGAAGATTTTATTTTGATAATAAGCCCCATCATTTCTCCTTCTTCATTAATCAGTCCCTTAATTTTAGCTGTTGATGTTCAATGACATAAATACAATCCGCTATACGATTCATAAACCTGCGATCATGTGATACGAAGATAATTGTGCCTTCATATGCTTTTATAAATCTTTCTAATGCTTCAATGGCATGGATATCTAAAAAATTGGTCGGCTCATCTAACAATAAAATATTATATTCTCCTAAAAACAATTGACATAATTGTAGACGAATCGCTTCACCACCACTTAATGATTTTACACTTTTTAAAATATCTGTGCCGACAAAAAACATGGAATGTAGAACACTTCGTAAAAATCCCTCGTCATATTCAGAACGATTTTTCAGAAATTCTAATACTGTTTCATCCCTTGAAAATTGATAGCTCATTTGACGAAAGTAGCCAATTTTTGCTTTTGGTGAAATAGTTAAGCCGGGTGCCTTGATTGCAATATGGTGGAGTAAAGTACTTTTGCCACTACCATTATTACCAATAATCGCTATTTTTTTTCCCAGTGGCAACTGAAAACTTACTTCATTAAATAATACTTTGTTATCCACTTGAAGAGTAAATCGGTCTGCCATTATCGGAAATTTATTATGCAACTCTAGACTTCTCGATTGATGGAAGATTATGGGTCTATCCTCTTTTACAGCATCGACTTCCTGAAGTTTTTCCATTCGTTGCTCAATGGCCTTTGCTGCACGCTGTATAGCTTTTTGGCTCGTACCTTTGGATTTTGTCATGAAGGACTTATCCGGTTTGGCCTTCGCTTCTTTTTTTGACAATCGACCTGCTTGTGCAACTTTTTCAGCTTTCTTCATTTTTTCTTGTGCCGCTTTTTCTAGCCGGCTCTTTTCTTTTATGAACTGTTCATGAGCTTGACTCTGCTGTTCACGTTCTAACTTCTTTTGTGCCAAGTATTCGCTGTAATTTCCTGAATAGATTCGTACCTTGCCTTCATGAACTTCCCAAATTGTCGTAACAAGTTCATCTAATACAGAACGGTCATGACTAATTAATACAAGCGCTCCGTAGTAATACCTAAGTTCATCAAGCAAAAACGAAATTCCCTCTTGGTCTAAGTGAGTAGTCGGCTCATCAATTAATAAAACTTCATAATAATGAGTAAACAATTGAGCGAGTTTCATCCTTGTTTGTTCCCCGCCACTTAGCTGATTAGAGTCTCTTGGTACGTCTAATTTTCCAAGTAACGCTGGATCAGCATCACGTACTGATGGAGTTTCAAGTTGCTCAAAATAACCATTCTCAACAAGACGATGCACCTTTCCGGTTGTTGGTTGAATTGTACCCGCCAGTAATTTCAGTAACGTGCTTTTACCTGCACCATTTTTACCGACTATTCCGATACGGTCAAATTGATGTACAGCTAATCTTTCAATCTTTAAAACCTCTTTATCTAAATATGTCACTTCGACATTTTCTAATTCAAAACATACTTTTTCCATCTTTGCTACCTCCGAAATATTTTTATTTCGTATCGATAGCTAGAATCGATACGAGCCTCTTTCTCTAAACCAAGCTCGTATCAAAAGAATAGTAAAAATTGCATGGAATTCCCCTCCTATTTTGCTTTCCTTGCGATAACCGCATTTAATACGATTAAAATACCTGTAATAGAAAATAATATAGCCACATTTGTTAATTCAATCAGAACTCCAGCTAATGCGTAGCCAATTGGTGTTGCTAATAATGACAAACTTGTTACAAAACTAAACACCCTCCCAAGTAAGTGAGGTTCGATTTCTGTTTGGATAAAAGCATAGAATGGTGCTGAAAATAATGGCCCAGACACCCCAACTAGACCAGCCATTACAATAAAACCGTTGAAAAAAGTTGGTGAGAGTGTACCAGAAATGAATAATGCAATACCCATCAACATCATCCCTGTAACAATTAGTTTAATTTTTTCGAATCTATCCCCGATGATCCCAATCAATGAACCACCTAAGATTAGACCAACAGCAAAAACAATCTCGATAATTCCAGCTTCGACTACACCCTTCTCGAAATGATTTCGTGTCATAAGAGGAAAATAGGTGCCTAGAGGAATATATAGCACCGAAACAACAGTAATTGTCAGTGTTAACCTTAATAAAACAGGGTGTTTTACAAGTGCATGATATCCTTCTTTCATTTCCCCTAAAAAACTAGGAGAATCCGCCGTTTCTGCTCTTTGCGCATTGGGAATGTGAATAAACAGTAAAATACTACTTGCGATAACTGCCCCAAAGACATCTAGTAATAGTACCCACTCAATGGAGCTTATCGCTAGTAATGACATACCTACTGCTGGACCTGCAATATTTGATATAGAACCTACTGTCTGTCCCCATCCAGAAACTTTTGTCAAATGCTCTTCTGGGGCAATTAGTGGAATGGACGCTTGCATGGCCGGCATATGGAATGCAGTTGCTAATGAACGAATGATTAACACAAGTATGACCATCAGAATACTTGGTTCAAAAAAATACATTGATACAAATAAAGCTAAACTTCCAAGTGCAACCGTCATGTCTGCAAATATCATGATCAATTTTCGTGAATAACGATCCGTAATGGTTCCAGCAAAAGGACCTAATAAAGCTTGTGGCATAAATCCAGCCAGACCTGCTAGCGTTAAAATCAGTGGCGAACCTCCTGTTGTATCTGTTAACCACCAAATGATACTAAATTGAACAGCAGCACTGCTTAATAATGAAAAGAACTGCCCTGTAAAAATCGCAAAAAAATTCCGTTTCCAATTCTTATTATCCATTTTCCCTACCTCCAAATAATAAAAAAATCACAAGCATCTGCCTGTGACTGTAGAGTAAAGGGAAAGAGACCCATCCTTATTTTTGTGGCTTTTAGAGAGCCATCAGCAAACAAACCTAACTTTAGCATAGCTAAGAAGGTTAAAAAAGATAAAAAATAAAGAAAGGTAGAACAAGCCGCCTTTCTCAACATGACATATTTTCATCCCACATAAATAAAGTAGTTAAGAGCACAAAACTGCAAATATGGAGTGGGTGACTTTTACAAATATGAAATGAAGATTATTAAAAAAGGACAGACTAATCCCGTTTACTCTGTATACACAAACAGAGCCTTTGAACGTATTTAATTACTTGTTCAAAGTTAGGGAACGTAGTCTCATAGAATGTGTCATTTTTTAATAATCCTCCTTGATTTTTAAAGATACATTTTTAATAATATGTCTTCAATAAAAAAAAGTCAAGGTAATTAAGAATATTACATCTTCCACTATACTGCCCATTGGCATTGTACAATTTTTTCAAAACTAACCTTATCTGTATTTTAGCACAAATACCCAATTGCTGTTTTGTGTTATTCCGGATAATGGCCCGTTTGTTCAATAAGCACAGTTTAACAAAATCTATATAATTATTGATGTCTATATAGTTTCTCACTAAAATGATTCAAAGTGATTAGTAAATATCCTGAAAAAAATACATCGATTAAATGCCAAAACAACTAAATTTACATTTTCTACGTTTCTGTAATTTTGTATATGAACTTTTGTAATTCTCACTGTTTTTCACCTAGTACACTAAATGGAATCACCTAAGTTAATATTGTCTAACTCTATGTGATTTTATTATTCACACCATGTATACATAATCCTCTATATTCCCCATTTTCAACATCCACTCATGAATAGTTGTTTCTAATATTGTACATAATGTTATTGTTAGTGCAATCTGTATGTCTTGAGAAGAAGAAGTGCTTATGCGCTTCTTCTTCCTTTTTTGTTATCTAAAAAAATAAAAAAAATAATGGTAAGGTATTAAAACGAGGAAAATCACAAGATATAATGATTCATGATTAACCGGTTAATGAAAACCTTTATAGTAACCAAACAAGCGAAGTCCGCAGGTTACATGATGTTATCCATTGGATAACCATGTTCTGCGGGCTTTTGATTTAAAGTTATCTTTTTAACTACCTTAAATGAATTTCTCTAAATAGGAAACTTTCTGTTTAAAGTATGTATCTATTAAAATCACTTTTCTATTACAACAAAAAAATATTAGGAGGAAAAATCATGGGTAAGGAACGTAAAGAACAAGGTATTCACCAACGTGGATCCACATATACCATTGTAGTTGAGGGTCCAAGAAATAACGACGGCAGTCGAAACCAGATTACAAAAGGTGGTTTTCGAACAAAAAAGGAAGCAAGAGTTGCTCGAATAAAATTATTAAATGAAATTAATGAAGGAAAGTATATCGTAGAAAGTGAGGAAACATTTGCTTCATTCGTACCGTATTGGTTTAAACATTACGAAAAGAGAGTGAAGGCATCCACTGCTTCTACAAGAAAGTACACAGTTGATAAGCATTTAGTTAATGATAATCCGTTTTCAAACAAACCAATCTCTAAAATTACAACCGAAGATATTGATGCTTTATATAATCTTAAACTTGAGCAAGGATTAAGTGCAAGTACAGTGAAAAGAATACACCAGCTATTAAATATTGCTCTAACTCAAGCTGTTAAATGGAAGAGAATCAAATTTAATCCAGCAATCGATGCTGATCCACCCCCAGTAAATAAAGAAGAAATGCAAATATGGTCATTTAAAGAAATTAGGGCTTTTCTCGATAAATGTAATAATTCCCGCTATAAAATTCTATTCTTGATTGCTATTTATACCGGTATGAGAAAAGGTGAAATACTTGGGCTAAAGTGGAGCGATATCGATTTTAAAAAAAAGAAAATCCATGTCCAACGTACACTTCAGCTGATTGCTGAAGAAGGGTACATTTTTACTACACCTAAGACAAAAAAGTCAATACGTCAAATACCAATACCGGAATTTCTTATTGAACAACTACTAATATTTCAGAAAGAGCAGGAGAATTGGAAAAATAGACTGGGGGAAGAATATCAGGATCAAAATCTAGTTATTTGTACTGAGAAAGGTACTATACAGGATCCTAGAAATATTTTACGAAAGATGAAAAAAATTTGTGAAGAAGCAAATGTAACTCCGATCAGATTTCATGATATCCGCCATACACATGCTTCTATTCTAATTTCAGAAGGAGTAGATTTAGTGAAGGTGTCGGCACGTTTAGGTCATGCCAATGCTAAAATCACAATGGAAATTTATGCACATCTTATACCAAACCAAGATGATGATGTTGCAGATATCTTCCATAACGCTATGAATCAATCACTTTAGTATAAAAGATACTCAAATAGCTAGCTGCACCCTTTACGGGGGTCCTAGCCTACATATAACACCATTTTCCCCTCCCCATAAGGGATAAATCCTTTTTGAAGTAATCACCTTATAAAAATCTAGCATAATGGTCAAACTGTTAATGACCACTTGCTTGAAATCCTTCTGTTACATTGCTATACGAGTTACAGGAGGTAATAGCAATCTATGAAAGGCTCAGTAAGTAAACGCGGATCAACTTGGACTTATGTAGTTGATATAGGTAAAGATCCCGAAACTGGAAAGCGGCAACAAAAAACAAAAGGAGGATTTAAAAAGAAAAAAGATGCAGAAGCTGCCCTTCTAAATATCCTAAAGGAATTAGAAGAAGGTGAATATATCGAACCAAGTAATAAGATATTTTCTTCATATATCGAGGAATGGTTTCAACATTACGGTAAACGTGTGAAGGAAACAACGGCATTCAGCAGAAGATTTACCGTTGATAAGCATCTCATACGAGAAAACCCTTTTCATAATAAACCACTTTCAAAGATTACGTCAAAAGATATTGATAATCTCTATAATTTGAAATTAGATGAGGGCTACAGTACAAATACAATACGAAAAATACATCAGATGCTACATCAAGCATTAGAGCAGGCTGTGAAATGGAACATGATTAAAACAAATCCAGTCTCTAAGACAGCGCCTCCATCCATCAAAACAAAAGATTTCAAAATCTGGTCTTTTGACGAGGTTCACGCATTCCTAGAAGTATCCCGGAAAAATCGTCATTATATCATGTTTCTTCTGGCGATTTATACAGGAATGCGAAAAGGTGAGATTTTGGGACTTAAATGGAGCGATATTGACTTTGAGAAAAAGGTTATTATGGTACAACGTTCTGTTGCTCGTATTTCTGGATTAGGTTATATATTCTCTAGTCCTAAAACCAAGAAATCCATTCGTCAAGTTCCCATACCAGACTTTTTCATTGAAGAACTTCTTACTCACAAGAAAACCCAAGAAGAATGGAAAAAGCGCTCTGGAACCCAATATCAAGAACTTGACCTTGTAATTTCAACCGAGACGGGAACGATACAAGATCCACGAAACGTATTACGTGAAATGAGGAAAATATGTAAAAATGCAAAAGTCACACCTATCCGCTTTCATGACATACGACACACACATGCTTCCATCCTTATTGCTGAGGGTGTAGACATTGTAAAAGTGGCATCTCGTTTAGGACATACTAACCCAAAGATTACCTTGGAAATTTACGCTCACCTAATGCCGAATGAAGATAACGATGTAGCCGATATTTTCCATAAAGCTTTCAAAAAGTCCCGTTAGCAAAATGTTAGCAAATACAAATTCTGACGAAAAAACAGGGTTAGGAAAACCAAGATTCAAAAAGCTATCTGGTGTAAGTGGATGATAAATATAACTGATGGAAACAAAAACAAAAAAGCTGAAACCCTTGATAAATCAAGAATTCCAGCAATTACAATTAGATGATCTGAGAGGGATTCGAACCCCCGACTTCTTGCCTGTCAAGCAAGCGTTCTCCCCCTGAACTACCAGATCGTATGGTTTGACCTCTACCCTGTCAAGGTAGCGCTACATTACGAATAAATGCGACAAGTCGTCGAAAGTCTTCCGTAAGTCAATCGTACCAACGGAAGTCAGCGACAAGTCAACACGTCAATTCAATTACGATTAACCGAATTATATCAATAGGCGTTCTTATCTGCAATAATAAAGGGCGTTTACCTGCAACAAAATGTGATTAATCGTAATATCAAATATATAAAAAGAGGAACACCCGAAGCCGTCCCCGTTATTATTCGATATCAATAATTCAAGTCGTTTTGTATTTTATCGACGTTTTCCCCGTCCAAGAAGTGTGTCACGCCGAACGTTGCCCCGTTCCCGTTGTGGTTCAAGCCGACGTCAAGGTCGTGAATGATTTGTTTCATGTATTCGAACGATTCAACTTGGTCGTCTTCAAGCGGCTTCCATTGGTCAACCAAGTCGATTCTTTCCATCGCCCCGCCTTCGCCGTCCGAACGAATTGCAAATGACCAATATAGGACGAAATGATTGCCAATGTTTCAAAGTCTTTTTCAAGGTCTTCGCCTTCAACACGGACATAGTTATTCAAAGCGTTGTTCAATTCTTTCGCAAACAAATATTGTGAATACCCTTCGTCTTCGTCATGTTCCCGTGGAATCTTGTTTGATTCATCGACCAACATTGCAATGAACTCTTTCGCCGTGATTGACTTGTCCTTCCATTCCTTCGTTTCATTCGCCGCCGCTTCGACTTTGATTTCCGTCGTGGATTCTTCCTTTGGCGTTTCCTGAGTTTGTTCCGAACTACAACCGATCAATAAACCGACAACAACGATTCCAGATAATAAAATTTTTATTCTCATAATTATTCGCCGCCTTTGATAAATGCTTCAAGTTCGTTGGTTTTCGCTCCGTCCGCTTGATATGAGAACCCGGCAACTTCACCCGTCGCCCCTTCGTTGATTGCAATATGAACGTCGTTGAGCAACAATAACAGGTATTCAAACGCTTCAGCTTGACGTTCGGTTGACGGCTTCCATTCCTTGACCGCTTCTTGTTTGTTTTCGCCGTACTTTTCCGCCAAATAGTCGACGTCTAAATGTTCCCCCCGTTTGATATGTTCGTCTTGAACGATTTCCGCCAATGTATAAATGTTATCGAAATCTTTTTCAAGGTCGCCGCCTTCAACTTGGATATATGTTCCCAAAACATTCGTGATTGATTGCGCCATGATATATTCGTGATACGATTCGTCATATCCGGCGTCAAAATACTTGTCCGGCGTTTCGCTTTGCAAGTCGGTCAACGTTTGGGAAATCCACCCCTTCGCATTTGTTTCGAAGTCTGGATATTCAAGTTCTTCCGCGTTTGAAACGTCCTTCCATTCCTTCGGGTCGATCGTTTCGGCTTCAACTTTGATTTTCGTTGCTGCTTCGACTTTTGGTTCCTCTTTCTTTTCCGCTTGTTCCGTACCGCAACCGACCAACAATGAGCCGACCAAGATTCCCGTCATTCCTGTTTTCCAAAAGTTCATTTTTATTCCCCCTTTCGAAATGTTTGTAATATAACGGTAACATACATAGTTTGGTATTTTAAAGGAAAATCAAGTATTTTTATTTATGGCAACAAAGAAAGACGCCCCAAGCGGGACGCCGTGACAACGAAAAAAAGCCACCAGAAAATTGGAAACTTTTGCGAAGGTATTTGGTGAATTTTGGCTATTTCTCTGCTATCATTTAATAGAAAAAAAGATTCATATGAAAGGCGGGAATGCTAGTGAGCGATTATCAAGAAAGATACAAGAAAGAAAGAGAAGAACAATTATCTTTATGGAAAGAAATGATCGAAGGAATCTTTGGTGAAGTACCGAATGGTTCTATCAAAATCACGGATAGAAACAGAATCGTTGAAGTTTTGAACGCTATCGGAAAAAGTAAAGCGTCGAATCATACATTTATGCCTTCGGGCGGCGGTTTGGATATAACGGGAGCAAAATTTTCAGACGAACAAGGAAAGCTGGAATTAGATTTTGGCGGTTCTTATATCATTGTCAATCCCGAATCCCTTACTTTTCATCCCGTTGGTGACGACCCAGATTGGATGTATTTCAGATTGAACACATTGCCATTTGAACGAAGCGGCGTATACAAAGAATATCAAGAAGAAGAAGAACAAATTGAACAAGTTTTCAAGTCCGAAATTGACCGAAGAGTTGAAGAACAAATGAAGTATTCCGGCGAAGAAGTTTTGGAAATCGAGCCAGGACAATATATTGACCGTTCGTTTTGGGATATCCAACATATAGGTTACGACGAAAACGGCAACGAAATCCCGCTTCCCGAAAATGCCCGTGTTGTAACGAGAAAATTCAACGGTGGGGATTTCGTTACTTTCTCGAAATACTCTTTATATAACCAAGTATCTTCGACTTACGACGGACGTCATGCACAAGTTGATGATGAAAAATTCCGCCAATATTGCGTTGAAATAGTCGAAGGATTGAAAGCAAGAAAAGAGCGAAAAGAGCGATAATTTTTTCAATTCCATACTGTAAAAGGTATGGAATTTATTTTTGTAAATTAAAAAGCCACGCCAAAAAACGGGAAGCATATCGCCGCCCTTTTTGAATTAATTTTCAATTGTCGCTTTGAACAATTCGACGCTTGACATTGTTGCAGCTTCAATTTCTTCAATCGTCCGCTTGTTATCTTCGCACCAATACAGAAATTCAAGGTATTGGTCGAATGTCAATCCGTTCAATTCCGCAAGATACGAAATCACTTCGTCAAAACGATCGTGCATTTCAAGACTTGCTTCAATTTCATTGAACCAATCAAGGAAGTTTTTCGACCCCTTTGACAAGTTCAACGTCCTATCAAGTGGAATGACGTTGCCGATTTCCGTTCCCATATGCCCAACGCAAAGAGGCACGACGTGTTCAAGACTTACGTCCTTCGAATTCGTAAGGCAACAACGCCCGTCAAAACGGTCAAGAACGGCTTTCCATACGTTCGGCGGAAAGTCGTGAGGCAATGCCTTCAACCTTGCCCTTCGGCGTTGGTTCTTTGCCTTTAAATATTCGGGGTTGTTCCGATTGAATTCGTATTGTTTCGCCCTTTGACACGCCTTGCAACGTGTCTTTTGATATGTATAAAACATTTCAATTCGGCTTTCGCCGCAAAGATTGCATTTTTTCATTTTTGTTCACGTCCTTTCCTTTTCTTTACGTATAAAAAAAGACATTCCGGATTGGAACGCCTAAAGGAATGACTATAAGGTAATGCCAGCTTTTTCTGATTTTACAACAAGATAGTTAACGAATGCCGAACAAGCAACAAGCATAAATTTTGCATCTTCAAAAGACAAGCTTGGTTCCTCAATTAATGCATGCCTAATGCCGTCGCCGTCACTTGTGTATCCATAAATCTTTAAAAATCCTTCACGCAATGCACCGTGCATTTGAACCCCTAATCTTTCTTCTAAAACTTTTCCCTCCATTACCCGACATTCCACTGATTGTTTTTTGCTATTGCATCGGAAAGGAAAGAATCGCCCCTTCGTGCTTGGTAGAACTCCCGCCGCATATCATTCAACGTTCCCGAAAAACCAAGCGACCGAAGGGCTTTGACTTCGATATCTTGTCGACCAAGACCCGAAACGTCAACGCCATTATCCATGCAAACTTGTTTCCAGTATTCGGGCGGTTGTTTTGGCATTATTTCAACCCCCGTTCCATTCGATATTTCGCTTCAAGTTCGCGAACCGTCATGACCGACAATTTGCATACCTGGGAAATTGCGAATATATTGTTTGGCTCATCGTTTCGAAGCAATCTTTCAGCGTGAAGCTTGCGTTCGGCGAATTCTTCCCGTTCCCGGCGTTCCCATTGGCGACCCCGTTCCGCATGGACTTCTAAGTCATGAGCGTTTAGAAGTTGCGGCATAACGTCAAAGAGGGCGGCCATCATTTCGCACCCCCTTGAAGAACTTTCAATTCGCGGTCGATTTCCGCAATCTCCCGATCAAGTTCTTCCTCGCTCATTTCGTTATATCGCGCGTCCTCGATTGTCGTCTTGACCTCGCTTTTCTCAACAAGTAGTCCAAGCGTCTTGAAGCCCAATTCAATCGAACGGTAGTCGCCGCGTTGAATGTTTTTCTTCAATGCGTTTATCATCGTAGGAATTTCACTTTCGAGTTCTTGAATCGCAATATTTCGAACCGCTTTTTTGATATGCGATTTTTGACGATAGCGAAACAGCTGCCGTTCAGACAATCCAACTTTATCGGCAATATCAGCATAGCTGCGGTTTCCTTTGTTGGCTAATTCTTGAACAATTTGAATTTCAAGTTCGGTTAATCCGTCGAAAATATCCAATTAACTCACCCCCTTTCTTTTTGCGATTGCTTTCAAGATTTTCAATTGCTTTTCCAGGTCTTCGTTTGACAATTCTTTGAGGGCTCTCCCGTTCGATACCCGGTCAAACTTTGCTTCTAGTATTTGAAGGCGACGGGCTTCCAGTTGCTCCGCCTTTGAAAGTACGCGCTTTGGTTTCGGGTTCAATCGTTCTCGCATTTCTTCGAGTTCTAGTCGCCGCGCCGCTTGCTCTTTGACAATGGCTTGTTGTTCGACCGGAAGAAGCGAGAGATCAACGCCGTAAAGGGCGACGTCTATCCGTCGAATTAGTTCTTCGTGTTCGTTCCAGTCCATCGGCATATCATCACCCCCATAAAAAAGGGCGGGGGAATTATTCGCTCCCGCCGCCTTCTCTTTCCGACATTACTTGGTTTAGTTGCTCGTTTGCTTCTTTGAGTTGACGTTCAAGTTCCTGGAATTCCTTCGAGTTGGTCGAAATCATTTCTTCCTTTCGTGCCGGCGGGGCTTCTTCTACCGCCTTGCGTTTATTTTCTACATACTTATTGTTCAAGTCCGCCATTCCAATCGTTAGAAGTTGAATAGGCGACAAAACGTCTGGGTTCTTCTCGTATTGTTTACGAAGGACTTCCAGCGAATCGCTTGCGGGTTCCGTGAATGGTTGCGACTTCCCCCTTTCTTCGTATCCGTCAATCATTGCCTGTAATGGATTAGTTCCGTTATCATATTTAATCATCCGAATTCCCTCCTAAAAGAAGCGGCGTCCCGTTGATGGACGTCCCGCGTTATTTGTTCTATTTAGTTTCTTGAGAATGACGTCGGCTTCCGAGTTAGTAATACTACCGTCTCCGCGATTTCTCTTTTCGGTTTCCCTTCGTTGTGAAGCTTCTGGACAATGGCAATCGTCCCATTCCGATATTCTTCTTGCTTCCGTACTAACTCGACCGCGTTTATCACTTCGAAGCACCCCCGCCCCAATTTGGTACATTGCCCGAAGCATATACGCTTACTTGCGTTTCAACCTTCAATCCGATACAATCAATTTCTTTCGTATAGTTTTCCGGGGAATGAACTTTTCGTTCGTCCAGAATCGCCTTATCATAGTACGACACTTCTTCGCCGATATCGTTCACCAAAGAAGAATATTCCGTGTTGATTCCGCCGACTTCGTTCTTGATTCGTCCAAGCTTTGCGAGTTCTTCCAAGAATGCCACCCTTGCCCCGTGTACCACTTCGACCTGTTTGTTATATTTAGCCTGAACTTCCGCAGCTGCTTTTTGGCGTTTCTGTTTTGCGAATGGAATAAGTTTCTCCCGCGCTAATTTCTTACGAACCGCCTTCGCCCGTTGGATGTATTCGTCAGTCTTGACAATCTCCGCTTGAAGTTCTTCGAACTTTGCCTTCGCTTGGTCAATCGTTTTATTGTCGACCTTTCCAAGAAGTAAGTCTTCGAAACTGTTTTCGATTGCTTCGGATAGTGCCGCAAGTTCCGTTGACAATTGTTCTTTCTTCGATTCTAGTTCTTCGATTTTCGCCTTGATAGTTTCAACTTCTCTCATAATTAAACGCCCCCTTTGTTTTTAATATCCAACGACTTCGACGAATGCCCGTGCTTCGTCTTCCGTGATTCCGATAACTTCAAGAAACTTCTTCGTTTTTTCTGCCGATAAGATGCGAATATTTGTTTCGCACATGGAAACGTAAGCTTTTGAAACGCCGATTTCTTTCCCCATTTGTACGCCGTTCAATCCGTGATTTACTCGAAGCAATCGCATTGATTTCCCGTGTAGTCGTAAAGGTTGTTTTTCCAAGATATTCACCCCGTATATATTTAAAGTTGTATTTGTTTACAATAAAGCCAAAATAAAAAAACGACTTTTTCAAGCCGCCATTGAAAAGGGTATCCAGAATGCCTGCCATTAGCATTATCATGGAACGACGGAAATGAATCCGCCGAAGTTCTACCGCTATACTAACAAATACGCCGTGAACGCTTTTCACAAGATATTCTCGACAATTAGAAGAAATATTTTTCGGGTCATTCGATTGATCGCTTTACTACCGTATGCCCCCGACAATTGGAACGGGAAGGGAATCGCGGCGGCGCGGAATCTTCTTCTTTTATATTTCGCTTTCTTCACTTTATATCTTCGACAATATGATTCCTTTTGTCGGGTCTTTTATAGATTCGATTTCTTTTATAAATGATTTGCCGAAGGCTTGGTTCGACAATACATGGTCTTAGTATTGGAGAATCAATATTTTGTCTTTGCCTTTTGTTTGATTCTTAAAATGAATAGACCCCAATCTTTTTTTGTTTCTTTCGTTTCCTTCGCTTCTTTCGATTCTTACGTTCTTTTCTAACTTCACTCACTCCGTTCCTTCGTTGCTTCACTTCGTTTCGCTTTGTCTTTTCTTCTTTTCTTAACCGTTTTTATTTCGTAAATATCGAATATATACTATGTATTTATACTGTGAACTCAAACTACAAGTAAATTCTCGAAAATAATTTAAAAATATTTTTAGGCGATTCTTTGCGGCTTCATGCGGCGGAAATCCTTCGGCGATTCCTTGCGATTCATTGTCGGTCACTTTGCGAAACATACGCTTTCAGATAGCGAACCCGAATCCGTGTCCCGGCGATTGCCTTCCGTGTCCTACTGAAACCGAATCCGTGTCCATTCGAAGAATATGCTTGTCACTTGTCGTCCTTTGATTGCCGATACTTTCGAAAAATTATTCGTATATTTACTGAATCCGTTCTGCAAGGCGGCGGCTATGCCGTCCCCCCGGGTGTACCCCTCAAAATTTCCGAACAATGACACACACAAATTATTATTCATTCGCCTTTTCCAATCACCCCTTTATCGTAATCATTTATACGAAATCATGTATTGTATATTCGATTCTAGTTTACATAATTGTACCTATCGGAAGTTCTATCGTTGCATAAACCGCGACAAATCAACGTTTTCAAACTTCGGGTTTTTGACGATTATACATAATTTTATACAACGCTTATATATCAATGGTTGGCGGCTATTGTGGAAGGCGGAAGGCGTGGACAAATGTATAAACGATTGGGGTTGATTGGTTGTCGCCGCTTGTCGTTGCTTCCTTCGGTCATGTTATACGACGAATGGGAATAATACCTTCGAGCAGTCACGACGAATAATCTTTGACAAACGTTGATATGACGGGGGTTTGACAAACAGGGGAAAGTGTAATTCGACGTATAATGTCTGTTATATTCCGAATAAAAAGGCGGCAATAATTATCGGGATTCATTGTCGAGATATGTCCGAGCGTATCCAAGCGGAAGCCCTTTCGAATCCTTGCGTTATTAGGGATTGTTCGTGTTTTTTCGGGGAAATCTTTCGGACATTCCAAGACGTACAAAGGGCGAACCACGGGTTTTTGAACGAATTCCGACCGTAACCATTCGACCAACAATCGAATGAAATGAATTTATTGAACGAAGCCCGCACACGTCAAAATAGAACCCGTGTAGCGGATTGTCAAAACGTATTCTTCGCATATATGAACGAATCCCAATGTCGAAGCCCACAACGACAAATAAGGGCATTCTTGACGCTTTCAAGACGTTTCCCTTCGCTTACCTATTCGAAGACAAATCGTAGCCCGCATTCGTCCAATATGAAGCCGTGACAACGATCACTTTCCCTTATCCTTCGCATACTATTCCGAAACTATTTATTCGTTATTCTATTAAATGTCATTCAAGCGAAAAGCAGCGACAAAGAAAAAGACGACCCCGAAGGAATTGCCGTGTTTTCGGTTCCTATTCTTTTTTTAGGTTTAAGAGTATTTCGTGATATTCCTCAATAAATGAAACCGCCTTTTCGAAACTATAAAAGTTTCCGATTACTATGAAGGGAAGTTCTCCGCCGAAAATACTTATTTCAACTTCATAAGCGTTTGAAGCCGAAGTGTGAATCAAGAACGAAGGCTTTTCTTCGTTTTCGTTTATATTCGGGCTATCGGTGAACGCATACCCGACGTTAAAGCCCTTTTTGTCTCCGAGTTCAACTAATGGAATATAAACTTTGTTTAATGTTTCGATATACATGAATAATCAACCCCCGATTTGTTTTATTTTGTCCTTACACGTTCAATTGTGGTAGGGAATCGGGTTATTGTGACGCTTGAGCGATATTAAACAAAAAAAATCGCCTTGCGGACATGTGCCCCAAGACGAAAAGGTTTGGCGGGAATCGTTGTTGGACGAAGTTGTTCCTGCATTGTGACGCTTGCCTTGCATTTGCTATAATAAAATTAATATTCTTATTTTGGGCGGTGAAAGAACGTTGAAGAAAGCCACAAAAGACCCACTTCTTGTCGTTTCAGTCGAAGCACATAAAAAGATTATCACGGAAGGCGAATCGGTTGATCTCGAATCTATTCTTTACGAAAAGGGAACGCCTTTCGATCAAGTTCGCCGTTATAATGCCTATACAATATTATCTAAATTGCAATTCCCGAAGGACGAAATCCTGAACTACTCGAGCGAATCACGCCGCTACCTTGACGAAATTGCAGCTAAAGACCTTACAGCCGAAGAAATCATCAAATTATTGTTAGAATATCGAAGAAACAATGGAGAATAGCCATGTTTAAATCATTAGCTGTTTACCAATTTATTGACGGACAAAAAAGGATTGTTATAAAAGAATCGTTCTCTAATAACGATTTAAAGGTAATAGATAGATGTTATTCTTCCCTAGCAGAATATGAGAGATACAAAACCCTTTTTCAAATGGTGCTAGATAATTACCTTGATCTAACAAAATATTTGGAAAAACAAGAAAACGACGAAAAACACAGTGAAGATTCGATAAAGAAAATTGGCTTTCACGCAAATCGCCTAACAATAAATTATCTTTCAAGCGCAAAATTATTCATAGAGCATACTGAAAAAAAGCTAAAAAGTAAGTACGGAAATAATTCACAAGAATTTAAGGATTGGAAGTCGGCAACAAAAAAGGAATTTGATTCAAGCTTTTCTTATAGATTTTTGTACCATTTAAGGAACTATACACAGCATTACGGATTTCCAATCGGTTCTATAAGTCGTAATTCAAAAATCAAAAACATCATGTTGTTTTTTGTTAAGGATTCACTTATTTCTAACAACTACGACTGGCATAGGGATGTTATTAGAGATTTAAAAGAAGCTCCTGATAAAATTCCCATTTTTAGAGTAATCAATGAATACAACGGGTGTATGGCTAGATTATATCAGGCGGCTTTAAAAGCTAATTGCACAACAACTAGTTACTGATTTAAATGAATACCTCAAACTTTTATCTAGCAAGGACATAGAAGGAATGCCTTATATTATTACGTTCAATAAACCCCAGGATAGAATTAATCCAAATGGATATAAAAATTTCAGTCCACTCCCTTTTAATGAAGTCTATGAATGCTTTAAGGAACTTGGGGATTATAAGGTAGTAAATTTTTCACAAAAAGATTAGAAGATGAGAACATAAAAAATTCTTCATCTTTTTTTGTTTTCCCTCTTTATAATGGTATTAATAATCAGATCCTTTATTTCTAAACAATATTTCTTTTGCCCTTTGATTAAGCATGCGATTAAAGTTTTTTATAGCTTCAGGGCTAGGCTCATTCGACTTTACAGAAATTGTATACTTTCCTTTTCTCATGATCGTCTTTCTTGTGTAGATAACTTCTCGACCCGACTGTTGAAACTTTCCCGTTGGTTCGTAAATCTCTTCCTCTGAAATGATTTCTATTTGATCGTTTTTCTTCACTATAATTCCCCTTTCAATTATTGTTCTAACCAATTATAAAAAGGCACAGGACTAGGACAGCGGAAGGGTTTGGGCTTACAAGCTTCTTCATACATTCGACGGGCTTCCATTTGGACAGACGACCCCAAGTCTTCGAAATCCATGCCAAAATTACGCTTTACAAAGAAGTCAAAGCGGCGTTGTTCCCTTTCCTTTTCTTTTTGCTTATGTTCGACAATTGCACGAATAGCGGAAGCCTTTCGGATTTCATTTGACAATACTTTTTCACAATATGCCGAGAATGATTTTATTTGTAAACCCTTTTTCACTTTATCGCCAACCTTTAAAGCGAGATATCGAACAATATTCTTTAGATTCCCGTCAAGGTCGATTGTTGAGGATAGCTTGGACACTTTTTCGAAAATAGATTGATTATCGCTAATAATATGTTTTTCTTGTTTTGGTGATTCTTGAACAATTGGTTCGAAGTCGCCGGCAAGCTTCAAACCGTTATCCCTATTGGCTTCGACCACTTCCTCTGATGTAACCGCCGCATGTAACCTTTCAACACAAAAAGGAAGAATTCGCATGACTTTGACGGAAGGACGCCCTGTTTTCGTTTTTGTCCGCATGGAATCAATAACACCTAACGTTTCAAGCGTCTTCAATGCTTTGTTGATTGTCTTGCGGGAATATCCTGTTAGTTTCGCAATTGTGGCTTGTTTCATGAACGACAGACCAACGCAACGCAAAGACGCCCTACCAAGACATAGAAGAACGTCAATCACACTTTGCGGCACTTCGTGACGTATATGGTCGATATACTCATAAATAGATTTATCCATTTCTTCGACATTATCGAATGATTCATGTTTTCGAAGTTCTTTGAAATTGATTGCGGCGAATTCTGTCATTGCTTTCTTCCCCTTTACCTTTTGGTTTTTCGTTTTTGATTCAACTTTCCTGTTAATTGATTCAATGCGGAATGTCTATCATGTTGTTCTTTTAACGCTCGATTTGATAAGTGCGTGTATCTCATAACCATGCGCAAGTCTGAATGACCTAGTAACAATTGAAGGTGCCGAATATCACCGCCCGATTCAAGAAACATAGTTGCAGCCGTATGTCGAAATAAATGCGGGTGAACCCTTTTCTTGATTCCCGCCTTCTTGATGTAGTGCCGCCGCAACATATTTCGGAAGTGATTAGAAGTCAATCTTTCGCCGTAATTTGCGAGAAAAATATACTCACATTCGAATTCTTCAATTTCCTTGATAAGTTCCTTCAACAATTTCGCCGTTTGTTTCTGTATTGGAATAATTCGTGCCTTACGATTCTTTGCAATTGTCGCCCGAACTGTGATCGTGTTGTTTGAGAAATCAACGTCCGAAGTCTTCAAAGACAATGCTTCATTTATTCGCGTCATTGTGTCGATTAGTAACGTCATTAGAACATAATCACGAAATCCTGTGTAAGTCCGTTTGTCGGGCGCTTCAAGCAATACTTTCAATTCTTCCGCAGTCAATACGAGTATTTCAGTGTCTGTGTATTTGACACTGTTCACGGCTTCAAATGGATTCACGTCAACTTTGCCTTCTTCAACAAGGAATCGGAAAAATGTCCGCAATGTCTTCAAGTAATCGTTTGTCGTTTGCGGCGACAACCCTCTTTTCTTTGCGTAATCCGGTTTGAATTTATGTTTCTCGAATTGAACATAATCTTTGAGCAACCACGAAATATATTTTCGGACCAACCCAACGTCAATATTGCGGATATCTCGTCCTATGCCGTGAACGTCCAAATATTTGCAAAGGTTTCCGTAAATAAGCCGATACTTTTCAAGCGTTTGTTTTGCCCGTCCTTCCGCAAGCTTTACATCGTAATAGTTTTGGAATAATACGTCTAAGTCATTGTTGGATGGCGAAGAAACGCCGCTTCTGACGGTTTTGACCCGTTTCCATTTTCGCCTTTCCGAATGCTTTTCAGACAATAAAAAACACGCCCTTCCAGTACGAAATTTTCGTAATGAATGGACGTGTTATCTGTTTATTCGTATAGCGGTTATCGGTAACAAGTCTTCGTCAAGTCAACGAATCAAGTCAACGAAACAAAAAAGCCGCCAAACGCTGTAATGTCGCGCTTTGACGGCCGTTGATGATTCCGACTGGGATCGAACCAGCGACCTCTACCCTGTCAAGGTAGCGCTCTCCCAGCTGAGCTACGGAATCTTAATAGAATTTTCATTTATTCAGGACATTAATAAATATATAATGTTTTCTTCAAAATGTCAACACTTTTCACCATAGCGATTATCAGTGGTACTTCCGTAATTTACGTTCCAGAGATTTTTTCTTTTTAATGAATATAAGAACTAACGTTCGTATATAATAAGAATAAACTAAGTGTATTCATAAAGATTGATGAAAAAACGTAAAAGGAGCATCCTTATGCAGAATTTCTTGGTTAGGTCCATAAAGGACCAACAACTTGTCCAAATTATCTATCTTGATTCCAATCAAAAAATGACTCAGCGTATGGTTAAACCGTATGAAGTCACAGACCAACATCTGAAAGGTTTCTGCTATCTACGGAAGCAGATGCGACTTTTTGCAGTAGATCACATCCTAGCCGCTTCCCCGCTTAAACAAAAAATGAAGCGATTAAGTTAAAAAAAAGAAGCCCCTTAGAAAAAGGACTTCTTCTTAATTAGTTCGCTGGCTGTGTTTGACCATTTTTATCTCGTTTAAAGATTAATTGCAATGCAATTAGAACGATAAATAATCCTAGCCCAATAATATCGGTCATTCCCTCAGGATAAATCAACATTATTCCACAGACCAAACCAATAATTCTTTCAAACCAAGCCAGTGGTCTTATCCAGTACCCAATAACACCTGCTCCAATTGCCATCATTCCTGCAACTGCGGTGAAGACTACCCAAATCAGGTAATACCAAGTTGTATCAATCATCAATAGCTCTGGTGATAATACAAACATATACGGAATGATGAAGGCTGCAATCGCGAGCTTCGCTGAGTTAACACCAGTCCGTAATGGCTCGCCGCCGGATACACCAGCTGCAGCGAAGGCTGCAAGAGCAACAGGAGGAGTAATATCCGCAATAATTCCAAAATAAAAAACAAATAAATGTGCTGAAAGATCTGGTACTCCTAGTAAAATAATCGCTGGAGCTGCAATCGTAGAAGTAATAACATAGTTTGCCGTTGTCGGAGAACCCATTCCCAAGACAATCGCTGCAACCATTGTTAGCATTAATGTCGGGATTAGTACCCCTCCAGCAAGATCTAATAAACCGTTTGCTAATTTAAGACCTAAGCCTGTTTTTGTGACAACCCCTACAATGATTCCAGCCGCCGCAGTTGCTGCAGCCACACTCAAAGCAGTTCTTGCACCATCAACTAAAGCATCAATCGCATCCTTAATGCCGATTCTTGTATCCTTACGAATCAAGCTTACTAAAATGGTAATTAAAATCGACCATAATGCTGCACGCATGATACTCATACCGCTAACCATTAATAGAATAACTGCAAGAATTGGAAGCAATAGATAAATCTTTTTAAGGACTTCCTTGCGTTCAGGGAGCTCTTCGTCAGACATACCACGAAGACCTACTCGTTTAGCTTCAAAGTGGACCATAATCCATATACCAGTAAAATATAGCAATGCAGGGATTGTAGCCGCCTTAGCAATATCCCAGTAAGTAATTCCACCACCTATAAACTCAACCATTAAGAAAGCAGCAGCTCCCATAATAGGAGGCATTAACTGTCCACCAGTTGACGCAGCCGCTTCAACCGCACCAGCAAATTCCTTCCGATACCCCAGTTTTTTCATCATTGGGATCGTAAATGACCCTGATGTTACAACATTGGCAACAGAGCTCCCACTAATTGTACCCTGAAGAGCACTAGAGAAGATTGCTACTTTGGCAGGCCCACCAACTCTTTTTCCTGCTAATGAGACAGCAAGATCATTAAAATATTGACCAACTCCTGTCTTTACGAGAAAAGCACCAAATAGCAAGAAGAGAAAAATGAATGTAGAAGATACCCCAAGAGGCGTACCTAAAATCCCTTCAGTTGTATAGAACATCGTCTGTATAAGTGTATCCAAATCTAGCCCACGGTGCGCTAAGAATCCCGGCATATATGGTCCATATAAAGCATAAACCATAAACACCGTAGCAATGATTGTAATTGGTAATCCGACTGTCCTTCTTGTTGCCTCAAGAACCAGTAGAATCGCTGCCAAACCTATAAAATAATCGACTTCAGTCAGACGACCTACTCTGTTGACTAACTCATCAATCATTAAAGGCCAGTAAGCACCTACTGCCACACCCAAAATGGCTAGCACAATATCATACCAGGCTACCTTCGCCTTGTGGAGGTTCTTTTTCCTCATTGGAAAAAGTAAAAAGATTAGTGCTAACGCAAAGCCTAAGTGAATCGAGCGCTGGATTTGTGCTGTATAAACCCCAAAAATTGCCGTATAAAGCTGGAATAACGAAAAAGCCAACAGGCCAATAAAGACAATCCAACCCATAATTCCTTTCAATTTCCTTGTCGCAGCCTCAGGGTCAAATTTTTCTAATAGCTCCTGTTGTTTTTCCTGCGACAATGTCCCCTCATTAGTTGTCAAGGATGTCAACTCCTCTCATTTGTTGTATAGCATTTAATTTTTTTATTTGAACCTTTACTCTTGTTCCAGGTTCGATATATTCCGCTAACGGATATGCCTTTTCTTTATATAGGAGAGTATGATTGGCCCTAACTTGACCAACGCGCAATACAAAGGAAGGAAAATCTCTTTTCATATTTTTAATATAGTACTTCCCATCTTTGGCTTCAAAAATCTCTCCATCAGAAGCAGCTGATGGCATTCCAATTGCGTAGTTTTCATATTCTAATTCATACTGCCTAATGTTGCCTTGTTTTGTCACACGATAACTTTCAATGACATCTGTTAAATGGATTGAATGTTTATATTTTATCTTAAAGCTATCACCTGTTTCCAGAGGAACATAGGTAATGGCCGAGTTATTTTCGATTTGTAAAAATACAAGAGCTTGTTTATAAGGAATAACCAAAGTTATGATGATGAATATTACGGTGAGGAGGAACAGAACGAAGTTGAGTTTTTTACTAACAAACATATAGCTACCGCCTATCCAATTCCTCGTAAAGAGGGCACTAAGATATTGCCGTGTTAAACGTATATTGATATAAATCAACAACATCATGAACAAAGCTAATTTAATATAAGGAAAGGGCTACAGATGTATTTAGTCTATTTTTTACTTTTATAGAAAAACTCGCTTTTAAGGTGAATTGACCGGGCATAATAGCCTCTTTTAAGGCTCTATGTCCGGTCAATTGTTTTCTACTCTACTCTATTCAGCCGTAATTCCCTTTTCATCAAAATACTTTTGAGCTCCTGGGTGAACATCAATTCCTACACCATTTAGAGCTTTGTCCGCACTAATTTGTTCTGCTTTTGCATGGGTAACTTGGTCAAGGTTCTCGAAGATCGACTTTGTTACATCATAAACAACTTGCTCTGAAAGATCAGATTTTACTACAAGCATTGCTTGGACTGCAACAGTTGGAACAGCTGAGCCAAGTTTATATGTTCCTGATGGTACTTCATCTTTTGTATAGTATGGATACTTTTCAATTAATGCTTCAGCTTTATCTGCTTCAACCGGAACAATCACAACAGTTTCTGTTGCTGAAAGCTGTTCAACTGCAGCTGTAGGTGTACCTGCAGTAACGAAAGCTGCATCAATGTTTCCATCCTGAATTCCACTTACAGACTCATCAAAGCTTAAATCTTGCTTTTGGATGTCATCTAAAGTAAGTCCATGTACTTCAAGAATTTGCTCTGCATTCGCGGCAGTACCAGATCCTGGTGCACCGATGGAAACCTTTTTCCCTTTTAAATCTTCAACTGTTTTAATCCCTGTTTTTTCGGTTGTAACAATTTGAATTGTCTCAGGGTAAAGTGTCCCGATTGCTTGAATATTGTCAACCGCATTTCCTTCAAACATTAGTTTTCCTTCAGATGCATAAGAAGCAATATCTGTTTGAGTGAAAGCAATTTCTGCCTTACCGTCTTTGATGGATTGCATATTTTCTGCAGAGGCACCAGTTGTTTCAGCTGTTGTATCGATGCCTGTTCCGTCTGTAACAATTTTAGCGAACGCCCCACCTAGTGGGTAATACGTTCCACCAGTTCCACCTGTTAGGATACTCATAAATTTAGGTGCATCCTCTTTTGCTTTTTCATCAGTGTCTGAGCCACCTTCATCATTTCCACCACCACTACATGCAGCAAGAAACAATGAGAGCGCCAACATTAAAATCGTAAATAAAAGAAACTTTCTTTTTTTCATTTCATATCCCCCTTTTGGTCATAAAGATACTCCCCTATATTCTATCATACATATTAACAGCTTTGTCAATTTAAACTATTGACATATCCCTCAACACACTCTCTTCAATCAATACTATATATATATATGAAAAAAGTGAGCATCCTATTTCTATTTTGGGTATATCATATGCTAAGATTCTCTCATTGAAGCGTTTAAAGAAGGAAAGGAGGGGTCCGATGGAATACCCAAAAGGGTCAATAGAAGAATTAAATGTGTTCAGCTATGCTTTGGGAGAAGAAATGACCTTGCTCGTTTATACACCTGCATCGTTTTCACCCTTAAATAAATATACGCTCTTGATAGCCCAAGATGGGAAGGACTACTTCCAATTAGGTAGAATCGGGCGTGTCGTCGATGAACTGCATGCAAATAAAGAAATTGAAAACCTTATTATAGTTGGGATTCCGTATGCATCCGTGGAAGACCGAAGGCGGAAATACCACCCTGAAGGTAGTCAGCAAGAAGCCTATATCCGTTTTCTCGCCCATGAGCTTGTCCCTTTTCTTGACAAAGAATATCCTACCATACAAATTGGGATGGGTAGGGCGCTAATTGGAGATTCTCTTGCCGCTACTGTTTCTTTCATGGCTGCACTTGAATATCCTAATACTTTTGGTCATGTTATACTCCAGTCTCCGTTTGTCGATGAAAGTGTTTTGCAACACGCTAGAAAGTATAATAATGCTGAACTTATAAACATTTATCATACGATTGGAACTGAAGAAACCAAAGTTAAGACAACTGACAATCGAGTAAAGGACTTCTTAACACCCAATCGGGAGCTCTCAGAATTTTTGCAAACGAAGGGCGGTCTCTATCATTATCATGAGTTTGAAGGTGGCCACTTTTGGACACACTGGCAGCCAGATATAAAGAGTGCGTTAAAGAAAATGTTTTCAAAATAGAGGGATTTTTCTATACTTTGAGAAATTTGTTATAATGACAAAAAAACCTCTATCAACTACTTAGTTGTTGGTAGTAGGATTTATTTTAGAATTGGAGGTTTTGTTATGAGGTTTGGTGTCGTGATCTTCCCATCTAAAGAAATTCAAGACTTTGCAAATTCCTATAGAAAACGCTATGACTCGAACTATGCTTTAATCCCCCCCCATCTAACAATTAAATCTTCGTTTGAGGAAACAAGGGTAGGCATCCAAGATATTGCAAAAAAAATTTATGAAATTGCAAAAGACTTTCGCCCCGTTTCGCTACGAATTTCAAAATTTAGTTCTTTTGCACCCGTAAACAATGTCATATATTTAAAAGTAGAACCCTCAGAAGAATTAGAGAAACTGCATAACGATCTAAAGCTTAATTTTGCTAGTGAACAGGAATATAGTTTTGTTCCTCACATCACAATCGCTCAAAACCTATCAGATGATGAGCATTCTGATGTATATGAATCTTTGCGCATGAATAAAGTTAGCTTTGAAGAAAGTGTTGATCGTATGCATCTACTTTATCAATTAGAAAATGGTTCTTGGACAGTATACGAAACATTTCGCTTTGGAAAGGAATAAGGACAAATGGAAGTAAAAGTTGTAAGCAATGAAAAAGAATTAACTGATGCGTTTAATGTAAGGAAAAAAGTTTTTGTTGACGAGCAGAAAGTCCCTGAAGAAGAAGAAATAGACCAATTCGAAGAAGCCGCTGCTCATTTTATTCTTTATCAAAACGGGGAACCTGCTGGCGCTGGGCGCTTTCGCCTCGTGGATGATCTCGGAAAAGTAGAACGAATTTGTGTTTTAGCTTCACAACGCGGTACTGGTGCTGGGAAAGCAATCATGAATAAAATTGAACAACATGCCAAATCCCAGGGGATTAAAGCCTTGAAGCTAAATGCTCAAACACATGCCATTCCTTTCTATAACAACCTTGGCTATGAAGTCATTTCAGATGAATTTCTCGATGCCGGCATTCCTCATAAAACAATGAAAAAGAGTATATAATTAAGGGCCCTTTTTAGGGTCCTTTTTTATTCATATACACATTTTCCTATTTTTTATTTCACTAAGATTCTGTTATGATAGAGTCTGTCTAATTTTTGATCTAAAAAAGAGGGAATTCTATGAAGACCGCTTTCTATAAAAATAGTTTGATAAACCTTGACATATTAAATCGAGAAGATTACCAGAAGCTTTATGAAGATGGAAAAAAAGGGTTAGTAACCTGTTCATCATGTGGGGAGCAGGTTCGGTTGTATCTTGGAATCCAACGCCCCCCTACTTTCTATCATCACCTTGATAGAAATTCGTTTTGTGACGATCCTTTAGTAGAGTCACCTTCAGGTTCAGAAGAAGAAGAAGACCAGTATGTAGAACGGGACGGTTTTCGACTCCCTAAATCGAGAAATATTATTACCGCAGAGCCCAAAGCCTCCTACAAGACTGCTCAAGCACTTAAAATTTTACAACCATTTACCAAGCAAAAGCCAAATTCACCAAAACAATCTAATGGATATATGAAGCAACTATATCGTGCTGGAGTCCAATTTGATGAAAATCAAGAAAAGGCCGTAACTAGTACTCAGGGACCATTGCTTATCCTTGCCGGTGCGGGGAGTGGCAAAACACGTGTCCTCACGGCAAGGACTGCCTATATGCTCGTTGAGCAAAATATTGCCCCTAACCGATTGATGCTGGTAACGTTCACAGCAAAAGCTGCAGCAGAAATGAAAAAGCGCCTGATCGGTTACCCTGGTTTAACCTCTGGACAGATTAACAGCATTGTTTCTGGTACCTTTCATAGCATTTTTTATAAAATATTGCTTCATCATGATCGTGAAAGATGGTCCGGGGAGCATCTTCTAAAAAAAGACTGGCAACGCGAGCAAATTGTTAAAGAAGCCGGCAGAAAATTAGGGCTTGATGATAAAGAATTTGCTTACGACCTAGCTCTCCAACAAATTGGTCTATGGAAAAACACGTTACAGGCCCCACAACAGGTAACTCCCGAAACAGCTTGGGAAGAAAAAGTCGCTTTGTTATATAAGGATTATGAAAAAGTTAAAGCGAACAATGGCGTATTTGATTTTGATGATATGCTGATTGGTTGCTATCAGTTGTTCATAAACCAGCCTCATTTGCTTGAGCAATATCAAAACCGTTTTGATTATTTCCTAATTGACGAGTTTCAAGATATTAACAAGGTACAGTATGAATTAATAAAAATGCTCTCTTTAAGAACTCATAACGTATGTGCTGTAGGGGATGACGACCAATCCATTTACGCTTTCCGTGGTAGCGATCCCTCGTACCTCCTTAAATTCGAAAAAGAATTTCCAGGTACAAAAATGGTAATCCTGAATCAAAATTATCGTTCTCCACATGAAATAGTTGAAACGGCGAATACGATTATCGCTGCTAACCAGCAACGCCATAAAAAAGAAATGAAAGCACAATACGCTCTCTCCGTTCAACCAATGATTTTTTATCCTTATGACGAAGAAGAAGAGGCAACGATGATTTTGACGGATATTCAGGAAAAAATTGAGAATGGTGCAAAGCCTGAAAACTTCGCGATTCTTTTTCGGACGAATACGGCAAGCAGGGCAGTGTTTGAACGACTTGCAGCTTCTAGCCTCCCCTTTAAAATGGATCAAGATGTAGAGTCCTTCTATGAACGGTTTATGGTTAGGGGAGTCTTGTCTTTTTTCCGATTAAGCCTTAATGAAGATGATTCGGAAGCAATTAAAAACATTCTCCCGTCTCTTTTCCTAAAACAGTCTGTTTTCAGAGATTTACAAGCAGAGAGTATTTTAAAAGATTGTTCCATGCTTGAAGCACTTTCTCATGTTAAAACTGGTTTTGCCTTCCAGGAGCAAAAATTAAAAAAACTTGTCAATATTGTCCGCTCGTTATCCTCAACACCCCCTCTTCAAGCCATTGAAAAGGTTGAAAAAGAGCTTGGGTACCAAGATTTTATTAAAAAACGTGGGAATGAGGGAAACAAGCTAGAGAAAGGCTCCGATGATATCCGTGACCTTAAGGTTGCTGCTCGTCCCTTCTCGACCATCATGGAATTAATCGAACATGCAAATCATATGAGTGCCATGAACCGCGAAATAAAAGCGCTAGGGAAGAAAATGGACAATGCGATTATTTTAAGTACGATTCACCGTTCCAAAGGGCTTGAATACCAGAATGTCTATGTACTTGGAGCTGTCGATGGCAGTATCCCGCATGATTTTTCTTTAGATTCGTATCGTAACGGTGACCCACAACCGTTAGAAGAAGAGCGTCGGCTTTTATATGTTGCGGTGACAAGGGCAATGGAGCGGCTATATCTTTCTGTCCCACAGTATAGACGAGGAAGAAAAGCCAATCCCTCCCGTTTTTTATCGATATTGAAAAAAGAACATAAGTAGCCCAAACAGGACCCCTATTTACAGAAGAGGGTCCTGTTTTTCGTTTGCTATTTTTTATTATTCAGCATTTTAGAAATCTGGTTCATATCAAGCTGTTTTCCGTCTTTAACGATGGACTCAACAATTTTATCTTCCATTTCTCTAGATACTGGTTTATTCGCAATTTGCGATACTCTACGGATGACACCACGAACGGTGTGCTCATCTTTAAAGTTGGCATTTTGGAGAGAATTCGCTAAATCAAGGATATCCTTCATGTTTACACCTGTTTTCTTTTCAATGCCTTTAAAAAATTGATTATCCATTAACCATCACGCCCCTTTTTGAACTACTCTTATTCTATGAAAGAGGTTCAAATTGGTGAAAAAAGAATCATGAATGTACTTTATCCCAGGACTAGTGGTAGCCAACAGAACAATATTCAAGGAATCAAACAGAAAAGAGCCACAAGGATAAAAGAAGTCCTTATGGCTCTTATGAATGAATATTACTCATTAACTACTATGTTGCTTTACCGACAAATAGAACAACGCATGTTTATCTAACAATTTAGTGCATGGATACACTCGTTGCTCTAGAATCGGAGCAATATTTATTTAGAAGACCTTATTGATTTATAGGCTCTAAGATTAACTTTCCAGTGGTCTTTCTCCCCTGTAGCAATGTGTGTACCTCTCTTGCTTGCTCTAGAGGGAAAGTGCCACCTATTGTCAGCTTTAACTTGCCTTCAATCACATATTGGAAAATTTCCTGAATACTTGGCAACAGAATTTCCGGTCTCCTCATAATTTGAGGAAGGAAAAATCCGATTACTGATTGATTTCTTGCCATTAAAGAAGCTGGGTTAAAATTACTTTGCTCTCCACTCGCTACGCCAAAGACAACAAGTCTACCAAATGGAGCTAGACATTTTAGCGTTTTATAGAAGACATCTCCCCCAGCCATTTCTAACGCAACATCGACCCCTTTTTTCCCTGTCGCTTCACGAACCTGCTGTTCCCAGCCTTCCTCCGTATAGTTGATTAAAACATCTGCCCCCATTTCACGAGCTAGTTCTAATTTTTCAGGCGTACTAGCAGTAGCAATTACTTTCCCAGCACCGAAGATTTTTGCAAGTTGTACGGCAATGGTCCCTACTCCACCTGCTGCAGCATGAACCAAAACTGTTTCACCTTTTTCAAGTCTTCCCATAGTCTTTAAGACATGATAGGCACTTAACCCTTGTAAAGGCAAAGCAGCTGCTGTACTATAGTCAATCTGATCTGGTAGTGGGATTAACCCTCTTTCGTCGGCTAAGGTATATTCTGCATAGCCCCCAGACTCAAGTAAGGTTACGACCCTTGTCCCAGGTGTTACGCTTGTTACTTCTTCTCCCACCTCAACGACAACTCCTGCAACCTCTGCTCCTGGAATATATGGAAGTGGTGTAGGCACCACATATTGTCCTTCACGTCTTGCCGTGTCCGCATAGTTCACCCCAACCGCATGAACTTCAATGACTACATTTCGTCCAGTAGCAACTGGCCTTTCAACATCAATGGTATTTAAAACCTCTGGACCGCCGTATTCCTTGAATTGTATTGCCTTCATCACAAATCTCCCCCAACTATTTTCCTGTAAAAACAGGTCTTCTTTTCTCTTTAAAAGCAGCTACCCCTTCCTGATGGTCTTCGGTTGCAATCATCATCGTCTGGGTAATTCTTTCTTGTTCTAACATTTCATCAAGTGTAGCCGTAAGTGAATGATCTATTAGCTTCTTCATCATTCCATACGCACGACCTGGACCAAATGCTAGATTAGTAGCAAGTTTCAGTGTTTCTTCACGTAGTAGATCAGCAGGAACTAGTTCATTTATAACGCCTAGCTCGTACATACGCTTAGCAGATACTGGCTCTCCGCTGAAAAAGAATTGTTTTGCCAAATGAGGACCTACTAGGCGAGGTAAGAAGTAAGCTCCACCTCCATCAGAAATTAGTCCAACTTTTGAGAAACTGAGTGCAAACTTACTATCCTCAGCGGCAATGATTAGATCACATGCAAGTGCTAAATTAAAACCGGCTCCCGCAGCGAAGCCATGTACAGCTGCAATAATTGGCTTCTCCGTATTTCTCATCGTTAAAATTAACTCATTTAATCTCCCAATATGGTCATAGGCATGTGTAGCCGTTCTGTCTCCCATTGTCTTTACATCTCCACCTGCACTAAATGATCTCCCCGCTCCAGATAAGACAATGACCTTCACTTCTGGGTCAGTTTGCGCATCTTTAATAGAATTTGTCAGGCCAAGTATCATATCTGGGCTGAAAGCATTTAGACTCTCTGGACGATTAAGGGTTAAAGAAAGAACTGAATTTTCCTTGCTAATTAATAAATCTTCTCTACTCATGGTCATTTCCCCTTTATTTTTTAATTAAGAATTTTTCTAAAATAACTTTTCAACTGTTAAAATGATTTAACGGTTTATAGCATTCTAGACGCTATAAACCTATTTAATTAACCAGCCACCATCAGCAAGTACATCTGAACCTGTCATATAGGAAGCTTCGCTTGATGCGATAAATGAAATAATATTCGCGATTTCCTCTGCTTTCCCTACTCTTTGAAGAGCTGTGTTACGCTCAATGGCTTTCAAAAATTTATCATTTTGCAGGCCTCTCTCCGTAAGCGGCGTTTCAATAAAACCCGGCGATACAGAGTTCACTCTAATCCCGTATTGGGCAAATTCAAGGGCTAAAGATTTAGTTAAATTGATTACCGCTGCTTTAGCTGAGCTATAATGAGGGATTTGTGCCCCTGCCTGATGCCCTGAAAGTGAGGCAACATTTACAATGGCTCGATTATCGTTTCCCCTTGTTCGGGCTGCTCCTTTGGCCATTAAACCTCCTAGAACTTTTGCTGTCAGAAAAACGCTCTTCAAGTTAACGGATTGAACATAGTCCCAATCCTTAACATCCATATCGAGAATCTTTCCTTGGCTCGAGACACCAGCATTATTGATTAAAATATGGAAATCTCCATATTGTTCTTCAATATATTGGGCAAGCTCAACTAAGTCTTCCTCATCTGTCACATCAGCAGGAAAGATTTCAGCAGCTGGAATCCTCATTGGTTGGTTGATTTCTCTGGCGGCTGTCTCTAACTTGGACCTAGTTCTCCCAACAAGAATAACCTTTGCTCCCTCACTAGCAAGCCGTGCCGCTGCTGCCTTCCCAATTCCGCTACCTGCTCCAGTAATTACTGCAACACAATCTGCAAACCTAGTCATCTCTTTCCCCACCTCTTTATCTAATTATTTGTTTTTACTTCTATCCCTTTACCTGAGCAAACTACTTTTCCATCTTTGAGAATCGGAACAAGATCAATTGCCCCCTTTTCAGCAGCTAATTGCAGGTCTTCCTCTCCCTCATGTCGAGTAAACATCCGACCAACGAAAGAATCAGCTAAGGTTTGCTTTGAAGCTTCCACCCTACCTTGATAAAACATCAGTGCAGCTAGCGCAGAATCCGTTAATTCGTACTCTTCTCGTTGATTTCCTACGAGACATTGAATGAAATGACCTGCACCATAAAAGTCCTCTAAGCTGAACCCAGTAGAATTTCCAGAACAAACCACGACAATTGTTTCAGCTTCCTTTTCCTTCTGAATAGCCTTTGCTACATATGGATTATTCACCAAAGCCGCAATAAAGACTTTCGTCGCACCAGCAGACTTTCGAAGTGCAACTGTGCCATTTGTTGTCGATAGAATTAAAGTTTTATCTTTAATCATTTTGCTAATAAGCGTTGGACTAGGGTATACGAAACCATCAATCGGTTTTGCTTCATATTCCCCTGCGATGACGCAATCATTTGCCGGAATCGCTTTTGCAACTTCAAGGGCTTCTTCGCTATTCATAACCGGGATTACTTCTTTGGCCCCGTTATGTAGTGCTGATGTTATGGTTGTTGTCGCAAGCAATACATCGAGAACCACAGCTATTTTTTTTCCTGATTCTATTTTCTCTTCATTTAGTTCTTCCTTCTTAAGCAGAAGGTGGATTTTTTGCATTTCTACACCTCTTGTTTTATTTATTCATGTCGGAATCTAGCAAACTATTTTTATCATACCTGTGTAAAACGTGGATGTTGATTTCCGCTCAATTCCATGGATTGGAAAATCAAACACAGCGGTTTTCTATTTACTAAAAGCTACATGAGTCCCATACATAATCAAGTTGCGGACCGTCTCGTCAAAGTTGGCAAACCTTGTATCATTTGTTTGTCCTTTTTTATAGCGGTAATAAATTTGTTGAAGAATAACCGCGAGTTTAAAGTAAGCAAACGTTAAATAAAAGTTGATATCTGTTACATCACGTCCGCTCTTCTTTGCATATCTTTCTATGAATTCATTCCTTGATAAGAATCCTGGATTAACTGTAACAGAGGGTTTACTAAATCCTTTTTTCAACATATCTGGGTCATCCTCTTGTAACCAATAGCCAAGAGCAACCCCCAAATCAGCAAGTGGATCTCCAACAGTGGTCATTTCCCAATCAAATAAACCAACCATTTCCGTTAATTCAGGGTTAAACATGGCATTGTTTAATTTATAATCATAATGAATAATGGCTGCTTCGTGTTTTTTTGGACTGTGTTTGGCTAACCACTGTGTTAAGATATCTGCTTCTTTAATATCATCTGTTTTTGCTCGTTCATAACGACCAATCCATCCGTGAACTTGTCGTTCCATAAATCCTTCTGGTTTTGATATTTCTCCAAGTTTTGTTTTTCGATAATCAATCGAATGTAATTCTGCCAAACGATCGACCATTATCTCAGATACCCGCCTGCAATTTTCCTCCGTAGGAGTAATTGACTCTGGAAAAGTAGTGTCTAAGACAACTCCATGTTTTCGTTCCATAATTTGAAACGGGCTTCCTACGACAGTAAGATCATTTGAAAATAAAATAGGATTGGGGGCTGGGGAGAACAGCGAGTGAATTTCTGAAATGATTTTATGTTCCCTTTCCATATCATGGGCTTTAGGGGCAACCGGTCCCAACGGCGGTCTCCTGAGAACGGCCTCCCAATCTCCTATTTTTAATTGATACGTTAAATTTGAGTGCCCTGCAGAGAATTGCCTAACCTCTAGTCTTTCATATGGAAGTCCATCAATATTTTTCCTTAAAAACCACTCAAGGGTCGTGACATCTAACTCCTCCCCTTTTCGCACTGGAATCGTATCTTCACCTATTTTTTGACGCATATAACCGCTCCTCCCACTTAATTTAAAGAAGATTCAGTCTCTTATTGACTGACGAAGTGCTGTGTTAATTGCTCTCTTATGTCTTCTGGTATCTGACTACTTTTCTGCAGTTCAAAATCAAAATAAACCATGACAGCGTTTCCTTTTGCGACAAGTTCTCCAGTCTGACTACATATAATCTCATGTATGAGCTCAAAACTTTTTGTTCCCACTTTTGATACATATGTTTTGATTGCAAGAACTTGATTAAAAAAACCTTGATTAATAAAATCAAGCTTTGTTGAAGCAAGGATAAAATTCCAATATTCTACATTCATATCAAATCCCAGCGCTTCTATAAACCGAATCCTCGCTTCCTCAAGGTAAATAAAGTAGCTTGTATTATTTACATGCCCTAAAGCATCGGTTTCACCAAATCTCACGGTTACTTGTATTTCTTCCACCCAGCCACCTCCTCTCATATCATATCCAGTTTTAATACTGACCAGTTGGTATGTTTTAGACATAAATAAGCGGAAGAACCTGTCTCCCCCGCCTTATTTTTTTTTACCTAGCTACCCCATTTAAGATCATATCTACAAAAATATCAGACACTTCCCTGGCACTTTTGCTTCCATTAGGCTTGAACCACTGATAACTCCAGTTCGTAACACCAAGTACTCCTAATGCTATGATGGGCGCATTCAAATGTTCTTTGAATTCCCCTTTATCAATGCCTTCTTTGATCAATTGTTCAATATTAATCCGAAATTGATCGCGGATTGGAATGATTTTTTCAAGATGCTCTGGTTTTAGATTTTTCATTTCACGAAAGAAAATTTTGGCACTAGGACCTTGACTGTCAATATTCCCAATCAGCATGTATACAATCTCTGCTAGCTTTTCCTTACAGTTATTCTGCTCGTTATAAAGGATTTTTTCTTGGGCCTCCACAAGGTTTTTAATATATTTTATATGGATGTCCATGAGCAATTCTTCTTTGCTGGAAAAGTAGTAGTAATACGTACCTTTTGTAACACCTAAAGAATCAACAATATCCTGGATAGATGTTTCAGTAAAACCTTTTTTCTCAAAAAGGCGAATGCTTTGTTCGGTTATTTTTTCTTTCACGCTATACAGCCTCACAATCTTCCTATATTATGAGAAAAATTATACCACAACAGCATTCGCCCTAGCCTATTTAATCACTCCGGGTAACAATAATCTTGGTTAAACAGAAGATTATTGCTAATAACCATCAACGTGCATACGTTTTTTACTTGTTGTTACTTTTAACTTCATCTCTCAAAGCTCTACGCAATATTTTTCCGACTGCAGTTTTTGGGAGTTCTTTACGAAACTCAACAATAGACGGAACTCTATATGCTGCCATATTATCCTTGCAATATTTAATGATTTCTTCCTCAGTCGCTGCTTTCCCCGCCTTTTGTACAATTACAGCTTTAACGGTTTCCCCACGATATGGGTCTGGAACGCCAATAACTACAGCTTCCTGAACGGAAGGATGTTCATAGAGAACCTCCTCAACATCACGTGGATAAATATTGTATCCACTGGCGATGATCATATCTTTTTTCCGATCAACAATATAAAGATACCCTTCTTCATCTACTCTCCCTATATCACCTGTATAGAGCCAACCATTCTTCAAGGTCGCAGCTGTCTCTTCTGGCATATTCCAATACCCTTTCATTACTTGGGGACCTTTAATAATGATTTCACCAAGTTCACCTACTGGAACTTCCGTCTCACCATCAGCTAGGTCAACAATTTTGTAATCTGTAGATGGAACCCCTATTCCGACACTGCCTGGTTTCCTGTCTGCAAAATGTGGATTACAATGGGTCGTCGGAGAAGCTTCAGATAAGCCATAACCTTCTAGGATTTTCGAACCAGTTTTCCCTTCAAACTCCTTCAACAACTCAACAGGCATTGGGGCACTGCCACTGTTACATGTTCGAATACTATCAATTCCGTACTTTTCTGCATTTGGATGATTGGTAATCGCTACATACATCGTTGGGACACCTGGGAAAATGCTTGGTTGTTCTTGTTTAATGGTATTAAGTACCTCTTCAAGTTCAAACCTTGGAAGCATAATCGACTCTGCAGCTGTAAAGATTGATAGATTCATACAGGACGTCATCCCAAAAACATGAAATAGCGGAATAACCGTCAGAATTTTTTCTTGGGCAATTTTCATTTCATCTTTAAAAAACTCGTAGCATTGAAACACATTTGCAAAAATATTCCGATGCGTCAACATTGCTCCCTTAGAGCGCCCTGTTGTCCCTCCTGTATATTGAAGAATAGCAACATCATGTTCAGGCTCAATTTCCACTGGAGTAAATGATTGTGTAGCACTTGCCAAGAAGCTTTCAAATGTATAATCTGAATCAAAACTCTGTCCCGAAGGTTGTAGGCTGACGACGATTACATTCTTCACACTCGTATTTTCTTGAACATTCTTCACCTTTGGATATAGCGCATCTAAAACAATGATTGTTTCTGTCCCCGAATCGTTTAAGATATATTCAAGTTCTCGTTCCACAAGCATCGGATTGATCTGGGTAACAATCCCACCCGAAGAAAGAATTCCATAATAACTAATAACATATTGAGGGCAATTTGGTAGCATAATTGCAACCCGCTCTCCTTTTTGCACACCTTTCGATTGGAGGGCAGCTGCAAAACCTAAGACCCCACCTTGAAGTTCCCGGTACGTTAATTTCCTACCAAAAAAGGATAACGCTTTATGATCTGGGTACTTTGCGACAGTTTCTCCCAGCATCTCAGGTAGAGACTTCTTTGGAATTTCTAGATCCTTTGCAACATTTTCAGGATAAAGGTCTAACCATTTCTTTCTCTGACTCATACTCCTACCTCCCAATTTCGATTCGAAAAAAACACATCTTTTTGTTTAAGTCCTATAAATATGGCTTCTATAAACACCTTTGAACACGCTTTCATTTGTGGAGAAAAAGCACTCCAAGACTACTCCAAAGTAACCTTTACCAACCAGTTAGTATGCATATATAGTATAAGTATACTTGATTCTTTGAAATATTCAACCTCAATTCTAAAAATTCTAAAAATTGAGGTTTTTCGAATTAGCTTTCAAAAGCTATAAATTTTATGAAAAAGCAATCGAGTAGGAGGGGGTGACTAACCCCCGAC
>NZ_JACWFH010000025.1:44159-109045 GCF_019749255.1 Mesobacillus maritimus | reverse complement strand
GACGCTTGTTTGTTTAGTTTTCAAAGGACAATTTGTAATATGTTGTCTAAAAGCGACAAGATTTATAATAACACATCACTTTTGTTTAATCAACTATTTTTTAATAGTTTTTCGATTAAATATTTTAGCGATATAGTGTTTTTAGAAGAAATCGTTGTTTCCGCTGACAACGTTTTATACTATACTACACATTCAAACATCTCGTCAATACTTTATTACAAGTATTTTCATAGTAAAATTTTTTATTAACGTGTAGCTAAGATAGCTAAATTAGAATAACATTTCAATTGGAAATAGACAACTCTTTTCGCACCTCTAATGATTTTTATTAAATAGGATAGTTTTAATAAAGTACAAATCAATATCATTCTAAAATCACAGCAACATCCACTGTTTTTTTATCATCAACTGCTATTGAATCCTATGTAGATCCCTAAATGTTTCAACACAATAAGAATACTATGAGGATTTTAATAGTATTTATAAAATAGGAAATTAACCGATACATATCTCTACACCTAAGCATAATCTAATAAAAAGAAAAGCTATAGTTTCATAAAGTGTGCAGGCACGCCTACCACTTCATTACTAAAAGCTTTTCTCTCCAGATTTCAATTGGACTAGGACGTCTGGCGGGAATACACTGCGGCAAATGATTTTTGCAACCACATGGTAATCAGAATTAGTACCCTTCTTTATATCCATTTTAGGTATGTTTTCAGTTAGGACAATAATGGACCAAGCAACCGACCATAAATCTAAATCATTCCAGGTGAAGCCTAAGTCTTTAGCTTGTTTTAATCCTTCATAAATACTTCCATGAAGCTTCCTCCTAGCTTCTCCAAATACTTCCGTTAATTCTGGATCATGCGGTAGTAATTCTGGAAGGACCCGATGAAGACCTAATTTTTCGAGCCGATCATAATGGCTTGCTAATTGTTCTGCTAGTTCTGTTTCAGGGTCATTATGATTCAACCAACTCGGTCTCGGTGGCATGAACCTTTCTAACTGATCCTTTATAAGCGCCATCAAAAGCTGGCGTTTATCACAAAAATATCGATAAAACGTACCTGTAGCGACATTAGCGTGGGCCGCAATTTCCTTTGCAGTGGTATGGTCAAATCCTTTTTCGATAAATAAGATTCGTCCACTTTCAAGGAGAGCCTGTCTTTTCTGATAAGCACGTTCTTGTTTGGGAACAGATGGGAATTGTCCAATAAGTTGGTTACTTTCCTGGTCATTCATAATACTCACCTCTACAATAATATAGCACAAAAGTTATACATGAACCAAAGTTCATTTTCTCTTGACGTAACACGCATCATATGGAATACTTGAACTAAAGTTCATGTTTATCTATTTTTGTTTTTTTACACCCCTCTAACAATAATAGGTAAATATGAACGGCATATATCTTCATTCATCCACATTATGTAAGGAGCGATTAGCAATTGGAAACTTCAAATGAGTATGTAATGAAACAAAAAGGTATAGCAGAGTGCGGCGACAAAGTCCGTTTTGTTCGAAACGGGAGAATCATTGTCGGAGAAGTATCTATTGTTAGAAATGAAAGCGTTATCGTAAATGTAAGTAAAAATGACGCCATAAAATTAAATATCGAAACCCCTATAACCGTTGTGGCTCATAAAAACTACCAAATTATCGATCAGAGCCCATCCTTTTTATCTAGAGTGAAGTAATTCCCAGGGGCAAGTTTGTTTATGCATTCCTATTCCTACCACAATGCAAAAAAGCTTGGGGAGTAGCTCGCCAAGCTTTTGATCAGCCCTTTTTTAAAGGGCATCACAACTATAAAAACTTACCTCATCAACGTTATTCATTCGTCAAGATTTGCTTTATAAAAAGATTTTCAATTGCACGATGCTCAGTTAATGGACCAGTGCAGTGAATGGATTCGCCTCTTCTTTGCCTTGTTCGGACATTCCGTATTACTTCACTTAACAAAAGCCCCGAAAATAATAAATATGGAATGACAATTACTTTCCCAGTAGCCTGCTTAGAGACTGTCTCAAGTCCCTCTTCAAATCTAGGACTAGCCGCAGCTAGGTAACATACCGATACCTTTTCCATCCCTAGGCGCTTGCCAATTCCAGTAGCAATTTCTGCAAAAGCCGTATGTATACTTGGATCGCTACTACCTCTCCCAACAATTAGCAAAGAGTCTGCCGGAGAAACATCCTCAACTGTACCTCTAACCAATTCTTCTACAGCACCAAGAATTTCATCTTGAACTCCAAACGGGTCTCTCATACTTACCTTAACGTGAGGGTAATTGCCTTTTAACCTTTTCAGCGCTTCAGGAATATCCTTTTTTATATGCCCTGCAGCCAAAAGGAAGAGAGGGATAACGACGATTTCTGTCGCTCCTCTTTCGACACACCGATGAAAACCTTGATCAATAAATGGCTCGGTTAACTCAAGAAAACTAATTTCTTGTATCGGGAAATCTACTTTGGTTATGACCCTTCGTAAAAAGGACTTTGCCTCTTCGGCCCCCTTTTTCGATCGTGTTCCGTGACCAATATAAAGAATCGCTTTCATAAAATGTGCCCCTTCCTCTACAGCTGTAAGTACAGATTAATCGTAATGTGATTACTACATTATATAATATTTTTATCCTGTAAGTAACCTAATACGTGCTGTACTGCTTCTTCAACAGATACCAGATTAGAATGAATCGTGATTTCCGCTTGTTCCGGTGCTTCATAAGGAGAATCAATCCCTGTGAAATCTTTAATCTCACCCGCTCTCGCTTTTGCATATAGCTGTTTAGGGTCACGTCGTTCACATTCTTCTAATGGGCAATCCACAAAAACCTCAATAAACTCCTGTTCCGAGAAAATCGACCTGACTTGATCGCGGTCGGAGCGAAATGGAGAGATGAATGCGGTTGTGACGACTTTGCCACTATCAACAAATAGTTTTGCAACTTCTCCAATTCGGCGGATGTTCTCCGTCCGGTCGTATTCAGAAAATCCCAAATCCTTATTTAACCCATGGCGGATATTATCCCCATCTAACACATATTCATTGATTCCCTGCCTAAATAATTCATTTGATACTGCATTTGCGATGGTCGACTTCCCAGAACCTGATAGCCCTGTAAACCATAGCACACAGCTGCCGTGACCATTTTGTGCATGTCGGTCTTGCTTTGTAACAGTTGTATCATGCCAAGTAATATTTGTTGATTTTCCCATCCTTCATTCTCCTTACACAGTTGTTTTTTCGCGCATTCCTTCAATTAATACTTCCACGACTTCTTTACGGCTAAAAGTGGACGGTGGTAACTGCCCCGCACGAAGGAGTTCTCTAACCTTTGTCCCAGACAAAATCACCCGATCTTCTTTTCCGTGTGGGCATGTTTTATCTGATGCCATTCCCTCACATTTCGTGCAATAGAAGCTATGTTCAAAGAATAAAGGCTTGATTCCAAGCTCTTCTTCCGTAAAATTACTGAAAATATGTTGAGCATCATACGTTCCATAATAGTTCCCAACGCCAGCATGGTCTCGACCGACGATAAAGTGAGTGCAACCGAAGTTTTTGCGTGCAATCGCATGAAAAATTGCTTCTCTTGGACCCGCATAACGCATCGCTGCAGGGTAAACACCTAGCTGAACACGTTCTGTAGGATAATAGTTATCTAGTAAAACCCGGTAGCTTTTCAAGCGTACATCAGCTGGAATATCATCTGATTTTGTTTCACCAACAAGAGGATTTACAAATAAACCATCTACCGTTTCTAGCGCAGCTTTTTGAATATATTCATGGGCTCGGTGTATCGGATTTCTTGTTTGGAAGCCCACAACGGTCTTCCACCCCTTTTCTTCAAACAAAGCACGCGTTTCTTTTGGCTCAAGCCAGACGTCACCGAACACCCCTTTTTCTGGTTTTTTAACAAGAGTCACTTCTCCTGCTACGTATACAGAGCCTCTTTCAAATAATCGCTTTACTCCTGGGTGAGCATGTTCTTCTGTTTTGTAGACCTCACGTGCTTCTTTTTTCAAGTCTGGCTCAAATAATTCAGAGACCTTGATAACCCCATATACTTCATTTTCAAAATTTAATTTGTATTGTTCTCCTACTTCAAGAGTACCGGCAACTTCTGTTGAGACGGGTAGAGTAACAGGAATAGACCAAATCGTGTTGTCTTTTAAACGCATTTCGCTAACAACAGACTCATAATCCTCTTTACCAAGAAACCCTGTTAAAGGACTAAAAAGACCCACACCGATTAATTCCAGATCACTGAGAGCAATTGCATCAATGATAATTTCTTTCTCGATACTTGCAAGGTTATAAGAAGGATCAAAGTTTTGAATTAGTTTTCCACCATGTGGTTTTGGTAATAATGACATGTAAAAATCAACCTTTCTTTGCTAGTTTAATAGTATTATTATTCAATCTCAGTGATTGGAGTCTCTGAGTTTGGTCGTTTCATCAAAAACAACACTCCAAAAACGGAAATCAACACGCCAGCCATCGCAATGACAGGATAGATATTTTTTTCAATTAATAGTTGAATAAGTGTGTAAGAAAGGACCATCGAAAGCACAGGTGAGACGATCCAAACGGTTAACAGTTTTACAACAATATCCTTCTGTAGAACGGATTTCCCCTGCTTAGCAAAGCCAATGCCAATAATCGAAGAGGTCGTGATTTGTGTTAATGGAACAGGTATTCCAAATATTGAAGCTACTGTAACGATGCTTGCTCCAGTTCCTGAAATCACGCACCCTTCTTCTAATTTCAAGGTCGTTATCTTTTTCCCATTTGTTTCAAGCACTCGATAACCAAGAACTAGTGCACCTAATGCTACGAATAAGCCCCCATAAAGTATCCCATCTTCGGTTGACATGATTTCGGCACCAACCAATGGACCAACTGCATTGGCTACATTGTTCATCCCAGCTGCAAATGCTTCAAACAGTCCCATTACTACCACTAGAACAGATAGAACAGGCACTGCCTTTGGCATTTTCAACAAGGCCTTTACCCATTTGCTTTTTAAAAGATAGGTAGAAAGGATCGCTGCGAAAAAAGCAACCATGGGTGTTAGAAGCCAAAAAAGCATGATCCACAGCAGCTTGCCAACGAAGATTGATTGATAGACAATCCCTACGCCAATCACGGAACCAACCGCTACTTCACTAGTCGACAGCGGAATCCCAAAAAGGTTTGCTAGGAATAAAGACAATGCCGCGGAAGCTAAAACAATTAAAGCCACTTGAATCGTAAAGGTGGAACTTGGAACAATTCCGCTTCCAATTGTTTTTACAACTTCCCCACCACCAAGCCAGGCACCCAGAAAAACGACAATGGCACATAAAAATAAAGCCATTCGTTTTTTCACAACTCCTGCACCGTAGGCGATTCCCATGGACGCCGCGGCTCCACTAGCGCCAATATTTATTGCAAAAAACAAGCCAATTGCGATCGCAATAATCGTCAGCATAGGAATCTCCTCCATTTCCTTAGTGGCAGGTTATACTCTAGTAATCTTTTAGGTGTGCAACCCACACTCCGTTTTCCCACTGCCTGACCACCGTCCAGCTCGCGAATCTCCATCGTCTCCGACAGGCTGTGTACAGGGAAAGCAACCTATACTTGGATAGTTTTGATCATGTAGTTGGTTATACGGCAATTCATTTTCACGAATGTAGTCCCATACTTCCTCCCATGTCCAATGAATCAACGGACATAGTTTAATATTCTTGAATTTTTCATCCTTATTGACGAACTCTGTATTCGCTCTAGTTGGCGATTGTTCTCTGCGAAGGCCAGAAATCCATGCTTGTTTTGAAGTTAATGTCTCACGCAATGGAATGACCTTCCGAATTTCGCAGCATTTGTTTGGATCACGCTTCCAGAGTGCGGATCCATATTCTTCTCGTTGTTCGTCAAGCGTCAACTCAGGCTTTTTCTTTTCAATTCGGAGAGATGGAAATCGCTCTTCAATTTTTCTTATCACATCATATGTTTCTGGAAAGTGTAAATCAGTATCCAGAAAGACAATATGAGCATCCGGTTTTACTTGCTGAATCAAATGTATTAAAACAATTGCTTCGGCACCAAAACTAGAAGCATAAACAATTTGATCTTCCGGATAAACACGGTAAGCCCACTGTAAAACACCAAGGGCTCCTTTCGTTTTGTCATCCTCCCGAAAAGTATTCGAGATAGAACTCCATTCTTCGTACGTCACAGCCTTACTCATATTAGAAACCACCTTTCTGATAAAAAAAGGCGGTCTACACCTTTAAAAGGGATAGACCGCCTCTAGTTTGTCTAGTCAGCGCGTTTATTTGATTGAAGACGAACTTTTTCGTTCTTCTCAATTTGAATGACTTTTCCATCTTGAATCACCAAGGTAATGGATCCATATTTGACGTTTTGGAGCATTGTCTCCACATGCTGCGACACTTCTTGCCACTCCGACGGTTTCAACTTAGTTCGCCCTCCTCCCCGATGTAGTTAAGTTGCTTTTGTTAAAATTAATCCTACCATACACATAGGATTTGTCAATATTATTATGATAAATTTTTCGAAAATTGGTTCTTTAGGAGGAAACAGGTTTAGGAACAGAAAAAAAAGCCCTTTCGTATCCCGAAAGAGCTTCTAGAGTATATTAATCAAGTGTTTAAAAATGCTCGTTAAAGCGGAACAATGACCCGGTCTTTTTGTCTATAGAAACACCATTCTTTGTATCCAATTTCCTTGAGCTTTTTCGCAACCAGTTCAAATTCATCGCCAACTCTTTCCGGGTCATGGGCATCTGAACCAAATGTAACCTGGACGCCAAAGTGATTGGCTTGCTCTAGAATCACATCAGACGGATACCAGCCACCAACATCCTTGGTTTTGCCAGAAGTGTTGATTTCAATCGCAACATCATGTTCGCCGATCACTTTAAGCGTTTTTTCAACCACATCGGTTTGAATATCTGAAAACGTTGGATAAAAGCCTTTCATCGCATCAATATGGCCAAGAATTTGGTACATTCCACTACGTGCTGATTGTTCAATCAACTGATAGTAGGTTTCCTTCGTTTGAACCTGTTGCTGTTCATTTAATCTCTTCCACCGTCGTTTATTAAAAATGCTGATTCCATCAACTTGATGAACCGAGCCAATGATATAGTCAAACGGGTAGCGATCAAAATAAGGTCGGTACCGTTCAATGTGTTCTGGAAAGAAGTCTGCTTCAATCCCAAGCAGAACTTCTATTTTTCCTTCGTATTCTTGCTTTAAGGCTTGTACTTCTTTTACATACCTAGGAAATTCACTTACGGCCATCGCAATCTTTGGAAAGGCCTGGTCCTCTTTGTAGGAGAAAAACGGCGAATGATCCGCAATTCCGATGACGTGCAAGCCCCTTTCGATGGCTGCTTCAATATAATCCCTAATTTCTCCCCTCGCATGGCCACAGCGCACATGATGCGTATGCAAATCAAATTTAGAACTATCTTGATGTGTCATCACACACCTCCAATTGGTCTATCGTCCCTCTAAGATTATTTCCTTCGTTCCTTGGTTACATTCACAATAGGAAAAAACTGGATGGTGCCTGTCACCTGTTAAGAAAGCCCAATTATTTCACCGGTTTCTGTTATGTCCATTCCATTTGCGGCGGGTACTTTTGGTAAGCCCGGCATGGTCATGATATCGCCGGTTAGGGCTACGATAAATCCTGCTCCTGCAGATACCTTCACTTCTCTCACTGTGAGCGTGAATCCAGTTGGGGCTCCAAGCAACGTTGGGTTATCGGAAAAGGAATATTGTGTTTTCGCCATGCAGATAGCGAGGTTTTCAAAGCCTAGAGAAGATAGCTGTGAGATTTGCTTTTGAGCTGCTGAGGTAAACTCTACTCTTTCAGCACGGTAAATTTCTGTTGCTATCTTCGTGATTTTCTCTTCAATACTTCCATCCATCTCATATAACGGAGCATAATTAGATGGAGTTGTTTCACAAATCTCCACAACCTTGTTCGCAAGTTTTATGGCCCCTTCTCCACCTTTTGTAAACACCTCAGCAACCACAACCTCTACGCCTTTAGCGGCACATTTTTCTTTTAATAACGCAATTTCTGCCTCGGTATCGGTTGGGAACTTGTTAATGGCTACCACACTTGGGACACCAAATTTATGAATATTCTCGATATGTCTTTCAAGGTTTACAATCCCAGCTTCTAGTGCAGATAGATTTTCATTGCCTAGATCACTTTTCGCAACCCCGCCATTCATTTTCAGGGCACGGATGGTCGCAACAATCACAGCAGCGTCTGGCTTAAGTTCAGCGTCTCGACACTTAATATTAAAAAACTTTTCGGCACCAAGATCGGCACCAAAGCCTGCTTCTGTCACAACATAATCCGCTAATTTAAGAGATATTTTTGTTGCCATAACAGAGTTGCATCCATGGGCAATATTTGCAAACGGTCCCCCATGGATAAATGCCGGAGTATTTTCAACCGTTTGAACTAAGTTTGGCATAATCGCGTCTTTCAGTAACAAAGCCATCGCACCAGTTGCTTCTAGATCCCCCGCGGTAACAGCTTGTCCTGCTTGATCATAAGCAATGACCATTCTTGAAAGGCGCATTTTCAAATCTGAAAGGCTAGTTGCTAGGCATAAGATAGCCATTATTTCTGAAGCAACTGTAATATCGAAGCCGCTTTGGCGAACAAACCCATCCATTCTGCCACCTAGCCCGATGATTACATTTCTTAAAGCTCGGTCATTGGTATCAAGGACTCTTTTCCAAACAATTCTTTTAGGATCAATTTGAAGCTTATTTCCTTGATGAATATGGTTATCTAGCATTGCAGCTAGCAGATTATGTGCAGAAGTGATGGCATGGAAATCCCCTGTAAAATGAAGATTAATATCTTCCATTGGAACAACTTGAGCGTATCCACCTCCAGCCGCGCCACCCTTAATTCCAAATACTGGTCCCAATGAAGGCTCCCGTAATGCCGTGACTGTTTTCTTGCCAATTCTATTTAAGCCCATTGAGAGACCAACATTGACGGTCGTTTTTCCCTCTCCTGCAGGAGTTGGGTTGATTGCCGTTACAAGAATGAGTTTCCCGTCCGGCCTTTCTTCAAGTCGTTCAAGAACGTCTAATGAAACTTTTGCTTTATAGCGACCATATGACTCTAATTCATGTTCGGCTATTCCAAGATAATCCGCAATCTCAGTAATTGGAACCATTTTTGCTTCTTGTGCAATTTGAACATCTGTTTTCATCTGGACCTCTCCCCGTATGTATACTCTATTTCCATATAAATTCTACCAGTTTATACGGATTTAAGGGATGAAATTTCCCTAAAAGGCTTATTTTTAACCTGTTTGTTGATAAAATCTTACCGCCAATGATATTAACAAAACGCTGCTAAAATTTAAATCAAAGTTTTGGAGCCTTCTAACAGCTGCTGGAACAGCCTGTTCAAAGGTTGATATTGTCTGATGCTTTGTAATTAGAAGTTTCATTTCGTACAGAAAGGACAAGTTAAGCTCCAGTTAACAAGTAAACCCGTGCTTCATAGGGTTTCAATTTTAGTTGTTCTCCTAGAGAACCATCGCTTTGTTGATAATTACTAATCAATACATGTGCTGACTTGTATAGAATCGTGGCTGGCAATGTAAAGACAGGCTCATTTGCGTAGAAATTACAAATCACAAGCAACGTTTGGTTGTGCAACGTGCGCTTGTAAGAGAATATTTCCGGATGGTCTTCATCCACTAAATCGTATCCACCGTTCACAATGATTTCATGGTTTTTCCTAAGTTGAATAAGCGCACGATAATAATGGTAAATCGAGTCTGGATTGGACACCTCTTTCTCAGCATTTATTTCTGTATAATTCGGATTTACTTTTATCCAAGGTGTTCCGGTTGAAAACCCAGCGTTATTTGTCGAATTCCACTGCATTGGCGTTCTAGAGTTGTCTCGTCCTTTTACATAGATACTTTTCATTATTTTTTCTTGCGAGATTCCTTCTTCTTTTTGCTCATGATAAAAATTGTGGATTTCGATATCACGGTAATCGTCTATCGACTCAAATTGTATATTGGTCATGCCTATTTCTTCGCCTTGATAAACATAAGGGGTTCCCTTCATCATATGAAGGAGGGTCGCAAGCATTTTTGCCGATTCAACACGATATTCCTTATCATTGCCAAAGCGTGACACAGACCGGGGTTGATCATGATTATTAAAATACAGACTGTTCCACCCTATCTCTTCAAGCGCTTTTTGCCACTTTGTTAGGTTCTGTTTAAATTCAACTAAATTTAGCGGCTTTAAATCCCACTTTCCATACGGACCATTGTCTAACCCCATATGTTCAAACTGGAACACCATATTCAGTTCTTTCCGTGATTCTTCTGTATAAAGACGGGCGAGCTCTGGAGTGACACCTGGCATTTCCCCTACCGTCATAACATCATAAGCAGAGAGAACTTGTTGATTCATTTCGTGTAAATAATCGTGAATGTGTGGACCATTTCGATAAAACTTACTTCCTGACGCATACTTCTTGCCTGGTTTAGGATCGCCTTCAGGAAAGATTTCAGGTTTGGAAATAAAATTAATCACGTCCATTCTAAATCCATCAACCCCCTTATCTAACCACCATTTCATCATGTTGTACACTTCTTCGCGAAGCTTTGCGTTTCTCCAGTTTAAATCAGGCTGTTTCTTAGAAAATAAATGCAAATAATATTCATCTGTTGTTTCATCATATTCCCATGCAGATCCTCCGAAGTTCGAGTACCAATTTGTTGGTTCTCGCCCATCCTTCCCGGGCCTCCAAATATAATAATCTCGATAAGGATTATCCTTCGATTTCCTTGCCTCCACAAACCATGGATGTTCATCAGAGCTATGATTTACAACCAAATCCATGATCAATTTCATTCCGCGTTCGTGAACATTTGCAAGTAACTCTTCCCAATCTTTCATCGTTCCAAATTCATCCATAATATCCTGATAATCACTAATATCGTATCCATTATCATCATTGGGAGATTTGTATACCGGTGACAACCAAATAACATCAATCCCTAAGTTTTTTATGTAATCAAGTTTTGAGATGATTCCTTGTAAGTCACCGATTCCATCTCCATTGCTGTCCATAAAACTTCTAGGGTATATTTGATAGACCACACTTTGTTTCCACCATGCTAGATTCATCCAACATTCAACTCCTAATTTCCGAAGTAGTTCAATGATTGAAGCACATTTCACCTAACCTATTTTATGTAAAAAGAGCCTGCCCTAATCAGGCAGACTCCATATTCAGCTTGCTTGAGTCTTACGAGTTTTCCCAAGCAAGAGAGTCAAAATGAATGGGACAATAATGGCTATCGCCATCCCGATAAAGAAAGACCCCCAGTTTTTTGGAAAAATGGATAAAAAGGCAGGGAGGCCACCAACCCCAATCGATGGAGCCTGTACGCTAGCCATTGCGATAAAGGCGCCAGCCAGTGCAGATCCTATTATCGCTGAGATAAAAGCAAATCGGAATCGCAAGTTGACCCCAAACATGGCTGGCTCGGTTATCCCTAGATAAGCTGAAACAGCTGAGGTGGCGCTTAAACTTTTTAACTTTTCATCTTTAAGGACAAAGAACATTGCTAATGCAGCTGTTCCTTGTGCAATATTGGAAAGAGCAACCATAGGCCATAAGAAGGTCCCGCCCGTACTTCCGATTAGTTGGAGGTCAACAGCTAAGAATGTATGGTGCATTCCCGTAATAACAAGGGGTGCATAAAGTCCACCATAAATTAATCCGCCTAATAACGGTGCAACATCAAATATCCCTACAACTGCATTGGTAATTGCATTCCCAATTGCAAAGGTAATTGGTCCAATGGCAATAAAGGAGATGAATCCAGTTACCAAGAGGGCAATAGGTGCCACAAGTAATAGTTGAAAAGCATCTGGAATTTTATTACGTAGCCCTGTCTCCAGTTTAGCTAACACATAAGACGCGAGTAAGACAGGCAAAACTTGTCCTTGGTAGCCCACTTTTTGGATTTCTAATCCAAAAAGATTCCAAGTGGGAATTTCGTCGGTCGCTCCATAGCCCCATGCATTTAATAGATCCGGGTGAACAAGCATTAAACCAAGAACAATCCCTAGTAATGGGCTCCCACCGAAACGGTTCACCGCGGACCAACCAATCAATCCAGGCAAGAAAGTAAAAGCCGTGTTCGCAATAAGATTGATGATGCTTGCAACATCAGCCCATTGTGGGTAAACATCCACGATTGCTTCGTCAAAGAAAATTCCAGGGCCAGTGAGGATATTGTTAATCCCCATCAATAATCCGGCTGTTACAATCGCAGGTAGGATTGGGATGAAAATATCAGCTAGTGTTTTAATCGCACGCTGCAATGGATTTAAATTTTTTGCAGCCTCATCCTTTATCTGTTGCTTAGATGACTCACCGATTCCTGTCATTGCCACCATTTCTTTATATACCTTATCAACGGTCCCTTGTCCAATCACGACTTGGAACTGTCCATTGGTTGAAAAAGACCCTTTTACTAAATCCACATTTTCCAACGCTTCTTTATCAACTTTGCCTTCATCCTTTAATGCAAAACGTAGGCGTGTAACGCAGTGGGTGGCTGCTGAAATATTTTCTTTCCCACCTACCGCTTGGACGATTTTCTCAACTGATTCTTTATTCACACTCATGGTCTATCCTCCTATTGCCGACTTTAAAAGCATCAAAACTTTAAGGATTCTAAGATGTCTCTTTTACCTTTTGTTTACAACTCAATTATTATTCTTCCTCTTTTATCGGCTTCGGGCACCTATCGTGTTGCGATTTTAGCGGCTAAGCACATGAAAAAACCACGCCTTTTTTATCGGTGTGGTTGTTTTGATTGAGTAATTAAACTTTTATTACCTTTAGGTGATTCTAAAGTGAGGCGGTATAACTTTTTTTCTCAGATATTCGAAAAATCCGCTCGTGCCGTCGGCTCCGAATACCCAAATAAACTAACTCAATTCTTTCGCCACTGCGCGTCCTGCTTCTCTTCCAGAAAAAAGGCATCCCCCTAGAAACGTACCTTCTAATGCACGGTAGCCGTGTACCCCGCCACCACCAAAACCTGAGACTTCCCCTGCTGCATAAAGACCAGGAATTGCATCTCCAGAAGTATTTAGAACTCGTCCAGACAAATCTGTTTGCAGTCCTCCTAAAGTTTTGCGACTTACGAGATTCAAGCGAACTGCAATCAGTGGTCCGTTTTTCGGATCTAGTAGTTTATGGGGTGGTGCAACTCTAATTAATTTGTCTCCAATATACTGCCTTGCCCCACGTAGTGCCGTTATCTGTAAATCCTTCGTAAACTTATTGTCTATTTCCCGATCTCTGGCTTTTATTTGTCTCTCAATGTCTGCTAGATCCAACAAATTGTCACCTGTTAACTTGTTCATCCTTGATACGAGCTCAGGTAATTGTGTGGCGACTACAAAGTCTTCTCCTTGTTCCATAAAGGCTTTTACTGGCCTAGGAGCACCAGGCAAGGCTCTGGACAATACTTGTACAATGCTTTTCCCTGTTAAATCTGGATTTTGTTCGGACCCTGACAGGGCAAATTCTTTTTCAATGATTTTTTGAGTTAAGATAAACCAAGAATAGTCATAACCAGTCTTTTGAATGGCTTCTAGCGTACCTAATGTATCGAACCCAGGAAAATTAGGCGCTGGAAATCTTCGCCCATGGGCATCTAGCCAAAGAGAGGACGGACCTGGAAGAATGCGGATTCCGTGATTGCTCCAAATTGGGTTATAATTTTTTATTCCTTCCGTGTAGTGCCACATGCGATCACGATTTACAATGCGCCCGCCAGCGCTTTCAGTAATAGTTAACATTCTTCCATCAACATGGGCAGGCACGCCAGAGATCATTTTCTTTGGTGGCGTACCTAGTCGGGAAGGCCAATTCTTTTGGATTGCTTCAAGGTTTCCACCAATTCCCCCACTAGAAACCAAAACAGCCTGAGCTTGGTATGTAAAGTCCCCAATTACGTTTCTCGAACTATCCTCCCCACGAAGAACAGAACTGTGTTCAAGAACTGACCCTTCCACGCCAACAATTCCCCCATTTTGTTGAATTAGCTTATCAACTCGATGGCGAGGCTGGTACACAACCAACCCATTATTCATATGCTCTCTGACTCTTCGTTCAAAAGGGGCGACAATTCCAGGGCCTGTTCCCCATACAATATGAAATCTAGGAACTGAGTTCCCATGTCCCTCAGCAAGGTACCCCCCTCGCTCGGCCCAGCCAACGACGGGAAAGAATCGAACACCCATTTCATATAACCAAGACCGTTTTTCTCCTGCAGCAAAGTCCACATACGCCTCAGCCCATTTCCGACCCCAGCTATCTTCATCTTCCATTCTGTCAAATCCAGCTGATCCTAACCAATCTTGCCATGCTAACTCTTTTGAATCCTTAATCCCTAATCGGCGCTGTTCGGGTAAATCAACTAGAAACAATCCACCAAAGGACCACCAAGCTTGTCCCCCCAAAGAGGCCTCGGATTCTTGATCTAAAAGCAACACTTTCCTTCCTGCATCTGCTATTTCTGCTGTTGCCACCAAGCCCGCTAGCCCAGCGCCCACTACGATAACATCATAACCCATCCCCCTCATCCCCCTCCTAAACTACCACTCTATCTTATCTACATATTAGCTACTGTATTCAGAATTATCAAATATATATTGAGAATTTTGATCCTTGGATCTTGCGATTTTTAGTGATGCAAATATCTTACAGACCAATAAAAAAAGGGTTATTAGCTCAAATTGAGTAATAACGCTTTTTTTGAGGTCTAGTATAGAAAAAATGCCATCTACTCTAGAAAGATGGGAGTTGATCCAAGTTGTTTTCTTTAATGCCGTCCGGCTCACTGCGGATAATATCTCTTCCATACTTATGAAAGACGTCAACATGAGCCAGCATTCCTGCTTTTGCTTGGTCAAGTGCAGTAAGATAATCCAATTCTTGCCCACTCTCAGTTTTAAAGGCAATGATATCTCCGTCTTCATTTTTCCGAACAGCGACAATTTTTTCTTTTCCAGGATTGCTGTCTGTTCCTGATTCCGCAGATGCTTGTTGTTCCCCTTGTTGTTTATACTCGTTGAAAATTTGGTTAAAGTCTTTTGATTCCATAAAAACACCTCCCGAACATATGTTTAATTTGTGCATCGAGAGGTTTATTATGTATAGTCTCAGTTTATTATTATTTCTATCTGTTCTCAAATCCTCCTCCCCATAACTCTCTTCCACCGGTATGACCATTGTGTTGATGAAAATCCTTATCTACTAATTGCAACTTCCCTGCTTCTTCATGATGGTGCCACGCATAACCATCCGGGGTTTTCCCTTTTACTAGTTCCTCGATATCCTTTGCATCTAAGCCCAATTCATGGATAAGGTCTGGATTGGATTTAATGGCATGGAATAACTCAACATTCGCATAAGAAAAATGAACCAGATCGGATTGAAGATATAACGCTTCAGGGAGCTGTACTTCGAACCCCACAACAAATACGGGAAAAGTGCCCGTTACTTCTCCGATTGGCAATTCAATTTTCTTTTCCACAAAAGGAACTTTATTATTACTTAGTTGTTCCGCTTTGGTTGACTTTTTTTCCACATCAATTTCCTTAAAAGGATTAATGCCGCCAACCGCCATAACAGCTACAAAGCCTTCTGCCAATTTCTCATTATCCCCTTTTTGCCCACCATAAGCAGCACCTACAGTTTTAATGGAATACGAACCAGGATTTTCTCCCCCGGTAAGGGCATTAAAAGCTAAACCCTTTAAATCGTCCTTACCATCTACCTTGACTGTCTCGTTCTTTGAAAAAACTTCATATGGACCTTTAACCACTCCGTCGATAATTTGGCCTAGTGTGCCAATAGGCCTGTTTGATTCTTTCGTTGTCCCGGCAATTAAAACCGACTTAACTGTTCTACCTGCTAGCTTTACACTCCCTCTAATAAGAGAGCCCGCTACCTTCCCCACACCTTTACCGATTATTCGAAAGAAAGCCATCATTACCTCCTATATTTATGGACTAAAATTTATTAAAATAAATTGTCTAATGAATGTACAATATTATTCATGATAGCCAACTTACAAAAATCCATAATGAAGAAAGCATAAAAAAACAGCATAGGATGTAACGGACTAGTAATAGCTCCTATTAATAAATCCCCAAAGAATTTCCTTTGGGGACGTGTTCGACGCGGAAAAATCCTAATAAGGTGTCCAAGTTAGAGTTCTTGCTTTATTATATCGATCTTCTACCTCTCTCCAATTGACAACCTTCCACCAATTTTCCACATACTTAGCTCGCTCGTTTTTGTATTGAAGATAGTAAGCATGCTCCCATACATCTAGTACGAGCAAAGGAATCGTATCCCATTGAGTTAAATTTTGATGCTTCTCCGCAGTTAAAATCTCTAATCGATGTGATCGTGGTGCCCAGACTAGTATCGCCCAGCCAACTGCTTCAACATTTTTGGCTGCTTCTGAAAAATGTTTTTTAAACTGATTGAAACTACCAAACGTGGCGTTGATAGCTGTCATTAGTTCACCAGTAGGTTTGCCACCACCCTTAGGGCTCATAACATTCCAAAAAATGGTGTGTAAATAATGTCCTGATCCGTTAAAAGCTGCCTCACGTTCCCAATGCTTAATTAAACTAAAGTCCCCTTTTTCGCGAGCCTTTTTCATTTCCTTTTCAGCTTTATTCAGTCCATCTACATAGCTTTGATGATGCTTTGTATGATGCAACCTCATAATCTCCTCAGCAATGACCGGTTCAAGTGCATTATATGCATATGGGAGCGGAGGTAATTTATGACCTCCTAGTGGAACAGACGTTATAGCGTCTGCTTCCTGTCTATCCCGTTCCGTTTCCGATCTTTGAAGCAAAGATTGAAGCTCTTCATGTATACTCATTGCTTGTTTATATAATGTCTCTTCATCTATGAGACTTTCTTCTGTATTCACTTCATTAATTAAGGATGCTAGTTTGTTTTCCCATTCCTCTAATACAGGTTCATCAATTCGCTCTGTTAGCTGTTCGAAAGATGCAGTAAAAGTCTCTTCAATTTCTTCACACCAATTAGCCAATCTCTCCCTATACGGCTGTTCTATCAATGGCTTCGCCTCCCTAGGTTAAACATCTTTAACAAAATATGAGATGAAACCGGAAAAGGTTACCAACCAACGAGTATGCGGTAGCTAAATGGTAAAGCAACAACCTCTTCTTTTTTCGAGGAGTACGAAGATTTTTTATTGTTCCCCAGTTTTTGCTAGCGGCTGAGGGTAGCTAGTGGCAGACTGTTTCTTTTTAAGGTGAATGTCGTTTTTCTTATATGCATGCCAATAAGCTCCTGCGATAAATACTGATCCCCCCACAGCGTTTCCTAGGAGGACTGGGAAAAAGTTTCCGATATACTCGATCCAAGTAAAGTGCCCAGCGAAAATAGCTGCTGGAATCACGAACATATTAGCGACAACGTGCTGGAATCCTAGGGCGACAAACGCCATCGTTGGAAACCAAATTCCAACCATCTTTCCAATCAAGTCATCTGAGGAATAGCAAAGCCAAACTGCTGCCGCAACCAGCCAGTTGCATCCTATCCCTGAGATGAATGCCTGTAAAAACGTCGCTTCTAATTTATGCTCGGCAATCGAAACTGTTTCAGCCATATAAGGAGCAGTTTCTGTTAAACCAACAATATGTCCAAAAAAATAGGCGATAAAAATGGCGCCCATAAAGTTACTCATCGCTACCAATGCCCAGTTTGAAAAAACCTTTCGGAGTTGAACCCTGTGGGCAAGACGTGCAAACGGTACAGCCATCATATTTCCGGTTAGCAGTTCCCCTCCAACCAGTAAGGTGAGAATAAGTCCAATTGGAAATACAGAAGCCCCAACTAAACTACTTAATCCTGTTAAGCTTTCGGGTAATACCGCCGTCATTCGAATCGAGAGTAAATATCCTAAAGCGATAAATGCACCTGCCTGAAAACCAAGTATTAAGATTTTTAAAAAGGGGTAAGTGGTCTTGTAAACACCCGTTTCTACAATTTTCTCGATGTTTTTTTCTGAATTCCTGTAAGCCATAACGATAGCGCCTCTTTTTCTAAATATTTTTATTTATTGTGAAAAATTTCACATAAATGGATGTGAGTGAAATCCCATTCCATTCTCTTATCTCTCCCTCATTTTACTCCTTTCTATGGGTTAAACTCGCTTTAAATATTACAATTTAATAGAAATTACTAAAAATAAGGGTAAATGCAAAATCTTTTATGCTAGAATTCTTGTAAGCGCTTGGGTAGTAATTCGATATGACTCTTTATGCTAGAAGAATTTTGTAGAGGAGCAAGTGTTGATTATGATCCTTTTAATAGACAACTATGATTCCTTCACATTCAATTTGGTCCAATACCTTCGTGAACTAGGTGAACAAGTTATTGTGAAACGGAATAATCAAATTTCATTAGTAGAGATAGAAAACATGCAGCCGTCTCATATTCTTCTTTCCCCAGGACCTGGAAATCCTGATGCTGCAGGAATTTGTTTAGATATTGTAAAAACATTTCACCCCCGTATTCCAATACTCGGGGTTTGTCTTGGACAACAAATCATTGCGCAGGCTTTTGGAGGAAATGTCAAGAAGGCATTCCAGCCAATGCATGGAAAAACGGCCATGATTGATCATGACCAAAAAGGACTATTTAAAGACCTCCCAATTCCATTACAGGTAGCAAGGTATCATTCCCTGATTGTTGATGAAGAATCATTCCCAAGTTGCCTCGAAGTTAGCGCGAGAACGAAGGATGGAGAAATAATGGGTATACGCCACCGGGAATTACAAGTAGAAGGAGTTCAGTTCCACCCCGAAGCCATTCTTACGGAAAAAGGGTTGGAGATGTTAGCAAACTTCTTTTTAACACAACAAAAAACACAAAAGGAAGAATCTAATGAAACAACGAGACCCACTCTTATCCTTTGAGTTTGCTACCTCAGAAGGAACAATAAAGCCCCTTACGTTCAAAAACCCAATAAAAATTTATAAAGCGGATAAAATTAGTGATGTACTCCCCAGTTTAGAACTTGTACAAGCTGAAATTCAAAATGGATTCTATGCAGCTGGATTTTTATCATACGAAAGTGCCCCTGCCTTCGACCCTGCTTTTAAAGTCAGAACTGGGGGAACCATGCCACTTCTATGGTTTGGGATTTTTACAGAGCCTCTGGAAGAATCCATTTCTAGCACTGGCGCATACCACCTGTCAGAATGGATTCCTTCGATTGATCGATTACAATTTGATTCTGCCATTCAATCAATCAAACACTCTATTGAAAAGGGCGATACTTATCAGACAAATTATACCCTGCGGATGAATTCTCAATTTGGTGGCGATGAGATCGCTTATTTTGAAACATTAAAAAGAGCTCAATCCTCTAATTATTGTGCTTATGTTCAAACGGGAGAGCATAGCATTATATCTGCTTCGCCTGAATTGTTTTTTCGACTAGAAGGAACAGAACTGACAACAAGACCGATGAAGGGTACCATTAAAAGAGGAAACAGTTTGGCTGAGGATCAGGAAAATGCGAGTTGGCTCTATCATTCTGAAAAAGACCGCGCAGAAAATGTGATGATTGTCGACTTGCTTCGAAATGATTTAGGAATCATTGCAGAAACTGGATCTGTTAGAGTTGATAAACTGTTTGAGATAGAACAATACCCAACCGTTCACCAAATGACTTCAACTATTAAAGCAAAAGTACCGGAGACCACCCAACTCAGCGATATTTTCAAAGCTCTATTTCCTTGTGGGTCGATTACAGGAGCACCAAAGATAAGCACAATGGAGATTATTGCCGATATAGAAACAATGCCGCGAGAAGTTTACTGTGGCGCAATCGGCTATATGACTCCAAATAAAGAGGCTGTTTTTAATGTCCCCATTCGAACAGTTTTGATTGAACACGAAACCGGGAAAGCGACTTATGGTGTCGGCGGAGGTGTCACATGGGATTCAACCAGTGAGGGAGAATATCATGAGGTCCTCGCAAAGGCAAGCCTACTAAAAGCAACCAATCTTAAGTTTCAGTTGCTTGAGAGCCTTTTATTAAATGAGGGGCACTACTTTTTACTTGATGAACATCTGCAGCGACTCGAAAATACAGCGAACTACTTTGGTTATCCTTTTAGTCGCGAAAAAATAGAGAGACAGCTCAAAAAACTTGCGTGTTCCACTCCCAATGATAAAGTAAAGGTTCGCCTCTTAATTGCTCTGGATGGAAAAATCACGTTCGATACTCAACTTCTTTCACCATTAGAAGAATCGCCAACGATAATCCTGGCTGATGAACCAATTGATAAAAATAATCCCTTCCTGTACCACAAGACAACAAACCGAGAAATTTATTCCTTTTTTCAAAGCAAGAAACCTTCTGGAGTTTTTGATGTCCTTCTATGGAACAAAGAAGGCGAATTGACAGAGTTTACAAACGGGAATGTTGTTTTGGAGATGGATGATGGCAAATGGACTCCTCCCATTGACAGTGGGTTACTAGCTGGTACCTATCGTGAGAGACTGATAAAAAATGGAGATATTCAGGAGCGAACAATAACACGTGCAGACTTGTATAAGAGCAAAAGGATTTGGTTTATTAATAGTGTTCGAAAGTGGATTGAAGTGAAACTTACTTAATTAAGCAGGAGCATTCTCCTAATGGAGGCTCCTGTTTATTTATATTTATAGAATTCTATAGCCTACATTGTAAGGAATGATATCACTTTAGGGATGCGCTTTTTAAAGGTATTATAGGTATGCTCGCCTCCATTAATTTTGTGAAACTTTGTTTCTGTCACTTTATCTTTTACGATTTTATGGACAGCTTGATTCGATGTTAAAAACAACTCACTGACTTTTGCACCCTCTCCTGCTTCATTTGTCCCACAATCTAGATAAACTCGATAAAGCCTTGACAAGCCAGTGTTTTTTATAGACTCGAATTTTTCTCTCTTCATTGAATAAGGGCACTTTAAACGTTTCTAGCATGACAAGTCTCCCTTTTTCGCAATCTGTGTTCTTTTGATAATTATTACACATCCGATCCTGTTTTTCCTTCTAATTAGGAAGAACGCAAAAAGAGCATAAGGCCTTTTTCTAAAAGGGGGCTTATGCTCTAATCTCCGGGCTTGTCTATTTATTTATTCTGAGCAATCAACAATTCAATCTCTTCTTTTGTTGGGAGAGCCGATATGGCACCCTTTTCGGTTGTGGTCAAAGCTCCACTAGCATTTGCAAAGCGAAGGATCTCTGCCTGATGGTGTTGTAATATTCCCTCAACTTTCTCGGGGGTTGCTTGTAATTCAAGTAGATTGTATAAAAATCCCCCAATAAAAGCATCCCCAGCACCAGTTGTGTCTTTTACCTCAACTGAATAGCCGCTTGATGTATAATGGTTTCCAGGTAAAATCAGAGAAGCTCCTGAGGCACCCTTCGTGAAAACGACTGCTTTCACATTACCAATGAACAAAGATTGTAATGCCTTTTCCTCATTTTCAATGCCAGTTATGAACTCAAGTTCTTCATCAGAAACCTTTACAATATCCGCGAATGGTATAAATTCAAGAATTGCCTGACGGCAGTCTGCTTTTCTTTTCCAAAGTGGGAGCCTGACATTTGGATCAAAGCTGACAATTCCACCCGCGTTTGACACAGATTTGATGGCTTTCTTATGTGCGTGTTTCATTGGGCTCTCCACTAAATCTACCGAACAAAAATGGAGGATATCACCCGCTTGAAACCATTGTGGATCAATTTCCTCTTCGCCCAAGAGCATATCAGCAGATGGATTTCGATAAAAGGAAAAGTCACGTTCCCCATTATTCTGTAGAGAGACAAAGGCTAAAGCAGTATTTGCTTCACTTGTCCGAAGTATTTTATTCGTTTGTACTCCTACCTTTGTTAGTTGTTCTACTAAAAAATCTCCAAACGCATCTGTTCCTAACATAGATATCATTTCAGCTTCTTGTCCGTACTTGGCAACAGCTGCTGCCACATTCGCAGGTGCCCCTCCAGGAGCTCTTTCAAAAGCGAAAACTTCCTTTAATGCAACCCCTTTTTGAAGGGGAATGAAATCAATTAATACCTCACCTATCGAAAATAGTTTTCCCATAATGTCACCTCATCACTTTTCATTATCACTACTTATCTCCCATTTAACGGCCTTCACACTCGTTTGCCCTCCATGAGCAAATAAGCGAATTCCTTGGCTATTTTTATTAGGAAAAATTCTACCTGTGAATACTTCTTCTCCATCATTGACAAACACTTCTACAGAAGAGCTGTCAACAAAGATACGGAATGAAATGATTTCAGCATCCAACTTACATTTTCGAACTGTACCAAAATTTTCAGCGAAAGGTTGCCCTGAATAGGTCCGGTCAAAGACCACTTTTCTCTCAGCAGCATCATACTTGATAATAGTCTTTTCGTTTTCCCCAACGCGAAGTTCGAGACCGAATTCTGCTGCAGTGTTAGCGGAGAATTCTACAATAAGTTCGTATGCCTCACCCTCAAAGCCATCAAGAGTGATTGTTTCATGATTCATTATTTTTTTAGCTTCCATGCTTTTACCACGAAGCAATGTTAATTCGTCGACTGGTTGTTGAATCAACTTCCCGTCTTTTATTGACAATTCCCTTGGAAGAGTCAAACAGTGCGCCCAGCCATTTTTATCAGTCGGATAATCGATTTCTGGTAAACCCATCCACCCTACTAAAATTCGACGACCATTAGCATCTAATGTTGTTTGCGGAGCATAAAAGTCAAATCCTCGATCAAGCTCTTGAAAACGACCATGAGTAAGTTCGCTTTTCTCTAAATCTAGCTGCTGGCCAATCACATAACCAGACTGATAAATATTATGATAAGCATCCCCTTCTGCCTCTAGACCTTGTGGTGAAAAGATTAGAACTCCTTGTTCATCCATCTCAAAATAGTCTGGGCACTCCCACATATAACCAAAATATTCTAGGTCGGTTTTCACTTCGCCAACAAACTGCCAGTCTTGTAAATTAGGAGATTGGTATAAAACCACACATCCTGATTCATTTTCTCTTTGCGCACCAATTACTGTGTAAAACATTTCTCCTTGTTGCCACACCTTTGGATCACGAAAATGATCGGTGTATCCTTTTGGAACATCACCAATTACCGGGTTATCACTTTTGGTGATAGCACCGTTTTCATTCATCACTGCCAAACATTGATATGGATGTCGATTCCAGTTTTCATCACGGGTGTTGCCTGTATATAGAAGGTAAAGCTTTCCTTCATGTTCAAGGGCACTTCCTGAGTAAACCCCATGACTGTCATAGTCATTTGATGGCTCAATCGCCATTCCAACATTTTCCCAATGAACAAAATCATTTGATTTCGTATGGTACCAATGCTTCAATCCGTGAACAGGACCAAGCGGAAACCACTGATAGAATAAATGATATTCTCCGTTATAATAAGCAAAGCCATTTGGGTCGTTTAAGAGTCCTGTTACTGGTTGAATATGAAAAGACTGTCGCCATGGACATTGATTGACTAGCTGTGCTAGCGCTTGGATTTCTTTCTCCGTAACATCGTCTATTTTTCTGTATCGCTGTTCTTTTGTCCATTCCATGCTGTTCACTCCTATTTTGAAAAGCGGAAGCGCCTGATTAGCCCCCGACAGCCCTATGACGAGCCCGCGAAAAGGTTGTTATTTAACCTTCTTGGCGGATCGGCTTATGACCCGAGGAGTTAGGCGCTGTAGCTAGACAATTCTATAAGTCCAAACTTACTAATTAAAATAAATGAAGGAGAATCTCAGGATTCTCCTAGTCATTTTTTTGTCATTATGCTGCTGCTTGTTCAGAAGCCTGATTTGCTGTTTTTTTTGCATCTCTTTTAGCCAAAATAATGGTGACCACAAAGGATACTGCGAACGAAATGGCCATCCCGATGATGTAAGAAATGATTGTATCCGGACGAATCGAGATGATTCCTGGAAGGCCAGCTGCCCCTAATGCTGTTGCTTTTACCTGGAATAAAGTAACAAAGCCTGATGAGACGCCGGCACCGATAAGCGCACCGATAAATGGATAGCGTAATTTTAAATTAACCCCAAACAAAGCTGGCTCGGTAATGCCTAACAACGCAGAGATTCCAGCAGCAGAGGCTGTCCCTTTGATTTTCGCATTTTTCGTTGTCTTTAAGACAGCAAGTGTTGCTCCACCTTGCGCGATATTTGACATCGCTGCGATAACGAAAATAAATGAACCACCTGTTTTTACAACATCCGCCAATAATTGTGTTTCAACTGCAATAAAACTATGGTGCATTCCGGTAATGACAATCGGTGCATAAAACAGACCGAAAATAATACCACCAATTGCCCCTGTTGTGTCATACATCCAGACGATTCCATCTGTAAGTAAGTTCCCCGCCGAACGGGTAAGTGGACCTACTAATGTAAATGTCAAAAGACCTGTAATAAAAATGGAGAATAAAGGCGTTAACAAATTATCTAGAGCTGATGGAACAAACTTCCGTAAGAAGGTTTCTGTCTTTGCTAAAATAAAAGAGGAGGCAAGGACAGGTAGCACGGTTCCCTGATAGCCAACCTTTTCGATTTCCAAGCCAAAAAGATTCCACACAGGAACATCGTTATCAAGTAAAGCTGCTCCGTAGTTGTATCCATTTAATAAGTCTGGGTGAACCATTAACATTCCAAGAGTCGCACCAAGGAATGGATTCCCTCCAAATCTCTTTGTTGCCGAAAAACCGATTAATATCGGTAAAAAGACAAAGGCCGCATTTGCAAATGTATTAATGAGTGCTGCTAAATCCGCCATTTCAGGATTTGCATCCACTAATGATTTTCCTTCGATAAATAAGTCCGGAGCTGTTAGGATATTATTGATTCCCATTAGCAATCCACCAGCCACAATGGCCGGAATAATTGGAACAAAGATGTCTGAGAGCATTTTTACAAATTGTTGAATTGGATTCAGTTTCTTCGTTGCCGCCTCTTTTACATCACTCGTCGACATTTCATTTTGACCAGATAACTTCGCTAAGTGCTTATATACCTCATTTACCGTTCCGGATCCTAAAATTATTTGATATTGACCCCCAGTTGAAAAGGTCCCTTTTACTTCATCCATTTGGTCAAGCTTTGACTGATCGACGATAGATTCGTCATTTAATACTAAACGTAATCGTGTTGCACAATGGGCCGCTGCTGATAGGTTCTCTTGCCCACCAATTGCGTCTAATACTTCTTGTGCTATTTTTTTATGATCCATTTTAATCCCCTCCTATTGTTTCAAGCGGAACCGGTTCCGTTTTTGTTCAAAAAAATAACATTCCATTGATAGGAACCGGTTCCATCTCTATCTAAAAAAATATAATTCGAAAGAAAAACCGATTTCATTGGCCATACCTATTCGGTATAACCGTTTAGTGGAACCGGTTCCTTTGTCTGTATTATAAAATATGTTTTGAGTTAGTGTCAACGCTTTCTCTCTCGATAATTTCATATTTTGAAATGGTTAATTTTTCTATTGGCCGTTCATTGACAAGGTCAACCATATGCTTAGCGGCCGTTTGTCCTGCTTCTTTGTAAAAAAACTTAGCGGTCGTTAAGCTAGGATGGATGATTTCTGTGACCTCATACCCTCCAAAACCCGTAATAGCTAGATCCTTGGGGATTGTCAACCCTTCTGAATAGGTTGCCTTTAGCACACCTAGGGCAATATTATCTGTAGCGCAAACAAAAATGGAAGGCTTTGATTCTTTTATAATCTTATATGCACTTGCTTGGGCAGCGGGGATATTGAACTCAGTCTCGTAGTAGTGGACTTGACATTCAGGTCCTTCTGAGATTGCCTGTTTAAATCCTTGCTTTCGTTTCACTCCTACCGCAATATCCTTTTCGGTTACTCCCAAATAAGCAATGTTCCGATAGCCTTTCTCCAGAACATACTGCCCCATTTCATAACCAGCATGGTAATCATCGTGGATAAGACTATGAAATTCTTTATGCTCCTGTCCGATTAGGAGTACTGGAATGTTAACTGCCTCAAATGCTTGGATATGTTTGTCCGTAATTTCGGTGGCCAATAAGATAATGCCCGCCAGCTTTTGGTTAGCAAAGCTATAAATACTCTCAATCTCGCGTTCCAAACTTTGGCTTGTATTGGAGATGAGCATCTGATAATTCATTTCTTTTAATTGCTCATCAATCCCAATTAATGTTTGTGAAGCAGCGTAGGAGTCAAGCCGCGGAACAATCGTGCCAATAATATTTGTTTTCTTCGCTTTCAGACTTTGGGCAAACGGGTTAGGTGTATACCCGGTTTCCTTAATCGCCTTTTCAATTTTCTTTCGGGTAGCTTCTCCAACGGAACCCCCATTTAAAAAGCGAGAAACGGTGCTCTTTGCAACCCCAGCAAGTTTGGCTATATCTGAAATGGTGCTACTCATCTTTTTATACCTCACAACATTTATTATTCTTTATCATCATTATAGTATACTTTCTAATCCCATTTCGAACAGAAGCATCCAATCTGCCTAATAACAGGTCCGGCCAATTATTCTATCAAGTACTCATGAATATAAAATAATGACTTGGCAAGCAAGCTTGGATTCTCGTTTAGAAGTTGATGGTCTCCTCCATGAACAAGACGAACTTGACAGTTAGGAAATTTCTTTTGAATGAAAGTCAGGTTGTAGTTCCAGTCAACGGTTTGGTCTACATCACCTTGTAGGACGAAAATCTTCTCATCAGACTTTTTGTAGTTTTTTAATTTCCTATTCCATTCCCTTAAAGCCACAAACCAAACAAGTGGTATTTTATGGTGTTGAAGAGGATCTTGTTTAACAAACTTCAAATAGGCCGCGTCGGAGGAATTTTTTTTATACACACGGGTCAATTGTTTTACAAAAGGGAAAATCAGCCTAATCCCTAGTTTTGAAAGATGCCATTTATAGGAGCGAACTAGTGGAGAAACAAGAATCACCTTTTTAAAGGTTCCTTGTTTCCTTAATAAATAGTCTAGGATTATCGCTCCGCCTGTACTGTGAGCCACCACATGAAGTGGTAAGTTCGTTTTCCTCCTTACCCACTGGTTTACTTCATGAAAAACCGCTACATAATCATGAAAGTCATTGATTTCTGCTCGGGCTCCACTAGACAAGCCATGTCCTTGCAAATCATATGTAATCACGAGGTACTGCTTATGGAGCAAACTGTTTATTAAATTTCGTATGGAGCCACTGTGATCTAAGTACCCATGGACCACGAGAACACATCCTATTGGGTTTGAAGGCGTGAAGGATTGAATAAAGATCTTCTCCGCGCCATACTGGAAAAATTCAAAATGGTGTTCAATTCCTTGAGTATAGATTTCATAAAACGATAAATAGTGATTTATATCTTCAATTGAAGGATGCTTTGAAACCGACTCTTTCCCTCGCTTCACTTTCCACACGTCCTTTTATCTCTTAAGCTATCCTAATTGTACTACCATCCCATTTACATAGTCCTTTCATCATAACAAAATCCAGCTAATTTGGTTATATTTACCTACTTTACCCAATAAAATTGTAAAGGCTTTAACTTTATAGGAGGTGTTATCATTGAGGGTTGGGGTCCTTTTTCTTAAAATGGCAGCCTTGTATTTCTTAATAGGTGTAGGGATGGGTCTTACAATGGAGATTATTGGAGACCATAGACTAGGCGGCGCTCATGCTCACATTAACTTAGTTGGTTGGGCTTCTATGGGTTTGTTCGGGATCATTTATGTTCTATTCCCAAAGGCTGGAGGGTCTGTTTTAGCGAAGCTACACTTTTGGCTTTATAACATTTCACTTCCTTTATTTATGCTCGGATTATGTTTAGTTCTTTTAGGTAATACATCCTTCATGTTTCTGTTAATGATTTTCCCTAATATTTTGGTTCTAAGTGTGTTGCTGTTTGTCATCAATGTTTTCAGAAACGTTAAAGCAGCAGATGTGGCACAATTATTAAATAAAGGCTAAATAACTACACATGTCCCCTTTCTCATCTTGAGTAGGGGACTTTTTTATTCTGTTTAAAATTGGTGCCAGGTCTTCTCTAGCTCTTTAGCTGGCACTGGCTTCCCAAAGTAAAATCCTTGTGCTTCGTTACAATTGAGACTTGTTAGCAAGTCGACATGTTTCTTTGTTTCCACTCCTTCAGCGATGACCTGGAGGTTTAAAGTATGTGCCATGATAATAATCGTCTTTACTAGCGTTTCATCATTGGAATGGACAATATCGCGAATAAAGGATTGATCGATTTTCAACTTATCGATTGGAAATTTCTTCAGATAATAAAGTGAACTATACCCTGTACCAAAGTCATCAATACTAACTTTTACCCCTAGCATCTTCAATTCCTTAAGCGTCGAAATCGATTTATCCACTTCCATCATTATACTCTCGGTAATTTCTAGCACTAAATACTTTGCGTCGAGCTCTGAGTCCAATAAAACACTCTGAATGGTTTCTACGATATTTGATTGAAACTGTCTTGGCGATAAGTTAACCGAAACGGCAATTGCGGGATATCCGCTTTGCTGCCAGGTTTTGTTTTGTGAACAAGCTTCACGGATTGCCCATTCTCCGATTGGAATGATGAGCCCTGATTCTTCAGCGAAGGGAATAAACTCAAGTGGAGAAATTATTCCCTTTTTGGGATGGTTCCAGCGAATTAAGGCTTCTACCCCAACCATTTCTTGTGTTTTTAAATGATATTGAGGTTGGTAGTATAACATAAATTCGCCTCGCTCTAATGCCTTACGAAGATCCATTTCCAACTCCACTTTATTTTGGGAATGAACCAAAAACTCTTTCGTAAAGAGTTTATAGTTATTTGCTCCTGTATTTTTGGCAAAGTACATCGCTAAATCAGCATTTTTTATGAGCTCCATAGGACTGTTGCCATGGTGAGGATAAACAACAATCCCAATACTTGGTGAGATGATAAGTTCGTACTGATCAATCAATATGGGGACTGATAATTCATCGACTATCTTTTTCGAAATGGCTTTTGCCTTACTGATACTCGAGTGAGGAAGAAGAATGGTAAATTCATCCCCACCATGTCTAAAGATTATTTCGTCACCTTGGACACATCTGTTCATGTTTTCGGCAATTTTTATTAACAACTGATCCCCAATCTCATGTCCCATCGTATCATTGACTTCTTTAAATCGGTCTAGGTCAATAAAGAGTAAGGAAAATTCACTATTTTGATTCTTAGATGTCTCAATGAACTCATTGAGTTTTTCATAAAATCGATTTCGATTAGGCAGATTCGTTAATTGGTCATGATAGGCCATATGTTTAATCATTTGTTCGTTCTTTTCCCTATCGGTAACATCAATCACAACTCCGATAACCGCAGTTTCCCCCTCAAAAACAATTCTCGATCCATATACCTGTACCGTGAGAATTTTTTTATCCTTTCGAACAACTCTATATGTATAGGTAAGGTTTGCTTGTTCATTTAAGATTCTCTTTCTGATATTTGCTCGTACGTAGGCCAAGTCTTCTGAATAAATATATTCTGAAAGATTCATGCCAAAGAGTTCCTCACAACTGTAACCAAGCATCTCGCATAAATAGGGATTAATATAAACAATTCTTTCCTCTTGCATGATGTAAACCCCGACAAGAGAATTTTCCACAAGAGTTCTGTATTTGGACTCCGCCTCGACCAAATCCTGTTGTGCCTTAATAAACTCAGTGATATCTTTTACAATGCAATAGACACCAGTAACTGTTTGATTAACAGTAATGGGGATGCTCGTGATATTTATCTTACGTTGGTTTCCAGTCGCATCGATGATGGTACAGTCTATATTAGATGGAATCCCCTCTTTAGCTCTAAAAAAGTGATGAACCGTCCTATCAACATCCTCCGGGATGATTAGGGGTGTAAAAGGCTTATTCACCAACTCTTTTATCGAATAACCAAACAAGGAAGTTAATGCTTGGTTCGCTGTGAGAAAATTGCCATCTAAATCAAAAGTTAAAATCGTGTCCGGATTTTGTTCATATAAGGACTTGTAATATTGTTCATTCAGGTGAATTAATTCTTCTTGGTCAGAAATCTTCTGGTCGACCTTAGCGAAAAACATTAAAATGAAGACTATTGTAATAATGGCTATTTCTAGTCCAATCCCTAAAATTGTTGAACTAATCACTGGATGATGCACATTATTGTCCCCGTTTTGATCATAAACCGTCGTCGCTGCCATCATGGCAAGATAATGAAACCCACTAATGGCAAGACCTAGGTAAATGGCACTTTTCATTGTTGTTGAAAAGATTATTTTCTCACTTGACCCAAAGAGCCTAAAAGATAGGTAGGAAACCATACAGGCGAACAGAGTTGCACATCCATAAATAAATGGCGAATAGGACACCGTATAATGTGCACTGATTGAAGTCATGCCAATATAATGGGTAATTGCAATACCAATGCCTAGTAAAATGCTACTAAGCACCCATGGATTAGAAATCGATTTATTCACAACAAGAATAAATAAAGAAGCAAAGGAAAAAAAGACCGCAATGGCCAGAGTCAAAAGAACCTGTACAAGCTTGAATTCACCATTATGGGACAGGTTCATGGCTAACATCCCAATATAGTGCATCGACCATATTCCTAGCCCTAAAACAAATGCACTGCTAAAATGCCAAATCTTCCTTGTCTTCCCTTTTAATCCAGATACTCTTGTTAACAATATTAGCGCTGTATATGATGTGATAATTGATGTAATAATTGAAAAGATCACTAATAATAGATTATAGTGACCATGAACAGTAAGATCCTCCATGATAACGATGCACCCCAAGGTCAGTAATAGCAAAATCCCTAAAATAAGGAACGATAGAATATTTTCCCTCTTTATAGCTTTTCCCCCTTAGAACAAAGTATTTATCAAATGGATAAATACTTGGGTGTTGATGGGATTTAAAAAGGCTGTTTTCGTAAAGAGTGGTGAACGTACCTTTTACTAAGGCAATGAAAATGAAAAAAGCATTCCTGGGCTCCCCTATCCAGAAATGCTTTTGAATTCCTTCTATAAGAATTTACAAGACCTTACTCAAAAATGATTGTGTTCTGCTATTCTGTGGATTGTCAAAGATTTGCTGTGGTGAGCCTTCCTCCATGACAATGCCTTCATCCATAAACAAAACTCGGTTTCCAACTTCTTTTGCAAAACCCATTTCATGGGTCACGACGACCATTGTCATGCCTTCTTTAGCGAGGTCTTGCATAACTTCTAGTACATCGCCAACCAATTCAGGATCAAGTGCTGAAGTCGGTTCGTCAAATAACATAACTTTTGGCTCCATGGCCAGTGCTCTAGCAATGGCAACCCTTTGCTTTTGTCCACCTGATAAACTATCAGGGTATACAGATGCTTTGTCTGATAAACCAACCTTTTCTAATAAAGGCAATGCGGCGGCTTCTGCTTCACTTTTGCTCATTTTTTTAATTTTGCGAGGTCCAAGTGTGATATTATCGAGGACCGTCATATGTGGAAAAAGATTAAAATGCTGAAAGACCATGCCCACCCGTGATCGAATCGAGTTGATATCAATTTTAGGATCGGTTAAATTTTCTCCGTCTATGATTACTTCGCCACTAGTCACTTCTTCTAATAAATTCAAACAACGTAAGAACGTACTTTTCCCTGAACCAGAAGGTCCAATGACACAAACAACTTCCTTCTCCTCTATGTTGGCGTTGATTCCTTTTAATACTTCTAATTTCCCAAAGGATTTATGCAAATCTTTTACTTGTATCATTAAACATCCAGCCTCCTTTCAATCCGTCGCAAATAAAGCGATGTAGGGATTGTGATTACTAGATAAAGTAGGCAAACCATGCTTAAGGTTTCAAATGGTGTAAAGGTCGTTGCATAGTAGGTTTTTGCTTGATACACCATCTCCCCTACTGCGATAGCTGAAAAGAGCGAGGTATCTTTTAAACTAATCACAAATTGATTGCCTAGTGGTGGTATCATTCGTTTAAAGGCTTGTGGCCAGATAATGTAACGCATGGTCTGCGTTTTCGTTAAGCCGATTGATCTTCCCGCTTCCATCTGTCCTTTATCAACGGAATGCACGGCACCTCGGACGATTTCTGCAATATAGGCACCGGCATTAAGAGCAATCGCTAAGATAGCCGCAACGAGTTTGTGCATATTAATATCCAGTAGCTGAGATAATCCAAAATAGATAAAGAGAATTTGGGCTAGTAAGGGGGTTCCCCTTATGATTTCTACATAGATTGATGAAAGACCATAAATCAATTTGTTTTTAGATAATCGACCAAACCCCATAATTGCTCCGATGACAAATCCAAAAAACAACCCCACAAAAGTAATGAGCAATGTATAAAGAAGTCCTTCTAGTAAATACGGCATTGGTTTCATATAGTCTGAGTTTAATAAAGCTTCCATATTCTCACCTTCTTTTATGTAAAATAGTAATCTCAGTCTAAAAAAAGTGTAACAAGCTAAACTTGCTACACTTTTTTTAATCAGAGTTGTTTAGTTCTCCGTGCCAAATGGGCGTTCACCGAACCATTTTTCGTAAATATCATCATATGTTCCATCTTCTTTAAACTTTTCAAGGGCTTCGTTAAATGGAGAAACGAGCTCTGATCCTTGTTTAAAGGCAATGCCATATTGCTGAGCTTCGGCAATGTCTCCTACTACTTTCAGACTGCCTTCAGCTTTTTCATTTACGTAATAAAGTGCATTTGGAGAGTCATAGACGACCGCATCAATTCGACCACTGCGTAGCTCCATATACGCTTCTACGATTCCTTCAAATGGAACTACTTCTGCATCCGGATAATTCTCTGTTAAATAATCATAGCTAGTTGACCCTGTTCTTGTTGCAACCTTCTTCCCTGATAGGTCATCCATTGAGGTAATCTCTTCATTATCTGCCTCAACGACCGTGATGAGCCCTGCATCGTAATATGGATTAGAGAAGTCTATTTTTTCTTTTCGTTCGTCCGTAATGGTAATCCCGGCAATCCCGATTTCAAAACGACCCGTTTCCATTCCGGCGATTAACCCACTGAACTCCAGTGTTTCAAATTCAATTTCAACGCCTGACTCGTCAGCAAGTGCCTGAATTAAATCGATATCGAACCCTTCCATTTCTCCTGTATCAGGATTCTGAAACTCAAAAGGAACAAAATTGCTATCTGTTGCAACTGTATAAACAGTTCCTTCTTTTGAGCCTCCTGTTGAATCATCCGTTTGTTCACCTGAAGATTCTTCGCTGCTCCCACATGCTGTTATGATAAGCGTGGTAAGGATGAGCATCACAAAGTATAAGTATCCTTTTTTCATATATCTCTCCCCCTTCGCACCTAATTATTACAAAGTTTACATAATTGTTAAACTTCGGTATTTCTTATATATTCAGAGTATTCTAGCAAATAAGCCTAAGAGACTACCTCACTCTTCGTATCCTTACAATTCCTATCGATAACTAGAGAATCCTCTAGATGCTTGCTATAAGGCGACAAAACTCCCCACAAAATAAGATTTCTCAATCTGAAAAGAGTAACATAAAACGCTAGCAATGCTCATGAACTATAACGTACATCATTTTTTTAACATGATTGGAGGAAATTTTGATGAGTATGTCTTTCCCTCCTTATAGGCAAGCTAATGCTCCTAAACGAAGGTTTATGAAGGTGACTGGGGAAAGCACCCTCTCCATAAAACCAGATAGGGCAACCGTACAATTAGGAGTAGAGGTTCGAAATCTCGATCTCGGACTAGCGCAACAGGAAAGTTCGAAGGTCATCCAACTGGTTACTCAAGCTCTGTTCAGACTTGGTTTTTCATCGTCTACTATTCAAACTTCCGACTATACAATCCTACCAATATACGAATATGTTGATGGGAATCAACAGTTTAAAGGGTATCAGGTTACACATATGCTCTCACTTACCGTTGAAAACATTGAACAAATAGGTGTAGTCCTTGATACTGCCGTTCGAAATGGAGCGAATAGGGTTTTGAATATCCAGTTCTCGGTTAAACACATCGAAGCCTACTATCAGCATTCTTTAAAAAAAGCATTAGAAAATGCGCTAACAAAAGCCCATGTTATCGCACAGACCATGAGGCTAACGCTAGATCCTATTCCTGCTCAAATTACCGAACAAACCCTGCCCCCACCTGTAATGCCTTTTCACACATTATTAGGAACAGAAATCGCACAGGCACAATCAACTCCAGTGCAACCAGGAAACATCGAAATTGATGCTAAGGTGGAAGTTAAGTTTTATTTTTCATAAAATGTTCGTTTCACGCACACGAAAAAGGGAGTAAGCGTACTGAACTACGCCTACTCCCTTCCTTATCCTCATTCCTCAGGATAGGTTTCCCTCAGGAATTTTATCGATTGCTTAATTAATTTTTTCAAGACCTCAACATCAATGTCCGCCATTTTATTAATATACACACAGGCTTTACCAGTGGTATGCTTTCCAAATTCCTTTAACAGTTCTTCTCTCTCTGTATCTCCTGGGGCAAAATACAAACTAATTTTCGCTTTCCGAGGAGAAAACCCGACTAGCGGCGCATCTCCTTCATGGCCGGAAGCGTATTTATAATGATACGATCCAAAACCGATGATACTCGGCCCCCACATTTTTGCTTCATATCCGGAGGTTTCAGAAAAGAGATCTAATAATTTGAATGAATCCTCGCGTTTTTTGGGGCTGTCCACATTTTCGATAAAATGTATGACACTATTATCTGTTTCTTTTGTTTTTAATTCATATATCCCCGGGTCACTCCTTCTTACACTTTTTACTATTCATTATGTGCTCTCAGCAAAAACCCTTCTAAGAGAAGATTAGTTATCATATTTTACAAGTGCTAATAAAGTAGATAACGTATTAATTTCCGCAATTGGCTTGTGGTCTGTTAATGGGTGTTTTCCTCGATGGTTGAACCAAACTGCATTCCACCCTGCCTTCATTGGTCCCACAACATCGTTTTCCCAGGAGTCACCAACATAGAGAAGGTTTTCTGATGGAAGTTTTATCTCTCGAGCTGCTACTTCAAATATGTAAGGATCCGGTTTTGCCTTTCCCACTTGATCTGAGATAAAAATGTGGTTTTCCAAAAAATACTCGTCCAATCCTAATTGCTGAATTTTCATACGCTGATGCTGTATCGGACCGTTTGTGATGAGGCCAACCTCTACTCCAACCTTTTTTAATTCTTTTATAAGCATTGGTACTTCGGGAAATAAAGTTAAAGTGTTTAATTCATTTTCATAGCTTTGTTGAAATCGAATTGCCTTTTCATTTGATACCTCTACCTCGTAGTCTTTTAAGGTACGGACAATCCGTTCAATTCTTAATTGGTCGAGTGGAATTTCCCCACCATCGTACTCTTTCCATAACACATCACTGTAATATCGGAAAGTCTTGTACATATCTACCGTATTTAGTTGACTTTCTGAACTCGTTATTAAAGGAATAATCGCCCTTGCGAAAGGAGCGTGATGGTCATGTAAGGTATCATCTAAGTCAAAAAATATCGCTTTAATGTTCATTAATATCCTATCTCCTCAATTATCTACATTCCTAATTCTATACTAGGTTTATTAGTGTTCTACGTAAGATACTCTCCCCTACCATCATCCACTATAGCACACTTGAATATTTTGCTTTACAATTTAATATGTAGATAAAAAAAATCGTGGGAAAGATGGAACTCCCACAATTTTATTTTAGCTTAACAAAGAATAATTTTATATAAAGGAGGCTGATCTTTTGGATAAGAAAGAATTTCAGGTGATGGATGAGGAGACATTATTTATCGTTTCTCAAACATTTAAAGCGTTGTCCGACCCGACACGATTAAGAATACTACATCTCCTGTTTCAAGGCGAGCACTCTGTCAATGACATTGCTGAGTGTTTATCTCTCCTTCAATCAACAGTCTCACATCAGTTACGTTTCCTAAAAAATCTTCGATTGGTTAAATTCAGAAAAGAAGGAACGACTGTTTATTATAGCTGTGATGATGAACATGTTAAAAGCATTCTTAAACAAACCATCGATCATGCCAATCATCATTGATAAAGCTCTGTTGACTCATTTCACACTTTAATTACACGGTCCATGTTTACTTGGACAGCCGGCATCTTCAGATTCTACTTGAATGGTACTATGGTCAATTCCGAACTGATCATGAAGAAGGGTTTGTGCATGATGCAACACTTGATCATGCTGACCTTCTTCAGAGATGGCCAGATGACAACTCAACATAGGAACTCCAGATGTAATAGACCAAACATGGAGGTCATGTACAGATTGGACGGTCGTTACGCCGAGGAGTGCTTTTTTAAGCTCATCGATGTTTAAATGTTCTGGCGAGCCTTCCATCAATACATGAAGAGAATCCTTGGTTACTCTCCAACCACTGAATAAAATAAGTGCTGCAACAATGACACTCGCAATTGGGTCGGCAATTCCCCATCCGAAAAAGTAAATGACAAGAGCTGCAGCTATGGCCCCCACAGAGCCTAACATATCTCCTAGGACATGAAGAAAAGCACTCCGAACATTGAGGTTTTCGTCCTTGTCTCCTCTCATTAACATCCATGCTGCCAAAATATTTACTAAGAGTCCAATGACCGCAATACTCAACATCCCTAGACTTTGAACTTCTGGTGGATGGAAGAAGCGCTCAATCGCCTCATAGAAAATAAAAATAGAAATAATAATCAAAGTTGCTCCGTTTATGGCTGCCGCAATAATTTCAAACCGCTTAAATCCAAATGTCTTTTTCTTTGTTGCCAACCGTTCGCCTAATTTAATGGCAAATAAGCTTAGCCCAAGCGCAGCTGCATCACTTAACATATGGCCTGCATCTGACAACAAGGCCAAGCTATTGGTCATGAACCCACCAATTACCTCAACAACCATATAAGTGGCGATTAAGATAAAAGCCCCTAGTAGCGCTTTTTTATTATTTGAGTGGTGGTGATGGTGACCGTGCCCATGATGATCTCCGTGGCCATGGTGATGGCCATGAGAATGACCGTGCCCCATACTTAGTTTCCCCCTTGTTTTAAATATGAATATATGCTCATATATACATTATGTATTGTCCTTATAAAGTGTGTCAATCATTATTTATGTTTAAAAAGCCTCTAACCCTTGTCTAGAGGATTAAAGGCTTTTTAACAACAATCAAAACCATTTGAACCCTATAGGTCGAGCCTCTCTAGCAATTGTTTGAGTTCCTTTACTTCCTCTCTAGAAAGGGTAATCCCTTTGCCCATTTTATCGTGGGTGGAATCCCAATCCCGGATATCATATTTTGGCTCACGTTCATTCCAACTAATAAGATTTAATTCTTTTCTCCAACCTTTTGCACCTTCTGAAATGACCCCAATGGTTTCAGTGATTTCATATTTAATCGTAGCTGCCACTTCTTATCCCCTTTCACTTCTTTTAGCGTTTTCGTTTAACAGGAAACCTACAAGATTAACCCGACCGTTTTTAGTATTAGAAAATACACAAACAATCACTACATTATTTTGTCCTCAACATAATCTTTCGTTAAAATGATACCCATCAGATTCATTGAATGATAAACCTACAAAAAGAGTATACATAAATAAAATTTATTACTTTCAACTTCCTACTTTTTTGAACGGAGTTTTGAGTAAAGAGAAAGGGTTTCTTCGACATGATCATACTCGAGCAAGAACAAAGTTATCTTATGTTTACTCAACATGACCATGCTAGGGTTTCTGGGCACATTGCGGAAAGCTGGAAAGAAGAATATTTTCCAGGGCTTGACCGAAAAAAGGACGTTGTCCTGGCATGCTACGAGCACGACCGTGGTTGGATTGAACTTGATAAGGCCCCTAAAGGCTATCCTACCAAACAACAACCGTATTCTTTCATGGATTATCCTACGAAACCTAAAATACATTATTATCAAAAAGGCATTAATGAGGTATTTACCCTTAACAAATACGCTTCCTTATTATGCAGTTTACATTACACTTCTTTTCTAGAAGCTTCAACGGATCAAGTGAGTAAACAATTTGTGAGTGAAGAAAAAAACAGGCAAAAGCAACTAGTCAACCAGTTCGGCATCGATAAGGATAGCGAAAAAGAAAAAAATTTGATGTTTCACTTAGACATTTTGAAATTTTGTGATAATCTCTCGCTATATTTGTGCCTTAATAAACCCGGCACAACGAAAAAACAGGAATATCCATTTTTTCGAAACGGATTCCCTCAGATATTCCCTTTTGCTCACAATCTACCAATCACAGCAGACTGGAGCGTAAAAGAGTATATAAACCTTTCGACCTCTCCCTTGAACGGACAACTTCAGGTCACGCTCCCCTATAAGGAAGTTCAAAAAGCTACGATTGAAAGACATGGTTTAACTTATGCTTACAAGGAAACCCCCATCCTTTACAGAGAAGTAATTTTTATGTAACTGATTAAAAAAGTGGTAGTTAGCAAAAGCTTTATGCTTTTGCTAACTACCTCCATAAGCTTAAAATCAACGTATTTCTTTCAATTCTAAATATTGGACTGTTTTCCCATCGCGATCAATTTGCACATTTAATTGAAGACCGTTGAGCTGGTAAGTCATTTTTTCACATACCGCTGATTCATAGCACGACACTTTTTCTACTATATTTGGATGATCATAATTTTCAATCACTTGCGCTTTCTCCCGTGGGATATTCAGTAGTGGCAAGTACTCCGGGTAAACGTGCAATTGTTTCACACTGCCATTTTCGCTACTTAGTTGCATCCGTAGCCCTGCCCCTTCATCCACATAAAAATGAGAGATGGTATTCTGTTGTTCTTCTGAGAAGTTAGGGACTCCATATTTTTCAACGACTTGGTTATAGCTGCTCCCAACAGTGATCCCATTTAACTGCAGTGGTTTTGAAGTTAAAATATAGGCATCTCCTATCCCCGCAGTATTCAACATCTTTAACTGTTTTTCTGCATTCTCTTTTTTCGAAAAAGCTCCTGCTTGGATTCGATAATAGGTCTTATTATCGATAAATTTCGAAACAACAACTGCATCAACCTTATGCTGTTTTAATAGGGCCACTCGCTTATCTGCATTGCTTTTTTTACTAAACGACCCAGCCATGACCACATACAACGTTTCAACTTGTGGTTGACCTGGCACTTGAAGTTTCTGCCCAACATAAATTAAATCACTTGCTAGATGATTGTCTTCTTTTAACTTTTGAACAGTTGTGCCGTACCGTTTGGCAATGCTATAAAGAGTATCACCCTTTTGAATCACAATAACATCCTCTTCTGCCTGAACCTTAGCGTTATGAGTAAATCCCATTCCAAAGGTAAAGGCACCCATCAAAAACATCGAACTAAGAACTACTTGAATCTTCCTTTTTATCTTTTTTATATTAAACACCCCCGTTGTTACAGAGTACGTAACCAACAGGAAATATTCTCCATCTTTACAAGCCTATTTCAGGAAACCTTTTTAACATAATAGGCTGGTTTCCTAAGGAATGTTGCTAATGCATAAGCTGATTACTAGCATAAAGAACCACTAGTTATGAAAAGTATTTTCTCAATCTAAAAGAACCAAAAAAGGCCGACTTCCTGTTGAAAAGTCGGGCGTTTACGTTTATTAACTTGGATAGGTTATTTAAGAAGTTTTCTTGTGCTGGTCATCCATTTTTACTAGTAAGCCTTTCTTAATCCAATACTGAAGATTTTCAGATGGGAAAACGCCTCTTCCATTGGACTTATTCATCTGAATGACGACACTGTTTTGTGTCACTTCAAGGATGGTTAACGAATCAGACATGCTGAGATTTGGCATAAAGCCACTTTTTATTTCAAACTGCATGTTTTTATCTAGTTCCATCAGGAAACCCCCTTTCATAAAATCTTCCTCTTATGATTAGGGTTCCCAATTTTTCTTTTTATATCCAAACTCTGGAAGAAGTTGAAAACAGCACAATTCAATTGAAGGAACATTCCTCATTAAAAAGGCCTACTAAATCAATTAGTAGGTCTTTTCATCCTCGATCCTATTAACAGGTATACTGCTTGGCATCATTGATTACAGCTGCCAACTCTCGAATCCTGCTTACTCGATTTTCCACATGATAAGAGGCTAGTTCTTGTTTAATCAATGGAGCAATCTTTAAGATACTTGCTTTATCGGTTTCTAGACCCCCGATGATTTCTTGAGCAAGAACCTGTACCTTTAATACGCTCTGTTCGACAACCATTTCAGCCAAAAGCTTCTTTACTCGTTCTTTTTCAAGGCCATTTTTCATGATTTGTTTTTCAGAACGTAACACAGCAGATTCGGCCGCAAACAATTCGATGGCAATTTCGGAAAGCTTCATCACGGTTTCTTGTTCTTCACTAATTTCAGGCCCAAATAGCTCATAGACAATGCCGGCAGATGCTAGGAACACTCTTCGAATGGACGCAACACCTGCTTTTTCTTTCGCTAAAGGACCACTCTGCTGCACGGTGTTTCCATCATGTAACTCCCGAACCGCATTCCAAATCGCTTCTTTTCCTGGAAGCTCTCCCTTAGCAACCTTTTTAAAGAAGTTTCCAGTTACAAGTAAGCGATTAATTTCATTCGTACCTTCAAAAATACGATTGATTCGTGAATCACGGTAGGCTTGTTCAATTGGATATTCCTGAATAAAACCAGAACCACCATGAAGCTGTAGGGAATCGTCCACGACTTGGTCAAGGGTTTCTGAACCATAAACCTTGCAGATGGCACATTCTAACGCATACTCCATTAATCTTGAACCTACCAATTTTCTATCTTCGCAATCATAGATATCGCCTAATGCATCTTCAAGTAAAGAGGCTGTCCGATATTGTAACGATTCTGCCGCATAGATTCGTGCTGCCATTCTTGCAATCTTTTCTTTGCTTGCTCCAAAGGTTGCCAGAGTTTTGCCAAATTGCTCCCGCTCATTCGTATATTCAACGGCCAATTTTAAAGCTTCTTTTGCTCCGCCCATGCATGCCGCCCCTAAATTAAATCGTCCTAGATTTAATACATTCAAGGCAATCACATGACCTTTCCCAATATCCCCAAGTACATTTTCAACAGGAACTAGGCAGTCCTCCATAATCACGGACCTAGTTGATGATCCCTTTATTCCCATTTTCTTTTCTTCAGGACCAAGAGACAAACCTGGAAAGTTCTTTTCAACAATAAAAGCGGTAAACTTTTGTCCATCTACCTTTGCGTAAACAATAAAGGTGTCAGAGAATACAGCATTTGTGATAAATATTTTTGTTCCATTTAACACATAATGTGTACCTTCTTTATTTAAAACGGCCGTTGTTTTTGCCGCCAATGCGTCTGAACCTGCTGATGGTTCTGTTAAACAATAGGCACCTAAATATTCTCCGGAAGCTAACTTTGGTAAATATTTTTTCTTTTGTTCCTTTGTCCCAAAATACGTAATCGGGAGTGTCGCAATGCAAGTATGATTGGATTGGGCAACTCCATAACCACCTGTACTTCCGACAATTTCCCCAACAAGGATTTTACTCACTTTATCTAAACCTAGACCATCATAGGCTTCAGGGATACTATGAGCGAGTAACCCAAGCGAGCCAGCTTCACGCAGTAATGCCACCACTTTTTCAAAATCTTGTTGCTCAATTGCCTCACGATGTGATCGTACTTCTTTTTCAACAAACTGCCTCGCAGTTCTCGCAATCATCTTATGCTCATCTGTAAAATCTTCTGGGCTAAAAACAGCATCTGGATTGCTCTCTGAAACGAGATAATGTCCACCGGAGATTAGCTTTTTTAACTTTTCCATAGAGTACCTTCCTTTCATCCTATAGCAAACTTAAGCAAGCATTCCTTGTCCTAGCATTAAGATTTGCTCTTAAAAATGGCTTCATCTCCTAAAAATCTATGCATCTACCAACTTGAACATTCACAACTTGTACTGTTTCTAGATGCATTTTGTAACGAGCACTCCCTATTTTGGGTAGAACATGCAACAATTAATATATAAAATGTGAACCTAAAAAAAACACTGCAATAAACGGAGGGACTGAACAAGGCGCTTCCGCTTTTCTTTCTCTCCGGTGCCTGGGGACATGTGGGGTCTCCCTGCCCCGGACTCTCGAAGGAGTCTTCGCCACACTCCACTCCACTCAATAGAGTCCTAAACTTAGGCTAAATTCAAAAAGGCATAACCCCTTATCATAAAGGGAGTTATGCCTTTTTGCTGTATAATTAAAGTTTAATTTTTAATCGATGGGTACTGATTTCGCAGCTTTAAATACGGTAAATACGGTTTCAACAAACATACTTCCATACTTCATCATCTACCCCGGGGTCCCATTCAACTTTACTGGTGCTTGAGGTTGATACATTCATTGCTTTATCTTTATGATCTTTTATGCTTTCAATTATTTCTAGGATTTTAGCTGCATCGTCATCTTGGATCTCATCTATTATATGATGTAAACGCTCCTTTACCGCTGTCATCGGTGACCCTCCCTGTTTCTTTTTTAAATAAATTATAACATTAAGAAAGGATGCCTTAGCGCTGTTCAAGAAACATTCAAATAATCTTAACATTTGAATGGACGTTTAGGAATAAATTAGAGTTGGAATACACACTTATAATTATTCAGAAAATTTAAAAAACTGAGAGAAATATAGATATTGGAAGAAAATTATCGAAAACAAGTGTTAAACTCAATAAATGGCGTTTTTTGGTGATTTGCACTTTTAATAGTATGATAATAAACTTATCTAAAATAATCAATAAGGTGGTATTTATGACAACATCAAAATTAAGCAAAGCAGGCATTCCTTTTTTGCATTTTGGTTATGGTGAACCACTGGTGTTGATACATGGTCTCGGTGAAGTAAAAGAAGGTTGGATTAATCAATTTGAGCTCCAGGATGAATTTGAACTCATTATTCCTGACTTGCGAGGTCATGGGGAAAATGAAAGGACGGAAGCAATATCGATTCAAAATTTTGCAAGTGACATTATTGATTTATTAAAAGAGTGCAATATTGAAAGCGCTAACATTCTAGGCTTGTCAATGGGTGGCGCTGTAGCACAAGAGATTTACCGTCAGGCACCTGAAATGTGCCGGTCCTTAATTTTAGCTAGCACATTCCATTTCTTCCCCAAAAAACTTGCGCCACTTTTCATTAATTATCGAAAGAAGAGGTTTGTTCATTTAACTACTGGTCGAAAAAAGAAACCTGCTGCAGCACTAGCCCTTTATTCATGGGAAGAGGAGTACCTTGAGGAGTTTGACAACCATTTTGCCCCTAACCAAAAAGCCTTTTTTGATTCCCTTCAGTCTTGTTTAAAAGTAAATAATATTAATCTCCTTCGTAGAATAAACGTCCCAACACTCGTGATTGGTGGCCAATATGATTCTGTTATCCCTGTTTGGATGCAGGTTTGGATGCATAAACTTATGCCTCATTCGGAATTTGTGATTATGAGGAAAACTGGCCATGTAGCGAAATTAGAAGCGAAGGATCGTTTTAACCAGCTTATCCGAAGTTTCTTAGCAAAACATCAACATAGAACAGAGAATAATAAAAGAACAGCCATATAGTCAATTGATGACAAGTTAAAGAAAAGGTCACATAGCGCTCCTATGTGACCATCTAATCGAAAAGCTTCCCCTTCTCTATGCTTTATCGCTGCTAGCAATCATACCCTTTCAGAGTTCCCTTATAAGCAGCTTGACTCCTACAAACCGAAGGTGATTTGCTATCACACTCTTTCTTTCAGGTTATCATTTAACCAGAAATGCCCTACTAACTTAGTGTCCAAACCTGTCTTCCTATTCCCTTTGTCACGTAATCCCAAAGCTCATAGGAAAATCAGTAGCAAACGACTTCTTATCTCGATATGGATGAATGATAAATAAAATAAAATCTGAAAAGTCAAACATTTACTCTTTAAAATTTGTTATAATAATACTATCCGAAAATTTTAAGATTAAAAGGAGTACCCACCGAGACTATTACACTCTTGTTTATTCCTTTTTTTATATATCACTACAATTTTATAAAGGAGGCTATTCCATGTATAAAATTAAGGAAAAAGAAAAGCTCTTCATCTACACAGGTCCAGATGGTTCCGGAAGAAAAACGGTTGCCAAGATGGTTGCGACCGCGTTTGATATGGAGACTGTTCTTTCGTACACGACTCGCGCCCCTCGACATTATGAACAAAATGGAGAGGACTATCACTTTGTCAGTGAAGAAACTTTTAAAAACATGCAAGACCGTGAAGAATTCCTAGAGAGTGTTGAAATCGACGGAATCTACTATGGAATTCGTGAACAGGATATTGTGAAAGCGTTCGAATCTCATAATCTTGTCTATTTAACGCTAAATCCTGAAGGAACTGAGAAATTAAAAAAGATGTACGAAGATCGTGTCATGCGTTTCTTTATTTACGCTGACCGTGAAACAGTCATCAACAGGCAGAAAGAGCGGGAAGATAACGAAGCTGATATCGAGCGTCATATGAAGCACTATGATGAAATCATGCAATATAAAAACTACTGTGAGCATTCCTTTGAGAACTATGATTTGCCACAAGTATCATTCCAAATTAGTGAAGTTATTGAAAAGTTCCTAGACCGCGACGTGATTGTAACAGATTACTAATCTACACAAGAGAAGACCCTTATTAAACATGGGTCTTCTTAGTGTTAATTTTTGTAGGGAACAAGCCCCTTTTTCAGTTTAGTGATAGATTTCAAACAACTCTAGTAGAAATGAAAGTGTAATCTATTTATCTTAATTATTTATTAAAATTGATCTGTTCAGATGCTTCTCCTAAGCTAATCTTTGTTTCTCTTGGTTGTGTTTCAGCAATGACCTTCCCATATCGAATAGAATAGCGAACTGTCGCCTGTTTGCGAATGGCTTCGTATTCGTTTTCTGCATCCAGGACAATAAGATTCGCTGGTTTTCCTATTTCTATACCGTAGTTTTCCTCGATGTTCAGGGTCTTCGCACTATTGGTTGTAATTAGATCAAACGAATTCACGATTTGTTCGTACCCCATCAATTGACTCACATGGATGCCCATATGTAAAACTTGAAGCATGTTTCCAGTACCTAGTGGATACCATGGATCAAAAATATCATCATGCCCAAAGGAAACATTTAATCCTGCCTCAAGCAATTCTTTTACTCTCGTCATTCCTCTCCGCTTCGGATACGTATCAAATCTTCCTTGAAGATGAATATTCACAAGTGGATTTGCAACAAAGTTTATATTCGATAATTTTAATACTCTAAACAGCTTGTACGTGTATGCATCATTATAAGACCCCATTGCGGTTGTATGGCTAGCGGTTACCTTACTTCCTAACCCACGTTCGAAGGCTTCAGTTGCGACCACCTCCACAAACCGAGATTGTTCATCATCAATTTCATCACAATGGATATCAACAAGACGGTCATATTTCTCTGCGAGGTCAAAAGCCGTTTTCAATGAAGAAACTCCATGTTCTCTTGTGAACTCAAAATGAGGGATGGCTCCGACAACATCAGCCCCCATTTTCAGTGCTTCTTCTAAAAGCTCTGCTCCATTTGGGTAAGAAGGAATCCCTTCTTGTGGGAAAGCGACAAGCTGGAGGTCCACATAAGGAGACAGTTCTTCCTTTACTTCAAGCAAAGCTTTTAAAGCAATTAAAGATGGATCTGTCACATCCACATGCGTCCGAACATGTTGAATTCCTTGCGCAATCTGCCACTTCAAGGCCTTCTTTGCTCTTGTTTTTACATCTTCCAATGTTAGGCTTTCTTTTCGTTGCGACCACCTTTGAATTCCTTCAAATAATGTGCCACTTTGATTCCACTCTGGCTCCCCTGCTGTTAATGTAGTATCTAAATGGATATGAGGTTCAATAAAAGGTGGAGCCACTAACGAGCCATTTACATCTAATACCTGTTGGTCAAACTCCTCGATTTTCCCTTGAGTAATATTTTTTATTTTTCCATCTTCTATGACGATATTCCATAGCTCATTTTTTCCTCTAAGCTTTGCATTTTGAATAATCATTTATGAACTCACCTTTTCTAATTTAGTTAGAACACTCTTTTTCACTTCAAGTTGTGCTGATAGTTTTGAAACCAATACAAATGTGATTGCCGAACCTAATAGCGCATTGATTGGGGGAATACCCGGTAAAAGGTTTGCAGTGGCAACCCCTGCACCCCAGGCTAGTAACGCGACCCAATTGACTGCTTTAAACTTCATATTGGCGAACTCTCTATATTTCCCACGATTCACGATGAAATAGTCCGCTAATATAATGGCACCAATTGGTGGCAAAGTTGCTCCTAAAATGGTTAACCAGCCAACAAAGTTATTGTATAACCACATGGCAGCGAGCGTCCCGACAATTCCGTTGAAAATGACGACTTTGCCCTTTGTGATCTTCGTGATGCTTGAGAAACCTAAGCCTGAAGCATAAAGCGCGTTATCATTTGTTGTCCAAATATTTAACCCAAGAACAAGAATAGCTGGTAGGATCAATTTTTGAAGGAACATTACTTCCGAAATATCAGATTGCCCTGTGGCGATTGCTCCTACTGCACCAAAGACAAACATTAAGGAATTTCCGATGAAGAAAGCAATCACCGTTGTTATAACAGCTGTACGGTTGGTCTTTGAAAAGCGCGCAAAGTCCGGAGTGAGTGTCCCAGCGCTAATAAATGAACCAACACAGATGGTTAGCGCTGCGGCTAGTCCAAGCGTTGTAGTTGGTTCGAACTGCATTAACCCCTCAAATCCTCCTACTGTTTCTGTCGCTTTGAAAACGGAAAAACTTCCTAAAACAGTGATTAATGGGACAGCGATAAAACTTAAGATTGCGAGTGCTTTCATCCCGAAGAATGCCGTTACGGTCATTAACATTCCTGATACGATGATTAATACATTCGTATCTAGCCCTGTTACTTTCTGAACTGGTACTGCAAACATCGCTACGCCTACGCCAAACCACCCAACTTGTGTAGCTCCTAATAGAAATGAAGATAAGTAGGATCCTTTTTCACCAAAGGCATAACGAGTAAGCAAATGTGTGGATAAGCCTGTTTTCGCGGCAATAAACGCAAGTGCACCTGTGTAAGCTCCAAGAATAAGATTCCCCGCTAACACGATCAAAATAAATTGTGTAAAAGTTAACCCTAAACCCAATGTTCCCCCAGACATCATGCTCGCCGAAAAGAAAGTAAGTCCCAGCATAACGACGAGCATCTTCCAAAACCCATTCCGGTTACTCTGTGGTACCGCCTCTAACGAAAAATCTAAATCTACTTTTTTCATTCCAATTCCTCCAATTTCATGTTGTGTTTGAAACTGGTACCGAAGGATCCTTCGAGAGTTTATGACGATACGGATACGAAAAAAGGCTTCCTGCCGATTTCCGACAAGAAGCCTTTTTCGCATAATAAGCCAAAGAGCAGGTTACACCTCACCCAATGATTATCATACATTCCGCTGTCCTTGTCAGCCTCACGGGACTGAATTAAAGGTACCAGTATTTAATTGACCTAATTATTGCAAAATAGCTACAAGTTGTCAACACATAATTAGCTCATACTCAAACTTTGTTTCTTTTAGATACAAAACAAAGGATGGATTATGCTTTTGTTTCACTGTAATAAGCCCATTAATAAAGAGAAGAAAGCTTACAAATAACTTATCCATTGTTCATTTTTAAAAATAACGATCTTTGGTCAAAAAGTAGGAATCCGTCATTTAATATTCAACTTTTTTGATGCGGCCATCTAAACTAAAAGAGATAGGTTGAGGTTGGTCCTTGATATAATCAACGAGGGCATCCAAATCAACAGAACCTACTTCTTTATCCTGTGCTTTTGTAAAAGTTGTAAAACCATCTCCTCCACCTGCAAGGAAAGAGTTTGCGGTTACCGTATACGTTTTTTTATCATCGATCTCTGTACCATTTGGAAGCAGAATACTAATCACTTTTCGATTATCTGGCTTCCTCCCATCCCAAGTATAGGAAAAACCTGAAATCTGTAGCATTGTTGAATTTGATTCCCATTGCTGATTGAGTACTTCCCGAATTTGTTGCCCTGTCATCTTCATTTTCACAAGGTCATTATTGAACGGTTGTACGATATAGACTTGCTCCCAAGTAATTTTCCCCTTATCAATGTCCGCTCGAATTCCCCCTGGATTCATGAAGGCAAAGTCTGTTCCCATCGCTTGTCTTTGTGCATCCGCAACGATATTTCCCATTACCGATTCACCACTATCGTTTCTTAAAGAGGTTAAATTCATCGAGGTTGACCCTATCACCTCGGTGACAATAGGTTCGACTACTGCTTCATAGTTCTTGAGCATTTGCGAAATTTCTGGGTCTGGGTCTATCTCATCTTGAAAAGTAGTAATAATCTCCGCCCTTTTCGTAACGATATCTTTTGTTTTAGGATCAATCTCTATGTCAACATCAGAAAATGCGGTTCCATATGAGTACGATTGAACCAATAGCTTATTATCAACAATAGCGTTCATATAGGAATGGTTATGGGCTCCAAAAATGATATCAACTTCATCATCCACACCATTTGCTATGTCCACTACTTCTCCTGTCGCATTCTCCCCTCCAACTCCTGAGGAGCCCGGATTGTGAGCTAGGACAATAATGGAACGCACACCCTGTTTTTTTATCTCAGGAATATACTGATTGATTGCCTCGACTTCATCGATAAATCTTAGCCCTTCTACCCCATTCGGTTCAACAATATTAGGGGTTTCAGAATAGACCACGCCAATAAAAGCAATCGGCATTTCATTTATCGTTACGATTTCATAGGGAGCAAGAACCGGTTTTCCACTTTTGTCTACAACATTTGCTGCCACCCAAGGGAAATTTGCTCCTCGGAAATCCCCAGTCTGCTTATGAGCCCCACCTTTAATTATGCGCTGTAATTCATTTATCCCTTCATCAAATTCGTGATTCCCAACCGTTCCAATATCAAACTTCAATTGATTTAGGATTTCTATTGTTGGCTCATCCTGTAGTAATGCTGAAACCGGAGGACTAGCCCCTACCATATCTCCTGTATGGAGCAAAAGGGTATGTTTCTCATTTTCTTTCCGTTGTTTCAGGTAAGCTGCTAAATAGTCGACTCGGCCCACCGGTCTTCCGTCTACCCTGCGTGTCACATTCAGTTGGCCATGTAAATCATGGATAGTTAATAGCTGAATCTGTTTGTACGCTGGATTAGATGCCTGTGTCTTTTTATTGGTTTCCTTCACTTCTGGTCGTCTAGAAATATGACCGTGGTATTCCTCAGATGACCCTTCAATTCCTACTGCGTCCTGTTTCAGGAGACTAATATTACCGTCTAGACTTTGAGTTTTTTCATTGATGTAGCGTTGGTCGATTCCATTTGAATCTGTTACTAACTTCTCAAGCCTCTGACTGTCTGGTTTCGTTTCAGTTTGGGCCCCCGCAAATCCAAGAAGAATGATGATAGCAAGGGTAAGAAGGATACGATACAACCCCTTCATTCCATTCCTCCTTAGCTAAAAATAACGATAACGATATGTTTTGCTAAGAACACTGAAGTATACATAAATTTATTGAGGCTGGAGACAGAATTGGAGTCTACTACTATAAAGTGGCAAAGAACCTACATTATCTTACTATAATTGATTCCTATTCATTCTTATAAGTTTGGTTTATCCTCGAATTATCATGTTTCGTCTCATTTTTTGCTTAACTATCAAAAATCCGCTTTTCCATGACCTCATTGCTCACGATTAAAGATAAAACAGCATAAATGAACGCTAATTTTTTATGATAGAGCATATGAATGAAGATAAAATTTAATTTAAAGTCTTTCTCTTGATTATTATCTGAAAATTTGTTATATTTATGTATATTAAAATATTCACATAAAACTATTATAGAAAAGGAAAATCAAAATGAGAAAACAAACATTAAGTATGCAAGCACTCATCAACAACAATAAAAAGGAAATTTTATTAGACGAAAAAGAGCTAGAAAGAATTGAAAAGCAGATTGACGAAAAGCATATGAAGGAATTAGAAAAGAGTATTTAATCTAAATGAGAAAAGCATCGGTCCATGTGACCGATGCTTTTCAATTATTCTATTCTACTTTTACTTTGAGTTTTTTATTTAAAGATTGTTTCTGCCACATAACCGTTGTAAATAGTGTTACAACTAACAAAATTAACCCTAAGATAAACGGATAAATAATGTTTACATCATATAGCATTCCTGCGAGCGTTGGTCCAAGTACATTTCCGATACTCATATAGGCATTATTCATCCCCATTGCAAAGCCTTGTTCATCTCCAGCTAATTTTGAAATAAGGGTATTAAGAACAGGGCGTAAGATGGACGTTGCAAGGAAGATTAATAGTGTTGTTCCGAAAAAGAACAGGTAACTTGGAGACAATAATGACAGCAAAAATCCTAAAGCGGCGACTGCCAAAAAGATATTTAACACCATTCTTTCCCCATAACGATGTACTAGGCGATCAACCATAAAAAGTTGAACTATGACACTGACAATCCCTGTAGAGGTTATCATTATCGCAATTTCTTTAGGTGTTGCCTCAAACTGATTATCTACAAAGAGACCAAGAACTGATTCATACGCCATGAGTCCAAAACTCATCACAAGTGTAATGATAAGAGGGATGAAATATGGCATTTTCACTGAACGTACCATCTTCTTTGCCATAGATTCATCTTGATTATTCATCGAGGCAGATGGTTGCTCGATTCTGCTTTCTTTTAACACAATGACCGAAAAAATCACGGCAACAAGTGAAACAATTGCTGATATTAAAAAGGGCATTTTCAAGCCATAGTCAGCTAAAAACCCACCAATTCCTGGTCCAATCACAATCCCCAATGACATCGCTGCAGAGACTAAACTATTTCCACGTGCACGTTGCGCCATTGTTGTAATATCGGCGACATAAGCAAAAATAGCAGGAATTAATAACGCTGCTCCTACACCTCCGATGACCCGTGAAGCATATAACCACCAGATAGAATTGGAACCATAGAAAATAAACATCGACAATGTTAGCCCGCTTAATCCTATGATAATCATCTTTCTACGGCCATATTGATCTGTCCACTTTCCAGCAATCGGAGACATAATCAGCTGCGCTCCCGCAAAAATGGCAATCATCAGCCCTGCTGCTGTTCCGCCTTCCCCAATTGATTCTAAGTATGCAGGCAAAATCGGAATAATGATTCCAAAACTACCTATCGCAATAAACATATTCACCATCAAAATGCCAAGTTTTTTTCTCTGCTCAGTTGACATACAGACAGCACCCCTTCTCCCATTTCTCTCATAAAACCTTCAAGTTGAATTTCTTGTAAAAAGAAATAATCATACCACCAGGGAGGAAGTACGTCAATATAAAAAAAAAGGGTGACAGGCACCATCCAGAAACTGGATGGTGCCTGTCACCCTAGTGAGGTCACCTAGTGAACTTGAACTTAGAAAATTGTATTGATAACCTGATCCATGCTCATTTTACTGTCTAATTCGAAGGTACCTGGACGTAGTTCGTTTGCTAAGCCTCTTTTTTCTACTTCATCAAAAAATGCTTTGGCATTATCAATGATTTTTCCTTTTACAAGGGCATTTCCAACATCGATGCTGGTCATTCCTGAGGCAACGTTTAGAACAGTGCGGTAAACAACCACTTCTTTAACTTCTTCCGACTGTTCCTTCTGTTCTTCCTTTTTATCTGTTTCTTGCTCTGCTTGCTTTGCTTCCTCTTGCTTAGCCGCTTCAACCGCAGCTAATTCCGCCACCCATTCATCTTCCGTCAAAACGATATAGCCATCAGATGTAAGTCTTTCTTTCATCTCTTCGTCAGTGGGTTGGGCAATCTTGGTCTTCTGAGAATCTTCACCTTTACTTGGACCAAAGAAATACACGGCACCGGAAACAGCTGAGGCAAGCATGATTCCTGCTGCAAAGCTACGGATAATCTTAGCTTTCATTTGCCACTTTTCTCCTTTCTATCTTTGAAGCCTTGTAAGGAGCTAGCAAGTATTCAATTTCTTTCTCATTTAATTGTGTTTGTGCAGCCATTCCTTCTAGTGTATAGCCTCGCTTATATAAGTCTAGTAGCTCGCGAAGGAGAATTCTTTCTTTTGAATTTATTCCTAGGATTCTAGCTTCTTGAGCTGTAATTTCTGCATCAAGCTCAACAACCCTTAGTTGTTCTTGGAGCTTATTCATTTCCTCCATTAGCGAAACATAAACTGCATCAATTTCACGCTGCTCGACCTTTTTTGCTTGTCCCGTTTTTATAAATGATACAATCAGCAGAATGACTGCTGTTCCAAATAAAATTCCTAATGCCCATTCCATGCGTTTTTAGATCCTCCTTATTAATCTAGCTTCTTGCAAAATCCTACCCTATTATACATCCAAAAGAGAGCTTTTTCGATTCATTTCGATAAAATACTCCAAAAGTCGTATTTTCTTAATAAAAATTAGGAAGAATTAGACCAAAATAGAAAAAAATGTTTTGGCATCGGTCTCCCCATTGTTTTACTAATCACGCCTCGACTTACTTTAGAGGGCAAATACAATAACCTATCCCCCTATGCCTGCATATGTATATCATAAACGAATGTAGGTGTTATCGATGGTAAGAGAAATTCAACCTATAATTGGGCAGGCTTGGACAGGGAAACATGTGGTCTTACTTCAGTGCACCTTTCAAAATCAACTAGTTGCCTTCTATACAAGTAAGCATGCACCGATAGAACCTCCCCAACCTACCTGTGCTGAGACATTATCTCAATTTCTAAGCATCGGCTATCAGATTCAGGCGATAACCCCGCTATCAGAGAATATGATCCAGTACGTATTGGTGCTTTAACTAACCTAGTAAAAACAAGAGGATTTTGAAACTCTAATTAATAAATTGAATATCCCGTAAAGAATCAGTATACTTAATTTACCCATTAGGGGTAAGGAGGACAAAATCCATGGAAAACAAACATGATGCACAAGCATCTGAACAACAAGGAAAGAAAATGACTCTACAAGAAGCGATTCAAAAGCAATTAGCCAATAAAAAGAACAAAAACACTTCAGGGAATGCGAACCTAAACCAATCCCAAACCACGAAGAAAATGAAAAGTCAGCAAACAAAAAAAGTGAGTAATTCCCGCAGAAAAATGGGTGTCTAATCATGAATGGTCAGAATAGAAAAGATATTACCCCTGGTATTGAAGTCGAGATCGTTTTAAAGGCCGATCAAAGATCCGGGAAGCTAACAAGCGGTGTCGTCAAAGACATTTTAACAAACTCAAGCACCCATCCACATGGAATCAAAGTAAGGCTCACCGATGGACAAGTTGGCAGAGTAAAAGTGATTAAATCTAAATAAGCAAAGACCCCCTTTCATTTACAAAAGAGGGGGTTTTTCTATATAAACTTATCTTCTCACTACACCACAACATTAATTGTTTGACCTAATTGGTGGTTCGCTTTCCGCAGAGTCACCCCTACCAGATGGACCATCAGAAAGTTTACTATACTTCAACAGCAACGCAAGGAAGAAAATATTTATGACTAAACCGAAAATGGCTGAAAAAACAATAAACCACATCATCGTACCTTCTGTCATATTAATGGAAAAAGCCTCAAGAAACGTTAAGAAAAACATCGTAACCATATAGATTATAAACGTAGTTGTCGTGCGCTGATGCAAAGGATTATCTTCTCTTTGCTTTGAAATAGAAACCATAAGTTGAAACAGGTAAAATGCCAAAACAAGATTTAAAATACCGATTAGACTTAGATAAATGCTAGATGCAGACATTTGAATGACAGATTGGTTTTGGATAAAAAGAGTAGGGAGCGAGAGAAATACAAGGCCGAGGGCAACATGTTTCCCTTTATTGTTAAACCCAAAATAATTGTTAACTAGATGAACTCCTGAAAAGATAAGATAATAGCCAATCGGATCAGGAAGGATATCGATGACCATCAAATGAATCTCGACAAAAACAAGGATAAATCCCCAGAAGATTTTACGGAACCCTTCATACAACATTACTGTCCACCTTCTTTCTCAGCAATGATATCATCAATATCCTGCTGTCCTAAGTAAGGGTGATCAATAATGGGTGCAATTTGTTCAAAGGTATGACCAGATGCACTTTTTCCTTTTATATGTATACCAAACTCAAAGTAACTTGTACGATCAGGATTATAATACATAGATAAATGCATCCATTCATTCTCATTAAGGTTTACTGGAAAGAGCTCATTTTCCTCAATTGGTACACCAGGGACTGCTTCCCACTCCCACTCGAGGTTTTCGTCGAACCATGCAGGGATTTCTCCACCATATCTAACCGATTCGAGTTCCTTTAGCCTATCCTGCTCAAAATCTACTTTGACCGCAACCTCGCCTGCTAACTTTTCTGGAAAAGGAATCGAAATCTCATCAATTGAAATAGCCTCTCTCGTCACCAGCGCTTCTTCACTCCGATGTTGATTGTTGCTTGAAGACACTTGAGAATCCAATACATGAAGTTGCATATCTTCGCGGTATAAATTCACAATTCCCACATCGGCGATGATGGAAGATTGATTGTTAAAAAACACTTCCATCGTCTCAAAGGATAGAATAGGTTCTGTCTGATTAAGCTGTATGTATTCTTTGTTAAACTCTAGGGTCACAGACTTTAAATAATGATGACGGTATTCCTGAACAAAACTATCTTCCGAAGAATTTTGCCATTCCCCAAATCCATGACCGTCATTTAAAACATTCACGATTTCAACCCCATCAATCTGAACATGGGTGACCTCAGCAGGTTCTCGTTTGTTGGTCAAATAATAAAAAGTAAAGGATTTCCCCTCCCAAAGTATATCTTCATAAAAATGATCTAAAAAGATAGGTTGATCCAATTGTTTTGATTGAAAATAAGCATAGTTACCAAGCCAACTAAGAACAATCATCAGAATCCCAGCCCATAAAAAACGTTCCTTCACTCTTTCCCCTCCTTCATTTACTTTTTGATTTTATCATAGAATAACAAAGAACTATCTTACTATTTAGATTTATCTTTACAACTCCAAAAACAATCCTGTGTTTGAACAAGGTCTGATGATATTCAAAATAAGAGTTGCTTTCGTGGAAAACTCCTGTCAAACTGTACGAAGGATAGATTTCATTTATAGATTGAGTAGGTGACGCACATGATTGAAGTAAAATCTTCAAAACTTAGCGATGGAGAATTCAATAGAGGCGTGTTCGCAACACGTGATATCAAAAAAGGAGAACTGATTCACGCAGCTCCCGTCATTGCATACCCCAATGACGAACATGTTCACATAGAAAAAACGCTACTAGCTGATTACGCCTTTGAATATGGCATCAACCATACCGCAATTCTTTTAGGGTATGGCATGTTATTTAATCATTCATACGAGCCGAACGCGACTTACGACATTAATTTTGGGGCCCATACCTTTGACTTTTTTGCCTACAGAGATATAAAGGCTGGCGAAGAGATTCTGATCAATTACAATGGCGATGTCGATGATAATGAACCACTTTGGTTTAACAAAGAAGATAATAAAGACGAAAACACAGTAGACTAATCTAACTAGCTAAAGTAGATTCATTTTTGAACTCATGTTCATCAGACAAAAAGCACCCATGATCTCTTTCATGGGTGCTTTCCACTTATTCCATTTAATCGCTCAAGTTCGTTAAATCCTCTAAGTCATCTGGGTAAACCATTTCTTCAAAAACTTCTTGGGTGGCCTCATCTACAACAAAAATGGTTATTTTATTTTCATCAGGGTCAACTCCATTAAGAATTCCATAAAACATCCCTGATATTCCTAACCCAAGGGCCGCAAATCCATCAAAACCATTATTATAAGCTTCTTTGTTTACAATCAAGGTAAACTCTGAAAAGGACTGATTATGGGTAATATCCTGCACAGAAAATAGATTGGCATTGTCTTTCATTTCCTCTATTGAACGGATCAGGTCCTTTTCCATCTGCATCATCATTTCTTCATGCTTTGCTTTAGACATTTTATATGTGATGGAACCATCACTGTTTTCGCTTACTTCCCCTATACCAGCTGCCTTCGCCTCAGCGATGACTCTGTCTAATTCCTCTCCCTGAAACAAGGAAGCCGGCAAGGTGACTTCTACATTCATTAGACCTTTATCCACTTCAATAGGTTTCTCTTCTTCTTGGCCTTGCCCTTCTTTATCTTGGTTCTCTTCCTTCTTAACAGGTCCATTTTCATTTTGAGTTGTTTGTGTTTGCTCAGTAGAGGAACAGGCTGTTAGCAATATAAGCAACATGACGATGAGAAAACCACCAAGTTTCTTCATAATCACTCTCCCTAATCATCTTCTCTCTTACTGATGATTTAGCTGTTTTTTTGACAAAAGATTGTTTGTCTACCTTCTTCTTCATTTTCCTCATAAAAAAGTACCTTCCACTCCCGAAACTCATTTAACAATTCCTGAGACGCTAATTTGTATTGATTCGACACTCCTTCGTTCTCCCACTTTGAAGACCGATAAAAGGTTTCCATAAAGAAATATCCATCATCGTTCACAATACTTTTTACAAACGGGAAAATGAATCGGTCCAAATAATAAGTGATAACAACGAAATCAAAAGAGCTCCTGTCCATAGGAATGTTGGTCAAGTCAGTAAGGTCACAAACAACCGGCTTAATTGGAAGTTGTTGATGAATCGCTCTTTCACGAATAAAATCAACTGCCACATCGGACACATCTAACGCTTGCACCTCATAACCTAGATCTGCCAACAAAAAACTATTCCCACCTAGCCCACAAGCAAGATCGAGGGCGTTCCCTCCTTTTAGTGAAGCAGACAGACTCTTTAATCGAGCATTCGCCTTTGGCTCCTCTTCTTTAATAGTTATACGCTCCAGATATTTCCTATTCCACTTAGTTTTCGAATTCATGGGGTACTCCTTGTCTATGTATACTTTTTTCCATAAATACACTTTACGGTTGTTATTATCATTATAATCCAGATTATATCGTGACTCTATCTCAACGAGAAAAGGGTTTGGATTGTTCCCACTTCATTATAGACCGAAATATCGCACCTATTTATCTAAATTTTCAAAAAACTAAAACTCTTTTCTTCTCCTTCTGCATATAATAAAAGAAGCAACTCTATACTTACATTCAAAAAAATTACCCCTGCACAGTCTCCCCGCCGCTTGCCGATTCAAATAAAACATAAGGAGCGATGTGTATGACAGAAACTTTAAACTACCGAGAGTTTTATCAAAAACTACCGTTTCACATTTGCAAAAATGATCGCGTTTCCATGCAAAAAGAAGCTAAATATGCGAATGTGCGTGATTGCACCCATTGGTTAATTGGCTTAGAAGGCTGCGAAAAGAACGTAGAAACCTTTCACTGGAGAGTCGTTGTTTTCCCGTCCAATGAAAATGGTCATTTTAATTGCAAGCTAGCATTCTTTAAATCCCCCTTTGTTCGAACCTTTAATGAAGCCTGCGATCTACTGCGGAATGTAGAAGCGTTAGCAAGGCAAGACCAGCTATTTACCATTTTTGAACACAAATAAAAAAAAGGAATATAAGACCTTTCCTTCCTTTTTAGCCTCATATGTGAAAAATGTACATAATCCATTCCATCATCCTGCTCCGTTTGAATATAAAAGAAGGACCGCTATATCAGCTAGCCCTCCCTCTCTCCTATCATTATCCTAATCTAAAAACAATACCGTGACCGCCCTTTGGATACTCCCATTTAATATTTTGGTGTGGACAACCAATCCGACAGCTTCCACACTCATGACACCCTTCATAGCCAACATGCATTCTGATGTCTTCCCATTTATAAATTTCTGCTGGACAAAAGATGGTACAAATTTTATCTGGACAACTTGTCATACAAATATCAGGATCTTTTACATGAAGATGAGATTTCGTATCAGCGTTAAAGCGAACAAGGTATTGCTTTTCTTCGATAGACTGACCTTTTTTCTGTTCACTCATTATTTAATCACCTTCCAGGCTCGATACATATCTCGAGCGAGTTTCATTTTTTCTTTCCCAGTACCTAAATCACTCCATATTTTTTTTTGTTTCTCCCATTTTGACATCCCGTCAACGGTAAACATTTGACTAGCCGCTTTGTTCAACATCGGAATATACTCGTCAAAGTATTGTGGGAATTTATTAAAGTGATGTGTAGAATCCTTGTATTTCTGCATATCCTGACCAACAAACCCAGACATCAATCTCATCCGATACGTATCCAACATGTTTTCAGAGAAATCACCTGCTTGCTTTGCTAACAGGATTGTTTCTGCTGCGTACCGACCCGATGTCATCGCCAGATTGGAGCCTTCACGATGGATGGCATTGACCAATTGTGAGGCATCTCCGATGACAATAACTCCGTTGCCGACAATCTTTCCCATCGACTTGAATCCGCCCTCAGGAATTAAATGTGCCAAATATTCTTGGGATTCACTTCCCTGGATATAAGGCCGAATCATCGGGTGGTTTTTAACGTATTCTAGGAGTTCATATGGCTTAATTTTATGCTTAATTAACCCAGAGAGAAGGGTTCCGACACCGATGCTCAGCGAGTCTTTGTTTGTATAGAGGAATCCTGTCCCTAAGATTCCTTTGGTGGCATCGCCAAATAATTCAATTGTACATCCTTGGTTTTCTTCAAGATTAAAACGGTCTTCAATGATTTTTTTATCAAGCTTTAACACTTCCATGGTCGCTAAGGCCACTTCATCTGGCTGGTATTCTTTATGGAAGCCAAGCGATTGGGCCAATAGTGAGTTGACACCATCCGCTAACACGACGACATCTGCATAAACCTCCCCATTCGGTCGATCTGTTTTAACCCCAACAACCTTGCCATCTTCCACGATACATTCTAGAACAACCGTTTCATTGACTAGCACGGCCCCTTGTTCCACGGCTTTACTGGCAAACCACTGGTCAAATTTTGCACGCAACACCGTAAAATTATTGTAAGGCTCCTTCGCCCACTCCATCCCTTTATACCCAAAGGTTACCGCTGATTCTTTATCCATCATCATGAACCGCTGCTCGACAACGGGACGCTCTAGTGGAGCTTCTTTATAAAATTCCGGAACGATATCTTCCATCATTTTTCGATAAAGGACACCCCCCATGACATTTTTTGACCCTGGATACTCCCCCCTTTCAAGAAGTAACACTTTCGCTCCGCCTTTTGCTAATTCATGCGCACAAGAAATCCCCGCAGGTCCTGCCCCGACGACAATACAATCAAACTTCTCTGACATGACTAACCTCCTCTCTGGTTAAAGCCTTTTTAAATTGTTCTATTAAAATTGGGACAATTTCAAATGCATCGCCAACAATGCCATAGTGACAGGCATCAAAAATAGGTGCTTCGCTGTCTTTATTAATTGCAATAATTAAACCGGAATTCTTCATGCCGACAATATGTTGAATGGCACCAGAAATGCCAATCGCAATATAAATTTTCGGGGTAACCGTAACCCCCGTTTGACCAACCTGATGAGGATGTTCAATCCAACCTGCTTCAACGACATCACGGCTGGCACCAACAGCGCCACCAAGCGTATTGGCTAATTCGTGAACAAGCTGAAAGCCTTCAGGACTTCCCAATCCTTTTCCACCAGCAACAATAATATCTGCCTCATCGATTCTTACCTTCTTTGTCGTTTCCTTCACAATTTCAAGTACTTTTGTTCGAATGTCTTCTTCTTGTAACGAAATGCTTTCCTCAATGATTTTTCCACTTCGACCAAGTTGTGGAGGCAACGCTTTCATAACTTTCGCACGGACGGTAGCCATTTGTGGTCGGTATTTTTTACATAAGATCGTGGCCATGATATTGCCCCCAAATGCAGGACGACTGGCCAATAACAATCCGGTTTCTTCTTCAACATCTAACTCTGTCGTATCAGCAGTTAACCCTGTTGGTAAATCGGTCGCAACCGCACTTGCCAAGTCCTTTCCTGTTGAAGTCGCTCCGAACAAGATAATTTCAGGCTTATGTTTATTTGAACAATCAAGTAATGCTTTCATAAACGATTCAGTGCGGTAATGCTTAAAAATAGGCTGATCATAGATGTAGACCGTATCTGCGCCATACTCGAACACCGTTTGTGCTAATGGCTTAATGTTCTCCCCAATCAAAATCCCAGCCAATTCGACTCCACGTTTGTCCGCAAGTTTCCTCCCAGCACCTAGTAGCTCCAATGAAACGGAGGGAATTTCACCATCCTTTTCTTCAATAAAGACCCAAACTCCCTGATAATCTTTAAAATCCATTACACACCCTCCTTTGCTTGAAACAATTCTTTCTTTTCGAGAAGAACAGCTAGTAATTTTTCTACCTGGTCTTGTGAACTACCTTCTAGAATCTCCCCTCCTTCTGGTTTTGGCGGAGCCCATACCTTCGAAACAATCGTTGGAGATCCCTTTAATCCTAGCTGCTTAATATCAACATCCTCCAAATCATCGACAGACCAAATATGAGGCTGATATCGGGCTGCTTTTAACATGTTTGGAAATGGTGAATATGGCACTTCATTAATGGTTTTTTCAACCGAAAGCAAACAAGGTAAACTAGATTGGACGACTTCATAGCCGTCTTCAAGCTTACGATGAACGATCGCCTTGCCTTCTTCTCGATTCACCTCGACGACTTTGTTTACGGATGTAAGCGGTGGGATATCCAGTCTTCTTGCAATTCCTGGTCCTACCTGTCCGGTATCTCCATCAATCGTCATTTTCCCGCAGATAATCAGGTCGACCGGTTTAATTTTAGAAATTTTTTCGATGGCTTTGGTAACTGCGTAACTAGTGGCTAATGTGTCAGCTCCGGCAAAACGACGGTCCGTGATTAGATAGCCCTCGTCGGCTCCGATTTCAATACATTTCTTAATGGCTTTAACAGCTGGGGGTGGCCCCATTGTGACAACGGAAACGGTACCCCCGTATTTATCTCTTAACCTGACAGCTTCTTCAACAGCATGAGCATCATAAGGATTCAAGATGGCTGGTGCTGTTCTGCGATCCATTGTGTTGGTTTTTGGGTTCATTTTAATGATTTTCGTGTCTGGTACCTGTTTGATACAGGCAACAATATGCAGCATGTGATTCCCTCCTTATTAGGCTCTTCTCCCGGCATTCGGTATTTATCACTGCAAAGGAATTGAATAAACCACTCCTTATAAAAACCTAAAAATCCTGAAAAAGAGCTAGCAAACCTATTTAGGACCTACTAACTTGCTTGTTTCCATTAAACTCGGCATTTGGATTTTTAAAACAAATGTTATGAAAACAACCTCCCTCTAAAGCTATATGATTGAATTCCTTGGTGGATTATGATGTTGGTACAAACTACAGCAATTATCGTTCTTCCTAGTAAATGTCCCTTTATGCTTGTTTACTTTAGATATATATTAGTGGGCCCTTATAAAAATGTGAATTTTCTGACAAACAATTTCAAAATAATTTTACGTATATCCTTCACATAAGAAACAAACATGCAAGATTACTAGAATATAAAAAATATCCCGTTTTAACCATAGGTCAAAACGGGATTTTCTCTTTGTTTCTTATTTTATTCTTCTGCTGGTAAGTTCCTTTGCTCTGGTAGGGTATCCCAGAAGCTTGTATCTGCTGTTTCAATTGACCCATCTGCAATGGCCCTTACTGTTGAATCTAATGTTTTGATGGTTTGTTTAATCAAATAGCCATTGCTCTTTTGTCCAAGAGCATAGGACTCATAAGAGTGATCAGACATCCCGCGCATTTCAAATAGAAGCGTAGAAATGTCATAGCGGAGAGCTGCACCGTTACGGCCGATATTGGCGCCAGTTCCTCCAACATATTTTCCAATATGTCCCCATCCAGTTGGTTCAAGGGTATTATAGACGATGGATCCTAACTTTTTTGAACCTTCTAGAACGTCTGGGTCAACATTTGAATTTGTTGGATAAAGAATCGAGCCGGATACTAGCTCCCCATCTGTTGCACTTCGCGTTCCTTGGTGATGCAGGTCGATCATGTAATCGATATCATATTTTTGGAACACATTTTCATGTAACACTCTTGCTTCAGGTACCATATTTTCGGTTGCTTTATCATGCTCACGGTTAATATCAACACCATCTGCATTATAACGTGTTAGATGGCGGTCTCCGTCTGCAAGATAGTCGTCAAGTGAGAAGTTCACATCCCCCATCGCACCATCGGCGTTTAACATAGGAATCACGAGTATGTTTACATTATCTAGAACCCCTTTTGTTTTACCGGTACCAAGGTGTTTAATAAATTCAAGCGCCCCTTCAGTGGTTAACTGCTCGTTGCCATGTTGTTGGGTTAAAAATAAAATCGTTGGGTTTTCAGGGTTGGAGATGTATTTCGCCATATAAATATCGCGGCCCTTCACCGTTTGACCGATGACTTCTAACTCCAACGCCTTCTGCTTCGCCTCTTGAACTTTAAGGTAATCTACCATGCTCTCATATGTATGTAAGATTGATGTCTGGATAGATCCTCCAACATTCGGGCCATTTCCAACCGCACCAACAGGAAGCCCCACCGCTGTCACTGCCCCAAACGCCATTAAACCAGATAAAGAAATTGATAGAACCTTCTTTTTCATACTCATCCACATAACCTCCAGCTTATATTGATTTCTAGTAAAAGAAATCTCTTATCTATTATTCTATAGAGAATATTCGGATAATATAAATAGAGGAAACTACCCATCCTTTAGACAAATTTCGATTTACGAAACAGGTAAAAAATAACTATTCGCGGTTCGATTTCAAAGGAAAATAAGTCTTATATAGCTATTTCGCTTTTAAACCATTGAAAATCACCCTTTCTATATAATCATAAGGTAGGGAAAAAGGTGCATACGCAACCACCCAATTGTAGAAATATGGGGAAATACACTTAATACTTATAATATGATGAACATCATCCCGAGCTCTGCTTTAATTTTCACTTCTAAAATGAAGTCGTTTTGATTATCTTCTGTGCCAGGAAAGCATTATAATAATAAGGAATTTGTTTTTTACATAGAAAGGAGCTTTGCTTTGACTTATCCAGATACAAAAGAGACACTTCAGTTATTAAAGGAATTGGTCAGCATCCCGAGTCCTTCTGGGAACACCAATGAAGTCATTACATTTGTTGAAAACTTCTTTAAGGAACTTAATGTTGGTACCCGTAGGAACCGCAAAGGGGCGTTAATTGCAACCTTACCGGGGAAGGATGAAAAGAACCATCGAATGCTGACAGCGCATGTTGATACTCTTGGGGCAATTGTAAAAGAGATTAAATCTAGTGGTCGCTTGAAGTTAGATTTAATCGGTGGCTTTAAATATAACTCCATTGAAGGCGAATATTGCGAAATCGAGACTTCTGCAGGGAAGAAATTTACCGGGACGATATTAATGCACCAAACCTCTGTCCATGTTTATAAGGATGCCGGGAAAGCTGAACGCAATCAAGATAATATGGAAATTCGCTTAGATGAAAAAGTACATAATGCTGAAGATGTAAGGGCACTAGGGATTGAGGTTGGCGATTTTATCTCCTTTGATCCACGAGTTCAACTCACACCGTCTGGCTTTATTAAATCCCGTCATTTAGATGATAAAGCAAGTGTCGCAATTTTACTTCAACTCATTAAGCAAGTTAAAACAGAGAATATTGAGTTACCGTATACCACTCACTTTTTGATTTCGAATAATGAAGAAATTGGTTATGGTGGAAATTCAAATATCCCTCCTGAAACGGTTGAATATTTAGCTGTGGATATGGGAGCAATGGGTGATGGTCAATCGACAGATGAATACACGGTTTCCATTTGTGTAAAAGATGCGAGTGGCCCTTACCATTATGAACTAAGAAAAAGACTTGTTCAGCTTGCAAAGGAAAATGACATTGGATACAAACTAGATGTTTACCCTTTCTACGGATCAGATGCTTCTGCAGCGATACGAGCTGGGCATGATATCGTTCACGGCCTAGTCGGTCCAGGAATCGATTCTTCTCACGCCTTTGAAAGAACTCATCAAGATTCAATCGAAAACACAGCAAAGCTGTTGTACCATTACGTGCAATCAGAAATGCTCTTGTAAGTGGAGGAATCTTTACTTAATTTGAAATTATAAATAGAAAGACTTAGTTCGAGTTTTTTGGACTAAGTTTTTTTATTTTGCATTTTAGAGTCCTTCTAGTCTATCCGGTGTAAGTCTATCAGGTGTAGGTGCTTAGGGGGGAAACAAACATAAAACCCTTGAATACCTTTAAACGTATCCGAGAGAGTTTGTCATGGACAAAATCTTCTTGCTGGTTCTCATAATGTCCTTGAGAGCGCTTGTCATAGACAAAATCTTCTTGCTGGTTCTCATAATGTCTTTGAGAGCGCTTGTCATAGACAAAATCTTCTTGCTGGTTCTCATAATGTCTTTGAGAGGGCTTGTCATAGACATAGACAAAATCTCCTTGTTGTTTCTCATAA
>NZ_JACWFH010000025.1:0-44063 GCF_019749255.1 Mesobacillus maritimus | reverse complement strand
AATCTCCTTGTTGTTTCTCATAATGTCCTTGAAAGTGCTTTTCATAGACAAAATCTCCTTGTTGTTTCTCATAATGTCTTTGAGAGTGCTTGTCATAGACAAAATCTCCATCAAGACTGCCTCAAATGTCCTTGAGCTCAAGAATCGTTGGCGTATGCTCTCTTTCTTTTGTTACTTTATTTTAAAACAACTATTATTGGCAAAACTATAAATCAATTAGCTTTATAGGGAGTTGGATTTGTGGATTTACAACTTGTTGAAGCTTACATCCCTGAAAAATATTTTGAGAAAGTGAATGAGTCTTTACATGAATTTCCCCTTGTTTCTTATTGGGTATCAAGGGAGTCAGAAGAGCGCAAATTAATTCGAGTTCTTGTTGAAACCAAAAACACAGAGGAAGTTTTAAACTACTTAGAAAATGTTTCAAATGTAGTGGATGGCTTTGAAGTCCTTCTGTTTCCAGTACAAAGCTATTTGACTAGATTAACACAGGAAGAGAAAGAAAAAATTAAACAAGAGGAAAAGGAAGAAACCACTAAAATACAAAGAGCTAGCCGCCATGAACTTTTAGGTGCGATTGAAAAGTCTAGTCGAATTACGCTCAACTATACCTTACTAGTCATTCTTTCAGCGATTGTGGTAACGATAGGGTTTATCAAGAATAGCGAAGCGGTGATTATTGGGGCGATGGTGATAGCACCGATGTTAGGACCAGTTATATCGATTGCGTTTTCATCCATCCTGGGTGATTTTTCTCTAATCAGGCATTCGTCGATAACGCTTCTATATGCCATTGCCATTGGGGTTGGCATCAGCATCTTGTGCTCGTTCTTTCTTCCAGTCCCACTCGATAACACCGAATTTGCTTCCAGGACTCATGTCAATTTATCTGATATTGTTCTAGCCTTAGCATCTGGTACAGCTGGTGCTTTGTCGATTATCAGTCGTCTTCCTGACGCACTTGTCGGCGTGATGGTCGCGGTTGCCTTGTTACCCCCGACCGTTGTCCTTGGGATGTCTTTAGGGGAAGGCTTGTGGCAAGAGGCTTATGGGTCGGGGCTTTTATTAGCCGGAAATATAAGTTCAGTAATTTTAGCAGCGATTATTGTCTTTTCCTTAAGTGGCATTCGACCAATAAAGTGGAAAGATGTGGACCGGGCAAAAACATCTGTCAAATTTTCCATTCTATTTGTCAGTATCACGATTATCATTCTAATTACGGCAATTGTTTTCAGCAAGCAGGTTGATATTTTATAAAGGATAACATAAAGAGGGAAATAGATAGAAAACAACGAAAAAATTCAGAGTGAGCATCCGCCTTGGGATGGGTGTATATAAAAAGTGTCTGTCAGCTTCTAGCAGTAAATTAAATAAATTACCTGTTAAAGTGCCCCAAGTTGTTCACTTGGGGCACCCTTTGCTTAATGGTTAAATTTTTGGTTCCCTTGATAAGTATGCATATTTGTTTGGTATGCGGGAGGTGTATTCATGTTACCACTTTGCCCGAAGGTTTTCATAGGCTGCCCGGAGGCATTCATACTCTGCTGCTGTCCCATTGAACTTCCAGTTGGCATACTTCCCATTGTCCCAAGGTTTTGACTATGACCTCCACCCATTTGCCCTGAAGGTGGATAGCTTTGGGCTGGAGTAGCAGCATTCATATAATTTGCAGGAACTTGGGGTGTAGTCTGCTGCATATAAGGTTTCATTGGATTGTCTTTTCCTAAATTTTGATTACCTTGCATGGTGTATTGCGCTTTTAATCCTTCGCTAGAAGGCTGGTAGCTGTGTAGATAGGTTTTCGCAGTATGGTCTTTTATTGTCGGTACTTGGTATAAACCTTGTTGGTTCATAAATAAAAACACTTCATAAGCTTGGTTCACACAGTTCATCGCACTGTTGGTAAGCATTTGGCGAAGATTAGGGTCCGCTATTTCTAATGCTGCCTTAACCCCATTTGCTGCGGCATTTTTATGACATAAAAGCATGGCTGTAGCCACTTCATAATCATTTAAAGCTGCATTTGTTTCCGGGGCTAGCATGGATGGATTATCAAGACCATATTGGATTTGATCTGGTTTTATGTTGCTGACACTCGTATTAGGAGGGATCGGTGTAAACTGAGTATAGTCATGGGTGTACTTGACCAGCGCATCATAAGACTGAATTTCTTCTTGTTGATGACGCATAATCATACTTTTAAGTTCAGGATTTTTGGTTTGCATGGCATAAAGATTAAAATGGCTAATCATATTCATTTTTTCTGCTAGTACCTCATGGACTTCCATGGTTTCATGTGCGCCGAATGGCATATGCTACACTCCTTTTGTTAAATAACTAATCAATAAGCTAAGTGTTATTGGTGAAAACTTTTTGTTGACGTCAGTTGGACTTTGATATTTAATGCAACAACCTAAAGTTGTTTCTCCTCTTCAAAATCCACCTTTATCATGTGTTTAACCAATCAACTTAATCCTCCATTTAAAAATAGGAAATTCACTAGAAAAGGAATAATGTTTTTATCCCGACAGATAACTAAAAGGGGAAGGTTTGAAGAGTGAATAAAAGGGGATAAAGAGTAAAACCTAACAAAAAAGTCCCACTCTTATGAATGGAACTTTAATTTTCTTTCTCTCTGGGCATGTTCACTAAACGTCCATACAACCAACCTATAGAGGAGATATACGCCCATATAAGCACCTGTTAATAAAAAAACAGGATTTAAAAATAAGCCGTGTATATTGGTCATAAACACTGTATTATCCTTGATAATCTCATAAATCGCTAAAGCTGAGATATTTCCAAAAACGAGTGCACTAATAATTGCGAGTAAGTTTAAGTACAACTTAGATTGGCCCCAATACAATCGCAATCCAAACATCGCAAGCGGAGTGAGAATACTCCCGGCAATAATCAGAAAAACCATCCCATTCACCTCGTTTTAATTCTTCACTTTTTTCATGCAGTGTAAACACAATCCTTTGATTACTGCGACACAATAAAAATCGGTGCCCAAAGGACACCGAGTTACTTTTATTGACCAATCCTCATTACCTGTAAGGTTGGCAGGCTATAACTAGCGCCTTCAGGTATTTCTGCAACAAGCTTAACCACATCACCTTCTAATAATGAAAACAATTGCGAAGAGGATAGCTGAGCAGAAGTGCTAGTTTCTGTTGTAGATGAGATGACATTTATTCTGTCATTGATAATGAGATGAAATCTCGCTACGGAGGTTGTTTCAGTATTTGTTTTATAAGCTACTTTATAACTAATATGATAGATTCCTGGAGTTAAAACATGAAGGCCTCTAGGTGTTAATTCCACATTTTCTAATGGCCCTGCAATTGTAAATTTGACATCCCCACTTTGATTATTACTTGAGGTTGAGTAAACATACCCATAGGCTGAATTTGCGGTTCCTCCTGACAGACCCATTGGACCTCTTTCACCTTGAGGACCTGGATCTCCCTTTGGTCCCGGTGGTCCTTGTTTCCCTTCAGGACCTGGGTCTCCCTTTGGTCCCGGTGGTCCTTGTTTCCCTTCAGGACCTGGGTCTCCCTTTGGTCCCGGTGGTCCTTGTTTCCCTTCAGGACCAGGATCTCCCTTTGGTCCCGGTGGTCCTTGTTTCCCGCGGGGACCAATCACTGCAAGGTCATGTTTATAATCATGACAACCACCGCAATACGGACAATAATCCATACGCATTTCTCCTTTCTTCACTTCGTCTTTTATCTGCCTTTTACTGGCGAATATTTAATGGAATAGCTAAAAGTGTTCCACCGGAGCTAGATTGAATCGAAATTGCCCTGGTAGCATCAGGTTGCACGGAAGATGGTTCAAACCGATACGCCCAATCACCTAATGCATCGACTGGAACCACAGCAAGGATCATGCCACTTAATGTATTCCCGATAAAAATCGTAATCTCTACGCCAGCGCCAGGAACATCAGATGTCCCAGAGATCCGCCATTCTGTATCTCCTGTTCTAAACTCTGCTCGAGTAACGGTTAGGTTATCAGCTACCGTCGTGATTTCCGTACGATCAGTCGAGGTTCCACCTGGTCCTTGAACCGTTAGCTGAAAAACAAGGGTTCCCAACTGTGTCGGGAATGTGAAAGTTGCTGTTGGTGAATCTGGATTTGTTAATTGTACTAGCGGCCCTGAAATTTGTTCCCATCTATAGCTGGTCACTTCTCCTTCAGCAGTTCCAGACAATGTGACGAGAGTTCCTTGTTGAACAGTTTGGTTTGCCCCCGCATTGGCAATAGGTCCAGCTGCTGATTCAATCACCTCCACAGTTACTGTATCAGTGGATGGGCCACCTTCACCTTCTACCGTCAATTGAAAGACTAGGGTACTCGTAATAGAAGGAGCGGTAAAGGATGCTTCGCTCGTGTTCGGATTAATCAAGTTCACTTCTGGACCTGAAAGCTGTGTCCAGTTGTAAGAGGTAATAATTCCCGTGGAATTCGACCCATCAAGAAGGACTTGAGTGCCAAAGAGTACGATTTGATCAGCACCCGCATCGGCAGATACAGGAATCGGACCCTCACCGGAACCGCTTACAACCACAGGTATGGTTACTTCGCCTCCTGCAGATGAAACGATGGTCACGCTCGCCGGCACACTTGTAAGATTCATTGTGAACAAACCTGTTGACGGTAACGGTATATCACCTTGACCAAAATTTGCTATTGATAGCACAATTGGATGGATGGTATCACTTGTAGTAGCTTCAATTGATAGAGTTTCAGAGTCAGTATGATATTTTACAGTGGCTGAAATAAAATCTACAGGGACAACTTCATGAATGCTTGGAGGATTATCAGTGATATTTGCTATAATAATCGAAGGTGGCGGGGTTTCACCAATATAGGCAATACGTCCGAAATATAACCCGTTCTCTCCTTGAAGAATCGTAGGTTGCATCCCTATGCCAGTTACTTCGATTTCTTGTGGGCTAACATCGGAAACAGCAAACACATCGATAAAACCACCAGAGGTATCGGTTTGTGTGTAAGAAGCTCTTGTCACCTCTACACCCGAGATAGGTGAGATTTTGCCTAATAGAGCGAAGTTTCTCGTTTCGATACAATTATCACCGTCAATACCTGGTGTAGTTGCTCGGTCTGGTGAACCGATTCCAATGCCAGGACCTTCGATTCTAAATATATTTTGAGGTTCGCCAAACCTGTCGATAAATACACTTCCGACAACTGGATGGAGAACGTTCGGGTCACCGATATATCCTACTGGTGCAACTGGACCAACCGTAGGGTCCCATTGTAAAAAAGGATGGACTTTTGAGTTTAACGCAAGTTCAAAGTCACCCCCGTTAAATCCGCCAATATCCTCAGTAAAATTAATTTCACCCAATCCGTCTCCATCTGGTTCGGCAGTGAATGTATTCACTCCGTACGGATGGGTAACCGTATATTCGGCATTAGGCTGTAAACCTTCAACGCGGATTCGGATACGACCAAACACAATTTGCTCTCCTCGTAACGGGACTTCATTGACAAAAGCCGCCTCTAATGCCAATACAAGCCGTGCTCTTTCACCTGTACCGGTTTCCATTTCAGCTTCAGCTGCATAATAAAATGCCTCACCTGGGAAATTGTCTGGAAAAGATACAGGCTGTGCCGGATTTGGCAGGTCAGCAGGCGTGATCCCGGAATACGGATCATTTGGATCTACATTCAATTGCAAACGGAGCCCGTTTTCATCACGATACCATTCAGGAAACCCGTGCAAAGCATTAATTGGTCCTACTTCCATATGAAACCTCCTTTAGTAGTTTAGCAATGATCTATTTGCTCTATAGCAGGAAAATTCCAAAGTCACAACAACATTGAACAAGCAAAAAAATGATTGTCCTTATAATAGTAGATTCTCAAAAAAGTAAAACGTTCCAAATTATTCCGCAAAAAAACTACCCAAAATTTGGGTAGTAGCTTGGTTTGATTTCCTTAATAATATGGGTAGCCGCCGCCATAAGGAGAGTACGGAGGATAATACGGGTTTGGATATGGAGCAGGATATGGATAAGCACTTCCTGCTGCTGCCGAAGCTCCTAATGCACCTAATGTCAGTCCACCTAATAGACCTCCTACTAACGGTGCTGCACCATAACCTCCATGACCTCCGTGATGGCCACCATGATGGTGTCCCCCGTGATGCCCTCCGTGGTGATGTCCCCCGTGGTGGTGACCGCCATGATGTCCTCCGTGATGTCCTCCGTGATGGCCGCCGTGATGTCCTCCGTGATGGCCGCCGTGATGATGTCCACCATGACCTCCGTGATGACCCCATTGTCTTAGTTCATACATCTGATTTTGATTTTGCAAATTTTCACAACTCCCTTTCCCATAATAGTTTCTTACCCTCTAATACGGTATGTAGGATAGTTGTCCTTTGAATGGGCTATGGTTGACCGATTAGGAGCTGGCTTGCACACCTCAAACCATTCCTTTTACTTTTTTCTCTTGTTTCTGTCCGAACTGGGCTCGGGTTCGGACTCCGTTTTACTTTTTTCTCTTGTTCCTGTCCGAAACTGGGCTCCCCTTCAGACTGCGTGCGTTTAACTTTTTATCCTGTTCCTGTTCGAACTAAAATCGGGTTCGGACTCTATTTTAAAAGTCAGGATAAAAAGCGGTGTGACGATAGATGAAAAGGTAAAGACAGAAACAAAAACAACGCTTGAAAGGTTTCCAAGCGTTGTTCATTTAGAGCCATAGGTTACGAATTAAAATATTAATTTTTACTTACCGCTTTTTCTTTTTCAAATAACATAATCAACCCAGGAAGTAAAATTCCTCTGATTAGGAATGTGTCGAGTAGAATTCCTACTGCGACAATAAATCCAAAGACAAATAGTAATTGAATTGGTTGGGTCATTAATACAGCGAAAGTGGCAGCGAGAATTAATCCAGCTGAAGAGATGACTCCTCCTGTATTGGCAACAGCAATCTCCACTGATTCCTTAACAGAATGCTTCTTTCGCTCTTCTTGGAAGCGAGAAATCAACATGATATTGTAGTCGATTCCAAGTGCGACTAAAAAGACGAATGAATATAGTGGAACACGATTGCTAATCGAATCGATGCCAAAGAATAAATTCGATAAGAACATTCCCAATCCCAAGGCTGCAAGGAAGGAAATTAGAATCGTTCCCATCATGTAGATTGGCATTTTAACAGACTTGGTTAACACGATTAACATCGCAAAGATTAAGATTGTTTCCAAGACAACAATAACGATTACGTCGCGATTATTGATTGAGCGGTCATCTACTTTCGTTGCTGTTTCACCAGCGAAATAAATATCCCCACTCACACCACTATCAGTCAATATTTGGTCTGATTTCTCCATCATAGTTTCTAATGCATCCATGGATTCTTTATCATAGGGACTTTCTGTAAAGGTAAGGCTATAGTTCAATATCCTCCCCTCTTCTGCTACACCATTTACCCGAACGGTACTAACATTTGGTTGATCTGCTAATTCCGCCCTCAGTCCCTCTTGTTGTTCAGGAGTTAAAGCCTCTTCCCCCTCAAACAAGACCGTTGTCGGTGCAAGGTCACCTTTAGCAAATTCTTCTTCTAAAATGTTATAGCCCTGGCGGGAAGGCATATCTTCAGGAAAAGAATTCAAGGTGTTGAATTCAAATTTAAGATTAAACATATTGGTAGCCGACAAGAGAAGGAAAGCACTAACTAATACAACGGCCAGCCCTGGCTTTTTCACAACAAAACGTGCAACCCTACTCCAAATCGAATTCTTTTTCACCGTTTCATCGCCAACACGCGGAACCTTGGGCCAGAATGCTTTACGACCAAATAAAGTAAACAATGCTGGTACAAGCGTAATCGAAGCGATCATGATGATGGCCATCGTTGTCGCAAAAGTTGGGGCAAAGTTTCGATAGTCCCCGAATTGAGCAAAGAACAACACAAGCATCGCCGCTAAAACAGTACCTCCTGAGAAAAATACAGGCATTCCTGTTTCCCGCATTGCCGCTCTCATCGCTTCATATTTATCTTCATGTAGTTTTAATTCCTCACGATAACGTGAAAAGACAAAGAGAGAATAGTCAATGACGGCAGCAAACAACAGAATCGACATAATCGAGATTGTTTGATTGCTCATCACTAGTCCGCCCCTGCCCATCAAACCAAGTGTTTGCATGACAACTTCATATACAAACACGGCCGCTAATAATGGTATTAACGCCAATAATGGTGAACGATAAATGACAATTAATAGAATAAGAATTAACCCTACCGTGGAGAATATCAGCACTAGATCCGCACGGGAGAATAGGTCGAGTGTATCTGTTGCTATCCCTGCAGGACCCGTAACATATAAGTTTAAGTCAGAGTTTCCTTCAACTAGCTCAACAATTTTCTCTTTTGAAGTTTTTATTTCTTTCGATTCCATTTCACCGTCGAAGTTTAATGGAATAACAGCTGTTTGCTTATCATCTGAAAAGAAGCCTGCAGTGGCTTGTGGGGGCAATGCCGACAATGGGACCACTTGCTCTACACCTTCAATTTCTTCAGCCTCTACTAGCTTAAACAAAGAAACTAATTCTTCAAATTGAATTTCTCCGTCCTTGCTTTGAAAAACCAAAATACCGGGTATTCCTTCATTATCTTTGAAATATTCATCTACTTTGTTTTGAGCAATAACAGATTTTGCATCCTCTGGAATTGAATCAAGACTCGAAACTTCATAATCTTTCACACTTGGAGCGAACATGGCCAAAAGCATGGTCACAACAAGCCATGATGCTAAGGTAATCCACATTCCTTTTTTCGTCGCTACAGCATCTGTTATGGACTGTAAAAAAGATCTCATCTCTATAACCTCCTACCTTATTTTCACTAACACATTCATTGGTGACAGCAGTGTCACTTTGGATAAAAAAATAAATATCAAATCTGCCTTTATCATTATCATCCAATGTGACAATAGTGTCAATTAGGATGTTCAAACATTTCATGGAAACAGACGGAGGAATAGGTAAACTTCCCACTTTGGATAAAACGGTATAGCATCTGTTCCCTAATTCTCTCCTCTGTCCTATTTTACAAGCATTCCATGACAGATTATTTCCTTAATACTTTTCACCCATTCTGACCACGGAACCGAAAAATGGTTAGGGATTACAATGGTCTGAAAGATGAATCCTAATATTAATGAGTCAGGTAGATTAGGTTTAAGTTTCCCCTCACTCCTGCCTAATTCAATAAATTCTTGTAAATTATGGTACATGGAAAAGCGCTGTTGTTCTAGCTTGATTAGATTGTCGCGAACTTTTTGGTTTAGATTGCTCGGAATATTCCTCCCAATTTCAATCAAGCGAGGAATGGAAGCATTTTTAAAAATTAAATCTAGCAAGAAATCAACCTGGTTCTCAAATCCTTCAACCGTACGAATGTGCTTCAATTCATCAAGGAATTGATTCATCTCATGAATCATAAAATCTGTGATCAACTCTTCTTTATTTTCATAATACTTATAGAGCGTTCCCCTTGAAACTTCTAATTGGTCAGCTAGCAAGCTGAAAGAAAACCCTTCGTAACCATATTGGAGTAAAAGCTCTGTAGTTTTTTGGAATAAATCATTCGTGGAAAACTTGCGGTCACGTGCCATCCTATCACTCCACTTTCTATTAACAATCATCGGCAATACTCAGTATAAAGATAGATCGTTCTGTTTGCTAGCTTATCGCTGTTGGACAAAAAAATCAAAACCTAACATCGTAAGGACCCCAAAGACAAGTGTCCAAAGTGCCAAACTTGACATCATCCATAGCATTGCCCAACTCTTCTTTGCTCCTAAAGACATCCCGATAAATGCCGCAATATGAATGCCTATTAAAATCGGTCCTAAAAATGCTAAACCAGGAAGCCCATACTTGTTCCAAATTTTTTTGGCTCGTAAGTTTCGTTTAGAAATTGCTTTGGTTGTTTTTTCTTTGCGTTTTTCATACCAAATCCGCAGTCGTTCAAAGCCGATAATAACAGGAATAACCGTGATGGCATTTCCAATAAAGGCCAAAAACATCACCCAAAATGGTGATAACCCGCGAATAATCCCCAATGGGATGACTAACGCAATTTCAAACCATGGGATGGCGGCTCCAAGAAACACAAGTATATATTCAAAAAGCATCCTTTCCCTCCTCTTAGTTGATTCAATGAACCTGTTGGACATTTTTACCCGTCCGTCTTAGGCTTTTATTAATAGTTGCTTCCCTCGTATCTATAATGAATCTATTTCTTAATGTAAAAGAATAAAGAAAAAAACACCACCTTTATGATGGTGGTGCCTTTTTTCAAAAAAGTATTAAATCACCCGTACGTTTACAATTCCTTCGATTTGTGTGATTTTTTCAATTAACCCTGGAATCACATCGCCATTCACTTTGTTGTCGATGTCAATCATGGTATAGGCATATTCGCCGCGGCTTCTGTTTACCATGTCGGCGATGTTTAAATTGTAGTCTGAAATGGCACCTGTGATTCGTCCCACCATGTTTGGAACATTAAGGTGGAAAGCAGTCACACGACGTTTTCCTGTATAAGGTAGAGAAGCGTTAGGAAAGTTTACAGAATTTCTAATGTTTCCTGTTTCAAGAAATTCCTTCACCTGACGCGCTGCCATTAGAGCACAGTTTTCTTCTGATTCTTTAGTAGAAGCACCTAAATGAGGAATGGGAACAGCATTCTTCATTTTCAACACTTTTTCATTTGGAAAATCAGTTATATACTTTCCTACTTTGCCGCTTTCAAGTGCAACTGCCATATCATCTTCGTTTACTAATTCTCCACGAGAGAAATTCATAATATGCACACCTGGCTTCATAATGCTAAATGTCTCTTCATTAAACATTCCTCTAGTATCATCGGTTAATGGCACGTGGACAGTAATATAATCGCTATTTGCAAATAACTCTTCCATCTTCATCGCACGCTGTACATTGCGAGATAAATTCCATGCGGTATCGACAGAGATAAATGGGTCAAATCCAATCACATCCATATCCAAGTCAAGTGCATCATTCGCGACTAAAGCTCCGATTGCCCCCAACCCAATGACACCAAGCGTTTTTCCTTTGATTTCTTTCCCGACAAATTGCTTTTTCCCTGCTTCAACAAGTTTAGGAATTTGATCCCCTTCACCCTCTAAAGATTTCGTCCACGATACACCAGCAAAAAGATTACGAGAAGAAGCCATTAACGTTGTTAACACTAATTCTTTTACCGCATTTGCGTTAGCACCAGGTGTATTGAACACGACAATGCCTTGTTCTGTACATTTGCTAACTGGGATATTGTTAACGCCTGCACCAGCACGTGCAATCGCCTTAAGATTACGATCAAACTCCATATTATGCATATTAAAACTGCGAACAACCACAGCATCTGGGCTATCACTATTTTCATCAATTGTATAATTTCCGTTGTTAAAGACATTTAAGCCGCATTCTGCAATATTATTTAATGGCTTAATTGTTTTCATTTTCGTAGCGATTGTACTCATAAGGTTCTCCTCTTTTCATTTATTTTAAGAATAGCTATGTTAAAGCTGATGTGGAATTACACTCCTAAGAACAAGCTTAAATGAATCCTTAAACTACATAAACTATTTTGTTCATTATTATAATTGAATAATTCATATCAAAATTGCATAACACCATTAATCTGAATAATTAATAAATTAACATTAAAAACGTTCGTTGTACACCCCAATTAGGTGATATTCACGTAAATACTTCAAAAACTTTTTCTAATTTCCAATCACAGTTCATACCTTAATTTCCCCTATTGTGATAAGAGAACTTTCCTACTATATAAATTTATAGAATGATAAAGTCATAATCATCCTTATCTCTATCCCCCCTAGAAAGCATAAAGAGGTAAGGGATTTCCTCCCTTACCTCTGCCCAGGCGAACGGCTCTTCCGAACGATATGCTCCCTCACGGTAATCCGTGTTTCGCCAGTTACACATCGCCTTTTCATTTGTTTCATCTTACCAAAATCCCTTCTCCCCATCAACCTTTTCCATTTATTTTTTTCTTAAGAGTTCGAAAAAACAGAGAATATGCGTGTTTTTAGTAGATTTTTGTTCTATATAAAGGAAATACAAAGAAATTTTTCTAAAAATGCCATAATTTATCCCTTTTTAGAATTCTATTATCTATTAATATGTTAGAATTTATCTAACAAAAAGGTATTTAGTAATACCCTGTAAGCTTTAAGGAGGTAAAAATGAAGAAGAAAGTCCTATTGCCGAGTCTATGTTTTGCTGTTCTATCCACAGCAGCTTTTGATCAAGTCGTTCAAGCTGCAGAAAATAGTACTCCCGTGTCGACGGCAGCTCAGGCAAACATTACTCAGTATGTAAAAATTTCACCTGGTTCAAACCTAAATTTACGAGCTACAGCGTCAACAAGTGCTGCTATTTTAGCTAGTCTAGCAAATGGCACTCAAGTATCCGTTCACTCGAATGAAAATGGGTGGGCAAAGATTTCTGCCAATGGCAAAACGGGGTTTGTTAGTTCTAAATTCCTGTCTACAAAAAATGGGGGCTCTTCTAGTTCACCTGCTCCTGTTAAAGAGGAAGCGAAAACTTCTACCCAATACGTTAATGTACAGGCTGGATCGAAGTTGAATTTACGTGCTTCTGCTTCAGCTAGTTCTTCTATTTTAAGTAGTCTAGCGAGTGGCACTAAAGTGTCCGTCCACTCGATTGAAAATGGATGGGCAAAGATTACTGTAAATGGTAAAACAGGATTCGTTAGCACAAATTTCTTAACTACTAAGAATAGTGGCGGGTCTTCAAATGCTCCGGCTAAGGAAGAAACGAAGACTTCTACTCAATACGTTAATGTTCAAGCTGGCTCAAAGTTGAACTTACGTGCTTCTGCTTCAACTAGTGCTGCTGTTTTAAGTAGTCTTGCAAGTGGCACCAAAGTATCGGTCCACTCGAATGATAATGGATGGGCAAAGATTACTGTGAACGGAAAAACGGGATTTGTTAGTTCTAAGTTCTTATCAACTAAAAATACGGGGGCTTCTAGTTCACCTGCGCCTGTAAAGGAAGAAGTGAAGACTTCTACTCAATACGTTAATGTACAGGCTGGATCGAAGTTGAATTTACGTGCTTCTGCTTCAACTAGTGCTGCTGTTTTAAGTAGTCTTGCAAAAGATACTAAAGTATCGGTCCTTTCGATTGAAAATGGATGGGCAAAGATTACTGTAAACGGAAAAACAGGATTCGTTAGTTCAAATTTCTTAACTACTAAGAATGGCGGCGGCTCTTCTAGTGCTCCTGCTCCGGCTAAGGGAGAAGTGAAGACTTCTACTCAATACGTTAATGTTCAAGCTGGATCGAAGTTAAATTTACGTGCTTCTGCTTCAACTAGTGCTGCTATTTTAAGTAGTCTAGCAAAGGATACTAAAGTATCCGTCCTTTCGGTTGAAAATGGATGGGCAAAGATTACTGTGAATGGGAAAACGGGATTTGTTAGTTCAAACTACTTAACTACTAAGAATGGCGGCGGCTCTTCTAGTGCTCCGGCTAAGGAAGAAGTGAAAACTTCTACTCAATACGTTAATGTACAGGCTGGGTCGATGTTGAACTTACGTGCTTCTGCTTCAACTAGTGCTACTGTTTTAAGTAGTCTTGCAAAAGATACTAAAGTATCGGTCCTTTCAATTGAAAACGGTTGGGCGAAGATTACTGTGAATGGAAAAACAGGATTCGTTAGCACAAATTTCTTAACTACTAAGAATGGCGGCGGCTCTTCAAGTGCTCCTGCTCCGGCTAAGGAAGAAGCGAAGACTTCTACTCAATACGTTAATGTTCAGGCTGGATCAAAGTTGAATTTACGTGCTTCTGCTTCAACTAGTGCTGCTATTTTAAGTAGTCTTGCAAAAGACACTAAAGTATCCGTCCTTTCGGTTGAAAATGGATGGGCAAAGATTACTGCGAATGGGAAAACGGGATTTGTTAGTTCGGAGTTCCTTTCGGCAACGAAAGCTGGTTCTACAGTCACACCTCCTCCTATCAAAGAGGAAGCGGTCATTAAAAAGGTTAACGTGAGTTCTAAATCTAGCTTAAACATGCGGACCAAACCGAATACCAAAGCATCAATTATCGTAAAGCTAGCGAGCGGGGTTCAAGTCACCGTTCTTTCTGAGCAAGATGGCTGGGCGAAGATAAAGGTTTATGGGCAAGAAGGCTATGTGAGTGCTGAGTTTCTATCAAAAATAGAAAAGGATTCTACTAGTAAAGACAAGTCTGAGGAACAAATAAATTCTCCAGAGCCTAGTCCGGTAACAGACGAAAAGGAAGAGACTGTAACAGAACCAGTTGAAACGACACCAGCTCCAAGCGAACAACCTTCTAATGTAAAATATGTAAATGTGCAGGCCGGTTCTAGTCTAAATATGCGATCAAAACCGTCAACTTCAGGTTCAATCATAACGAAGCTTTCTAAAGGTACCCCTGTTACAGTAAAATCTGAAGAAAATGGGTGGGCGCAGGTAACGGCAAATGGGGAAACTGGTTATATAAGTGTCCAATACTTAACAGATAAACAAGAAGGATCTCAGGACCCCTCAAAAAGGACCGTCAAAACCATAAACACGCAATATGATGTTACGTTAGATGAATTTACACAAATGCAATTGAAAACAAACCCGCAGACGGATAAAAAGTATACAGCCTACATAAGGGAAGACGCACTAATCCTTAATGACCCATCCAATCCAACAACCGGGAAAGTACAAGGAACTGGTTGGAAGATTAGAGGTGGAGCTAGTACAAGTGATTGGGTGATTGGAACAGTTAAAAACGGAGAGTTCCTGCAAATCATATCTAGTAAGAAAGGGTCGGACGGGTATATTTGGTACCAAGTCAACTATTCAAAGTCTTGGGTGAACGCTAGTCCAGAGGACGTGAAAAAGCAGCTTGATCCAAAAAATCATATCAACGACCCTGTTGCGTCTTTGCAGTTCTTAAAATTATCGGAGAACACGGATTTAGATCAGTTTGAAGTGAACGAAAAAATTCTCGCAGGCAAAGGTGTGCTTACCGGGCATGCGGCTACTTTCGCTACCGCGAGTAAAAAATACGGTGTGAATGACGTTTATTTAATCTCCCATGCCCTTTTAGAAACAGGAAATGGCACCTCACAGCTTGCGAAAGGTGTTGAGATCTATGGGAAGACCGTTTACAATATGTTTGGAATTGGCGCCTACGACAAATCGGCGGTTTCAAGCGGAGCTCATTTTGCCTATAACGAAGGCTGGTTTACTCCTGAGGCTGCAATCATGGGAGGAGCTAAGTTTATTGCCCAAGGTTATATTCAATCAGGACAAGACACCTTATACAAAATGAGATGGAATCCTGAAAAGACGATTGCCAATGGAGTCGGAAGCCACCAATATGCTACGGACATTGGCTGGGCGACAAAACAAGTCTATCAAATTCATAATTTATATAGCTTACTAGATTCGTATAAAGTCACCTTAGAAATACCAACCTTTAAGTACTAGAAGCAAGCATTAGCATTACCATTAGCATTAAAAGGTGCCTGGCCCCACTAAAGTATAGTCGTCCTATGCTAGGGTTTAGGTACCTTTTTTCAATTAATTCTTGTTCCCCATACAAAGTGCACCTTTATTCCATATAATAGATAGAAGGATATATGGAGAGGAAGAAGGATATGGAACATTCTAGCCAGAACAGCATCATGTATAAAGTGATTGCTGGCTCGTTTAAATCAAAAAAGAATGCTGAGGAGCGCGTTGTTTTTTTACAATCTAAGGGAGTACAATCCTTTGTTCACACCACTATCATTTCGGATTCCATTTGGTATCGGGTACAAGCTGGTGCTTTCTTAAACCAGCAAAACGCCCAAAGTCGTTTGAATGAAGTGCAGAAGAGCGGCATTGGGGATGCGTTTATCATCACTACCCATACAACTGAGGACACTGAGGATTCTATTTTAGGAGAAACCATCTTGACCGCTGAACAAATGAATCAATTTGTGAGAAGCATTCATCCACAGGCAATCCAGTTAGGTGCCAATTATGTTACCTTTGGGAAAGATTATGGAATCAGAGGAGACATCGCTTTTGCACAAGCGATGCATGAAACAGACTTTTTTCGCTTCACAGGTGTAGTTCAACACAACCAAAACAATTTTTCCGGAATTGGAGCGACTGGAGGAGATGTCCGAGGGGCAAGCTTTTCCACCCCCGAAGAAGGCGTCCTCGCACATATTCAGCATCTATTTGCCTATGCATCAACAAAACCTTTGCCAGATAAACATCCCCTAATCGACCCTCGGTTTCAGCTCGTAACAAGAGGATCTGCCCAAACTTGGATTGAACTAAATGGAAAATGGGCCGTCCCTGGTGATGGCTATGGACAATCGATCCTATCCCTTTATGAACGAATGGTGAATGAAACAAAAAACTAGCGCTCAGATTATTCTGAGCTTTTATTTGTTGGTCGACTGAGGAAAGCCTGATCTCTGCTCCCATTAAAATGGAATATAACTAAGGCTACTGGATAAACTTTTCCTAAACTCCCCTCCCCCTCCTCTTCAAACTGGCATTATTTTAAAATTACAGTAAGATAGATATGTAAAACGTTTGGGAGTTAATACCTAATTCAAATTCTCCCAAACCGTTTACAACAGTTTCATAGGATAAGGAGATATATTTATGGACAACCAACAAGCAGGTTTAAAACCCTTTTTTTCACTTATTCTTTCCACTAAACTCCCCAAATTGGCTTTAAGCTTTGGGTTACTTACTAGTGTTATTACCACTCTATTTGGTCTTGCGATTCCTCTTTTGACAAGAGATTTGGTGGATGGATTTTCTGTTTCATCCATCAGTGTTTCACTCATGTTTTTAATCGGGGGCGTTTTTATTCTTCAAGCTGTTATTGATGGAATTTCTACTTACCTGCTAGCAGCGGTTGGCCAAAAAATCGTAGCTCGTTTGCGTGAGATGATGTGGCTAAAGCTTCTCCGATTACCGGTTACTTACTTTGATAAAACCCAAAGTGGCGAATCCGTCAGTCGGGTTGTCAACGATACCGGGATTGTCAGGGATTTGATTTCACAGCATTTCCCAAGATTTATAACTGGAATCATCTCCATTATTGGTGCACTCATTATTTTACTTATCATGGATTGGAAAATGACCCTTCTTATGTTGGTTTCCGTCCCAATTACGATGGCCATTATGATTCCGCTCGGCAGAAAGATGGCGAAAATCTCAAGAGGCTTACAAGATGAAACAGCGATTTTCACAGGAAATATTCAACAAACATTGAGTGAAATCCGATTAATGAAGTCCTCAACTGCTGAGGATTATGAGGAAACAAAAGGAATAAAGGGAATCAACAAATTATTAGATTTCGGATTGAAGGAATCGCGAATTTTCGCTTTGATCGGACCTTTCATGTACCTTGTGGTCATGGTCGTGATCGTAGTGATTATAGGGTACGGTGGGATTCGGGTTGCGAACGGAACGATGTCAACAGGATCACTTGTCGCCTTTTTGCTCTATTTGTTTCAAATCATCTTCCCTATCACTTCGTTTGCGATGTTTTTTACACAGCTTCAAAAAGCAAAAGGAGCAACTGAAAGAATTATTGGAATTCTAGAACTTCCCTTAGAGGAAAATCATGCTGGGATTGAACTAGATATTTCAAATAAACCGATCACTGTTTCTAACGTTTCCTTTGCTTATAGTGACGATGAACCTGTTATTGAAAATGTCTCATTCGACGCACAACCTGGGCAAATGATTGCCTTTGCTGGACCGAGTGGCGGTGGGAAAACAACCATGTTTGGATTGCTTGAGCGGTATTATGAACCTACTGTTGGCGAAATTAGAATTGGCAACACCCCCATTAAGGAATTATCACTCGATTCATGGCGCAGTCAAATCGGTTATGTTTCCCAAGAAAGTGCAATGATGGCGGGAACGATTCGGGAAAATCTATGTTACGGTCTAAAGAATCAGGATAAGATTACGGATGAGCGTTTATGGCAAGTGGCAGAAATGGCTTATGCAGATCAATTTATTAAGGATTTTCCAAAAGGATTAGACACAGAAGTGGGCGAACGTGGGATTAAACTATCTGGTGGGCAAAGACAGCGAATTGCGATTGCGCGTGCCTTTTTACGGGATCCGAAAATTTTGATGATGGATGAAGCAACTGCAAGCCTTGATAGCCAATCTGAAAGCATTGTTCAACAGGCTTTAACAAGGCTGATGGAAGGAAGAACAACTTTCGTGATTGCGCACCGCTTATCGACGATTGTTGATGCAGATAAAATTATTTTTATTGAAAAAGGCAGCGTAACTGGCATTGGTACACATCGTGAACTGATTCAAACACATTCTTTGTACCGACAATTTGCTGAACAACAATTAGCTTAGGTAGGATTTGAGGAAAACCAAGAAACAGCTTAAATCGTGTTAACCCCTGTACAGCGAGAATATAAGTTCACAACATTGCAAAACACTGGCATTCATAGAGGATGCCAGTGTTTTATCTTATAAGGAATTCTCCCACAGCGAATCTTCACCCTTTTGTCCTTAGGCCCGTTTCTGAAGATTGATACACAATTGTCGGAAGGCTTCTGCTTCGTGATCCATTCCCTTGTCTTGATAGATTTTCGCTAACCATTGAAGTGGCTTAGGATCATTCGGCTTCAGCTCCATTTCCCAACAGAAGCACTCGATTGCTTTATCTAGCTGCTTGAATTCCACATACAATTCCCCAAGAGTTTGCATTTGATCTAAGTCATCGTTCAACGTTAGCATCGTGTCAATTTTTTCAAAGAGTTGAAGATGTGAGTACTTTTCCTTAAAAGGTGCGAGCCACTCTTTTAAATAAGATAGTTCATGAGTGTCGAGCAATGTGACAACGGACTTATACAGAAAGTCCTCCACCCTATCAGGGAAAAACTTCACCACGGTATTCATTAACGCTCTAAGCATTTCAGGGTGAATAAACTCATCCTCAAAATCAAGATCATCTAGAATGCTCCCAAAGGTTCGTGATTCCGACTTATTCAAATGGAACTCTTTTTGATTTACTAAATAAAATACTTTTTTCATTTTATGGGCTTTTAGATAAGAGGTAAATAACTCTTGTTGGATTGGAAGATAGGCAGGGACTTGTAATGATAGCTTTTCTAAAATCGCAGTCGTTTCATGTTCATCAAAGGTTTGATGGAGTAGTTTAACAAATGGTTTATAAGTATCATTTGAAGGAGTTTCTTTCAACTTGTCACTATAAAGCGCAATCAAGCTGAGCAATCGGGAATCCTTTTCATAGCAATGAACAAGTTGGTGAAAGGTTTCAGTTTCATTTCTTTGAGCATAGAGAAGTTTCTCAGCAAAAATGGGGTCTTTCTCCACTAGTTGTTCAGAAACTTGGTTATAGAGCTCAGTATATTTATTGAACACTAAGCTGCTCATAAGCTCTTTAACTAAGCTATGATTTGGAGCAAAATCATGTAAGATTCGGACAATCCGATAAGCTAAGAACATCTGTCCGTTTCGGCGGTATTCATAAAAAATGGAACTAATTTCATGAAACAAGTCTTTTTTGGGGTAAAAGGATTCAAAGAAGGTTAGAATAAGTGCCCTTTCATGCTTTGAATAGAGCTTCTCTAGTTTTTTTAGGAAGGATTTGAACGTAGTTCGTTTATAGGGGAAATCTGTGGAAAGGAGTTTATTGATGATTGGGTGTGGAGAATCGAAAACCAACCCCTCTTTAAAAGCGCGCTCAATATAGGAATTTCGGCGAAGTTTTTTAGCTTTACAGGCAGTAAGATAATGAGATTTGTAAAAGAACAGATAATAGACCTCATTCCTAGCTTCATTAAACGCCTCAATCATTTCCCCTTGTAGATAAAAGGTCACTCGTTCTGCTTGAAGTTGAATACACTTTTCTTGATCCATTAGTAAGATTCGATCTTGATTCATCTCATATCCCCCTTCTTGTTTACATATGTAAACTCGTAACTAACTGTTCTACCGCGACAATAATGGCTTCTGGTTTTTAGTGTTCCATAGAAGCAACTTTCTTTTATAATACCATAGTTTGGAATGAAACTCAGTAGCATAAGGCAAAGAAAGGATTAGCGAGAATTTCATCCATCTACAAGTACTCACGGAAAATACATTTCTAATCTGCTATTGAGTGCATAAAAAGTATAGTAGTTTGGAAAATCATGATTTTTTAAGACGTTTGGAAATTCCTTTAAGGAAACTATAAATGCACCCTGTTTTCGTTTAAAGGTGATCTGTTCATGGTCGACCTTGATTGATGTAAAATGAAATCCCTCCCTCCTCCATAAAAAGTCATCTTCTTCATAATAGTTCAAGATCACTTGGCGATTTCGATATTCCTCAAAGCAAATTAGGTATATTCCTATTCTTTCCATACTTGTAGTACGTACCCCCCACAACCGCATTGATCGATAAATTTCATTGTAATCTTGTTTTCAAAGATGGTAGCAAGTGCTTCTATTAAATAATCCTTAGGGTGCCCAAAACCTTCAGGGGTAACTAAATTTACATAATGCCCAAGGGTTGTTTCCTCTACTGCATCAACAGCATCATGAATAACAAGTTCTAGATTGTTTTCATATTCATCATGCTCCAGTGAAATGGACCAATTGATGTTTTTCGCCATGGTATCCCTCCTCTTCTTTATTTTAATGGTGGAAGCGAAGGGGAAAGTTGATTTATATCACTGTTTAAAAGGATATTTACGTGTTTATATAGAATCAGCAACCTCGTTTTCGTTCTCCCTATTTCCAATTACCCTATAGAACTTTTATGAATTTATGTTTACAATGTTACTATCGTATTTTTGATTATTTTTAAGGTGGCAAAAGGATGAGTGACAACGAACCACACTATATAACTCAATCTAAAAGATTCTGTTTAGAAAATGGCATGGATCCAAACAAGGTTCCAAGTCCTAAAACGTTTATGTCTGAGCAGGAGCTTTCGAGAAAACGAGTTGAGTATAACGAAATCTTATCTGTTATCAGCTATTTCTCTAACAAGGTTTTGGATGCATTAGGAGGAACACCCGTATTGATTGTCGTCTCTGATTCAAAAGGATACCTATTGGATATAGTAGGCGATGAGACCATTAAATCAACGGTTGAAGAATTAGGAATTAAAATGGGGAGTCGCTTTACCCAAGAGGATGTAGGGACAAACGTTATTAGTTTAGCATTGCAACAAAGACACCCAATCAGCTTAATCGGGACAAACCATTACCATAGGCATCTCCATGAAATAGCCTGTTATGGCGCTGCCTTTCACTATATAGATGGAGATAATTTATTAGGTACTCTCAATATCATGACGCCGATACCTTTTCAGAATCCAATGTTATTAACGATGTTGTCACAGGTCGTTGAGTCGATTGAAAGAGAGTTGCTGCTTAGAAGACAAAATCGAAAGTTGAATCTATTAAATCAAATCATGATTACCAGAACAAGAAATGGCATTATCCTTATAAATGAAAAAGGATTAATTACTGAGTTTAATCAATTTGCTGAAGAAATGTTCGATCTCACGAGAAGTTCTGTGATAGGCAAGAGCATATATGAGTTCCCTTTGACGGGGAATTATTTTAACCAAGTCATCGAACACGGGAAAACATTTGAAAATGAGGAAATTAAATTTACAAACAATGGTGGTAAACTCATCATCAGTTTACTAGATGTACAGCCCGTTTATGAAGATGGAAAAATGATTGGTGTTTTTTGCCAATTTAGAGATATCACGGAAAGATATAGAATGGAAGAAAAAATAAAGGAAGCTGAGAAAAAAGCGCTAGCCGGTCGGATCGCAGCGGGAATCGCCCATGAAATACGAAATCCATTAACAACCGTTAGAGGCTATCTACAATATCTCAATGAGCAAGTAGATGAAAATACCTCAGAATTATTTTCTAGTTTATTAATTCCGGAAATAGATCGTGCCAATAAGATCATTTCTGATTTTTTAAGATTATCTAAACCTACATATAAACAGGATGAAACGATCACAGTTGAACACTTGCTTATTGGGTACATAGGGAAGTTTCTCCAAAGTGAGGCGTTGCTACACAATGTTGAAATGAACATTGAATTGGATTCTACAACCAGCTCTCTTCCCATCCTTTGTAACCGTGAAGAGCTTCTACAGGTGTATATTAATTTATTTCAAAATTCATTGCATGCAAAAGGGCAATCTTCTCTAAGAATCGATATCTGTACAAAACTTGTAGACAACAAAGTACAGTTTATTTTTCGCGATAACGGGAAAGGAATCCCCCCTTCCATCCAACCCAATATTTTTGAACCATTCTTTACTACAAAGGATGCCGGAACGGGATTGGGGTTATCGGTATCCCGTAACATTGTTGAAAACCACGATGGAACCATGCATATGAAAAGCAATGAAAAAGGCACAATCTTTATCATCGAATTGCCTTATGCAAAAGAATTACCATAAAACTATGACTTGAAGGAACCCTTTACATCGAGAAAATAGACAATTGAAAGGACCGACATCCATCTTTGAACATTGGATTTCAGTCCTTTTTTTAACATGATGGCACTCTGACCTCCGTGTAATTGGTACGTGAGGTCTTTTTTATACCTGACGCAAGATGGATGCTTGACGAGCCTTATGCTCTTCCATATGCCTTTCAACCATTTGATTATGCAGCTCTTCTTCTATTGAAAGTTCGCGTTTTTTTATGTTAATCGTAAATAAGATAAGGTTTAAAGTCATGTTTCTAACCTCCTTTTATCTTTTTGAATTCATCCACCAATGTAATGTTGCCATTATTTGGTGTTGATTCTATAGAGATAACGGTTGAGGAAGGCAAAACGTTGCGGGGGAAAGTCACATTTTTTAACCCTTTATTGAGGTAGACTGGAACAAATTAGAGGAATCTTCCGCTTTTACTAGAAACATAGAGGTAGAAATAAAAAATGGAATGAGCTTAAAAGCTATTGAAAGGATGAAATGTGTGGAACTGACTCATACAAGATTATTAGTGAACAATTATCAAGAATGCTATAAATTTTATAGCGAGGTATTACAATTCCCTTGTACATGGGGCGATGTATCTTCTAACTATGCGCAATTTACCGTTGGAACTACACAACTCGCCATTTTTGAAAAGCTACAAATGCTAGAGGATATGGGTGAAAGCTTGCCTAGCTTAGAAGAAAACACGTTTCAGTCCATGTTAATTTTCAGAGTAGCCGATGTAGATCGAACATATGAAGAACTTCAATCGAAAGTAGGCTTTATTAATGAGCCACACGATAGAAAAGACTGGGGAATTCGAGTCGCACACTTTAAAGATCCTGAGGGAAATGTAATCGAAATTAATCATAATCTTTGAAATAATAAACTAAACCAAGCATAGTGAATGGATCACTATGCTTGCCTTTTCTCCCACTTCGTTGATTTATATAGGATTCCTTCGTAATTGTTCGGCAACTTTTATATGTCCTTGTTCCTCCGCTAATTCTAACGCGGTCCTCCCATCTTTCCCTTTCGCACTGACTGAAGCCCCAGATTCAATTAATAGCTGGATAAGATCGGGATTATTTTCATGGTATGCAGCTGTATGGAGACAGGTGTGTCCATTGCTATCAACTATAGTCGTTTTTGCCTTGTGTTCTAAAAGCGTTTGAATCACAGCTAGGCTCCTCTCCCCTGCTATCGCCGCATGCAATGCTGTATTCGAAGGGATATAGCTTACTTTTGAGTGAGAAACCGCATTAACATCGGCTCCAAAAGCTAACAGCAGCTCGACTGCCTCTTTTTGACCAAAGTGTGCCGCATAACCTAGCGGAGTTAACCCCTCTTCATTTTCTGTGTTTGCTAGACTCGGAATTATCTGAAGAAACTCCTTTAATGTGCGGATATCATTCTTTTCTGCAGCATGGAAAAGCTCTTTCACGATTTTGCCTTCATTCATTCAAACCATCTCCTCTTATTACACGCTTCTATTAGATTCTATAAAGGGCCATTCTTCTCCTTTCCCTTTCCCTTTGAGAAGATTACGGATGCTATAGAAAAAACTGTTGGATTTTCATACCTTAAATTTGACCCTTATCATCGCTAGAATATTTCTCCTCTTCCAGGCAAAACTATCTTTTGAAGAAAAAACCAGAAATAAGGTGTTTAAGATTGAATGAAAAAGCGATTCGGGCAATTCATATCTATATACTTATGATTATGTCTACAGGATTTATGGTTCATGTCCTGATTATCCCAATCCTTTTAACCACCTCTAGTAGAGATTCTTGGTTAAGTGTTATTTGTAGTACCGTACCCTTTCTCATTTGGATTCTCTTTGTCTTTTATCTCTATAAAAAAATAAATAAACAAAGTGACTTCCTTTCATTACTTAAAGAAAAATTTACTCATAATTGGTTTTATATATTGCTTACAATGATTCTTGGGTCCTATTTTTTACTAGAAGCCTTCATCACTTTAAAATTCACTTTTTTTTGGGCAAAAGGAAACTATACCCTTGATACTCCTGATATTGTCATCATCACACTTTTCGCATTCGTTTGCTACTACTCGTCGTCGAAAGGATTACTTACGATTAGTACCATAGCCCTTCTAACCTTGCCGATTGTTTCAATCTTTGGTTTTTTAGTTGGGATAGGAAATTCTCCAAGTAAAAACTATGAATTGCTATTCCCTATTTTTGAAAATGGATACAGCCAATTTTTGCACGGAATTATATATTCATGTTCTGGTTTATTTGATATCTTTTTTCTATTGTTTTTAACTCCCTTTATTAAAAATAAACTTAAGGTTAAGTGGCTAGTCTTAACCGGAATCATGCTTGTGTTGTTAATACTAGGACCACTTACAGGAGCTCTATCTGAATTTGGCCCACATGAGGCAGCAAAATTAATCAATCCTGCCTATGAGGAGTGGAGATTGTTAAAGATAGGTGAACACATTACCCGTCTAGATTTTCTCTCTATTTTCCAGTGGCTTTCAGGGGCATTTGTTCGAATCAGCTTATCAATGTTTATAGTTGAAAGGTTATTTAATCATACTAAGAAAAAACATTGGTTACTTCCTACCCTTTATTTCATCCTAATCATTGGCGCATATCTTCCATGGAGTGCAAGATCTTTTTATTTATTTTTACAAACGTACTATTTTCCCATTAGCCTTGGATTTCAAATTGGGATTAGCCTATTGTTTTTACTATTGATTCGCTTGGTGGGGGTTCAACATGAAGAAAGCAGAAATGAACAAAGTTGAAGGCATCATAAACCAATTAAATACTTGGTTTGAAGATTCCTCAGATATCGTGGTAACAAAGAAAACATATCCAGATTTCACATTGGAATTTATGTATTGCTCACAATTAATCGATATGAGTCGCTTGAATGAAGTGACTCCTACTATTTATCAGGTGTGGGAAAAGCATCAATACTTAACCTATGATTTAATAAGCAATGTTCTCGAAACCAGTAAACTCAAGGATTTACAAAAGGCAAAACAAGAAATTGAAGAAAAGATATTTTCAGGTGAGTTGCTCGTCTTTAGTCATGATTTTAATGACTTGTTTTTTATCCCACTATCAAAGATCCCAAAGAGAAGTCCTGAAGAATCCAATCTAGAATCCTCCATCAGAGGACCAAGGGATGGGCTAGTTGAAAATATTTCTGATAACATGGCATTAATCCGTCAAAGGTTAAAAACATCTTCTTTAAAAAGTATTGAATACTCTATTGGAGAAAGAAGTAGAACAAAAATCGTCCTCCAATATATTGACGATATTATTAACCCATCCGTTCTAGATGAAGTCAAAAAAAGGTTAGAATCGATTAAGGTGGATATGATCGTGAGTAGTTATGAAATTGAGGAACGACTGTATGACAAAACGTTTTCACTCTTTCCCTTAATGGATCATTCAGGACGACCTGATTTTGCTGTTAAATCGTTAAACCAAGGTCGATTTGTCATTTTAGTAGACGGGAATCCATCCTGTCTAATAGGTCCCACAAATTTCAATCAAACCTTATATTCACCCGAAGACATGCATGATAGTTTTTTTTACATTAGTCTTGTTCGAATATTGCGGATGATTGCACTTCTAACAACTATTTTCTTCCCGGGATTGTATATTTCTTTAATATCTTTTCAAATTGACCAGCTACCCTATTCATTGGTCGCAACTATATCAGCATCTCGATTAGGTCTACCATTTTCTGCTCCAATAGAGACATTATTGATGCTGACCTTATTTGAATTATTTAAAGAAGCTGGCATTCGTCTTCCAAAACCTGTTGGCCAAACAGTTGCGGTTCTAGGTGGTTTATTTATCGGGGATGCGGCTATTCGGGCAGGCTTAACATCTCCTTCATGTTTAGTGGTGATCTCCATTACGGTAATTTCTGGTTACATCCTAATCAATCAGTCCATGTCAAATAATATTGTTATAATGCGTATTTTTGTGTTATTTATCTCGTCTTTATTAGGGTTATATGGCTTTTTTATCGCCTTTTTCATTATTATTACAGCACTCGTTTCTTTACAAAGTTTTGGTTATCCTTATTTCTCAAATCTAGCTCGCCCAAATCGAGAAGATACCATTAAAGCTCTTTTCAGGATACCTCTAAAATTTATGAAGAAACGAAACCAAGCCTATCAACCTGTTGATGGTGATTCACAAAGGGAGTAAGAGTATGAAAAAAACAATTCTAGTACTCACACTATGGAGTGTACTGTTTCAACTTGTTGGTTGCGACGCAAAAGAAATCCAAAGTCAAACCTATATTACTGGATTAGGGATTGATTACGCAGACGATGAATTTATCGTCTATACCCAGGCACAAAATTTTGCTAATATCGCCAAACAAGAAGGGACTACTTCCCTTCAACAATCTGCCCCAATGTTAATTGGCGAAGCAAAGGGTAAGAGCATACACTCGGCTCTAGACCTATTAGAACAAAACTCAGCATTGCCATTTTATTATGGACATGTAAATACCATCCTTTTAAGCGAGAATGTCATCAAGGAAAAAATGAATTCTGTCATTGATTTTATCGGCCAAAACCCTTTCTTGCGTTACAATATCTGGCTTATGGGGACTCAAGAGAATATCAAAGATATCTTTTTGGGCGAAAGTTTTTTTAACTTTCCATCCACTTATACAATTCTACACAGTCCAAACTTACTTACAAAAAACACCATTATCATTCCAATAGAAGAGTATAATAAATTTGTCTCCGCCTTTTTTCAGCCAATTGGTTCGTTTATCATTCCATCCATTGCTCTAAACGATACGAATTTTTTCAAGGGCGATGAGCAGAAAAATATCTCAACTTTAACGGGTGGATTTGCTATATCTCAACAGCAATTTAAAGGATGGGTGGATAAAGAGGACTTAGTAGGAGTGAAATGGGCATCAAAAAATGTAACAAACATTCCCTATTCGCTATTTCAAGAAAAAGTGAGTTTGCTTATACAAAAACCCAAATTTAGAATTGAAGTTATTAGTGGCCCCAAACCCAGTTATAACTTAATCTTGAAAATGGACGCTCAAATTGACCAGAATCAGGAAAATATTAGTTATGACCGCATTGAAAAAGAATTAGAAAAGGAAATAAAAGAGGAACTGATGAAAACCATAGAGAAAAGTGAAGAGTTAAAAACCGATTTATTAAATATTAGTGAAACAACTTACCGCTATCACTTAAAAGAATGGAATCTAAAGAACATTCCTTCAATAAGCAAAGATTCTATCAATAAAATAGAAGTTAACCTTAACATTATTAATACTTTACATTATAAAAGATAGATTTTAGTCTAACCGATTGTAGTATCAAAAAAACAAATAGACCAAATCATCTGCAATTTGGTCTATTCTTTAGGTTTACGATTTCATTTGTTCCTTCACTGAAACGGAACTACTTACATGTAATCCGTTATTTTTTCTAATAAAATGATCCTTGGCAAGGTGTTGCCCCTGAATGGTAGTTGTCTCTAGTCTCTTGTCACGTCTTGTTTTCCTTTTAGGTAGTTTATATAAAACGCCAACTTTCACCTGTTGAACTTCTTTTACACCTTGGATGATCAATTGCATGGCAAAAATAGAAACCATAAAAGCTACCATTGGCCATAAGTACCAGTACCTTTCACTACTAAGAGCACTTCTGCCAATTTGCCCAATTAAACCGGACCACTCATAAGTCATCGACCTCGGCGGATCTGCTTGCATGCCAAAGCTCAAAAGCGTTCCGCCAAAAAAGAAATTAAAAACACCTAAGTGGATAAAGACTAATAGAACTTGAATAAACTGTTGGCCAAATACAATGGTTAATCGCGGGCCAATATGTGGGAACACATGACGCCAAAATACGTGAAACCCGCTTCCCCCTAACACCCTCGCGCTCGAAATAAATTCATTTTCGAGTACTTCCTTAATCTCCTTACCTAGTAAAACGGTCGTCAACGGAACAACTAATATGGTTAAAATAAAGATTTCTAAAAGAATGCGCTCGGTAAACGTATAGGCAAAGCCCTGCATTGTCGGGATTAATATTGGAGCAAGCAAAATATAAGCGATTAAACTTAATGGCAGGAAATGGATCGAGTCAACCATCCTCCCTACCCACGTTTGCGTGTGTGGTCTTAAGCGAAAAGCATAAAAGGTTCCAAATAATAGACCCACAATTACACGTAAAAATGCAATAAGTAAAGCAAAAAATAAAGTGTATTTTGCCCCGATTACCAATTGATCAAAAATACTAAACCCTAGCCTGTCTGAACCTAATAAAAAGGGTTCAGGTGGTGGAAACGGTGACCTGCCAATAAGCGTAGTTCCGTCTTCCTCATATAGGAGTCTAACTTGGTCAACGTGATTATCTGTTGTAAATGAATAAATCAAACTATAGCCTATGGTAATAATAAAAAATAAGCTACCTAGTGCAAATTTCCAATTTTTCATATGCTGAGCAACTAGACTAGACATTTGTACAATTGAACCCCATAGCTTTAATCTCGGTAATTTCCACTCCTTAATAAAAGAGATAAACGATTGTATCCACTGAAAAGAAAATCCTGCTTTCCACCTTTCCCATGTGCCTAGTCTATCCATTTGGTGCATTGAAGCGTTCTCCTCTTTTAACCATAACTCCATAAGTTGGAAGAAGAAATAAAACGGTGTAAAAATCAAGATTAGGGTAAAGGCAATGGTCATAGGCGTAAAGCTTTCTAATAAATAATGAGTCAAGCCATGAATATTAAAGATACGTTCGATAATAAACTGACTGGAAAGCGCTCCCCAAATGATTAACTTCATATGATGAAACGAAATCGGCATGATATTTTTTACTATATGGTTCATCAAAATACTCAAGCTAGATATTCCCTTGCTTTTTAGAAAGACCACATAAACCTTTAAGAGTTCCTCTTCAATCATAAGGAGCAAAATTTTGAACATCGACACCATCGGTAAGATTGCTAAGGTGAGAATCGGTGCTAGGTATACATTTTCTGTGTAACTAGCTACCCGAAAAACATGAATCCCAGTTATTTGAAAAAGATAGATAGCGAGCATTTGCAGAAGTGCGGCAATAATAAGGTCTGGAACGGATTCAAGAAAATCGAGTACCCGCTTGACTGGATTGAGTACGATTTTCGGCATAAAAGTGGCTGCTAATGCAAACCAAAAGGCAAAGAAGAACCCTAATCCCAGCGCACCAAGCAAGATTTGCATGGAATAAATAAATGGTTCCCACAAAACCTCAAAAATTGGAAACGCCCTACTTGAACCTGAAACCGTATATAGCCATTGGTTCGGATTTAGGATTTCCAAGAGGAACGAGGCAAGTTGCTGAAAATACCCTGTTGAATCTGGCATTCCCCTTGTTGAAAAGTACTGTGGGAAGACACTTACACAGAGGATTGCCACAATCCCCAATAAATAGAAGAAGATTAATTTTACTAGTTTCATTGTTTCTCCCTGCTCATTCAGAATAATTGAAAAATATGTAATCCCATAATACCAAATAATAGTAGATTTGAAGAGCTTTTTTTGAGTATCGCCTTAAGATTGAAAGATTGAAACCTTTTCATTTGTCAATCCGTAAATAAGGAAGGAAAGCATAAATGACCTGGACAGCGGAGAAGAACATCCATTTAATATTGGAGGTCGGATTTTATGAAGAACGAACACTCCGAAAAAATACTCGAAGAGGTTATGGCACTTAAATCAAGTGTTGAACCAAAGGTAGCCCAAAAACTTGATTTAGACAAATGGGAGCGTGTACTGATACGATTAGACTCCTTTTCCCCAGATTGTAAGGAATGCAGCACATTATTAATTGCCTATAATGATCATATCCACCAATTGAAAGAAAAAGGGCAATCTCTTGAGAGTTCTGATTTTATAAAGCATCGTCATACGATGGAAAACTTTATCTCGCATTTGCAAAAAGAACACAAGTTAGTGACCGAGGGCACGAACCAAAGTATCTATATGTCGCTAGGTTTAAGTTTGGGTGTTGTCTTTGGTCTACTTTTTTTAGATAATCTAGCACTTGGAATATCGTTTGGGTTCAGTATCGGAATTGCAATTGGGATTGGGTTGGATGTAGATGCGAAGAAAAAAGGACGGACAATCTAGAATTCCCCACGAAAGACTGACAGCAAATGGTATCTGCCAGTCTTTTTGCATTGACTAAAAACACTGCTTGCTTTTTCGCTCATTCGTAATTAACCAGTAACCCTCCCCTACGGATATTTACGTGATCTCAATCCCTTCAATAGACATTACAATGCACAAGTTATAGAATATGGAAGAGATATGGATAAAGAAACGAGGATTTCTATGACCTATATTGAGCCGGGGACACGCGAATACAAACGAGCGCGGCTTGCCTTATTTATTGCGGGGTTAGTCCCCTTTATCTCGATTTATACAACACAACCGACGATGCCTTTATTTGCTGAGGAGTTTAGCGTATCCGCCCCAGTAGCCAGTTTATCCTTATCAATGACAACTGGTTTGCTTGCGATTACCTTACTAGTAGCAGGATCCGTCTCAGATTATCTTGGTATGAAAAAAATCATGGTTTTGTCTATGATTCTCACATCCATTTTAGGTGTCTTGTCTACCTTAAGTCCCAATTTTTATACCCTGCTACTATTTAGGACACTATTAGGCGTATTTGTGGCTGGTGTGCCGTCCATTGCAATGGCGTTCATCGGAAGAACATTCAATCCCCTACATACTTCGATGATTATGGGGTTCTACATCGCAGGTTCCAGTATCGGTGGAATGTCGGGCCGAATCGTAACGGGAGTCTTGACCGACTTTTTCAATTGGCGAATCGCTATTGCTGCAATTGGGGTGCTCACCTTTCTTTTAAGTTTGATCTTTATGTATACTCTTCCAACCACACAAACTCCTAAAACAAAGAAATTGAGTTGGGGTGCAATCTATGGTGCATATAAGATGCATGTAACAAACAGAAAGCTATTGCCCTTATTTATGCTAGGATTTTTGTTGATGGGTAGCTTCGTTTCCATCTATAACTATATTTTTGCTTACCCATCCTCCTTATCATCTTAGTCAGACGATTATTGGCTTTATTTTTATCGTGTATTTATGCGGAACCTTTAGCTCTATTTATATGGGGAAAAAGGCGAGTGTGTTTGGAGAAACTTTTATTCTAAAAATCTCATTTATCATTGCTATTTTCGGAACGCTTCTGACTCTTTTTCCAAGTGTTATTTTCAAAATAGTTGGACTTTCGATTTTTACCTTTGGTTTCTTCGCTAGTCATTCAATTGTGAGTGCTTTGGTGACAGAACGCGCAGTGGAAAATAAAGCTCAGGCATCTTCGTTATACTTACTCTTTTATTATTTAGGTTCGTCCTTTGTTGGCTCCATCGGCGGGTATTTTTGGGAGAGTTTTCACTGGGTTGGGGTGATAGGTTTTAACTTATCCTTGCTTAGCCTGGGATTTACAATTATTTTCGTACGTGAGTACAAAGAAAAGCACAGAGAGCATTCTACTGCTTCCATGTAGAAAAGAGTAGAATGTCATCCCTATGCCCCTAGTGTGCAATTGTGGAAATTAGTTTTACTGTCTAATCCATTTCCAAATTTCTTGAGGTGTAGCATTTTTCCCATACATGAGGATACCCGTTTTAAATATTTTCCCAGCAAGCTTCATAAAGAGCCAAATACTTGATACTAAGAGAACCAAAGAGATTATGATCTCAACCCATGGCCATTCCTCCAGGACCGAGAGACGGAATAGCAAAATCGCTGGTGAAGTAAGCGGGAAATAGGAACCAATTTGGGCAATCAACCCACTTGGGTTCGAGAGTACTGGGCCAATAATGATGGCCGGTAGAAACGGAAGCATCATCACCATTGCTTGAAAATTGCTTGTTGCGTTCATGTCTTCTACTGTCGCACCCAGGCCAACAAAGATGGCGGCAAAAAGCAGATACCCCGCAAATGAAATAAATAATAACAATAGAAGCTCAGGAACAACTAAATAGCTAAAAAGTGGAAATTCAAAAAACCAGGTGATAATCGGAATGGCAAATAACATCCAGACAAACACTTGCACCATCCCCAGACCAAAGTATCCAATTATCTTCCCGTTCATTAACTCTTCTGGAGTCAAGGAGGAAAGGACAATCTCGGCTACTTTTTCTTTCTTTTCCTGCGAAGCACTTTGGAAAATCATCATGCCTGTAATGACTACAGAGAATAGAATGATGCCAGCAGTAGCACCCGGTACGATCCGTTTTAGTTGTTCTTCTGCACCAGCTGTTATCCCTTCAGGGTCACCCATGGCTGTTTCCTCTGCTTCAGTAAGCGGGACTTCCTCGAAAATAACGCCTTTCGTTAAAACTTCAATCTCTTCAGTTGATAATCCTAGCTTTTGTAATTGCAGCTGCCTTAAAGGTTCTTCTAATCCATTCAGCTGATAGGTAAAGGTATCTTCTACGTTTTCACTCAAGTAAACTTGAATTTTCCCTTCTTCTAAAGCAGCCTCTGTTAAAGCGATATAAGCAGTATTCTCTTGCTCTTGTAATCTTTCCAGCAGCTCAGCCTCTGGTTCCGTTGTCATGTTGACATCCCACTCTACCTCTAATGCGGCGAGCACTTTTTCCATCTCACTCCAACTATTCAATTCATCTTTTATATAAACATGTACACTTTCCTGCTCATCACTATTCTCAAGCAGGGTCGGGACCGTCGCAAAAACAATAAAGAGAATTGGCGTTAAAAAAAGGGAGATAATGAAAGATTTATTCTTTATGTTTCGCTTTAATTCCCATTTCGCAACCTTAAAACTATTACGCATGTCGTACTCCCTCCTTTGTTCTCTTTCCTGTCGCAATTTCAATAAATATTTCGTGGAGTGTGGTACGATCAATGGATAATTCCTCAACCTGTATCCCATCTGGCCACTGTTTTAGCCATTGTGGAATATCCACTTCAACGGATAAATAGAGGATGGATTGCTTTCCATTTTGTTCTATACGTTGAACATCAGGAATCTTTTCAAGGAGGGCCGTTTCATTGTCTCCATGGATGCTACATTTAAAATTCGCATAATCTTTTTTCACTTCAGCCAACGTCCCTGACAAAACTTTTGATCCTTGGTGTATCATATATAAGCGATCACAAAGCTCTTCTACTAGATTCATTTGATGCGAAGATAATAGAATTGCCGTACCTTTATTTGCTAAGTCTTTTATTTCCTGCTTAAAGACTTCCTGACTGACAGGGTCTAGACCTGAGAATGGCTCATCTAAAATGAGCAGTTCAGGTTCATGAATGATCGCGGCGATAAATTGAACCTTTTGGCCCATCCCCTTGGACAATTCCTCAATCGACGTTTTCTCTTTCCCCTCAAGACCGAACTTGGCCAAATAAGCAAGCGCCCGTTGCTTCGCTTTGGCAACAGGATAATCCTTTAATTCAGCGAAATATAACAAAATATCCATAATACTCACACTTTTATATAAGCCACGTTCTTCCGGTAAGTAACCAATCTTATGTCGTGGAATCGTGCCTGCTTTATAATGGTGAAAAGTAACCGATCCTTCATCTGGATACATGATTCCCATAATATTGCGAATGGTTGTTGACTTCCCAGCACCATTTGGACCAAGAATCGCCATGATTTCACCTTTGTTTACATCGAAAGAAATATTCTCAATAATTTTCTTTTCTTTAAATGATTTTCCTAATTGGTTAACACTAAGGACGATTTCCCCACTCATATTGGTTCTCCTTTCCTCTCATGGTTCAATACAATGGTGATAATCTCTTCTAAATCAAGTACCTCTGCATTGAGCCAACGCTGTTTTTCAGTTAACAAGAAGCTTTCTGTTTTCTCTGGATGATTGCTAATTATTACGCGATCACCATTTCGGGCGATTTCTCCTGGCAAGGGCTGAGATGATAGTGGATGCTCTAGCCAGTATTGTTTGTATTGAGCGGCTAGTTCTTCTTTTACATAATTCCCGACAATCTTTCCTTCTTGAAACAGGACGAGGTAGTCTGCTAGTTTACGAATATCTTCAATTTCGTGACTGGCAATAAGCATGATTTTGTCCCCTCTTTCCATCCATTCAACGAGGATATTCATTAAGATTTGTTTAGTGGGGATATCCATATGTGCTGTAGGTTCATCAAGTAATAAAACCTCGGTGTCCCTTGGGATGGTTAAGGCGAGGTTTAGTTGTTTTTGGACCCCTTGCGACAATTTGCCATAAGGCTTTGATAGGGGGATTCCAAACTGGTTGATCATCTTTGTAAACAAATCCTCATCCCAGGTTGGATAATAATTTGAAATTAACTTTTTCAATTCCTTTCCAGTGAACGAATCCATGCCCTTCAGAGTTTGTGGTTGATAGGAAATCCTTTGCTTCCAAGCTTCATTCTCCCCTAGAATGGATTGACCATTTATGGTGATATCCCCTTCTGTTGGGGAAACTAAATTCATTAACAGCTTAAAGAACGTACTTTTCCCTGTGCCATTTTTCCCTACCAGTGCAGAAATGGTTCCTGGTTCAAATGATAGGCTAACGGGCCCTAGTGCGAAGTCTTCATTTTCTACTCTTACATTCTTACATTCAATCGAAGGTGCCAAAACCTATTCCTCCTTATTTTTATAATTGGCGATAATCGTATGAAAGATTTGCTCTACCTCAATCGGTGTATAATCATGGCGAAGCGCTGTTTCAATGGCTGCTTCAAGTGCTTTATAAACAGCGTCCACTTTTACCTTTTCTTTGGTAGCATCTTCAATCTCAGCCACAAATGTCCCTTTTCCTTGTGTTGTTTTGATGAACCCTTGATATTCAAGGTCTTGATAAGCACGCCTTATTGTAATAACACTAGTTTCTAAATCCTTCGATAACGCGCGAATTGATGGCAAAGGTGATCCTGTTTTAAGCTGGCCACTTGAAATAAGAGCCTTGATTTGATTTTCAATTTGATGATAAATCGGCTCCCTTGACTCTTTTGTTAGTCTGATGGGAAGATGCATTTCTTTGCCTCCTTCCTTTCACCTTCATCATAGATAATTTACTTTCCGGATTCTATTTTTCATATTCCTTCGCCAATACATCGTACTGCCTCCTGCAAATAGAAGCGAAACCAAACTAGATAAAATTGGCCATTCGTTTGCAGCAATAATGGTCCATGTTACAATCCCTTCCCCAGTCCACATTTGAATCAGTACAAGTCCAACCACAATTCCAAAGAAGAGTGGAATCGTTGTTAACACTGATCTCAACATCGTAATATAATCTCCTGCATCAACGGCCGGAAAAACAGATCCAATCGTCATTCCATAGCTAAGCCATATCAACGAAAATACCATGTAAGATGGGATGTTAATCATCTCTTGAAGTGCCGGTGTGAATAGGTACCCAAATAGTAGTACCAGTACATGAAAAGGAATCGAGTATACATAATAAATAAGAAATCGGCTATGAACCAAAATATCACGTTTGATGGGCAATTGGCTAAGTGTCATAAAGTATGGAAGACCCCATGTACGATCATTTATTTTTTGATACTGAAACTCCTTAGGCTTAGCCCATATTGCGGCGATTCCAAATACAATAAGGAAAAATAACTCATAGATGATAATTCCTGTGTCCCGATAGAATTCAAAAAACATCTTAAAAAAGTAGATGGAAAAAATCGTCATCAACATTAAAAGCCATATTGCCGAGATCGATTTTTTCAATTCAAATTTTATTAACCAAAAGGCTTGTTTCCAGTTATCCAATATAGATCCTCCTTAAAATTTAAGTGTTATAGTGTGTATATCTATATATACACTATACGACACTGAAATCGAAATGGCTACCCTTACTGGAAATTTTTTTTGAAAAATGTAAAAATGAACTCCTACTAACTCGGGTCTGATAATCATGTAAGCCTTCCATTTTTTTGAAGACTCTATTCTCAAACATTGTTGCTCTTGGATGCATATTAGGTTGCAATAAGCTATGGTTCACTACGAAGTAGCCTTTTAATAATGAGAAAAGAACGGGCCAACCACCTATAACATGCGCTAAGCTTATCTTGCATTAACATCAGCATAGGTTTTTAATAACAAACTCTACGAAAAAAGCACCTTACTCTAAGAGTAAAGTGCACGCGATTTTATAACTAAATAAGATTCCAAGAGACCTCTCAGATTTGAAACTGACTCTCATACATCTCCGCATAAAAGCCTTCCTTTTGAAGGAGTTCATGATGCGTTCCTGCTTCAATAATCTGTCCTTGGTTGATGACGAGGATTTTGTCTGCCTTTTCAATCGTTTTTAAGCGATGGGCAATAACAAAGCTTGTCTTGCCTTCCATTAATCTATCCATCCCTTTTTGAATGTGGATTTCTGTTCTTGTATCAATACTAGAGGTTGCTTCATCTAGAATTAAGAGATCAGAATCTGCTAAAATTGCTCGAGCAATGGCAAGCAGTTGGCGTTGTCCTTGACTTAAGTTACTGCCACCAGCGGTAAGTTGTGTGTGATAGCCTTCTGGTAAATGCTTGATAAACTGATGAGCTCGAGCCAGTTTTGCAGCCTCTATGACTTCTTCATCGTTAGCCTTCAAACGGCCATAGCGAATATTTTCCATGATGGTGCCAGAAAAGAGAAACGTATCCTGGAGGACAACCCCAATTCGTTTACGTAAATCACTGATTTTATAGTCTTGAATCTTCTCTCCATCAATTCTGATTTCGCCAGAACTCACCTCGTAAAATCTCATTAACAAGTTGATGAGTGTCGTTTTCCCTGACCCCGTTGGACCGACGATGGCAATCTTCTCCCCTGCCTTTGCTTCGAAATGGATATTTTTTAAGATTGCCTTCTCCTTCTCATAGCCAAAATAAACATGGGAAAACTCCACATTTCCTTTAAAACGGTCAACATTCTTTGCGTTTTCTTTATCTTTTAAGGCAGGAGTTTCATCCATCACTTCAAAAACTCTCTCAGCACCAGCAATCGCAGATTGAAACATATTTAATAGACTTGAAAGTTGATTGATTGGACGGTAAAACTGCCTTGAATAGGTAACAAACGCCGCAATGATCCCAACGGTTGTCATTCCTTGAACCGTCATCACCGCACCAATTGCAATGATAAGTCCTAACCCAAGATTGTTAATAAAGTTATTAATCGGTCCTAGAAAACCAGAAATGGTTTCGGCAGCTGTGGCCGAAGAACGGAGGCGTTCATTAATTCCAGAAAACCTTTTGAACACCTTTTCTTCTTTCCCAAATAACGTAATGACTTCGTTCCCAGAAATCGCTTCCTCAATAAATCCATTTAGCTCCCCTAAATCTCGCTGTCTTTTAATAAAATTGCTACTACTATACTTGATGATTTTCTTTGTCGTAACCATCATTAAAGGCACAATGAGCAAAGTTACGATGGCGAGCACCCAATTGAGCGAAAACATCGCAATCGTCACACCGGATGCCATGAGAATCGTAGAAAAGATTTGAACCACACTTTGGCTCATCGCATTGTTTAAACTCTCTATATCATTCGTGACTCGACTCATCAGGTCACCATGTGTTCGTTTATCAAAGAACCGTAATGATAGAGTCATAAATTTCGCGAAAAGATCTTCACGTAATTTCTGAATCGTCCGCAATGAAACGCGAACCATCATATAGGTTTGTAACCAAGTAAAGATTGATGCAAAAGAATAGACAGCACCCAAGAGAAATAAGAAACGTACCGTCCCAGGAATGTCCTTTGGCATGATATAGTGATCAATCAGAACCCCGATGAGATAGGGAGCTAGTAAGTTTAACAAGGTGGAAAAAATAACAAAAACAATCGACGCAAGGAGTGCTCGCTTTTGGTTCTCCATATACTGCCAAATTCGCTTTACCGTGCCCTTTGCGTCTTTCGCTTTTACTACTGGTCCACCAAATCCTCTTGGCCCACGAGCCCTGCCAATGGCGTTCTCTGCTGTCGCTGCTGTACTTTTACTCATAGGAAAGATCCTCCTTCCCGTTCTGGGTTGCATAAATGTCCTGATACACCTTGCTAGTGATTACCAACTCCTCATGCGTTCCCATTGCCTCAATCATCCCGTCCTCCATGACAAGAATCTTATCAGCATGAATGATCGAGGAGATCTTCGCAGAAATGATTACCACCGTTGTTTGAGGAAACATTTGTTTTAATGATTGTTGAACCTTCGCCTCTGATAGAGCATCAATCGCAGAGGTAGAGTCATCTAAAACAAGAATTTTAGGGTCCCGGATAAAAGCCCTAGACATCGATAAACGTTGTTTCTGTCCACCTGACAAATTCGTCGCTCCTTGTAAAAGAGTGTGAGTGTATGTATCATCGAATGCTTGTATAAACTCACTTGCAGCCGCTGATTCCACAGCAATCTCCATCTCAGCCTCGGTTGCATCCTCTTTCCCATAGTGCAAATTATCCTCGATCGTTCCGGAAAACAAGATCGCCTTTTGTGGTACAAATCCAATGGCGGACCTTAACTCTTCTAATGAATATTCCTTAATATTAACGCCATCAATGAGGATTTCTCCCGTATCTGGATCATAAAGACGTGGAATCAATTTGACTAACGTCGATTTCCCACTTCCAGTTGAACCAATTATGCCAACGGTTTGGCCTTGTTTTACCTCAAAGGAAATATCCTTAAGCACATACTCTCCATTTTTACTATAACTAAAATTCACTTGTCTAAATTCGATATCTCCTTTAATTGTGGAGTGCTGTTCCGGATTGTCAGGTTCATCTAGTTCAATTTCTGTTTGTAGAACTTGTTCTACCCGCTCCGCTGATGGGAATGATCGAGTGATTTGCATTAACACATTGCTGCTACTCATTAGACCATTCAACATAATGTTCAAGTAATTGATAAATGCCAAAATAACTCCGACTTGTAGACTGCCTTCATTCACTTTAATGGCGCCTAGCCAAAGGCCGGCGACCACAGCTATATTCACGACAAACATCATAATCGGCATCAATGTGAACACAACTTGTTCAGCGGAAAGATTTCGTTTTGTTAAATTTGCATTGACCGTTGTAAACTGGCTATTTTCATAATGACCGGAATCAAACGCTTTGATTACCCGAATACCTGCTAATGATTCTTGCAACTTTGTATTTACCAGGTCCATTGCCTTTTGCACGAGTCCAAACAATTTCCCTGATTTTACAGAGAAAAAGTAGATACAAATGATTAATATCGGAATGGCTACAAGCAACACAGGAAATAATTCTCGAGCAGTCATCCAGACAATTACAACCGAACCAATAAACAATAGCGGTCCCCGTACAAAGACGCGTAGGGTCATCATCAACGCCTGTTGAATCGCAGCAAGGTCATTGGTGACAATCGTAATTAATTTTCCAGTCCCAAAAGATTCCGTATTTCGATTGGAGAATTGCTCTGTTTTTCTAAACACATCCCGACGAATATCTGTAGCAAAATTTACGGCCGCTTTCGTAGCATAAATCGAACTCCCTACCCCGCCTAACAGACCAATAAATGCACTTAGGAGCATGAACAACCCAAACTTTATTACATAAGCATTATCTGAATTGGCAATCCCCGTATCTATAATCATTTGCATAATCGTTGGCTGTAAAAGGTCCATTGCCACTTCGACGCACATGAACAGTGGACCTAGGATAGCGAATAGCTTATATGGCTTTATGTATTGAAGTAATCCCAACATACCTTTCATGATAATCTCCTTATCTAGCTTTAGCTCTAAATACGTCATTTTGTATATGTATATAAAACTACTAGTTAGCCTTTCCTAAATTTAAAAGATTTTATCATTATACCATTTTACAAGAATATGAATAATAACACTTTCCGCTGGATTCATAAAAAAAGGAATAATCTTATGTACTTCCTCCTTATTAACAACGTCCTGACCAATTCCTATTCCATTTATAGTATAATTTAAGACAATATTCGTGTTTATGAAGGAGGTAATCGTTTTGGTATTTTTTGAGCATCATGGAGTCGAAGAAAAAGAATCCTTTCACTCTCTCAACCTAGTGAATGCCAACTTCCCTCTCCACTTTCATCGAGCTTATGAACTTATCATTGTGAATGAAGGCGAATTACTCGTAACCATTGATCAAAAAGAATACTTGATGAAGAAAAAGGATGTAGCATTCATATTCAATAATCAAATGCATGAATTTAAAACAAATAAGTCTTCGACGATTACGGTCGTGATTTTCTCACCTGAATTAATTGGCCATTTTTTTATGAATTATAAGGGATTTATTCCGAAAAATAATGTGTTCCATTTAACCCAGATACCTGATATGAAGGCATTACATTCCATTTATAGACAGAAAAGTTTCCTGTATGATTTTTGTAGTCATTTAGTTGAACATACAGATTTCATGCCTGTAGAACATTCAACAAAAACCAAAGTGTTACACAAAATACTTCTATTCGTAGATAAACATTATCGGAAAGATTGTACATTAAAAGAGGTTGCGAAGCACTTACAATACGATTATGCCTATTTATCAAAGCTTTTTGTTCAAATGACGAGCATGACCTTCACTGAGTACCTCACACATTATCGAATTTCCGAGGCCTGTTATCAGTTGAAAAATAGTCAACAGTCCATTGGCGAGATTGCCATGAATTGCGGTTATGATAATCTTCGTTCCTTTAACCGCAATTTCAAAAAAATCACAAACCATTCACCTAGAAAGTATCGAGAGTTGTCTAGTACATAAGTTTTATTTGAAAGACGTTATGGTAGCACAAAAATACGCTGTTGAAATCACATCAACAGCGTATTTTTTCATTCGAGAAGAAAACCTAAACCGTTGTATCAAAAAAACCTAACCCTTAGAGTAAGGATTAGGTTTTTTTACGCGCCTTAGAGGATTCGAACCTCTGACCCACGGCTTAGAAGGCCGTTGCTCTATCCAGCTGAGCTAAAGGCGCTAATTAAAAAATATGTAACTAAATGGGCCTAAGTGGACTCGAACCACCGACCTCACGCTTATCAGGCGTGCGCTCTAACCAGCTGAGCTATAGGCCCCTATTGGAGCGGGTGATGGGAATCGAACCCACTACATCAGCTTGGAAGGCTGAGGTTTTACCAGTAAACTACACCCGCAATCATCTTAAGTACCGGTGGTCGGGGTCGAACCGACACTCCTCACGGAACACGATTTTGAGTCGTGCGCGTCTGCCAATTCCGCCACACCGGCATAAAGGCGGCAACCGGATTCGAACCGGTGAATAAAGGTTTTGCAGACCTTGGCCTTACCACTTGGCTATGCCGCCGAAGTAAAAATGGCTGGGCTAGCAGGATTCGAACCTACGAATGACGGAGTCAAAGTCCGTTGCCTTACCGCTTGGCTATAGCCCATTCATATCCTATTCAAACAATACGAAAATTGTTAAAAATGGGGCGATCGATGGGAATCGAACCCACGAGTGTCGGAGCCACAATCCGATGCGTTAACCACTTCGCCACGACCGCCATAGTTGGCAGGGGTAGTAGGAATTGAACCCACACCAAAGGTTTTGGAGACCTTCGTTCTACCTTTAAACTATACCCCTAAAGTTTATATATGAAAGCTATTTTACTCCGCTACGATCCGTAAAAAGCTTTGGTGGAGGGGGACGGATTCGAACCGCCGAACCCGAAGGAGCGGATTTACAGTCCGCCGCGTTTAGCCACTTCGCTACCCCTCCAGTAAAGGTGGCTCAGGACGGAATCGAACCGCCGACACATGGATTTTCAGTCCATTGCTCTACCAACTGAGCTACTGAGCCTAATAAGTATTGCTTCTCTTTGTTGTTCGTGCGTGTCCATTGCTCGAATAACCTTATGGTTTTTCTCGCAAGTTGCCGCAGTAGCCTATTCAATGATGGTAGCAACTTGCTCTACCGACTGAGCTACTGAGCCTAATAAGTTTTGCTTCTCTTTCTAGTTTGTGAGTTGTCCATTGCCACAGATGCCTTTTAATGGAGCAAGCAATCTGCTCTACCGACTGAGCTACTGAGCAACACAAATCAATCTATTTCAACAATAGGAAAAAACCTACTGGGTTATTCATATGTAATGGCGGTCCGGACGGGACTCGAACCCGCGACCTCCTGCGTGACAGGCAGGCATTCTAACCAACTGAACTACCGGACCATATTTAAAATGAGATAAGAATTGGTTGCGGGGGCAGGATTTGAACCTGCGACCTTCGGGTTATGAGCCCGACGAGCTACCGGACTGCTCCACCCCGCGATAATAATATTCAGAAAAAAAGGGTTAAATAATGGAGGAGGAAAGGGGATTCGAACCCCTGCGCGATTTGACTCGCCTGTCGGTTTTCAAGACCGATCCCTTCAGCCGGACTTGGGTATTCCTCCGCATTAATGGACCCTGTAGGACTCGAACCTACGACCGGACGGTTATGAGCCGTCTGCTCTAACCAGCTGAGCTAAGGGTCCAGTAAACTTTGATGTATATAAAATGGAGCCTAGCGGGATCGAACCGCTGACCTCCTGCGTGCAAAGCAGGCGCTCTCCCAGCTGAGCTAAGGCCCCATGGTGATTTAGTTAAAACATTACAACTGGTCGGGAAGACAGGATTCGAACCTGCGACCCCTTGGTCCCAAACCAAGTGCTCTACCAAGCTGAGCTACTTCCCGTTATAATGGCGCGCCCGAGAGGAGTCGAACCCCTAACCTTTTGATCCGTAGTCAAACGCTCTATCCAATTGAGCTACGGGCGCAATTATGAAACGTTTTTTTGCTTGTGCAAAAAAATATGGTGCGGGTGAAGGGAGTCGAACCCCCACGCCTTGCGGCGCTAGATCCTAAGTCTAGTGCGTCTGCCAATTCCGCCACACCCGCATTATAGAAAGTTATTTACATTATTAAGAAAATAACTTTGATGAGCCATGAAGGACTCGAACCTTCGACCCTCTGATTAAAAGTCAGATGCTCTACCAACTGAGCTAATGGCTCTAAATGTTTAAGATACTACTTGTTGAAAGTGGTGCCGGCCAGAGGACTTGAACCCCCAACCTACTGATTACAAGTCAGTTGCTCTACCAATTGAGCTAGGCCGGCAAGTCTTGATGGTTTTTTTCGCTATCGCTAAAAAATTATGGTGGAGGATGACGGGATCGAACCGCCGACCCTCTGCTTGTAAGGCAGATGCTCTCCCAGCTGAGCTAATCCTCCAAAGAAAGTTTATTTTCTATAGTAAGAAAAAAACATTGGTGACCCCTACGGGATTCGAACCCGTGTTACCGCCGTGAAAGGGCGGTGTCTTAACCGCTTGACCAAGGGGCCTAATTTAATGAAAAATCATTGAGCCTTTTCAGGCTAGCCTGGCAACGTCCTACTCTCACAGGGGGAAGCCCCCAACTACCATCGGCGCTGAGAAGCTTA
>NZ_JACWFH010000024.1 GCF_019749255.1 Mesobacillus maritimus | reverse complement strand
TCGCTCAGAAGCGACATTTATTAATATATCATGTTCAATTCATTAAATCAAGTAAAATATTATTTTAATATAATTGATAAAATGAGTGACTGCTGTTTTTAACAGCGGATATTTAATATACATCACATTAAGTGACTCGTCAATACTTTATTAGAAAAGTATTATTAAAGAGTTAATCATTATCGCTGTCCGAAGCAGCTAAAATAGAATACCATCTTACATGCTATTGCTTCAATAGTAATATTTTACATTTAATAGTATCTTCCTCCCCTTTCTAAAATAATTGCCACGTTCATCGAGTATTATGTTCTTTCCTTATATATATTTACAACTCCATATCCTCTGTTTACACTAAAAAGTAGGTTATTGGAAATAGGGGGAAAGTAGAGATGGTTCATATTTTATACATAGAAGATGAAAGCGAAATCGGGAATTGGGTATCGAAGGATTTAACGGATAGAGGCTATACTGTTACTTGGCTACAGTCAGGTGAAAACGCAGAAAGATATCTAGAAACTGTTGATATGGCAATTCTGGATGTGATGCTCCCGGGATTAGATGGATTTTCAATAGGAAAACGAATGAAAAAAGAAAAACAAAACCTCCCCATCTTAATGCTATCTGCACGTACTGCCGTGGAGGATAAACTCGAAGGGCTTCATTTTGCGGACGATTATTTAACCAAGCCCTTTCATCCTGATGAACTTGCTGCACGGATTGAAGTTTTGTTAAGACGATTTCAAAAAAATGACGATATCATTAACATAGGGCACTTAACGATCCATACAAAAGATTGGAGAATAATGAACAAAAATACTGGAGCTGAAATTCTCTTAACCGGAAAGCAGTATCATTTGTTCCAATTCTTTCTCAGACATCTAAATCAGATATTAACAAAAGAACAGCTTTATGAGGGAGTTTGGGGCGAACCCTATCTTGAAGGCGACAAGACTTTAATGGTCCATATCCGCTATCTGCGTGAAAAAATCGAGGAAAATCCTGCGAAGCCAACGATTATTGAAACAATTCGGGGAATTGGATATCGGGTGAAACAATGAAAAAGTTTTTCCGCTCTTTGCTCGCAAAATATATGCTAATCATCTTGATGGCTTTAGTTCTTTTTCAAGTAGCTTATGTAATGATTGCTTCGTTTGCTTTAATTGGTCAAAATGTTCATGAAAAGCAGTATCAGGATGACGCCTTAAGCCCGGACTTCATTGAGGAAAATTGGAACTTAGAAGCAATGAAACTCGAGAACCCTTCAAAAGAGCAAATCGCTCACCACTTTGCTAAATGGAAACAAGTCTACCCCGAAGCTTCGATGTTTTGGGTAAATGGCAACGGCCAATTGATTGAACAACTGAACGTTAAGGAAAATCTTCCTACTGATTGGGACTCTGCTTATACAGCCAAGTTCATAAAGGAACGCTATGGTGGGAATCCATTTACCGTGATTGCGTTTATTGGGAACAACGAAAATCAGGGATTTATTGTGTTTGAACTTAACCGAACAACCTTAAACCCTCCCCTTATGAAGGTTTATGAACAATACGGCACGTTTCTTTTGCTTGGAGTTGTTATCATTGTGGTTAGTTTTATTCTCATTTCCTTTTCATTTTTCCGAGGTATCCGTAAACGACTTGTTTATCTCCAAGATGCGATGTCCATACGAGATGTTGATGGGTTACCCGTTCAAGTTGCGGTCAAGAAACAAGATGAAATCGGCCAATTGGAGCAAAGTTTTAATCAAATGGTTGAAGAACTTCGCGCTAGCCGCGAGCGTGAACAGAAAGAAGAACAGCTCCGTAGAGAATTGATTGCAAATCTATCGCACGATTTGCGGACACCATTAACAAAAATCCGCGCACAAACCTATACGCTTACGAAAAATGAACAATCACCTAAAAAGGTGGAACAGCTAAAAAAATTGGAAGCTTCGGTTGCAAGTATTGATCGTTTAATTGAAAACCTGATGTCCTATACACTACTCATGTCAAAAAAGTATCAATATAATCCACAAGAATTGGATATTCTCCGGTTCGTCCGCGAAAGCTTGGCGACTTGGTATCCGGTATTTGAAAAAGAAGGGTTCGAAATGAATATAGAGCTCAATCACCTTAGAGAAAAAAGTTGGACAATTGACCCTATTTGGTTTGAGCGCATCCTTGATAATTTGTTTCAAAATATCATCCGCCATGCAAAAAGTGGACAATATATTGGAGTATACTCAGAAACGACCGAGCAGTTTGATGCCATTGTTATAACCGACCGTGGCAAAGGGATGAAGAATGAGAGTGATGAAAAAGGAGCCGGTATTGGTTTATCAATTGTCGATTTGATGATAAAAAATATGCAACTAAATTGGGAAGTCGAAACAAATCAGAGTGGTACAACCATAAAAATCATACAAAAAAAATAAGATGTGTGTCGGAAGCCCCGCTTGTGGCCTTCTTATGCACATCTTTTTTTGAGAATACACGGCATTTGGATAAAAGGACCTGAAAAATCCCAAACGAATACCCTTCCCTTTTAAAATTGAATATCTGATTTCTTAGCATTACTCTAAATACCAGTTAAAAAAGAAATGAATGTTCATTAGTTCAATCTATTTATGACAACGTGTCACAAAAAGATTGACATATGACAAACGTGTCGCATATGATTAAAACACACAACATGACACTATGTCACATCGGGATTGGAGGAAAAACTTGCCGAAACTGACGTTTTTTAATCTCTCAGAATCTAAACGAAAGAACATGTTGGAAGCTGCGGAAAAAGAGTTCTCTAGAGTTCCCCTGTTTGAGGCCTCGATTTCAAATATCATCAAAACCGCTGGGATTCCTAGGGGAAGCTTTTATCAGTATTTTGAAAACAAAGATGATCTTTATTTCTTTTTACTCGAGGAGAAATTAAAGGAACGAAAAGTCCATTTCCTTCAACTGTTAAAGAAATATAATGGTGATTTGATCGAAGCCATGACAGAAATGTACCAACTTTTCCTAAAGATGATCCCCGATAATCAAGAGCGGAGTTTTTTGAGGAACGCGATGATATATACATCTAATAAGGTGGAGAACTCGTTTTCAGGAATGATCGATGAATCCACTCAAAATAATTATTTTAACGAAATTAAAAGCATCATCGATACACGTCGTTTCCATGATTCAGATGACGAAACGCTGAAACATACTTTTAAAATCATCTCGGCTGTCGCTTTTCACAACCTAATTGAGAAAATGCTAAAGGAGACCTCCGAGGAAGAAGCTTTAGATAATTTCACCTTCAGGATGAAATTAATTAAACAAGGCATTTACAAAAAGGATTGTTAAGGAGAGAAAGCAGATGACCGTGCGAATCTATGGATTAGGCTGTAAATCAACAAAACAAGCAACGCAATGGTTTAAAAAAAACAATATTCCTTTTATTATGCGAAATATAATAAAAGAACCATTAACAGTCACAGAACTTAAACAGTTTCTCCGAATGACGATTGATGGTACAGACGACATACTAGCGAAAAAATCCAAAAAGTACAAAGAATTGAATATTGATTTTGATGAACTACCTTTACCCGAGCTCCTCGAGTTATTTCATCAGTATCCGCGTTTATTAAAGAGCCCCATCATCTTTGATGAAAAAAGACTGCAGGCTGGATATAACGAAGAAGAGATTCGACAATTCTTGCCAAGAGAAATCAGGCAATCTCAGTGGCTAAAGCAGAAGATGAATATGCTAAATATAGCCGAACTTTTGTAAAAGTAATTTCACTTAATCGATAATTTTTAGGTGAGAGAAGAAAAAATTAAATATACGAGGTAGAAAAATGGGCATAGACACGAAGAAAAAACACAACAACACAATAACAATGATATTACGCTCCATCCCGATCATCATAGGTGCATTCATCACAGCTTATGGACTAGAAGCAGTGTTAATTCCAAACAGTGTATCTGATGGTGGTGTAACCGGTCTTAGTATCGCTGGATCACAACTCATGGGTTTGCCATTAGGGTTGCTGATTGCGATTTTGAACATCCCCTTCGTCTTCTTAGGTTATAAGCAAATAGGAAAAAGATTCGCCATTTATTCCGTCATTGGAATCGCTTCGCTTGCGGTGGGGACTAGTGTTATGCACCATATCCCTACAATCATTGAGGGGGATACCTTACTTGTAACCGTTGTTGGCGGAATCATCATCGGATTTGGGATGGGACTTGCCTTAAGAAATGGCGGTGCCTTAGATGGAATTGATATGTTAGCGGTGCTACTTTCTAGGAAGTTACCTTTTGGGACAAGTGATCTTATCCTTTTTTTAAACTTATTTGTTTTCGTGATTGTTTCCACGGTATTCGGGCTCCAAGGGGCCTTTCTGTCAGGGATTGCCTACTTTATTGCTTCCAAAGTCATTCATATTGTGGAAGAAGGTTTAAGTGGCTCAAAGACCTTTAAAATTATCACAAAGTACCCTGAAGAAATGGTTGAGACCATTCGTGATCGTCTAGGAAGGAGTGCCACGTTTAATCTCGTTCAAGGTGCCTATTCAAATGAACAATTCAAAGAAATCACCTGTGTGATTAATCGCCTAGAAGAAACGAAAATGAAAGAAATCATCAATGAAATTGACAACCAAGCGTTCGTTGCAGTGTACGATGTAGCCGAGATTAAAGGCGGTAACTTTAAGAAGAAGGATATTCATTAATAACTAAAAGCGATTCTTTCAAATATGGAAGGATCGTTTTTTTATTGGAATGATTTTTTAAACAAAATTTAAACAAACCACTTCTCTTGTTTTAACCTTGCTTCCCTATGATAGGTATTGAGGTGAGAGAAATGGAATATATAGTAGAAACACGAAATGTATCAAAAAAGTTTGGTAAGGAAACTGCCGTAATAAACTTAGAGATGAAAATAGCAAAAGGCGAAATTTATGGTTTTTTAGGCCCTAATGGTGCTGGGAAAACGACAACCATTCGAATGTTATTAGGATTAATGAAGCCTACATCAGGTACGATACAGTTGTTTAATCAAAATCTTGAACAGAATCGCATAGAGATTCTAAAAAAGGTTGGCTCTTTAGTAGAGAATCCCTCCTATTACCCACATTTAACCGCTTATGAAAATTTAGAAGCCCTGCGGAAAGTTTTAGGAGTAGCTAAAAACCGCATTGATGAAGTACTTGAAATTGTTCGCCTACAAGATGTGGCGAACAAAAAAGTCAAAGGCTTTTCGCTCGGAATGAAGCAGCGGCTTGGCATTGCTGGCTCACTTTTACACAATCCTGAGTTATTAATTCTAGATGAGCCAACCAATGGCCTAGATCCATCCGGAATCATTGAAATCCGGGAATTAATAAAAACATTGCCATCACAATATGGAATGACAGTGTTGATTTCAAGTCACTTATTATCTGAGATTGATCAAATCGCAACAACCGTGGGGATTGTCACAAAAGGGCAGTTAATTTTTCAGGATAGCATCGAAACGTTACGGAAATATGCAAACCAAAATGTAAGTTTCACTGTGAGCGAGAGTAAAAAAGCATGGCAACTATTAATCTCATCCGGACTCCAAGCAGAACTTCAGCAAAATCGAGTATTGATACAAGATTGTTCAGATGGCATAGTAGCTGAAGCTGTTCGACTTCTTGTTCAAGCAGGTCAAGCAGTCTACCGAGTTGAAGACGAAAAGAAATCACTTGAAGAAATCTTCCTGCAGATGACAAAGGAGGAGAATGCTGGATGATTGCCAACCTATTAACATCTGAATTTCTAAAAATTAGACGTAAGGGATTTTGGCTATTAACCTTTCTAGGTCCATTCGGAGTTGTGGCCTTACAAATGGTAAATTACGGTGTTCGCAAAGACTATTTGCTGCAACAAAGTAACGATGATTGGGGCTATTACCTCGGGAACGTACACTCGTTTACCCCGCTTGCGCTTGTTCTTGGAATCGCGATTTTAACCTCTTTTATGGCAAGCATTGAAAATGAAACAAATGCCTGGAAGCAATTAATCGCCTTACCCGTTTCAAAAATGAATGTATATTTATCAAAATTTACAGTGCTGGCGTGCTTGATGCTCTTCTCTTCCGTGCTGCTAATGGTGTTTACCTTTGCTTTTGGCCTTGTTCTTGATTTAGGTTCAGCAGTTCCTTATATGGACATTGTACAATACAGTTTCTTTCCGTTCCTTGCTTCCCTACCGATTCTAGCTTTACAACTATGGGTATCAACGGTTAGCCAAAATCAAGGAATTCCGATTACCGTGGGAATATTAGGATTTATTTTAACGTATTCGGCGTTTTTCTTGCCAGATTGGGTGATTTGGAAATGGCCGTCTCTGATGAACGATGCAAACGAACCTGTTCAAAATGTACTCCTCGGTGTTGGTGTTGGTTGTTTGTTATACGTGGTCGGTATGATTGATTTTACTCGAAGGGATGTGAAATAATGCTGGGTCTTTTCCAATCAGAGTGGTTTAAATTGAGAAAGTCGAAAGTTTTGCCGATTTTACTATCTGGCCCATTAGTAGGTTTTTTCGTGGGCTTTGCGCTCAGATACGAAGCAAATGAACTCCAAGGACAAGAATGGTATTTAACGATCCTTTATATGAACTTAACCTACGCGTTACTGTTTTTACCACTAATCACCGGTGTTCTCGCAGGGGTAATCTGCCGGTATGAACATCAAAGTGGTGGCTGGAAACAATTGTTAGCTTTACCGGTCTCTCGTGGCAAGGTCTTTGTCATAAAGTATATGCTCGTTTTACTGCTCGTTTTACTGATTCAACTTCTTTATTTAGGATCCATTTTAGCGGTCGGGGCGATCAACGGGATAAGTGAACCATTTCCTACTGAAGTAGTATGGAAAAGCATTCTAGGAGGTTGGGTGGCGACCTTTCCATTGGTTGCTTTACAATTGTGGATGTCGATTTTGTTTAAAAGCTTTGCCGCTCCATTTGCCGTCAATGTCATCCTTACCTTACCTTCAATCTTAGTGATAAACTCAGAACGATTCGGCCCCTATTACCCTTGGGCTCAGCCGTTTTCAATGATGTATATCGGCGGAAATGAAGGCGATGTCTTTTTCATTCCTTGGGAGCAATTGCTCACCGTCGTGGGAGGAAGTTTTGTCCTCTTTTTCCTCGGTGGATTCCTATACTTTCAGCGGAAAGCAGTTTGATGAATGAAGAAAAAGGATAGATGATTTGGATTCAACTATCCTTTTTTCACTGTATTGCCTTGTGCATTTATATTTTTGCGGTATAACAGATTGATTTGATCCGCCAAGTAGATTGGACTATACGGCGTTCCTGACTGAATCCACCAGGTAACAATGCCAAATGTGGAAGAAGCAACAATCTCAATTGGAACTTTAACCGAAGTCCCACTTCCTTTTTTTATCTCCCGGCGAATCGAAATAATCTCAACGAGAATATTGAATAGTTTTCTACGAAAGTCCTTATTTTCAAGCATAACCTGGAAGAGTACCGCATGATCATAGATATGCTCTAAAAAAGATACGATGGGTAAAGTCCCCGTGTTTTCGTGGTCTCCGAAAACAGGATTAATCTTTCCTGACAGTTCCTCAAGCACCTCATTCACCATTTGCTCCATTAGGTCCTCTATATCTTGATAATGCAAGTAAAAGGTTGCACGGTTTAACTCAGCCCGATTTGCTAGTTTTTGAACGGTTACTTTACTTTTATCATCGTTCTCTTGAAGCAGTGATATCATTGCCTCTTTAAACAATTTCTTTGTCCGTGTAATGCGAGGATCCACCCTCTGCTTACTATTGGTAGACATTTTTTCGCCCCTTTGACTAAAAACCTAGATTTTTTTAACACTTCCATAATAATTGTCAATTAATAAACACTTAGTTGAAAAGTGTAAATGGTTTTATTCCTCTTTGCATGGTAGCATATACTTTATTGACACAGTATCAATTAATAAACAGTTCGTCAATTAGTGAACAAGATGAAAGGATTTTGTGGATGACTCAACCAATCAACAAAAAAATACTTATGCCCGTCATGCTCTTAGGTTCGTTTTTATCGATTTTGAACCAGACGATTTTAAACGTAGCGTTACCTGATTTGATGACGGAGTTTGACATCCATGCAACAACCGTGCAATGGTTGATTACCGGCTTTATGTTGGTTAACGGGATATTAGTTCCGGTGACGGCATTTTTAATGAAACGATTTACGACAAGGCAACTGTTTCTCAGTTCAATGGGGTTGTTGTTTGTCGGCACATTTATCAGTGCCATTGCACCGGGGTTTGAATTTCTTTTAATCGGGCGACTCATTCAAGCTGCAGGTGCAGGGATTATTATGCCATTGTTAATGACTGTTGTTCTTGTTGTATATCCGAAGGAAGGCCGAGGAGCGGCGATGGGATTCATTGGTCTTGCGATGATTTTCGCTCCCGCAATTGGTCCTGTAGTAGCTGGTTTTGTTATCGAACAATACTCATGGCGCTGGATTTTTATCGGCATGCTGCCACTAATCATGATCGTAATTCTCTTATCCTTTAAGTTTCTTGTAAATGTTTCAGAAACCGCTAAAACAAAGCTCGATGTCACCAGTGTCCTGATGTCAACCATCGGGTTCGGTGCTTTACTGTTTGGTTTAAGCAATGCAGGAGATAAAGGTTGGGAAAGTGCTGAGGTGTTGATTTTTATTAGCATCGGTCTAGTGTTTCTTGCTCTTTTCATCCGGAGGCAGCTTATATCTGAAGACCCTTTGCTCAATTTACGTGTATTCACTTATAACATGTTCACAAACACAACCATGATTAGCATTATGGTGATGATGGTTATGTATGCAGATATGATTTTATTGCCAATTTACCTGCAAACAAGTAGAGGTTTCACCGTTTTGGACACAGCGTTGCTGTTGCTACCAGGGGCATTGGTGAATGCGTTCATGTCTCCTGTATCCGGAAAGATGTTAGATAAATTTGGTATAAAACCAGTTGTCATCATCGGTTTACTGTTTACCCTTCCTGCTATTTGGGGCGTAACCAGTTTAACCGAGACCACCTCTTATACCCATTTAATGGTTCGGACGATTTTTCTACGAATTGGGTTGAGTTTTTTAACAATGCCATTAAACACCGCAGGCCTAAATGCTCTCCCAACAGCACTCAATTCACACGGCTCTTCTGTTACAAATACGGTGCGCCAGGTGGCAGGTTCAGTTGGAACAGCCCTTGTGGTTACAATTTATACGGCAAGAAGCAGTAGCCATGCCGCTCAACTCACCCATTCAAATTCTAGTTTGTCTACTTCTCAACTCGCACAGCAATCTACAATCCTTGGGACAAACGATGCTTATAGGTTCATGTTGGTTTTAGGGATCATTGCCCTTGTGGTCACCCTCTTTATGCCTAAGAACGTTAATAGAAAAGAAGATGGCGCTTTGAAGGAGAAAAAACTAACTGCGAGACGTTAAAAACAGAGAGTAGCAATGAATTCAATAAGAGATTAGGGTGAAGCAATTGAAGCCAAACTACACGGAACTCGGATTCGCCGATAAGATGGGGCCAGAATTAAAAGCACTAGTTGAAAAACAACTTAGCAATGATCTAAAAGTATATGGAGTGACTGCAGATTTGTTTCACTTTGATTGGGCAGACAGTTGTATAGAAGGACACGATACAAGATTGTTAGATGGTGAAGTTGAAAATTTTTCAGGAATTAAAGTCTATAACGGACACGACAACCTTATTGCCGAAGGCTGGATGGAGTTTATTCACGAGCCATCCTATGACTTTTTTATTACGTATTGGGAATTCCTTACGCTATTTGAGAAAAAAGGAGAAACCTATATAAAAGAAACGGCTGGTATCCCCCTCCATGTTTTTGTGATAGTTCCAGAAAACATACGTGAAAACTATAAAGCGCAGCTATTAGACTAGCAAGAAAAATGACATCCTTCAGGATGTCATTTTCATTTTATGATTAGGCTAAAGCATTGATTTGAGCTTTATCTTTTTTGCCGTGCAACACAAAATATAGACCAGAAGAAAGTAAGACGATTACTCCTAGAATCATATAAAGCGTAGCATAGCTCATCATTGGGACAAAGAATCCAAGTAGGTATGGACCAAACCCAAGACCTGCATCAAGGAAAATAAAGAACGTTGACGTCGCTAACCCCATTCGATGAGAGGGAGTAAGTTTAACAGCAATGGCTTGTGTACAAGACTGCATATTCCCAAATCCTAGCCCAATCAATGCCCCTCCCAACAACAAGGTAATACTATTGTGAGCTGAAGCCAGTAGCATCATTCCGGCTGCAAAAAGAATAAACGCTGGGTACATCACATAATTCGCTCCTTTCACATCCATTAAACGACCAGTGAAGGGACGTGAAAGTAAGACTGCAATGGAATAAACAAGGAAAAAGAAACTAGCTGTGCTTACTAGGTCAATTTCAATCGCATAAAAATTAATAAAAGATAGAACGCTAGAGTAACAGAAGGCTACGACGAGTGTAATCACTGCAATTGGTATGGCTTTAGGCTCAACAAATTGTGAGAGTTTGAAGCCCTTTATCTCCGAAGCTTCGGTTGAACGTTCCACTTGTGGCACGTACAAAAAGAAGGCAGTGATGAAACTAATGATCCCTAAAGCGAGACACAGGCTAAATATGATGTGCGTGCTTGTATGTTGACTCATATAAAGTCCTATGAACGGCCCAATAGCAGTTGCTAACGTCGCACTCATACTATAATAGCCAATCCCCTCGCCCTTGCGTTTACTTGGAATAATTTGAGCGACAATGGTCCCTGTTGCGGTGCTCGCAATCCCCAGGGTAATTCCATGTAAAAAACGATTCAATAATAGGAAGCCAATCCCTAATTGGATAAAATAGAATAAGGTGGTTATCGTAAATAACATTAATCCGATGAACAATGTTTTTTTACGACCAATTGAATCAATACTACGGCCGATAAGCAATCGACCTATTAGCGCTCCGACAATAAAAATTCCCGTCACGAGCCCAGCCTGACTTGTAGTCGCTTGAAATTCCTCGACTGCATAAACACCAATAATGACAATTAATAGATAAAAGACTAATGTTAAAAGGAAGTTGATGCCTGACACAATGATAAAATCCTTCGTCCATAATTTAGGTTTATTCACTCTTGTTCCCCTCTCGTTTCATGATGTTGTTCTTAATCTTAGGTAATGTATTAAACGTTGTGATTTGCTCTTCTTGGTTGATTCCGTGCATCATACTATGTTCCAAATCTGTTATTTTTTTTCGACATTCCTTGTATATCTCTTCGCCTCTTTCTGTGAGTTGAATAATTTTTTCTCGCCGATCCTTCCCAGGAATTTGCTTCACGATCTCTAGTTCTTCCAGACGATGAACTCTCCTAGTTATGGTTGGCTTTTCAACCTGATAATAATTTGAAATATCTACAAGCGTTGAAGCTCCATGGTTTTTGATATAAAAAATAACCTGCCATAAAGAGTATGAAAGCTCATATGTACTCATCAGATCGTTTAATTTTGTGATTAGTGGGCGATACAGACTTAAATAGCGTTGAAAGAAACCTTCCAAATTTTTCACTCCCCTACTAGTTCCCAAAGGCACGAACAACTTAATTACCTAAGGTAATGATTACCGAAGTTAACTATAGGGGTTTTTTGTATAGTTGTCAAGGGTAACTAATTTAAAAATAAGCATGAATTATTCTTTCATTCTATACATTTTTATTAATGATAGAAAAAGTTAGAACGCTAGTTAACGAATCTTGTCGGCATTCTGAACATCCTTAGCCCTTTTCAATTTTTAAAAATAAATAAAAAAAAGCAGCCTGATTACTTATCAATCAGACTGCTAGTTAGATAGTTCTATAGGTTATTTTATGGTGATTTTTGCTGAGTTGTAGTTCTTACCTTTTCCTAGAGGGTTATAGTTTTTCTCAATGTTTCCTGCCGCATCGACAGCAAACCAGTTAATGGTTGTCGTTTTATTAATGGTTAAGGTTTCTGCTTCTTCTCGCGTTCCAGCCAATTGCAGCTTCTTTGACTCAAAGGTTGGACGGCTGCCATCAAGGGTATAGTAGATGGTTGCTGCTTCACTTGTCTCAAATGCAACCTCGACTGGAGCGGAAAACGTTCCTTTACCAGGAACAGCTTTCGAGGTAGGACGTTTTTTGTCTTTTGCATGGTTGTATGCCACTTGCATCAAGCCAATTAAACCATTTGAGAATTCCATTGCTTCTTCATGGCCTTCTTCATACGATGGTTGGAAACCAACCGCACGCCATCTTTGTGCCTCTTTATCCCATAAATCGGCTCCTACTTCAAAGTTCCAAGCGTAAATGCCTTTTTCATACCAGAGATAATCCGCTGAGTTTCCTGCAGCTGAATACAACACATCAGGAATTGGACCGGTACGATTTGGAAGAATGACCGTACCACGGTGGTCTTGTATATCATTTAAAATTAAATCACTTGCTGCCCAGTAGAATGCTTCTTCTCCGGCAGATGGACGTGGTAAGGTTGTCCGATTTGGATCATAAGCACCAGGAGACCACATAAAATAGCCACCATAACTATGAATATTCATTGCAAATTTAATGTTTTCAAAGGTATCGGCAAGCCATACTAGGTTTTTAGATTCTGGCTCAGAGTTTTCTGCAGGTCCTGCATAAGTCCCACTAGTACAATTTGTCGTTGATGCTCCGATAAAACCATCAAATGCTGAACCAATTGAATGATTACGGTTTAGGTCAACACCCCAGTTATTGCGATTGCCTGGATCAGATTGTGTTGGTGGGCAATGATTGGTCATATTTTTACGTTGCATATTATAGTCATAAAAGCTAAAATTCGCACCGTCTGGGTTCATCGTCGGAACTAGGAAGATATCAAGATTGTTAACCAATTTCTTCGTATCTGGATCATGTGCATAGTTCCGTAGCAAACGCTCAGCGGTCTCAATTGTCACAAGCGGCGTTACCCATTCACGAGCATGCTCTTGTGCGTAACCAAGGACACCTGGTTTTGAACCGTCCCGATGCTTTCCAATGCGAATTGCTTTGACTGTCATTGGCTCACGCGAAACCTCTTCAGGTGCATTTAAATTATCTGTTAACTGAACAGAAGCTGCGGATACTACTCCCTCACCTGCGTTTCCACGGTATGTAGTGGCAGTAATTAGGTTACTCGCTTGTTTATTTAGTTCAGCCACCACCTGTCGAGCGGTACTGTTCACGTTTCCATCTTCATCGGTAGCAAGATTAACGACAATCTGGTTTCCTTTTACTAGTACCTCCAAGGATGAATTGGGTGAATTTGGCTTTTTCAACTCCACGGAAATGTTATTTCCGCCTTCATGACCCCATGCTTTCGAAGATACAACGACAGTGGTGTTGGTCGTTGAACCAATGGTCGCCTGTGCTACCCGGCGATACCCATTTGTTTGATTTGGCATCTCAATGATTTCGACCAAATTCGGGAATTCTTTGGCAAGTTGCTCGGCTCGTTCATAAAGTTCTGCTGGAGCCATATAATGATCGACAAAATTGGTAACATAATGCTTATTCGGCTTGCCTGGCTTATCCGCACCAAGCCATTCTGTCACGGTACTCGTTGCACTTCCCCCAAGATTGCTTTCAATTTTTACAGACTTAGGAACCGCACTGATCGGAACCTCAAAATAATGGTAAATATACTCCCCGTAATCTACAAATCGATTAAGCGTCGCTGTTTTTTCTTCCCCGTTTTCGTTCCAGGTCGCAGTCAAAGCGGTACTAGACGAATCCCCAGCACTTGTTTTAGCTTCTACATAAAGGAAGGTATCTGATTGATTTGTATAGTGGTTCGCACGGAGAACTTTGACTGAATCCTCCACCGCTTCAAGAGTATTTTGAAGTTGAACCTTAGATTCTCTTTCAGCCACCCTTGTATTCCATTGTTGTTCGGTAATCAAGGTATCCTTTACCGTAATTCCATGTTTTTTTAGTGCTTCAATTTCACTTGGTGTCACCACTGCATCTACTTCTAGTTTGCCATTATGTTCATGCATTCTGTGTGCAAGGTCAATGTCTAGTTCTAGCAATTTTTCTTTCGCTTTTTCATTTGGTACTTCAAGTTGAACAACCGATACTGTTTCTTCTTTCGGCAAAGGCATATCAGCTTGTCCAACTGCAGCCGTCTGTGTCACCCATCCTGGAACGACAACAGAAACACTGAGTCCCGTCAATGCTGTTGCAACCAATACATTCCTTATCCATTTTTGTTTTTTCTTCAAATCCCAATCCTCCTCATGAATTGTTTTAAAGCACTTTTATTATAGATTTAATTTTCTGAATTTTAGGTCTAAATATGCAGAATTAGACAAAAAACCTTCCCACAAAATGCAACAAAAGACGAAATTGTCATTATTATGCTAAACCACTATGAAATAGGTCGAACGTACCATTAGGAAAGTCTTGAAGCTATTGTCAAATTTCGAGGATTTCACATGATACGAACAGCGCTAGGATAACATTCCGGTGATTTCCCTTCGCCTCTGAGGGAGGTAATGAGAATTGAATGGAGAGATATTTGGCGAAACGTGACTAGTTCTAGGAGATTTTGATTGAGGTTTTTATACATATGCAGTTCCCGATCCCGCCATACATGCAGAACGCAGGAACAAAGATTCATTCTTAATACAGTCCATTTTAGTTCAATAGTATGAATTTAGGTACCTTTCACCCATATACATGATTTTCTCCAGCACTGACGAAGCCTAGAAGACATGTATTCGCTTCTATATAAAATATTTTAGAAGGACAACTAATACGAAAATACTACAAAAAAAGTCCAAGAAACAGTAATAAAACAGACTGTTTTCTTGGACTTCTGGTTTTATTTATATGCCAATTGCTTTGATTGAGCATACCTATAAAGCATTTAACTATGAAAAAAATTGAAAAACAATTAACTAGCTGTTCTTTGCTAAAAAGTAGCTTAAAGATTATAGCAACACTTTTTAACGAAAACACACTATTTATATTAGAGCTTTAGCTTATATTGCCCAGTCACCATTACGGAAAATCGGAACAATACTGCCATCTTCTTTAATGCCATCGATGTCCATTTTGTCAGAACCAATCATGAAGTCAACATGAACAATGGATGTGTTCATGCCATTCTTTAATAATTCTTCCTGACTCATTTTCGTTCCACCTTCTATGGTTGTTGGATAAGCTGAACCAATTGCTAGGTGATTTGATGCATTCTCATCAAAAAGAGTTGTAAAGAACGTGATACCTGATTGAGAAATAGGAGATGGATCTGGGACAAGAGCCACTTCACCTAGTCCAGTACCGCCTTCATTATCGAACACCAATTTCTTAATCGTTTCATCGCCTTTTTCAGCCGAAATATCAACGATCTTTCCGTCTTTAAAATGCACTTCAATGCCTTCAATTAATGTACCAGCATAACTAAGTGGTTTCGTGCTACGTACTACCCCTTCCATGCGATGGGTATCAGGAGCTGAATAAACCTCTTCTGTCGGCATGTTCGCAATAAATTCCTCACCTTTAGGGTTTTTACTTTCTGCACTACACCAAATATGATTCTTAGCTAAACCTAAAGTCAAATCAGTACCAGGTGCTGTATAGTGGAGAGCATCAAATTGCATCTCATTTAACTTTGCCGCTTTTTCATTTAATGTTTTTTTATGGTCGTCCCAAGCAGCAATTGGATCCTCTGCATAGACACGACAAGTTTTGAAAATTTGATCCCATAATGCATCCACTTGTTCCTCAGAAGTTTTCAAATCAGGGAATACTTTCGCTGCCCAACCAGCACCCGAAGCAGAAGCAACGGTCCATTTCAAATCATCATTTTGTGTTGCCTTACGCTGAGCGTGGAACGCCTTACCAGCTACGTTCTGGTAGGCAGCAATTTTAGCAGGATCCACTTCATTCATTAATCCAGGATCACTTGATACAATGGATAACCGACTAACACGATGGTTCAATACATGATCTTCAGATTCTTGGATTTCATACTCAGGGATATTCGTCAGTACCTCTGTTGGTTGATGCAAGTAATGCAGTTTACTGATTTCGTCATCTGACCATTTTACAATTACTTTTTCAGCACCTAATGCATAGGCCTCTTTTGTGATAAGGCGAGCTAAAGGAGCTTGGTCAACGGAAACCGTCATTTTTACCCAATCACCTGATTGAACATTGATTCCCTTTGCCACTAATAGTTTTGCATATTTATGTAGGTTTTCTTCAAAGTTAGGTAGCACCATTCTGACCTCCAAATATTTAGTTCTATTTACTATATTAACATAATTGCGAATTCTATCCTAAAATGGACCCTTATCGTTTGATTTCTTTTTATAGGGGGAGAAAATGTTGTTTCATTAATTCATTTAGCCGCTTGAATGCCACTTGGACTAACTCGTTTGGAACATCGGCATACAAATCACCTAAACTTACCTCGAAATAACAGCTTTTTTCATCGATTTCTTTTAGATAACTTGTTAGTCCAATTCCTGTTTGTCGGTGAACTTCTGCTAAAACAAGCTCCACTTGGTCTTTAGGTTGTTGAAAGTGAACATGGAACATGTTTGAAACTGGGTCAATTGGCAAGGTAGAGATACCGTGACATGAGTTATATAGATGGGCGAGTTCCTTCGCTGACTGATAGTATTGTTCCATTTTATGTGCTCGTCTATCAAAATAATAGTCCGCAGAAAGAATATATGGATATAAGCCAATTAAATCCCCACCATAGCGCCGTTTCCAAACCTTCGATTGCTGAATAAACTCCTTATCTCCAGCCAAAATCGCCCCGGCAATTCCTCCTATGCCCTTATAGAATGAAAGGTAGACACTGTCAAAAAGAGCGCAAACCTCAGCAGCAGATTTCTGATAATAGGGAAGTACTTCTAATAACCGTGCTCCATCAAGATGAAGTCTAATACCGTTTTCTTGACAGTATGCAGAGATCTGTTCGAGCGTATCAAAGCTTGGCAATTGCCCACCAATTTCACGCTGAGGCAATTCCAACAAAATACTTGAGACAGGTTCCCTTAGGTTGAGAACATCTTCGAGCTCAATAACTCGATTTTTATCTGCAAGCAAAATACTTTCAATCTTATGTATTTCTTTCAAGCCATCTTCTTCATGAATTTCTAGGTGGCTTAACGGGTGATATGCTACTTTTCTAATGCCTTTTTCATCGCACCAAATTCGGAGGGCGATTTGCTGAGCCATCGTTCCACTTGGAAAAAATACCGCTTCTTCTTTACCAAGTATGCTAGCCATCTTTTCTTGAAACTCTTCAATCACCTTTCCCTCTCCATATAAATCACTTTCCAAATTCTCATCAACCGCTTGAAAAGCTTCCTTTAATACATGAATATTGCGTTTCCCGTGTCCAGCCAATTGATAGTTACTCTTCTTAAAAGACTCTTTTAAACTAGTTTGAATCATGAATATAATGCTCCTATCACCTTTTAAATTCATAACTACTTTATTATACCTTATAAGAATGTTCCATTTACATTGGCCACCTAAAAATCTATTAATTTAGAAACAAGCTAATGACCTATTTTCCACAAAAATGTTATAGTATTCTAAAACATTTGGTGGTGATTCAAGATGAATACGCATCTATTTCTGTTTGGGGGTGCCCCTCCCTTCACAACAAAAATGGCAGAGAATTTTGTAAAAATAGCCTCCAGTTCAGTTGGTCCTGTTTCTATATTATTTATCGAGAGAGAAGGATGGGAGCAATACATGTCAAGATATACTCAAGAGTTAGAAGACTTTGGATTAAAAGAATTCTATTATCTGCCCCTTCCTTCCACGCCAATTGAAAAAGTACAGAATTGCTTAAGAAACAGTTCGGGTATTATGATTGGTGGCGGAAACACGAATTTATATGCTGACTGTATAGTTGAGACTCCCATTTCTACGGTAATAAAAGAAAAATATGAGGAAGGTACCCCCATTGCAGGCTTTTCAGCAGGTGCTTTAATAAGCCCAGAAATTTGTATTATATCTGCTAAAGATAATGACCAAAACGTTTTCCAATTTAGGAAGGGGTTGGGTCTACTATCAGATGTATCCATTGCGGTACACTTTTCACAATGGGATGATGAGGCTCATTTAAGACACGCGGTAAAACAATTTAAACATCAATATCATTATGGAATAGACGAAAACACAGGAGTATATCTACGAAATGGACAGATTGAAGCCACTGAAGGAGATGGAGTTTATAGGATTAAAAATGACGTTCTATATACAATTAATAAATCCTTTGAATGAGTTTTGGGAAGGGGAAAATTCTATAACTTTAAGAAAGGACTGAAGAGATCCTATACTCTTCAGTCCTTTTTTATATCACCTTATTGAACTTTTTTAATTCTTCCTTCTGATTTATATTCAAAAGGAGATTGTAGTGTTTCTACGAAAGCTATTGTTGCATCTAGGTCGACTGGACCAACTTCCATGTCTGTCGAAAGTCTTCCGATGCTTGTACCAATGTTTCCGTACATATAGTTGTTTACAACAACTGAATATTCTTTTGCGGGATCGATTGGAGTTCCATCCGGCATTAAGATATCTACGATTTTCCCTGTTTTAGTAACATCGTCATAGGTATAGGTGTACTTAAATCCAGCGATATGATAATCAAGTCCACGAGCTGTGATTTGCTCGTCTAAAACCTCCCTTAAATCAGCACCACTTAACATTACCTTGTTTAGTACATTCCCAAACGGCTGAATCGCGAATAAATCACCAAATGTGACTTCACCTGATTCTAGTGGGGAGCGAACACCGCCACCGTTCATAAGAGCAAAATCGGAATCCATTGCCACTTTCATCCCATCAGCAATTAAATTCCCTAATGCGAGGTCGCCAAATTCTCTTGTAACTGTTGGGTAGCCTTTTTCAAGAGTAGAAAGAGATTCCCCAACAACTTGTGCTTTGATTGGCTCGACCTTCAACTCATACTTATCCATAATATCCACTACTGCTGGATCTGGAGTATAATCACTCTGGAAAACCGTTTTAATTTCAGCTGTTTTGCTAAAAATATCCCCGGTAAATGGATCAATCTCTACATCTACATCTGAGAATGCCGAACCGTAAGAAAAAGCTTGAACGATTAATTTATTGTCCACCACACGGTTTACACTCACGTGATTGTGAGCCGCAAAAATTACGTCTACTTCATCGTTGATTTGTTCAGCAATTGTACTGGCATCGAATTTATCGGTGTAACCAGTTTGCGCAGCAGGGTTATGGGCAAGTACGACAATCGCTTCAACGCCTTGCTCCTTTAGCTCTGCCGTATATTTATTGATTGCCTCTACTTCATCAGTGATTTGTAGGGTTTCGTTTCCTTTTCTTACAATCATCTCAGGTGTTTCTTGGGTAACGACACCAATCACCCCAACCTTTTGCTCACCTGTTTCTAAAATGACATATGGTTCGGTAATCAACTGACCGTCCCTTGTATCATAAGCATTAGCTGCAACTAGAGGAAAGTCCATTCCATCATACCCATCGGTTCCATTTTCATGCTCTCCACCGTTGATCATTCGCTTCAACTCGTCAATACCTTCATCAAACTCGTGATTTCCTAAAGTACCAGCATCAAAACCAATCTCTTCAAGAATTTCAATGGTTGGCTCATCCTGGAAAAGAGCAGAAATTAACGGACTTCCACCAATCATGTCCCCAGCGTGAAGCGTTAAGGTGTTAGGATTGGTTGCTTCTTCTTGCTTTAATGCAGCAGCCGTGTACTCAATATGACCAGCAATGTCATCCCCTACCTTTGTGACAGTATCGAGCTGCCCGTGTAAATCATTTAAGCCTAGCAGTTGAACCTTTACACCTCGGTTTAGGTCGATATTGAAAATTCCAAAACCATTAGCATCTGTTTGCCCAGTATAAGAGAACGGACTGCCTTCGCCGATATATTCCACAGCCTTTGGTGAAGTCGTAAACGTTACATTCACATCCGCAGAGATTGGCGCAATCGACCAGTTGTTATCCGCAGTCGGTGTAATTTCTTTTTCTTCAGAAATGTAATCCATTAAAATTTGACGGTTTTCATCTGCTGAATCAACGACTAACTCACTACCTTTTAACCCAGGGAAGTTTCCGCCCCCACCCGCACGATAGTTATTCGTCACAACAACAAACTCCTGCTCAGGGTCAATAGGTTTTCCGTTGTATTCAAGGTTTACGACACGGCTAGAATCTGGATTGATCAGCGTTCCTTTTGTATCATATCTTGGCTCTTTCGTCACATCAATTTGGTATTCAACTCCATCAATAACATCAAAGTTATAAACCGGGAAGCTAGGGTTTAGTAACTCCTGAGCTTCTGTATTACTTGGATCAATGGTGTTGAATTTACCTGCAGTCATCTCAATCCATTCCTTGACAACGGATCCCTTTACTTTCACCGATTTTAACGTATTGTCATAAAGGTATAAATCACCCGCACTGCGAATGGTTAAATCACCTTTTTTAATTTCAGTGTATTCATCCACCCCATTACGTCCAGCTTTGAAAGGAGCACCTACTGATAAAATAGGCAGATCTTTTAGTTCTGGCTTGTTCAAAGCAATGTATTTCTCAACATACCATGTCTGCGCATTCGTTACCACCTGGATTGATGGATCATCTTGAACAAGCGCGAAATAACTGTAAATATCATCGGTTGTTTTTCCAATTGGAGTATTTACATACTCAATTGTTGCCTCGTGATCTTGTGTCACTGCCTTCACAATCTCTTCATCTGGTTGTACTGAATCGATTGCTCTTGTTGAGGACTGGGAACTTGAAACCGACCATTTTCCTTTTACCTTTTGTAATATAAGGTCAATAATTCCTAATGCACCACCACCGTACCCAGCTTGAACCGCTGCCACGCCATTAATCGTTCCTTTTGAATTATCAACTCCAGGTAATGGCTTGCCATCTGCTCCTTTAAATAAAGCGTCTAAGCTAGCATCATCTTTTGCCGGGAATACTTTATGCGTGTGAGAGAAAGTAATCGCATCGATGCCAGATACTTTACTCAATGCATATACGGTATCTTCCGTATTTTCCTCATTTCCGCTAAAGCCTGAGTGAGCCATGGCAATAACAATATTTGCTCCAGCCGCTTTCATTTGCGGTACATACTTTTCAGCAGCCTCGATCACATTCTTCGTAATCACCTTGCCATCCAGATTGGCCTTGTCCCATTCATTGATTTGAGGCGGAACAAACCCGATGTAGCCAATTTTAATGACATTGGTCTTGCCGTTTTCATCAACTACTTTTTTATTGACAATTTTATATGGAGAAAATTTATTTACATCATTGTTTGGATCATTGTCATGGTCATCTACATAAACGTTTGCATTCACAAATGGGAAATGCGCATCGTCATAAACTTCATCTAGATACTCTAATCCGTAATTGAATTCATGGTTCCCTAAAGTAGCCATGTCGTATCCCATTATGTTCATAGCTTCTATCGCAGGATGGACTTCTCCCTCTTCAAGCGGCTCAATTTTCGCTTTGTATGTGCCGAGCGGAGTTCCCTGAATGAGGTCACCGTTGTCTACTAGGACAGAATTGTCAACTTCTGCACGCGCTTCTTTTACAAGAGTTGCCGTTTTCGCAAGGCCGAGTTTTGGTGCTGCAGCGTTCTTGTAATAATCAAAGCTTAATAGATTCGTATGAATGTCTGTTGTTTCCATGATGCGGAGTTCTACTTCTGATTGGATTTTATCCCCAGAAGGTTTTGCTGCAAGCACATTGAATGGCACTAAAGGTGTAGCGATTAAGCTCAGTGCAAGAGTACTAGATAAAATCTTCTTTCCCCTAGATTTACTTCTCTTTTTCATTCGTTCCATCCATCCCTTGAAGTTTTTTTGAACCTATCAGTAGGCTCTAAAAATAAATATAGCAGAATTATTTTCCGAAGGTTATCAACATTTAAAATATGAATCTATCGGACTATAATGTATTTTAAAGAGTGAACCTTAAGACCTAATCGATAAAACTGAGGGAGGGTCACCTTTTCTCTTCCTTGGAAGTAAATGTCCATTGCGAGCAGGTTTCTCTAAATAAAAATAATGAGGCCCTCCGCTTGAGCTTTAACGGAAGGCCTTTTTCTTAAATAATACGTATACAATTTTTAACTGAAAGGGACAGAGGTAAACCGCTCCAACTCCTTACGTTAGTGGTAACCTCACTTGGGATGTTGTTCCTACGTTCTCTTTGCTATAGAATGTAAGGCTCCCATTATGCTGTCTTATTATCCTAAAGCAGAGCATTAAACCTAACCCAGTACCTTTTTCTTTATTGCTATAGAAAGGTTCTCCTAGCCTTTTTAGACGGTCTTCACTAATGCCAATTCCGTTGTCTATGACGTTAATAACAAGCTCCTCTTTTTCGACTAGTACTGTAATTTTAATTAACCCCTTCCTAGCTAGGTCAATGGCTTCCATGCTATTTTTACATAAGTTTAATAACACTTGTTTGATTTGATTTGCGTCACACATGATTTCTGGAATATCTTGTTGTAACTCAATAGTGAATTCAATATTTTTCAGATGCGCCTCTGATTTGATAAGGGTTTCGACCTCTTTAACTAAGGTAGGAATATTTACAGATTTAGACTGAATTTCCTGTGGTTTTGCAAGTGAAAGAAATTCCTTAATGATTCCTTCTATTCGGTCAAATTCTGATAGGATAATATCAAAGTATTCCTCTCTTATTAGTCCTTGTTGGAATAATTGAATGAACCCTTTTATCGCAGTAATTGGATTTCTTATTTCATGGGCAACACCAGCAGCTAACTCACCTACAAGAGATAATTTCTCTGAATTCCATAAAAGTTCTTCTGCCCTTCTTTTCTCTGTAATATCCTTTGCAACCACCATAATATGTTCTACATTGCCATTTTCATTGATAACGGGTGTTCCTGTACATTCAAGTAATTTCCACTCGCCATTTGCATGTGACAGTCTCATTTCCATTTTCGTTGGAGATTTACTTGTGATGATTTTTTCAAATTGCATCATTGCTAGGGCTGCGTCTTCTTGATGAATAAGAGTATAAGTGTTGCTTCCTTCAAAATACTCCGGAGGATATCCGAGTACTGTTTCATGTGATGGAGATGCATAAATTCCATACCCGTTAATATCAAACAAGATTAGTAAATCGGTCATATTTTCAGCAATCAACCGATATTTATTTTCACTTTCAAGCAAGGCTCTTTCTGCCTTTTTTCGGTCAGTGATATCAATACATGAAGCAATAACCTCAACGACTTCTCCCCCGCGTTTAATTGGGCTCAAAGCAGCAAGATAGTGGATCCCATTAATCTCTTCTTCATAGGTAACATTTTCTTCCCCATTCCATGCTCTTTCATAGTAGACCAGCTTTTCATTGACCATCTTTTCTGGAAGAAAATCAGATAATTGTTTTCCTACTACAAGATTTGGAATGAGGCCCATACGATATAATAACTCGCCATCACATAAAGTATGGATAAATTGACCATTTATTTTTTTGTATTTATAAATCATTCCTTGCTGTAAATGAATCGTTTCATTTAATTCCTTTCGTGCTAAGCGGACTAATTCTTCCGCCCACATCCGTTCATTTACATCTTGAGGTAACCCGAAATCTTTCACGACATTTTCAATTTCGAAAACTGAGTTTAATATTTTATTTGCTGACATTGGTTTCGTAAAGAAATAGCCTTGTCCCTCATCACAAAGATGTTGTTGTAAATAGATGAGTTGTTCTTTTGTTTGAATTCCTTCAGCCACCACATTCAGGTTTAAATTATGTGCCATTGAGATAATGGTTGTGACAATTGTTTTATCATTTAAATTGCTTTCCATTCTATGGATTAAGGAATGGTCAATCTTTAGGTTATCAATCGGAAACCTTTGTAAATAGTTTAACGAGCTAAAACCTGTGCCAAAATCATCAATACTAATTCGAACACCAAGCTTTTTCAAATTTTGTAACGTAATAATTGTCCGTTCAATATTTGCTGTCATACTATCAGAAATCTCAAGCTCTAAAGCTTGCGGATTTAACTTTGTTTCTAGCAGTATTCTAGATACGGTTTCGTCGAAATTAGACTGAGTAAACTGTCTGGCAGAAACATTAACAGAAACAGTTGTGTTAAATCCTTTTTGTTGCCATTCTTTGTTTTGTCTACACGCGTGATAGAGTACCCATTCCCCAATCGGAATGATTAATCCTGTTTCTTCCGCAATCGGAATAAACGTCCCTGGTGAAACGATTCCTAACTCAGGGTGATTCCAACGAAGCAGAGCTTCAACGCCAACTATTTTACCCGTTTTTAAACTCACCTTTGGTTGATAATGAAGGACAAACTCTTCATGTTGCATCGCCTTATGAAGGTCCATTTCCAATTTGATAGGATTCATCTGGGGTTCTAGATCTTTGGAAGAGTAAAATTTGAAATTGTTTTTCCCTTGTTTTTTTGCTTGATACAATGCGAAATCAGCCAGTTTCAATAACGCTTCAACTGTATCGCCATCTTCCGGAAAGACACTAATTCCGATACTTAAGGAGGTAAAAAGTTCGTAATTTAAAACTTTGAATGGTGCCTCAAGATCATTAAGGACTCTCCTACATACATTAGAAGCTATTTCACGGTTTGCGTTTTTTAAAACAATAATGAATTTATCTCCATTTTGCTTAAAGAAGAAATCATTTCCCAACAAGGATTCCCGTATCCGTTTCACAACGATTTCTAGTAATTGATCCCCTGTCGTGTGACCGAGTGTATCATTAATTGCTTTAAATCGGTCAAGGTCCATAAATAGAACAGCTAAATTTTGGCTATTTTCCCTGACCCTAGTTAATTCAGAACATAAAAGTTGATAGAATTGGTCGTCTAATAGGATGTCAATACTTTTATTCGGATGAATTACTGTTCTCTCAGATTGGGCTACATCCATGCAACCTTCTTTGAAGGTATTATCCCAAGCCTGTACCTCATTGAGTTGGTTTTGGAGCCTGATTATTTCCTCTTTTTGTGCAGTAATGTCATGAACAGTCCCTGTTAACGCTATTACACTTCCAAGATTATTAAAAACAGGAGTGGCACGATTCTCTATCCACCTAACCCCACCATCTGGTCGAATAATCTTATATTCAACAGCTGCGGCTTTTCCTAATTTTAGCTGATTCATTGCCTCTTCAACAGTATCCTGATCCTCAGGACTAATGGAAGTCGACCATAACTTCGGATTTGTAATAAACTCCTCCTGTGTATAACCACATATGGAAACTATCCCCTTTGTTACCCACAAAATATCCTTTTCTAAATCTCTATACCAAATCGCTAATTCAGGACATTCTAAAATCGTTTTAAGCAGTTGGTGCGAGCCTGAATTTTCATCTATTAGGGCAGTGATTGTTTTAGCATCCATATGAAAACTCCGTCCTTGTTTAAATATAAGAGACTATTTCCTATTTGAAATAGAGTATGAAAGTGTCGTTAATATGTACTATGGCTTAGGTTAACCCCTCAAGCCACTATAAGCTTAGCAAATTACTCTTTTATTAGATATAATTATACAATTATTATGAGTTAAATAGAAGAAGAGACTAACAGGACAAATTTTTTCTCAACTGTTTGTTATGACCAAAAAAGGACCGCAAAATTGGGGTCCTTTCTGTGTCAAAAATCTAGTTGTTCACAATTAAATTTTTCGTTCAACCTCTGCTCTGATCAAATTGATTACATCATCAGATAAGTTAGCAGGCAGTGATGTTTCATCCATAAACATCCAGCTATTCATGACTTCTAAATCAGCTTTTTTAAATGTGATGCTATAATGGCGATTTTGATGAGTGAAATCGGTTGTAACGTATTCTTCTCCATCAAAACCGTCGTCAATTATCATATCAGTGATTTCGTAAGAATTCATCTTCATTCTCCTTATGTAGTTCTTTTTTTTAGGGTTCTCTTTATCTCGCTGGTTATTCCATTTTAAGTTAGACAAAAGCGCCTTAAAAACTACACAAAGCATCCACCCTTATAAAGGGCATATTCCCATCACACCATCATTTCCCATTTTCTATCATTTGCCACTTCCGAAAGTCGAGAATCTGGTTTCACAGCAACTGGATTTCCTACTAGCTCCAATACATCTAAATCTGAATAACTATCTCCATACGCGTAACTATTGTTCCAATCCACATCCATGTTCGAAAATTGTTCCCGAACAACTTCTTTCTTTCGGTATCCTTGAATCGGATCAATGCGAGCTCGTTTATCCTGTTGAAGATTGTACGGAATACTTGTACCAATAATCTTATCGAAATGGATATTTTTCGTAACTGAGTGCAGAAGCGGTTCAAATGCCCCAGAAACAAGCATAAGATAATAGCCCTCTTTTCTGTGTTGCTCCAATCTTTGGACAACCGTATCACTTAGCCTTGAGCTCATCGTATCTCCTAATTCATAAAAAAATTGATTCATCTCTTCTTTAGAAGTTGACTTAAGAGAAGCAAGGTAAAGTCTCATTGAATATTCTTTCATCTTCTTTTCCGGACAAAGCTTACATTTGTATGCTGCATAAACCGGAATTAACCCTGCGATAAATTGCCGGTAATTTTGTTGGTAACTAGGATGTGTTTTTAAATGATTCATTAACAGAGGAAACGTCTCATCAGGAAATAATGTCCCATCAAAATCAAAAATAGCTAGCTTCAAAATCATCTTCCTTTCATTTCACATATATCGATAGTCAATACTCGATTGAATTCCAAAATCCATTGAAGATTCACTTTTATGTATTAAAGCGTTCTAATAAGTATATTCAGTGCTCTAGTTCATCTAATAGGAGTTTAACTGCAATAAAGATGGCAATAAACTGGCATGTACCTTCATAGCCAAATCCAGCCAAACGATTCCATTTCTTTTATTATACATCCTTTTATCCTCATCCTGCTTATAATTATCACCTTAGGATTATTTCTTCTTTATGCATAAAAAAATCCACCTGCACGTTACAGGTGGATGATATTTAATATTCTTTCATATGATCTCGTAAAAAGGATAGAAAGATTCTCCAGAAGCTTGTTTATTTCCTTCGAGCAAAGTCAACAAACCGGAATTTATCTGGACGATGGCGCGATTCGGTGTATTGGAACATACTAGCATCGTCTAGGTAAACAAAGTTTTTGACCACGACGATGTATTGGAACCCTTCAAGGTCCAAATAACGACGATCTTCCTCTGTAGGTATTTCCATTGTAATCTCTTTTTTAGCAAAAGAAATTGTTAACCCAAGTTCTCCTTCAAGGTATTCATAAATAGAGTCTTGGCAGATTTTTTTTGTTAACTCAGGAGCATATTTTTCAACGAGTAGATCTTTATCTAAAATAATTTTCTCGCCATCAATCTCGCGAACGCGATAAATTTTCCACACTGCTTCATTGCTCTCGAGCCTCATTTTCTTTTTTGTCTCTGCAGTCGGAGATATTTTTTCAAATTCTTCCACGAATGTTTTGGCACGATGTCCCATCTTTTTGCTAATTTCTTTAAAGCTAACCAAACCCGATATTGGAAAGTCAAACTTTGATACATCCAGCACAATCGAACCTTTACCTTGCACCTTATGAATATAACCTTCTTCGGACAACAAATTAAGTGCTTTCCGAATCGTTTCTCTTGAAGCGGAATATCTCTCGGCTAAGTCATTTTCCGATGGCAGCAAAGATCCTGCTTCCATTTGACCATTTCGAATTAACTCTCCAAGTTCTTCTTTTATTTTTATGAATTTGTTTTTCACCAATGTTTATCACCAATTTCATTATACCTGCATGTTTAGTACTCTGGAAAGAATGACTTATTGTTTTTTTGTTAACAAATACACCAGCGACTCATATGGAGAAACTTCCATTTCTGCCAACAATTCTGTATCTTTATCGCCATTGGTTAAAAGCAACTCGATCTCATAGCCCTCGACATCCTCAATTGGGAATGAAAGTTGCGCTGTTTTTCCATAAAAATTATTAATGACAAGTAACTTTTCATTATCTAAAATTCGTTCATATACAAAAAGTTCTGGATGGTTTTCTGCTACTAAACGATACTCCCCATCTGTAATAATGCGGTATTGTTTACGAAGCTGAATCAACCTTTGATAATGATAAAAAATAGAATCTTTGTCCTCTAGCGCCTGTTTGGCATTGATAGTAGGATAATTGTTGGCAACAGGTATCCACGGGGTGCCTGTCGTAAACCCTGCTTGGGGCTCATCACTCCACTGCACAGGAGTCCGCGAATTATCTCGGGATTTTTCTTTCAAGATCGAAAGAATTTCCTCCTCAGACTTACCATTTTCCTTCATAATTTGATAATAATTTAATGTCTCCACATCACGATACTGGTCAATTTGATTGAATTTAGGATTGGTCATCCCAAATTCTTCGCCCTGATAGATATATGGAGTCCCCTGCATCATATGGATGGTCGTTGCAAGCATTTTCGCAGACTGCTTATGATACTTCTCATCATCTCCAAAGCGAGAAACAATTCGCGGTTGATCATGATTGCACCAGAATAGGGCATTCCAGCCACCACCTTTGTACATTTCTGTTTGCCAGGTAGACAAAATCTTCTTTAACGCGTAAAAATCAAAATCCGCCAGTGCCCATTTCTCACCATTGGGATAGTCTACTTTTAAATGGTGGAAATTAAAGGTCATACTTAATTCTTTTCGCTCAGGATTGCTATATTTGATACAGTTTTCAAGACTCGTTGACGACATCTCGCCCACTGTCAGGCTTTCGTATTGTGATAATACTTCGTTATTCATTTCCTGTAAAAATTCATGAACACGCGGTCCATCGGTGTAAAATTTCCGTCCATCGGCAGGGATTGTGCTGCCATCATCATCAGCAAAGCTTTGGTCCTTCGAAATTAAATTAATCACATCTAAACGGAATCCATCGATGCCTTGCTTGAACCAATAATGCATCATTTCATAGACTTCTTGACGTACCTTTTCATTTTCCCAGTTCAAATCTGCTTGTGTTTCATCAAAAAGATGAAGATAATATTGTTGTGTTTTTTCATCGTACTTCCAAGCAGAGCCCCCGAATTTCGACACCCAGTTATTCGGCTCATCTTTCCAAATATAATAATCCCGATATGGATTATCCTTTGAAGTTGCCGCTTCTTTAAACCATTTATGCTCCGTCGACGTATGGTTGACCACAAGGTCCATGATTACCTTAATTCCACGATCATGCGCCTTTTCAAGCAACTCTTGAAAATCTGCCATCGTTCCGTACTCTTTATGAATACGATAATAATCACTAATATCATAGCCATTATCACGCTGTGGTGATTGATAGACAGGTGTTAGCCAAATAACGTCTACTCCAAGTGTTTTCAAATAATCTAGTTTCTCAATGATTCCTTGTAAGTCACCTACACCACTACCAGTACTATCATTAAAACTTTTCGGGTAAATTTGATACACAACAGATTGTTTCCACCATGGTTGCTTCATATTATTCTCCTACCTACTTTCCTTCTCATATGTAATTTCTAAAATATGTATGTTGTTTCCTTAAAATAGCAAAGAGGAACAAGGGTATGTTCCTCTAGCTAGGTATTAACGATTTTTCTTGAAAGAAATTTTCCCTACATTCATTTTATTAAATACGATTGTTAGGATAACTGGAATGACAATCGCAACAAGCATCGCTAGAGCGAAAGTCCCGATGAATTGTGGTTTAATGGAAAGAATTCCAGGAAGCCCACCTACTCCTATTGAGTTTGCCATGACGCCACTACCTACTGAAATGACCGCTGCTACTAATGAACCTATCATCGCAGCTAGGAATGGGAAGCCGTACTTCAAGTTGATTCCGAACATTGCAGGCTCTGTTACACCTAGGTAACAAGAAATCGCTGCAGGAATCGAAACTTGCTTCTCTTCTTCATTTTTACGGTTAATGTAGATCATCGCAAGAACGGCAGATCCTTGAGCAATATTCGATAACGCAATCATCGGCCAAAGATTTGTTCCACCAAGCTCACTCATAAGCTGTAAATCGATAGCATTTGTCATATGGTGTAAACCAGTGATAACAAGTGGTGCATAGACAAAACCAAATACTGCTGCAAACAACCAGCCGAATGCGGAGGTTAAACCTGAATAGACAATGTTTGAAATCCAAGAACCAACTTCCCAACCAATCGGACCAAGAATTGTGTGTGCAAGTAAAACAGCTGGTACTAATGATAAAAATGGAACAACAATCATCGAAATTGCATTAGGAATGACTTTACGTAATTGAAGTTCTAAAAACGAGAATACAAGACCTGCTAGAATCGCAGGAATAACTTGTGCTTGATAGCCAATCATATCAATTTGTGCAAAACCAAAATCCCAGAATGGAATCTCTTCTGCTCCGGCAACACCATAAGCATTCATAAGCTGAGGTGATACAAGCGTAATCCCTAGTACAATACCGAGAATCTGAGATGCACCCATTTTCCTAGCAACCGCCCAAGTAATTCCAACAGGTAAGAAGTGGAAGATTGCTTCCCCAATTAACCAAAGGAACGCATGGACACCTGCCCAGAATTGAGATGACTCTACGATTGTCATTGTGCGGCCATCTAATAACTTAATATCCCCGATAACATTTCTAAATCCAAGGATAAGCCCCCCAACAACAAGCGCTGGGATTAGCGGTGTGAAAATATCTGCTAAATGCGAAATCATTCGTTGCAAGAAATTCATGTTCTGCTTTGCTGCAACTTTTGCATCATCTTTAGATGTGTCACTTACGCCCGCAATTTTAATAAAATCATTGTAGAAGGATGAAACTTCATTCCCAATGACAACCTGGAACTGACCAGCTTGAGTAAAGGTCCCCTTTACAATTCCAAGCTTTTCAATTTCTTCTACATCCGCTTTCTTCGGATCATTCAGTACAAACCTCATTCTTGTTACACAGTGTGTAACAACAGATATGTTTTCGCTTCCACCGATATGGTTTAAAAGCTGTTGTGCTGAGTCTTGATATTTACTCATTTTTTCTCCCCCTTACCCTTTGGCAAGAATATTCATAAATTGTTCGTTTACTTCACTTGTACACGAAGTTTGTTTGCGTTTTCATTAGACTTGTATATACAAGTAAGGTTTACGCTTTCATTCTAACTTGTATATACAAATTGGTCAATACATTTATTTAAAAAAGAATATTCAAATTACTCTTCAGAAATCATCAAATTTAATTTTTAAAGAGTGAAAATTTGGTATATTAAGAAGGAGTACATAAGTAAAGGAGTTGGCGAGAATGACTGATCTTAAATTTGAAGTGAATGCTAATTGGAGTGGTGTCGGAGCAAACGGGGAAGGCCATCTTACTATGGGTGATAAAACGGTACTTTACTCAAGTCCAGCAGAAATGGGTGGAAAGGGTGCTGGTGTCAGCCCAGAGGATCTGTTAATTGGTGCGGTAACGACTTGTTATAGCGGTACTCTTTTTGCTATTCTAACTAAACGTCGATTGCCAGTGGAAACAATTTCTGTACGTGCCGAAGGAATGGTGACCGGTTACCCAACTCAAACAAATTTCAGTCAACTAGTCGTTCACCCAACCATTATCGGTGGGGATTCATCGAAACAGGATGAGTATGAAAAAGCAGCGACGATGGCACGAGATAAATGCTTTATCGGGAAATCTATCACTGGAAATATTGATTATCAAGTAGGAAAAGTTCAACTATAATTCTTTATAACAAGAAGGAGGGTGACCATTTATAGGGCACCCTCCTTTTCTATTACACTCTAATCAAAAACTCAATCTCTATCTCTAGCCTTCTGTGTATCTCTAATATTTTTCTGAACCGTTATAGCGGCAAATATACTTAGTACGAAGGACATCCCATAAAAGCCTTTTTCACTTAAAACAATACTTCCTGCATTGTATAAACCAATGCCCATTAACGAAATCGATACAACTAGGGCAAGCCAGCTTATTCCATAATAAATACTCGTCACGGGAATTCCCTCTTCTTTATCTCTTACAGCTTTTTGCAAAGAGACAGATGCATAAAGCCCGAATACTAAAACGGCAAAGTAATATCCTTTTTCGTTCAGTTCCATTGTGGCGTTAAATAAGCCTATAAGATAAGCCGTTACTCCTACTAATAGCGCTCCCCACGAGGCCCCCTTAAAAGCTGAAGTAGGTTCTCCCTCTTTCCTTTCCACTTTCAATTTTGGTTTTGGTTCATTTTGTTTTTCCTGAACTAGTGGAAGTTCATGATCATTTGGCATGAGATGCTTCTCCTCCATCTGTTTGTGAAATAAAACGGAGCACCGCAGACAGACTGAAGTGCTTCCTTAAACCTATTATATAGAATTTTCTTATAAATATAAGGTAATTTTGTTCTAAATTGCCATTTTATAGTTTCTTTAAAATTGAAGTGTACCTTTAAATCTGTTTAGCTCCCAAAGCATTCCGCCTATATTACCAGTCTGTTTGCAGACCATTACATTTGTTTAGTTGTTTCCAGATTTGCTTCCTCAGGTAATTTAGTGAATAAGAAACTCCGTAAATCAATTAAACTATGCAGCAGGATTGGGAAAATAAGCGAGCCTGTAGAAAAATAAATTCGAGCCATCGCATATCCTACAATCCCTGTAAGGAGAAACCCTTTCCATCCCTGATAAATATGAGCAAATCCAAAAATAAGTGCTGAAAGAACAAGAATATACATCGGATTAAGAATAAATGGTAAGTTTGAGAGATACTCGATTACAAATCCTCTGTAGATGATTTCCTCACAGACTCCCGCGGTAACAGCAGCAAGTGCCGCCCATTTCTTATCTAACTTAGAAGTTGGAATAAGATAATCAATTTCACTCATTTGGCTGTTTTGATATTTTTTATAGGCAGGAATTCTCATGAGGACAAAGACCAGCAACAGAACTCCTACAATGAAACCAACAAACATACCTAAGGTTTGCGATACGTGGCCATCAGGTAGCGTAAGACCGATTCCCTTAAAAGTAGTAGTCGAGAACATAATAAATAAAAAAATAACAGCTACGATCAACCACTCTGAATATATAGCAAACTTATAAAAACTTACTCTAGATTGGCTATCCTTCCGTTCTTTTAACGGCTTGGTGTACTTAATATCCATTAATGGATAAATGAAAATAAGAAATAAAAGCAATAAAGATCCAAAAATTATCATTGACACCTAACATATTCCCCCTTTATACCCAGATTATCTCACACCCTTAAAAAGAAATACATTCTTTTCCATCTGTCAAAAGAACAGTTTTTTTCGACAAATTCCGTGAAAATCAGAGGTTCAGCATCCTCTCAAATAAAAGAAATAGGGCTTAAACAATATACTTTCACTAACACTAAAAAATAAGGGCTAAAGCTAATAAAGGTAGTGTTTTTTACTAAAAAGTGGACAAAGTATATAGGAAGGTATTAGATGAAGGGCACTTGAAAGGAATTAAGAACAAATTATTACAATTTTCCTTGCAAAATGAGGTAGGTAAAAGTGATAAACATGAGGTATAAACATCTTGGATTAATCGGATTTATGATCCTACTAAATGTTTTTGGAAAAACATGGCGGTATGTTCCTAAGTATTATAAATCGATGGCTTACGTCAGTTGCGTAAATGCTTCTTATTATTTATTGTGTCGGAGGCATCTTGTTTGGGAATTCACTCCGAACGGGATTAATTGGAAAATATTAAGAACGGCTCATATTCTAATTGTATCTCCATTATTGGTCCTCTTATATTTATCTAAGCTCCCAGAATCACGGATAAAACAAATAGTGTATACAGGAAAGTCCATTTTAATTGCATGTTTGGCAGAATTTTTTGTTCACAAACAAAAACTCATTCAGTTTAAGCATGGGTGGAGTCTTTTATGGTCTTCTTTCATGTACTTAATGATGTTTACCTATAGCTCATTGTTTACAAAAAGACCGTTCCTAACACTCCTTCTGTCTATTCTATCTAGTGTGTTTTTTATCATGAAATTCAATGTGCCACTAAAAACGAACACCCTTGTTCGCGGAGACTTGAACCACTGACTGATTTATTCTACCACTCCTTTCTAGAGGACGTATTTTAGAGAAATAAGTAGCTGTTTGCTCTTGCCTTCAGTTTGTGCTAATACAAGACAAATGTTTCTAACAACAAAGTGTCAGTACACATTCTTATGTTAAACTAGAGGGAAATATTAAGACAGAGGGGATGTATCTCATGTACCTCAAAGATAAAGCAAGAAACCTTCCTTTATCTCCTGGCGTGTATTTAATGAAGGACTCCCTTGGCAATACGATTTATGTAGGGAAATCAAAGAAACTTAAAATGCGTGTACAATCCTATTTTCATGATCATAAAAGTCATTCACAAAAAGTAAAAAAACTCGTCAAAAATATCAGTGATTTCGAAGTGATACATACAGATACAGAATTTGAGGCTTTCTTACTAGAGAATCAATTAATAAAACAGTTAAAACCTTTTTTTAATTCGAGAATGAAAAGTCCACAGAACTATCCCTATATCCTGATACAAACTAAAAATAAAATGCGAGAAATTATCATTACCAATCACCCTTATCCAGGGAACGACCCAGCTCCCCTCATTTTTGGACCATATACTAGTAAAAACACAGTAGTAACAGCAATCCATAGCATCAAGGAATTTTTTCAGATAGATTGCAGTCAACCTAGTAATAAGAATGTTGCTTGCCTTAACTATTCTCTAGGTTTATGCCTTGGTATGTGTTTAGGAGGTCCTGCCGTTGAACAATACGAAAAAGTTATCGATAAAATCATTGGAATATTAAACGGCACAGATAACAGTATTTTGGAAGAAATGAAACAAAAGATGAACCTTGCTTCTGAGAATCTGGAGTTTAAAACAGCAGCTAAATATCGGAATTACCTAGAAGCTGTTCAGCATTTGATTCGGGGTAAAAAGGTAATTGCATTTGCCAATGGTACTAAAAATATCATCATCACTGAACCACTGACAGAAAGCATCATCAAAGTTTTCTACATAAAAGGAAATCAGGTCCTCTATAAAGAAACATACGATATAAATAGACGAAACATCGAACAGCTAAAATCAAGCATATTATTCCAAATTTTATCTTGTTACAACGGTAAGAACCGAAAGCACTTTCCTAAACTAGACCAAGAAGAGCTTGATGATGCACAAATTATATACAGCTACCTAAAAAATAGTAATTGTCGTCATATCGTAATTCCACAAAAATGGCTGGACGAAAAAAATATAATAAAGGTAGATCAGTCCCTAAATAAGTGGCTCACCCAGTCTATTTTGAAGATGGTTTAGCAACCGGATTTCGTCTACTTTATTCAACGTAATGTCTATTTGGTCATGATGTACTATAAAAATATAAAGCTACCTCTAATTCTTAATAAAGGAATGAGGTAGCTATTGATTCGATTCACAAATGATTCCAATCTCCTTATTGCTTTTTAACAGGAGTACACACTGCATACAAATGATCCTCTGAAACTGAAACATTGACTTCAATGATTTTATAGCCGCTTTCCCCTTTCAATTCACTTTTACTTGTTATGATTGTTGAGTTTGTGTTCATTTTACACTCTTCCTTTCTAACATTTCTTTTTCCCAAAAGCTAATATATGCACGATAGGAAAGATTGTGCATACCAATTTTGTTCAAATTTTGGCTTTATCCCTTGATTGCGAAGGGATAATGTAATCTGGTTATTCTCAATTCTTGTTAATGTGAAAATATAGTTTGGATAGAATATGGTAGGGAGGATTTCTAAATGAATCATTCTGCAAGAGCAACAGAGTGTTCAAAGTGTGGGGAAAAGGAACTGGGTTTAGGGAAGCAAAATGCTATTCGGTCATCTACCCTGATAATAAGATGAGCTTAGGCTCAAATATCGATTTCTAATTTGTACCGAATGTGGGTTTATCTATGGGCATTTATCAAGAGGAACTGGCGGTAGTTTAACTCGATTTAATGATAAATCCTCACAATGAAAGAAGGAGCGCTTAGCCCCTTCTTTGCATTTATACCAACAAGTTAATCTTTTTTCTTACACATTAACTTAAATTTCCATTTAAACTCTGTATGAAATGGAAATTTGGCTTTAAATTTGGCTTGAACTTTTTTTTCAGCTGAAGACAATTTAAGCCCCCCTTTCAATCTTAATACCATCTATTTTATGATTTAGTATTAGGATTGCTTGTACTTATTCTATTTTTGGATGATTGACACACTAAGGGAAAACTCCTTCGAACACAGTACTGTTTAAGGGAGCCATTTTCTATAAAAACTAAAACCTAACCATTCCAAACAAGCCCCAAGGAGCTGTTTTTTGTACCTGAGTACAGAAAGCAAACGAGAGCTGTTCCTAAACTTCTAAACCTGCAATCCCGAAGCCACCTGGACCTGCATGAGTAGAAATCATCGCCCCTGCCTGGATCCATTTTACATTTTCAAATCCATATTCTTCAGCGATTTCCTCCATCCTTTTTTTAACTTCCTCATCTAGTCCAATTGAATAGATGAGATAAAGATGTTTCCTATCAATCTCGTATTGAGATAAATACTCTCGCATAAGTTTTTCTGCTACACCAGCTATTTTCCCCCGATATTTCTTGGTTGAGACTAGCTTTCCTTCAATTAGTTCAATGCACGGCTTTATTTTCAACAATGCTCCGCCAAGATAAGCTAGGTTACTCACCCGCCCACCCGCTCGTAAAAATTCCAAGCTTCCAGGAACGAACGCCAGTCTGGATTTTGGGACCATTGCTTTAATTAGTTCGACCAACTTAATAGGTTCAATCATAGGTTCCTTTTCTAACAACAAAGCCGCATACCATACAATAATCGCTAATCCACCAGTCACATTTAATGCATCGATTAGAAAAAGATCGTCTATTTCTTCTCCTGCGATGACGGCATTTTGGAAGGAGGAAGAGGCTTTCGATGTATAACCAATATGAATGATGGTGCAATCTGGATTATCCATTTTTATTTTCGTGAAAAACTCTTCATATTCATGGGCATTTGTCGCAGTTGTTGAGGGGATATTTTTGGTCCGATCATAGTACTCATAAATTTTCGTTACAGGCAATGAACCATCTAAATAATCTTGTTCATCCATAATCACATGCATCGGAACCACTTGTACTGCATGCTTAACAACTAGATTTTCTGGCAAATCTGCTCCACTTTCAGTCGATAATATAATTTGTCGCAAATTGTATACCCCCCGCTTCCTAAAAATCCTAATGCTGTTATTATTATTGACTTTCTCTATCACTATACAGCAAAAGGGAGCCACATACTTGATAGAATCCCTATTTCTCAATAAAAGCTGAAAAAATTGTGAACAAAGGGTAACACGTTTTTTGATCGGTTCCTTTCTATATATGACAATTTTATTGTCTATTCACTCTAAATCAACAAAGTATAAGCAAAGAAAAACGAATAAAAAAAGCGCACCTACATGGTAGAAACGCTTTTTCCCGGAATACGAATTAATTCACTTTTTTTCTCCTCATCCATTGGGTGGCAGCCCATTTGTCTCCAATAATTACGGGTGCTCCCCCATGTAAGGTCAACTCATTTAACGTTTGATCATTATAGAAGTATTCGAAATAGACGGCCATGCCTTTTTGGGGAGATACCGAAAGACCAAGTTTAGGGAAATAGGTTTCTCCACCATATTCCACATCATTTAAATACATAACCAGTGTACTGATTCTAGGATTCGTTGCTGCCTGACTGGTTGACTTAAAAAAGTCAAAATGAGCTTTGTATTCTTGACCAATTTGATAATTCAAGATTTGTAGCCCTTCTCCATGTTCAACAGGAATATTCATAATCTGTGAAACTCTTTTTTCTATTCTTGCAACGACCTCATTTTCGCCTTCTTGAAAAAACATGCTACTACTTGATCTAAGGTCGTCTATTTCTCGGACACTCCCAATCTTCGAGCGTTCCAATCGATCCTTTGATAATTGAATTAACTCATCACATTCTTCATTACTTAACACATTACCTAAGACGACAATTAGTGGCTCTTCCAACTTAGCAATAATGTTAATTTCGCGATCTTCCGTGATGATTTTATTTCCATTATGATTAAATATTGTTGGTTCTTTCAATGCTTGTTCATTAAGTAGTACTTCTTTACCATCCATTGTCAACTTTCATCAACCTCTTATATTGAATTTTTAAAATCTTTAGACTAATTTAGCGAGAATTGATTTTTTATTTTTCATTTGTTCGTACTCTTTTCAGAAGGAACCGAACCAATTAACTATACTTTTCTGAGAATCGTTTCCTCCCTATATTCAAAATGGATGTCTTATTGCCTTGGTTTATCAGTTGTTCAGTATAAATTATTTTACAATGGAGATTGTCGAAATACTATATATTTATTTATAGGATAATAGAAAAAAATGATAGTTATTAAGGTGTTCGTAGTGATATAATATTTCATTTAAAAAAACACTAGAAAAACAGGTCAAAAAAAAGGATGTTACCTCATGTAACATCCTTTTTACCCTCTTTTTTAAATTGAAAGACTTCTTGCGAGGTTATAGTCGCCTAGATCTATCGCATGTTTTTCTTTTGCACTTTCCTCAAAGGTTGCATGAACGAGTTGTCCTTTTTTCCAACCCACCATGACTCCTTCTTCACCATCAAGTAATAAGTCAACGGCTTTGCCACCCATTCTACTTGCCATCATTCGGTCATATGCCGTTGGCGATCCACCTCGTTGTAAGTAGCCAAGAACGATGACATTTGTGTCAAGGTTTAATTTGTCCTTGATTTCTTTTTTAAGTTCTTCCCCACTACAAACCCCTTCAGCGACCACAATAATATGGTGCATTTTCCCGCGTTCTTGACCATTCTTAATTCGATTCATAACATCATTATAATCATATGTAGCTTCTGGAATAATAATCGATTCTGCACCAGAAGTAAGACCTGTCCACAGAGCAATATCCCCCGCATTCCTTCCCATTACCTCTACGATACAGATGCGTTCATGTGAATAGGCTGTGTCACGAATTTTATCAATCGCTTCAATGACTGTATTAACAGCCGTGTCGAACCCAATTGAATACTCCGTTCCTGCGATATCATTATCAATGGTTCCAGGGACACCAATCGTTGGAAAACCTTGCGCCGTTAACTTCCCAGCTCCCATAAAGGAACCATCTCCACCAATAACGACAAGCCCTTCAATTTGTGCTTCATTCATTTTTTTTATCGCTTTTTGTTGTCCTTCTGCAGTTTTAAACTCTTCACTTCTAGCACTTCTTAAAATCGTGCCCCCACGATGAATAATATCGCCTACACTGCCAAGTTCCATTTTAAAAAAGTCGCCTTCCATTAAGCCGACATATCCATGTCTTACACCATAAACTTCTAAACCTTTGTCAATTCCTCTTCTTACCACTGCACGAATAGCAGCATTCATACCAGGTGCATCTCCACCACTTGTTAATACAGCAATTCTCTTCAAGTTGTACTCCTACTTTCTTTAGTTGGTCTTGTACTATAGTACCAAAATTTATCAGGAACTAAAAGTTTAATTCTTTTGCTGGAAGCTTAGTCTTGGACTTTCCCTACTATTTATTTTACTTTTCTATTTACACCCAAATTCAATTTGCTTTTGCTATTTTTCTAGGAGGAAGTAATTCCTATACTCCAACTTTTTTGTTGTCTCCAGTTGGATGACCTCAGGACGTTGGAGCAATATCTTTTTCTTGAAAAGTGGTCCATCATGAACATATGTATGGTACTCCCCTGCTTCCCCCATTGGACAGACATCCTTCTGTTGGATAGCGTTTAGGAAAGCATGATCTAATTCTTTCCCGAGCCAAGATTCATCTAATACGTCTTCTCTTACACGTATCACAGTCGACTTATATCCGGATTCGACAAAGGTTTGTAATGCATGCAAAGCTTCCTTCTTTTCCATCCATAGTGGATAAACTGCTTCAATGCCTACTTCTTTCGCTACCTTTTCCCCCCACTCACGGTGAGGTTCGAAATACAAATCACCAAAAGCAATCCCTGTTAGCTGATTTCGCTCTTTAAGTTGCTTTAATTCCTGAACAAATTTTTGCGAATATTCTTCAAATGTACATTCAATAAAGTGAACAGGGATCCCTAAGGCTTCGCCCTGTAGCTTGATTAGTTCCTTTTTTTCACCATGACCAAAGGTTCTTCCAATTTCAGCAGGGACGGTTGTTACCAAACTAGCTACCTCTATCCCTTGCTTTCTTAATACATCTAAAGCGAGGCAGCCATCTTTACCACCGCTCCAAGAAAGCGCAAATTTTTTCATTTTGTTTCCCCCCTATGGAGCTGTTTTTGCTGTTCCTTCCTTTTCATCTAAGAGATCAAACCACCCCCGCCATAAAACAGGTTAGGAATTTATTAAGGTAGAACACTAGAACAAAAGTAATGCAGAAAGCCTGTACGTCATTCTAAAGTTGGGTTTCCACAATATAATAACATGAGTGCAGATATGTAAAGATCATAGGTGGTGATTGAGGTGAAGCAACAAAGACCATTTTCGTATGGGAAAATTTTTGTCATTGGGAGCGGATTCCTTGCCTTATCGCTTGCCTGGGCATTCTATAACGCCTATATGCCTCTAATTTTAGGGGACTTTATTGATAGTAGAGCCATTCGTGGTGCAATTATGGGATTAGATAATCTCCTTGCTGTTCTTTTAATTCCGATCATTGGTACATGGTCTGACAAAATCGATACCCGAATAGGGAACAGACTCCCTTTTATTGTCATCGGCATGCCATTAGCTGCGTTAACTTTTATTTTAATCCCTTTTGCTTCCTTATCAACCTTTTGGATTCTCATTTTTGTTGACATCATCTTCTTACTTGCCATGACCATTTATCGAGCACCCGTTATTGCACTAATGCCTGACCACACACCCCCGGAGAAACGTTCTACAGCCAACGGAATTATCAATCTTATGGGTGGAATTGGCGCTATTATTGCTTTATTCGGTTTATCTACCTTATATGGAATGAACCGTCCATATCCGTTTATCGTTGCAGGGCTGTTGTTGCTCAGTACCTTCATTTTACTCTTCTTTACTGTAGACCGAAACCCACCCTATGCAGAAAAAACAAAGGATGAAGTTTTGGCATCAAATTCGTTTTTAGACGGATATAGACTACTGAAAACGAAAGAGTTCCGCGGACACCTCTTCGTCTTGATTGCGATTTTTCTTTATTTCATTGGATTTACCGGCGTAGAATCCCAGTTTACGGTCTATGCCGTTGAATTTTTGAACATGAAAGAAAGTACAGCTGGATTTACTCTTGGATTTTTCAGTTTATCTTTCGTCCTTTTTGCCGTGCCTGCCGGTATCTTAGGAAGTAAATGGGGGAAAGCTCCCTCCATGCTGATTGGATTAATTGTCCAACCAATCATTTTTGTTAGCATCCCGCTCATTCCTATTCTAGGAAGAATGATTCCTGAATTAAACCAAGTCCTACTCCTGCAAGTGATGTTGTTTATCGGCGGGATTGCTTGGGCGTTCATTAATGTTCAAGCGTATCCATTAGTAGCCGATTTAGGTGGCAAAAGTAGAATTGGCTATTTCACTGGACTCTATTATTTATTCTCCATGGCATCTGCTATAGTTGCCCCAGGGATCCTCGGGCTCCTTATGGATGTATTTACCCACTCTGCTCTCTTTTACGGATCTGCTTTTACATTCATTGGAGCCTACTATTTCCTTAGAAAAGGACACAACATGATAAAGCGAGGAAGCAAGTGACAGTTACTTGCTTCCTCGCTCCATTTTCAAGCTATTAATACCAAGTACTTTAAAGTTCTCCATCACAGAATACTTCTTACCTTACAGTTTCCATTCCCTCTTTCATTCTCTTATTCACGTTATTCACTCGATTTAACATTGACTCTACTAACCTTTGACAGCGTACTACATCCTGTACCTGCGGAGTCAGCTCAACCTTTAAAATTGCAGCCAAATTTGTATTCACATAAAGCATATCTCGAAACAAATCGACGGCTCCACAATACCGAGGGTAAAAGCTATCTCCTGTACCAAACACAGCGGTAACGAGTTTCTCCCTCCCCAATAATTCAAACGCTTGATAAAGTCCTTCCATTTCCGTTGGGAGTTCCCCATTTCCCCATGTATATGTACCAATCGCTACCGCGTCGAACTGACATAAATGCGAGAGTGGGAACTCTTCGATTTTATATATAGTGCTCTCAACTGGTTGCATTTTGAGAATTTTAAAAAGTACTTCCGCTAATTCCTTCGTATTTCCTGTTATCGATGCATAAACAATCGCAACTTTCATTTTACAATTCATCAAATCCATTTGACTGGGAAACTTTCGTGTACGTTCTTGATTTCTGTTCAAAGAAATCTGATTTTGTTTCATTCATCATCTCATCACTAAATACCTGTATCCACGGCATTGGATTCGCTCTTTCTTCATAAAGATTCTTCAACCCTAGCTGACGCAATCGTTTATTTGCCAGATATTCCACATATCCTTCAAATTCATCTAAATCAATTCCATCAATCTCTTTTAATATGGATTGTGCCCACTCTTTCTCTAGCAACACTGCCTGACCAATGGTTTCATAAACATATTGAATATTATCATCCGTATGAATTTCCGGATTTTCGGTTAAAAGTATACGGATAAACTGCGAAATAAAATAAGCATGCTGCATTTCATCACGTTGAATATAGCTAATCATCGTACTAGTCTTCAACATTTTTTGCTGACGAGCTAAATGATAGAAGAAGGCAAAACCCGCATAAAAATAAATCCCCTCTAAATTAATTGAGTTCACAGCTAATTTAAATAATGTTAGTGATGTTGGATTTTGTCTAAACTCATCATAGGCATCTAAAATCAGTTGATTTCGCTTGCTTACGATTGGGTCTTGTTTTGCTTCATTAAACCTTGCATTTTGTTCTGCTATTGGCACTAGCGAACTTAAAATATAGGAATAGGATTCATTATGAACTGCTTCCTGCTGAGATATCACAGCAAATATCGCTTTAAAACTAGAGTCTGTTACGTAATCCATGACCTGACTCATTGTCGGTGTTTGTAAGCTATCTAAACATGCAAGCTGCGTATTAACCCGCAGAAATATATCTTTCTCTGTGGTACTAAGGGAGTCCCACTGTTTTATATCGTCCTGCATATTAATCTCTTGTGCTTTCCAAAAGTTTGCAAGCAAGGTTTGATATAGAGTGTACATCTGCGGATAGGCGATATCGTTCCAATTTAACAAGCCTGACGATTTTCCATTGATGATGCCTGTTGATTTATTTGGATCATTTGGATTTAGCAGTTTGATTTTAGTTAGTTGTGATTGCTTCATTCTGTTCATCTCCCCCTTTTTGGTCCTTAACTTTGACATACTTCGCATGCCTCAATCTCTGATTGAGAAGTACTTCTAACGTAATAAGTTGTTTTCAGCCCCTTCTTCCAAGCTTCCATATGCAGCTGTAATAGCTCTTTCGCTTTAATATCATGACGAATATAAAAGTTAAAGCTAATTGATTGATCAATATGGCGCTGGCGTGCTGCGTTTTGTTTGATACTCCAAAGCTGGTCCAATGTATGCCTTGTTCGGCGATAATAGTTGTAGGTAACATGATTCAAATCGGGAGCGGTCACTTTAAATTTGAAATTTTTCTTTTCCTCCGCATACTCAACGGCGTATAAAGGATCAATTCCATCTGTCGATCCACCAATTTTAGCAGTCGAGGAGTTAGGTGCAACTGCCATCATCCAGCCATTCCGGACACCGTACTTAGCGACATCCTTCCTCAATCCTTTCCACCGACTGGTGTGGTATTCCTTCCGTTCAAAGTACTCACCCGTATGCCATTCTGAACCATTAAATTCAGGGTAAGAACCTTTTTCTTTTGCTAATTCCATCGATGAACGAATCGTATAGTAGGCAATGTCCTCATACAGGCGATCGGCATAGGACACGGCTTCCTCTGATTCCCAATAAATCCCCTCTAAAGCAAGGAGATGATGCCAGCCAAATGTCCCTAAACCTACTCCTCGGTATTTTTTATTCGTGGCTTGGGCTTGACCGACCGAGATGCTGTGATGTTCGATGACATTATCTAGCATTCTCATTTGTATTGGTATTAATTTTTCGACCACACCATGTGTTACAGCTCTCGGTAGATTAATAGAAGACAAATTACAAACAACAAAATCACCCGGCTTCCGAACGATGACAATGTTTCCATCCTCATCTTCATATTCTTTTACGATTGTCGTTGCAGACATGTTCTGGATAATTTCCGTACACAGATTGCTACAATAAATCGATGTTCTGCCAGTGCCTTCTTTATGCTTGTTTGGATTTTGTCTGTTGACTTCATCCCGGTAAAACATATAGGGAGTCCCAGTTTCTAGCTGAGATATCATGATTCGGGCCATAATATCCATGGCCCGGTACGTTATACGTGGCAAAAGTGGATGATTCACAGCCTCTTCATACTTTTCCGAGAAATACTTTCTTTCTTTTTCATCATAAAAGTCTTCGAGACCAAGCGCATTGCCCTTTTCATCCTTCCACCCCATCACTTGTTTAACTTGATGAGGACAAAAGGTATGCCATTCTCCAATGCTACGACCTTGATCATCTACTTCATTTAACTTTTCCATAAACAAGTCAGGAACCGCAACCCCTGTAAAAACATCATGTGCCTTGCGTCGTTCGTCTCCGTTGTTTGTTTTTAAGTCTAAGAATCCATTCATAATATCCTTATGGAAAACATCTAAATAAACAGCAATTGCCCCTTGCCGTTGACCTAATTGGTCTACACTAACGGCTGTATCATTTAGTAACCGAATCCACGGAACAACTCCGGATGAATTTCCTTTGAACTTCTTTATATCTGATCCTAACGCACGTACCTTTCCAAGATAGATTCCAATCCCCCCACCGTCTTTACTCAATCGAGCAATATCCCAATTATTTAAATAGATTCCATCAAGTGAATCATCCACGGTATCAATAAAACATGAAGAAAGTTGACCAAAACTTTTCCCAGCATTCGCTAGCGTTGGCGTCGCAACGGTCATATACAAGTTACTTAACGCCCAGTATGCCTCTTTGACAAAATCTAATCGTTTTTCTTTTGGTTCATGTTTCATTAACGTCATAGCAATGATCATAAATCGTTCCTGGGGCAACTCATAAACATTGCCCTCATAATCTTTCGCAAGGTAGCGATCAGCTAATAAAAAGATCCCTATGTATTGAAACAATTCGTCTCGTTCAGGAGCAATTATTCCACCTAATTGCTCGATTTCTTCTTTCGTATATTGATTCAGTATATCCTCAGAGTAAATTCCTATCTTCGTTAATTTTGAAATTAGCTCATAGAAATTTCCGTATTTCTTGACCGGAAGATATCCCCTCTGATCTGCTGCCTTCCGGTAGAGTTCATGTAAATAGAGGTTTGCAGCAAGATATGTCCAGTTAGGAGCGTCCATTGAGATTTGGTTTAATGCATACTGAAGGGCTGTTTCATAGTGCATAGATTCTTCTAATCCAACTAATTTTTCAATCATTTTCGATGTGTCTAGTTTATATTTTTCAGTACCATTATGAATAAGGTTTAAAGAAGAATTCATCTCTAAATAACTTGTTTTGTTCATACCCATTTCTCCTCTGAAAACTCAGTTATTTTCAATCGTCGTTCTTTCCTTCTTTGTGCATTTTCAAAGAGTTTCTTCTCTTCTTCTGATTCTGGAGACACACCACAAACAGGAGTAGGTTTCCCGTCCTGATTGACAGCAACCATGGTCAAAATTGCAGTTGTCGTGACAGTCTTCAATCCTGATTCGATATTCTGACAATCGACTTTCACATAAACTTCCATTGACGTTCTTCCCGTTGAGATGACGACACCTTCTAGATTTAAGATATCACCTACTTTCGCCGTAGATAAAAAATTGACCGTGTCGATTGATGCCGTTACAACCGCACCTTTACTGTGTTTCATCGCCGTAATCGCAGCAATTTCATCAATGTAGGATAAAACTGTCCCTCCAAAGATAGTGCCCATATGATTCGTATCAGGTGGTAAAACTAATTTTGTTTGAATACTTCTAGAAATACTTGCAGGTAACTGTACAGGCATTCTCATTCTCCATCCCTTTTCTATTAGTTGGTTACAATTCTTCGAGAGTTCTATCTAGAAAAGTAATGTTCCCTACCAAAGGTTTAAACTACCTATTAGTTGATCATCACTCTATAAAAACATAAAAAAACCCATCCTATTAGATGGGTTTTTAGAAACGCGGATGAATCTAGTAAAAACAGTACACAGACGTACTCACTGTAATTATCAGAATACCCTCGTCCTACCTTCCCAACTCCCGAAGAAGATAATACGTGTAAAAATGGCAGGTCTCCTGACTTATGCTTCATCCTATTTTAAGCCCTTCCCGTCCTATGACAGTGGATATGCTTATTTCGTCAGCATTTACAGTTGCGGGTACAGTTCTGGATTCTCACCAGATTCCCTATTAGGTCTTCTCAGACACCATTTCCAACGGCAATTATCTATATTTAGTATTATTTTATCAAAAACAACACCATATATTGTATATTAACTATAATATACGAAGTTTACTTTGACAACTCCTAAATTGAGTAAAATTTCAAAAATTCACAGTAAATATCATAAGGAATATTGCTAGTCCTCTTACTCCACATGCATAAACCATGTTCATATAGGAGTATTTTGATATATTTCTAGAAATTGAACATCAAAAAGGCAGAGGAGTTCCTCTGCCTTCATGCTCTATTTCGTCAGGTCTATCAACCGTTGTTGCTTTAGTTGATAAAGGATGACATTAGGCTGAACAATGTTTTTTCTTCAGAATAGGGAATTTAATGACAACAGCTTATTAATTAAAAATAAGGTCCTTGTAATAAACGACTGTTACAATGCCTGCGATAACTGTATAACATATACCAACATAAACGGAAGGCGTCATTTGAAAGCGACGTTCAATCCGGTCTAATTTCGTCCAAACCTCCATTTTAAGGTCATTCTCTTCATTCCCACTTTGAAGCTTTGCATTGGTTATCTCTGAGGCAAAACCTCCAGATGAATTAAAAAATCGAATGAGAATGGTTGCGCCAAGCCCGGTTAAAAAGGACCAATCGAGAAAATGATTATGAAAAAGTTTAGCAATTCCCCAATTAGCAAACAGAATCAGCCCCAATGAAATAACAGACCAAATAATTTTCTTCATCGTTCACCTCCACTATGTTCAGTACATCTAATTCAAGAATACCATTTAATGGAATCACAGAGACAAAAAGGATATTAATATCGGTACAACAAAAGAGCTTCATCCCTGTATTCACTCTATAAAAAGGATACAAGGATGAAGCCCAGATTGAGTTATGTCCATTAGGAATGAATACTGGGGAAAATCCCCTCTTCTATCAACAAAACTATTATGCTGATAATTTTGCGTTAGGGTCTTTAAAAACAGCCAATTTATCAACAAGCTTTTTACTAGATGCATTTAAGTTTTTAATGCTGACCTGATTCTCATTTTCACCGTATTTCATGACTACTTTATCAATCGCACCAACGGCTGAGTCATCCCAGACATGCGCTGTTGCAAAATCGATCACCACTTCTTTGTTTTCAATGGTAAAGTCAAAAGCATCTACAAATCCATCAACAGACGCGAAGAATAACTGCCCCTCAACATTGAAGGAAATCTGATTGTTCTCTTCACGCTGCGTAACCTTCATGGTTGAGATTTTTGCAACAAAGAAGATTGCACTTAGGATAACCCCTGCAATGACCCCTTTCGATAAATCGTGTGTTGCAACAACAATGCCTACGGTTACTAACATAACGACAGCATCCGATTTCGGAGCTTTTCTTAAATAGTTGAATGAAGACCAATCAAATGTACCGACAGAAACCATAATCATAATTCCGACCAATACTGGCATTGGAATTTGGACCACTAATTCTCCTAGAACAATGATAAGGAACATGAGAAAGGCCCCGGCAATAAAAGTAGATAATCGTCCACGCCCACCTGATTTCACATTGATAACTGACTGACCGATCATTGCACAGCCGGCCATTCCACCAAAGAAGCCAGTCACGATGTTTGCGATTCCTTGTCCTCTTGCTTCTCGATTTTTATTGCTTCCAGTGCCGGTCATATCATCAACAATAGAAGCTGTTAATAAACTCTCTAGAAGACCAACAATGGCTAATGCGATTGAAAAAGGAAAAATAATGGCTAGTGTTTCAAAGGTAAATGGAACATTTGGAATGAAAAAGGCTGGCAATGTTTGTGTAATCGCGCCCAAATCTCCAACCGTACGAACATTCACATCAGAATAGATTGCTACAACAGATAACGCAATAATGGCAATTAATGGAGCTGGAATCGCCGTAAAAAACCTTGGTACAAGATAAACAATTAATAATGTGATACCAACAAATACATACGTCATCGTTGAAATCCCGAGAAAATGTGGCACTTGGGCCATAAAGATTAAGATGGCTAGTGCATTCACAAAGCCAATCATCACGGCACGTGGAATAAATTTCATTAGTTTGGCTACTTTAAACACCCCAAAAAGGATCTGAATAACCCCAGTCAAAATGGTGGCCGCAAACAAATAGTCTAAACCATGTTCCCGTACTAACGGACCCATTAACAATGCCATTGCTCCCGTTGCCGCAGAAATCATTCCCGGTCTACCTCCTGCAAAAGCAATAATCACTGCCATTGTAAAGGAGGCATACAATCCTACCATTGGGTCCACTCCTGCAATAATAGAAAAGGCGATGGCTTCTGGAATAAGTGCTAAGGCTACGACAATTCCAGCTAGTACATCTCCTTTTATATTTGAAAACCATTGTGCCTTGATCTTTTCGACCACACTACATACCTCCAATTAATATTTTCATAAAATTTCATATATCACTATAACGACAATAAAAACTCACTTGAACAGTCTAACACCTTTCGTCCCAAAAAGGAACTATTATGGGAATATTATTTTAGTAAGATTATGTTATACTATTTTTAACGTTTAATTAGTAGGAGTTTTTGCCATGTTCATTGGATATATGAGACCGTCACAAGACGATCTTAACTGTGAAAATCAGCGGAAGAACTTAACCGAAATTGGCTGCGAGCACATGTTTACAGAAGACCATTCCTCCCCTAAAAAGAGAGTTCAATTAAAAAAAATGTTGGAGAAGCTTAACGAAGGCGATAAAATTGTCATCACCAGATTATCCATCTTAGCGGATTCCACAAGGCATTTAGTGGAACTGTTTGAAGTTATAGATAATAAAAAAGCGTTTGTTTTTTCAATCAAAGAAAAGATTGATACCATGAACGATTCTGGCTATAGCTTTCAAACCATCCTGAAACATCTAGTTGAATTTCAAAGTGACTTAATTAGTGAAAAAACAAAAAAAGGATTATCTGAAGCAAAACAAAAAGGCATCTCTGCAGGTCGACCAAGAAAGCCTGATAAAAACGTTCAACGTGCGATTGAAATGTACCAAAGTAAACAGTTTACACTAAGTGAAATTAAAGCAGAGACTGGCATAAGTAAATCAACCTTATACCGTTATTTAGAAAATTAATGATGATCATCTCGAAACCGTTTAATGGGAAGACTGCAATGACTTTTGCAGTCTTTATTTTTTCACACCGTTTTTTTATGAAGGGATTGAATGATTAAAAAACGAATAATTATTATATGCACTCCATTTACCGTAATTAAGGAGGAAGAATCATGTTTGTACGAAATGTTTACCTAGAAAACCACAAGGTGACCTATTGCCCTAGCACATTAAAGGTGAAAGAGGCACTTGAATTAGTAAACAAATCAGGCTATCGCTGCATACCTGTTGTCGACCCTGATACAAATGAATATAAAGGACAGATCTACAAGGTTGACTTGTTGGAACATCTACATGAAAACGGAGGAAAACCAGAGGATTCGGTTTTGCTAGTAGTCGATGGTGTGGATTCTTTTATCCATAAGGATAGCTCACTAAGTTTTGCTTTGTTAACCATTGACCGCCTTCCGTTTTTAGCAGTGACAGGTGAAAACCGTGAATTTCTTGGAATCGTTACCCATTCCGTATTATTGGACCTTTTCCGTGATGGATTTGGCATGAAAACTGGAGGATATTGCTTCACTGTCGCAGTCTATGATCACTCAGGAGCATTCCTGAAATTAGTAAAACTACTAAAATCCTTTAATATTGAAGGGGCACATACTTTTGGAAATGGCAATGAACTGATCCGTCGTCTTACTTTTACCATCTCTGAAGACAACGAAGAAGTGATTGAAAAACTAAAAGAGAAAATCATTAAAGCTGGTTTCCGTGTTTTACATGTTGAAAAAATCGAGAAGGAAAAAGTAAGTTTATAAAAATTGTTCGCAAGCAATGAGAACAATCATAATAAGAGTAATAGCAGAAAGAGCTTAGGGATAACCTAAGCTCTTTCTGCTATTCTTGATAAGCTACTTTTCTATTATCGCTTAAACCTTTAACGCGCTTCTTAGTTGTTCTGACTAATCTCTTGTTCCTGTATAGGATCTGGGACTTTCTTATCTTCTTTTAATTCTGTATTGGTTCGTAAATGCTCCATCTGCTTGCCAAGCTTCTTCATTGCCTCGATATCCTCTACCATTCTACTGTTATTAGCTGAGTAGTTCTTGTCCAAATCATTCTTCAATGCTATCACCTCTAATATTTTCATACCCTTTAATAGATTACTTGAAACATACCTCTTCCCCACTTATAAATTTTTATCCAATAAAAGGAAAAAAGTCCAAACAGACAGAATATTATAATATATACTGTACTTTACCGAGTAAAAGGGGGAAAGGGTTTATGTTCGTCCGTAATGTTTACGTAGAAAAACACAAGGTAACCATTTGTCCAAGTACGTCGACAACAAAAGAAGCACTTGATTTAGTAAGAAAGACTGGATACCGTTGTGTTCCAGTCGTTGACAGCGCTACAAAGGAATACAAAGGACAGGTATACAAAGTTGATTTATTGGAATATTTATTTGAAAAAGGAGGAAAGCCAGAGGATTCTGTCATGAAGGTGATTGATGAGGAAGAATCCTTTGTTCATAAAGATAGTTCCTTGAGTCTTGCCTTATTAAGGATTGATCGCCTTCCTTTTCTAGCCGTAACTGGTGATCATCGGGAATTTCAAGGAATTATTACTCATTCTGTATTAATGGACCTGTTCCGTGATGGATTTGGCATGAAAACAGGTGGATATTGTTTCACTGTTGCAATTTGGGACCATACAGGTGCTTTCCTAAAATTATTAAAACAACTAAAAGCTTTTAATATCGAAGGTGCCCATACTTTTGGAAATGGGAATGAACTTTTTCGTCGCCTCACCTTTACCATATCCGAAGATAATGAAGATGTTATCCAAAAATTAAAGGATAAAATAACGAAATCAGGTTTTCGTGTCCTCCATGTAGAAAAAATTGAAAAAGCAGTATAACAAATAACCGACAGCTGCATCCCCTTTCTTCTATGACTTCAACATTAAACCACTCTCTAGTTTCTCATTTCTTAATATCTAACATTAATCCTAAAAGGCAAAAGTGCTGGTTCCCAAATTGGGTACCGGCCTTTCATTGATTGATTTATTTTATTAGAATACATACTAAGTCTTCTGTATCCCCTTCAGTAAACACCAAAACTCGACAGAAACACCTTTTTGATCCCTCCCCTAATTATTTTCCTCAGAAGTTCCACTTACAATATTCCACTCTTTGCCTTAGGAAATTTCCCCAGGCATAAACTCCTAGGATGTTATTACTACAACGTTTCCAAAGGTTCTGATATTCAGCTATTATGATTCAAGACCAAAATATTTCCCTTTAAATCGCTGATTCATTTCCCAGGTAAGCGCATCAAATGACAAACAGATATCGTTTTCGACAACACTTTTCTTAAAGCGCTTTCAACTGAAATTTCTTCTTTTAGACATAGTAAAATAAGGATTCCCTTTCCACTCTTTCTGCTCGGTACCCCTTCCCTACCCCGAGATTACCCGATAAATATTCAAAAGCTGAATGAAATGAATGACCATAACCCAAAATATCTCTGTTGACTAAGTTGAAAAGGATGTATATTATGAAGAAAATTTTTCTGTCCTTTCTTTTTACCCTTTGCTTCTATCCTTTATTGACAGAAGCTCAGATCGTAGAAACGGATAAGATCTATACATATGAAATGTTGACTGAGAATTTAATTGATTTCTCTCAAGCATACCCGAACCTCATTACCTATAAATCGTTAACGACGACTCCAAAGGGGAGAGACCTTTGGGCAGTTAAAATGGGCGAAGGAAACACATCCATTCTCATACACGGTGCTCACCATGCAAGAGAGTGGATGACGAGCACGCTTATTATGAAAATGATTGAAACCTATGCCGACGCATATAAAAAAAACCTATCTGTGGAAGGTTTCAGCCCTTCCATCTTAAATGAAGTTTCAATTTGGTTTGTTCCTATGGTAAATCCAGACGGTGTTACCCTCCAACAATACGGCCTTGATGCATTTCCTAGCGATCTCCATCCAAAGCTTATAAAAATGAATAAGGGATCTTTGAATTTTAAAAGATGGAAGGCAAACCTTAATGGGATTGATTTGAACCGGCAGTATCCAGCCAACTGGGAAAACTTAAAAGGGGTACAGAAAAAACCGAGCTATCAATTTTATAAAGGAAGGGAACCAATTGAAGCGGAAGAAGTTAATGCTCTTGTGGATTTCACCCGTGAAATTAAACCTGAAATTGCTGTTTCCTACCACTCAACTGGAAATGTTCTTTTTTGGGGTTACCACCAATGGGGTTTAACTCATACAACCGAATTTACTAAGGACTATTATACAATCGCTGAAAAAGTATCTGAGCTTACAGGGTATAAGTTGGAAGAACCTGCCTCCTACCAACAAGGCGGCGGTTATACTGATTGGTTTATCCAAGAGTTTGAAAAACCAGCTCTTACTATTGAAATTGGGTCCTTGATTAAGGAGAATAGTCTGCCTCTTGATGCTTTTCCAGACATATGGAAGAGAAATAAAATGATCGGACTTTTTCTAGCTGAATGCGCAAATAGACACCTTAATTAAAAAAATCCCCCAGAGCAGGAAAATCCTCTAACGCTCATGGGGGATTTGTTCAATCCTTTAGGTATATTTAATTAATAGACATCACGTTGATAACGCTTTTGCTTTTGAAGGTCATTCAAATAGGCTTCTGCTTGTTCTGTGCTCATATTGCCTTCTTTTGCAATAACTTCAATAAGTGTATTATGAACATCCTTCGCCATGTATTGTTTATCTCCACAAACATAGAAGTATGCCCCGTTTTCAAGCCATTGAAACAATTCCTTACTATTTTCACTTATTTTATGCTGGACATATACTTTATGATCTGAATCACGTGAGAACGCAGTATCTAGTTTAGTAAGTGCCCCTTCTTCTTGATAAGTGCCAAAGTCATCTTGATAAAGGAAGTCTGTCGCAGCATGCCGGTCTCCGAAGAATAACCAAGATCGTCCGCTTGCATTTTGCGCAGCACGTTCTTGAATAAACGCACGGAAAGGTGCAATACCTGTTCCTGGACCAACCATAATAATATCTGTATCCGCTGATTCAGGAAGGTTAAAATGCTTATTCTTCTGAACAAATACAGGTAGTGTATCTCCAATATTGAGACGTTCAGAACATAAAACTGAGCAAACCCCATTCCTTTCGCGTCCATGGGCAGTGTAACGCACAGCACCGATGGTTAGATGAACTTCATCAGGATTAGCTGTAAGGCTACTTGCAATAGAATAAAGGCGCGGTGGCATTTTCCTTAATAATGACACCAATTCTTGTGCTGAAGCCTTCCAAGGCCCAAAATCGCGAAGCAAGTCAAGGAAATCACGACCGTCCATGTACTCTTTTAACATTTGTACATTTTCGATAAGTACGAGGTTCATTATTTCCTCATTATCTGTTAATTCTGCTGCTTGTTGGACAATTTTTTTATTTAGCAAGGTAATTTCAAAATAGGAAGTAAGAGCTTCCTTTAATGAAAGTAATTCCCCTTGCTTGTTAATCGTTACAACACTCTCGCCATCCCAATCCATCTCTTCTATTATCGTGGCTACTAGTTTTGGATCATTTTTAGGAACAATCCCTAAACAGTCACCAGCCTCGTATGAAAGTCCTGACCCTGCTAACGACAATACAATATGTCTCGTTTCTTTATTTGATCCTGCTTTATTTAAATTGAAGTTTTCAATCACTCTTGCTTGAAAAGGATTCATCCTTGAATAGGTTATACTTGCTCCTGTTTGTTCAGGTTTAGTTTCTACCATGAGTACCATCGTTCTTCCCCCCACAATATTTTCTACTGTGAGAATAGCATAGCATAAAAAATTGCGCTGTGTCCTTTTTCACACTATTGCCATATTTACAAATAAATCAGGAAATAAAGAAAGAAGTAGAGTTTTCTCCTCTACTTCCTCGTCGTTTCACCTATACCAATACAGGTAGATGTTTTCTTGCTTCATATTCTTCTAAATCATTCCCATTTTTCAAACGGGAGATAAAATCGGGGTTTGATACTAGCGGTCGCCCGAATGCTGCGACATCGATCGTACCTTCTACTAAAGCTTGTTCTGCAGATTGCGGGTCTAATGTCCCTACACCGACGATGACACCATCCCAATATTTTCGAACAAGTTGATGCATCGTTTTACCATCGGCTATTACGCGATTGAAATCCATTGTCGATGGATGAAGCAAGGTTGCGCCTACTTCTTTGAATGCTTCAACAAACGTTTGGATTGCTCTTTCAGGATCCTCCCACATATAAGTAGGAGCGTCACTTTTATGAGCTGAAAAACGAATCATTGTTCGATTCGTACCCACTGTATCAATAACAGCTTTGGTAATTTCTTTCATTAAAGTAAGACGTTGAGCTAAGTCGCCTCCATAACGATCTGTACGGTGATTTGAAAAATCCGAATTGAATTGGTCGATTAAATACCCGTGAGCACCATGAATTTCCACGCCATCAAAACCAGCATCCATTGCATTTTTAGCGGCCTGCGCATATTGTCCAACTAATTCTTCAATATCGGCCAAGCTCATTTCTTCAGGCGTATCATATGGCTTACGAAACCTAGGAACGTTCCCTTCAGCTGCTATGGCTGAAGGTGCCTGTGGTGGATAACCCTTCGTCAGATCATTATGTGAAAGTCGACCTACATGCCATAACTGGGCGATGATTGTGCCACCCTCTGTATGAACAGCCTCTGTTACCTTTTTCCATGCTTCAGTTTGTTCTTCTGTATATATTCCTGGAACCTTTGGATTCCCTTTTCCTCGGAAGCTTACCAAGACTCCTTCGGTAATAATTAGTCCTACTCCATCGGCGGCACGTTTTCTATAATATTCAACTACATCTTCTCCGATAACACCTGTCTCATCATCGGCAAAACAGCGTGTCATCGGTGCCATTGCTGTCCGAGTTTTAAGACTCCATGCGCCAATTTCCACTGGTTCAAATAGTTTGCTATTTTCTCCGTCTTTTAGCTTTCCCCAGTTATATGTTTCAGTTGCGGCATAAATTCCCCTTGTTGCTTGACTCATCTGCTTCTCCTCCAATGTCTTCTGTATGAATAGAATTCTGTTAGTGTTATGCGAACACTTGTGTAGATTGAATCAATCTTTCTCTTGCCTCTGTATATTCACGGTGAAGTTTATCAACGTATTCAGCTGCGCTCGTAATCTCTTTTACTGCGCCAATTCCTTGACCACTTCCCCAAATATCTTTCCAGGCTTTAGCCTTTCCTTCGCCACCAAAGTTCATTTTAGAAGGGTCACTCTCAGGAAGTGCATTAGGGTCTAAACCTGCGGCACGGATTGACGGTGCCAGGTAGTTTCCATGAACCCCTGTAAAGAGATTGCTATAAACGATGTCATCTGATGTGCTTTCTACGATTGCTTTTTTATAGTCCTCCGCAGCACGAGCTTCATGTGTTGCGATGAAAGGTGAACCGATATATGCAAAATCAGCTCCCAGCGCTTGTGCCGCTAAGACAGCGTTTCCATTTGCAATCGAGCCAGACAAGGCAAGCGGACCATCAAACCACTCGCGAATTTCTTGGACCAGTGCAAACGGGCTTTTATCGCCTGCATGACCACCTGCACCTGCGGCAACAGCAATCAAACCATCTGCTCCTTTTTCGATCGCTTTATGGGCATATTTGTTATTGATCACGTCATGTAACACAACCCCACCATAGCTATGAGCTGCCACATTGATTTCTTCACGTGCTCCAAGAGAAGAAATGATAATTGGAACTTTATACTTTGCACATAATTCCATATCTTGTTCAAGTCGATCATTCGATTTATGGACAATCTGATTGATAGCAAATGGTGCCGCAGGCCGCTCAGGATTGCGAGCATTATAGTCTGCTAGTTCCTCTGTAATCTCAGCCAGCCACTCATCAAGTTGTGAAACGGGTCTTGCATTCAGCGCAGGCATCGAACCAACAATACCGGCCTTACATTGCTCAATCACAAGCTTTGGATTGCTAATAATGAACAAGGGGGAACCAATAACCGGAATTCTTAGACCTTTGAGTATATCTGGGATATTTGACATATGTACCTTTTCCTCCATTCATATACTTTTTTCTTTTAAAACACAATATTCTATTAATCTATGGAGTTTGACTTCTTATCCTTGAAAACCAACTAACCAGTCAGTTACTTAGTTTAAAATTACCGTATTCCTCAGAACGTAGTCAAGAGTAATTCAGAAATTATAGAAAAATAAGATAATAAGAATTTGGAGCGAGGAAGGTTCCTACTTTCTTTATCCCTCCGATAGAATTGAAGCGACAATATGCATGGAGTCCCATTCCCCCTCAGAAATATCTACAATGGGATATTTTTTCGGAAAAAGTTTTTCATTTATTTCTCTGATTGAAAAACCTTCTTTATGGTATCTTTTTACTTCTCCACATAAAAACTCTAAATGCTCTAATTTTTGTTTCATCATTTCTTTACCGTTTTGTATGTATCCACTATGAGAACAATAGATGCTCCCGAAGTCATAGGTTAATAAGGTTTGAATAGAGTTCATAATTACCGGGATTGATTCGCTCTTCATAATGACCTTTGTCTTTGACGAGACGAATAAATCACCACTAAACAACTGACCCGTATCTTTATTCAAAAATGATACGTGGTCTTCTGCATGCCCTGGAGTATAAATTACTTGCCACTCCTGACTCCTTGAGTGAATGACTTCTTCAAGTGGCATCGCTCTAAATTCATTTCGGACTCCCCAAGTTGCTTGACGGTACTTAGGATACATGCATGGTTGAGCACATATCTTAATCCCTTTTTCATGAACATAGATTGGGGCATTGGTGTTTGCTTGAACCCAAGAGGCTGTACCAGAATGATCCTCATGACTGTGGGTTAACGCCACTAAATCAAAAGAATGATTACTATAATAAGAAATAAAATCAGATTCTAAGGATTGTGGTCCCGTATCAATCAACATACCATCTACCAGATAGGCGAATACCTTTCCGGCAGATCCACTTGATTTTACTACTGTCCCCTCTAAACAAATAACGTTCTCTCGTTCATACACATTGAGCATGGTCTTCCAATCACTCTCCTAGCAAGAAAATTGCACGCCATATACACCCACACCATGAACAGGGAAAAGAATAACCTCTACTTTTTTGCCCTTATCCCAATATCGAAAAGGATTTTTTTGAAATGCAGAATCTCCTCCTCTTCAAAGCTATCCATTATTTCAGTATTCATTTCATCCATTTCCTTACAAAGAGGTACCTCCAATGACCGTCCTTTCTCGGTTAGAAAAACGAGTTTGTTGCGACGGTCATTAGGGTTCACCCTTTTTTCGATAAAGTGATTTTGCTCTAACCGATCAAGGATTCCGGTTATTGTTGCCCCATCTAGTAAAAGCCGCTCTCCTAACAAATGACCATACTGGCCATCCTCCTCCCATAGAAGTCGAAGGAGCGCATATTGAACAGGTGTTACCCCATATGAGGATAATTTTGATTTACTAACTTGGTTCACTCTTTGTAACGCCTTTCCTAGCAGGAAATGGATACAAATATCTACATTTTCCATGGAGCGGCTCCTTAACTTTGTTGGAATTTTCTGATTAATTTCACTATAGCATGTACACAAATCATTTGTATACAAAAGATTCGTGTACATAGTAATAAATCATCATAAATTGTGCAATTATAAGAAGACTACTTCTATAAAGACTTGAAGGGGTAAGATGAATGGAAAAAAAGGAGCATGCGAAAAATCAGGTTATCTATGTATCTAATTCAGCTTATGAGGAGCAGGAATCACGAGGTGCTAGAACAAAGAACAAGGGGTCTAAAAAGGAAAAAGACATCTAATAAAATAATATAGGTCGTGCTCAACGAATATTGGCACGACCTCTTATTTTTTCTCATAGAACAGAGCTTTATTCAAAGTGTTTCTTTCGATAGCTGTTCATCTCATCTTTACTTAACAGCCTAGTTGCTTTTCCTACAGTACCGCCTTGAAGATTCCACATCTGGTTATGTTCCGAAACAGCATGGCTATAGTCACCATTTTGCCATCTTTCAAGAATACTTATATAAAGATTAGTATTTTCATAACTAGATTGATTCTGTTCGATCACTTCTAGTAACCGCTCAATTCGTTCTTTTGAAGGTTCTAAATGACCCCATTTCTTGTCGGCGTACACCATAGAATGACTCATCTGATGGATAGCATTCTGGATAACAGACTCATCGATATCTGAAGGATACTGCTTTTCCATTTTCTTTTCACTTCTGCTTTTTTTCTTTTCCTTCTCATCAACCACGGTTCCAGACACTGTTGCTTTGCTTTGTTCGATTTCTCCACCTTTTTCTCCCCGCTCTACTGTTTCTTCCCCGCTCCCTATGAAACTAGTATACCCATAATACCCAAGCATAAGGACCAAGACGCTAAGAGCAATAATCATCGTCGTTTTATTCATAATACCCCTCTTTGTATGTATGACCTGATAATCTCGCCATGTCCTCCCTCAATTTAGGAGTATCAACCATGACGTAAACCTGATATTTAGGATTGTTTTTATTTCGCATGCTATGGTGAAAATTATGACCAAGTTGAATTAAATCAAGAAACAGCTGTTTTTTATAAATATTCTTCAGCCTCTTCTCCATATTGTCTCTCCCTCTGTTATTTTCCTAATAAGTGATCAATTACTAAAGCAATTCGGTGATCATAAGGTTCAATTTCGTCCGCGATTTGGTGCTGACGTTTTTCATTATACGAATCCCTTTCCTTGAGGTCATTGCTCCTTTTTAACTCTTCTCCAATAATCTTTAACTGTTTGATTAGTTCCGCCATTTCTCCGCTCTCTTGCTCTTTGGGACGAAAATATGTGGGACTTGGTGTAAAAACGTCCGATTTGGCTAATTTCGCTAATTGTTCTTTGAATAGATCTTTATTGGTTTCATATTGCTCTTTCCGATGACCATTCGCTCCAGAAGGATGTGGAAAATTGAAAAGAATATTTTCATTGTGAATTTTCCCTTGATTAACAAGAGCCCTTAGTACATTAGAAACAGCTTTTCCCGTAGGAATAATAACAGCATTTTTTAAAGAATTAAGCTCTGGAACTAACAATTCATCTATCATTCTTAAAAATATATCGTTACTCAATATCTTCGGATTGCTGCCACCATAATTTTCCCCCTCAATAAACACGGGGTATCTTAACACAGATGTAGTATGTAATAAATCATGATGCTTATTAAATAGCTGCTCACAGCTTTGAATATTTAATAACTCCTGTAACCCAATTCCATCCAACATATCAATCAAGTTTCTTCTCATCACGTTCCCACCAAAGCTTGCCTGGTTTTTCGCATCGCTAATAACCTGTTCATAATCTTTCTCATTGATGTGATGGCGAACATAGTTAAATGCCAATTCCATTTGGGTAAATCCAGGTGTAATCCCTACAATAATTACTTTTGCCTTTTTATTAATAAAATCAAACGGTGCCCAGTAGACTTCAATTTTCCCATCTTTCGCATAGAGAAAATCCTCTGTAAGTAAATCCATTTTGGAATAGCTTTCTTTTAATGACAATTGACGTAAGCTTTCCTGATAGTTTTTTACACTCATTCCATTTCCCCCTGATTCTTTTTCACGGTATAGATTTTATCACAGCAAGCAAATATAACGTTTTGTTAACTAAACTATAACAACCGTTATTTTTATTGTCAACAATTTTTGCTATATGTTATGATTGACTTAACAAAAGGATAAAGAAAGGGTTAAGAAAGATGCCCAATTCAATCAATGAGCGAATTAAAAACAGAAGAAAAGAACTAAAGTTATCGCAAGTCGAATTAGCTAATTTAGTTGGCTTGAAGCCTCCAGCCATTAGTCAGTATGAGTCTGGTGCAAGAAAACCTTCATTTGAAGCATTACGAAAGTTATCTTTTGCCTTGAAAGTCTCAACGGAATATTTGGTTTCTGGGATTGATAAAAAGAAGAAACAGCAGCCATTAGAACATACTGACCGAGTGATTTTAAAAATTTTGAATTCCCTAACAGAACAAGATAAGGAAAAAGTTGTCGAGTATGCTACTTTTTTAGCCACTGGCAGGAAGATCAAAATGGATACACTTTTTGAAACTCCGGTAGATTATGCGAATTACTATTTTGAAGAGTTATTCCAACAGCAATTACCGATTGACATCTATATGTTAGCCAAAGAATTAGGAATAAAGGTTTTTGAAGATGATTTAGAGGAGGGAGAAGGACTCCTTACCCAAGTCGATCATCCAATTATCCTCTTGGACAAGAAAATCACATTTGAAAACAGAAAAAAATTTACGCTTGCAACATTAATCGGACATTACATCCTTCCATGGCATCTAAAATCAAGTTATATTTCCAGAAAATACTACCCTCCTCAAATAGAACGAAAAGCACCAAATAACAATTGGCAGCAAGAAGAAGCTGCGTTTGGTCACTCCACTCTTTTAACTGAGGAAGTCGAAGAAATGGAGGCTCATGAATTTGCCTTCAACATCCTTATGCCACCTAAAGATTTGACCATTGATTTTATTCAACATAACGCCACGATTCAGAAACTAAAAGAACTTGCAGATAAAAAATATCAGGTTTCCTTGTTTGTCCTCTTAAACCGCTTAGTCGATTTTGCAGAAGATAAATATGCTGTAGTCCAATCAGAAGAATCGAAAATAATTAAGAGGTTTCAAGGGAAACGAAACCTAATTTCTACATCGGACCTTGATCAGAGAAGTTTTGCCGCTAGCTTTTTTATCACCCCTAGTAAAGTAGAGGAAACACGAGAAGGCGAAGTACCATCATCTTGCTGGTTCGCAGATAACAATGAAAGCGAAACGGTATATGAACAATCCATCTATAATCCAAAATTAAAAAAGGTATTAACATTATTGACGATTCATGGAAGCTAAAAAGAAGCAGGAATTCATCCCTGCTTCTTTATTCTGTTAATAACGCCTGAACATACTTAATCGATTGCTTTAGTTTTTCATTATAGTCTCCTGTTAGAGGAATAAAGTCAATGTTATTTTTGCTTAATAACTGTTTTAGTCGACGATTATTGGTCAATCGGACATTCTGTTCCCCATGAAAGCGTAAGCCATCATCAACCCACCTCACATCCGGCTCTAAATACAGGCACAAATCATAGTCCTGCAGGTTAGCCACTTCGTCTAAAACAGGTTGATGGTGATGATTGTATAGTTCTGAATAAAATTGTGTGACCGTTGCTTCGGTATCGATAAAAACGACTTTATTAGCCTTTTTCATTGCTTCAAATTCATTCACTTTTTGCGTGTAAGCGATTAAAGGATAATCTTCCTCGAACATAATTCCATCACACCCTCCAATTCGCTCACAGTGAGTCCTTCCATATTCCTCAACAAAACTCGTGTTATAGATTTTTGCCAGATTATGAGTTAGCGTTGACTTCCCACAGCTCTCAGTACCCACTATCACAACTTTTTTAACAAAGTGCGGTTTGACTTCATCAGGTAGGAAATTCCAGTGTTTAAACACTCCTTCCTCCCTAATTTGAGTAGCAGAGATGGGGACGGTATTTCGCTCTTCATCAATGAGAAAATGGGTGGCCTCCGGATAGAGCTTCGCAAAAATAGCCTCATATTCATGCTCAGAACTAAACACATAATCAATTGGTTTTCCAATCTTTTTTTTGATTTCCACCGCTCCTTCTTCCCAGTTATAATCCTCATTTGAATACCTGTCTTCTACTTGGATTACTTTGACATGGTCCATATCTTTGACAAGCTGGTGTAGCCACCTTAACCGCACCCGACTTTCGACATACTTCATTTTTGTGTTTTCACATAACTCTTTGTCACGCTTTTCACTATGAGATAACACAAGATACAATTCTTCTACGATCGTCGATGCTTGAATAATCGCAAAAACATGACCTAAATGAAGAGGCAAAAACTTTCCCCCAAAAAATCCTACTGTCATTTTTACGCCGCCCTTCCGATTTGTTTTTTATAAACTTTTGTCCAGTTGATATATCCATAAATGCTATTAATAAGAAATGCAGACCACATCACCAGCATTAATACATCATTCCCTCCTTGTGTGATTAATGTGGTAAGCCATAAAAGAATTGATAATACATTTACAAGAATCCAGAACAACCATTGCTCCTTATATCTTTGAAGCATTAGCACTTGTGCCACAATCGATAAAATCGTAGTAGCAGAATCAATCCAAATACTAGATCCCCCAATTCCTTTTAAAAGAAATGAGTAAAAAACAAACACTAGAGTGAAGGAAATGGTCACGTACAACCAGCCACGTCTAGTTAAGCCTTTCATTTCTACCTCTGCACCTTTGCCATTCATTCTATGGGATTTATGTTTATTCCACAGATAAATCCCAATGAATTGAACAGGAAAATAAAACAAAGCATTCAGCATCGTTTCTCCATATAAACCGTAACCGTAAGAAATATAAGCATACGTTGCCGTTTGGATAATTCCAAAGTAATAAGTCGAAATTCTGCCTTTTGCTGCTAATACAACACAAAACATGCCAGTAATTGAAGTAACGAGACCCAATAGGGAATCCTGCCAAGCAAAAAATAAATAAACATTCGTTGCGGCAAAAACTGCAATCCAGACCTTTTCAAACATCGTCCAATCTTTTAACATGTTCATTTTTTTCCCCTCCAATATTCAGTTTGCTGGTAGAGGCCAACTAACCGACTTTTAATTAATAAATTGCAAATTGTTAATTATAGTACTCAAAAAAATTTTAATAGATTGAAACTGTTGGTTCAGACCCTTTAAAACGAAACATACGCGTTGAACGTTTTGCTGTTCTCGTCGTCGTTTTAATATCGCCTTTATAATCTGTAGCTACTTCTAGAAAAGGATACTTCGGCGCGTCTCGAACAAAAGCTGACTCATTAGTAACACCTGGGTCATCACTTACAAGCAGTAGTAAACTTCTCAATTCAGAAAGCGTAAACTCTTCAGGCAAAAATTCTTTGGCAACGGTCGTTTGTAATATATCTCTCTTTATAACCTCAAACGCGTCAGCAATGATTTTCTGGTGGTCAAAAGCTAAATCTATGTTCTCAATTTCCTCTCGCGTGAATAGTTCTACATTTTGAGCATCATCGGCGGCTTTTCTCTCTGTTAAATACTCCTCAGTCGCAATTGCATAAAAGGCATTTGAGATGATCCAGCCTCGTTTATCGCGACCTGGCTGATCATAGACATTGAAGTGCTTTAGATGGATGTTCCGCACACTCGCCTCCTCATGTAGTTCTCGGACCGCTGCTGCATAGGCCGTTTCATCTGGTCGAACGAACCCACCTGGCAACGCCCATTTCCCACCTTCAATATTGGGCTCTCCTTCACGGTCAGTTTCTGCTCGTTGAATCAACATGAGCTTTAAGCTGGCTTCAGGGGGTTTATGGTTTTCATGATAGGTTAACTCAATGGTAAAAACAGCAATATCACTAGTGTATCCATCGGGAGTCGTATATTTCTTTGGATTGTAGTGGTTTAACACTTCTTCTTCTGATTCGTATTTTGCCATTCTAAACACCTGCACTTTAATTTGCAATTTGTTAATTATAAACTGATTATAAGCTACTATTGCTAAATATTCAAGAGGCTATTTACTAAATAGCCTTCCCAGAATATAAATTAGGCTCATCTTCTCCTTTAGGTCATCCTTAAATCATTGTCGTTTCGTGATTTTCCTACTTATAAATCAATAACTTTTCCCAAATGATACATAATAACGAAGAGAGGAGCGTGTTGAGATGAAGAAAAGCTATCTGGGACTTGGAATTATTGCAGCAATTCTAATTGGTTTGTTGCTGATGTTTGTTCCAAGCTATAATAACTTTGTCGGTTTAGAAGAGAATGTTGACAAGTCTTATGCCCAAATCGAAAATCAGTTGCAAAGACGACTTGATCTCATTCCTAACCTAGTGAACACAGTAAAGGGATATGCTAAACATGAAGAGGAAGTTCTGACAGCGATTGCCGATGCTCGCTCAAGGCTTGCTGGTGCACAATCTCCTGAAGAAGAAGCAACAGCAAACGCAGAATTATCAGGGGCTTTAAGTCGTTTGCTTGTTGTCGTTGAAAATTACCCAGAATTAAAAGCAGACCAGCAATTTACCCAACTAATGGATGAATTAGCTGGAACTGAAAATCGAATCTCTGTTGCTCGTAAAGATTATAATGACCAGGTTTCAGAATACAACCGTAAAGTGAAGAGTTTTCCTGGAGTTCTTGTTGCCAATATTACCGGTTTTGATGAAAAGGAATATTTCGAAGCAGACCCTGGTGCACAAAAAGCACCCGATGTTGACTTTGGAGGCAACGACTAATGAATAGGGTTCGGATCCTCAGCATATTTCTGGTGTTTAACACCCTTTTCCTTTTTGGGGGAAATTCATTTGCTGAAGGTCCAGAAATTCCTGCTCCAATCGGAGATATTTATATTCAGGATTTTGCTGGTGTCTTAACCGAACAAGAAGAAATGGAAATAAGAAGGATGGGAAGGAGTCTTGAGGATCAGACAACCGCTCAGATTGCTGTCCTAACAGTGGAGTCCATTGGTGATACAACCATTGAGGAATTCGCAAATGAAGCCTTTCGACAATATGGGATTGGTAGTGCCCAGGAAGATAATGGAGTTTTGATGGTGATAGGCATGAATGCATCACCAGGTATGAACCAAAGACCCTTAAGAATTGAAGTTGGCTACGGTCTAGAAGGCGCTTTACCAGATGGAAAAGTCGGTCGAATTCTAGATAGTTTGACCATCCCACTATTACGTAACAATCAACCGAACCATGCAATTATCGAGACTTATAAAGTGCTCGCAAATGAAGTGTTGGTGGAGTATGGAGTGGAGAATGGCGGTCAACTGCAAACTGGTCAGCCGCCAATACAACCTTCTACTGGAGACGAAGGTTTAGGCATCCCACTATGGTTACTCATTCCACTTATTGTGGTTGTCGTGTTCTTAGATTTTAAATTTTTTGGAGGGTTCCTTACTCACATTCTCCTCTCCATTTTGTCCCGAGGGGGCAGAGGTGGTGGTGGTGGTCCAAGCGGCGGTGGTGGCGGATCCTCAGGGGGTGGGGGCGCTAGCCGAGGCTGGTAAAAATGATAACCACAGCTTAACTATCCGGTGAGCTGTGGTTCGCTTAATCCTAAATCTATTTAATTATATGTTCTTGATTAGAAGAATTAAGCATTGAGAAACCTTCTATTTTACCGTTCTTTCCTTTTCCTCTACAGTTTGGGCATCGAGACGCCTGCTAATTTTACCGTAGCTTTATTTCCTCTACAGTTTGGGCACTTGAGAAGGCCTGATGTTCGTTTTGACGAGGCAGTTCATCAATTACTATTCGTTCTGTTTCATTTTCTCAGTTAGTTGCTTTAAATAATACTCTTTCAATTCAGGATACTCCTTTATCTCTTCATACCCCTTCTCACTGATTACATAGGTACCACGTTTAATGCGGTCAAACCACTCATAATAATTCTTCGTAAGAATAGAGGATGTTTTCATCCCGGTTCCCATTTCGACCAGCGCTTTCGGAGAAAGTGGACCAAACTTTTCAAGGTAACAAGCAATCTGTATACAATTTTCTTTATAGGCAGTCATAATTTTGGTCCGGCTGCTCCCACCAATATTAAAATCAGAACTACGACCTTCAATTTCTTTCATTAAAGCTATGCGTTTCCGTTTGTTCTGCGCCTTGATTTGCGGTCGATTCATGGAAGTTGGATGAAAAAGGATTTCGGCCCTAGCACGATTCCCTGAAAATGAAACCACAATCAAGCCTAACTCCAACCTTTTCACTAGATGACATTTATCGGTCCATTGCTTTGAGTTTAACCTTCCCTTTGGTCTTGGAATTCCTATATAAACTTGATCCGACAGCTTTTGTCGTTTTGCTGCTTGGATGAGCAGGTCAACACTTAACGTGAGTTTTAATTCAATAATTACCAATTCATCTTCTTTCACTGCAGCTATGTCACAATCCTTCACTTCTCCGTAAACCTCAAAGCCTTCACGAACAAAATACTTTTGAATTGGTTTATATAAGTCTACTTCTTGTAGCTTTTTCTTTTCGTTCATAGATTTGCACCACTCTTTGAATCTAGTTGTGACTCGTGCCATTTTCTCCCATGAGCCATTTATTTATATTATTTATTATAACTATACAACAAATCTATCTGAATCCACCTTAATAATACATTCTATATGAGTGCTTCACTATGATAGCACATCGATATCAGTCGATATCTTTGTCCTATCTTCTACTATCATGTCGAAAAGCCCCTCCTTAATCCTTGTCCCAGCGCATTTTCTCCCCTATTCGAATGATTTTCGACAACAACCCTCCAATTATTATCCCCAAACACAAAAAGCATTCCCAAGTTTATTGGAATGCATGAGGTATTCATATCTAACTAAGGAATGTACCTCTCATAACGAAAAAAAGCTTATTCTTTCTTATCCTTGATTTGTTCAAGGATTGTCTCGAGTTCACTTAGTGACAAGTTCCCGAGGGACTTTTTTATTTCTTCCTCCACCTTTTTTTTATTCCGTTCTCGGTATTGCTCCCACCAGTCACGAAGACCTTCTGTGTTATCAAGAAGGAACTCAATATCAATTTCTTCCACTTCATCATCAGAAAGATAGAGTAATACAGCAGCCAACATCCGATTTAAGTTTTCGATTTCATCCTTATTGTCATTACTAGATGCCTTTTCTTTGGCCTTAGGTTCTTTTTCTTCTATTTCAAGGTCACTCTCTTCGTTCGTTTGTGCTGGCTTTCGCGGCATCATGGATCCTCCTTACTAATTTTCTGTTTTGGCATATAATTAGTATTCCCATATTTATTCACACTAATTACAAACAGAGGCTACTAGACAGGAACAAAGTTTATTGATTCTTGTTTTTACTAAATAATTTTCGAAGCAAGAAAATCCCTAATAGTAAGCCTAATAGATTCAAAGAATCCCCGATATTAATTGTAAGTTTAAAAGCATTATTCACTTTTATCTGATTATGATTATTCGTCACGTTCTTCTGCATGGTCTTTTCCACTCCAGTTTCTTCCTTCATCCCTATCTACGCCCTCTCCACATTGTTTTTAAAAGTTTATGTATCAACAACCCTATTCATAATAGTTATCAACATAAAGTTGGTTTTATATTGTTTTACTCTGCCTAGAATTGCACAGGAAAATAGACAAAAAAATCAGTCCTAAATATAGGACTGATTTTTATCTATTTGTATAGGAGATTCTCTTAGCGAGTGGCTCCCTCTACCAGTTGATTCATTGCTTTTAGTTTTGCAGAAAGCTCAAGGAACCAGTCCTCGTCTCCAGTAGATAAAGCAAGGTCTATTAAAAAGCGAACTTGTTCTTTATTGGTTACCTGTGAATTTGGTAGAATTTTCACATGCTTCGTTACTAACTGAACTGTTTTGCCAACAACTTCTGGATTATCACTGGTCACTACCTTTATGTTGACCACTTCCTCAATAAGCGTAAAGGATTCAACATACCCGATGATCAATTCTCCTTCACGTGTTTCGCCTTTCACCCAATCGCCAACATTTAGAATAGAATGGTTACTAGTCCCCATGTATGTCACCTACTTTTATTATTTTTTTTGGTTTGGTTAACTGTAACTATTTTCATTACATTTAAATTAAGGAAAAATATTCAAAACTAACCATTACTATTTTTCCAAGTTAATATGATGAACAACTTCCTTAATTGTATAATTTTTTAAGTATTCGCCCAAATGTTCTTCAGCACCTAAGAAAATAGAAAACAAGACCTTTTGCATATTTGCACCCACAATACATTTCTCGTTTGAGTCAGGACATTTAGGCTGAAGCGCACCTTCAGATGTAATTTTATAAATATCCCAAAGATTTACTTCACTTAATTCAGAAGCAAAAATAAATCCCCCACCGGTTCCCTCTTTTGTTTTAATAAACCCATGTTTTTTTAATAAGCTTAATACTTTACGAATACGCACTGGGTGGACTCCGGCACTTTCTGAGATGATATCACTTGTTGCCATCCGATCAGGTTGGAGAGCAAGAAGCGTTAAACTGTGAATGGCAAGAGTAAAATCACTGTTCATAGCCTGCCTCCTAATTTAATGTTGCAAATATAATCAACGTCATAACCTAGATATGTGATTGTACTGTGATAATAAACATTACAGATTAGTTAGTCAAGCATAGTGGCTTACTAGTGATTTTTATGTCGCCACATCTTGGATTTCCAGCATCCGGAATGTACGAAGCTTCCTTGGTAAAAAGCTACGGATTTCTTCTTCGTTATATCCTACCTGCAATCTTTTTTCATCGAGAATAATTGGTCTTCTTAACATTTTAGGATTTTTTATAATCACTGAATAGAGCTCATGTAGTGGCAGAGATTCAATATTTAAATTCAACTCTTGAAACGTCTTTGATTTCGTTGAGATAATTTCATCTGTTCCATCTTCTGTCATTAAAAGGATTGATTTTATTTCTTCTTTTGTGAGGGGCTCTGCTAAGATATCTCTCTCAATGTAATCAATATTATTTTCCTCAAGCCAAGCCTTTGCTTTCCGACAAGACGTACAACTTGATGTAGTAAATAGTGTTACCATTTATTAATCTCTCCCTCAGTTCGCAATAATATAATCGAACTAGTGTGTTAGTGTAAAATCCTCAAAATTCCAGTCCCAATTCACTTTTATCGTCTTTTAGTTAGACGATATAGAATGAATGGGATACTGTAACTTTAAATGCTACAGTTTAATTAGTCAAGAGGGAATATTGATTGTGATTAAGAAATTAATGCTCAAGTTAAGCAAGGGATGCGTACCATCTCCCTTGCTTTTTCACCTTAAGATCTACTCATTATTTTTAAAAGAAAAATAAAAATAACATCCATTTAGTATGGTTAGGACAATTAGACCTACAAAGACATTGCTATAGATAATCGCATTTCCTTGTGCATTTGAAAAAGGATTAAGAACAATTGTACTCTCATAATCTAATATTCTTCCAATAATCGCACTGCCAAAGGCGCCGGCCATAAAATTGAATAGGTTATATATTCCCATTCCTACCCCGATTTCCTTTCGAGGAAGTACAGTTGAGATGATTTCCGCTGTAGCTGTTTGGATAAACGGAAAGGCGATATAACTAAAGATCACAACCAGGCCAATTATCCAATGAGATGAACCATTGAAGGTGGATAGTAAAACAAATCCCATAATCATTAGCAGAAAAGCTAAAAAGACGACTTGCCTACTGCCACGGTGGTCCGTTAATATCCCCGCCCATTTTCCCATAAAAGCCGCAGCCATAGCACCAGGAAACAATGTCAGTCCAATAAAAAGCGTTGAGAGGCCATTGATTTCACTTAGCATCAAAGGTAGCATAAACATCAGACCAAACATAGTTACAATTGCCAGAAAGCCAGAGAAAATGGTTGTTCTAAAAGGGACGTTTCGAAACAAGTCTGGATGAATAAAAGGATATTCACTTGTAAAAATTCTCCACGCAAATAAGCTAAAAAAGAAAATCCCACTTAGGATGAACCACCCGGTAAACGTCGTAATAAAAAGGATAAGCGAGGCGGCTGCAAAAGCGACGAGAACCGCACCAAGAACATCCACTTTTCCTTCCTTCTTTTCTTCTTTCGGCATCCACATCCGAAAAAACGGAATCGTAATCAATACTGTTGCCGAAATTAAAAATAAATATTGCCAGTTTAGCGCGCCTGCAACAAACCCACCTATGACGGGCCCAATTCCTGAAGCAAACGCCATTGTACTAGAAACAATCCCTAATATCCTCCCTCTTTCTTCTGGAAAATACCTAGAGGGGACGATAAAAACAAGGGCAACTATGGATGAAGCCCCAGATGCTTGTATGAGCCGTGCAAGAATGACAAATACATAGTTTGGTGCAAAGAAACCTACTATTGAACCCGTCGCAAACAAGCTAAGTCCAATCGTTAATAACGTTTTCAACGGATAGATATCGGCTAATTTTCCATACATTAGTGCACCAATCGCATAAATAATGATGTATCCTGTTACAACCCAGCTAACCTGCGAAGGCAAGAGAGCAAAGGATCTCGCGATGTCCGGAACGGCAATCATAAACATCGTTCCATTCATGACCGAAAACAATAATACAGAACAACTTAAGAAGATAATTTTCTTTTTTTCTGCTTTTGTTAAAGAAGCCTCATTCCTACTAAGTTGTTCAGCAAACGTTCCCATTACACTCCCCCTCTCAAACGTTTTTTTCGTTATTACTATCATAAACTGGTAAAACACGTAAATCCAGTCATTTCCTTTATGACACCCTGTATCCAATTCTGCAACCTAAGTTTTAGCACTTTTTAAAGCTCTCCTGCTGAGATGAGCAAGAGCTTTAAAAACATTCCAATGAAAGGAATTTTCCTTCTTCATATCGAAAAGTAAACTCATAGTTCCTACGAATAAAGAACACATTGTGAAAGGGCGAATAAGCTATGGAATTTCCGGTATTAAAAACAGAGCGGCTAAATTTGGTCCAAATTTCAAACAATCATACCGAAAGCTACTATGACATTATGTCTCGAGATGAAGTGACAAAATATTACGGAATGGGCAGCCTGAATACGATTGAGGATGCCGAAAGAATCATAACGTCCATGCAATCTACGTTTGAAAGCAACAAAGGAATACGATGGGCAATCATATTAAAAGAAACGGAGACCTTTATTGGAACTATTGGATTAAATAACCTTAATTTATGGAGTAAAAAGGCTGAAATTGGGTATGAATTGCATCCTTTATATTGGAATAAAGGAATTACCACTGAAGCCGTTAAGGAAGTCTTGCGGTATTCCTTTGAGGAGTTAAATTTGTTCCGAATGGGTGCGGTCACATACCCGCAGAACGAAACTTCCATTCACTTATTACAGAGATTAGGTTTTAAGAAAGAAGGTACCCTTAGAAGCTACCTTTATCAAAACAACCAAAGTCACGACGCCTGCGTTTTTTCATTACTCAGAACGGAGTGGAAGCAAGGATAACAATCTCTAACTTATGCTCAGTGGCTGATCCCTTATACCATATCTACCAGCCTTAAAACTTGAGAAAATCTCTCGAATCAAAAAAAAGAAGCCTCCTCAACTACAAATCATTGAGGACTGGCTTCTTCTTTTTCTTCTTAACGAAAGAATACTTTATCTACATTATACTTCGCATGAAGTTTATTAATGATATACGTCTCATAAATTTCTCGATCCATCGGATCATCTACGATGCATACCTCAATCTTATACACTTCATCACGATGAGATTTAATTGGTGAAACATTATCTTCAAAATGCTTTTTAATTCTTTGGCGAAGCTTACGTGCTTTACCAACAAAAAGAAGCTCATCATTTATATTGTAAAATAAGAAAATGCCACCCTTATCTCGTGGGATTAAATGAAAATCGATGAAACCATAAATTGGCTTAATTTCTGGTTGATCTTCTGTTCGTTGTTGTTGTCTTTCAGTAATTGTTAAATCTGGTGTTGGAATTTCAATTTTAATCACTGTTTTTTCACATCCTTTGGTAAGTTACATAGTAGCATAATAATTGAATGAATCATATAATCATTTTATTTTCCCACAATATTTTTAATTTAAACTACTGATTTAGAAGCTTACGCTAGTGTAATGCTCTATAAATTTAAGATATCGCGAATATCTTCTTCACTAAGAGTTGAGCTAGCTTTTTCTTGTGAACCTATAATCTCATCAATCATATGCCGCTTCTTCTCTTGTAGTTCATTCATTTTCTCTTCTATTGTTCCTTGTGATACTAATTTAATAACCTGTACGGTATTAGCCTGCCCCATTCGATGGGCTCGGTCTGCTGCTTGCTCCTCCACTGCAGGATTCCACCATAGATCATAAAGAATAACAGTATCAGCACCCGTCAGATTAAGGCCTGTTCCCCCTGCTTTTAAGGAAATCAGGAAAAAGTCACGGCCACCAGCATTGAATTGATTACAAATGTTCACTCGTTCTTCAGACGGTGTTTGTCCATCAAGATAGTAAAATGGCATGCCACGAATCGCTAATTCACGGCCAATTAACTCAAGCATCTTCGTAAACTGAGAAAAAATTAATACGCGCCGTCCAGAAAGCTTTGATTCCTCAACGATTTGCATCAACTGTTCAAACTTCGCTGAGCTTCCCTTATAACCATCAATAAACAAAGCAGGATGACAACAAATTTGCCGAAGCCTTGTCAATCCTGCAAGGATTCTTATTTTATTTTTACGTAGTGTATCCTTGTCTAAATGTTTTAAGGTGTCGTGGCGAAGTTTTGCTAAATAGGCAGCATAAAGCTTTTTCTGTTCTGGCAATAGCTCTGCAGATGCCATGAACTCAATCTTTTCAGGAAGCTCCGAAAGAACATCCTCTTTCACACGGCGAAGCATAAACGGACCTATCCTCCGCGAAATCGTCGCTCTTGAAAGAAAACTGTACTCTCTTAATCCTTGAAAAAGCTCAGGAAAAACAACATGAAAGATTGACCAAAGCTCCTCAAGTGAATTTTCAACAGGTGTACCTGTAAGCGCAAACCGATGCTTGGCTTGAATTTTCTTGACCGCACGTGCCGTTTGGGTTAGCGGGTTTTTAAAAGCTTGCGCTTCATCAAAAAATACTGTATGAAAGGATTGCTTTTCATACCAGAGTAAATCTTTTCGCAATAACGGATAGGAGGTTATCACAACGTCTACTTCGTTCATTTCCTTCTGAAGTTCAGCCCGCTCTTGTTGAGTCCCATCTATTACAATGGCCTGCAACTCTGGAGCAAAATTCATACATTCACTTAACCAGTTATATGTTAACGATGAAGGGCAAACAATCAACACTGGCAGCTTCTTCACCCGAATTTCTTCAACCACAGAAACAATAAAGGCAATGGCTTGCACGGTTTTGCCTAGCCCCATATCATCGGCGAGAATTCCTCCAAAGTTATAACTAGCAAGTGTTTTCATCCATTTGAAACCATGTACTTGATAATCTCTAAGAACCGAAACCAATTTACTAGGCACCTCGAACTCCATTCGTTCTGGATGGTGAATGAGATCAAGGAACTGACGGAAAGATTCCTCATAATCGAAGGCACCACTTCCCTCTATTGAGTCCAATAGCTGAAGTCCCCGGACGATAGGTACATTAAATTCATTTTCGTAATCTTCCATTTGAACGGGAAGAGCCTTAAGAAAGCGTTCAATTTCTTGAAATTCTTTTGTCTCCAACGAAAGGAGTGAGCCATTCCGTAAGCGGTAATACTTTCGTTTTTCCTCTAAAGCTTGGAGAATTTCCCGAATATCATCTTCAGGAAAGCCTTCCATCTTGAATTTAAATTCAAGCCAATTGGTTCTTTCTTTTTTTATTTTCACGCTAATTTTCGGAATAGCAGTTCCGCGAAATATCCGATTTCTCACAGCTGTGGTAGCGTAAATTTGTACTAGTTTTTGAAGTTTTGGAACAACATGAGATAAAAACTCGTATTCTAGCTGATCATTATGCAAGAAATAACCACTTTCCGTTCTAGCAAACGAGCTCTCCTCCATCATTGTAAGGATCTGATTCTCCTTTTCCTCATCTCGGATTAGAATGGTTGCCGCACGAACCTCCCGTTCATCTAAAGGGTTAAACACAATCCTTTCATAATGAAACTCCAGCCCCGCTAGCAGCCGATTATTCACACGGTCAAGGTAAAGCTTTGCAACGAGCGGTGTCTGCATAAACTCTTTCGTCAGCTCAATAGGAATATGTACAGCTCCTATCTTTCTTAAACCTGGAACAACCTTTTCAATAAAAAAACCAAGTTGATTTTTAGCAAGTGGGATGTGGTTCCTTCCGGAAGCATCAATCATCTGGGTTAGTTCCGCAAGTCTGTGAAAGTCATCCCTATTCAACTCAAATAATTTTCCATCACCAAGAACAGAATGATACAATTTCAACATAACGATACTGGTTAGACCATTGATTCTTAAAACAAAACGACCACTCTCTGTCTTTTCAACAGCAAATTCTAACGGCAGTGGTCCATTTCCGAGCTGCAATCCGTCAACTGTTTTGCCATCATATTCTAATTTGACAAAAGGAGCTTTTCTTAGAAAAGGAACCGTCTGATTCCATGCTGAAGGCGGTAAGAGTAGAATTTCATCTTCCACGTTCGATATATTCACTTCATACTCTGCTATGACCTTATTATCCTGTATCACTTGTATCAACTTCTGTAGGATGGCATCATGCTCTTTTAAAAAACAATGTTGGGTGGGGTCATACAAAAATGAACTGTTTATATTTTCTGGCTTCCCCTCTGCGACGTTCATTAGAAATGAGCGCAATTGTTTTACAGTGCTTTCACCAATATTGAGGGAAATCCCCATCATGGTTTGGCCATTTACATCTGTCACAGGCGTACAAGTAAACTGGACTGCAAGAATCTCTCTGTTTTCAAAATGAAGCTGATGAACACTCTTTTGCTTTGGTTGATCGTCAAATAAAGTAAGAAAGCTATCAGATAATTCAGGTTCTATGTTAGAATCAACTTTTTGTAAACTTTCACTAGAGATTTCTTTACGCTGCTCGTAAATTGCGATTAAAACAGCTGCGATATGCTGGCAATCCTTTTGATAAGACGATAGTTTTGGACAGCTACAGGATGTTTGGAGACTTCCATCCTTCTGCTTCTCAATTATGACATGAAAGTCTTCAGCCCCTTTAACTGTCGCTTTACAGCAGGTTGAACTGTTTTCCTCAAATGACACATGTTTTCCACGATAAAAAGCGTCCCCTCTTTTGAAGGAGACGGTCCCACACTTTTCTTTTATCCTTTTATGATTTAGTTTTATGTTCAAAAGTCTCGCTCCTTCCATCGGAAAACGCTTCATGCTCTTTATAAATGACCTGCCTATATTGCTCATTACCGATTGTACCATATTCAATAAAATCATATCCTATGAACACCATCAGCTTAACTGCTGACAATCAGCAAGATTTAGCAAGTCCCCTCTCCGTGATCACCATGAAACCAAACTCTTTCCATGTTTTTATTTATTAATATGGTCTAAAATTCCTCCTCAACCTATAGTTTTATAGAAGGATGGCAAATAGGCATGAACACATATTTTATAAAACAGGGTGGGGTCCAAAATGTTTGTAATTTCTTTTATAGAAAACAGAACGATTTTACTGTGTCAGTTTCTTAAGCAAGCCCCCTCAGTAGGTGATGCGATCACTATTAAAGGTCGTAAAGGGAAGGTCGTCCATATTGAAAATATGGATAAAAACCATATTCATGTTCAAGTTGAATTAAAAACAAATGATAAGAAAAAGGTAGCAGTTGATGATTCAAAAAAGAAAAAAAGATAGTGGAAATAGTAAAAAACGCCGATTGGCGTTTTTTTTCTTGTTAATGAAGTTGATCTTCCTGTTTGTTAGTAGGTTCATCATCCACTACATAATCTAATAGGTTTTTGCTTAAGCTCTCTAACGACGCAAAAAAACCTTGTGGCTTTTCATTTGCCTTACTGCTAGAATATTGATTCTTATCCTGCTTTTCCAGTTTTTTCACCTCCCAAAATAGCTTGTACAACTATGCACTTTTTATGAAATCACTACTGCAAATCATGTTTCTTTTAGCCCCTCAAGATTCGGATAAATGATACAATTTTCCTTACCAAGCAATTTAGGAGTGGAGCACATGCTAATTTTTATTACAGTCATTCTTCTTATTTTTATGTTCGATTTCACGAAACTTCGGAAGCAAAATGAAAGAATGATAGAACAGAATGATAAAGTCATTTCTTTACTAGAGGAGATTAAAGCAAATAATAACAGGTAGCTTATGAAGCTAGTTATTAGGTTAAAAGCAACAAATTTTGAGAAAGGAAGCAAATGAAAACACAAGCGATAAAACATCTATTCGCTCGTGTTTCTCGTTTTCATTGTGTGTAGCTGTACGCTATACTTTTTCTTCACCATTTACTTCCCACTTTGCTATTTCTTCACGCACAATCGGAGCCACTTCTTTTCCTAAAAGCTCAATCGCTCGTAGCACCTCATCATGTGGCATTGTGCCAACAGGTACATGGAGCATGAATCGGGTAATACCGACGTTCTTTCGTAAGTAAATAATTTTGTCTGCAACTGTCTTGGGATCCCCTACATATAGAGCACCTTCAAAGCTACGCGCAAAATCAAAGCTTGAACGGTCATAGGGCCCCCATCCGCGCTCTCTCCCCAACTTATTCATCGCTTGTTGGGTCGAAGGAAAGAATTTATCTGCCGCATCCTCATTAGTATCAGCAACAAATCCATGTGAATGAGAGGCTACAGTCAATTTTGAAACGTCATGACCTGCTTTAGCGGCTGCCCGTTTATAGAGACGTACTAGTGGCTCAAATTGTATTGGGCGTCCGCCAATAATGGCAAGAACCAATGGGAGCCCAAGAAGACCAGCGCGTACTACTGATTGAGAATTTCCACCACTCCCAATCCATACAGGCAATGGATGTTGAACTGGTCGTGGGTAGACGCCTAGATTTTGAATGGGTGGACGATGATTTCCTGACCAAGTTACTTTTTCGGACGCTGTTATTTTAAGAAGCAACTCTAGTTTCTCATCAAACAATTCGTCATAGTCGTTTAAATCATAGCCAAACAAAGGAAAGGATTCGATAAATGAACCTCGCCCCGCCATAATCTCCGCGCGACCATTTGATATTGCGTCCAAAGTACTAAAATCCTGAAACACACGTACTGGATCTGCGGAAGAAAGGACGGTAACTGCACTTGTTAACCGAATCTGATTTGTTTGTGATGCAGCTGCCGCAAGGATAACAGCTGGGGCAGAAGCGGCATAATCCTCACGATGATGCTCCCCGACACCAAACACATCCAATCCTACTTGATCTGCTAAAACGATTTCTTCCACAACTTCCCGAATTCGCTGTGCATGACTAATTACTTTACCAGTTTTTACATCCGGCGTCGTCTCGACAAATGTACTTATCCCTATTTCCATGCTATTACCTCCTAAGTGTTTTCTAGCCAAAGGTAATCAACCATACCTTGACTTCCTACACTCTCTTTTAAAAGTATTTTTATCCAACTATCAGTATTAAACAGAAACTCTCTTACATTGGTCCACAAACGCACTGAAAAGTTTAAAGCTATGATTATCTAGGTGGTAATTGAATTCTGGGTGCCACTGCACAGCCAGGACAAAGGATTTTCCAGGCATATGTACAGCTTCCGTCAGACCATCTTCTGCTTCAGCCACCGAGGTTAATTGCTCTGACAGTTTTTTAATCCCTTGATGATGGTAGCTATTAACCCTTAAGGACTCCGTTTTTACGATTCGATAGAGTGCATTCCCTTTTTCTATGGAAACTAGATGAGCAGGTACTGTATAAGGTGGTTGTTGCTTGTGAAGAACCTGTTGTTTGGAACGAAACTGAGTCGGGATATCTTGATAAAGAGTGCCCCCCAATAAGCTATTAAACAGTTGAACACCACGGCAGATTCCAAAGGTAGGTTTGTCTAGTTCTAGAACTAGCTTGAAAAGAAGCTCCTCCATTTGGTCCCTCTCCTCACATAACTCACCGCAAAAGCTCTCTTTTTTCTCCCCATACAAATTCGGATTCATATCCTGACCCCCAGTAAAAAGAAAACCATCAAATGACTCGGCCAGTGATTGAATCACCTCGAAATTAGTCGTTAAAGGGAGCATAACCGGAATACCACCGGCCGCTTCTACTCCCTTCATATATCCAGGCAACATCCAATAGCTTTCTTTTTCAGGATCATATAACGGCAGTACCCCTATTAGTGGTTTTCTCATTATCTTCTCCTAAACTGTTTATTAGCCTTCCAATAGAATTAGTCTATCAAAAATGGATACTGTTTGAGAATAATATCGATTCTTCTCCTATAGAAAAAGAACTTTCCAAGAAGAAAGTTCTTTAACTAGACTTTTTTCTCAACTAATGTTGCTCTAGCTGATATCATTTGAAGCTGGTTTCTGATATGGTTGGTGGTTTGCGATGGCGCTCATTTATTCTAAGTTGAAACCCCACCAAAAATATTTCAAAAAAAGCTATTATGAATTAAGCATGTAAATCTTTATTTGCACGTTGAATCGAGTTTGTGTTCAAGGCTTTAAAGATATTAATAGTGAACATTATGGTACCAATGACAACAGCTAATGAACCAACAATCATAATAGGTACACCGGCCGTGATGCCAAATGACTCACAAAACAATCCAATCATCATCACTGGAAGTCCGATGTTATGAAGCCAAAAATGTGTTTTTGCCAGCTTTGTTTTAGCTGCAAATGCATAAATGGAATAAATAACACCAAATAAAGCTGTTGAGACCCATCCCAATAAATTTACATGAGCGTGGAGAGATGTCAATCTAAAATCATGTATGATTCCCATTGTCATCCCCAGTAACACTCCAATTGAAAAATAGACCGCTGCAATTTTAATAAATGTTTTTCCCATTTCTTCCCCCTACTTACTTTTTATGTATTTTATTACTCTTAATAGATTATAAAATATTTTTTAATATAGTAATAGGGGAAATGTTATCTTTGTATTATTTTTTTGAAAATATTGGTTTAAAAGTAAGGAAATAGAACTATAAAACCCCCTATATCCTTCTACCCGGTTTTTATGTTACCTTTACATTAGCATGACATTCTAAAACAAAAAGGTGAAGATTACGATGGCGCAAAGAATAAAAATAGAAAAACCTAAGGTCTCTGAAAACCTACCTCCATTCAATTTTCACGATATCTTCGATCAGGAAGAACCCTATTTACATCAGTGTCTCATTTCGAATTGTACAATTGATAGAGTTACTATCGACAAACTAGATTTAACCCAGGTTGTGTTTCAAAGTGTTAACTTTAGCGACGTTTCGTTCCGAAACATTGAATTAACCGATGTCGTTTTTGATCACTGCGATTTGTCTAATTGTGATTTAATGGGAGCTAGCGTTCACCGGGTTGAATTTATTGATTCCAAATTATTGGGGGTTAATCTAACGGAAGCACATATCGGGAATGTTCTATATAAGAATTGCAACTTGAATTTAAGTTCGTTTGGTTATGGGAATTTCAAACAAGTTAGATTTGAAGAGAGTTCACTAAAAAATGCAGATTTCTACGAATGCCGATTTAACAAAATAAAATTTGAACAATGTAACTTAGATGAGGTCAACTTCTCCCGTACTCCACTGAAAGGAACAGACATTAGTACTTCAACCTTTCAAAGCCTTATCGTCGCACTAGAAGATTTACCAGGATGCGTGGTTTCTCCTCAACAAGCAATTGGCTTTGCAACATTACTAGGACTTAAAATTAAGGAGTAGTGTGGTATACAGCTACCATAAAAAACAAGGATGAAAAAGTCTTTTCAAATCAACTTTTTCATCCTTGTAAGATTTAGTGATGATTTTCTTCAGCCGCCATAGCCTCTGCTTTGGTTTTATGAACTGTACCAAATGGATGCTGTGGTGGAGCATAAATGGAGTACAACTTAAGGGGTTCATTCCCCGTATTGGTCAGGTTATGCCATTTACCTGCTGGGATGACGATGCTATAGTCATCATAAACATTTTCCTGAAAATTTAATTGATCTTTACGATCTCCCATTTGAACAATTCCTTGACCTTGTTCTATCCTTAGGAATTGGTCGAGGTCTGGATGAATTTCTAAGCCAATGTCTTCTCCAACATTGATTCTCATGAGAGTCACTTGAAAATGTTCTCCCGTCCATAAGGCTGTACGAAATGTATCGTTTTGTTTAGTCGCCTTTTCAATATCAATGACAAATGGGTTTGGGCCATAATCTTTTAGTTCAAGTAACCTTGCCTCTTGAAAATCATCAAATCGTGTATCAATTACCTCTTCCTCTTCAAAAGCCCATGATAGTACACTTCGAACTTGAGGGTTTTGGGTTTGAAAATAACCCTCTCGATACTCCTTGGAACCTTCTACTTCTGCTTCATAAGCTTTTTGCAGTCCTTCATGATAACTATTAATACTAACTTTATCGATTTGGTATACAGGTTGCCTTCCAGTGATTGCATAATATAAATCAGTAAATTGTTGCAAACGGGCATGTTTGTTTACTAATTCATGCTGAATGGAATTTTTTTGGTTTTGATTTGGTGCAAGATAAAATAATTGACTATAAAGATCGATGGTAGAAGCTTCTCTTTTCATACCAGCAAGGAGGGCTTCAAGAGCCTCTTGTTCAACTCCCAATGAGTTGCTTTCCCTATAACTTAAGCTATAACCCTGGGTAGAAGCATTCGGATTTGAATATAGGGTTGGGTAGGATCTAGGATCAAGATACATATCTGTCATTCCCTTCCAAATAAATTTCAAATTATCATATGCCTATGCTTTGGGAATGTACTTTGTTCAACTTGTCATTTGAGTATCATAAAAAGACCTAGCCATTCTTTTTACTCGAAATAGAACAAAGACGAATTCAGAAGCGAATTCGTCTAAACAAAAGGCAGTTTTTATAAAGGTTGTTGCTAAAATCTTACTTTGAGCAAGAGCCATACAAACTTACCTATTTTTATTTCTTTTTCTTGCGAATATCCTTTACCTGAATTCGCGTGGCGTGATGGGTCCCATATTTATCCTTTAGATCAAGGAACTTTGTTTCACGTTGTAACTTTTGGTAACTATTATATCTTTCTTTAGTAAGTTGCCTATTTTCTATAGCCTGTTTAATCGCGCACCCTGGCTCTTGTTCATGATGACAATCTCGGAACTTACAGTTTTGACTTAGAGTTAAAATATCTTGAAAGGTTTCATTCGCAGATTCTTCACCAGACCATAACTGGAGCTCCCGCATGCCTGGTGTATCGATGAGTACTCCCCCATCAGGTAACAGAAAAAGCTCACGGTGAGTGGTGGTATGCCTCCCCTTGGCATCCACCTCACGAATCCCTTGTGTTTTTTGAATATCTTCTCCAATTAAGCGGTTAATCAATGTTGATTTCCCTACACCAGAGGACCCAATTAGTGCCCCCGTTTTCCCTGGGGAAAGATATCCTTTAATGGGTTCCATACTATCATTACGAGTATCGATCACGAGAATCGGAACACCCCAAGCGATTTCTTCAACAGCTTTCACTTTTGCTTCGACATCTTCACATAAATCTCGCTTCGTTAGAATAAAGATTGGAGTTGCCCCACTTTCATAAACCTGGACTAAATACCGCTCCATCCTTCTAAGATTAAATTCATTTAATCCATTTACTAAAAAAACAATATCTACATTCGCCGCCATAAGCTGCTCTGCTTTCTTTTCCCCTGCTCCATGACGTGATAACAGACTATGCCGTTGTAAGACCTTATGAATAATTCCTTTCCCTTCGTTCAATAACGGTTCAAATAAAACCCAGTCGCCTACACAAGGTAAATCCCTACTCTCTTCCACTTGATGATAAAATTTCCCCGAACACTGGGAATGAAATTCACCTTGAGGAGAGAGGATTTTATATATCCCATTGGAATGGGTTGCCACACGACCCATTCTGTAATTTGAATGGGTAGGTTTCTCAAATATCGAGTGATACCCTAATTTTTCTAGTTCGTACAAATGGTTGCCTCCTTAATGAGAAGGAGGATTCAGCTATGCTAACGTAAAATCCCCCTTATATTGATGATGGATGATATATTGAGTACTTCACTTAGATTCATTCTCATAAAACATCACGCTCCTTAACTATCTAGTTATCTAAATATTACATATTCTTATTAAGAAGTAAATCCTTAATTAGTAAAAATCAGAACTAAACCTTTTTTGTTCCCATAATTCCCCCAATAACCAACATAAAAAGGATAAAACCATTGTAGTTTTATCCTAAAAAGAAATTCTTTTATAACAACTCATTGTGTTCCTTTTTTCACCCATTCCGCAACTGTCACTGTACGCTTGGCTTGATGTTTCACTGTTGCTTCAACGTCTTCAATCATTTTCCCATCCTGTCCAACCGTTACACTTGTTCCATATGGATTTCCTCCCGAACCAAAAATCACTGGATCTGTGTAACCAGGCGTAGCAATAATGGCACCCCAATGCATCATTGATGTATATAAAGATAAGATGGTTGCTTCCTGACCACCATGTGGATTCTGTGCAGACGTCATTGCACTGACTACTTTGTTGATTGTTTTCCCACTTGCCCATAGCCCACCTTGGATATCAAGGAACTGTTTCATTTGGGAAGGCATGTTTCCGAATCGTGTTGGGACACTAAAGATGATTGCATCAGCCCACTCAATATCGTCCGACGTTGCAATTGGTACATCTTTAGTTGCTTCCACTGTTGCTTTCCACACTTCATTTCGATCAATGATTGATTGTGGTGCTAATTCTTCTACTTTTAATACCTTAACCTCAGCACCCGCTTCTTTCGCACCTTCTTCCGCCCATTGTGCTAATTGATAGTTTGTTCCACCCATACTGTAAAAAATTACAGCCAATTTTACATTCGACATTTGTTATTCTCCTTTTGGTCACTTTTTTTTAATTGGATAAGAAATCCAATTTATTGCACACATCTATTGTTTCTTTCCTTTCAGGAATATATGCAACCTTATGTCCCTGTCCTCTGTATTACATAGAATTGGATAGACATAATGGAATAACTATCCTATAATACCAACTATAATGACTAAAATACGAACAATAGGGTGATTTACTAAATGAATTATACGGAAGTATTCAAAGGTACAGCATTTACTAGTGATTCATCAAAGGTGGTGCGGATTTTAACAGACTGCCTTTTCTGTATCGGATCAGATGGGATGATTGAGAAAATTATCGCACCAGAAAATGATGAGTACCAAGCTCTAATTGATATTTATCAAGGAAAAGACAATTATCATTGTTTAGCCGACGGACAGTACTTCTTACCTGGTTTTGTCGACACACATGTACATGCACCGCAATGGGCTCAATCCGGTACCGCACTCGACCTCCCTCTTTCTGACTGGTTAAACACCTATACCTTTCCGATTGAATCAAAATTTTCGGATCTACATTTTGCCAATGAGGTGTACGAAGATGTTGTTCAGACTTTGCTGGCAAACGGAACTACAACCGCTCTTTATTTTGCCACGATTCATAAGGAAGCAAGTATCCTACTTGCAGAAATCTGCGCGAAGCAAGGACAACGAGGCCTAGTCGGGAAAGTGGTTATGGATGATTTAACACAAAATCCGTCCTATTATAGAGATGAGGATACACAAACAGCACTAGACGAAACCGAGGAGTTTATTTTAACGGTTAAAGAATTATCAAAAACAACCAAACAAGGGGTATACCCCGTGGTTACCCCCCGCTTCATTCCAAGTTGCACCGACGAAGCATTAAAAGGGTTAGGGGCATTGGCGGCTAAATACGACACACATATCCAGTCTCACTGTAGTGAAAGTGATTGGGCGCATGCGTTTGTTAAAGAGCGTTTCAATAAAAGTGATGCGGTTTCGTTACATAATTTTGGCCTATTACAGTCTAAATCTGTGATGGCCCATTGTAATTTCCTAGAAGATGAGGATGTAGAGTTATTTGCTGAAACTGGAACCGCTATTAGCCATTGTCCTATTTCTAATGCATATTTTGCCAATAGTGTGTTACCCGTTGCACATTTTCATGCAAAAGGGGTTGATATCGGTCTCGGTTCAGACCTATCAGGCGGATTTTCTCCCAGTATGTATGATAATATCCGACAATCAGTAATGTCTTCAAGGATGCTAGAAGACGGAGTTAATCCCGCACTTCCTTCTACCCGTCGTGGTCTCGGCCATTCACGCATAACGATAAATAAAGCCTTCTATTTCGCTACAGCTGGTGGAGGGGAAAGTTTAAGTTTACCCATTGGACGCATAGAACCAAATTATGCTTGGGATGTCCAAGTAATTGATACAACCATAAAAACTGCAAAACTTCCTATTTTTAATGACACCTTGCATGACGTTTTCGAAAAAATCATTTATCAGGTTCGTCCTGAAAATATCCGGGAAGTCTGGGTACAAGGACAAAAGGTTCATTCACGATAAATTTCTTAAAATCTTAAGAGATCGACCTTATCACCAGTCAATAATGCAATAAGAGAATATTCCTTCTAACTATTCTCCTATTGGAAAACAACCGCTAAAGACCTAGACCTGCACATGAGCGGTTGTTTTTCTGTTTTCTGTATAGGCAAAAGTTTATTTTCTCTTTTACCGCCCCGATATTCATCCACTAAGGATATAATACTCCACCTAAAGGATAACTTCTTATTCCCAAATCTCAATTTAAATAAGCGCAATCCCCGCTATTTTATGCATATAATGCCTACTTGCTTCAAATCATAATAATTGTATCTATAATCGTGATACAAATTCTCGGGAATGAAAAATGGATAGGCCATTTCGTTTGAAAAGATGGACACTACCTCATTCAATCACTCCCTCATTATAAAACAACCGTAGGCTTGAACATACAACAGATGAAGCAAAAAGGATGGAATGGACTATGCATAATCATCACCAAATTCATTCTTTTGGAAGGAGTCATATATGAGGCTGCAAAAGAAATATCATAAGTATCCTTACCTACTATTGCTCTTCATTCATTCTTCCTTACTCATCTATACCTTTTTGAAAAGTAAAAACCGTAAGCGTACTTTTATTGCCTTGATTTCAAATATAGGGATGGCATACATTTTTGAGTATTTTACGTACAATATTTTTAAAGCCTATCGCTACAAGCCTGCTTTGCTAAAAAATAAAAGTTTAGATAGTATTCTCGGAGCAATCTTTTCACAGGCCATTTTCATCCCTTTTACTGCTTTATATATTTCCGTCTTCCATTTAGGCTGGAAGTTTAAGCTATTGGCTAGCCTTTACTTTGCTTCTATTGAACATTTATTCGTTCGGTTAGATATTTATAAACATTATTGGTGGAAAACAATTTACACGCTCACTTTGTTACCTGTATATTTTTCCATTACGAGCAAATGGGATGAGCTTTTAAAGAAAAGGAATCCAGTGATTTTATTTGTTTCTTACTTTAATTTAATTTTGGTAACCTCAGTGAATTTATTGTTTTTTCTATCCATTTTGGGAAAAGTAAGATTTGGGTTTCGTCGTTTTACTTCATGGCGGGAACATTTTATCCTTATGCCATTATACTCAATCCTAATGGGTCTTTTTACAGCACAAACATTAAAAGAGAAGAGTACTTTCCTGTTCAATGTAAAATCCCTATTTTACCGACTTTTATTAGACTGGCTAATGGTAAAAATAAAGATATTAAAATTTCCCAAGAAAAATGTCCTTCTTAATCTGCCTTATCATGTGTTGATGTTACTTCTTGCGAATTTTTATAAAAGTTTAGTGTATAAACGAAAATGAGAATTATATATAAACCATCAACTACATGAATAACCCCTTGCAATCGTTGCATAATACCAACGTTGTAAGGGGTTTTTGAAAGTATCCATAAATTACCTCAAAGGAACGTACCCAGTTTGTTTAACAATCCATTGTCCTTGTTCAGATTGCATCCATTCAATAAAGGCTTGAATATGAGGATGTTCGGTATTCGCTGTGATGGCATAAAATTCATTTACAAACGGATAAGTCTCATTTTGAATACTCTCTTTTGTAGGGAGCACCCCTTCAACAGCAATGTTTTTAATCTTTCCGTTATCAACCATATCTTGCGAAAAATGCCTGAAAGAGAATCCAATTGCATTTTTTCTGTTTTGATAATTCGTTGTTTCACGTATAATCCCGCCCATCGCTGAAACAATGTCCTCTGATGGCGGCTCCATTAACGGAACTCCTTGCATCACATTTAATAATGCCGATTGACTGCCGCTTCCTTCTGGCCGTTGAAACGCCCGGATCTCCTCATTATTTCCGCCAACTTCCTGCCAATTTGTGATTTTGCCAGAGTAGATTCCTTGGATCTGTTCAACCGTTAATTTCTCTACCGGGTTCTCTTTATGTACAAAAAATACAAACGCTTCTCTCCCAATCGGTGTTAATCTTAAATCGATTCCTTGTTGCTCTGCACTTTTCATTTGTTTTTCCGATGGGTGTGCCATGAACACGATGTCCACATCTCTGTACACTAAGCGGTCAAAGGCATTACTTGTTTGAGTGGAGACTACTTCGCCCTCATCCAAAGAATATTCTTTATCCGGATAAACCGCTTGAACAAAGGCCGCATAAACTGGATATAAAGCTGTTGCCCCATCAACTGTCGGAAGGTTTTCCTCAATTTTGAAGGTAGATTTCTCTTTTAGCTTTACTGATTTTGTATCTTTCGTAAATGGCATATATTCGGTCAAGTCAACGTCCTGTGTACTGACGACCTCAAGACTAGAAATATAAGCATGATAGCCCTCATGTGCACTTAAGCTTACGATACTTATAGAAAGAAAAACCATCGCGCAAATCTTCGGTCCTTTATTTTTAAGTTTTCCATAGATTGCAAGAATTGTGAAGACAATCAGACCAATTGTAATAATCGGGATAAATGTGCCATAAAACTCTGCATCTCTTGAAAACGATAACACTAGTGTCGCGATCAAGCCAATAAAACCAAATCCTATAAAGGTAAGAACTGCACCAAAAAATTTCATCCTATCCTCCTGTATGTTTTTTGATTATTATGGAATTTATACTTGGAATTGTTTTACTTCATTTTATCACGAAATCCATTTATTTCTTATCTTCTATAACACAAAGTATTCCAATCTTTTTGGTCACTTAAAGCGATCCCCTTTGAATTCTTTTCTTGGCAGAAGATAGAACTGTAAGCCTCTCCTAATAGCGTTTATCCACCGAGAGCAACAAAAAAACTTACCCTTTGGGTAAGTCAAGTGCTTGGTAAGCTGATTGATATTTACCGCCATCAGCCACTTCTGAATGGTACAAGGCTTTAAGTGCAAAGTTTTTCTCGAGTTCGTGTTCTTCCATTAAAGCTTTTAAATGTATCTGTAAGTCCCTATTTTCTTTAACAAGCTGTTTCATCTGGGTTTTTATGTATTTCATAAAAGAATCTAACTCCTTTTTCTGTACCCTTTAAGAAAACCTGACCCCCAAGCGTTCAGTCGCATATAAAGGTCAGGTGGTATAAAAGTTCTTTACTTTACAATTTTATAATTTTTATGGTTGACCACAGTTTTTATTGGTTCGTTCTTTTTAGGATTAATTCCAATTTCTGCAATCACCGAGTTATCTCGGATCCCTACTACCTTTCCCTTCTTCCCCTTTTCTTCACCTTTAGCAATATGAATCATGTCCCCTAAGCTTGCTTTTATAATTTCTTCTGCTTGTTTTTCGGTTTTTCCCTCTGCCATATCTTTTTCCCCCTTTTCATTTAGTTCGGACTTCTTTTACTATCGTTTTGTTAGTATTGCCTTTTAACTTTCACCATACAATGGTAAAAATTAACCGATCTTTATTTAATCGCCTTACTCACCCTTAATTTTTTTCCTTTTACTGGTGTATTCTCCATCGCCTGTAGGACTAGAGATCCTTTCCCATTCAAAATATCCACGTACGTCATTTGGTCCTGAATGGTAATAATCCCAATATCCTCAGCATTAACGCCAGGTATTTTTGCAATTGTTCCAACAAAATCAACTGCCCTTAGCTTCTTTTTCTTTCCACCACTAAAATGTAGTTTCATAATTCCTTGATTGACTCGAGCGGTTTTATTATTTTGAACGACACGACGACCGCCCATTTTTTCTTCAAACGCTGCTGTTTTTTCAACAACCTCTGATTGTTTAGGAATTTCCATCTTAGGTAGCTCAAAACCAATGTATCTTTCAATACCCTTAATGAACTTACCTTCATATGGAGTTGCAAAGGTTATGGCCTTCCCCTTATTTCCTGCTCTCCCTGTTCGCCCTGTCCGGTGTACATAGCTCTCTTTCTCCATTGGAACATCATAATTAATGACAAGCGTCACATTATCCACATCAATGCCTCTTGCTGCTACATCGGTTGCAACTAGATAACGGAAGTTCCCCATTTTAAACCCATTCATCACGGCAAAACGGTCTTCTTGCTCTAATCCCCCATGTAGTCTTTCACAAGAATACCCCGCAGAATCCAATTCCGTATACACTGTATCAACATGTTCCTTCGTACGGCAAAAAATGAGACAGCTATCTGGGTTTTCAACAACCGTTACATCTTTCAGTAAGGCCATTTTTGCCTCTTCTTTTACCTCAATCAAAAAATGCTCGATAGTATCAGTTGTCACCCCTGTAGAGGCAATCTCGGCATGGGCAGGGTCCCGCATATATTTATGGCAAAGTGTTTCAACATCTTTAGGTAATGTTGCAGAGAAAACCATTGTGACTCTGTTTGTTGGAAGTTCCTCAATAATGGCTTCTACCTCATCAATAAACCCCATATTCAACATTTCGTCAGCTTCATCAATTACTAGGTACTTTATTTTCTCTAATACAAGAGTACCTCGGTCGACGTGATCTTTTACACGACCTGGTGTACCAACTACAACATGCGTTTTTTGTTGTAATTCCTCTTTTTGTTTCGCAAATGGTTCTTTTCCGTAAACAGCCATCGCTTTCAAGCGTTTAAATCTTCCTATATTGGTAATATCCTCGCGAACTTGAGCAGCAAGTTCACGCGTCGGAGTTAGGATTAAAACCTGTGGTTTTTTTTCTTCCCATTCAACCAATTCCGACAAAGGGATACCGTAGGCTGCCGTTTTTCCACTACCGGTTTGTGACTTAACGACAAGATCTTTATTTTCTAAAGCTAAAGGAATCACTTCACTTTGAACTTGTGTTGGTGATTCATACTTTAATAATGCAAGTGCTTTATTTATCTCATCACTTAAATGATACCGCTCAAAACTTTTTTCACTCATACAAAGACCTCATTTATTTGGATTATCGGACTTATGTATATAATTCTCATTGTAAAAAATCATATTCTCCATCTGATGACTAAGGTTCCATTATACTTGAAATAACGAACAAAGCGACTTTATTTATAAAAATAATCAAGTTTTCAGGAGTTACGGAGAGGAAATTTAGCATGAATGTAAGCGTTAAAAACCATTAAATATCAGCTTTTTCAAACGCCTTTTCTTTCTAGCGAATAAAGAGTCACATAATCGGAAAAAATAGGTGAAAAATAGTACGAGGTAATTTCTCTATAATTTGTTATAATAGAGTGTGTTTAACAATTTTGAGGGGGAACCATATTTCTATGTCAGTCGAAGTAGGTAGCAAAGTACAGGGTAAAGTAACAGGTATCACTAATTTCGGAGCTTTCGTTGAATTGCCTGGAGGCTCAACAGGTCTTGTGCATATCAGTGAGGTTGCAGACAGCTATGTAAAAGATGTAAATGACCATCTTAAAATTGGCGACCAAATTGAGGTAAAAGTACTGAGTGAAAAGGACGGGAAAGTTGCTTTATCCATTAAAAAGGCGATTGATCGCCCAGAAGGCCAAGCATCTTCTTCTTATTCTCAGCGCCCACCACGTCAGGGCCGCGGTGATAACCGTTCAAAAGATTTTCGTTCAAAAGGTGCTTTTAAACCAAAGGAAACCTTTGAAGATAAAATGGCAAAGTTCTTAAAATCAAGTGAAGAAAATTTATCTTCACTAAAACGTAACACTGAAACAAAACGTGGCGGCCGCGGCGGAAGACGTGGATAACCACATTGAATAGGATTGCGCCTTTTATGAGTGCTTTTTAATTCAAAATAAAAAAGCAAACCGGTAAATGGTTTGCTTTTTTGTTTGTGGTGCTTTTTTAAAAAAATTATGCTGCTACATCCCTCTTAGAGAATACGAAAAACGCCAATAGCTGAAACAAAACAAAGTATAAGAAAAGCATGACAATCGAAAAGGTCAAGGTCATCCCTTCAACTGGAGGCACCCCATCAAAATAGACGGCCAAATTTGTGTTGGCAAAAAGAATGTATTTTGCCCATTCGTATCTCGCTGCAAGTAGCATGGTAATACTACTGCCCATGAACATAAGAAACAAGGACAAACCAATTGCTAGCGAGCTATTCCGGAATACAGCTGAAATCATGAATGCCATAGTAGCAAGCATAAGTACGTCAATCGAAGAGAGGAAGTATTCACCGATAAGGTTCAGGAAAAGACTCCGTTCCACAACTTCGCCATTCACAAAAGCTAAGTGCGGGAGTGATTCCTCTGGTAACCCAAATAAGGCAAGACCTACTACCGCAGATACAACATATAGAATCGTCAACATCATTACACCAAATAGTACGACCGTAATGTACTTGGATAACAAAATTTTCGACCTATTCATTGGTCTGATTAAAAGCAATTTAATGGTCCCCCATGAGAATTCAGATGAAACCATACCGGCCGCAATAATAATCGTAAATACGCCAATAAATCCAATAGCTCCCATATTCTCACTGATAAAAGACCAGACATTATAATTAGTTTCAGGTGCGAGGTCATGCTCAATCTGATATTCATTAATGGCTATTTGCCTCTCATAAAACATCTTTAAGTTAGCATTATTCTGACCTGTCTCCTCTAATGCTGCCCTGTCCCCCTCTATTTGAACTGTAAGATCTTGTTTCCAATTCTGGTTTTCTTGTGGAGGATTCTGAATTTCTTCATATTTTAAAAACGCTCCTATACCAAGAACCATTAAAATCACAATTCCCACCAATACCATTGTCCCAGCTCTACGGAACAATTTAACCCATTCATTGATAATTAATTTCCCCATAATACCCCTCCTATTTCGACGTCACTTCAAGGAATCTGTCTTCTAGAGTTTTCGCTATTGTTTTGACCCCGTATAGATCTACCCCTTTGGCCGTAAGCTTTTTTATCAAACCTGGTATCTTCTCTCTAGCTGTTTCTACAGTAAACCCTGACTCAGTAATTGTTGCGTCCCATTCACTTTTTAGCCAGGTAACCTCTGGTTTGTTGATAAGGCCAGTTTCAAATGAAAACAAAGCTGTTTCTCCATCTATGAATTCATTCACGGTCTGAACATCGATTAACTCGCCATTCTGGATAATTGCAATCCGGTCACACATCAACTCCATTTCTGACAGCAAATGGCTTGAAACAATGACACTCATGCCCCGTTCTCGAGTCAGCATTCTTAAATGGTCCCTAATTTCTCTAATCCCTGCTGGATCGAGGCCATTCGTTGGCTCGTCAAGAATTAATAGTTTCGGATCATGCAATAGACATTGAGCGAGACCTAAGCGTTGATGCATCCCTAGAGAGTAAGTTTTCACTTTCTCATGGATTCTGTCGGTAAGTCCAACAAGTTCAACAACCTCAGCTATTTTTCCCTTTGATATCCCGTTATGCATTCGTGCATACTGCATTAAATTCTGATACCCTGTTAAAAATTTATACATTTCTGGATTTTCAACAATGGCGCCAATATGACGAATTGCTCCTGTGAAATCATCCTTAATGCTCTTTCCACAAATGACAATATCCCCTTCACTAATTTCCATTAGTCCTACAATCATTCGGATTGTCGTCGTTTTCCCCGCACCATTCGGTCCAAGGAAACCGAATACCTCTCCTTCAAGAACAGAGAAGCTAAGACCGTTTATAATCGTTTTTCTTTTGATTGTTTTTTTCACATTTTTAAGTGTTAGTACCGAAGTCATCTTTATCCCTCCCCTTGTTCTCTAGAAATTTGTTTGAACCATTGCAAAACAGATAACCCTTGTTCCTCACGTAAAGTTTCAACACTTTCTTGACCAATTACAGTCCCATAATGAATAGCGATGGCTTCATCTAGCAAGGATTCTATTTCGGTAATTTCATGTGTCGCGATGATAAGAACTTGATTTTCAAAATCAATGTACTTTAGTAAACTATTTATAATGGAGTCACGAACCATCGGGTCAAGGCCAGAAAATGGCTCATCAAGTAAAATGGCGTCCGTGTCACGTGATAAGGTGGTCACAAGCTTCAATCGGCCTCGATTCCCCTTTGATAATGATCTCACCTTTTGGGTAGGATCAAGAGTTAATTCCTGCAAGAGTTCCTTCGCTTTTTCAATGTTAAAATCTGCAAACTGGCTTGCCATATAATTTACGGTTTCCCTAACAGTGAATACATCATAGAACATATCGAGTTCAGTCAGGTAAGCCACCTGCTCACTAGATTTCCTCGTAACAGGGTGACCATTTAGTGTCACCGTCCCATTAGTCGGAAAAGTGAGCCCAGTCATCAGCTTTAACATGGTCGATTTTCCACTACCGTTAGGGCCAAGCAGTCCATAAATTCGGCCTTTCTCAAACGAAAGGTTGATATTTTTTAAAGCTTTCTTTTTTCCGAAGGATTTAGAGACATTTTCAAGTACTATGGCCATTTATTGTCCCTCCCCAAGATATTGTTGGAGAAGTGTGACTATTTGCTTTCGATCTACACCGATTTCCTCCATCTTTTGTATAAACGATTTTATAATTTCATCTTGCATATTGCGTCCCAACTCCTCCGTTAGATCCTTATTATCAGATACAAACGTCCCTTGACCTCTTCGTGTCTCTACAATGTTTAATCTTTCAAGTTCAGCATAAGTTCTCTGTACCGTATTTGGATTCACTCCCATTTGAACAGCCATCTCTCTAACCGATGGAAGCTTGTCACCAGGCTGGCGCTTTCCTTGAACAATTTCACTGGTAATCTTATCGACAATTTGCATATAAATTGGTTTTGATGCCTGGAAATCCTCCCCCATCTTCTACACCTCCACTTTTTGTTCAAGAAGTTTCGATGCAGCGGTAATGAGAATGACCATCAACAAAGCATAATAGATGAGCGGAAGCACCGGTATATCGGTTGATCCAAACATAACGCTCCATTGTTCATCTTTATAAGAAAGCGCAGCTTCGGAAATCACTTCAACGTTAAACTTATTTATTAGATTCTTAATTGGCTTAAGAGATAAAAGAAAACTTTCGACAATGTTATAGAGAAAAACCGTTCCAATCACAATGATCCAACGTATCGTTTTCGCTAAGTTCTTCAGCGAATGAAAAACAGTCCATAAGAACGTTAGCCATGTTGTCAAATAAAAACCAACCATTAATAAGAGAGCATTTAAAAGTACCGCTGCTTCTAAAAATAACCGAAAGCTAATAGGCTCATATACTTCTCGCCCAAACCAAAAGATTATAAAAGCTGCATAAAAACTTAACAGAATTTGTAAAACTACCTGGTAGCTAAAGATCACTCCAAATTTAGAAAGAATGAGCTCTATGCCTCGTCGTGGTGTATACAACCACAACTGTGTTTTTGATTCTAAATTTAATAGTGACAACATGAACACTGGTGCAAAAGCAAAATGAACAAAACTTGTTAATACTAAAACAGGCAATGTCCCAGCTGGCTGTGATGCATATATGGATAAACCAATCCCTGCCGCCAAGGCTAACACCAGCACACCAGTCCAAATCCAAAAGTATTGTCTCGAAATACGATAATCCTTTTTTAACAAACCTTTCATTGGATTCATTATATAATCCCTCTCTATCCGTATTAGTGTACTATCCAAATAGTACACTAATACATTATGACTGTCAAACCCATTTCTATTACTGATAACTATTTTTTTGAATTTTTAACAAAAAAAAGAGTACCTTCCCAATCCATATGGGAAGTACTCCTATTTCAAATAACACAAGTATTATGCTTTTTTATCTTTTATCTCAGGTTCCTTTTTCCGTTTTGGTTTTAAATATAAACCCAGTTCCTTCTTCTCTTTTGTCAACGATCGGTAAAGCGAAATCATCATCAAAACCATGATAAAAGAAAATGGAAGAGCGGCGGCAATCAATGCATTCTGAAGGGCCTGCAATCCACCACTATATAAAAGAATTAACGCGACCGCTGACTGCGCAATCCCCCATGTGAACTTCACTCGGTTTGGCGGTGTCAATGATCCATATGTGGTTTGCATTCCAAGTACAAACGTCGCAGAATCTGCAGAAGTTATGAAGAATGTACTTACAAGTACAATTGCCACAATGGATAAAAGGGTAGACCAAGGGAGTTGGCTAAAGACAGCAAACAATACTTCTTCCGTCGCATATTGAGTTAAATCCACCACTCCTGCATTTTGAACTTGTATGGCAGAGTTACCAAATACAGCGAACCAGAAGAAGCTAACCAATGATGGAAGCAATAGCACCCCAATTAAAAACTCGCGGATGGTTCTTCCTCTTGATACCCGAGCAATAAAAATACCAACAAAAGGAGACCAAGAAATCCACCATGCCCAATAGAAAATCGTCCAGCTATTAATCCAGCCACGATGTTCCTCATTCAATGGCGCAATCCGGAAGCTCATCTGAATAATATTTTGTACATATCCTCCAATTGAATCTGTAAACATATTTAAGATTAGAATGGTAGGTCCAACAAAAAACATTAATATTAATAGAATTACCGCTAAAGCCATGTTTGCATTACTTAAAATTTTTATACCCTTACCTAACCCAGTTGATGCAGATATCATAAATAACACAGTAACGACTGCTATGATGAAAAATTGAATTAAAAAGTTGCTTGGTATCCCCCATAAATACGACAATCCCCCATTAATTTGCGCAGCACCAAAACCTAAAGTTGTTGCGACGCCAATAACGGTGGCAAAGACAGCTAGTACATCGACAAGCGTTCCTAACCATCCCTCCATGCTTTTCCCAAGTACTGGTTTTAATGTTGCAGAAATGAGCCCAGGCTCACCTTTGCGAAATTGAAAATAAGCTAAAACAAGAGCCACCAATGCATAAATTGCCCATGCATGAATTCCCCAATGGAAAAACGTGTATCTCATCGCCTCTTTATGGGCAGCATTCGTACCTCCCTCCGCTAATGGAGGTGTTATGAAGTGGGAAAGTGGCTCTGCCGCCCCCCAAAAAACTAGTCCAATTCCCATCCCAGCGCTAAATAACATCGCGAACCAAGAAGCCTTCGTAAACTCTGGTTTCTCATCCGGCTTTCCTAATTTAATTGCGCCAACGGGACTGAAAATAAGAAAAACACAAAATACAACGATTACCGTCACTAAAATAAGATAATACCATCCAAAGGCTGATGTTATAAATGCTTGAAGATTCCCCGTTACTTCCTCAAAACTCTTTGGTGCGGAAGCACCAAAGATAACGGCTGCGAGCACAAGCGCTACGGATATCCAAAATACGTTTGAAATTTTCTTCATAAATTGTTCCTTTCTTCAGTACTATGTATAAATATTTACCAAGACAGACCCTTCCATCTCTAACAGGAATCATGTTTATTTTGCAATTGAAACCCTAAAATTATGTCATTGGACTCTAACTTTTTACAAAAGATAAATAACAATCTAGATTTAGGCTTGGTTATAAAGGGAAACAACCAACGTACAATCCAGGGTTTCTGCATAGAAATTATAGACAAACTTTATAAATTAACTTTTACTCAAAAAAAACCTACTAAAATAAATAGTAAGTCAACGTTATTGCTATTTTTCTTTTTTCTTTCCAATGGAAAATCCCTCAAACAATCTGCCTCCATATGGTTGCAATAGATCGTCTACTAATTGGATAATTTGTTTTTTATCCCCATTACGATAAAAGCGATCAAAGGCCTCGACAAAGTCCTTTGCATATTTTTCATCATATTGCTTCAATAAGCGTATGGTCCATTTGGAAGCCGCAATCCACCTCCTATTTGTTCTCAATATAAATTCACTAAGAAGTTCTGCTAGTGCATTTGCTATAAATATTTCTTCTGCTCTTTGTGAACTGCCAATAAAGTCATCCAAAGTATCTGTAATGAAGTATTGCTTCAGTCTAATGGTTTCATCAGACCACTCCTTTGGACCTTTCTCTAAAAGCTCTTGAGCCTCTTTCTTGATTTCTTCCATAACACCTACATCTTTTAAGATGATTCCCTCTGTAACCATTTGTGGCAACGAAGGTCGGGCTCTTTCACAATCGCTTTTAAAAAAGGTTTTATAGGAGGTCAAGTTATGGACAAAAATCTCTACTGGCCACCCGAATTCCTTAAGGGATTCTCGATAAGATTCTTCTAGATGGTTATCAAAAATGACGATATCTAAGTCTGATGTTTCTGTTGCTTCATTTCGGACCACACTTCCGGCAAGTAAAGCTCCCTTACAGTTAGGAAAGTGTTGATCAACTATTTGTCTTGCTGCTTCAATTGCATTGTTCCTCTTCATGACCTTATCCACTTAACGAAATGACTATAAGCGCCCTCGTTCCAACCCATTCGTTTACCTTGTTTTTGCATAAATACAAGTATCCCTTAATTCACTTTTATCAACAGACCAGTCGTCATTTTTCAAAGTTCCTTCCAGTGAGTACCCTAATCTTTCCGGAATCGCACGACTTTTTTTGTTTTTGACATCACATCGAATTTCCACTCTTTTCGCTCTTAACTCGCGAAAGGCAAAATCTGTAATTCCACTTACCGCTTCCGTCATGAGGCCCTTTCCACTGAAACGACTATCAATCCAGTAACCTATTTCAAATTTCGGTACAGACCAATCAATCCGATGTAACCCAGTTGAAGCAACAAGTTCACCGGACTCTTTTAGAAAAACTAGTAATCTTAAATCCTCTCGCTTTAAAAATTTTATATATGCTTCCCTGATATTTAATTCAACATCTTGTGCAGATTGTTCATTTTGCGCAAAAGGCATCCATGGTTCTAACTCTTTGATGGATGCAATAATCGCTTCAAAAACAGCTTGTCCATCCCCAGGCTTAGGCATTCGAATAACTAAACGTTCAGTTGTAAATTCTTCTGGAAAATCAATTAGTAATGGATTCATTACATCACTCCTGACCCGAAAATTTAATGTTTTTGTTAAAAAATGCTACTCAATTATTATGGCAATCTCCCTTTACTTTATTTTCCCGTTAATATAGCTTTGAAAACGATAAAGGAAGGTCTTCTTTTCTCATTGATGATCTTCGGCATCTGTTGAATACCAGTAGAAATAGACTGTGGTTCGATAATCTTTCCAATGGTGAACCCAGCTTCGATCAACCCATTTAATAAAGTTGAAATCGTCCGGTGATATTTGATCACCCCGTCAATATACCAACTTTGCTCCCTTTTCCCTTCCTCGTGATAGTCATCCAATGCCCAATGTACCTTGTTTCCGTCACTATCCTTAACCCAATTGTTCATTTCCTTACGGGCCGTTACAATTGGGTGCTCTGTTGAGAAGATAAATTCACCATTCTTATTTAATAATCCATTCACTTTTTTTAATAACGCTGGATAATCTTCAATATAATGAATAGCCAACGAACTGATAATCATATCAAATTTGTCATTCGGTATCTCTAATTCCTCTAACGGAATGCACACATATTCGATGTTTTCGTGCCCATTTTCAACCTTCGCTTGATTAATCATATTGCTTGAGATATCCACACCAACAACGTTTATGGCACCATGATCAATACAATACTTAGCAAACCTACCATCTCCACACCCTAAATCTAAAACAGACTTCCCTTCAAGACTGAAGATTAGCGATTTGATGGCAGGTTGTTCGACAAAATCATTGTAGGTTAATCCACTACGGCGTAACGCAGAATACTTCTTAAAAAAGGTTGGATTGTCATAAATATTTTGTTTCAAGATTGGCCCTCCACTATCTTATTTTTTATAAAAGACCAAGGTAGTATGTTCGTTTAGCTTCTTCATCACACCTGTTTTTACAAAGCCCATTTTTTCATATACATAGCAATTACGTTTTTCCGTTTAGGATAGTAGCTATTCCCCAACTACTCTCTAGGGGAAACATTCTTTCCACCATTTCAATCGCCTTTTGAGCAATTCCCTTCCCTTGATGTTCAAGCAAAATAAACATTTTCATTTGAAAGATTGGTGCTGTAATCCTGATATTTTTCCAAAAACGGCCGAAAGGACTTTACCTGAATATTATAAATCCGCTCTACGTCCTTGTTTGTAGCTTTTTTTAGAATAATATTCATCCTTGCACCACCTTTCTATTAGAGTCAATTCATCTAGATTTCTCGTTTATTTCGTAATTATATAAATAATCAAGTATCGCAGGAAAGCGTATTCTCCATGCTTTACCTGTATGGACACCATTCTCAATCACGGAAAATTTCAGATTTGAAACCTTATTGGTTAGGAGACTATTGACCCATTTATTACATTGTAGATAATCCTCACTACTCATTCTCCCTGTATCTTCATTCGTACCAATATCAACATACATTGAGTCAATCAAATGAAGATCACTCGACTCGATGCATTGTTTTAATTTTTCTTCGTTAAACCAAAATGCAGAAGACATACATGCAATTTTTTTAAAAATATTCGGGTATTTGCATGCCGCAAAAAGGTAATTAAGCCGCCCATTGAACTTCCCGCCATCGCTGCATCCTCTTTTATCGTACGATACTTATCATCAATGATTGGTTTAAGTTCATTTACTATATAATCAACATAGAGTTCTCCTTTTCCTCCAACAGTCCCTTTTACTCCATCGATTCTTTCCCTGATAAAGTGATTCTCCCATGGTCCATATTCTTCGATGCGTAACAGACCATCTGCACAATCAATCCCGACTATAATGACTTCATATTCACTCTTATTGAGATAATCCTCAATCCTCCAGCTTCCACCCAGTTTTGTATCTTCATCTCTAAAAAGATATTGACCATCATGCATATACAGTACAGGATAACGCTGATGACTACTGTCGTAATTAGTTGGCAAATACACACGAATTGTCCGTTCTCTGTTAAAAGGGGTAAGATTAACCTTAAAAGAATCCATCATAAGATCACTCCTCGTCCAATTGTGAATCGGTAAACCCCATTATAAAAAAGAATTTATCCAAATTGTAGATATTTTTTAAAAATTTTTATTTTATAGGGAAAAACCATTAAGGAAAGGCAGGAACTAAAAAGTAAAAAGCGCCAAAAAGGCGCTTTAATGTGAAACGTTATCCTTCATAACGAATCGTGCACTTTAGAGCTTCCAAGAAGGAAATTCCATGTCTTTTCCCTTTTCATATTCCTTCATCCTAGAATAGGAGTTGCCTAATTCACTTACGATAAATCCTTGGGGACTTGTTGTTGTTCTTTCCCCTTTCAACTCCTCTAACTTACTCTTTGTATACATGTTGGCTACAGCCGCTAAACTTGCAATTGCATCCATTAATTCGGGGTTGTCACTGTTATAAGTACGAGCAATGGAGTAAATATAATCTAATCTATTTCCAATATGTTTAAGAGTTTCTGTCTCAAAATGTTCCTCTGCCATTTTCATATGATTTCACTCCTTATATTTAAGGGTATGTATGGAAAACAGAAAAGGAACCTATTTTAGAAATAAATAGAAATATATTTTCCAGAGAAAACATTGCCCTTCTTATCTTAAAAATAAAAATAGGATAAAGTCTTTAGTGACTTCATCCCTTCCTGTACTTGAATTGCTGAAAATCATGGACCAATTTTATGGTGTTTTTCAATTAGGATCTGTTGTTTCTTCTTCATCCATCATTTCATCAAACATCGAGGATACCTTATCAAACTCGTCATCGCTTTCGATTGCAGCGAAGTCACCCTCTTCATCCACTTTTAGAAAAAAGACATCAATATCTTCATCATTTTCTTCTTTTAAGTCTTCAGCAAAGCTGACAGCGACATATTCAGTATTTTCAAGCGTCATCGTAGCTAGGACCTCAACTTCTTGCTCCTCATTGTTTTCATCACTAATGGTAAACACTTCTCCAATTTCTATTTTACTCATTCTAACGACTCCTCCCTTTAATAGCTTCTACCTAATCATTATCTTCCGTTCAATAAAAATTTAAACCTCTATCATTCTTTTTTCATTTCGCGATGAACCTAGTATAATCTAGGTAGACTATTTTGAAGGAGATTTCACATGAACAAAAAAGAATTGGAAGAAAAGATCATTGAGAATTACCAAGGGGAAGAGAAAATGATGATTCTTGTTTTCGCACAGTGGTGTGTGAACAATGATCTCGACCCGGAAGAACTATATTTACGCGCTTATCCACACCAAGCAGCTAACCAAGCTTTGAGAGAAGCTCTCGAATTAACTGTTCCTAAAGAAGAAGCAGGCGAAGTCTCTGACCAAACTTTACTGGGTGTATTATCCCTTTTTGGAAACGACGATCTCGCTTTTGTCGTAACAGAGGAAGTTAACAAGAAGAAGAAATAGTAGCGCACCATTTCACTTGGTTACCCTAAAAAAAGGTGGTGACTTTTTACCACCTTCTGTGTTTTTAAATGTCTTTTTCAGAGCTCTAAAGTTAAAATACCTTAGACATATAGTATTCATCTACGTATGCTCCATCAATGCAAAGAGAGCTTCTTTTTGTCCCCTCTATTTCAAAACCCATTTTTTGATATAAACGAATCCCCGCTACATTTAGAGTCACAACCGTTAATTCTAGACGGTGGATTTGTTTCTCCATAGCCCACTTCTCTAGGCATTCAAATAGTTTGCTTCCTACTCCCTGCCCTCTGTACTCACCTTTAATCCCAATTACAAGATAAGCTGTATGCCTATTTCTTATGGCCTGTCCACCCATAACAATAAGGTAACCAATAAATTCACTGTTTTCCTCGGCAACGAAGATCGTCGAATTTCCTTCATGCTTCATCATTTCTATTCGTTTTTCTTGCTGTTCAACCGTTAGCTTTCTTTCTCCAGATTCAAACAATAAAAATTCAGATTCACTTTCAACTTGATTAATCAATGTTACAAAACGCTTGGCATCTTCAATTTCAATCTCTCTAATAATCATAGTATAACCTCCTAAAATCATATAAGTCCCAATGTAAAAATTACGTCAACCTACCTTATACTCACATCTGAACCTGTTAACACCGGGATATTTTTCTCCTAAATGGATTACCTCAAATCCATATTTCCGATAAAACTCTACAGCATCACAATCCGTTTCAGCAGATATGAAACTCAAACCATGTTTTTCACAAACAAACTTAACCATCTTACTCCCGATACTTTGACCTCTAAGATCAGGTAATACGGAAATATGTTTTATTTCATAATGCTTTAATGTAATCACCTCAACACCCACAAAACCAACAATTTCATCATCTAATTGGTATTCATACAACTTGCGATTGCTGGAATCTATATATCGGGCTATTTCATAATCAACTTTCTCCATACTAGTTGCATAGGAAAAGAGCTCTCTAAATGTGGGATGAACATCCTTCGACGGTATTTCTCTCATAGAAACCTCCCATTCAAAATAGTTACGTTAAGCTTTTATAATAATTAAAGATTATTATAATGTTGGAAAATAGACTGATATCATTTTAATTTTTGATGGTGACTAAACTGTTACCCTATCTTCCAGCTCTTTTACTTTATAAAGTTCAGTTCCTTCCTTTTGGAAAGGAGGTATCCCCCATTTTTTATAAATAATTTTTGAATTGGCGTCAATGTCACTACCATAAATTTCATCGATTTTTCTCCTTATTATAGGAATTCTTTTTTTCTTCCTTTAGAATAAAAAGAACAGGTACCATTCACCAAAAGGGAGGTAAGAGGATGTCTCATTTTATTTCACATGTGGCTACACTTGAAATACCGGTTACCAATTTGGAAAAATCAATTGAATTTTATATTGATATTCTAGGGGTTTCGCTCGAATTTAAAGGTACTAAAAATGCAATGCTTACTTATAAGTCAAAAGGTGTTCCAACCATTTACTTAGTTCAAACGGATGAAACACAGGAAATTTCTTTTAAAAATACTAATAATGGCATCATCCATAGCATAATTGATTTTTATAGTCCGAAGTTAGAAGAGTTCTATCACTGGTTAAAAGAGAAAGACATTCCTGTTGGAACACTAAATATCTCTCCAGAGAATGGGTATGGAGGATTTGGATTTAAGGATCCTGACGGCAATTTATTAAGTGTAACAAACGTCCTACATTCGGGGCAATGAGATGATTAAGCCACCATATTGGTGGCTCTTCCAGAACTCAATCATGCAATTGAGTTCATAGTATATTTATATAAACCATAGTTTGTTAAAATTCAATATAAAAGGGATGTGATTCTTTGTTCAGACAATACTCGATTCTTTGTTTAAAATTTTTCCATGTTACCATTTCCATGGCTTTTGATATCGGAAAATAACCTACTTCCAGACTCTCAAAGCTTGTTTCAAGCTCTCCTCCAATAGGTTCGCCTAAAAATAACGTGTTACAAACACCATTGCTAACATTCTGAAAAACTCCGCAAAATCTTGTTACTTCAATATCAATTCCTGTTTCCTCTTTTGTTTCACGAATTGCAGCTGCCTTTAAAGATTCCCCTTCTTCTACTTGTCCGCCTGGCATTTCCCATCCTCGTCGTGGTCCTTTTATTAAAAGAATTTCACCCTTCTCATTTAATACAATGGTTGCGGCTGATAGAATATGTTTCGGTGGTTTCATAGAAAATCCCCATTCTTTTTGTGTGATTGTTTTATTTTTATCTTAATTAAAGTTCTCTATAATTTTGTTCAACACGAAGAACCATACTTCCTTCAAAGAAGTACTGCTTTGTGCTTTGTGCTTTGCTATTTATTAATCCTAGCTTTTCTTCATCATTCTTTATCTTAGCTAGTTAGAAGAGAACCCAAAATCGCAGTGAAAATATTTCCAATCAACGCTAAAAAAAGCTACCAAGTGACCATCCTTCTTAACTTGTGAAATATATTTACCTTTACGTATCCAGCTAATATTAATAGAAGGATTACGGATACCCGAGGAAAATTCTGTAGTTTACGATAATTATATTATGTATTTTTATTATCTCCGCTTTGTTGTGTTTCCCAGCTATCTTTTTTCACTTTTACTATAGGATGTGTAACCCCGAGGGTGATAGTTGGAACACATTCTATTTATACTCCAACTAAAGAGGTGCATAACTGCACCTCTTATTAAAGACCCTAGTATTTTTCTAAAATGAATTATTGAGCTGTATACCCACCATCAATCACACAAGCCTGCCCTGTAATTCCTTTTGCATGATCACCGGCTAAAAACAACACATACTGAGCGACTTCTTCAACGTCTAACAGTCTTTTTTGCGGAACTAGTGGGTACAAGACATCCTCAAGAACACGTTCTACTGGCACATTCCTTGTTTTTGCTAGATCCGCCATCTGATTGCGAACGAGCGGCGTGTCAACATATCCTGGACAAACAGCATTCACTGTGATTCCATACTCTGCCCCCTCAAGTGCTGCAACCTTTGTTAAGCCGATTACCCCGTGCTTAGCACTGTTATAGGCCGCCTTTCCCGCAAAACCGACCAATCCATTAATAGATGCCATATTGATGATGCGACCATATTTCTGTTTTTTCATTATCGGGAAGACATGTTTAATGGATGTAAAAGATGCCGTTAACATGATGGATAACAATAACTCATATTTTTCTATTGGGAAGTCCTCAATTGCGGCAACATGTTGCATACCTGCGTTGTTAACGAGAACATCAATCCTGCCATATTGCTCAACTGTTGTTTCTAGAGCTTGCTTTAGCTGATCTTCTTTCGTCACATCGCACTTCATCCCGATTGCTTCCATTCCAATATCCCTAAGAGAGCTCGCCGCTTCTTCAACCGCTTTTTCGTCGAGATCACTTAGCACGACAATGTACTTGTTTTCTGCAAATGTTTTTCCAATTTCAAAGCCAATCCCCCTTGCGGCACCTGTGATAAAAACAACCTTTTGTTCAACCACGTTTTAACCATCCTTCCAAATTTTAAATCCCTAACCCTAATGAAAATAAAATAATCGCAAGCGCTAAGCCTATGACTGGAATAATAACTGTTAGGGCACAGACTGCACCATAGGCATCTTGATGAGACTCCCCACAAATCGAGCGAATGGTCGTCACTACATAGCCATTATGCGGCAATGAATCAAGTGCGCCTGAAGAAATTGCCACCGTTCTATGCAAAGCTTCTGTATTGACCCCCATGTCAATATAATGTGGTGCTAATAGTGGCAGAGCGATCGCCTGACCACCAGATGCCGAACCTGTCATCCCCGCAATCACACTGACCGCAATCGCACCACCAATGAGCGGACTTCCTGGAATACTGGTCATTGCGTCAACAGCTGTTTGAAATGCTGGAACAACCTTGGCAACGCCACCAAAACCAACAACAGCGGCCGTATTCCCAATTGCCACAAGTGCACCCATTGTTCCATCGGAAACAGCATTCCAAAAAGATTTGAAATAACTCCTGTTCAATAAATAAGTAGCAATTACCCCACCTAAAAGCGCTAGGATTAAGGCTGATTGCTTCAAGGAATCATGAAAAACAAATGAGATAATAAGGACAACAAGCAGTGGGACTAAGCCTGTAATTGGGTGAGGTAGCTTTTTACTTTCAACAACAGGGTTATTTTCCCGTGCCGTAAACGTTTCTCCTTTCTCAACTGCTTTTTTGATCATACGTTTTAGCCACCAGTATCCAAACACAGCCATAAAGACTGCAACAATTAAACTTACTTCCCAGCCAGCATAAGGAGTCGTACCGAGAAATTCAATTGGAATCCAATTCTGAATTTCAGGTGATCCAGCAGAGGTCATTGTAAAAGTGACCGAACCTAGCGCAAGAGCTGCAGGAATAAATCGACGAGGCAAGTTGGCTTGTTTAAATAAACTCAATGCCATCGGGTAGACAGAGAAAGCCACAACAAATAAACTAACTCCACCATAAGTCAAAATAGCACAAGCCGCGACCACCGCTAGTACTGCGTGCTTCATTCCTAATTTTTCAACGACCCATTTGGAAACACTATCTGCAGCTCCACTGTCTTCCATTACCTTGCCAAAGATGCTACCAAGCAAGAACATTAAATACCAGGAAGTCACAAATCCTGAAAACCCGCCCATATAATTGGTGATTAAATCAGCCTCTCCCTCGCCAACTTGTTGCGGAAACAAAGGCAAACCACTTAATACCGCCACAAATAAAGCACATAGTGGACCTGCTACAAGTAAGTTCATCCCCTTCATGGTTAAATAGATTAATAGAACTAATCCCCCGATGAGACCTATCATACTGAGCATTGCATTTCCCCCTTTACCATCATTTGAAGCACAACTTCACCGATATTGGTAAACGCTTTCAATCACCACCTTGTCTTCCTATTTGTACACACTTTTTATATGCAAATACCGTGCCAAACTGTAAAAGGATTTAAATTATCATTAATCCTCTCTTTTCACTTAACGCTTTTCCAGAATTCTGGAATTACCACAAGCTAGCTTAGCTTAAACCCTTATAGTAGACTCTTGAAACAAATTTTCCAGAACTCTGGACTGTATTCCGGAATTCTGGAACTTCAATCAATCTACATATCCAAGCGAGTATTTTTTTAGTTTCTCATACATACTCGATTTGCTAATTCCGAGTGCTTTTGCTGCTTCGAGCTTATCTTGGTGAAACTGTTCTAATGTTCTCTTAATAATTCGTTTTTCCGTCTCCTCTAAGATTTCTTTTAATGAAAGTTGCCCGATTAATATCTTGGGATCGTCTTTGAGTGATTCAGGCAAGGACGAGATCGTGATTTTGTCAGCTTCTGTTAGGTGAACGGCCGCTTCAATGACATTTTCCAATTCCCGTAAATTCCCCGGCCAGTTATGCTGGTCAAACACCTTTCTCACTTCATCATTGATCTTGGTAATTCGCTTTCCCGCCCGCTTTGAGATTTTTTCAAGAAAAAACTCTGTTAAATGCCTAATATCTTCTGGTCGGTCCCGTAATGGCGGAACCTTCAGTGTCATCACATTGATTCGATAAAATAAGTCTTCACGGAACCTCTTTTCTTCAATCATTTTCTCCAACGGGCGATTCGTTGCCGCGATCACCCGAACATTCACAGGAATTGGTTTCACAGACCCCACAGGCTCTACTTCTTTATCTTGTAAAACGCGAAGGAGCTTTACCTGCATATTAAGTGGCATGTCTCCAATTTCATCTAAGAAGATCGAACCCCCATGAGCTAACAAAAACTTCCCTTTTTTCCCTCCCTTTTTGGCTCCAGTAAAGGCCCCTTCTTCATAACCAAATAATTCTGATTCCAGTAGATGCTCTGGGATAGCTCCGCAATTTACTTTGATAAACGGCTGATGACTTCTGGGACTCAACCGATGTATGCTATGTGCAAAAAGTTCTTTTCCGGTTCCACTTTCCCCCCGAATCAAAACGGATATATCACCAGATGCAATGTTTTTCACTTTTTCCTTCAATTCAATCATTGGTTTGGAAACCGTCTTAATGTCCTGTAGGGTATATTTCGCACCATTACTTTCTTCTAAATCCAGTAGATATGTCTGTAGTTTTGGCATCAAGCTTTTTATATGAGAGCTCATTTTATTCCACTCTTTCGTGTCACGGAAAATAACCGTTCCTAACGCCCCAATGATTTTCCCCTCTGAAAAAATGGGAATGCGATTGGCTATCATATAATTTCCTTTTATGTATTGTAAATCTGCAATTTCCTCCTTCCCTGATTGTGCGACGATATGCATGCGTGAGTTCTCGATTACTTTGGTAACATGCTGCCCAATCGCATCATTTCGGTCAATTTCTAGAAACTGACAATAATTTTTATTCATATAGACAATATTTCCATCTGTGTTGACGACAACAATCCATTCATAGGCACTATCAATGATGGTCTCTAAAATGTCATTTTTATATTGAACATCTAAATGGTTCAGCATCCTATCACCATCTTTCCAAAGTATCTACTATCATTCTATGAAGATGGTGAATATTTAATAGACAAATGACTCAAAAATCATTCACTTGAAGGAAATAAAAATAAACACAAAAAAATGGAAGGTATTTTTCCCCTTCCATCCATTTTAATAATATGCGTTTAGGGGCTCCTATTAGAGAAGTGATCCCTTGTTCCGCTTTTCTCTTCTATTTTCTGGTTGCTTCAACCAATACCTTATCCCTTTTCCCGCAAGTGGCTCATCATTGTAGCGCGGTATCACATGCAAATGACAATGAAGGATCGTTTGATTATATACTTCTCCTATATTCCATCCTAAGGTAAAACCATCTGGATGATAGGTTGTATGAAAGATTCCTTTGCCTTTTGTAACAATTCGTATGTATCGTTCCATTCTTCTTTTAGTAGTTCAAATGCGTTTTCATGATGTTTCTTAGGAACGATAAAACCCGATCCTTCTAATACATCTTGGTGAAGATTTTGTTTTAAAAAGTAGCATGTCTTAAAGACTATATTTTGTCCTTATCTTTCGATGGATGGCAAAATGGACATTCTTTATTGTAAGACATAGTTCCTTTTAATATCTTCTCTTTACTCCTAAATCATTATTTCTAAACATACAACATCTCAAAACTATAAAAAATATCGCTAAATTCAAAAAACATCTACCAAAAGACCTAAATAATTAGTAAAATAATGAATATGCTACTATTGACGGAGGTGAAACTACCTATGGAAAACAAACCACTACATTTTGACGGAAGCCTTCAAAACATTAGTGAAGCTCAATTTGAAAATAACGTAGAATCATTTGTATTAACTGATGAAATTAGAAAAAGCTTAAGCGGAAACCCTTACACAAATGAAAAAGCAGAATAATACATAAAAAAGGAATGTGAGTATTCACATTCCTTTTTTATGTATTAGAACTGTATTGAGTATAGAGTTTATTTATATGCACAAACTATCCTCGTTAACTTTGAAGAGAGGACGTGCAACATGGCTAAAGTATTGTATATCACAGCTCATCCACATGATGACACTATGTCCTACAGTATGGCAGTAGGAAAAGCTTTTATCGATACCTACAAAGAAAAAAATCCTAATGATGAAATTGTCACTGTAGATCTATATAAGGAAAATATTCCCCAAATCGATGTCGATGTTTTCAGTGGCTGGGGGAAACTTCGTTCTGGACAAAGTTTTGAGGAGTTATCATCCGAAGAGAAAGCAAAGGTTGGTAGGTTATCCGAGTTAAGTGAACAATTTGTCTCTGCGGACAAATATGTTTTTGTCACCCCGTTGTGGAATTTTTCATTTCCACCTGTCATGAAAGCCTATTTAGACTCTGTAGCAGTTGCGGGGAAAACATTCAAATATACAGAACAAGGCCCTATCGGACTCTTGGGTGATAAAAAAGCTCTACATATCCAGGCACGTGGTGGGATTTATTCAGAAGGGCCAGCAGCACAAATGGAAATGGGGCATCGATATTTAGATATTATGATGCAATTCTTTGGTGTTCCATCTTTTGAAGGATTATTTGTCGAGGGTCATAATGCAATGCCAGATAAAGCAGAAGAAATTAAAGCAAATGCCATTGCTCGTGCTAAGGATTTAGCACATACTTTTTAAAAAGAGTGCCAGTGGACTAAAGGGATATATCTCCTTCGTCTTTCTGGCACCCTTTTACACTCCCTCACATTATCTAAACTCATGGCTAATATGAAAATCACGAATAATCGTCTTTAGCTTTTCTTTCTCCCAAGTTAGTGCTAGGACTGTTGGTATCGTACTAGAGGTAAAACAGATATCTTGACCTTTATCAGTTTGGATCACAACCGCAGCATCAAAGCACAGCTGTTCTTCTTCATAAACTTTATCAGCTCTATACACGACAATCCTTTCAATCTTTGAAAAAACGGAAATCATGTTGATATTCCCGGTATAGGCAATGACCTTCCCCTCTTCAACTTTATACTTCATCCTATCTGGTACATTCTGTTCCTTCACTGCAATTTTCCAATAAGCTTCTCCATACGTTGTTTCCTGCCATAAATTCGAAAAGACAATATACTTTGATTCTTCCATTTCCATTGACGCCGAAACATCTAATGTGTATAAATTCTCTCCAAGTTCAACCGTAATGGATGGACTCACTATACAGTTCACTGTCTTTCCAATCATTTGCTTGAAAATAGCCTTTTCTGAATTATTTAAAACTGCTGTATACCTATCCAATGCCCTCCCCTTTCTTTTGTTTATAGAAGTACAAAATATGACCCTCTTCCGAAACAGTCACTATTTAGGGTCTTTTCTATAAGTCCATCATGAGAATATAGATAAAGCTATGTTTCACTGCAAGATTTATTACGAGAAAAGAGCTTCCACTTACTCATCTATGAAAACAGTTATTTAAGTATAGGCGCGATGTTATAAATCCGGTTTGTCCATATTTCCCCACCAAAGTTAGCAGGTAATCGCTCTAGATCCTTTTTCTCATCAAAGCCCTCCGACCAGCCGCCATCACCAGCGACAATAACCACCTTTGTATTAACGGATTCCATTCTCTTTATGAATTTATCTGGCCACCCCCATATAAAGGGTGCATATTTTTCTGGAAGATGGATTTGTGTGTTCTCACACTCTGCTGGTATATATCCTGTCCACCCTAAGCTAAGATAAGGAATCATGCAATTTTTCATTGTGTTCATTGACATCACGCGAAGTTCTGGTAATTTTTCTTCTACTAGTTCTACCGGACCATCGTCTCCATATACAGTGAGCATTGATTGTTGTTCTTCAGGTAAAGCCTCTATATACTTTGCCAAAAGTTCCCCGTCTTCACGGTCACTACTTTTAATATGAATTAAAAATTTCTTGTCAGGAAATTGTGATAAAACTTCCATAATCGACGGCATCATCCTGACACCTTTCCCACGAAAAGGATAGGTCTCACCATTATCAGCCGTATACCCATAGCCAACATCCAACTGTTTTAGTTCCTCCATCGTGTAATCCGAAGGAGCCCCTTTCCCATTGGTTCGACAAGATAGTTCATGATCATGAAAAACTGCAAATTGATTATCCTTTGTACGCTTTACATCAAATTCTACACTATCTGCACCCTCGTCAAACGCCGCCTTAATTGATGGCAGTGTATTCTCAATAAAAGGATGTTCTGGTGGATAAATACGTTCAGCTGTACAAGTATCCCACTCAATCCCCTCCATGCTAAATGTTTGCGCCATTCCCCGATGAGCAAGTAAAGTTGGTTTCGTTTCTGTATTTTTCATCAATAATGTACTGTTATTTAGATAAATAAAAAGAATCAATAGTAAAAGAATCCAACCTACAATCTTTAATCGCTTTTTTCCTTTCATCTTTTCCTCCTATGACCATTTATTCCGATTCAAACCAGGCCACTCTTAGCAGTTGAATCCCTATTTCAATTTCCTTCTCGGATACCCCACCAAAGCCTAATAAAATCATCGGTTTTTGGGAAGAATTCACAATTTGGTAATAAACAGAAGTAGGATAAACCTTAACGCCCATTTGTGCTGCTTGTTCAATAAGCTTGGTTTCGGAAGATTGAGTATTCACTTTAAGTAAAATATGTAATCCTGATTCATCACCCACTACTTCTACTTGTTTCCCTAGGAATTTCTCAATACATTGAATAAGCATTTGTTGCTTCTTCCGATAAACAGTCCTCATCCTGTTCAAATGCCTTTCCCAATGTCCATTTTTCATAAATTGCTCGAGCGTATGTTGATGTAAGCGCGAAACAGTTTGCTTGTAAATTGAAAAATCCTTATTATACTTTTCTAATAATAACAACGGTAAGACCACAAAGCTAATGCGAAGAGATGGAATCAGCGATTTAGAAAATGTGCCTAAATACACGATTCTTCCATTTGGATCCAATCCTTGAAGAGATGGAATCGGTTTTCCCTTATACCGAAATTCCCCATCATAATCATCTTCAATAATAAAGGCTTCCCTCTCATGTGCCCATTGCAACAATTCCATCCTGCGATTAATTGGCATGACCATTCCTATAGGAAATTGGTGCGAAGGTGTTACATAGGTAACCTCTGCCCCACTTTCATATAACAGGTTGAGGTTGATTCCATCTTGATCTAGGGGGATTGGTTTTAATTGAACACCTTGATCCTTGAATGCCTCCCTTGTACGATGAAACCCTGGTTCTTCCATTGAAAAAACTCTATCTCGGCCAAGGATCAACGTGAGCAAATTGATTAAATACTGGGTACCAGCTCCGATAATAATTTGCTCAGGTGTACATCTTACTCCCCTTGATTGATATAAATAATGTGCCAACTGTTCTCTTAGTGCCCATTCTCCTTGACGTTCACCATTAAAAAACAATGCACTTTCCTCTTCGTATAGGCTTTGGATACTCAACCTTCTCCATATCGTATGGGGAAATGCTTCTAAGGCAATTTTCCCATGACTAAAATCGACGATAAAAGAATCTGATGGCTTGTCCCTTTTTTCTTTCTGGGGATTGACCCTTTCATCTTTCTTTGAGAACAGACCACTATTAATTTCTTTTACATAAAGTCCCTTCCTCGGGATACTTTCAACATATCCTTCAGCCAACAATTGCTCGTACGCAGTTTCAACAGTTGTTTGACTGATGTCTAAATGAACGGCTAGTTTTCGTTTAGAAGGCAACTTAGACTCTGGTTCAATCCTCCCGGTTAGAATTTCATTTTTAATAAATTGATAGAGTTGAAGATACAATGGCTCCCCACTGGTATGGTCTAACACGATTGTTATTTCCATCATCAAGCTTATCCTCCCCACTAAACTGGCATGGATAAATATATTATATCTGACCCTTTTGACAATACCAGATATTCCTTATAATTCAACTATATAAAAAAGAAGGAGTGTTGGAAAGATGAGTACTTATGCGGAGAAAGCGAAATTTATTACCTACAAAGTGAATGAACCAATTACAGCAAAGGAATTATCAACGATATTTAAAAATTCCGGGATTAAAAGGCCAATTGATGATTTGCCTCGCTTGGAGAGAATGATTACAAATAGTCATCTCCTTATCACTGCATGGGACCATGATGAACTTGTAGGAGTGGCCAGAGCCATTACTGACTTTAGTTATTGCTGCTATTTATCCGACTTAGCTGTTGATCAACACTATCAAAAACAAGGAATCGGAAAAGAGTTAATTCGTTTAGTGCAAGAACAAATTACCGATGAAGTCACGTTATTACTATTATCCTCTCCCGTTGCAATGGATTATTATCCACGTGTTGGTTTTGAAAGAATAGATAACGGGTTTCGTATTTTAAGAAAAAAATAAGCGTAAAAAGAAATAGCTTCTATGTATTGAAGCTATTTCTTTTTATAAGGCTCTTTTCAATCTGAATGCTTTTGGATCTCAAAAGCAATAGATACCAGCAAATTCTAATCTACAAAAAGCTTCAATCTATGAGAGGAGAGCTTGCAAACATATTAACTAGCTGGCTACGTTAAAAGGTTAGCAATGAACAATAAACATTATAGTCTTTTAAATCGTCATACTAGACAAACTTTAAAACATAAATGACCTCATCCTCTATTGTTTTCCCTGTATTCTCAAAACCACAAGTTTCGTAGAGAGTCCTGGCTTTGAAATTATCTGGTAAGAAACAAATTAGTATTTCTTTGCATTCATACTGAATTTTCATCACTTTAATAATAAGCTGCAATGCTTCTCTCCCAAAACCTTGTCCTTGGAAATGGTAATCAACCATTAACCTACAAACTTCATAGCCTTTAAGTTCCTCTGAATATCCATACATCGTGAATCCAATTAATGTTTCATCATTATATATAGCCCTGGTGACCCACTCGTTCGATACACTAGCTTGAGCTATCGAGAGGCAATTAGAGGCAATATATTGTTCGAATATCTTATTTTTTTGGTCCTCTCCGCTGGAAAGACGTATTACATCCAACCAATTATCTGTTTTGATTTCCTTTAACTTCAGCAACTTTTATCCCCCTATTACTTCTTTAATTTTATGGGTTATTTCTTGATAAAAAGATAGTGGATGTGGAACAAAACGTTCTTTCCCAACAGTCTCATTCAAAATCATCCGTTCTCCCTGACTATTCATTTTATACCCGCTAACTTTTATCTCTTCTTTTTGACCAAGCCAAAGTTTGTAGAAATCTTTAAAGTCTGCTTTTACCATCCCAGCAACCTCTTCTTGTTGGAGAATGAAATCATTAACGTTTTTAGTAGTCTTATATAAAAAGACGTTCGCAAGTTCTTTGTCGATAAAGTTATCCCGTACAACACAGTAATCAAAAATACCTATTGGAATAAGCTCTTCAAAGTTTAAACATACGCCTATTTCTTCTTCTATCTCTCGAACACCATCTCGAACGGTTTCGTCTGCAAGTAGATGCCCAGCAGCGGTTATGTCAAATAAACTTGGGTAATCTTTCTTTGTTTCACTGCGAAGCTGGAGATAGATACAATTAGTTCCTGCTACAGAGGAAATGACCCAACAATGAAAAACTTCATGCCAATATCCAAGCCTATGTACTTCTTCACGACTTGCAGTTCCAATCAGATTTCGTTTATTATCAAATATTTTTAAACGTTCAGATTCCATTAAATCTCTCCCTATTGAATACGTTAATTAAAGTAGGTACTTCTATTTTTATTTATAAATAGTCCTTTAGGATATGGCAATGCAAGTTCGGGCATATTTTCAGGCTGAAAGTATCGCAATTCTGCAGTTTCTTGGTCGATAGGATTAAGAACCCCATCCCGAACATCACATTCGAACATAAAAACATTGTATTCTACTTGGTTACCGTTAGGATATGTATACCTGAAGTCTTTTCCACCGAACACTCCTATAATTTCCGTTGGTACAACGTGTAAACCAGTTTCTTCCCATACTTCACGTACCAACGCAACTGCAGGTGACTCTCCAGGTTCAATTGCCCCCGCGGGAAGGCTCCATTTCTCACCATTCCCCTTATTCTGAAATAAAATTTCCCCAGATTCATTACGTATAATGCCTGCAACGCTTGGCATGAAAATTAACTGATTCCCTACTTTTTCACGAAGTTTTTTATAATATGTAGACATTCCCATTTGATAGTTCCTTCCTGGCCTTTTTTTACCTAATAACCTTCTATTTTCCCATAACTTTCCTTACCATTCTCACAACTAGCCAAGCCATTAAAGTAGCTAAAATAACAAGAGCAATAAACGGAACTCCCAGGCTTCCCCCTAATGCCACTTCATTTGATAAATGAACACTTGAACCTCCTGTTTCTGAAAACTTAGGTTTATAGGTTGCCGTTAAAATCAACCCCGAAACAAATTGAATAATAAAATAGAGTGCTAGAAAACTTATAAAAAATAACAAGTAACTTCTCAACTTTTCACCTCTTTTTTTCTGTATAAACTTCCCAAAGTATTCCTAAAATTAGAAGTGAAATTTACAGCTATTCTTGAGATTTATATAAGAATGCGAGCTCTTTCCTCATGATTGAAATTCTTTTGCAAGTAGATGAATGTCTTTACTATTAAAAAGCTATTTTGAGAAAAGAGCCTTTGTAAAAGGTTCTTTTTTACCTGATGAGTCATATGGTTCTCTCAGCTTATCCTCACTATATTAGAATGCATGGATTCTCTCACCCATTTATTCATCTTGTTCTTTATACTCCTGAATTCCAAAATGCTCTTTCGCGAGCTCATTGAACTGATTTTGATCAATTTCTTTTTTCTCCACTTTCCCGTTAACCCACTCCGTAAACGAATTCTCAGTTAATATCATATTTCCATCATCCGTTAGCATTGTAAGCAATGGGTTCTTATTGAAAGGAGATTTAGGATGCTCAACAATTATTGTTTGAATAGCATTTAAATCGCTGACGTTTTGTATATCGTCCTTCACATTAAAGGTATAGCCAATTTTCCAATCTTTGTGTTTGTGTCTTAACTTCATATAGAAAATATAGTCCCCACTTTCACGGTCTACACATTCGATGCGAAATTCACCGTTATTGGATACCACTATCCCCCCACTTAACGGAACAGGTTTTAAAGGTAAGTTTCCTCCAAAACCAGTGTCTACAATATATGGTTGTTCATGATCATTCATGATTATGGTTACATGGGTTTTACCAATTGGATTCCATTGATGACCATTATGGTCATAGGTCATCCCTCGAATTAAGGATGTCTTAAACCCATTCTCAAGTAAAAATAGATGAAAGATAGTATTTAGTTCATAACAAAGACCACCTTCCTTCTGGTGAATAATTTTATTCATTAATGTCTCTTTTGATATAGTTGAAATCCTATTCCCTAAAATACACAAATTTTCAAACGGGATAGCTTTGGCTGTTTTCTCAAGGACAAAATCTAAGTTTTCAAATGAGATTTCTATATTAGGCGGGAAACCAATTCTGCTTCGAAATTGCAAGTTTAAGTCATTCAATGTTCATTCCTCCTACCTTCATTATGACAATATAGAATTTAAATAGTGTTTTTATCAATTGGTGAACAACCATAAACGACAAGCTTTGATGCACCTTCGCTTGTAAAATCCATATCTATAAACTCTAAAGAAACGTTATTCCCTATGCCTTCAACGCTTTTATCCGTAATCGTAAACGTATCTCCATAATATAGCAACTAAGTTATTCTTAATAAAAAGGGAATTTAAATTATTCACATATTATTTAACCTTTGTCTATTAATACGATACACAGAAACCAAGAATATTGAAAAAGACAACTCTATATTAATTAAGATATAATCTTAATTAATATAGAGTTAAAAAGGGAGGAAGCCTAAATGAACTGTTTGGGTTGTCATTTAGCAAACAAAAAAGACACTGTTCATATCGTATTTGAAGACGAATATGTTTGTTGTATCTTAGACCACTCTCCTTATAACGAAGGACACGTTTTGATTTTACCTAAAAAACATGTTCGCTACTGGGATGAACTTGATGATAAAACCGCAAATTCGGTATTTGAGGCATCCAAAAGGATTTCGAAAGCGGTAAAAACATTGTTTAATCCTGATGGAATTACCGTATGTCAAAACGGTGGAGTCTTTGACGAATTAACTCATTTTCATATGCATATTGTTCCAAGATATGTAGGACAAAACTTTGCAGAATTTTATATAGAGGACGGAGAAACCAATATTGAAGAAGGAAAAAAACTAGAAGAAACAAAACGAAAGATTATAAACACGCTAAAGGAATTGGATTAATACCCCATTCCTTTTGTTTCTACATATCTTTAATAAAACCTTTGAACCACACTCCTTATAACGATTTCCCCCATCTATGTATATCCTCCTATTACAAATTAACTATTTTTAGAAAATAGCCAAAATTCTTTGTTTAGCCAGTAGATAAACAAAGTTTTGGGTGCTATACTCATTTCGAGGTCAGCGAAACAGCACAGTTTAAAATGAAAGCCCTTTCTTTTTTTCTGTATCCCTGGCTAGAAATCTATTAAGAGGAGGTTTATTAGAGTTTTTTCAGAATAATATCAACCAAATACTTTTGTTTAAAAGGAGACATAACCATGCTAAAAGTATTACGCAAACCGCTTATTTCTGGATTAGCTTTAGCCTTATTATTACCTGTAGGGATATCGAGTGTAGATGCTGCAAACCAAAATAAACCAAGTCTGAATGCATTGCAGGTCCCAAAACTTGACCAAAGATATAAAAAATCCTTCAACATTGGTGCAGCTGTTGAGCCTTATCAATTAGAAGGAACGACTGACACAGCGGTATTAAAGCGCCATTTTAATAGCATTGTCGCTGAAAACGCCATGAAGCCAATGTATATACAGCCTCAAGAAGGCGTATTCAACTTCGAAGAAGCAGATAAAATTATGAAGTTTGCCAAAGAAAACAATATGGATGTCCGTTACCATACGCTAATTTGGCATAGCCAAGTACCAGATTGGTTCTTCCTTGATAAAGATGGAAAGCAAATGGCCAATGAAACTGACCCAGTAAAACGCAAAGCTAACAAAGAGTTATTGTTACAACGTGTTGAAAATCATGTAGCAACCATTGTTCAACGATATAGTGATGTAGTAACGTCTTGGGATGTAGTTAACGAAGTCATTGATGATGGAAATCCAGCAAACGGCAAAGGTATACGTGAGTCTAATTGGTACAAAATTGCAGGAACAGATTTTATTAAGGTAGCCTTTGAAACTGCGAAAAAATATGCTCGAGAAGATGCTAAGCTTTACATCAATGATTACAATACTGAAGTATCTCCAAAAAGAGATCACTTATATAATCTTGTAAAAGATTTATTAAACCAAGGTGTCCCAATTGATGGAGTAGGGCATCAAGCACATATCCAAGTTGGCTGGCCATCCCTTCAAGAAATTGAAGACTCTATCAATATGTTTGCTAGTCTTGGTTTAGATAACCAAATTACTGAGCTAGATGTTAGCCTTTATGGCTGGCCACCAAAACCGGCGTTCCAAACTTATGACCTAATTCCAAGGGAGCGCATCCTCGAGCAAGCAACACGTTACGATGAGTTATTTAAACTGTACGAGAAATTAGACGATAAAATCAGCTCTGTCACATTCTGGGGGATTGCTGATAACCACACATGGTTAAATGACCGTGCTGAACAATACAACGATGGCGTTGGTGTTGATGCACCATTTGTCTTTGATACAGATTACAACGTCAAACCAGCATATTGGGAAATTATTGACCATAAATAAAAACTACTGTGAATCAGCTCCATGTTTATGGAGCTGATTCTTTTTTAGTTTTTTGAACTTTGTTACTTGCTAGTTAACCATAATCTTAATATGGTAACTTCATTTATCCATCCAAATTAAATGCGCGTAACATCTCTAGAAAAACAGATATTCGCTCATTTATAACATCCCTTGTCCCCATCCCAACCTCAGCTCTTTTAGACAACTCTCCAGTTGCAACGACAAAATGGTCATATGTTAGATTTGCTAGTCTAATAAATTGCTCACGGCGCACCAACTGTTTAATATGGGAATCACCACACGTATACCCATGTAGATATCCATTCGTGATTTCCCTCAACTCTTTTGTATATAGATTAAACTGATGGCGCTCATACCTCTTTGTATTAAAGTAAGTAGGAAAAATCGTCTCATAGCAGTTCAAGAAATTCCCAGCAAGGGAGTGGCCATAATAAAGGATTGGGAATGGATCGATTAAGCTGACTTGCCCGTTATAAAATAAGATATTTTCAGGCGACGCATCTTGATTGGTAATCGAGATAGTATTCGCATCAATGGATCTTGAAGCAAGGCTATCCATTAGTTTTGATTTAATTTCATCAGAAGCAAATCGCTTATCCCAACTGCACACACGTTCAAAATCCTGGGCATACTCTTCATTTTCCTCTTTCATAAAAGTAGAAACATCCGTTTGATAGCGCCCCTCTACTTCCTTCCCATTCCAACTCAGGTAGCCGTACCCTTTTAAACTATGCTTTACTTTATTCATCTCCCGAAAAAATTCCCCCATTTGGAATCCTATACTAAATGCCTCATTACTAGTTAAATCGGCCAATTTTACATTTGGACCTTTATAGGTCTCAATGGTATACGTCTTCCCTGGAGCATTATAATAATGAAAGAACTCGGGACAGATTCCTGCCTTTATTGTATTGGCAGTTTCATAGTATAGCTGTGTACCACGATAATCTGCATGAATGGCCTTTTCATCGTATTCGACTTTGTCTCCATAAACCGACACTTTTTTAGGTAAACGGACCACAAATTTTTCAGTATGATTAGTAGAAACAAGGTAAGCGTGATGCCAAGCTCCTTCTCCTAAAAACGAAATTTGATTTTTCCTTTTCAGCGGTCCGAGACCACTGTTCTTAACTGCAAAATCTAGGGTTTCATCATTATATACCATTATTCACACCAACCTTCTTAACTGTTTAGGTTACCTACACTCAAACTAAACAAATGGTTTTGTAACAGTGGAGACATATGATCACTCAATATGTCTCCTACCTCTCACTCTTCGTGAAAAACGGTTAGACCATTAACATGCTTTCGTGATAGCAGTTTCTTATTTTTCCTGTTTTCGACCGATTCAAAAATAATATCAAAATCATAATCCTCTGGATACATTTCACTTGCTGCTATTTTTAAACTTAACCGTTTATGATTATAAGCTTTCTTTTCCCCTTTTACTTGGACAAGGTAATTGCCTTGTTCATCTGGTCCCTTGTAGATAATTCCAATTAGATTGTCAGGGGAAATCACTACATTATCCCCTTGGTGATAAACTGGAACTTTTTCTTTCCTTAATGCATTCTTCTTAGTTCGCTGCTGATGACGATTCACAATGATCTGCTTTTCTTTCTCACGTATAGCAGCAGGATCTACCTCATCATTGTGGTAGATTTTTATTTCTTTGTACGTTATTTCATGTGCTCGCTGGATTAACTTCGGATGGATCCCTAGTTTTAACGCTATTGCAAAGGCTTGGCTTTCTCCACCCATTCCAATATGAAGCTTATACGTCGGCTTTAAACTATTTAAATCAAATTCCATTGAACCGTTGATGAATCCTTCGTGCAGATCGGCAAATTCTTTGATTTCACTATAATGGGTGGTCGCGAGCAAAGTGGCACCTTTGGCATAGAGTTGTTCGAGAATGGCTGTGGCCAACCCCATTCCTTCACCTGGGTCAGTTCCAGAACCAAGTTCATCTAAGATCACTAAACTACGGTCATTTGTTTCTTTTAAAATCTCAATGATATTAACAATTCGTGAGCTAAAGGTACTCAAGTTCTCCATAATGCTTTGCCCATCGCCAATATCAACCAGAATATTTTGATAAACACTAATCGAGCTACCTTCAGCAACTGGCAAGTGTAATCCAGATTGTGCCATTAACGTCAACAAGCCTACAGTTTTAATCGTAACCGTTTTTCCGCCCGTGTTCGGTCCAGTAATCACAAGAGCGTGTTCAGGGCTCCCTAACTCGAATGTCAGCGGAACTGCTTGTGAACCTAGCAGCGGGTGCCGTGCCTCCACTAATCGAATATAGTGTGATTCATTGACAACAGGCTTCCTGCCACCGATAGACCGACTGTACTTTGCTTTCGCAAACAAAACATCATAATGAATCATCGTTTCCATTGCAAGGAAGATTTGTGATTCTTTTTCTTCTACAAGACCAGTGAGGTAAAATAAAACCTTTTGGACCTCCGCTTCCTCTTCTGCCTTTAGCCACGATAATTGCTCTTGAGACAGTGCAATTTCTTCAGGCTCAATAAACAATGTCGACCCAGATGCAGAAGTATCAAGGACTGCCCCTTTGATTTTATTTCGGTATTCTTTTTTAACTGGGATGACATATCGTCCGTCACGCTGACTCACCACCTGTTCCTGTAAAATAGATTTCAGTTGACTCGAGCGCACCATCTGCAGAACTTTTTCCTTTAGGCGATCTTCTTGAATGGCTATTTGTTTCCGAACCTTTAACAGCTCCTTGCTCGCATAATCATCCACTCCACCATTACGAATGCAGCGAACAATTTCTTTCTCCAACTCTGGAAGCTCTTCAATCGAATAAATATAGCTTGACACTCGGGGCGCCATCCATTCCTTATCTTTCATAAACCTACGCATTTTGCCGCAGTTATCCAAAAATTCAGCTAGCTTAGAAAACTGATCAGGTCGAAGAGCCACTCCTTTATTCAAACTCTGCAATAAAAGTTCTATCCCCTCCAACCCGTGCACAGGTACACTTGTAGACTTATTCATAATCTCAACTGCCTCTGAAAGCTCATCTAACCAAGACTCGATTTGTTTAACATTCGTCGACGGCTCAAGCGCAAGAACCTCTTTTTTCCCAGATGTCGTCAATGCATAACTTGCGATTGTTTCTTTTATCAACCCAAATTCCAATACCTTAAAAGTATGTTGGTTCAATTTTATTTCCTCCTAATAATAAAAATAGCCGCGTTGAACAATGTCAACGCGGCTCAAAGTAAACCAGCATATAGAACCTGCTTGGTTTCTCAACTATTTTTAACCAAAATAAAAAGCCGTTTACACAAAGGTACACAGCTACAATCGGTTAAGGATAGTATGCATGTTTGACCATTGTTCTTAACTTCACTCCATAGTTAAATAAGACTTTGCTCCCTTAAAATTCGAACAAAAATCTGCTGGAATGAAATATCCAATTCTGATGGATTAGTTAAGAACGACACCTAACATACAACATACTCCCTTACGTAAATAAATTTCTCCTATACTATAGCATACGCCGAAGCCTCCGTAAAGTTCCAAAATCTCCAAACATTTCTATTTATTGATCTATCATTTCATTTTAGGTTAATACCCGAACCAATGGCCAAAACCGAACATCCTGCTGTTTTGCATAATGTAAAATCAGAGAATGTTAATCAGGCTGAATGTTCAAATAAAAGATTCTACATGTTTGTTTCATTACTTTGGGCAAATTAGGCAGGGGCAATAGACGATGCCGTGACCCAAATAATTTGGTCCGGTCCAGTGCTTTTCTTTTCTGCCATGTCAGATTGCCCCTTTTTTGAGTGGTTGGTAACGAGTTTCCTCTTTATTTTAAAGGTATCCAAATTTCCGAATAGTAATCTGGATTTGATGGATTCTCAATTGGATACACTTCTAGTTCGGGTGTACCTGCATGCTCATATCGGTTGGAAGGGAACCATTCTGAAAAGATTTGCTTCCATGTTTTCTGCATCGCTTCCGGCATTGGCCCGTGCACTTCAAAAACTCCCCATTTGGAGAGGCTGGAACATTTAGCGCAATAAATCCTTCAGGTTGGTCGCCTTTATAATCTGTTCCAATCCAATAATCAATTGTTTCTCCAAATTCCTCCCCTCTTTTATCTACACAAACACCTAAGATCCCTTTTATGTCACCATTATTTAATTGAATTAGTCTATCATTCGTTCCATTTGCATGCACATCATCCCACATCTTAGGAATACCCTTTAGATTCTCATCATTTACCAACGAAAACTCCCGCTTTACTCCAATAACTTGAAAGCCCTCTTTCTCTTCAATGCGATACTTCATTGGCTCAGCCCCTTTCAGATTCACCTGTATACTCAGGCGGTTATATGCATTCAGCCTTCCCTTGTTTTTTCGAGCTTCTGATGGTGTAATACCATGCTGCCTACGAAAAGCTTTGGTGAAAGCCTCGGGAGTGTCGTAGCCATACTTATAGGCTATTTCAATAATCTTAATTTCTGTTGTAGTCAGCTCCTGTGCAGCCAAAGTCAATCGTCTTTGCCGAAGATATTCACCTATCGAAAGGTCTGTTAATACAGAAAAGGTCCGCTGAAAATGAAACTTTGATACATTCGCAACCTTTGCAACTTCTTCTATTTTGACCTCCTCCAATAAATGATCCTCCATAAAGTCGATTGCCTTTTGCAATGATTCAACCCATCCCATATCGCTCACTCCTTGAATCAATTTTATCAATGTTCTTTCACTTCATCCTGTCAATAAATGCTTTCATGAGACTATTTATCTAAAGGTTTTGTTTACACTTCTATTCTCCTTTTTCTACTCTAAGAAACTTCATATCGTTTTAGGGTCTTCTTACCTAGAAAGGATGACATAATAGTCGCTAAAGAGGTATAATAACAGTAGTTCTCCACATAAAATAAAAAGACCTATGGTGCTGTCACACCATATGGTCAGTACAATAGGCAGTCCTTCAAGGGCACAGCTTTTTTGATAAGAATAATCCACAAAGCAAATCGGGTGGATTATTTTTTTTGGTTAAATGACATAACAGCGAGGACTAAACTTGTAAAAGCGCATGCAAACATTAATGCTTCGAACACTGTCACGGCACCACCCCTTTCCATAGGGATGTGTTTACACCCTCGAATGCCTACTCTATTGTCACTTCATTATATCATAAACAGAACGTACGTTTGCTATTTTTGTCTATCTCTTGATAAAAACTAACTTTCCAGGGAATTTTTCCCCTCTCAAAAAAAATTAGAGGATATATCCTGGCATAATGTGTAACCTAAGCTAAAAAAAGTAGGAGGACGCCATGAAGTTAGTTAAGTCTATTTTCATTCTTTTTTGGATTGAGTTGGTATTTATAACTACAGGAATCGATGCACAGACCCCTCCATACGCCAAATGGGGACAAGTGGCAATGAAAGAGACTAAGGCAAAATATCCTCAAGCAGATATTATCGACTACCAACATATTGGTAGAGATACCGGTTCAACAACCTCAACGGAGAAATTCAAATTATGGTTAAAAGAGAATGAAAGAGAGTTTGGTGTGTTGATTGATATTACTTTTGATAATAAAACAGAAGAAATCACCGACATTTCGTTTAAAGAAACTACGAGAGAACAATACGATCGCATCAGTGCAAACAATGCTATTACTCAGAGGAATACCTAATTTTTTTTGATTTAATGGCATATACCCCTCCGAATTTTGCAGTGACTTGTTGATTAAGTGAAGGCATGCATAGCATGCCTCTCTATTTTTTGTATCACCTTTCGTTTTGAACGGGCTCCCCCACAAAGGGACAAAAAAAAACCGTCGCTTTAAGCAACGGTTTTTTAGAAAAGGCAGGACAATCATATCGCCATACTACGATACCGTCCTTTTTCCCATATTCCTTAATTCTTCGAGAAGTCGTTGTGCTTGTTGTTCTTGGCGTTCATTGAGTTCTTGCTCTCCATATCTAATTTTTTGATAAAAATCAAGGTAATCAGCTTTTAAGTGTAAACGAGCAAACCACTCCTCAATGGTTTCAGTACTCTTTCTTCCATACCCTCTTTTAAGTGCCTCTTGTTCGAATTCGAGTACCTTTCTTCTGATAGGGTTATCTGGTGTCAATTGCTTAGTGTGATTTATTTTTCGTTCTTTCTCTTCCGAAGGAGGTGAAGCTTCTACAGAAGCAATTGTTCTAAGATTGACTACTTGATTCTCTCTAACATACTTCTTTTTGAAAAGAAAGTAAGCTATAACCACAATCAGCACAACAAATAAGGATATTGTCCAATCATTTAAGAAATTGAATCCCTCCTGATTTGAAGGGGTATCCGCTGCCATATCCAACGCTCGATTAATTGTTCCACCCATATTACCGGTGACCTGCTGATACGTTTTTTCGTCGACAATCCCTTCTAAAAAGGTTAAATCGATACCAAACCAACCAATTACACCTACAATCCCTAGTACAACCTTCCTGAAAACAAATCCAACTGCTGATAAAATTACGCCAATTGTAGCCGATAAAAGGGGATAAACACTGTAAGCAACTCCACTTCCGGCTATTAAAACAAGTACAAATATACTTATTAACCAAAGCGAAGATTGTGTAGATTTAATGTTGATTGACTCAGCAAAAAGTTTAAGCCACGTCCCTCCAACAACTAGTCCGATTTGTGTTACACCATACCAGATTAGATTAACATGGTTGAAGAACATTACACCGATCAGTAACAAAAAAGTGGTACTTAATAAAATGGCCAAAGGGTGAGATTCTGGTCCGTGTCGGTCAAAACGAAAGTTTCTCCATGTCATAAAAGCAAGCCATAGGATGACCACAAGCACTGGGTAGTGATAACCAACAACCATCAACCAAAAGAGAATAGCGAGAATCGGTAAATACACAAAATAATTTTTCATGTACGTGATTCCTACTTCAAACAACATAATTGTTATAGAAGTAAGAAACAGATAACTCCAAAAAGGGTACTCAAAACCCTGATAAGTGAAAATCGGGACAAGTAGAAAGAAAAACACAATGGATTCGCTTAGCATCTGGGTGAACTTGGCTATTGTGTGATTATGCACCATTGCGCTGCTTTCCCTTCAATATAATGGGTGTTAAACAAGACTTTTCCACATGATAGACTTGATGTCTGCCTTCTAAGAGCTTGTTCAGTTGGGGAGAAAAAGACTCCTCTAACTCTCCTGTCATGACAACTTTACGAGGTTCATGATAGAACTTATGAACATGGTGGAGAAGATTCTCTATCGGATAAATTCTACTCCCTGTCTCAACCCTTGCTAGTAGCTCGAGAATGCGTTTCAAATGGCGAAGTCCCTGATCTTCCTCCAAATGGAGATATTTTGTCATGACAGAACCATTGATATAGAGTTCAACTGGCTGATCTTGTTTCGTAATCCAACGAGATAAATAGGCAGCTTCTGATAAAATTTCTTCCAAGTCTGCGTTTGTCGCATAATTCCCCAGCGGACTTTTCTTGGCTATATTCACTATGATAGTCCAGGCAATCTGTTGATTCCGTTCGTATATCTTCGTTTGCAGTTTTTGACTATGCGCACTCGCTTTCCAATGAATCCGTTGAAATGGGTCAGATTGAACGTAGTTTCTCGTCCCAACAGGGCGCAATAAATCTTCATAAGGAGAAAAGAGCGATGTGTCATCCCCGATATGTTGATTCTGGTTACTCCCTATGTTCGCAATTGGTTGAAGCTTTGGATAAACCAGGAATTCTGTCCGAAACCGCTCCTTAAATTGTAAAACAATTGGTTGGAAAAGTAGAAGATGTGGAAAAGAATATTCAATCTTATTCAATCGGCCTATCCCCCGCTTATCTACTTTCAACGGAATGGTTACAGTTACTTTACTTTTACCTGGCAACGAAAAGGGAACATGGTAGAGACTATAATCCTTCTTAGTTGCCTGTAAATACTGCTCACTATTGATTTGTTTGTTCATTTCAAAAGATAATTTCCCATTTAAATAAGGGACTCTCGAATGATTCGTAATGGTCAGATTTAATTGCGTTTCTTCACCCTCATAACTTCGCACCAATAATTCTGGGTTTTCAAGGACAATACCTTTACCAACTTGATGATTGTAATAGTGAATTCCTATTAAATACACACCTAGTAACCCAATAAATAAAAACACAAGCTGACGATCCAGGTACAACCCTATTATCGTTAGCAGGATGATTAGCCCGGTAAGAAGGTCAAAATGGTTATCCTTTTGATCCACGCTATCCTTGACCCACTGCATTACCTGCTAAGCTCCAATTCTACTGGAACTTCGACGGACTCAATGATTTCACGAACTACATCAACCTTTTCGTTACGCATCGCCCCGTCCATTGAAAGAATTAACCGGTGCTCCAAAACAGAAGCTGCTAATATCTTGATATCTTGCGGGGTAACATATTCTCTCCCGTGAAGGAAAGCTAGTGCTTGTCCAGCACGCATGAGAGCTAACGCCGCTCGAGAACTCGCACCAAGCTCAATTTCTTTGTGTTCTCTTGTTCGGTGAATGATTCGTAGCAAATAGTCCGCAACCACTTCTGAAACCAGAATCTTTCGTACCTCCTGTTGAAGCGATACAACCTCCTCTGTCGTGAAAATCGGTTTAATTTCATTTAGCGAATCGCTTTCACGCTGAAGAAGCAAAATTTCCTTTTCCTGTTCAAACGAAGGGTAAGCTAGTTTAATTTCATTAGAAATCGATCTAATTGTGCCTCCGGTAGCGGAAAGGTTCCATGGTTCGATTCAATTGGATTCTGGGTCGCAATCACGAAAAACGGTGATGGCAGATGAACGGTTTCCCCATCAATCGTTGTTTGATGTTCCTCCATCACCTCGAGTAGGCTGGATTGTGTTCTTGGTGTAGCACGATTGATTTCATCCGCTAGTAACACATTCGCTTGAACCGGGCCAACACGTAGTTCGAAATTTTGGGTCTTTGGATTAAAAAATTGAATGCCAGTTACGTCACTTGGCAATACATCTGGTGTAAATTGAATTCGACTAAATTGCCCTTTGATTATTTTTGCAAAAGCTTTTGCCAATCTCGTTTTTCCGGAACCTGGTACACTTTCAAGTAAAACATGGCCGCCACTTAGTAAACTCGTAAACAATAACTCCACACAGTTGTCCTGCCCAACAATAATTTGCTTCAAAACATCTTGTGCTGCTGTTAGTTTTTCTCTTGTTGCCATCAAAGAAGCCCCTTCCCTTTTCCGAATAATTTCTATTATTTAAATATAACATTTTTTCGAAGATAACAAACGCAAAAGATCATCATCTACTAAAAAGATGGATAGTGTTTGGCACTATCCATCTTTTCAACCCGATTTAATCCATTACTCCAAGCATTTGCTTGGCCATTAATTCAAACTCCTCTAAACCAGACTTCTTCGCAAACTCTGCAATCGCAACAGGATAAGAAGCCGTAAGTTCATGGATATGTTCTCGCATGTATGGCCATACATAGCCACCAGCAACTCGATAAGATTCGATTAGACTTTCTAGCGCTTCATCACCAAATGCTGTAAAATGGACAACAAAATCATGGGCTGGATCATCAACTCTAGCCTCGGTCCAATCAATGAATCCCGTAACACAAGCACCTTCATTAATTAATATATGACCTGCATGCAAATCTCCATGAATAAAGGCAGACTCCTTTGGCCACAACTCTTCATTTTCTAGCCACTCTTGCCACCTACTCCATAGCTCCTCCCCTACGCCATATTCATCCTTCACTTTCTTCATTCTTTCCCGCATCGAGTCCCTTAACTGTTCTGGAGCTAAAACAGAAAGGCCAGCTCGTTCCGCCTCAAGGTGTGAAATACTGTGCAAGTCTGCCAAGGCATTCCCTAGCGTTTCGTTGAAGGAATCAGGGACATTCTTTTCATCAATTTCCCATACATACGCTTTTGCATCAGGATCAATCGTTCCAGTAGGCACACCATCTAATAATTTATACGCAATCAACCCGTCAGAAAAAACGTCCCATTGAGGGGTTTGGATGTGAAGTTTTCCTTTTAACAATTCCAAAATCTTCTTCTCTTTTCTAGCAGTCGTAATCACATCTGGACGCCTAGGAATTCTCAAAACCCATTGCTCTCCATTCTCTTCAGCTGCCATGACAACTAGAAAATCAAGACCCGATTCATTCCTTGATAACGAGTCCTCTTTCAACACAAGTCCATGTGATTTTGATAACTCAATTATTTGATCATTCGTAAGATCCATTTATTCACTTCCCTTACTCTAATTAATATAATCTGTGTTTCTCTCATTTTACTGCCACTGCTAGCATAACATAGCAACCTGACTGTATGCCCAACGAGGATCTTTATGCTATATTTCTACCACTCTTCCGAATCCAAATGTCCCTATAATAATTGGACTGTGATGCTAGCAAACAAATAATGTAGTATAAAATTCTAATAGATAAACTCTTAAATAAGATAGGGATAAAGGGGTATATGGATAACCTACAGTTGGCTCAACTAATCCAGGAAGGATTTCGTGATGTCAAAAAGAACTTAGGTGAAATAAAAAACAGACTCACTCTATTAGAGAAACACTCTACCCAAGACATTTACACGATGGTAAGGGCAACTCCTAAAAATACCCGAAGCCTTTAAAGCGAATTAGCCTATTTAACAGAAAGTAGCAACCATGAACGGTTATGAAACAGCATAGATAAACAATATTGAAATATAGACCATCAAGATAACCTGACCGATATCCGGCCAGGTTTTTTTGTGACCTTCGGAGCTAAACAATATCTGTTGTAAAACCTTTTTGCTTAAAAGCCTCAAAAATTTCTTCAATATGGTGTTGGTCTTTTGTTTCAACTGATAAAGATAATTGGGCATAACCTGGATGAATTCTGTCTCCGATATGACTTAAGGAAATATCCAACACATTCCCTTGCCTTTCGGTGACTACTTGGAGGATTTTTTCTAAATTTCCTGGTTTATCTTGGAGAATTGTATTGAACCGGACAAAACGCCCTGCTTCAACCATTCCTCTTTCAATAATTCTCGAAATGAAACTAACGTCAACATTGCCGCCACTTATAATAGGGACTATTTTTTTATTCTTAAGTGGTAGTTTATGATACAACATTGCAGCAAGGGAAACCGCTCCTGATCCTTCTACCAGTAGCTTATTTCGTTCAAGAAGCATCAGCATCGTTTGGGCAATTTCTGTTTCATCAACTGAAAGCATTTCATCAACATACTTTTGCACGATCTGAAACGTATGCTGCCCCGGCTTTTTTACAGCAATTCCATCAGCCATGGTTGGACTAGAATCAACGAATACTGGTTTCTTTTCCTGTAACGACTGCTCCATGCTGGTACAAGCCTTTGCTTGTACACCATAAATTTGAATGGATGGATGTTTTTCTTTAACGGCTGCAGCAACACCAGAAATTAATCCCCCACCACCAACCGGACAAACAATGGCATCTACATCAGGAAGCTGTTCGAGAATTTCTAGTCCGACGGTTCCTTGTCCAGCGATAATGGTGTCATCATCAAAAGCATGTACAAACGCAGCACCAGTTTTGTCCTTCAGCTCCAGAGCATAATCTAAAGCATCATCGAAAACATCCCCATGTAATTCCACCTTTGCCCCGTAGCTTTTCGTTGCTTGCACTTTCGTTAATGGAGCTCCTTTAGGCATTACAATCGTACAGGGAATACCTAGCATGCTACTCGAATAGGCAACACCTTGTGCATGATTTCCAGCAGAAGCCGCCACCACACCATTTTGGATTTCCGTTTTTTTCAAAGAGGTCATTTTATTATAAGATCCTCTGACCTTAAAGGACCCTGTCTTTTGTAGATTTTCAAGTTTCAAATAAACTTGATTATTTGCATATTCACTAAAGGTATTTGAGTAATCCAAGGGCGTCTTATGAACGATTCCCATCATCTTTTCATGTGCCATAACAATTTCACGAAAAGAAACCATCTCACCACTCCTAAACGTCAGCATACAAGTATTTCCTTAGTTTCTACATAAAGGATTAGGTTATTCGAATCTTCTAAATAACAATATAAAAAAGAATAGCTTCTCTACGACACTTATTCTTTTCTCTCCTTTGTTATCGTGTGCTTTGAAGCTCTCATAAACCACGTACTCTTCTCATATTCTTATCCGTTTATCCTTCAAAACCTTTTCATGATGGGATATAATTTCAACACTCCCTCATTGAATGTAAAGATTGTGTAAACCTTACCTAATTATCCTTGTCACAGAGTTACAAATAGGTTATCTTTTCAATATCGGTTTTCGATATTATGTTTCGATATAAGCGAGGTGAATGAAATGGAAGATCGAGTATTGCGAAAACTATTTTTAGGATTTATACAAATCCATATCCTCCACCACGCCAAAGTTCATCCTATCTTTGGGTTATGGATGCTTGAGGAACTAAGAGAGCACGGTTATGATATCAGCGCTGGTACCTTATATCCCATTCTTCACAACATGGAAAAAGATATGCTTTTAGTAAAGGAAGAGAAAAACGTTGAGGGGAAAATAAGAAAGTATTATTCAACTACTGAAAAAGGCGAGCTTGTTTTAATAGAAGCTAGGAACAAAGCATTCGAGCTTTTTAAGGAAATCAAAGACTAACGAGGAAGGTGAAACATGACAAATAATAGTGAAAGCAAATTAAAGATATTACTGGAGATCCTGAAAGTATCGACAAGACTAGGACTAACTTCCTTTGGTGGCCCAGTTGCTCATTTAGGGTATTTCCATGAAGAGTATATCCGCAGGCGAAAGTGGTTGGATGAAAAAGGCTATGCCGATTTAGTTGCGTTATGTCAGTTCCTTCCCGGACCTGCAAGTAGCCAGGTTGGAATTGGAATTGGTGTAATGCGAGCAGGAGTCCTAGGAGGAATCGTTTCATTTATCGGGTTTACTCTTCCCTCCGTTATTGTTCTAATTCTCTTCGCACTCCTATTTCATACTATGGGGTTTAATGATACTGGCTGGATTAAAGGCTTAAAGATAGTCGCCGTTGTCGTTGTTGCCCACGCAATTTTAGGAATGGCGAAGAACTTAACTCCAGACATACAAAGAAAAACGATTGCCTTATTTGCAATTGTGATTACCCTTTTATGGCAAACCGCTTTTACACAAGTTGGTGTCATCCTTTTCGCCGCATTTATCGGCTATCTTTTGTACCGAGATCACAGCTATGAAAAAGAAACTACTCAGATGCAGTTTCCAATTTCTCGGCGGTTTGCGGTCATTTGTTTAACACTTTTTTTCGGATTGTTAATTGCTCTTCCGTTGCTAAGAGAAGTGACCAATCTTAACTGGGTGGCCTTGTTTGACAGCTTTTATCGATCTGGTTCATTAGTGTTTGGCGGCGGACATGTGGTTTTGCCACTGCTTGAACGTGAGTTCGTCCCAACAGGTTGGCTAAGTGAGGAAGAATTTCTTGCAGGGTACGGAATGGCTCAAGCAGTACCAGGACCGTTATTTACTTTTGCAGCGTATATCGGTGCTGTAATTAATGGATGGAAAGGCGGACTTCTTGCAACGGTTGCAATCTTTTTGCCCGCTTTTCTACTTATAGTAGGAACTCTACCTTTTTGGAACTCTTTACGACAAAATCCAAAAATAAAAGGAGCATTAATGGGAGTAAACGCCGCAGTTGTTGGAATTTTAATTTCTGCCTTTTACCACCCCATCTGGACAACTTCAATTTTATCTGCAATTGACTTTGCTTTTGCTACAGTGTTGTTTAGCATGTTGGTTCACTGGAAACTACCTCCGTGGGTGATTGTCGCAACTGGAGCTATTGGAGGGTTCTTATTGTCTTTACTTTCATGAATGTTGATGCTAATTTTTAAACATGCATCTTAGAAATTAACCCCTATTTTTTGGTTAATAAACGATAGTTACAAAAACCTAAATAAAATACCGAATTCACTTTGACAGATAAGTAAAAATAAGGTATATTACCTAATGTACGAACGATTATTGTTCTATTAAATTCAAACATTCGTATTTAGGGGTGTATTCTATGGAAAATGTATTTGACTACGAAGATATTCAATTGATTCCTGCAAAATGTGTTGTAAATAGCCGTTCTGAATGTGATACAAGTGTAACACTAGGAGGACGTTCCTTTAAATTGCCTGTCGTTCCAGCCAACATGCAAACAATTATTGACGAAAAAATTGCGCGTTACTTAGCTGAAAACAATTATTTCTATATCATGCATCGTTTTGAGCCAGAGAAGCGAGTGGATTTTATCAAAGACATGCATGCACGTGGATTGTACGCATCGATTAGTGTCGGTGTGAAAGAAGACGAATATAGCTTTATTCAACAACTTAAGGACGAACAAATAACACCTGAATACATCACCATTGATATTGCCCATGGGCATTCAAATGCTGTCATTGAAATGATTAAACATATCAAAAACAACTTGCCTGATAGCTTTGTTATCGCTGGTAATGTTGGTACTCCAGAAGCTGTTAGAGAGCTAGAACACGCTGGCGCGGATGCAACAAAAGTCGGCATCGGGCCTGGAAAAGTATGTATTACAAAGATTAAAACTGGATTTGGTACTGGCGGTTGGCAACTAGCAGCTCTACGCTGGTGTGCAAAAGCTGCAAGCAAGCCGGTTATCGCTGATGGTGGAATTCGTACACACGGGGATATCGCAAAATCTGTCCGCTTCGGGGCGACAATGGTTATGATTGGTTCTCTATTTGCTGGTCACGAAGAATCTCCTGGCGAAACGGTAGAACGAGACGGAAAACTTTATAAAGAATACTTCGGATCCGCTTCGGAGTTCCAAAAAGGCGAAAAGAAAAACGTCGAAGGAAAAAAAATGTTTGTTGAGTACAAAGGACAATTACAAGAAACGTTAACCGAAATGGAACAAGATCTTCAGTCTTCCATCTCATATGCTGGTGGAGACAAACTAAGCGCCATTCGGAATGTTGATTACGTTGTCGTAAAGAACTCTATTTTTAATGGAGATAAAGTATACTAAGGATCGTAAAGAACCCATCAAAAAAAGCCATGACTAGTTTTTAAAATGTACCCTATAGAGTAGACACGTAA
>NZ_JACWFH010000023.1 GCF_019749255.1 Mesobacillus maritimus | reverse complement strand
TTTTTCTTGTGTGTAAATACATTTTTTTGAAATTATGGGAAATTTTTAAACCCATGCAAGGCTAGTGGTCACCAAGCAAAGCAGGAGGAAAACAACAATAACGAGAATAGTAGAAGGTATATAGAGAGGAAAACATATTCCTATATTGGAATGATTGTTGGTTAAGGAAAGCATGAACAAAAGTAGGAGGGGTTTGGATGCCTGGTCCATTAGAAGGGATAAAAGTGTTAGAGCTATCAAGAACATTGGCTGGTCCGTTTTGTAGCATGCAATTGGCGGACATGGGAGCAGACGTTTTAAAAGTGGAACAACCTGATATTGGAGATGAAACTCGAAGTTATATTCCACCAGCCATAAATGGAGAATCGACTTATTTTATGAGTTTGAATAAAAATAAAAAAGCGATGACCTTGAACCTTAAAAGTGAGGAAGGCCAGGAGATTGTAAAAAAACTAGTGGCTGAAGCTGATGTGGTCATTGAAAACTTCCGCAACGGGACAATGGAAAAGTTCGGATTAGGCTATGAGGTTCTGAAGGAGATTAACCCTCGTCTCGTGTATTGTGCAGTAAGTGGGTTTGGAAGAACAGGTCCGATGAAGGATGAACCAGCCTATGATTTACTTATGCAAGGCTTCGGTGGATTAATGAGTGTCACTGGAGAAGCGGAAGGGTCGCCGGTGAAGGTTGGTTTTTCAGTAGTCGACTTGGCAACGGGGCTATATGCCTCACTTGGGGTTGTGTTAGCCTTGTTTGTGAGACAAACAACAGGAAAAGGTCAATATGTAGAATCCTCTCTTTTGGATACAATCGTGTCTTTGTCTAATTACTTAGGGCAAAGTGTGTTAAGTACAGGGAATGTACCAAAACGAATGGGGTCGGCACATCCGAACCTGGTTCCATACCAGGCGTTTGAAACAAAGGATGGGTACGTAATTATTGCAGTACCGAATGATGGGTTATGGAGAAAGATGTGTGATGCGCTAGATCTTCCTCATCTAAAAGATCATCACAAATATGCATTGAACGTGAACCGTGTTGCCCATCGGGACGAACTAGTCGAAATCCTAACAGACTATACGAAAAAGAGAGAATCAGCGGAAATCATCCAAAAATTAAAGGATGCAGGTGTGCCTAGTGGGCCAATCAATGACCTTTCGCAACTGTTTGCTCACCCACAAGTTCAAAGTCGCGAGATGATTCAAGAAGTCGAACATCCAACGGTTGGGTTGCTGAAGATGATAGGGGTGCCGATTAAACTCTCAGAAACACCTGGATCAGTTCGCAAGGCACCACCTTTGCTAGGTGAAAACACCGAAACCGTCTTAGCTGATTTAGGCTATAGTCCGGAAGAGATTGCTACTTTTAAAGAAAAAGGGATTGTTTAATGGGGAGGGACGTACCGAGACTACTGAAAAACAAATCATATGAAGACCGAAGTGGAGTGCTTAAGAAGACGAAAAGAGACTGAGGGGCATCCTAGGCAGATGAAGCCTAAATCTAGCTAGATACAACAAAAGAAATCCGCTTCATTAGACCGATGAAGCCGAAATCCAGCAAGGATACAATAAGAAACCCGCTTCATAAGGCTGATGAAGCCGAAATCCAGCAAGGAAACAACAAGAAACCCGCTTCATAAGGCTGATGGATCCGAGATCCAACTGGAAGTGACTTTTTCAGTGGGCTTGGACGTCCTTGCTTCTAATCTACTCGTGCCCGGGCACTGAATATCATTTCTTCATCGTTATGCTATTCCTATAGCCTTCGTGCTACTTGCATGTTTAGGAATGCGGTTGTTTTCGGGTGCAGCAATATGCTAAGATTTTATGAAAAAAATTTTGGAAGAAAAACAATGAGCAAGCTGGGGTCAATAATGAAAAAAGCTGAAATATACTTGGCGATACAATCACCAATGTATACTTCAGCTTTTATAAATAAATCAGTACACTGTCCTTACCAGATTACTGCCAGTTTGTATGGAAAACTCCCTCAACATCTCTGCGTTCATACGTATGAGCTCCAAAATAATCACGTTGTGCTTGTAATAGGTTAGCATTGGAAATGCCTTTACGGTAACTATCAAAATAAGTGAGGGAAGCACTTAAACATGGGAATGTGATTCCTGATTGAATTCCTTCAATAACCACTTTACGCAAGCCTTCTTGATAGCTTTGAATTTTCTCAGCAAAATAAGGAGAAATTAATAAATTCGCTAAATCAGATTGTTCTTGGTAGGCTTCGCTGATTACATTTAAAAATTCTGCACGGATGATACAACCGCCGCGGAAAATTAGGGCGATATCCTTCAATGGTAGATTCCACTCAAATAGCTCAGAAGTCATTTTATATTGAGTAAATCCTTGTGCATAGGCACAAACCTTTCCCATATATAATGCTTGTCTAATGTGATCAATCCATTCATTTTTATCCAAATTAGATTGTTCCATAGTTGGACCAGTTAGGATTTTTTCTGCAACTACTCGTTCCTCTTTTAATGCGGAAATATAACGAGCGAACAAGGACTCTGTAATAATGGATGTAGGAATTCCGTTATCAATGGCTTGAATACTTGTCCATTTTCCTGTGCCTTTTTGTCCTGCTTTGTCTAAGATGACGTCGATTAAAGGCAAGCCTGTTTTATCATCTTTTTTACGTAAAATCTCAGCTGTAATTTCGATTAAATAGCTCTTAAGCTCGCCTTGATTCCATGTTTCAAAGATGTCAGCAATTTCATCAACAGGTAACTGAAGCTTTTCTCTTAAAAAAGTATAGGCTTCAGCAATTAGTTGCATATCCGCATACTCAATGCCGTTATGTACCATTTTGACAAAATGGCCAGCTCCTTTTGGACCAATGTACGTACAGCAAGGCTCACCATTTACTTGTGCAGCGATTTTTGTGAGGATAGGTGCAACTTGATCATAGACATCCTTATCGCCACCAGGCATGATGGAAGGTCCGTTTAATGCCCCAACTTCACCGCCAGAAATCCCAATTCCTAAATACCCAATTCCATTTTCCTTCAAGTCATGATATCTACGTTCTGTATCTTCATAATGAGAATTTCCACCATCCATGATGATATCACCAGTTTCTAAATGAGGGATTAATGAAGAGATAACCGAGTCGACGGCTTTACCTGCTGTAACCATAAGGAAGATCTTCCTTGGAGTGGCCAAAGACTGAACAAAATCCTTTATTTCATAATAGGGGGAGATGGTTTGCCCATCTAATTTCTCGACAAGTTGATCTGTTAAATCTCTTGTGTAATTATAAACAGCTACATTTTCACCTTTATTCGCCATATTTAAGGCAATATTTCTGCCCATTACGCCTAAACCAATAACACCAATTGAATGATTCATTTATTCTTCCTCCAATAAAAATTAAGTTGAATGGAGCAGAAAAACCATCACCAAAAGTGATGATTTACTGCTCCTTATATAATTTATACAAATAAGCTTAGCAATAAAATAAATCCTAATCCAGCAACGGAAATAATTGTCTCTAGTAAAGTCCATGTTGCAAAGGTTTCTTTCATGCTTAAACCAAAATACTCTTTGAACATCCAGAATCCTGCATCGTTTACGTGAGAAGCGATTAAACTACCTGCACCAGTTGAAAGAACAACTAAAGCAAGATTTACGTCAGATTGTCCTAACATCGGAATGACTAAACCAGCAGTTGTTAAAGCGGCAACCGTTGCAGAACCTAAGGAAATACGTAGGATTGCAGCGATAATCCAAGCAAGTAGGATAGGAGATAAAGAGGTTCCTTCGAATAAATTCGCTACATAATCGCCTACACCGCCATCAATTAAAACTTGTTTGAAAGCTCCGCCTCCACCAATGATTAACAGCATCATGCCAATATGTGTGATAGCCGTTGTACAAGATGCCATCACAGTGTTGATCGGAATTTTTCTAGCGATTCCCATTGTATAAATAGCCACTAATAAGGAAATTAACATGGCTGTACCAGCTTCACCAATAAAGCGAATCGCCGCTAGCAAGGCATTATCGTCAAATCCCATTGTTTTTTGCAATAATGTAATAATCGTCGCGAATGACATTAAAATAACAGGAAGTAATGCGGTAAAAACACTGATTCCAAAACCAGGGGTGTCTTCAAGTTTAAACGTTTTTTGTTCACCTAAAGAAGCAATACTCCCAGTTTTCGTAAAGGAAGCAGGCACTAACTTTTTAGCGATTTTCGTGAAAACTGGCCCTGCTAAAAATACGGTTGGAATTGAAACAATAAAACCATAAAGAAGCACTTCACCAATGTTTGCTCCATATTCACCAGCAATAACGGTAGGTCCTGGATGTGGTGGCAAGAAACCGTGTGTAACGGATAAAGCCGCTGTCATTGGAATACCGAGATATAGGACAGAAACTTTTAATTCTTTTGAAATTGCAAAAACGATTGGAATTAATAACACTAAACCTACTTCAAAGAAGAGAGCGATCCCGATAATGAATGAAGCAGCAACGACTGCCCACTGAATATTTTTTTCGCCAAATTTCTTCACGAGGGTCATGGCGATACGCTGCGCGCCGCCTGAATCTGCAATTAACTTTCCTAGCATTGCCCCAAGACCAAAGATTAATGCTAAGTGACCAAGTGTTCCACCTAATCCGGCTTCAATTGTTCCAACAATTCCATTCAGTGGCATTCCAAGTGCTAAAGCTACACCGAATGAAACGACGATTAAGGAAATAAACGTGTTTAGTTTAAGACCCATGATTAAAAGTAATAAAGCTAAAATACCAATTGCTACAATGATTAACGGCATTGTAATTCCCCCAATGTTTGTCTAGTTGTCTTTGTTAATAATGCTTCTTTGATAATGCGCAATCTGGCTATATTCGTTTTCTAGTACTCTAGATAGGTTAATAAAGATCGGAAGGAGTTTCCGATAAGCGGTTACTGCCTTTTCATTAGGTGTGTGTTTGTAAGTACTGCCTATCATTTCAGATACGACTTCAAATGAATCAATTTTTCCAGTGGCATATAACCCTAAAATACAAGCACCGAGACACGAACTCTCATAGCTTTCTGGAACGATCACTTCCGATTCAAATATATCGGACATCATTTGCCGCCAAACATCCGACCTTGCGAATCCTCCAGTCGCTTGAATCCGGGTTACAGGGCCGTCCATGCATTCAGTTAAAGCTAAAAACACGGTATATAGGTTGTAAATCACACCTTCTAGTGCAGCACGAATCATGTGCTCTTTTTTATGTGACAAGGTTAAGCCGAAAAAGGAGCCGCGGACGTCTGGATTCCATAATGGCGCACGTTCTCCAGAGAGATAAGGATGAAATAACAATCCATCAGAACCAGGTCTTACCCGATCAGCGATCTTCGTTAATACTTCATACGGGTCAATGCCAAGTCTTTTCGCTGTTTCAACCTCTGATGAAGCAAATTCATCACGAATCCAACGGAGGACCATTCCACCATTGTTTACTGGACCACCAATGACCCAGTGATTTTCTGTTAACGCATAGCAAAAGATTCTTCCTTTTTCATCGGTTTGCGGTTGGTCAATAATGGTACGAATGGCACCGCTTGTCCCAATTGTGACGGCAATTTCACCTTTGTGGATTGCGTTCACACCTAAATTTGAAAGGACACCATCACTTGCTCCAATAACAAAAGGAGTGTCAGGGCTAATGCCCATCTTTTTGGCTAAAACAGGGTCACAGTCGGTGAAAATTTTGGTTGTCGGGACGAGCTCAGATAATTGATCTCGTGTGACACCCGCAACTTCTAGGGCCTCTTCATCCCATTCTAAGTTTTTTAAGTTCATCATCCCCATGCATGAGGCAAGGGAATAATCGACAACATATTGATTAAAGAGCTTTTTAAAAATATATTCTTTCATCCCGATATACTTTTTAGCGTGAGTAGCAATCTCAGGACGATCATTCACAATCCAGGCAATCTTACATAATGGAGACATAGGGTGAATAGGCGTTCCCGTTCTTTTGTAAATTTCATGCCCGTTCAATTCCGTTTTAATTGTATGTGCCCATGCTTCACTGCGATTATCTGCCCAAGTAATACAATTTGTCAGCGGCTGGTCATTTTCATCCATGGCAATTACGCTGTGCATTGCACTACTAAAGGAAACAAATGAAATGGCTTTTTCAGAATGATGTTTCGTAATCGATGAGACAGCTTGTAAGACAGCCTGGAAAATCTCTTCAGGGTCTTGTTCAGCTGTGGTTACATCCGGGGTATACAGAGGGTAGCCAATATTCTCTGTATGGATGACATCACCCTTGTCGGTAAATAACACCGCTTTCGTACTGGTTGTACCAATGTCTATGCCTAACATATAGTTACTCATTTTCTTGCACGACTCCTTTTGTTAGCACTTGTTGTGACCTCCAAAGGTCATCCACTTGGCCTTGAACATCGTCAAAGTTTTTGTGTAAAGACTCAATCATGAGGTTTCGATCTTTTTGATTAATGGCTTCAATATATAGCTTGTGATTATTCAAAATACGTGTAAAGTCTTCATACTTTTCATTGAAACGCACACGCATTGATAGGAGAATAAGGCTTTCCATTACTGGTTTTAAATTGTTCCAGATCATCAGAATATAGGAGTGCTGACTTGTACGAATAATCGTTTCATGAAATAAAACATCTTGATAGGAAAACTCATCGGCATCATGATATTTGATCGCGATTTCCATGATTTCAAGTCTTTTATGAAGGTCATTTACTAACTCATTTGTATCCATGGCTACAAGCCGTTCAAATACAAACGTTTCAATCAGTAACCGCACATCATATAGTTCTGATATTTCTTTTTCGGTTAATCCAATAACCACTGCACCCATTCTTTCTAAGCGAATCATATTCTCAGAAGCCAATATTTTGATTGCTTCACGAACGGGAGAGCGACTCACGTTAAAATCTGCAGCCAATTTGTTTTCAGAAAGGGTGGCACCGCTTTCAATTAGACCAGAGATAATGCGCATTCTAAGCTCGGAGGCGATTCGCTCTCCAGTGGAAGCTTTGGAAAGCCACTTTTCAGGATAAAGAAATTCCATTAATTCAATCAAACCACCTTCACCAAAGTTTAGGTATACTTGTATACAAGTATTATAGTATACATTTTAAAATGTTTGCAACCGTTTGAATGAAACTTATCTAGATTTATGTCGATATTTGTCGGCGGTTTTGTAGGGTTATCCCTGTTATGATGCAGGATAAAGAAGCCTCTCAATTAAAAATTTTTCTGCGAAAATTAGACATGGAATTTGTTGATAAGGTAATTTCTTTTCCATGTATTTCAGGTTCATCGACCCTGTGAGGCGGGTTTGTACCAGATTCCCACTTCGATTACGGTTCCATCGCCCCCATGAAGCGGGTTTGTACCAGAAAACCTCCATAATTACGGTTTCAACGACCATATTAAGCGAACCTTTCTAACTGCCAGAACGGATTAAGAAAAAGGGGAAAAGAATCGATTTATAATAGACAAGACATATTATTAATTGCATAATATTGAAAGAAAAAGATTTGTGTATAAAAGCGTTTTCATGCAGCAGGCTAGATGCTAAATGAAGAAAACGTTCCGCAAATCATCCTTTTATATAAATCATCGTGAAATATACAATTTGAGGGAGCATTATGTTAAATTTTATTAATCGATTTGAGCAGGCCTTTTTTTATTCTCCTATTGGAATGGCTTTAGTTTCATTAGAAGGAAATTGGCTTAAAGTAAACCCAGCGTTAACCAAAATTACTGGCTATACTGAAAAAGAGTTTCTATCGATGACGTTTCAAGATATAACTTATCCAGATGATCTGGAAGCAGATATCAGTCAGGTTGAGCAATTGGTTAAGGGGAAAAAAGATTTTTATGAAATGGAAAAAAGGTATCTTCATAAAAGCGGAAACCTTGTTTGGGCTTTGCTCTCCGTTTCCATCGTTCGAGAAGGAGATAAATCCTTATATCTTATTGCCCAAATTCAAGATATTACGGAAAGTATACGATTGAAGCTCCATTTAACCGAAAGTGAAGAGCGTTATCGACGCTTAGTGGAACATTCACCGTTAGGGATCTTGGTACACCAAAAAGGCATGATTCAATATGCCAACTCAACAGCTATAGAATTATTGGGATTCCAAGAAACAAAAGATCTTCTGGGGGTACACATTCATTCATTTGTTCATTTCGATGATAGAAGGCTTGTTTCAAGACGAATTGAAAGCATAGAAAAACATAACCAGATTGCTCCATCTATCTATATTAAGCTTATTCGGTTTGATGGTCAGGAAATCGATGCTGAAGTGATTGGATTACCGATTCAATTGAATGGTCATAGTGCTGTTCAAGTCGTTTTTCGGGATGTTACGGAGAGAAAGAAGGAAGAGGATTTAATACGATATCGAGCGTATCATGATACCTTGACGGATTTGCCTAACCGCCTTAAATTCCAAATCGACTTAGAAGAGGAAATCAACAAAGACACCACTTTTACGATTATGTATTTAGATTTGCATGGGCTAAAAACAGTGAATGATTCTTATGGCCATCAAGCTGGTGATGTTGCCCTTATAAAAGTTACAGCTCGATTAAGTGGAGTTCTCGGTTCGAATGGTTTAGTTTACCGATTAGGCGGAGATGAATTTGCGATTGTTTTGCCTGGACATAAAAATGACCAAGAAATAGCAGAAATAGCGAACAATATTGCGGAGGTCATTAAGCAACCGATTTATGTTGCTAATACCATCGTCCAAATAACAACCAGTATTGGAGTTGTTTTTTATCCTGATCATGGAGTAGAGATGGATCTGCTCCTTCGACATGCAGATATAGCCATGTATCATGCCAAGAAAATCAACACAGTCTTTAAGATTTATGATCAATAAGGACACGGGAACAAGTCCATTATCCCGAGGGCTAGAGGCGAAAATACATCGTTTTAGGACGAGGTACCTGTCCCTCTGTCCTATTGGGTCCACACATCATAAATACATAAAAAATGAGTGCCAAATTCCATTATCAATTTGGCACTCATTTTTATTAGGAAACATTTATACGCTCTAACATTATGATCCCTCGGGAAAAAAGAACAACACCCATAAAGCTTAGGGTGTTGGTTAACATGATAAAAGGTTTTTGAAAGCTATTTTTATAAAACGAATCTAGATACCACAATGTAAGAAGAAAAGATTTAAAGTCGCTTCTTCAAGGATGGAGATGAGCTAACCAGGTTGGAGTGATTTATATGAAACGAAATGGAAGGTTGGAGCGGAGGGAGATAAAGCTTTAAAGTAAAACTTCTGGAATTACTTCAAAAACCCTTTACCTTCCGATCGCTTTGCGGTTTTTATTTGTTGAACACAGGGGGCTGGTTCATACATGATTGAGAAGGGGGGATAGTATTGACACAAGTGAAAGAAATTGGGCGTTTTTGTCTAAGCGATTCAAATGGATATCTAGTAAATGATTCAAACTTAACGAATATTCAACCAGAATTTAACAAGGTGATTTTAGCGGCGATAGAAAAGTACCAAAGCCATTTAAGAGAAGACTTACATAGTATTTATATAAGAGGGTCAATTCCTCGTGGATTAGGGATAAATAGTGTTTCAGATTTAGATACAATCGCTATTACGAATAAACATCCCAATGAAATCGATTTATCATGGGTAGACGAGGCTGAGCAAGATATAAACAATCTATATAGTTGTATTAATGGAGTGGAATTAAGTTTCTATTTTATTGAAGATATAGTACAAACAACTCACTTTTCTATCATACCGTTTATGATCAAAACCCATAGTATATGTGTGTATGGAGAAGATATCAGTGGCCATTTGCCGATGTATAAACCAGATAAAACGCTAGCGAATGAACATCTTATGAACCTTAAAAAACAGATTCAACAAGCAAAAGAGGACCTTGGTGACAATGACGATCCTGAGGACATCTTGGATTGTTGTATATGGATTATGAAAATCATTGTTAGGGCGGGGCTTGCACTTGTTATAGAGGAAGAAGGCAAATATACAAGAGACTTATACCCCGCATATAACGTCTTTTCTCGACATTTTCCTGAAAAAGAACCAGATATGAAACAAGCAGTTACCTATGCGATTAGCCCGGTCGATAATCCGAGGGAAATACTTGAGTTTTTAGATGATATGGGCAAATGGATGATCCATCAGTCTGAAAAGTGGCTACAAATGTACAATCCTAACAAGATTAGGAATATGGAAATGTAGATACAAGAAGGGAGCTTTAGGTCCCGTACTTGTTAATGCATGCACGATTTTTCAATATAAATCATCTAGGCAATACGTTCTATAAAGATGATGTTCAGTTAAAATGGTTCTCATTTTTGTTGGTTGTCCAGGTATCTTGTTTTACCTATTAAAAAGACCTGTTTTGAATTAAATTTTTCCAGATTGGATAACATAAGCGAAATGCGGGAAAAGGAGATTCGTTATGACGACCGATAAAAATTTAAATCCAATGAATGTGTTGAAACCACTAAATATAAAACCGAAAATATTTGATGAGACCCAGCCTTTTACGTCTTTTGAAATGGGGAAACTATGGGCTACTTATATGGGGAACAGTATGTCGATTCAAATTTTAAGTTATTTTCTAGAGCATTGCGAGGACGAAGATGTTAAGCATCTTTTGGAAAATGGTTTAGCTTTATCAAAGGATTTTACGCAAAGGATAAAAGGATTTTTTGAAAAAGAAAATATTCCTATCCCAATTGGATTTACGAAAGATGATGTAAATCTAGGTGCTCCCCGTTTATATGCAGATCAATTTTACGTGCACTATTTAAAATATGCCGCTAAGGCAGGCATGAGTCTTTACGCTGTAGCTGTTCCCTTGATGATGCGAGAGGATGTAAGGGAGTTCTTTGTTTACTGTAATGAATGTACGGCCGTCTTTATAGGGCAAATTAATAGCGTTCTGGCGGAAAAAAAATACATTAACGTTCCCCCTAGCATCCCAATCCCAGATGGAATTGATAAAGTAGAACAACAAAGTTATTTAAATGGGTTTTTAGGAGATGTCCGCCCATTACAAGCAATGGAAATCATTCATCTTTGGGATAACATTGAGAATAACGTAACAAGTATGGCATTATTATTGGGATTTCATCAGAGCGTTCAGGATCAAAAGATAAAAGCTTTGTTTAAACGAGGGTTAGACATGACGGATAAAGCGGTAAAGCAATATAAAGAAAAAATGCATGCCGAACACATACAAACACCGGGGTATCTAGACCATTTGGTTCAACCAACTACATTTCCACCTTTTTCTGATAAAATCATGCTTTTCCACAAAGTGGACATGTTTGCCATGAAGATAAGGTCATTCGGAAACTCCATGGCGGTTACCGCAAGAAGAGATTTAAATTTCTTATATGGCAGAACACTTATGAGCATTGGCTTATTTGTTGACGACGGCATGAATATTTTAATTGAAAAAGGGTGGGTGGAATCACCTCCGACTGCGTATGATAGGGACTAAGTGCCCGATGCCGCAACTTTCGAGGGCTATGGAAACTTTGGAATGCTTTTTTTAGGATGCAGGTAGAGGGAAGGAACTTTATTTTTACTCCCCATTTGTTTCTTTAGCCCTACGAAAAAATTGTCTTTTGAAAAAGAAAAGCACCGCAACCATGTTTTTGAAGAATGAAATAATGCTACTATCTCACTCTGATAAATGGTGCATTGGCTCAATAAATTTTTTTTTATAGGATTTAGAGACGTACTTTTGAAAACGTATTAGTAGGGATAAGATCTGTTCTAACTCAGCCTGAAGGACTGGGTTTTGTTTTTGTTATTTTGATTAAGAAGATTGTATGTGTTTTTAATATGGAGGGTAAAGTGGGTTTAATGATTCCATTCTGCTTCTTTTTAAGAGTACTTTTCATTGACAAACTTCTTTTAACATGTTGCCCCAAATAGAGAGCCTTTCATGGGAAAATTCCCTTCAAGTTAGTATAACGATCTTTATTAACACACTGATGATATTCCACTTTCTTTTAATGTAGATTTAGACAATTTGTTGGTGAGAAATGAACTTCAGTGTACAAAAATGCCATTGTTATTCCTATAAGGATGCTTCTCTTTGTTTTCTTTAATTTGTAAAAAATATGGAAATTAATCGATCAAAAGGGGCAACCTACAAATAGCAAATGAGAGTAAAGGTAAATGGAGGAGACATCGTGAAGAATGGCCAACTAGAACGGATAGATCAGATTGTAAAAGCGGAAGTTGAGCAAAACAACAGATTATTTGAGTATTGGCATGAGTTCTCTAATTTCTCACATTGGCAGGTTTGGATTGTCCTTGCTATGTTGGTTATTCCACTTGTTATCCTGGTTCTCTTTATTGATCGAAGAAAAGCTTTCCATCTTGGATTTTATGGGTATAGTGTGCATGTATTTTTTGCGTACACCGATATCATTGGGACGGAAAAAGGAATATGGTTTTATCCATATAAACTTCTCGCGATCCTTCCTTCTAATTTTACGCTTGATGCTTCATTGGTACCGGTCATTTATATGCTCTATTACCAATTCATATTGAACAGAGAGAAGAATTATTATCTTTGGATGCTTCCTTTATGCTTCCTGCTAGCTTTTTTTATGAAACCACTTATGGTTGGGATTGGGTTGTTTCATTTTCCGGGAAAAGAGAATTTTTTATTGCTTTTTGCGGGATATGTGTTTGTCGCCTTAATCTCTAAATGGTTAACGGACTTTTTTATCTTCTTAAGTAAATCAACAAAATGGAGCTTTAGAGCTAAAACGGAATAGGGCATTTCCTTAGAGGCTATTAAGGGAGTAACCTCTTATAAAAAATGAATCCTATACAAGCCTTCTTGTGGGGGGAGGGGCCTAGTTTGCTAGCGTAGAGGATAGCTTTATACTTCTCGTTGCTCCTTATGGATGGATTGACACATTTCCGACAAGATGTTTTTAACAAATTGTGAACTAATTCACAATCCTAACATTTTCACCTTGGAAACTGATATATTATGAGTGTAATCAAACAAAAACAAATATTTCATTAAAAAGGGGAGCGTTCATTATGTTCGCAAATATGTTAAGAGAAAATAAAATCGCAGCTGGGATTCTAGCAGTCATTCGAATCTGGCTTGGCTATAACTGGATGACTGCAGGTTGGGGAAAATTAACCGGTGGAGGATTTGATGCATCTGGATTTATAAAAGGAGCGATTGCCAATCCTGTTACAGGTCCAGACGGAGCGCCTGTTTATAGCTGGTATGTAAACTTCCTAGAAACCTTTGCATTGCCAAACATTGAATTGTTCAACTTTATTGTCCCGCTTGGTGAGTTTTTAGTTGGCTTAGGCTTACTTCTTGGTTGCTTAACAACTGCTGCGATGTTCTTTGGACTTGTGATGAACTTCAGCTTTTTCTTAGCTGGGACTGTATCTCATAACCCAACAGATATCTTCTTTGGAGCGATCATCCTATTTGCTGGTTACAACGCAGCACATTATGGTTTAGACCGCTGGGTGGTTCCGTTCCTTCGCAAAACAGTTAACAAAAAGGGTGAAACTAACGTCAAAGCAACAGCTTAACCTTAAGAATCAAAAAATCCTGTAGGGAACCATTTCTACAGGATTTTTTTGCGTTTAGGTTTGGGACAGAGTGCCTGTCCCTATGTCCCAGCTGCAGCTGTTTTGTATCGTCTTTCTTGTAGCCATTGGTAGATCCAAATGACTGTAAACAGCCAAAATCCACTTGCTGCATAGGCAGCGATGACGTCTGACGGGTAGTGAACTCCTAGATAAATTCGACTCAATCCAATTAATAGGATCATCAAACTATTGAAAATGAGTAGTGTTCCACGGCCACCTCTAGATTTGATATGTCGCCAAAGCAGGAAGGTTAAAATACCGTATAAGGAAAAAGCGGCCATGGAATGTCCACTTGGAAAACTAAACCCTTCTTCGAAGACAAGTTGGTTGATATCTGGACGAGTTCTTTGGAAGATGTACTTCAGCAATACATTTAAGAGCGTCGAGCCTATCATTGTACTTAACAGTAGAAGAACTTCTCTTCGGTGACGGAGGACACGATAGAGAAAGAAGGCCGATAATAAGGTGATAACAATGACTGGGACAGTATCACCGATAAAACTAAAAAAGATCATAATTGCCGTTAAGTATTCTGCTTCAAAACCCTGTACAAACGAAATAATGTGATGATCAAAATGAATGAGCTTTTCCATTTCAACTAAATAGGCAATAGAGCTAAAACTTGCAATGAAAATTATAAAGACAACACCTAACCATGTTCGAATCATATATCCCTCCTAGCAGAATCTTATCTTTAGTTTTTACAGTTAGGCAAGAAATAAGACTTTTTACAAGAAAAAATCAAGGTTCCTAGAAAAACTCGGTCTATTCAAAACAACAGTGCTTGGTGCTATGCGCATTTTTCCTTATAGAATCGAAGGAACTTCATGTGTATAACAGATTCTCGAGCAGTGCCTAGCATGCGATGCCCTCGTTTGTAGTTTTTATGTGTGATTTTTGTTAAAATTTTAGGACACATGGCAAACGGGAGGCTAATGAAGTGGGGAATAGAAAAAATACGGAAGGCTGGGAAGAGGCGAAAAAGCGCTGTCGGCTAAACGAGGCTGATATTCAAATGGCGAAGGAACTGGGATTAACACCTAAGAGTCTACTTAAAAATATTCCTACACCTGATCAGAAATGGAAAGCACCAGTACATTTGTGGCTTCGAGAATTGTATGAAAGTAAGTTTGGGAAAAGAGTAACTGTAAAACCAACGCCTAATAAAGAGACAATGAAAAAGAAAAAAGTAGACAAATCGTCAATCATTCCTTTGGAGGATTTACCGTTCTGAAGAATAGATTGAGGGAGGAAATTTTCAATAGGTATAGAACGGTTAAGTAAGGAAAAAGGGGTCAGGTACATCGTCGCAGATTAGGTAGGTCTGTCAAACAATGAACCTGTTCCGCTGACTTTTAAGGAGGGGCTGTTTTGACAGAAAAGAGTCTAAGGGTCTGTGAAAAAGGACATCGGTATTATAAAAGTAGTGATTGTAGGAGTTGCCCTACTTGTGATAGAGAGAATAAACCTAAGAGTGGCTTTCTATCAAAGATAAGTTCGCCGGCCAGAAATGCCTTAGTTCACGAAGGGATTGATACTTTGGAAAAACTCTCGCAGTACACCGAAAAAGAAATTCTCAACATCCATGGCATTGGACCCGCTTCCTTGCCACCTTTGAGAACTTCCTTAGAAGAAGCAGGATTAGCATTTAAAGAGTAATCTTGTAGACAGTAAATAGTGAACAAATCAAATCAGCTAATTGTTTGTCAGGATGATTGAATAGATCAGGGCCTACTAGGCACTTAATCGATAGGAGGGTTACATGATCAATACATATGGAACGCTGCATAAAGGATTCGGTCGTTATGCTTTAAGGTTTGAACGATCTTTCACTCTTCCTCGTGAAGAGGTTTTCCAAGACATAACGAACCCTAGTATTTTCTCCCTATGGTATCCTTTTGCAACAGGTGAGATGGACCTAAGAATTGGAGGAAAGATTTTCTTTGATGACGGGGAAGGCTCCACATATGAAGGGATCATAACAGATCTTATTAGCCCCCATACCTTTGCGTTTCATGAGGTTGAGGATTTGGTCCATATTTCATTACGAGATGAGAATGAAGGATATACAATGGTTTTTACTCATACATTTGACGAAAGCGATATGGTGGTGTCTGTTGCGGCCGGATGGCATCGTTGTCTGGATGTCCTTCATCAGTTGGTCAACAAACAACCTGTTGAATGGAAGGAGAATGCACCTGAGTTAAGGGAGTATTATCGAGATGCATTTCATTTAAATTAGGTCGAAGGTATGGAATAAAATAGAGGAGGGGTGTTCATGAACAACCAAAGGATTTACACAATGAGCGTCGGAAAAGTCTATCCCCTTTATATTGCAAAGGCGGAGAAAAAAGGACGGACAAAGGAAGAAGTGGATGAAATCATCACTTGGTTAACAGGGTATAGTCAGGAAGAGTTAGAAGCTCAACTAGAAAAACAAACTGACTTTGAGACGTTCTTTGCGGAAGCTCCCCAACTGAATCCTTCGCGAGCATTGATCAAAGGTGTAATCTGCGGTGTCCGAGTGGAAGAGATCGAAGAGCCAACCATGCAGGATATTCGCTACTTAGATAAACTAATCGACGAGTTGGCAAAAGGAAAAGCGATGGAGAAGATTTTACGAGCATAATCATTCTGGAAAAAAAACTCGCCAATGCTAGCTCCTATCAAAATTAGAGGAGATAGTTGGCGAGTTTTCGTTTTTAGTGAATTGTATGCCTTTTAGTTTGAATCTATCTTCGTTCCATTACTGCAAAATAACTTTCTTCATTATCTGCAAAGTTAAATACTTTGCCAGATGGCATAGTAGTGATTTCTCCAACAGTGATATTTTTATGTGATAGGTCTTGGTGTAATTGTTCGAGGTTTTCTGTGTAAAACATTAAAGAAGGAGTGTCAAGATTTACACCAGGAGACATTTCCGCCACAAATTTCTTATCGTGCAGAATAATGCTAGTTTCGGCACCTTTCTGTGGCGTAATTTCTATCCATCTAAATCCCTGCTCGAGCTCTTCTTCAGCAATCACCACAAAACCTAATTTTTTAGTCCAAAAATCTACAGCCTCATCTTGATTATTGACATACAACATAATCTGACCGACTCTACTAAACACTTCTCTCAACTCCTTTTTAGGAGGAGTGACTCCTCACTCCATTCCTATTCATAGCTTAGAGAAAAACTTCTTCTTTTATTCCTATTTTTACACTAATAAACATAAAGAGATTGGCTATTTCAAAAGGGGAATGCATAATCGGTTTATTCTATAGGGTGGAATTAGCCATGATTGAAAGCTAAATCATACGTTTAGAGTTATTCTCGAAGTGAAGCAGCAGCAACTGTGCTCCTGATAACGATTCTACCAAATCCCAGTCATGTAGCATGATTGACACATTTCCGACAAGATGTTTTTAACAAATTGTGAACTGATTCACAAATGCAACATTTTTACCTTGGAAACTGATATATTATGAGTGTAATCAATCAAACAAACATTTTATTAAAAAGGGGAGCGTTCACTATGTTCGCAAATATATTAAGAGAAAACAAAATTGCAGCTGGCATTCTAGCAGTCATTCGAATCTGGCTTGGGTATAACTGGATGACAGCAGGTTGGGGGAAACTAACTGGTGGTGGATTTGATGCATCTGGATTTATTAAAGGGGCGATTGCCAATCCTGTTACTGGTCCAGATGGAGCGCCTGTGTATAGCTGGTATGTAAACTTCCTAGAAACCTTTGCACTGCCAAACATTGAATTGTTCAACTTTATTGTCCCGCTTGGTGAGTTTTTAGTTGGATTAGGCTTGCTTCTTGGTTGCTTAACAACCGCTGCGATGTTCTTTGGACTTTTCATGAACTTCAGCTTTTTCTTAGCTGGAACGGTATCTCATAACCCAACAGACATCTTCTTTGGATTTATTATCCTTTTTGCAGGGTACAACGCAGCACATTATGGTTTAGACCGCTGGGTGGTTCCGTTCCTTCGCAAAACCTTCAATAAAAAGGCGGAAGTAAAGGTAAAAACGGCTGCCTAACATAATCTATACAATCAATCCTGTAGGGAACAATCTCTACGGGATTTTTATTTTGGATAAAATTAGGTGGGACGGTGTTTCTTGTTCGGGAAAAAAAGAATACCATATACATAGAATGAAATAGAGTAGGGTGCCAGTGTGTCTTATCTATCCGAAAGAAGGGAACTCTAAAGAACGTAGATACTGTGTTAAGATTAAATAAACTATAAGAAAAAGCTTCTCTATCTTTTTTTCAAGGAAAAGACTTTATATTTTATTAATGGTGGTAAATAAGTAAAGGAACTTACTTTGGAGAATATAAGATTAATAGAAGGTGAAAATAATCAAAAAAGTTCTGGAGGTGGAATTATTCGGAATTCATCCTCGTATTTAATGTTTGTTGGAATATTTATGGTTGCGCTTAGTGGCAACTGGGTCTTAAATAATTATGATAGAGTGTCTGTTTATCCTAAAACTTCATACATCATCTTTGGGATCGGATTAGGTATGGTTGTTCTTGCTTATGTGATGAATAAGCTCTCGACCTACAAAGAGGTTCAAAATGTAGAAAAACGAGATAACAGAGAGTTTATCAATCTATGGGAACAACAAAGGATGCCTGTTGACAAAGTGCTAGTTGGAGTTGCGATTTTAGCATTGGTTTTCGCTGCATTTTACAGTTGGTCCCTAGTATTTCGTTTAGTTGAACTATTTCTTTTCATTGGGATTGTCTTCATCGGTTTTCTTTTTGTGATGAAAGGAGACAGAGTGGAAGAGCCTGATGATCTGGATTTTAAAGGGAAGGTGAAAAAGTTCCACGACAGGATTGATTATCGGCGTCATCCGTTTACGATTTCATTGATCATTTATGTTCTTGTGATTGGGAGCTTTTTGTTAAGTAAGCAGTGGGATATTCCACTATATATGGAAGTGAGTGGAAACCCAAGATATGTTACTTCTCTGCCAGATATAACCTTTATCATGTCAGGTTTGATGGTCATTAGTGCGTATATTTACATCATCAACAACGGCGATCTTTTTGGTATTCGTAAAGCCCAGCAAAATGGATTAAAAGTGCTGCAACTTCATTTTGCTGAGATTATTATTTGTGGTCCTACCTTTTTTATCTGGATTGTGGTTGTCATTGAGGCGCTGATCGTACATTTTTAGTGATAGAATGAACAGAAAAGGCTACTTGTTTTAAAACCAACGAAAGAAGAACCCGAGGGAAATCAATTGAAAAAAAGAGCAAAATCAAAATCAAAAAAGAGAAAAGCAGTCGACCTTTTTGAGGTAGAAACTGACGAGACCTTTTATTTTATTGCGGGGTACACAGAGGGTGGTGCACCTTTTGGAATTACTTGGGAAGAAATAATTGCCGGAGAATTGAAGCTAAGAGGTGCTGTGAAGAGTGATGCCAAGAAAGCTGTAGAACTGATTCATATCGCCATTAGCGATATTGCAGAGCAACTAACTGGAGAAACGAAAGAACAAAAAATCCGTGAAACACTATCTCAATTCTTTCGAGAGGAAAATAATCGTCTTAGTTTTCAAAATATGATGGTAGCCGATGTATTAGGCGAAGTAGCGGGAATCATCATTACCTATTCAGGAGAAGATGCTGCTCGTTTAGACCAGCCAATCTTGAAACATGTAAGAAGGAAAAGAAGCGATGAAGCAATTCTGTTTGATAAAGAAGCGGATGAACAGGATTTTTATATAGACACCTTATGTGTTGATGACAGGTTTAGGGGACATGGCATTGGCACAATGCTTTTAAAAGAAGCAGAAGAAATTGCACAGCAAAAAGGGGATTACAGAATTTCCTTAAATGTTGCGCATGATAATCCAATCGCAAGAAAACTATACGAAGGAATAGGCTACATGAAAGAGAAAGTCATTCAAATTAATCACCATCCTTATGATTATATGGTGAAGACCCTTAAAGCTGATGAAGAATAATTCCTATTTTTGTAGATGATTGTTAAAAAGATGGAGCCATTTATAAATAGAAATCAAGTGGAAGAAACGACGTTGCGATTCAGGGACGTCGTTTTTTTTGTTGAATGATTTTTTACTACTAGAACCCTCATAACCTTACGTACTCCCCCCCCTAGAAGCCTGTTCTTATCATGTTTGACACATTTCCGACAAGACTTTGTTACCGTATTGTGAACTTATTCACATTCATAACATTTTTACCTTTAAAACTGATATATTATGGGTGTAATCAATCAACCAAACAAACAAACAATCCATTCAAAAGGGGTGCGTTCATTATGTTCGCAAATATGTTAAGAGAAAATAAAATTGCAGCTGGAATCTTAGCAGTCATTCGAATCTGGCTTGGCTATAACTGGATGACAGCAGGTTGGGGGAAATTAACGGGTGGAGGATTTGATGCATCTGGATTCATTCAAGGAGCGATTGCCAATCCTGTCACTGGCCCAGACGGAGCGCCTGTGTATAGTTGGTATGTAAACTTCCTCGAAACTTTTGCATTGCCAAACATTGATTTGTTCAACATTATTGTCCCACTTGGTGAGTTTTTAGTTGGCTTAGGCTTACTTCTTGGATGCTTAACAACCGCTGCGATGTTCTTTGGACTTGTGATGAACTTCAGCTTTTTCTTAGCTGGCACAGTATCTCATAACCCAACAGATATCTTCTTTGGAGCCATCATCCTATTTGCTGGTTATAACGCAGCTCATTACGGTTTAGACCGCTGGGTGGTTCCGTTCCTTCGCAAAACATTCAACAAAAAGGCAGAAGGGAATGTAAAAGCGGCAGCTTAACCTATATTTATTACAAGATCAATCCTGTAGGGAATTCTCTCTACAGGATTTTTATTTTGTTTAAATTCTGGTGTTCTTGGTTTCCAAATAAAAGTCTCAACCTTTTTCGGCAGTTTCACCTTTTGTAGAAAATGGCTGGCTTTAAAAAAGAGGCTTTGAGAAATAGGAAGGCAACTAAGGAGGAGGCTGTTTCCATATGGATTAGAAGAATTGGTTCTGTTTTTTAAAAGTCATTTTATTGCCCTAATCAAACTATTATTTTTCAATAATATCGTTTTCATACATATAACTTAATCTGGTTAAATATACAAATGAAAGCGTTTAAACAGAAAAATATGAAAATTTAAATTGACTGAATTATAAAATTCTATTAATATTCTAATATATCTAATTTAGTTATCTGATATCCAATACAAATTAAAAGAGAAGTAGGGTGATCGTTATGTCACAGATGTTAGCTTTAGTTATTTTAACTCTTATTTTATTTATCGGAGACCTGGTCGCGGTTCGAACAAAAGCCTGGGTGCCTTCTATTTTTGTATGTGCTGTGTTGTTTTTAGTAGGATACTGGACCTTCTTCCCGAAAGACATCGTGTCGTTAGCAGGCGTACCGCCAGTTGTAGCCACGATGATGATGTACTTATTAATCACCAATATGGGGACGTTGCTTTCCCTTAAAGAATTGAAAAATCAATGGAAAACAATCGTGATTGCTCTTTCTGGAATCTTAGGAATTATCGCGATTTTGCTAACCGTTGGAACGCTTGTATTTGGCTTTGAGACGATGATTGTAGCGGTGCCACCATTAGTTGGCGGTGTTGTTTCTTCATTAATTATGTCAGAGGCAGCAAATGCAGCAGGACTAACCACTTTGTCGGTATTGGCGATTGTCATCTACGTGATGCAAGGATTTGCTGGCTACCCAATTACATCCATTGTTCTAAAAAAAGAAGGAAAACGCTTGTTAACTCTTTATCGTAACGGACAACTTGAAAAGATTGAGGATAAGCAGAGCGTCAAAGAAGAGGTCGCAGCTACAGTGGAAGCAGGTTCTAGCAGATGGAAAATGCCTGAAAAATACAATACGGAGTTTTTTAAGTTTTTCAAACTCGCCCTTGTTTCCTACCTTGCGTACCTTGTGTCGACAGCATTAGCGCCTGTTGTCAGTATCAGTCCCTTTATCCTTTGTTTATTATTCGGGGTGATTGCTTCTAGTGTGGGTTTCCTAGAGAGACAGATTTTGCAAAAAGCAAATGGATTTGGGTTTGCCCTGTTAGCGTTAATGTTGTTTATCTTTGATGGTTTGAACAAAGCTACACCAAGTATGATGGTAGAAATTTTATATCCACTTTTCGGTAGCATCGTGATTGGGATCATCGGAATGTACATCTTCTCCTTCATTGCCGGTAAATTTTTAAAGGTGAGCAAGAATATGGCGTTCGCTGTCTCACTAACAGCGTTATATGGTTTCCCAGCGGACTATATCATCACCAACGAGGTCATCAAATCATTGACAGACGATGAGAAAGAAAGAGACGTGTTAACGAGCCATATGTTACCGCCAATGCTTGTCGGAGGATTCATCACCGTAACGATAGTATCCGTTGTGTTAGCAGGGATTTTCGTTGGGTTCTTGTAATCAGAATATAATCAGCATGGATTTTTATTAAACAGAATTGAATTCCATTTTAGTAGATGTAATATTATCGGCGTAAAAGGGTTGAGTGGAAAAAGAGACCCTTTTATATAAAAATCGGACATATGCGAGGGGGTGGTTAATCCCTCGTATACGCTTTTATACAAGTACTCAGGATTAGGTGGAGGATTTCCGCTAAAAAAGGTAGATACAGGAGGGAATACTAATGAAGGAAATAAAAGAACGGATTGAACACCATATTGAAGAATTAAGTAAATATACGGCAACACCTGGAAATGGAACGACGCGATTATCTTATAGCGAAGAGGATTTAAAGGCACGAACGTACATTAAGCAACAAATGGAGGCATCTGGTCTGACTGTTCGTGAGGATGGCTTAGGAAACATCTTTGGAAAGTTGGGTGGCACAATGGAAGGAGCGCCTAGTGTATTGATTGGTTCTCACTTTGATTCGGTTCCAAATGGTGGTTCCTATGATGGTCCTGCCGGAGTGGTCGCCGCTCTCGAAGTCGCACAGCTTTTTCATCAAAACAACCTAAAACCTAAGTATCCACTTGAAGTAGTCGCACTTGTAGAGGAAGAAGGCGCTCGATTTGGCGGCGGGCTGATGGGGTCAAGGGGAATGACAGGATTGCTCAGTGAGGAAGAGTTTAAGAGTTTAACAGACAAAGATGGAATCTCAACGGTAGAAGCGATGAGGGAAATTGGTTTAGATTCATCACTTCCGAAAAGAAGAGATCCAAAAACAATGAAGGCCTTTCTTGAATTACATATTGAGCAAGGTCCGATTTTAGAAGAAAAAAACATTTCAATCGGCGTCGTGGAAGCGATTGTTGGCTTAACTCAGTATGAAGTGACGCTTACAGGGAAGGCGGGTCATGCAGGCACAACTCCGATGGACCGGCGTACGGATGCCTTAGTTGCTGCTGCGAAAGTGATTAGTCAATTCCCAGAGCTCGCGATGGAGGAAGGCAACGGAACAGTCATCACGACAGGGCGCTTGAATGTATTTCCAAACGGAGCAAATGTAATCCCAGATAAAGTAGTGTTTACCGTAGATATTCGTTCTGGAAAGGAAGCACGTGTGCAGAATGTGATTCGGAACATGCAAGAATTACTAGAATCTCACAATCAAAATGGAATAGAAATTGTAGCAGAGCAACGATTATACATGCAGCCAAAAGAGTTAAATCAAGGCATTATCTTGCTTTTAAAAGAAAGTAGCACAGAGATGAATATCCCGTACTGTTCAATCGATAGTGGGGCAGGGCATGATGCGATGGTGTTTTCTGATGTTACAGATGTGGGGATGTTGTTTATCCCAAGTAAAGCAGGTCTAAGTCATTGCCCGGAAGAATGGTCAGATAGCAGTCATATTGCTCAAGCAGTTGAAATTTTCTATGAGACAGCAAAGAAATTAACGGAGGTTGAATCAGCATGATCCATCAAAAGGTAAAAGAGGCCATCAATCAATATAGTGAAGAACTAACATCTTTACGAAGACAACTACATAGTGAACCAGAGCTTTCTTGGCAGGAAGAAAACACAACAAAGTTTGTTTGTGCGTATCTAGAGAAGCTTGGAATATCGTACCGGCGAACAGAGCCAACCGGGGTGATTGCCGAGATTAAGGGAGGCAAGCCTGGCAAAACGGTGGCGCTTCGCGGGGATATGGATGCCTTATCGGTGCAGCAACTTAACAAAGACTTAGCTTATGCGTCAAAAGAAGAAGGCAAAATGCATGCATGTGGCCATGATGCACATACTGCGATGTTATTGATTGCCGCAAAGGCCTTGAACGAGGTGAAAGAAGAGTTGCCTGGGAATGTTCGGTTGATCTTTCAACCAGCTGAAGAGGTGGCAGAAGGTGCAAAGGCACTTGTTGAACAAGGGGCAGTAGAAGGAGTGGACAATGTGTTTGGTATTCATATTTGGTCGCAAATTCCTACTCATAAGGTAAGCTGCAGCCCTGGTCCTTCTTTCGCGTCAGCGGATTTGTTTACGGTAACCTTTACAGGCAGAGGCGGTCACGGGGCGATGCCACAAGATTGCATTGACGCCGCAATTGTTGCCTCGGCGTTTGTAATGAACGTCCAGCCAGTGATTTCAAGAACCATTGACCCGCAGCAACCAGCGGTGTTAACGGTTGGCAAAATGACGGTCGGTACTCGTTTCAATGTGATTGCGGAAAATGCGGTGATTGAGGGAACCGTTCGTTGCTTTGATCCAAGTACGCGCGACCATATTGAAACACAGCTTACGCATTATGCCGACCAAGTGGCTGCTTTATATGGAGCAACAGCGAAAGTCGAATACACTCGCGGGACACAGGCAGTCATCAATGATGAATACAGTGCGAACCTTGTTCAAAAAGTCGCAGCCGAAGCCTTTGGAGAAGAAGTCGTCTATCACGAAAAACCAACAATGGGTGGAGAAGACTTTAGCTTCTATCTTGATGAAGTCCCTGGAAGCTTTGCGCTCGTTGGCTGTGGGAACCCAGAAAAAGATACAGAATGGGCACATCATCATGGCCGCTTTAATATCGACGAGGATGCCCTTGCCACAGGAGCGGAATTGTATGCACAATACGCTTGGGCTTATCTGAACGAATAGATTAAGATAAATTAAAAGGAAGGTGATAGGAGTTTCGAATAATATCGAGCGTGAAGTAAAGAGTGATAGAGGTAGTGGTATAAACGCCAAAGGCTACTCAAAGATGAACGGTTCGGGGGAATAGCCGTCATAAAAGACCGTGCCAACGCTCGGTGGTTCCATTTCTTTGCAATACATTCACCATAATAAAACTTGGGGCTAGTTTAAAAAGCCGCAGTCTAACCAATAGTAAACAAAAACTAATCCTGTAGGGAATCCACTCTACAGGATTTTTTTTGGCTGGGACAAGGGGAAGGTAGAGCTTCTCTTTTCTTTTGGTCTTTGAGACAAGGGACCTATGTCCTTATTCTATTTGTGTTTCAAGGTTTGCGGAGGTTCTTCCATCCATCCGTTCTTAATCATGATTTTCGCACCCTCGTGGGCGTATTCAAAGATATCCTTCATAAAAATAGAAAGTTTAGCTGGTAAATCGTTTCTTAAACTAAATGCAGTGCCAACAGAGTTTCCACCCATTGAAAACCCACAAAACAAACTTACACAATACATCATGATTTTATCAGAAAAAGGCGCAAGCTTAGAGTCGGTAATATTTCCTCCAGCGGTGTTCGGAACGTGGATATTATTTTGTAACATCACATCTCCCATTTCTTTAACGATTGATTTTGCCAACTCTCCGCCTTTGTTGAAAAACTTACTCACTTCTTTTTTTTCTGCGCATTGAGCAAACCCCAAAATCATTTTCATACCTACAACATTGGATTCAATCGCATGATAGATATTGGCAAGTTCTACAGTAGTTAAAGGTCTTTTCTCGCTAAAGGGATTTAAGCCACTTAAATAATTTTGGTCTTTGACAAACTCTACCTCTTTATCAATTGATACATAAGGTGACCGTGGCATTAGCCCTTTTTCAAGCAAATAGGTTGTACAGCGATGATAATACTTTTGGGTAATCATGGTAAGCTCTTTCATCATCATGACAATATCATCTCGATAGCTCACCGTAATATGTAAAGTGTGCATAGCCATACTGATTTCCTTAATCATCCGGATCATCATAATGTCGAATCCATTGTCGTATAATTTAGGGACCTCGACATTTACATCGTTAGAAGTGAATCCGACCGGAACCGGAACACCTTCAATCTTAAAAATATGAACAATTTTCTCGGTATAAGGATCGATTTCCTCATATAATTCTTTCATGATTTCCTTTGCTTTTTGGTCGTCTGCTTTTTCGATAAAATACTCTAACATGCGTAAAACCATCGTCTTTTGTTGGTATGTCATCCATAATGCCCCAATTTCAGAGGATGTAATAGATGGTGTTTCAGGCATATGTTTTCCCCCACTTTTAAGAATGAATTTCGTCGTCGTTCGATAATAAATCGGTATTAGTATGAACATCAGCCAATTATTCATTCAAAAAAATGTAAGGCATGTGTATTTAGTGGAATTACCAATTGGAAAAGGTTTGTTTATTTTTGAGCAGGGGATAGGGGTTATTGGCTAAAGAATATTTTCTTCTATTCATTTAAATGTAATATAATGGAATTATAATAAAAAGAAACTTACAGGAGGTTAGTAAAATGGCAGCTACACAAGGAATATTGGAGTGGACACTAATTTCTGAATGCCCAGTTCCAAATGATGTTCATGATTTGCTGGTAGAAGGAGAAGAAGCAGTTGCTGCTTACAAGACGATTCGGGATAGTGCTATTTTTACGAATAAGCGGCTAATCGTGAGAGATGCACAAGGGTTCACAGGGAAAAAGGTTGAAATCTATTCGCTTCCATATTCATCGATCAACATGTGGTCAACAGAGAATGCTGGAAGCTTTCTGGATGTAAATGCTGAAGTTGAGTTGTGGACAAGAGCGGGGCATATTAAAATTCACTTAAAAAAAGGCGTTGATATCCGAAAGTTTGATAAGTTAATTGCAGAAGCATTATTGTAATTCTTGAGGGGCAGGGGGGCATATCCCTAATCTTAAAATCATTAGAACAAGGAACCTTCTTGACCCAGAGGTGTAGATATAAGACTGGCAGAGCATAGTGTCCGTCAGTCTGAATATACCAATATTTTTGCCATAGCAAAAAGGGAAAGGACCATTTGGGTTCTTTCCCTTTTTTCATATAAAGCTGTTTTCCCTCAAAGATTGCTCAGAGTCCTAGAAGAAAAGGCATTCTCCAAGTTCTAATATTCTTTTGGGAAACTTCCGTTATGAATCATTGGATTGGTAGTTCAAACTAAATAATGGGAGGTGAAATCATTTCCAAAGTTTTATTTTTAAAAGTAGTAAAAGATAATGAAAAAAAGGAGTTCAATATGAAAAAAACGTTCGTTACTAAAGTATTAGAGATATTGGAAGACAAAATCCAACTGATTAAGACATCTAAAGGTGCTATTTACCTCGTAGGACCGATTAGACTTCCTGTGAATTTATATGGAGCAACGGTTGTTTTTCAGTGGTATTGCTGGCTGAATTGTGATGAGGTAACAGAAGATTATGAAAGGGTTATTGATAAATTATCTTCAGTAAACTTGGCAGAGCTACAACAATCCAGTGTCCTAGTGTATGGGGATTTTGAATATCACGATGATGCAATCATTCGATTCCACTCTATTTGTCATACAGGGGATATATTTGGAAGCAAGAGATGTGATTGTGGTTTTCAGTTAAAGCAATCAATGAAGATGATTACTGAACACGGGACTGGTGCGTTATTTTACTTAGCCAACCATGAAGGTAGAGGGATCGGCTTGTTCAGTAAGGCAATGGCATATATTTTACAAGAAAACGGTTTTGATACAGTTGAGGCAAATGAAGCACTCGGCTTTGTCGATGATTCTAGAAATTATGAGGATGCCATTCTTGTTCTGAAAGCATTACGGAAGAAACCAGTCACGCTCATCACAAACAATCCGAAAAAACTTCGAGCCTTAAAAGACGCTGGTTTAGAGGTATCAGGAAGAGAACCTTTATGGGGAGATATATCCGAATATAACGAGAAATATTTGCAAACAAAAGTAAACAAGTCTGGACATTTGGAGGAAGAAGGGACTTGTTGTAATGACTAACCATGATTTTTATCAATAATTAATCCCTTTAAATATTAAACCAACCCTAAGCTATTTGTAGGAGCGTGAGTTCTTCCTCCGTGTCGCTTTAAAATGCTGTCATTCTTTTTAAAAGAATGATCAATTGAAATTGATTAAAAATTCGATAAGTGGTAAAATAAAATTAACTTTAATGAAACGGAGGTGGGGTAGATGTTGAATCAAGCTGTTTTAGTGCGCGGATTTTGGAATGAATTCCTTTATTTTTGCCGTGCAAAATTTGCTGTTGCAGGTGTTAACGGGACACGTATGTCCTTTTTTAACAACTCAATAGCAAGCTAAAACGGTGAAAAACATCTCTTACCCCACATGTATAGGCGGTTAAAAGGAGGGCGTTTTCATGCCCTCCTTTTTTGCGTAAAAAAATGGAATGGTAATTTCAGGACGAGGTCCGATTACTTTTTCGATTAAAACCTGGCCATGGGAAGAACTGTCTTTCCATGGCCTTTTTGTATTTATTTTTAGGAGGAATATTCATGATTGTCTGTAGTGTTGATAAAATTGCGAAGATGTATGGAGGAAACTCTGTGTTTGAAGAGATCTCCTTTGAAATAAAAGAAAAAGAACGAGTTGGGTTAGTTGGCCGGAATGGGAGTGGAAAAACAACGTTAATTAAGTTGGTAGCAGGAGAAGAAACGCCTGATTCCGGACAAATCCACTGGAAAAAAGGAACAGCGATTGGCTATCTATCACAAATCCCAGATTATGAGGATAGCACTACCACCAAGGCTGTTTTAACATCTGCGTTCTCTCCATTATTAAAGATTGAAGAGAAAATGAAAAGATTAGAAACTAAGATGGGGATGGAGAACAACGCAGATACATTAGAGAAACTCATCGGCGAGTATGGAGACTTACAAGATCAGTTCACAATGAATGGCGGGTATGAAATTGAATCTAATATTGAGAGAATTGTCCATGGCTTAAACATTCAGCCATTACTTTGGCAGTCATTCTCTCGTTTAAGTGGAGGAGAAAAAACAAAAGTGGGTTTGGCGTTAATGCTCCTGAAACAACCAGACTTGTTGTTATTGGATGAACCAACGAATCATTTAGATTTAATGGCTGTAGAATGGCTTGGGAATTTTCTAAAAGAGTATAGCGGGACGGTCCTTTTGATTTCTCATGATCGTTATTTTCTTGATGAGGTTGTGAACAAGGTCATCGATTTAGAAGATGGAGAAATCACGACATACCATACCAATTTTACAGGGTTTGTCAAAGAAAAAGAGGAACGGCTGTTAAGAGAATTTCAAGCCTTTGAGGAACAGCAAAAGAAAATAAAGAAGATGAAAGAAACCATTAAAAAGCTAAGAGAGTGGGCAAACAGAGCCAATCCACCAAATGCGGGACTTCATAGACGGGCACGTAATATGGAAAGAGCGTTGGAAAGAATGGAAAAGCTCCAGCGGCCGGTGCTAAATCGGAAGAAAATGAACCTAGAAATGGATTCCACCGACCGAAGTGGAAAGGATGTAATTGTGCTTAAAGATGTTGCAAAACGTTTTGATGATAAGCAGTTATTTGAGAATGTAACTATGCATGTCACCTATCAAGAGCGAGCTGCGATTATAGGTGAAAATGGAACAGGCAAATCTACGCTGCTCAAAATGATCCTACAACAACTAGAGCCGGATGCAGGGGAAGTGCGAATCGGGAGTAATGTCAAAATCGGATATTTATCACAAAACATCTTTTCTACGATTAAAGACGAAACGGTGATTGAGGCGTTTCGAGAAGAAGTGAACGTAACAGAAGGAGAAGCGAGACAAATTTTAGCCAGATTTATGTTTTATGGCTACCACGTTTTTCAAAAAGTTTCTCAGCTTAGTGGCGGCGAGAGGATGCGGTTACGCTTAGCTCAATTGATGCATCAGGACATAAATTTGCTGATCTTAGATGAACCAACGAACCATTTGGATATTGATTCAAGAGAAGTGTTGGAAGAGGCGCTCGAAGATTTTCAAGGAGTCTAGTAGCGGTCTCGCATGACCGGTATTTTCTAAACAAACTATTTGGAAAAATTTATTGGATTGAAGCAAAGAGGCTTCATTGCTTTGAAGGTGACTATACGTGGGCGAAGGAAAAAATGGCTGAAGGAAGAGAGAAAGCTGAGCAAGTAAGTGTAGAGAAAAAGAAGGAAATGCGTCCATTGCAGAAGAAAGTGACAAAGCAAGAGCGTGAGGACAATGAAAACTTAGAAGAGGGTTTAGTCTTATTGGAGGAAAAAATATTTGAGCTAGATAAAAGGTTGTTAGAGGTCGAGGATTTAGAGGTCATGCAACAATTATATAAAGAAAAAGAAAACCTAGAGCAGAGATGGGAAGAACTTTGCGATCGGTTAGAGGCATAAAAAGGAGAGAGAAAAAAATGAAAAATAATTCTATTATTCAATTGTGGGAAGAGTATCGAAAAATGGAGCCAAATAGCCCAACAGATTATGTGGCATGGGCATTTGGAAATACAAAAGAAATGGCGGATGATCTAGCACAATTAGTGGTAGAAGGAACGAAGACCGCTACAGCGTCAAATTATCTTTTATATGAATTGGAAAATGAGGCATTACCTTATGTGGGGATGTACAATATCATCCTGGATGGAAATGGAGAAGCCGTTGCCATCGCAGTTACAACCTCAGTAGTAGTTGTTCCATTTGATGAGGTCTCGGAAGAACACGCTTATTTAGAAGGGGAAGGGGACCGTACATTAACGTACTGGCGTGACGTTCATGAAGACTTTTTTACGAATGAATTGGAAGGTGTGAATAGAGAGTTTCATCACAAAATACCCGTTGTGTGTGAGAGGTTTGAGGTAGTGTATAAGAAATAGTTTGTGCCAGGAACCATCATGGATATATGCCTAAAATAATGAAGGGAAAAAGCCGCCGACTAAATAGTTGGCGGCTTTTATACGTAGGGCATTTACACAAACATGTTACCAAGTGTGAATGGTAAGGTTTTACACACTAGAGCTTGTACAGTAAAAACTGTCCCAGATTGAAAATGTGGATTTTTACAAACTTTAACAAACTTTTACATCGTAATTAAGCTATAATTGTATTTATCATAATATTTTTATTATTCCAAAAAACCTAAGGCTTGAGTCTTTCTCAAGGCATATGGTTAGTTTTTTGGGCAGGATTTTTTGCGTTAGTCATCTTTTTTTATTAATTTATAGGGGGTACAATATGGACAAGACATTGTATAAGAAAAACGCTTTTCCTGATACAGGGATCATTTTATATGAAAGTAAGCATCAAAAAGGAACGTACTTATCGGAACATTATCATGACCATTTTCAAATTCTATATGCCTTAGAGGGCGAGGGGGTAATTACACTAGATGGGCAGTCCTATGATTTTTCAAAGGACAAAGTAGTGTTAATCAATACCCATACTGTTCATTCCATCAAGGCTACAACGAAACTAACTGTATTGGTCTTAGCCTTTTCAGTCCCAGATTTAAAACTTGGCTTACAAGAAGAATTGGTTTCATTATTACAGAGTGAGTCAAAGCACTTTGAACTTGATTTATTTACAGCTAGTGAGATAAGACCATTGTTTCGAAAGATGCTATTTGAGCAAAAGAATCGTGACTTTTTTGGGCAGCTTTCAATGCCAGTGTATTTACTAGAAATCATCCTTCTATTGTTACGACAGCGTGATTTTACCCATGTTCAAGATGCGAATGATATCCGTTCCATTCAAATAAAGGATTTTATTGATACCCATTATTTTGAAAATATTACAGCCGAAAGTCTCTCAAATCGCTTTGAGATCTCGACTCGGTATATGAATGATATTTTTAAACGGAAATTTAATGATACTCCTCTACAATACCTCCAGAAAATTAGGATTAATAAAGCGAAAGAACTGCTTTTACAAACAAATAAAGACATTGTGTCCATTTGTTTCGAAGTAGGATATGAAACACTGTCCACGTTTTATCGAACTTTTCGAAATTTAGTGGGGATCTCGCCAAACAAATTCCGGCTTTCGGGACAACCCTCCCCTGAAGGTACAGAGTTACGGTTTTAAAAATGGTTTAAGATCGAAGTTTCTCCAAAATTAAGAATTTTCTTCTCAAACTCACAAGACATAACTCATTTTAAAATTCAAAATAGAGATTAAGAGAAAGATATTTGCTAAGGAGGAGACAATGAATGAAGAGAAGTTGGGGGATTTTTGCAATCAGCATTCTATTACTTATGTCGGTTTTAGCAGGGTGCGGAAATACATCTAAAACTGAGGGTAGTGGAGATCAGCAGGGTGATGATAACAAAGAATATGTTATTAAGTTCGCTCATGTTGTAAGCGCTTCAACAGCAAAAGGGAAAGCGGCAGAGAAATTCAAAGAGTTACTAGAAGAACGGACAGATGGTCAAATTAAAGTTGAAGTATATCCAGATTCTCAGTTAGGAACGGACCGGGAGATCTTAGAGCAAATGCAATCTGGTTCCGTTCAAATGAACGCACCTTTTACCGGAGTACTTCCTTCTTTTGTTAAACAATTTGAAGTGTTTGATTTACCATTTTTATTCAATGATCGTGAACATGTTCAAAATGCCGTTAACGGAGAATTAGGAGATATTTTTAATAAATATTTAGAGTCACAAGGGCTAATGGCATTAGGTTATTGGGATGGTGGGTTTAAGCACCTGACAAACTCAAAACATCCAATTAAAAGCCCAAAGGATTTAGATGGTTTAAAAATGCGTGTATCTCAAAGTCCGTTGTTAATTTCTCAATTTGAAGCGATGGGAGCTGGAGGGGTTTCTGTTGACTTTGCGGAACTTTATACGGCACTACAAACCAAAACAGTGGATGGTCAGGAGAATCCATTGAGTAATATTGTTAGTAAAAAATTCTATGAAGTTCAAGACTATTTAACTTTAAGTGGACATGGATATATGGGTTATCCACTCATCATTAGCAGCAAATTCTATCAAGAACTTCCTGCAGACTTACAGACAGCCATTGATGAAGTATCAGCAGAGGTTACTGAATGGCAGTGGGGAGTAGCGGCAGAAGATGAGGAAGCTTACATGAAGACAATTGAAGAATCAGGAATTGAAGTAACAGAGCTATCAGACGCTGAAAAGGAAGCCTTTATTGAGGCAACAAGCAGTGTGTATGAGGATTTCAAAAAGGTAGAAGGAAGTCAAGAACTGCTGGATGCTATTGAAGAAGCCAAATAGCAAAGAGGAGTCCCAACCTGCAGTTATGAACGAACGATCATAAGGACGGCTTTATGCCGTCTCTTTTTCTTAGGAGGGGATAGAGATTGAAAAAGATCAACCATCTTTTAAACTATTTAGAAGAATATGTAGCAGGTATTTCTCTTGTATTTACTTCCTTGCTCGTGTTTGTCCAAGTTGTATTACGATATATGTTTAACTACTCACTTTCATGGTCAGAGGAAATTTCCCGATATTTAATTATCTGGTTTGTCTTTATAGGGAGCAGTATTGCAGTAAGGGAAAAAGCGCATGCGACGATGGATGCGCTCACCACCTATTTACCTCCTAAAGGAAAGCGAATCTTTTCAATTATAGCGAACCTTATCTCAATTAGTTTTTGTGTGATTTTGATTACGTCTGGGTCTACCATTGTATCAAGTGTTATGGAATTCGGGAACGTTACACCATCAATAGGATTGCCAATGTTTATTCCTTATTTAGCTCTTCCGGTTGGTGCATCTTTAATGCTAATTCGTTTCTTGCAGCTCCTTATTGATGATATTAAAAATTTTAATACTCCTTATAAGAATGAATTTCATCCTCCGATAAATGAGGAGGTAACAAAGTTATGATTCTATTAATATTATTTACCGTTCTTCTTCTGTTAGGTGTACCCATCGCGATTGCGATAGCTTTAAGTACGTTTGTCGCTATTTTGCAAGCTGGTGTCCCAATTGATACGTTAGCAAGAAGTATGTTTTCGGGTGTTGATTCTTTTTCACTAATGGCGATTCCTTTTTTCGTCTTTGCAGGAGATTTAATGCTTGCGGGTGGAACTTCTAAGAGATTGATTGATTTTACGAAAAAGTGGGTAGGGTGGACAACAGGAGGCTTACCAATCGCAGGTGTTCTCTCTTCCATGTTTTTTGCTGCGCTTTCTGGGTCAAGTCCTGCAACCGTAGCAGCAATCGGAGGAATTATGATTCCATCGCTCAAGCAAGCTCGGTTTTCAGAAAAATTTTCTGTTGGTTTGATGACAGCTGCTGGTTCATTAGGGATTATTATCCCACCAAGTATTACTTTTTTAGTTTATGGATCTGTAGCTGAGGTCTCGATTGGAAAACTCTTTATCGCTGGAATTCTTCCTGGTATTTTTATTGGTCTAGTATTGATGGTTGTGGGATACATTATTGCGAAAAAACAGGGACATACCCCTGATCCTAGACCAACAGGGAAAGAGTTATGGAAATCAACGACATCGGCTATTTGGGGAATTTTAATGCCAATTATCGTTCTTGGCGGTATTTACTTTGGGGTATTCACTCCAACTGAAGCGGCAGCCGTAGCAATTGTTTATAGCATGATTGTTGGATTCTTTATTTATAAAGAATTAACGGTAAAAACGTTATTTGAAGTGACCAAAAGGTCAATCGTTACGTCAGCCATGATTATGTTAGTGATTTCTGCTTCCAAGGTATTTAGTTGGTACCTTACTTATGAACAAATTCCATCTACTGTTGCAAGTAAAATGCTAGAATTTGCTTCAACACCAATTGTCTTTTTAATTATTGTCAATATTATCCTATTAATTGTAGGGATGTTTATGGATTCGAGTGCAGCCGTCCTCATTCTAGTTCCACTGTTCTTGCCAGTTGTAATGGAAATGGGCATTGACCCTATTCATTTTGGTGTAATCATGATAGTCAATCTAGCCATCGGAATGTTAACGCCGCCGTTTGGGTTAAACTTATTTGTCGCTTCAGGTGTAAGTAAAATGTCATTAGCAGGGGTTACGAAAGGGACCTTACCATTTATCGCTGTTCTTATTGCAGCTTTACTTGTAATAACCTATGTTCCACAGCTTTCCCTGTTCTTAGCAGAATTCGTTTACGAATAAAAAGGGTTAATCCCATCGTTTAGCTGTCACGCCAAAATCGATAAGATTTTGGCGTTTTTTAGTTATTACGAGAGTGTGGGGCTGATTAAATGGAGAAGTGGAAACCAATTTCTGATTCATCTCCGATATTGCAAAAAGCCTTCCGATTAAGATGAGATTATCCCATAAGCAATCCTTAGAATGAAGATAGAGAAAACAAATGAACTGGCTAAAAAGCCAGTGTGAAGGAGGAAACAATAGTGGCAGTGAAAAAAATCGGAATTATTATGAACGGTGTAACCGGGAGAATGGGAACAAATCAACATTTAGTCCGATCGATTGTGGCAATTCGTCAACAAGGTGGAGTTGTTCTTTCAAATGGAGATTTGATCATGCCAGATCCTATTTTAGTAGGTAGAAATGAAGATAAATTACAGGCGTTAGCAGAGAAACACGGTATTGAGAGATGGAGCACCAATCTTGAACAATGCTTGGCGGATCCACACAATGTAATATATTTCGATTCCCAAACAACAGTACGCCGTGCAGAAGCAATTAGGAAGGCAATAAAGGCGGGAAAACATATTTATTGTGAAAAACCAACAGCTACTAGTTTAGAAGAATCTCTGGAACTCGCTCAGCTTGCCTATGAAGCGGGAGTTAAGACCGGGGTTGTTCAAGACAAATTATTTTTACCAGGACTATTAAAATTAAAAAGATTGATTGATTCTGGATTCTTTGGAAAGATTCTATCGGTACGAATGGAATTTGGTTATTGGGTTTTTGAGGGAGATTGGCAGGCTGGCCAGCGTCCTTCATGGAATTATCGCAAGGAAGATGGCGGTGGAATCATTGTTGATATGTTCGCACACTGGAGATATGTTTTAGATAACTTATTTGGAAACGTGAAATCGGTCTCTTGCCTAGGCGTGACACATATTCCAAAGCGTTTAGATGAGCAGGGTCATCCATATGCTTGTACTGCCGATGATGCCGCGTATGCTACCTTTGAACTGGAGGGAGATATTGTCGTCCAGGCCAACTCTTCATGGGCGGTAAGGGTGAATCGTGAAGACCTCCTTACCATTCAAGTGGATGGTACTGAGGGGAGTGCTGTAGCTGGGTTACGAGATTGCAAAGTCCAGCATCGAGTAAACACGCCGAAGCCAGTTTGGAATCCGGATATTGAAAATCCATTTAATTTTAGTGAACAATGGCAAACAGTTCCTGATAATCAAAATTTTGATAACGGGTTCAAAGTTCAGTGGGAACTGTTTTTGAAGCATGTAGTCACAGATGAACCGTTTATTTGGAATTTATTAGAAGGCGCGAAAGGAACTCAGCTCGCAGAACTAGCAATCCAATCATGGGATGAGCGCCGTTGGATCGCCGTACCTGAATTAAGCTTGGGGGTGAAACAAAGTGACGCTGTTGAAGCTTCCAAGTAAAAATGGTGGTACATTTGAGTATCGTGCTGGAAATGCAGGTGCCTTTTCAGTTCCAGCAGGTCAATTTAAAAGCAGAGTTGCCTTTTCTGCTGCACATGTCGTAGCCGATCCGTTTGCGCATACAGATCCTCTTTTGCATTCGAAAATTGACTGGGAAGACACCTTAGCTTATAGAAGGCATCTTTGGTCACTTGGTTTATCTGTTGCGGATGCAATGGATACAGCCCAACGCGGGATGGGGCTAAACTGGGGGATGGCCAAGGAATTAATCAAAAGATCCTCAGCTGAAGCGAAGGCGGTAGGAGGACGGATTGCTTGTGGCGCAGGAACAGATCAACTTTTAGCAGGTCCTTCTGTAAACCTAGCAGATGTTGAGGCCGCTTATAAAGAGCAGTGTGAATTTGTTGAAAAGCACGATGCCCAAATCATCTTAATGGCGAGCAGAGCCTTAGCCTATTGCGCACAAGGTCCTGAGGATTATGAAAGGATTTATGCCAATATTTTAAACCAGGTATCGAAGCCTGTTATCCTTCATTGGTTAGGCGACATGTTTGATCCTGCGTTAAAAGGTTATTGGGGCTATAAGAATCTCGATGATGCGATGGAAGTTTGTCTGAATGTAATCTGGGATAACAAAGATAAAGTGGATGGGATTAAGATTTCTTTGCTAGATGCCTCACGTGAAATCGAAATGCGTAGGTTGCTTCCTCCAGAAGTGAAGATGTATACAGGGGATGATTTTAACTATCCAGAATTAATAAAGGGAGATAAAGAAGGATATAGTCATGCTTTATTAGGGATATTTGATGCAATTGCGCCTGCTGCAGCCGCAGCTCTACATGCATTAGATGACGGGGATGTTGGCCGATATGACACGTTATTGGAAAAGACGGTTCCTCTTTCACGCCATATTTTCCAAACACCAACTTATTCTTATAAAACGGGAATTGTGTTTATGGCGTATTTGAATGGACACCAGTCTCATTTCCGAATGATTGGTGGGGCTGAAAGTGCTCGGTCAATTGTTCATTTATCTGAGTTATTTGTATTAGCTGACCAAGCTGGATTGCTTGTAGATCCAGATTTAGCTAGTGATCGAATGAAATCCGTTTTAAATGTATCGGGGATCCGTCAGGAGGCACAGTACAGTGGAAAACTTTGAGAAATTAAGTTTAAATCAGATAACCACAGATCAATGGAATCTTCGCGATGCGGTTGAGGGGTGTGCACGAGCAGAAATTCCTTGGATTGCCCCCTGGCGCCATAAGGTGCAGGAAACTGGACTTAAGGAGAGCAGGAAATTAATCAAAGATGCCGGACTTAAGGTTTCAAGTCTATGTAGAGGTGGGATGTTTCCGGCAGCAACCGCTTTAGAGAGACAAAAAAGGATCGATGATAACAAAAGAGCTGTGGAAGAAGCTGCAGAGCTCGGAACAGATGTATTGGTGTTGGTGTGCGGACCATCACCCGACCGTGATATCATTTCTGCAAGGGAAATGGTTGCCGAGGGAATTACACAATTGGTCCCTTTTGCAGAATCTTATGGAGTCAAGTTAGGAATTGAACCACTCCATCCTATGTATGCAGCCGAACGTTCGGTGGTGGTTTCCTTAGACTTAGCGAATACTTTGGCGGAAGCATATAGACCTGATCAAGTGGGTGTGGTGGTCGACGTGTTCCATGTCTGGTGGGATCCTGATTTATACAACCAAATCAACCGTGCGAAAGGTCGTATCCTTGGATTCCATGTATCCGATTGGCTGGTTCCTTTACCGGATATGTTAAAGGGGCGTGGCATGATGGGGGACGGTGTAATTGATATTCAACGAATTCGAAAAGCTGTCGATGAAGTAGGTTATTCCGGTCCCATTGAAGTAGAAATATTTAATGATCAAGTTTGGAGTCAACAAGGAGATGAGACACTCCAACAGATCAAAGATACGTATTTAAAGCATGTGTAATAAGGGAGGAAGTGATTGTGATAGAACAATCACTTCTTTTTCTCTAAAATAGAGTAGGAGAACGTTGGAAGGGAGAAAAGGTTATGAAAATCGTCATTGCTCCTGACTCATTTAAAGAGAGTCTATCAGCCTACGAGGCATGCCAGGCGATTGAACGAGGATTTAGGGAAATAATCCCGAATGCCGTTTATGAAAAAATCCCGATGGCCGATGGGGGGGAGGGAACCGTCCAGTCCCTTGTGAATGCTACAGGTGGGACGATTCTTGAAACGTACGTGACAGGACCCCTTGGGGAACAGGTTTTAGCATTTTATGGTTTGCTAGGGGATGGGAAGACGGCAGTGATTGAAATGGCAGCTTCTTCTGGCTTACATTTGGTCCCAATGGATCAACGAAACCCCTTACTAACGACCACAAGGGGATTGGGTGAATTAATTTCTGCAGCATTAGATCAAGGAGCTACTTCGCTTATCATTGGCTTGGGAGGAAGTGCTACAAACGACGGTGGAGCTGGGATGATTCAGGCTCTTGGAGCGAGGCTTCTTGATATGGAAGGAAAAGAAATTCCTCCGGGAGGCGGTGGATTATCTCATTTAGTGACTATTGATCTTTCCACTTTTGACCCAAGGGTTAGAGATGTTGTAATACAAGTGGCTTGTGATGTAGATAATCCTTTAACAGGTCCAACCGGAGCTTCCGCGATTTACGGTCCACAGAAAGGGGCTACTCCGGAACTAGTGGAACAGTTAGATAAAAACCTCAATCATTTTGCGAATGTATATGAAAAGCAATTAAAAAAATATGTTCGGAATTATCCAGGTGCAGGGGCAGCTGGAGGTCTGGGCGCGGGATTAATGGCATTTTTATCTGCTGAATTAAAAAGTGGAGTAGAAATTGTGTTAGAAACCTTGCGTTTTGAGGACCAAATGAAGGACGCAGATCTAGTCATTACTGGGGAAGGGAAAATCGACTCCCAGACCATTTTTGGGAAGACGCCAATCGGGGTGGCAAAAACCGCAAAAAAATTTGGTATTCCGGTCATCGCTCTGTGTGGGAGTTATACAGAAGATAGCAAGATTGTACATAATCATGGTATCGATGCCTTATTCACGATTGTACCCGGTACCGTAACCCTAACAGATGCAATCAAAAACGCAGCACAATATATGGAACAAACCGCACGAAATATTGCAGCTGCCATTCCCATTAAGTGCTGAGATAGGCATTTTGTTTTCAGTGAGAGCCAGGGAGATAGTCACCATGTCTCAAGACGTGCCCTAGGAAATTATAATGGGTATACACCCTAAAGGTGCTGTAATTACTATTGAAGGAAAAAGCCGCCAACTAATAGTAGGCGGTTTTATTATGTGTCTTTTATTACTGTTTACGGGTGTAAGGTAAGGGTTTTTGTATGCGCGAACTAGGACAGTACAAAAGCTGTCCCTATGTCCCCTTTGTTAAGCTGAAGCTCCCTTTAGCAGTTTCCACCCCTAATTTCATAATAGCACCAAATTGTTGGGAAGCAGTCATGAATGTTATAAAGGAGCAAAGCTCACTAATCTCTGCATCAGAAAAGTACTCCTTTAGCACATTAAATTGAGCATCTGAAATATCCCCTTGTTTTTTTAAATAAACCTCTGCAAAGCCTACTGCAACAGACATTTTTTCATCGTATAATTGTGGATCAGGTTTTCCTTTTGCCTTGCAATACTCACAACCGTTCCTTTGTGCTAACGTTCGCCTGACTTGTTCTTTTAATTGAGCTGAGAGATGTCCATCTTTCTCCAGTACCTCTCCTAATACATTCCACGAATCCATAATTTCTTTGTTATGTCCTAATAGCCTTTGAAAAGGTGTAACCCCATACTGTGAGTCAATGATCCTTGCCATCATTCTCCCTCCTTTTTCTCTTTTTATCATATAAAATCATTTTGTTGTTTTACATTAAGAATTGAATTGAATATTCACTTTTCCTTTGATAAATTAACGGAAAGAGGAGGTTTACTTTTAAATATGAAAATAGACGAAATTGATAGAAGAATAATAGATGAATTAAGCATAAATAGTCGGTTATCCATGAGTGAGCTTGGGAGAAGAATTAATTTATCATCACCTTCTGTAACGGAGCGTGTTAGAAGAATGGAATCGTTTGGGGTGATTAATAAGTATACAATTGAAATAGATTACGAGAAATTAGGGCTTCCCGTACAATGTATCATCGAAGCAACGGTTAAAAATGGAGATTATAAGGCGTTTAGAAGGTATATTGAGGGGTTACCCAATGTGGAGTTTTGTTATCGAATCGCTGGGAATGCCTGTTATATGATGAAAATGCAGTTTGAAACGTTTAGAAAGGCAGAAGAGTTTATTGATCAGGTGAATCCATATGCCAGTACGGTTACACATTTTATATTTTCCCAGGTTCATACAAATGTAAATTTTAGTTCCAGTGATAACATTAAGTAACTCATGGTTTCCATAGATTACTTTTATAAGAGATATGCACCCAAATCTATAGGTGGTTACGTACATACTGTTTATTTTCTTTAGCTCCCTGCCATTCTTGTTATCATTAGTAGAAGCTATTCGTTTTCGGAACCAAGTAGAGGAATGTGCTGTCCCAGGAAATAGTCACGATTTTACATTTTTAGATAGTGTAATAAAGCCGCCAACCCATGAGGAGGCGGCTATTTTATTATTAAAAATACTCTTGAGTGGATGAATATACGAGAGCCTGTCCCGGTGCTCCGCTAAGGAATTTAATACCAACATTTATTCGTTATTAAAAGTTAGCTATGGGATAAAAAAATGTGATAGAATTCTTCGATAGGTATGTCGAAGGGTGTCGAAATACCTATTCGGTAGGCACCTATTTCAGTAAGGTAGAGATAGGGAGAATTCAAGTGGGAAAGTTGGAAAAAGAAACAATCATTTTTTTGCATGGGATCGTGGGAAATAAGAATGCTTTTAAAACCGAGATGGAAACGTTGGAAAATCGGTATCATTGCTTTGCCTATGATTTTTACAATCCTGCTAATCTAGTGGATAAGGAGTTCTCTCTAGAGTTTTTAGTGGATCAGCTTTATTCTCATTTTATAAAGGAAAAGATAGAGGAAGCTCATTTATGTACCTTAAGTTTTGGGTGTATTGTTGCGACTGCTTTTGCGAAGAGATACCCAGATATGGTGATGAGTATGACGTTTGTGGGTGGCTATTTATGCAATGTTCCATCGCAATACCATTTGAATGTAGAGCATGTGTTGGGGCAGAAAGAGCAATGGGAGTATGTGAAGTGGATTGACTATTGTGCGAGTCTGCTTAATCCGAATTCCGTGCATCTTGCGGAAGACTCAGAGAAAATTTACAGAGACTATGCTTTGCAATTGGAACCAGGTACTTTTGAACAAGCTTTGCGTATTCAACTTGAGTTTGATTCATCCTCTGCGTTAGCTGGAACCCAGCTTCCTGTATTATGGGTGATGGGGGAACATGATGAACTGTTTAAAGGTACTCTGATGAGTTTGCATCAGTTGATTCCACATGTAGAATATTGTGAACTCAACCATGCCGGACATGCGGCTCACGTCCATCAGCATGCTCAGTTTATGAGTGTCTTTCAATCCTTTCTTAAAAGAAAACTAGTACAACTAGAATACTAGAGGCTTTTTCTACTAAACAAACCAGGAGGAACAACGATGTCGATAAAGAAGAAGCTTCCTTTAATTTTTACAACGATTGTACTGTGTATTGTCATCACGAATAGTGCCTTACACTACTTTCGTTCGAAAGAGAAATTAATAGAATACAATGAACGTGAAACAGAATTGATTATTCAAGAGATTTCTTACCAGGTTGAAAACTCGAAAGACGGTGCTCTCTATGTAGAAGATATATTGGCAAGGGAACTGCGAACCGCTTCAATTATGATTCAACATGCATTGCCACCTGATTATCATGATGTCACCAATGAACAACTGGTAGAGCTGGCGAATCAACTCAATGTCTCGCATATTACCTTATTGGCGCAAACGGAAGATGACATCATTGGGGTTCGTTCCTCGGACCCGGATGAGATCAATATGTCTACGAAAGATTGGTTGTACTGGTACGATGCTTTCCAACAGCTCTTTGACTTAGAGCCAGTCACCGTTGAAGAAGGGTTAGCGCTGGAGAATTATTGGTCTGGCCCAATCGAAATTGCGGCCAGTAACCCTGACCATACGGATAAATGGGGCTATTATTATGACGGGACAACCAATTATATGATTAACCCCTATTTTCGTGATAGCCAGGTACTAGAATACGAGAAGCAATTTGGACCTGGAAATGTCATCGAACGGTTTGAACAGAATCTTGAGGGCATTCTTGAGTTAACGGTGTTTAATCCGGAGAATTTTGGCCAAGAATCGAAAATCGTTCTGAATAATGGGAATACTTTTATTCGGATTTCCGATCAACCGGTATGGTATGGCTCTTATGATTTTAAAAATCAAGCGGTAGATGCAGACATGATCCAAAGCGTGATTAAAGCAGGGGAAAGGCAATCTTATACAGAAGAGGTCAATGGGAAAATCGTGACAAAAACCTTTGTTCCTATTTTTCCGAAAAAAGAAGACCCATATGTGATCGGCTTAACCTATGACTATAGCATTATTCAGAATGAATTAGAAAATGAAATGATACACCACATATTTTCAGCCATCCCGTTTATCTTATTGGCGTTGCTGATAAGTCTCGTTTTCTCTCGTTCCATTACTAAGCCAATTGGCCATATTGTTGAAAGAGTAAATGATATTGCCCGCGGAAATTTTGGAGGGTCTATTGAACTAAAACGGAAAGATGAGTTAGGAGACCTTTCAAATAATGTAAATGCTCTATCACAATCACTCCAAAACTATGTCAATGATTTAGAGAAAAGCCAGGAAGTGATTCGTTTCCAAGCTTACCATGATCCACTTACAGGCTTATTAAACAGACGGGCTTTCCAGGAGGAATTGCAGAAGCGAATTGATTGTGCGAAAGAGACGGGTGAGACTATTGCTGTGTTGTTTATCGATATCGATCGCTTTAAAGATGTCAATGATACTTTGGGTCATGCCAAAGGCGACCAATTAATTACCTTAATCGCTGAACGTATTGAAACCTGTTTATCGGGAGGAAATAGCGTTGTTACACGGCAGGGCGGGGATGAGTTTATTATTTTATTGAACGAAAATAGCGAAGAGAACATTATGTCTGTTGCCCATTCCATTGTGACAACCATCAGTCAACCATATTTAATCGGTGAAAATGAAGTCAATATAAATGCAAGCTGTGGAATTTGTTTGTATCCGAAGCATACAGACAACCCAGAAACACTAATGATTTATGCCGACGGTGCGATGTATGCAGCGAAGAAAGAGAGTGGCAATAAAGTGGTGCTTTATAATGAAGAAATTACGAAAGAGAAGAATGATCGTTATCAGGTCGAGGACCGTTTACGAAAAGCGATTAATCATGAATTGATTGAGGTGTATTACCAGCCACAAATCGATGCGCGTGGAGATGTCTTAACAGGGGTTGAAGCCTTGTTACGATGGACCGATGAGGAGCTTGGTTTTGTCCCGCCGGAGGTGTTTATTTCTGTCGCCGAGGATATTGGAATGATTCACCGCTTATGGGAAATTGCCATGGAGCAGGCGTGTTGTCAGGTAAGAAAATGGAATGAAGACCGAGACGTTCCGCTTAGCTTGGCGGTCAACTTTTCAGCGAAACAATTCCAGGACCCAGATGCTTTGGTCCGTCAGGTTAAAGACTTTCTAAGGAAGTGTCAGCTTGACCCGGTCAACTTCGAAGTGGAAATTACGGAAAGCGCCTTGCTATATAACGTAAATGAAATAAGTAAAGCGTTAAAAGAATTACAGGATTATGGCATATCTATTTCAATTGACGACTTTGGGACAGGTTATTCATCGCTGAGCTATTTAAAGAATCTGCCGATTAATACCTTGAAAATCGACCGTTCCTTTATTCAGGATATTAAAGAAAACCATGACAACACTCAGATTCCTGAGGCCGTCATTAATCTCGCTCGAAGCCTTCAGTTACGAGTCATCGCAGAAGGCGTGGAAGAAAAATATCAAAAAGACTTTCTAGTCGATAATCAATGTACTCATATGCAAGGCTACTTATTTAGCAAACCATTAACCAAAACTCAATTTGAAGAACATTGGTTAAGGAAATAGGGGCATTCCGAAAAGTCAGGAAACTGAGTTTCTTGGAAACCTTTTGAACCGAAGCGACTCGTGAGGGGAGGAGCAGGAGCTTGTCAGGCTCCTTTGTCACTCTGCGGAAAGCGAAACGCCACTAACGTAAATTAACTTAATAAGAAAATGCACGTCCGATTTGGAAGGGCATTTTCTTATTTTTGTTTTGCAATTTCTTCTCGATTAGGTGCAAGTGGTGGTTGTTCTAACCATTTATTTTTGACCATAATGTCGAACCAGTTTTTTGTTACCTTGAGATTTTGTAAAATGATGGACTCATACGTGGTCACAAGGTCTGCTCTCATGGATGAAGCAAGACCTGCCCCGTGATAATTTTGTGCAGCTTGAAACAAAAATCCAATGTGATACATTAATAACTTATCGGAAAATGGAGTGTCCGTTGACAAGGAAACTTCTGTTTCTAAGGATTTAGGAACGGGTAAGTTATCTGCTTGCATGATTTTTGCTAAAGCTTTTATTTGACCATTAGCTGTTTTTTCAGACTTCGTTAAAAATTCTCTAACTTCTTTTGATTCTGCTACCTGGCTGAATGCAATGGAGAGGGTTTTCGTTAGAATATTTTTTTTGAGATTAAAAGAAATTACTAATGATTTCCGTCGCTGAAAGTGTTCTGCCCTTACCAAAATAACCGTCTATGAAATCTTTGCTTGAAATAAATTGAGGATAATCATATGCATAAAATAATGGGTCTCTCTGAAAGAGGCCTTTTTCAAGCAATAAATCAAGTGTTTGATGATACATCTTTTTCGCATCATTGTCGCATGAATCGTAAAAATCCCTTAAGTCTTTTCTGACAGAAATGCTGAACGCAGTGATATGCCCTAATAACCCATGTAAGGTAATGACGTGTAAATAATTCAAGCAGAAAGCATCTGTAAACAATCTCTGCTTTCCTACATACAGGTCTGTTTCATTAAATCCAATAGGAACAGGAAATCCCTCATTCTCCATAAAAGTCTTAATTTGGTTCTTTTGTTTTTCAAATGTCTGGATTGCATCATGAAAAATAGCCTTTATTGCCTCATCTTCAATTATTGAGTACATATATTGATTTACTACATCTGTCGCTGTTCCGTTAATATATTCCCCCCATAAAGAACCGATTTCAGATGATGTAAGTTTGATTTTTTCATTATCCATCTCTTCACCTCCTAAGTATTATTTCCTATTTATAGAAGAGATATGTTTTCCTTGAATTTTAAATAGGCAGGAGAGAGTGCAGATAGTTGAAGAATGAAAAAGAAGGAATTTTAATCAAAATGTATAATTTTATATTTGGTTGGATTTTCAATCATTCGTTACAAAAAAGGGAGATAAATGAATGACAAAAAAGAATTTGATACAAAAAATTGAGGAATTATCAATGAATGCGTTACCAGCCATACAAACGAATATTTATGATGGATGGATATTCCGTTTCGCTGATGGATATACAAAAAGAGCAAATTCAATCAATCCAATTTATTTTTCAACTGAGGAATTGAATAAAAAAATAGAGACTGCTGAACAAATGTATCGAAAGAGAAATTTAAAAGTTGTGTATAAAATGACCCAGCAAGTATCACCTGAACATTTAGATCGAACTCTAGAAAAAAAGGGATATTTCCTTGATGGTTTGACAAGTGTCCAAATGTTGCCCTTGAAAGACGTAGAGGGAGAAATAAAGCATCATGCCATTGTTTATAACCATTTACATGATGATTGGTTCATACATTTTTGTCATCTTAATCATGTTGATGAAAAAGACCAACAAACATTAAAAATAATGTTAAGGAATATAATCGCTAAAACTTGTTATTTCTTGTTGTCTGATGAGAATCATGAAATCCTTGCTTGTGGGATGTGTGTATTAGATCGTGAATACATAGGGTTATTTGATATAGTAACGAGCGAAAAGTACAGAAATAGAGGGTATGGAAGCAAACTTATTGAACATATTTTACAATGGGGGAAGGATAATGGAGCCCAATATGCATACCTTCAAGTAATGGTAAATAATGCTGCTGCATTAAACCTTTATTCTAAATTGGGGTTTAAAGAAGTATATAGATATTGGTATAGGATAAAAGAATAAACTCTTTGATTATTCTCAACGTTTTCTTAAAAAAGATGATGGTCACTGGGGCACATCATTCATTTGGGATATACAATAGAAATCGTGTTAGTCTAAATCGAGGTGAATGAAATGAGTTTAGCTACTTGGTTTGTTGTCGGCATTGGCACGGCTGTTGCAATAGGACTATTCGGAAAATCGAAAAGGAAAAAATAAACACGTTTTCTTCAAATATGGAGAAAATTTTCTTTTTTTTACGAGTGTAAGAGTAAATAATATTTTATTTCGTATTGTGCTAAACTTCTATACATTTGATACCTCTTTCTACCCTTTATTATTTATAATCCACAAAGTACAGCCACAAATCTGCAAAGATGAGTGGCTTCTTTTTGTACTTGTACGTTGTGGAAATCACAGTGTGACAGGTTATAAGCAAGGACAATCATGGGGCTCTGAACACATTTTTGGGGGGATTTGTAACTGAACTCAAACAACAATATTTTATGAATTCTTTAAGAGGCTATGAAAGAACATCAAAATTTTATTATCCTTAAATAGGAAGAAATATGTTACTATCATATATAATTAAGAAAATTCTATACTATTGAAGTTGAATTAAAATTCGTTAGTAAAAATGTCAATAATAATGAAACGATGCTCATGCATCTTTTACTGTAACACAAGACCAATCAGGAAAAGGAGGCTAAACTTGTGTATACAAAATACCTAGATTTGCTAGCACAAAAATATAATAATGAAGAAAAAGTTGTAACGGAAATTATTAATCTAGAAGCCATCCTTAATCTACCAAAGGGAACAGAGCATTTTGTTAGTGATTTACACGGGGAGTATCAAGCGTTTCAGCACGTGTTACGAAATGGCTCGGGGAAGGTAAAGGAGAAAATCGAAGACCTGTATAAAAAGGTATTAACGGAAAAAGAGATAAAAGAATTTGCAACCTTGGTGTACTATCCTGAAGAAAAAATCAAGTTAGTGAAGAATGGGTTTGATAATGAAGAGGAGCTGCATCAATGGTATACCGTGATCATTGAGCGGATGATGAAACTGGTTTCCTATGCCTCTTCGAAATATACCCGGTCGAAATTACGTAAAGCATTGCCTAGTCAGTTTGTTTATATCATCGAAGAGCTTCTATATAAAGCAGATGAATTCACCAATTTTAAAGAACCTTATTATACAAAAATTGTTCAACAAATTATATCCCTCGGTCAAGCGGATAAGCTGATTACGGGTCTAGCGTATACGACGCAGAGATTAGTGGTTGATCATCTTCATGTTGTCGGGGATATTTACGACCGTGGACCTGAGCCTGATAAAATTATGGAAGCCCTCATTCATTATCATTCTGTTGATATACAGTGGGGAAATCATGATGTCCTATGGATTGGGGCCTTTAGTGGTTCAAAGGTGTGTCTTGCCAATATTATTCGGATCTGTGCACGTTATAATAATTTGGATATTATTGAAGATGTGTATGGAATCAACCTTAGACCATTGCTTAATCTAGCGGAAAAGTACTATCAAGATAATCCGGCCTTTCGTCCAAAAATCCAACCAGGTGAAAGTATATCGGAGGAAGAAACATTACAGATTACGAAAATTCATCAAGCGATTGCGATGATTCAGTTTAAACTTGAAAGTCCTATCATCAAGAGACGACCTAATTTTGAGATGTCTGAACGACTTTTACTTGAGAAAGTCGATTTCGATAAAAAGGAAATCAATCTTCGTGGAACGAGATATCCACTAGATAATACTTGCTTTGAAACCGTTAATCCCTCGCAGCCTGATCAGCTCTTGGAAGAAGAAGCGCAAGTAATCGACAAGCTGTTATTCTCGGTTCAGCATTCAGAAAAGCTCGCAAGACATATGAACTTTCTCATGAAAAAAGGCAGTCTGTATCTGAAATATAACGGAAACTTGTTAATACACGGCTGTATTCCATTAGATGAAGATGGAAATATGGAAAAAATGGTGATTGAAAACAAAACCTATGCAGGTCGTGAATTACTGGATATTTTCGAACATTATTTACGTTATGCTTTTGCACATCCAGAAAAGACAGATGACCTTGCGACAGATATGGTCTGGTATTTATGGACAGGACAATATTCATCCCTCTTTGGAAAAAGAGAAATGACGACCTTTGAACGGTATTTCATTAAGGATAAAACCACCCATAAAGAAATGAAAAATCCATATTACTATTTACGTGAAAATGTGGAAACCTGCCGCAACATTCTAACAGAATTTGATCTAGACCCTGATCATGGTCATATTATCAATGGGCATACACCGGTTAAAGAAATTAATGGCGAGAATCCAATTAAAGCGAATGGAATGATGATCGTGATTGATGGGGGCTTTTCAAAGGCTTATCAATCAACAACAGGAATTTCAGGTTATACCTTACTGTATAATTCCTTCGGCATGCAGCTTGTCGCACATCAGCAATTCAATTCAAAAGAAGATGTCCTACGAAATGGCACAGATGTATTGTCCGTCAAAAGAGTAGTAGATAAAGAGCTTGAAAGAAAAAAGGTACTAGAAACCAATGTAGGCGCGGAATTATTACAGGAAATCGATATTTTAAAAAGTTTGTTGGAATACCGGTATTTGAAGCGGGAGAAGGGAACAAAGGAAAGCGTTCCGACCACATAAAAATGAGTGACAGGCGCCTCCCAGAATATGGGAGGTGCCTGTCACCTTATTTTTGCTTATATAGGTCGACAAACGCATTGAAAATCTCTATTCCTTGGTAAGAAAAAAGAGAAAGTGCAGTTAGAGAAAACATGCCGATTATAATGAATCGCATCCATATCATATTGGGAGCCTCCTTTGAGTTTTTAAAGTGCGTTTTTCAAAGGAGTTCCTTTCACATTATTAGATTGATAAAATACGGCTTGAAGAAAATAACGTTTTTTATGTGCATGGACTTGATTGAAACTAACCTTTATAAGGCTTAGAATCACTAGTACTAAGTATGGAATCGTATAAAAGGTAGCGGATTTATCATCACTATCTTGACTATTTTCGAGATAGGAAGAATCAAAACTTAAAGTCTCTAAAACATAGTTATCATGGTTGTGAAACCCAGTACCCATATCAGACTGCACGACAAATAAATGTGTAACAGTAGGCAGGGCCAATAAGATAAGCATGAGTAAAAAACGATTCATGGGTTTCACCAACCTTCCTTTAAAGGATTATTACAGTATATACAATGAAAATGATTATAACACAATAAAGATGGAGTGTATCGGAAAAAGTTTGTTTGGAGATAGAGTAATCGTTTTGTTAAGAACTGTAGGGGAGACTGAAACATAAAAATAGATTGGACGAATGTCAATTTGGTCTGCTGCTCCTTGTGCCAAAAGGCAGGATATTTGCTGGAAATGTTATCATTTTTACATAAGTCGATTCAATCCAGGGGGAAAAATGAAAATTGTATTAAAGAAAATGTCAGAACAAGAATTTACCACTTATTTCGAAGATAAGGTAGTGAGATATAGTGAGGTCCTGGCGGAAAATGCCCATGAGGTAAGTAGCGAGGACCCTTTATCGAAAGCACGTAAACAATTAAATCACTTACTGCCTAAAGGGATAGAAACCCCAAATCATCATTTATTTAACATATATAAAGATCAAAATCAATTAATTGGTTTTATTTGGGTAAAAGTTGAAAAAGAAAAGAAAAGTGCTTTTCTATATGAAATTTATCTTTTCGAGAAAGATAGAGGAAAAGGTTTGGGAACGAATGTGATGAATACTGTTGAGAAATGGTTAGCACAAGAAGGGGTATTTTACTTTAAACTACATGTATTTGGTACGAATGATGGCGCAAGAAGACTATATGAGGAACTTGGGTTTGAAATAGCGGGAATAAATATGCTGAAAACAATCCACTAACATTTACAATTAGATGTTAATCCAACGGGTGCTCATGTTAAGCTGGGATTGCTGCGGTAATGAACAACACGCAAGGATAACCGATCTCCATAAATCCATCCATTCCCTAGTGGGTACTAGGGTGTTTTTTGCTTAAGAGTATCTTTGAATCTGAAAAAAACACGACGCTTTAAAAATTGAAAGAAAAATGCAAGAAATCTAAATTCTTTATTGACTTCTTACATGAACCTTTGTATTATAAAGGACATAAATCAAATTCACACTAATTCAATAGGGATTATAGGAAATTGAACAAAATGTTTTGTTCAAAACCGACCAGTCTACTGGAGGTCTTTACGGCAAATGGAATTCATTTGCAGTAAAGGCCTTTTTTATTTCTATTGGAGATAAGCAGAGCAGGGGGAGTGGGAGAAAATGAAGGCAAAAAGTGGCAGATATCTCTGGGGGTTTTTGATCACCATATGTTGGTTGGTCCTTATGGCCGGATGCCAAAAGGAAAAAGTGGCAGGTACGGGAGATGGTGAGTATGAAACATTAAAAATGAACTATGAAGGGACAGTTGGCCAGGTAATCTATCCGGAGCTCGCAGAGGAGTTAGGGTATTTGGAGCCTCTCGAACTAGAGTGGATTGGAAATACAACAAGCGGACCAGCATCAATCCAAAATGCTGCAACAGGTCAAACGGATTTTGGGGGCGCCTTTAATGGGGCGATTATTAAACTGATTGCTTCTGGAGCTCCGCTTAAATCAGTGATTGGCTATTATGGCAGTGATGAAGAAACATTTAATGGATATTACGTTCTCGAGGATAGCCCCATTAAAGACGCTCGAGATTTTATCGGGAAAAAGGTTGGGATGAATACGATGGGCGCCCATCATGAATCGGTGTTAAAGGAATATTTACGTCAAAATGGGCTGACCGATGAGGAAATTAAGCAGGTAACGATTGTCGTCGTTCCACCAGCAAATACCGAGCAATCATTACGACAAAATCAAATTGATGTCGCAGTGCTTGGAGGAATGCTCCGTGATCGTGCGCTAGAAAAAGGAGGGATTCGCAAAGTCTTTAGCGATTATGATTTGTTTGGCGCATTTACTGCCGGGAGCTATGTGTTTACGGAACAATTTATCAAAGAGAACCCGAATACTGTGAAGAAATTTGTGGAAGCAACAGCGAAGGCGATTGAATGGGCGCGGACGACTCCGAAAGAAGAGGTGATCGCGCGTTTTGAAAAAATCATTGAAGAAAGAGATCGAAAGGAGGAAACCGAAACGATTCAATACTTTAAAAGTACTGGAATTGCAGAAAAAGGCGGCTATATCCATGAGCAGGAATTTCAAGTTTGGCTTGATTGGTTAGAAAAAAGTGGCGAGTTGAAAAAGGAAGAAATCTCCTTAGATGATTTATTTATGAATGAGTTTAATCCGTATGAAGTCGAACTGAAAAAGGAGGAGTAAATCATGACCGATAAAATTCAATTTAATCATGTTAGTAAGGTATTTACCATTCGAGATTCCAATGAAAGAAAGAATGGGATAAAAGAATTTACCGCCATTAACAATGTTCATTTTTCTGTTAAAGTAGGTGAATTTCTCACGTTGGTGGGACCATCTGGTTGCGGAAAATCGACTCTTTTAGATTTATTAGGTGGATTGACCAAACCGACTTCAGGTCAAATCTTAATCGATGGGAAACCAATTAAAGGACCGGGACTAGATCGTGGAATTGTGTTCCAACAGTATGCTTTGTTTCCTTGGAAAACGGCCATGGGCAATATTGAATTTGGCCTAGAAGCGAAAGAAATCCCCAAAAAAGAACGCACCGAAATCGCTAGGCATTTCTTAGCCTTAGTCGGCTTATCGGGTTTTGAAAATCGCTATCCTCATGAACTTTCGGGTGGAATGAAACAACGGATCGCGATTGCTCGAAGCCTAGCCTATGAACCAGATGTTCTCTTAATGGATGAACCCTTTGCAGCATTAGACGCACAAACGCGTGAAACCCTTCAAACAGAATTGCTTCGAATTTGGGAAAAGACAAAGAAAACCATCATTTTTATCACACATGGAATTGATGAGGCAGTGTATTTGGGTGAGCGGATTGCCGTCATGACCTCTCGCCCTGGAACGATAAAACAAATGATTCAAAATCCGATTCATTCAAGAAATTTGGATGAGGATATCAGGTCGACACCTGGATTTGCACAGGCAAGACACCAAATTTGGGATTTATTACGAGAGGAAGTCCATCAATCACAGGCCTTTGAGAGGAAGAATGAAACAGCTTAATCACTTGTTTCAATGACTATATAAATGAGGTGAAAAAATGGCAAATGTAAATAAATCGGTGACAGTGACGATTCCTGCTCCGGGGAGAATTCCATTTTCTTTTCATTGGCTTCAAAAATTATTGAAGCAAACAGTGGTCATGATGGTTTTGCTTTTCCTTTGGGAAGTCGCACCAAGAATGGGACTCGTAGACCAGACCTTCTTTCCACCATTTTCAATCGTCGCGGAAGGCTGGTGGGGCTTAGCGGTATCTGGTGATTTATACGACCATTTTCTAGCAAGCATCCTTCGATCATTAAGTGGATTTGGGTTAGCCATTTTAATTGGGATTCCTTTAGGTCTGGTGATAGGCTGGTATCCACTTGCGAATGAGTTATTGAATCCGGTATTAGAACTATTTAGAAATACAGCCGCATTGGCATTGCTACCCGTTTTTATTTTATTACTTGGCATTGGCGAGACGTCGAAGATTGCAATTGTCATCTTTGCTTGCTTGTTTCCAATCTTATTAAATACCATCAACGCCGTTCGTAATGTTGACCTCTTGTTGATTCGTTCGGCGAAATCAATGGGATTAGGGTCTACCCAATTGTTCTATAAAGTCATTCTGCCTGCCTCAATTCCGACTATTTTTACAGGAATACGTATGTCGGGATCCGCTTCAATTCTTGTCTTGATTGCAGCGGAAATGGTTGGAGCCAAGGAAGGGTTAGGTTATTTAATCTCCTATACACAAATGAACTTTCAAATCCCTGAAATGTATGCCGGAATCATTACAATTGCTCTTCTAGGATTGATCCTTAATTTCATGCTGGTATCGATCGAGAAGAAACTTTCAAAATGGAAGGAAAATGCAAATGGATAGAATGAAACTTCAATCAATCAGTGTGGCCCGTTTTATGAAAAAAATGAAGAAAGAAGGAATGAATATGACAAATCAAAATCGAGAAATGAAATTAGGCGCGTTCTTTATGATACCAGGACACCATGTTGCAGCATGGAGACATCCTAAGGCAGAAGCGGAAAATGTGATGAACTTTGAGTTTATCAAAAAGTTAGCACAAACAGCTGAACGAGGGAAATTTGATATGCTGTTCCTTGCTGATGGGTATGCAGTAAGAGCCAAAAATCAAACCGTGTTAGGGCAGACAGTCAATACCATGTTTGAACCCTTTACGCTTTTATCGGCTCTTTCCTCGGTAACAAAGAATATTGGCCTAGTTGGAACTGTCTCCACTACGTATAATGAACCCTTTAATGTTGCCCGGAAGTTTGCTTCGCTTGATCATCTAAGCAATGGGCGAGCAGGTTGGAATGTCGTCACTTCGAATACGGAGGAAGAGGCGCATAATTTTAACCTAGATCAGCATTTACTTCATTCCAAGCGGTATCAGCGGGCTGAAGAGTTTGTGGATGTCGTCACTCAGCTTTGGGACAGCTGGGAGGATGAAGCCTTATTAATCGATAAAGAATCTGCACAGTTTGCTGATGGTTCAAAAATTCATGCAATCAACCATAAAGGGGAATGGTTTTCAGTGCAGGGACCATTAAATATCGCGCGTCCTGTTCAAGGTCATCCAGTTGTGGTTCAGGCAGGATCGTCTGAAGCTGGAAAAGAGCTTGCAGCCAGGACAGCTGAAGTCATTTTTACCGCATGGCAAACCATCGAAGAAGCGCAAAACTTTTATGCAGATGTGAAAGGAAGGATGTCCAAATATGGTCGTTCTCCTGACGAACTAAAAATCATGCCTGGGATTTTCCCGGTAATTGGTCAGACCGAAAACGAGGCAGAATTGCAAAAACGACTGCTAGAGGAAATCATTCCTGAAGAATCTGGAGTGTCCTTATTATCGAGTATGATTAGCGTCGACCTTTCCCGCTATCCTGTTGATGGACCTCTACCTGATCTTCCTGACTTAGAGCAAATCAATGGAGGAAAAAGCCGCTTTAAATTATTGAAAGACCTTGCTGAACGGGAGAATTTAACCATTCGTCAATTGTATCAACGAATTGCGGGGGCACGAGGTCATCGGGAAGTCAAAGGAACACCTAGTGAAATTGCTGATCATATGCAGGAATGGTTTGAGAATGGAGCGGCTGATGGATTCAATATTATGCCCCCTTATTTGCCAGGAGGGCTAGAGGACTTTGTTGATCAGGTTATTCCCGTCCTGCAAAAGCGCGGTCTCTTCCGAACAGAATATGCAGGGGAGACATTACGTGAAAACTTAGGGCTAAAACGGCCTGAAAATACAATTGTTGAGAGAATCAAAGAAAGGATTTGAGGGTAAACCGAAACGTTTTCTCTTAATCTATTAAAAATAAGGAGTGGTTTCACATGACCAATATTCTCATTCTTTCAGGAAGTCCTTCGGTAAGCTCGCGTTCATCCGCGATTTCCGCCTATTTAAAACGGGAATTGGTACAAAGGGGGGGTAAAGTCGATGAACTAACGATTCGAGATTTGCCACCCGAGGCTCTTCTTCATGCTCATTTTACTGACCCAGTCATTCAAAGTGCACAGAATTTAGTTGAACATGCTGATTCAATCATCGTCGTTAGTCCGGTCTATAAAGCGAGTTATCCAGGACTATTAAAAAGCTTTTTTGACTTGATTCCTGAGAAAGGTCTAAGCGGGAAGAAGGTCTTGCCCATTGCGACAGGCGGAACATTGGCACATCTTTTATCCCTTGAATTTGCCTTTAAGCCACTGTTTTCCGTCTTAGGGGCGAAAGAAGTCCCGCAAGGCGTCTATCTCATCGATTCCCAGCTATCCTATTCGGGTAATGAAGTCACATTTTTAGATCCAGTCGTAGAGGAGAGAGTACAAGAAGCGGTTCGGAATCTGATTGGATCGTTTCGGGAGCAATCAGTATAGTCTAGTTTTGAGCTAAAACAGGTGACAGGCACCTTCCAGAAATATGGAAGGTGCCTGTCACCTGTTTAAAATGCATAAAAATAAATTAAATAGTATATTTACAATTTTGGACTATTAGAGTAAACTAACACTATTATTCTCATAAAATAATAAAATGGTTGATGAAAAGGGCAGTGATGGGAAGGATTTTGATCTTTATAAAGGAAGATGAAAGATCCGATATGCATGCAAAATGCATACTTCCTGTTACATCATGATTAGGAACGACAATAGAAAGGATGAGTGAATATGGAACATATGGGAATTGTCTCTTTAATCCCGCCGATTATTGCGGTTATTTTAGCGATGATCACAAAAAATGTAATTGTATCTTTGTTTTCAGGAGTGTTTATCGGTGTGTTGATTCTAGCAGGAGGAAACCCGCTTGAAGCTACGATGCAGACCATCGAAACCTATATCTATCCACGACTAGGTGATGGCTATAATACTGGTGTTCTCGTACTATTGTTTTTCATTGGGGGTTTTGTGGCACTGATGGAAAATTCCGGTGGGGGTGCTGCTCTCGCACAGGCGTCGATTAAATACATAAAAAGTCGTGCTAAAGCGCAAATTGGAGCTTGGATTGGTGGAATCATCATCTTTTTCTCTGACTTGGGCACGCCATTAATTGTTGGTCCCGTATTTGAGAAAGTCTTTGACAAGCTAAAAGTTTCTAGAGAGAAACTTGCATGGATTATCGATTCTACTTCCTCTCCGGTAGCGGTCTTGATTCCGTTTATCGGGTGGGGAGTCTATATTATGGGATTGATTAAAAATGAGTTTGACTTGTTAAACATAACAGATTCTGAATTTGATACCTTTGTACAAGTGATTCCTTTTCAATTTTACGCAATCTTAGCGGTAATCATGGTTCCTTTGGTCACGTTCACAAAGCTTGATTTCGGTCCGATGGCAAAAGCAGAAAGACGAATTCAAGAAACAGGTGCCCTATACTGGCCAGACTCAAAACCGCTTAGAAAGCCAGATCAAACAGAGAAGTATACCAATGGTTCAAAAGCCATCTTGATTTGGTTGCCATTATTGGTTTTGTTTTTAACTTTATTTGGTTTATTGATTTCATTTGGCTTCCCGTTTGAACAGGTTCCTGGAAATGAGTTCCGAATCTCGCTTACAACAGCTTACTTGTTTGCGGCTGTCACGATTATGATTTTAATGATTGGTTTCAAGATAAAGAAGTTTGGCGAAGCTTTTGAGATTTACACATCAGGTATGCAGAAAATGGCGTATGTCGCAGTGACTCTAGTACTTGCATGGGCGCTTGGTACGTTATTAAGTGATATGGGTACCGCAATGTTTATCGTCGAAATGGTGCAAGGAAATATCCCGGTATTCATTATTCCGGCCATCTTGTTTGTCGTTGGGGCCATCATGTCGTTAGCTTCCGGAACGTCATGGGGAACGTTCGCGATTATGATGCCAATTGCGATTCCAATGGCGGTGGGGCTTGATGCGCATTTATTAGTGTGTATTGCGGCCGTTCTTTCTGGCGGGATGTTTGGGGACCATACTTCCCCTATATCGGATACAACGCTATTGTCATCAACTGGTGCTGGAGCAGACCATATTGATCACGTTAAAACACAATTGCCATATGCCATTTTAAATGCAACTGTGACATTTATTGGATTTATTGTCGCTGGGGTTACTGGAAGTGCTTGGACACTACTTCTTGCCATTGCACTCCTCGTTTTCGCGGTCATTGTGCTATCGAAAATGGATAAAAAGCGCTTGTTGAGTAATCACTAATTGGCCATAGAAGGGGATAGTGCACTGTACTTTTTGAGCTATTAAACGACTTTATTCTTGAATCAAATCAAAAAAACCATCATTTCATACGTGAAAGATGGTTTTTTTATGCTTTTGTTAGTTGTATTGACGGTCCTCGAATCTTGCCTATAAATCTCGATATCTACCCTGAAAAGAAACGTGAAAGGGACATTCGTTTTAATCTACATCTTTTATGGTTAGTTCCTGCTGGGGGGTAAAACTAACGTATAAATAGTTTTCCTCACCATTCACAATCTCATGATAGCCAACTTCCGCTAAATAATAATCAATGGACTCTTCATTCAATTGCTGCTGAATTGTCTTTGATTGTAGTAACATTTGTTCCTTGGTCAAGTTACCTTTTTCAACTTCTAACATAATGAGAATGGGCTTTGGTGTTTTTAGCTTGGGCGTCCATACCGTGACATCGTTGTTGTATACCTCGACATCTGTTGCAACACCTTGGAGCTCTGGAACTTTTCTCTGCAGGAGTGCTAGAATATATTGCTCCGCCTGCTTATTTAATTTTTTAGAAGTAGCTTTATCCACACGAGACTTATGGATGGTATCATTGAACACTTCATTTGGTTCATAACGATAAACATCGAATGGATAAGTGGTTTCCACATCTAGTGAGGGATCCTTGACCATCACCTCAAAACGATAGCTATCATCGATCGTCACATACTTTGCTGCCCACTTAATCTTATAGTCCATGTCAGGATATGTTTCTTCTAAATAAACCTTCAGGCTCTCCCTGGCTTTGTTCATTTCATATGGATTCCCGGCCACGCTCATATAGGTGACGAGGACGATTGCGATCAGGGTGGCGGCAATTATACCGTAAAAAATTTTCTTTTTCATCATTGGTTTTCCTCCAGTATTTTACGAATACAGAAGCCGATTGCAATCCCGGTAACCGTGAAGAGCATGTGCACGACTAATGATACTAAGACAATTCCGAGAGCTTCTGACATACTTTCCGTGTAAAAGTTTCCGAGCAAATCCGTCATATACATCAAACAACTCCACAGGAAGGTTGGAACAGCCGCAATTAAAAAGGCAAGAATCATAGAACGATAGAATAAATAAGTGATGGCGCCTAAAAGGGTATACGTTAACACGAAGCCCTTACTGCCATTCATATTGCTTGTGCTCATTGCTAACAAAAATGCAATGGCGACAAAAAATATTTGGATGGATGTCACTCGCAATGTTACTTCCCGAATCATTTTTTTCGAAGAAAGTCCTGGCTTTATTTTTGGTGATAGAGGTATTTGTGATTGTTCAGCAATCTGATGACAATCATGGCAGCTTTGCAGGTGCTCATCAACAAATACTTTTGTTTCTGGTTGTAATAAATCCTCTTCATATAATGGCAATAGATCCCGCGTAATCGTACAATCTTTCTTCATATCGATAACTCCATTTCCTTTTGGATTCGCAATTTTAACCGGTGAAAGGTCACACGTGTATAGGTTTCGGACTTCCCTAATAGTTCCCCAATTTCCATAAAGCTTAGCTCTCCGTATATCCTTAAGAGCACTAATTCCCTAGCATCATCATCCAATTTCGAAATGTGATGCAACAGCCTTCTCATATCCTCATGAATCTCGGCTAATTCCTCAATGGAGTGGATATCAGCTTCCGGAATAGTAGCGAGTTTTTGGATCAAGCTTTGCTGGTACTTATTTTTGCGATAATACTTTTTTAAAATGTTATTCGCAATCGCGAATATCCACGTCGATAAGGTGGAATGTCCATTAAAAGAAGTAATGTTTTTACACGCCTCATAAAAGGTATCATGACAGAGATCTTGAGCCGTCTCCCGATTCGCTGTCTTGGCATAAAAAAAGGCATATATTTTTGGGTGAATTTTTTCATATTCTTCTTCAAGCTTATTCATGACGACCTTCTCTCTCTCACTGTTCGTAATAGTAATACCGCGACTGCAGATTTCGTTACAATCTTTTTTAAAAAATTTTTCCGTTCCGTTTCTATTAACCTTTTAAGATAATTGGATTCTAATAGATTCTATAACTATAACGGAATTAAAGATTTTCCGTTAGCTTCTTCCTCTTCACGTTTACGATTACTTATGAATACCTTCTTTTCAACTTGTATGAAGTATTAATACCATGCCTGCAAATTTCGTTACAAACTTTTTAAAAAACTTTTTTAAGAATGTTGATTTAGATTCCGATATGCGACCATTACAAGTAACACATCGCTTTACGAAAGAAAGGGAATGAGTTATATGAACAAAAGGTTGGGTTTATTTGGTAAACTAAAGGAGATAAAAAGTCGAGGTAGGATGGTGATATACCTTATGAAACATTTAATCGGTTTGTATGTAGTTATGGTCATAATGGTGATTGTTACTTTAATGGATGAATTTATTCTTAAAGGTGAGTATTCAGCTATTGCCAGTTGGCTTATCGTGATGTTATTTCTTTTTGGAACCATCTGTTTTGCAAATGCGAGGTATTTTTTATCTAAGAGGTATGATGGGTGACGTAAAATGGGTGACAGGCACATTCCATAATATGGAATATGCCTGTCGCAATGTGGAAGGTGCCTGTCACCATAGGAGGATTCAATATGAGTAGTTCCTATATTGAACACATTAAACAGGTTTACCCTGATCTTGTGATTGTAGACAGTTATCTGAATGGCCTTGGACAAAATAATGATGTGTTAATCATAAACAATTCTTTGGTTTTTAGGTTTCCAAAATATGAAAATGGCATATCACCTTTGATACAAGAAGCTGCGCTTTTGAAATATCTTAAAAATATCATTTCTATTTCAATTCCACATCCAACCTATTATTCTTTTAAACGTTTAGAGCCTGGAAACGTTTTTGCTGGGTACAACCTTATTAAGGGGGAGCCTTTCTGGAAAGAAAGTTTAGAAAAAATTGAAAGTCCTGAGATGATAAGTAATTTGGCATCGCAACTCGTAGGTTTTCTTACAGAGTTGCACTCTGTGTCAGAAGAGAAGGTACGCAATGCTTTGAACCTACAGCCCAATCACCCAAAGGTGGAAATGACCGAACTATTTGAGAAAATACAAACTAAACTATTTCCGTATATCAGAAAAGAAGCTCAAAACGAAATTAATCACTCTTTTGAGACCTTAATAAACGGGATTCTTTTAAATGTGAAAACAACACTGATTCATGGTGATTTCGGCTCATCTAATATCCTATGGACTCCGGAAAATCGCAGGATATCTGGAATCATTGATTTTGGCGGTTCAGGTATCGGAGACCCAGCCTATGACTTTGCTGGAATCCTTGCTAGCTATGGGAAAGAATTTTTTGAATTGTGTATCGACATCCAGAGCGCGTGCTATTTTACAAAAGTACATTCGCCCTACAAGAAGCATTGCATGGGATTGAGAATCATGATAGACAAGCCTTTGAAAATGGTATTAAAGATTATAGGTAGGTGTTTCGAAAGTAGGTCTGATTTAAAGGGTAGAAATACAATTTCGAATGCTGAGAGTAGGAAATATGGAGACTGCAAGATTTATCAAAAATCATAGAAGACATGAAGTACGCTAAAAATTAATTACTTTCAGTGTACAGAATATAACATACGTGTAATCATTCGCGCCCTATGAAGCACAAGAATGGTATCACACAAACAGAAATCACTAAATCGCTTCAGTAAGTAATGGGATGATATTTATATAAATATTATGTGTTTGGTTGAAGGGAGAAGGAGGTATGAAATTGTTCTGTGACTCGGAAAAATTAGATGATTATTTACTAGAGTTAGCGGAAGTTAATTATTCTAATCCAATGATCAAGGAAAAGGCAGATGAACTTTTTCATCCATTTCAAACGGAAATTGAAAAAGCAAAAATCGCTTTTGAATTTGTTCGTGATGAGATTGCTCATTCATGGGATATTCAATCGGATCGGGTTACTTGTCATGCATCGGAAGTATTAGACTTTAAAGAGGGAATTTGTTATGCAAAATCACATCTTTTAGCGTCTTTATTACGTTCACAAGGAATCCCAACTGGTTTCTGTTATCAAAGATTGATGTTATTTGATACTCCAGAAAAAGGTTATTGTATTCACGCTTTGAACGCAATCTTTCTGAAATCACTTAATAAATGGATTAGGGTTGATGCTCGAGGGAATAAAGAGGGAATTGATGCACAGTTTTCAACTGAAGAAGAAAAATTAGCTTTTCCCATTAATGAAGACCTTGGTGAAAAGGATTATCCAGTAATCCATGCCAAGCCACATCCAAAAGTTTTGGCTGTTTTAGGAGAAAATACGAATGCATTAAAAATGTATAAATACCATTTGCCTGAGAGTTTGTAGTTGTTCCCCTTAGGGTGAATTTTTAAGAATAAGCGCTTTGTTGTTAGTATCAAAATTTAAGCCATCTAGCTATTTATAGACAAATATCGACTAGAAGTAATCATTTTTTATAAAACTTCCCTCCCCCAACCTGCAAGACGCGAGTGAGGGAAGCTTTAATCGATAATGTAGCTGTTAACATCGAGTGCATTTCCGGAAAGTGCTATCTCTCAAATGGGATCTATAAAACGAATCCGGATTTGTTTATTACTCAGGCACCAAAACAAATGACTTAAAAATTCGGTATTTGGACTTTATTCAATTCACGTATTTTATCATAGGAACCTAGAAGTTCTTCGGGTACCAAAGATCTCCCATACTCCCATGCGTTATTTTCGATTTGAGTTTTAAGCTGTTCAATTTCTTCATCTTCCCCGTACATAAGAGTTCGTAAGTCATACTTGTTTTTCTTATAATCGAGATAATAACCAATCTCATGGTAAACAAGAATTTTAATCAAATTTTCAGGGGTTTCTTTCATCTTTATACGACTTAGAAAACCATTCACGTGGAGATAATTAAACTTTATGGTATTGGTGGTAACATTAAAACTCATCGGTGCTACGATGTCATGATTAAACTCATAACTTAAGTTTAATTGAAGCTCAAGTAAAGTGTTTTTTATAATTTCTTCGATATCTCTAATATAGAACATTTGATTTTCACATCCTTGTTTCTTTTTCCGTATTATTTGAGTTTAACAATTTTAAAGTGGTAACATTTTTATGTAGAAAAACAACATTCACAAGTATAGTATACGGGAAAAGGTAGAGGCAAAAAATAGGGATTAATTCTTATTAAGCACGTTTTCCTAATGTGAATAGCACTTGATATGAAACAAATTAAAATAATCAGAATTTTGGTGTAATTCCCAATCTGGTTGGTTATACTTATTTTAGAGTATATACATCCAAAAAATCAGAGGAGCTGATAATAATGCAATGTTTTCCTTATTTACAATTGAACGGAAATACAAGAGAAGCGATTGGATTTTACGAAAAGGTATTTCATGCTGAAAACTTAGGTGTAATTACATTTGGTGAAATGCCTACTACCCCAGATTCTCCTTACCCTGAAGATGCGAAAGACCTTGTTGCACACGCTACGATAAAGGTTGGAGAGTCATTAATAATGTTTTCAGATACCTTCCCAGGTCAACCAGATCAAAAAGGAAACCTGGTGACCATTTGTATTACGTTTGACGATGCAGACAAAGCCCGCCCAATTTTTGACGCTTTACAGGATGGCGGACAAGTTCAAATGCCCCTATTAGAAACAAGTTTCAGTCCTGCTTACGGGGTCATTAAAGATAAATTCGGTGTCACCTTCCAAATTTACACTGAAGGCCATCAAGGTTAGTACATACGATAATACTAGAAAAACGGCTTTGTACAAAAGGACAAAGTTGTTTTTTTATGGCTTTTTTTCATAAATAGTAACTAATAAAAAGAAAGGGAGAGGTAAAGCTAGGGGGCTTAACGTACCTGAGCAATTGTTTCACAATAGCAGAGTGACATTGTGTTCGTTCGGTGAATAAATTTGAGTTTTTATATAAACAAAAAAGACCATGTAGGTAACCCCACACAGTCTATTCCGCATCCTGTCGTTTATGAATACTCAATTTCTCTGTCTTCTCGTTTACATAAGCATAAAGAATATCTTTCACATCCAAATCATTTTTCGATAAATTCCCCATTAGCCATTCTTTTGATTTGCCAAGCAATTGAAGATTCCTGCCTTGGATTCGCCCGTCAATAATCACAGCAATCGGCAGACCTTCATCTTTAATGGGAATTTCTAAATGCTGGACAGTTACCGGTGTATTTTCTGCTTTAGGAATGATGCTGACTTCTCCGATTGGCTCGAGTATCGCATAATCAATGTCTGACAACGTAGGGTAGCCTTTGCTTCGTAAAATAGACAATAGTTGTGCATAAGACAATCTTGATTTTTCCATATTATCTTCAACTATTTCTCCATGCTTAATTAAAATCGTAGGCTCACCTAAAAACAAGCGATTGCCCCATTGCCATAAGGTCATCTTCGAAAACAAAATATGGAGAATCACAAGGATTGCTAAAGCCGAAACCGTCGGATAAAAATCCGTACTAATCAGTGGCTCTGCGGCAACGGTACCAACGATAATAATCGCAACCAAATCGTAGGGAGTCATTTGAATAATCGTTGATTTTCCCATGATTCTCATGATGGCAATGGTAATGAGATAGAGCACGAAAATCTTGAGGATCAATGTCATAGAAGTTACCTCAGGTCAATTAATAAAATTAAAATACCCTCAATGTTTGGTAGATATTCAAATGATAAAATGTTTAGATACCTGTTACACAAACGTTAAAATGCAAATGAAATAGACCATCAAATTGTAGTTAATGTTGATGGTCTATTTTTGTTGATTGGTAGGTATTTAGGTAATAGCCACGGTTGTTTTTGTAATTCAATTTGCATATAAAAACAGACTTATAGAGTTTTCTGTTAGTCCACATTATAGGGTACAATCTTATAGACAAAAATTTGTAATTTAAACCGCCTTTCAAAGGTGACAGCATAATATTAATATTCTAACAATAAATCAGAAAGATCCTGAACTCTACTGTGTCTAAATTTATAATGAAAATAATCTTGTCTGGTAGGCGTTATTTTCAATAGACCTGCGGAACGAAGCAGCAATAAGTGATGATGGATATTCCCCTTTGACATTCCCATCAGATGAACAAGGTCAGTAAATGTTTTGCTATCATCTTTCATACTACTAAGAATTTTTAACCGTTTTTCCTCAGCAAGTGCTTTCGTGATTAACAATGTTTCATGCTGAATACTCATTACACAAGGATAGGTAAGAACGACTTTATGATTGAAGATATCAATTAAAGATAAAGGGCGAAAATGCCAAGAAGGAGCAAGAACAACCTCCGTAACTTGTAAATTTTCGATATCAAATCCCTTTGTTATTTTTTCTATTTCACGAAAGGGGTAATTCTGTAGACCTGTTTTATCAAGATTCTTTATCTGATCAGTTAAGATAGTCGTTACCATTTCCTCAATATCAAGAAAATATTCCTCATACCACTTTAATAATAACGAAAGATGTTTTGTTCTCCTGGCCTCTAAATCATTGGGCATTCCTCTTTTTTCGCTAACATAAGGTGCCAATAATTCGTACAATTCCCCAAGAGGTAGTTGAGAAAGCCATAAATGATATCCTCTAAAATTGTTATACGGACAATGTTCGATTAAGTGAACTGATAAATCTTCAAATAGCAAATCCTCTAGTTCTAAGATTTCCTTATGTAAAACCTCAGATATTTTATCTTTCGTGTTTGCATACCAATCCTTTGAAATAGTCAAGTACTTCAGATGTGTTTGTCTTTTATATAGCGAAAAGCTAAGTAATACCTCATAAACAATCGAATCTAAGATTTTTATCGTCATACTATTTCTCCCTTATAGATTGTAATTTTAGTTTAACATATATTGACTTAAATTTATAGTTCAATTATTATTGAACCATAAACGAGAGGAGGGTATATATGGAAATCTATCAAACTGAGGAATTAGTAGATATTGTATACGGTCAAACGGTAGAGCGTGAGTTAAAACTTGATATCATTAAACCGGTGGCTTCAGAGGAAACCTTTCCTGCTATTATTTATGTACACGGTGGAGGATGGATGTCGGGTGATAAACGAAAAGTAGGTGGCGAATGGAATGCCTCCTTCGCCAAATATGGTTTTGTATGTATCAATATTAATTTTCGGTTGAGTGGAGAGGCCATTTTTCCTGCACCATTACTTGATGTGAAAGAAGCAATACGGTGGGTTAAATCAAATGCCAGAGACTATAATATTAACGAAGATAAAGTTGGAATTTGGGGACATTCCTCAGGAGGACATTTAGCGACTTTAGCTGCATTAAGTGCAGATCATCCTGAGTTTTCATCTAAAGAACAGCTTATATCGGAAAAAGTTAATGCGGTTGTTACATTGGCTGGCCCAGTAGATTTATTACAAATGGGAGATTGGCACAATAACCCTAATTCTCCCGAATCAAAATTTCTTGGTGGAAGTGTGCAAGAACAAAGTAGTAAAGCAAAATTAGCAAACCCCGTTCATTATATAAATGAGGACACACCACCAGTATTAATTATTCAAGGTGATACTGATGAAATCTGTCCTGTTCACCAAAGCCAACTACTACATAAAGAACTGACAAATTCATCCTATCTAGAGATTAAAGGTGCGGATCACGACTTTGTTGGCGGTGTATTAACCTTCGATGAAATATTATGTTTAGTAAGGTCGTTTTTCACAAGAAATCTTAAAACAGGACTACTAAGTAAAAATGAACTCGCAAACCATCGCAAAGAAGTTAAGAAGGTAATGAATTGGTTCAAAGAAAATAGCAAATAACCTAAAGATTTTAATAAACTAGTAAAATGACGTGTTCCAATTAACACGTCATTTTTATTGGCATTCTAAAGTTTTCACCACATCCATGACCCTAATTTCAGTGTTCTAAGGAGTTACTTGATCTGTTTTTTTATCTAAACTACATAGTTTTTGAGTTATACCTTTTTTAAGTAAACAAAGGCACCGCAAAACGCGGTGCAATTAGTTATTCGTATTAACATACATTCTTTAGAGCAAATAAAGGTCATGTGACGGGTATCAGAACCCGTTATTAAAATTATGAGTTATTTACAAAATCCTAAAGAACATCTCTAGACCTAAGCGCAATGAGGAAATTGATATTTAGGTCTAGAGCTATGGAAGGGTATGCGGGTTTTTCAAGAGCAGAAACCTCATCATTCATGGAAGGGTAGGGTTTCAAACAGCCCCATCTTTACTCAACTCGCAATTTCACCAAATTAAAAACTAATCATGCTGGATGTGTGATTAGTGCAACCTTATACGAATAATTTCCTATTCAGACGTTTTTAGCTGCTCATACCAATCTTTTGTTTCTTCTGAGGTTTCTCCATTGATAAAAATTTTCTCATCTGCTAATTCGATGTAAACGATAGGGGAGGACTGTTTTCGAACAAAAAGTAGTGATTTCCCATAGCCTTCAACGGTAAATTCTCCTTTTGATAGCGTAGAAAGTCCAAACCCATTATTTTTTCTTGTCACAGGCGGCATTTCATCTAGTAACTTTACAGTTTGGATCGTTGAGCGATCCCACTTATCGCCATACATACCGGTGATTTCAAATGTATCATCCGTAAACTTGATTTCATAATCCTGGGTTCCTAAAGTATACAGACCCACCACAAACCCCATTACAATCACAAAAAGAGAAGAAGATATTAGATAGCTTCGTTTTTGTTTCCGGGCCACTTCATATTTAGACAAATAGACGGTCCCGCCAAGCAGGAAAACGAGCATAAAGCCGAATTGCACTTCCATTGTGTAAGCAAAAGAAGTTAAGTGCAAGGGTAAGAGCACAAGCATTCCAACACCTGTTGCAATCAGAAGTTTTCCGGTGTTTTGTACAGACCCATTTTGAATCAATTCTTCCTGTTCTTCTTTAGGTCGTGTGGAAAACCCAGATATTAAATAATAGGCGTTTCTCGAGAGAACAAGCCAGCCAAGGAAGAGAAAAAGTAGAATGATAATCAGTTGGACAATAATCAAGACAATCATTTAAACTCCCCCAAATTTTCCATTTATTTATATTGTACCATTTTATGAACAATACAGATGGTTGAGACCCTTGTACGAAAGGCTCATTTAGGAGGATGTCGCAGGGACATTCTTTAATAAGTGGGAACAATTCAATTCTATGTAAGCAATAATTTATAGGAAGAATGGCTTCATGGTTTCGCCTATTTAAAAAACAGAGGCTGATTTAGAAGGGGATAAAATGACCTTTCTTGTCAGCCTCTGTTTTTATTAATGTTTCTTAAATGAAAATAACTTTAAAAGTGGATGCTTATGTTTATCGGTAATTTGAAGTTCTTCCATTACGAGTTCATTTTTGCGTGCATCCAGCCACTGATTTAATTCAAATTTATCTTTACACTGGGTCAAGTAAATCTGTCCACTCTTGCCAACAGCATTCACGATAAATCTATGCGTGGATTTACCCATTTTTGTCACCTTTTTCTAATAGGAATATTAAGTAGATACACTAAAAATGAACCCGATTTTAACAGGCCAAACGAACAGTTTGGGTTTGGGGAAAATGAAACGTCCCACAACGAGTTCATATATATTTGGTGTTTATGAAAGCTATTCTAAATGCTCAGCTTACCTTCCGTCAATAGGTTCATAAACATTTAACAATAGATTCATAAATTTAAAAATTGAAAGAAGGAAAAGGGGTAGAGGCAATCGGTTTTATGCACGAAGTTTTGAGGGAGCTAGGACAGTGAGCCCTACGTCTCTTATAGAATTTCTTAACCCTCCACTAAAACACCAGCGAAAATCTTCTTGTTATACTTGGTGATACACTTGAAAAGGAGGGGATTTCGTGACGGACACAAGCGAAATTGCTTATCTTGAAAAAACGTTAAATCAATTAACAAAGGTCTATAAGAAGCTTTCGTCAAATATTACGGATCAAGATCATCAATTTAAGGATTTACAAAAATATATGGTTGAATATAAAAGTGAACTTGATAAATTCGAGGTGTATGATTACCAGCAAACCTTAAGTATGATTGACAAGCGGGGTTTCGCACAAGTGATGGAACGTGAGCAAGTAAGAAAGCTTATCGACTCCCCATACTTTGGGCGATTTGACTTTTTATATCATGGAGACCTTCCTAGTGAGGCAGAGACAATCTATATCGGGCGCTTCGGTTTTGCTGATGAAGAAGGGACACAGTATATCTATGATTGGCGTGCACCTATTTGTAATATGTACTATGAATTCGAAATGGGTGAAGCCTATTATGTAGCGATGGATCGGCAATTTGACGGTGAGCTTATAAAGAAACGTCAGATTAAAATTGAACATTCTAAACTTCAATATGTGCTTGATAGCTCATTAACAATACAAGATGAAGTTCTACAGCAAACATTAAACCAGCATGCAAATGATAAGATGAAAACAATTGTCACGTCGATTCAGCGTGAACAAAATAAGATTGTACGGAATGACTCAGCGTATAATGTCATCATTCAAGGAGTTGCTGGTTCTGGAAAAACAGCTGTTGCCTTGCACCGTATCGCTTATTATTTATATAAATTCCGTGATACGTTACGAGCAGAACGTATTTTTATTTTGTCGCCAAATAAAGTATTCGGGGATTATATTTCTACTGTTTTGCCAGAGCTTGGTGAAGAGCCCATTCGCTCCTTTACATTGGACGAGCTTACGACAAATTTATTGCCAGCTGCTGTCACGTTTCGATCATTTGAGGAAGAAACGAAAGACATTTTATCGAATCCAAATGGAGCGTTGGCTTCACGTGCAAAAATGAAGGGGAATTATTCATTTGTTCAAAAGCTGCAATCCTTTTTATCTAACTTAGACTCAAGCCTGCTTAAAAACGAAAGCATCTCCATAGTTGGTGTGGTGCTACAAGCTGATTATTTACAAGGGCGCTTCCTTCAATATCGAAAAGAGCCGGTTGTGACACGATTAGAGCTTATGGCCGAGGATATTATTCAAGTGCTTAAATCGAAGTGGGATCGGGAAGGGAAACTACCGAGTAAAAATGAAATCATCAAGCGTTTAAAAAAACGTCTCTTGTTTTCTTCACCGTTAGCGATCTATCGTGCTTTTACCGAAACGCTTGGAGAAAACTCATTTGAGTTTTCGAAAAAACGGTTTGAATTTAATGATGTTTATCCTTATCTATTTGTCCAGTTTTACTTTAAAGGAGTTAAGCAGTATGAGCTCGTCCAGCACTTTGTGCTAGATGAAATGCAGGATTATACCCCCATCCAATATGCTGTATTATCTAAAGTGTTTACATGTAAGCGAACCATCATTGGGGATTTTAGTCAGGCTCTCTTGCCCTACGAAACGATCTCAAAAGAGGCATTTGAAGCCTTGTTTCATAACCTAGAATACGTAGAATTAACAACCACCTATCGGTCATCGTATGAAATTGCGATGTATGCAAAAAAATTCATGAGGCATGGAGAAATTCATCCAATTGCAAGGCACGGGAAAGAACCAGAAGAATGGAAGTATTCGACTCTTGAACAAATGCTGAAACACATCCATGAAAAAGCAAGAAATGACTTTCAAACTACAGCCATAATCTGTAAGACAGAGAAAGACTTACAGATCTTGCAGGACCGTTTAACCTTATCTTTTACCGTACTAGACGGCCAAACGGAAAAATTTGCATCAGGTCTCCTGTTAACAACGATTCAGTATGCGAAAGGTCTTGAATTTGATGCTGTTATCGTACCTTTTGTAAACGAAACCAATTATCGCACTGAATTTGATCGTGGACTCCTATATATTGCCTCCACTAGGGCGATGCATGAATTAACGGTATTAGTGGATAAAGAAGCACCTTCACCATTATTGTAAATCTGTTAAAATTGTGATGATGGATTTCACATCATTCATCGCAATTTTTAATTGATTGATTAAATCGTCTGTGACATGAAAAAATTCCTTAGAAAACGCGGGCGTTTGTAAAATTTGCAGAAGATCTGTGTTTTTATTTGATTGTTCTATTTTTTGAAATAGATGGGCAATGCTCGTGATCGAGAAATGGGCGCTACGCAACGTACGGATGACAAGTAACTTTTGGATATCACGTTCTGTGTAGATTCTTCGATTTTGTGCATTTCGTTTAACAGTATATAAATGATTTCGTTCCCAATTTCGTAATGTTTCTTCCGTTAATTGGAGCATTGCAGCAACAGACTTGTGGGAGTACATTTTACCTGTAATTGATTTGTTTTCTAATAAATGTTTCACCGTTTCAATTGCTTTTAAAGCATAGTCATATTCTGATTGCAAATAGTCCAAATAGGATTCTGCTGCTTGTAGGCTATCCTTGAACTGTTCACGGCCGCTAAGTTTCACAATTTGAGTTGCCTTTTTACGAAGATTATTCTGAATAAATTCCTGATTAAAAGCAAGTCTAGCAATTTTCATTTGCATGAGATGAAGATCAGAGTATTCTCTGTACCCATTTGCTCTTCTTGGTACAGGCGAAATAAACCGCCATTCTTCATATAGTCGAACTGTATTTGGATGAACCTGAACTAATTCAGCAATTTCGCTCGTTCTCATAAAAAAGACCACCTACGTTTACGATTGAGTAATTAAGAATAATCATATCAAAATGGTAAAAGCAAGTGATAAAAATAGGTAGGTAACTACTCTAACAAATTTCAAAAACAGATGAACAACGTCCACAAGTCCCGTTCCCAACCTATGGCACAAGCAATGATGAAAGATTCTTGTATGACGAGATTATCTAAACAAACAAGGGCCGGATTCCATGAGGGAACCGGCTTTTTCTATCATGAAACAGTGAAATTTACTAGAGAGGAGGGAGGAACATGCAAGAGCTCATCTCACTAATAAGTGAAGTAGGGTTTCCAATCGTAGTCACCTTATACTTGCTTCATAGAATTGAAGCCAAGCTCGACAATGTCGTCCAATCGATTCAGAACCTCCCATATCAGATGAAGGAGAGCGATTATTCGGAAAGGAAAATCATGTAGGCAGAAACGCTAGAGGTGGTTTCCTAGATGTTAGATCGATTCAAATGTATCAAAAATTGTACTGAAAAAGTAAATGGCTTAGTGAATACTGAGCTATTTACCTTTTAATCTTACTTTTTGCTTTTCCGTCCTGAGTTACGGTACTTCCATAGAACTACCAGTTTGTTTCAGTAGGCGTATTTGATGTATTCTTAGATAAGTCATTTTTTATTATTTTACATAAATTATCCATGAAATTGTTTTCGCATACTCCCCATGATATCTCAGCATATCCATACCAAATATTCCTGCTTGTTTGCTTTCCGTCAGTTGAAGTGAATGTTTCATCAAACAAAATCTTCATTGTATTCTCCCCGTTAAATTTAAATTCCTTATCATGATTATATCCGCATTATAGATTCATAAAATAGCCTACTGTTCGTCTGGAAAGACAAAGTCCAATCAATAAACAAAAAAGAGAAGGGGGTTGTGATAAACTAAACTGTCTACTTATACTTCTCTGGGAGGTTAATATGATTTATTTAGAAACGTCTAGATTGCGATTACGGGACTGGGAAGAATCCGATCTAGAACCATTCAGTCTGCTAAATGCGGATGAAGAGGTGATGAAGTATTTTCCTAAAACTTTATCAAAAGAAGAAACACTTGTGTTCTATCAATCCATTCAATCGGAGTTTAAAGAATGTGGGTTTGGGCTTTATGCTGTAGAAGTTAAAGAGAATAAGGAGTTTATAGGGTTTATTGGCTTTCATCGCGCGTTATTTGATGCTGATTTTACACCATGTATCGAAATAGGCTGGCGATTGAAAAAAGAGGCTTGGGGAAAAGGATATGCAACGGAGGGGGCGGCAGCCTGTTTACTGTATGGATGGAACGAATTGGGTTTTCAGGATGTTTACAGTTTTACATCTGAGCTTAATCATCCCTCCAAAAACGTCATGAAAAAAATCGGAATGAATTTTATCAAAACATTCGATCACCCAAAAGTGAATAGAGATATTCCTTTAAAGAAACATGTACTCTTTCATATTGTGGAGTGACATTATGGAGTGACAGGCACCATCCAGAATCTGGATGGTGCCTGTCACCTGTTCTCACTCAAGTTCACTTTTATTAGTCAAAAGGTTGAATTCCATTTGTAGTAGTGAATGTAATAGAGCATCGTGATAAATTGATAATAATTGGTCCATCTTCTGTAATTCCTTTTCATAAGCTTGATTTAAATGAAATAAACAAATTGCTTTCCGTTCAAATAGTGTGGCAGTACTTTTATAACTCATTTTTTGAAGATAGGTCGTTTCAGTTTGTTCCAATAGTTGGAAGCACTCTTCAAACTGTTTGGCTTCAATGTAAAGGACAGAAAGATTCATATGGAAGTAAATTTTTAAGTAGGTTAAATCTTCATTGTAATGGTCATAGTGTTCTAATCGTTTAAGAGCTGTGTTGGTAATTTCTTTTGCGATCTCTAATGGAAATAGAAATAAAATGGCATTTAACACTTCAAAATCAATGATGTACCAGTGGTCTAACCGCTGCATCTGCTCCCAAATGGGTTTAATCACTTCCCGCGCTTTCATAAGATTTTTCTCTAGTTGTAGGATGATAAAAGCTTTGTATATTTTACTTAAAGATTCTATTAAAGGGTCGTTTTCATTATCTAAATAGTTTTCGATTCTTTGTAAATGAGATTGTAATATTGATAAATCCCCAACCTCTAACGATGTGAAAGATTGAATAATCTCTCGTTTTTCATCTAACTTATATTCATTCATAATAAATGTAAATTCATTGAGGTTGATGTTCATTTTCAATAACAATTGAATAAACTGTTCCGCATTCACTTGCAACTGGGATTTTTCGATTTTAGAATACGCACCTTGGGTCATAATTCCTTTTGAAAGCTCATTTTGCGTGATCTGAAGATTTTTGCGAATTTTATTTAACGTTGAACCAATTTTCACATAAGCACTCCTTGAATATTCTATATGGAATAATTTGTCGTATCTTTATTAAATCACCTTATACTAAAAATGTATAGCATAGTAAGTTTAATATTAAGACAACGAGTAGTAGTGCCTATCCTGTATATAAAGGGAATGAAAAAAGAGATTATAAAAATTGACGGAAAGAGGATATCGTTATGGAGCATCCGATTACAATCATTGTGATAGGTGTAATCTTAATCACTACATATTATTTTTCAACAAGAAATCGAAGAAAACTAATAAAGTTGCGACAAGAATGGGATACTGGAACGTTTATTTCTTCACAAGACCATATCAATTCTGTGTCATCGTATTGGAACAACAAAAGGAAACATACAAACTCTAATATCGGCGTTGACGAGCTAACATGGAATGATTTATCTATGCAAGAGGTATTTGAAAGGATCAATTATACCAAAACTAGCTTGGGTTCGGAGTATTTATACAACCAATTGCATGATATTGATCCTGAACTTTTACACGTTTCGAAAAAAGAAGAGCTTTATGCACTGTTTGCGAACAATCATGAGGTAAGAGAAAAAGTGCTTCTTATTTTAGTAGCTCTAGGAAAACGTGATTACACCGATACATCTTCCTATTTTTATAAATTCAATGACCAGAAAATGAAACATACATATCTGTATATCCTTTTTTCTTCATTACCGATAATCTCGTTTATCTTCATGTTTTTTCATTTGGAGTTTGGAATTTTTAGTCTGATAGCTTCATTTATTCTAAACTTAGTAATTTACTACAAAAATAAAAGTGCGTTAGAAAATGATTTATATTCGATTACATATGTGGCAGCCATTATCCATACAGGAAAGAGTCTAGCCTCTATACAACATCCCAGATTTAACGTATTTACTGAGATTTTTAAAGGAGAAGGAAAAGGACTAAGAAAAGCTTCGTTTTGGGGCAAGATTTTATCGATGGGTGATATCAAAGGTGGAGAATTTGATGTTTTGTTTGAGTACGTTAGGATTGTCTTTTTATTAGATTTTATTGCTTATAATCAAATCATTAAGACAATGATTGCTCATCGAAAAGCGTACAAGCAATTATGGGAGTCGATTGGTGAAATCGATGCAGCGATTGCAATAGCGTTTTTTCGGAAATCCCTAACCGAATATACCACCCCGAAGTTTGTAGACAAGGAAGAGTTGTTATTTGAGAACATTGCACATCCTCTCCTCGAAAACCCAGTAACAAATAGTTCGAGACTGGATAAAAATGTTCTAATCACAGGTTCAAACGCATCAGGAAAATCAACATTTATTAAAGCCGTAGCCATTAATGCTATCTTGGCCCAAACGATCAATACTGTTTTGGCAAACAAATGGACAATGAAACCAAGTTATATTGTAACATCTATGGCCATTCAGGATAGTGTATTGGAAGGGGACAGCTATTTTATTGCAGAAATTAAATCCCTAAAAAGAATCGTTAAGCTTAGTGAAGAGAACAAACCCATGATCTCATTTATTGATGAGATTTTAAAAGGAACGAATACGATCGAAAGAATTTCAGCATCCGCTGCCATTATGGAGTGGCTTTCATTCAATCAAGGTATGACGATCATTGCTTCCCATGATATGGAGCTTACAGAAATTGCAGGTGAGTTGTATAGCAATTATCATTTCCGAGAATCAATTGAAAGTGGGAAGGTGTTATTTGATTACAAGATCCATGACGGACCTTCCATGACAAGGAATGCGATTAAACTATTGGATGTACTTTCTTATCCTGAAAGTGTCATTATCCAGGCGAATCAATTGGCTCAACATTTCACTGAAAAGCGAGAATGGAAAAGATTTGATTGAGTGACAGGCACAAAAGAAGGAGTGACAGGCACCATCCAGAATCTGGATGGTGCCTGTCACTCTCTTTTTACCAATTTTTGATAACCAACTATCATTTTTAAAATTTAATTTGACAACTAGTTTTCATCGTGATACATTTTGAATATGAAAGCGGTTATATTTTTGACCAGCTTGAAAGATACATAGAGCTCATTGAGTTTAAATTGATCACTTATCGAGAAGGTAGGAGAGGGAGAATGAAGGTTTTAGATAAAATGTACAAGAAGCTTATTGTTTCTTGTCAAGCATTGGAGGATGAGCCTCTTCATGATTCTTATATCATGAGCAAAATGGCGTTAGCAGCAAAGCTTGGTGGTGCATCTGGAATCCGGGCAAATACTGTGAAGGATATTCAAGCGATTAAGCAAGAAGTGGATCTTCCGTTAATTGGGATTATCAAGAAAGACTATCCTGACAGTGCGGTTTATATCACACCCACACTAGAAGAAGTGGACGAGCTTTACCAAGAAGGTGTAGATATTATTGCTTTTGATGCCACCATTCAGGCAAGACCAGGTGGGCAAAGTTTTCAAGACTTCTTTTTTGAAGTAAAAGCAAAGTATCCAAATCAATTATTCATGGCGGATACATCAACGCTTGAAGAAGCAATCGCTGCTGAAAAGGCGGGAGTTGACATTGTGGCAACAACAATGGCAGGGTATACGCCTTATTCCGAAGGGACGGTTCCATTGGAAGTATTAAAAGAGGTAGTGGAAAATGTGAAGGTTCCCGTTATTGCAGAAGGAAATATTGATACACCAGAAAAAGCAAAAAAAGCTCTTGAGATTGGGGCACATGCGGTTGTTGTTGGAAGTGCCATTACCCGTCCAAAACTGATTACTGAAAAGTTCGCTAAGGCGGTACATGCTCTTTCAGTTGAAGAAAGTTATACAAAATAAGTTTTATCCAAATTTAATAGAATCATAAACCAGGCAAAAAAAGTGATAAACAACTAATAGAATTAGAGGGTGAAGAGATGAAAGGGATTTTTACAGCGTTAATGTGTTCATTTGATGAAAAAGGGCAAGTCAATGAAAAAGGATTAAGAGAGATTGTTCGCCATAATCTTGATGTTTCCAAAGTGGATGGTTTATATGTAAACGGAAGCAGTGGAGAAAACTTCTTAATTTCAACAGAGCAGAAAAAGCAGATTTTTGAAATTGTAAAAGATGAAGTAGGCGATCAAGTAAAACTGATTGCGCAAGTTGGATCTCTGAATATTGATGAGGCCGTTGAACTAGCTCAATTTGTAACTGACTTAAAATATGATGCGATTTCTGCGGTGACTCCTTTTTACTACAAGTTTGATTTCGCAGAAATTAAGGATTATTACAATACCATTTTAGAAAATGTAGATAACCAAATGATTATTTACTCGATTCCTGCATTGACTGGAGTAAGCATGGACCTTCAACAATTTGGTGAGTTGTTTGAAAACGAAAAAATTATTGGCGTAAAGTTTACAGCACCAGATTTCTTCTTATTAGAAAGAATCCGCCATGCTTTCCCTGATAAGCTTATCTATTCTGGTTTTGATGAAATGCTTCTATCGGCAAGTGTGTTAAACATAGATGGTGCCATCGGTAGTACATTCAATGTAAATGGCCAAAGGGCGAAACAAATCTTTGAATTCGCACAAGATGGACGAATTGAAGAGGCAAGAGAAATTCAGAAGGTAACAAACGACTTGATTGCGGAAATTTTAGAAAATGGTCTTTACCAGACCATTAAAGAAATGTTGAAGACGCAAGGTGTAGATGCAGGATTTTGCAGGAAACCAATGAAAACGCTTCAGGAAGATAAAGTTCTAAAAGCAAAGCTGATCGCGGAAAAATATCTAAAAGTGTAGATAAGGAGGGTATTCAGAATGGATGGTAAATTTGCAGTAATTGATTATATTATCTTGTTTGCCTATTTATTATTTATCTTATATATCGGAATTGCAGTCGCTAAAAAAGAAATGAAAGGAAAAGAGTTCTTTAAAGGGGATGGTTCCATCCCCTGGTGGGTTACATCTGTTAGCTTGTTCGCGACATTATTAAGTCCCATTTCATTTTTATCCCTCGCCGGTAACTCCTATTTAGGTTCATGGGAAATTTGGTTTGCACAATTAGGACTTTTCATTGCAGTGCCAGTGGCGATTTATTTCTTCCTTCCTGTATACAGAAAATTAAATCTCGATACAGCGTATGAGTATTTAGAGCGCCGTTTTGATAAAAAAATGCGGATTTTAGGAAGCGTTCTCTTTATCATTTATCAAATTGGTCGGATGTCCATCATCATGTACTTACCTGCGATTGCATTAGCTGCAGTAACAGGAATCAATACCATCGTGATCATCCTCTTTATGGGTGTCATTGCAACGATTTACTCATCGTTTGGCGGAATCAAATCCGTTCTTTGGACCGATTTTATCCAAGGTGTTGTTTTAATCGGTGGCGGTATTTTCGCTTTGATTGTGCTTCTATTTGCCATTGATGGTGGATTTGGTGAAGTGGTCAGTAAAGGGGTAGCGGATCAAAAGTTCTTTAGTGATGTTGTCTTGTTTGACCCGAATTTTGTCAACAATAGCGTGCTTCTTCTCATCGTCGGTGCTGGATTATCAACAGCGTTTTCTTATATTTCAAGTCAAGATATGGTTCAACGGTATTTGACTACGGATGATTTAAAAGAGATGAATAAAATGACTACACTAAATGGTGTGCTTTCTCTTGGGACAGCGACTTTATTCTTCTTTATTGGAACCGCTTTATATGTCTTTTATACTCAACAAGCAGCTTCATTACCAGAAGGAAAAGCGGACTTAATCTTTGCAAACTTTATTGTAAGTGAGCTTCCTGCAGGGGTTTCAGGTTTATTGATTGCGGGCTTATTCGCTGCTGGTCAATCCACTCTTTCAACTGGTCTCAACAGTGTAGCAACAAGCTGGACATTGGATATTCAGAAAGTCATTAAACCGAATATGAGTGATGAAAAGAGTACGAAAATTGCTCGGAATGTTTCAACGATTGTTGGGATTTTCTCCATTGTGTTTGCCATCGTCCTTGCTTATTCAGATGTAAGTTCTGCTTATTCTTGGTTTAACGGACTTATGGGGTTAGTGTTAGGGATTGTTGGAGGAACCTTTACACTTGGAGTATTGACAAAGAAAGCGAATTCAAAGGGTGCGTTGTATGGTTTTATTGCAACAGCAATCGTGGCGATTTATGTCTCTTACTTTACTGACATTTCTTTATGGGCATACTCGATCATTAATTTAGTGGCATCGATTGTATTTGGTTATGGATTTAGTATCCTTTTTGGTGGGAAAAGCAAAGCTGAAAATGGAGATCTGACGTATTATGACCATAAAAAGGCCATGTAAACAGGAAAAGAAACCAAACTAGGTGGAATTATGACGAAAATCAGCAAGAAAATCAAGATTGATGTTTTAGTTGTGGGAAGTGGCTTAGCTGGGATAAAAGCAAGTAAAGAACTGGCAGATCAGCAGCATCAAGTTCTTATGGTGACAAAGATGAAGGTAGCTTCTGGTTCAAGCTTTTATCCTTTAAAGGCTTCCCTTGGGACGCAAGTAACGAAGGATGAAGACGATCAACAGACGTTTCTGCAAGATATTGAGAGTTTAAGTCACGGGATGCATCGACAAGACTTGGCTGAGGTCTATGTCAAAGACATTCCAGAAAGAGTGAAGGAATATCAAGACATCGGTGTAAACGCTAAGAAGTTGGCGGAGGAACGAAAGGCTTGCTTTGCCAATCATGCTCGGGACATTTATTTACTAAGTGACTGGGATCAGATACGTGACAATGTTAGAGGAATATTTGCACAATACGATCACCTAACCATTATGGAAAAAACCGTTGTCATCACATTGATAAAAAAAGACCAGCGGATTGTGGGAGCTATCCTTTTAGATGAAGCAAATGAGTTGGTGTTGGTCGAATGCAAAGCGGTCATTTTGGCGACAGGTGGGTTTGGAAGTATATATAAGCATAATCTCAACCCAAATGATGTGGATGGCTCAGGACATATTCTCGCTCTTGAAGCTGGCGCAAGCCTAGTGAATATGGAATATATTCAATTTATTCCGGGTATCACGACTCCCAAATATAAAACGTTATTTGGTGAACACACGCTGATGTATTGTGACGATATCATCAACGAGAATGGGGAAAGCTTGTTGGATCCTTATCTTCCTGAAGGGGTGTCGAAAGATGAGTGTTTGGAAATGAGAAGCACTCATGGACCGTTTACTCATTCGCTTGAATCCAAATACTTCGATATTGCCATGATGAAAGAAATCATTCAATCGAATAACGAAAAAGGCTTTCAGCTTCAGTATGATCCAAAACTCTATGAGAATGAAGAAGAGTTCTATACCGTTTACTTAAATTGGTTAAAAGAAAAAAACATTCATTTCATTGAGGATGAGGTGCGAATCGCACCGTTTGCCCATGCTAGCAATGGCGGCGTGGATATTGACACCTATGGTCGTACGGGAGTTGCTGGGTTGTACGTGATTGGAGAACTTTCATGCAATATTGAAGGAGCCAATCGGCTTGGGGGGAATTCCACTGGAGCTTGTATGGTGTTCGGAAAGCGAGCCGCTGCCGATTGTGGTGAGTATTTAAGAACAACAGATGTTTGTAGGGTTAGTGAAGATGAGGGAAATGCTCATCTAGAGAAGCTGTTTGATGAAAGAGGGAAAATCGAAGAGCGAGGGAATCGATTTTCCCAACATGAGTTTAAAGGGATGGAAGAACAAGCGCATGGAATGATTGATCGAATCAAAGAGATCATGTGGTATCATGGAAATGTCGTTCGTTCAGAAAAACATTTAACTCTAGCATTTGAAGAAATAAAGAGAATGGAATCACAGTTTAATCTGGGGTTGTTCTTTGAACAGCAAGCTACTCGGAAACTCGCGGTGAAAGCGAGGAATTTTATTCGGCTTTCACAAATCTTGCTACAGGTGATGCTTGAGAGAAAAGAAAGCAGAGGCGCTCACTACCGCGAAGATTATCCGCAGGAGAACCCAGAATACAACAAACGTTTATTTGTTTCGGAAGGCAATGATCGTTCGATTCAACTGATGTTTCGTAATCAATAAATCTCTTTTCTCATGGCTTTAAGAGTTTAACAACAAACTCTACTAACAGACTTTCAAAATTGTTTTACCCATAAAAAAGGAGAGAGAAAGACCTGAATAGGGGTTTTTCTCTTTTTATCATAAAAGGAGAACTGATGATGCAGCTTGGCGTTATTGACATTGGTGGGACTTCCATTAAATACGGTGTAGTGGATGGTCATGGAACGATAATCCGTCATACCTCGATTCCAACAGAGGCATCCAAAGGTGGAAGGGCCGTCGTAGAGAAAGTTTATAGAATCTGTGACCAACTCATGGAAGAACAGGATTTACCGGGGATTGCCATCAGCTCTGCAGGACAAATTGATTCCGTAAAAGGTGTGGTCGTGTTTGCGACAGACAATATTCCAGGTTATTCAGGCACACCGCTAGCTGAGCTTGTTGCCAACCACACAGGATTGCCGGTGACCGTTGAGAACGATGTGAATTGCACGGCACTTGGTGAGTATTGGCAGGGGGCAGCGAAAGGGTTCAATCATTTTCTTTGTGTAACCATTGGAACGGGAATAGGTGGGGCCTTGGTCTTGGATGGCAAGCTTTATACAGGGGCGAATTTCTCTGCAGGGGAAATCGGACATATCAATCTATACCCAAATGGGAAGCCATGTACGTGCGGAAACTGTGGTTGTTATGAAAAATATGCCTCTAGTTCAGCACTTTCAGAGCTTGTTCAACATGAATTTGGCGCTGAGATGCCGTTAATACACTTTTTTGAATTGGCGAAAGCTGGAGAGGCGAAAGCAGTTACGCTATTTAAACACTGGGTGGAAGATGTTACGACAGGATTACAATCCCTGGTTCATATCTTTAATCCAGAGCTAATCGTCATTGGCGGCGGAATTTCCGCACAAGGAGATTTTTTACGAGACGCCATCCAGTCATCGCTTGATAAAAAAATCATGCCAAACCACCGAAAGTCCTTACAAATCAAACTTGCTCAGCATGACAACAAAGCAAATCTATTAGGGGCGGCTAGGCATTTTTTATCAAGATATGAAGGGGAGGACAAAGCATTTACTGATGATACACGAAGATGAAGCGATCAATAAAGAAGATGGAACACGTAGATAGAGCGAGAGGTGTAAAAAGTGGAAAATAGACAAATCAGTGGCCCAAAGCCTTCTATTGTAATAGAGCAAAATAAGCATAATTTTACGAAGTCGGAAAACAAAATTTATGAATATATCCAGGAAAACTCAGAGCAGGTTTTGTATCATTCCTTAACGGAATTATCAGAAGCAAGTGAAGTGGCTGAAGCAACCGTGTTACGTTTCTTTCGGAAATTAGGATACAAGGGGTTTCAAGATTTTAAATTTTTATTGGCACAGGAAGTAAGTGCTGAATCGAATCAACATCATGATGAGACGTATATCGAAAAGATTCGAACAAATGTGGTTCATGCAATTGAGGATACGTATGATATTTTAGATGCAAAATCGCTCGAGGGAAGTATTGAAGCGATTGGCAGGTCGCAAGATGTTGTTATTTTTGGAATTGGTTCATCGGGAATTGCCGGCTTGGATATGCAAAATAGGTTAATGCGGATTGGCAAACATGTGAGTGTATTTACCGATCCCCATTTTCAAGTGATGCGGGCTTCTTCGTTGAATGAAAAATCAGTGGTTGTGGCCATTAGTTTAACAGGAAGCACGAAGGACATTGTCGATACAGTACAAATTGCCAAGGAAAAGAAAGCGACTGTCATTGCGTTAACCAACTATGTCAAATCCCCTTTAACGAAATATGCTGATTATATCTTACTCACATCTGCAAAGGAAAATCCGCTGGATAGTGGGTCATTGGTTTCGAAAATTACGCAACTATACTTAATTGATTTAATTTGTACCGGATTAACGATGAAAAACTATCAAGAAGCGGAAAAAGTAAAAATGGAGATTACTGAGAATATTGCGAGCAAGCTCTATTAACCTTATCTCCATTTGGGGTGAAAGGATGGATTAGAATTGAATCCAATTTTAATAACAAACGCAACCATCTATGCTGAGGGGGAAATCGTTAAAAAGGGGTCCTTACTGATTAAAGAAGGGCAAATTGCCGGGATTTTTACAAAAGAGCTAGAGGAATTGCCTGAACAACTAATCGTAATTGATGGGACAAACTTCAACCTTATTCCTGGATTTATTGATGGACACATCCATGGTGCCAATGGGGCAGATGTGATGGATGCCACAGCGGAGTCGCTTGATGTGATGGCTTCTTTCTTACCAAAGGAGGGGACCACAAGCTTCCTCGCCACGACGATCACTCAATCTCCGGAAAACATCGAGAAGGCTTTAGTAACTATCGCAGACTATGAAAATAAACCAGGACATGCGGAAGTCATTGGGGTCCATCTTGAAGGCCCGTTTGTTGAAAAAAATCGAGCGGGCGCTCAACCGGAAGCTTTTATCCTCGAGCCAGACCTCGACTTGTTTCAAAAATGGCAAGAGCTTTCCGGAAAGCAGATTAAGACTATTACGATGGCTCCCGAACATGATTCTAATGGTGCCTTTATAAAGGAATTAGTGGCATCTGGCGTGAATGTATCAGCGGGGCATACCAATACCGATTTTCGTGGGATGAAAAAGGCTGTTACTCAAGGAGTTCGCCAAGTCACTCATTTGTGCAATGCAATGAGTGGCATCCATCATCGGGATATCGGTGTGGTAGGAGCGGCGTTGCAATTGAAGGAGTTAAGAGGCGAACTGATTTCGGATGGAATTCATGTTTCTCCAGAAATGATGCAGTTGATTTTTAGTCATATGCGGAGCGAACGTCTTATTCTAATTACAGATTCCATGCGGGCTAAGGGGCTAGCGCCTGGTGACTATGAACTTGGCGGACAACCTGTTACGGTGACAGAGGATCGTGCGGTGTTAGCGGATGGTACCTTGGCAGGGAGTATCCTGAAAATGAATGAGGGTGCTCAACAGATGCTGAAACTCGAGGGTGTAACGATTTCTCATATCATTGAAATGGCTTCAATCAATCCGGCGAAACAAATCGGAGTGTTTGACATAAAAGGAAGCCTTTCGGTTGGAAAAGATGCTGATCTGTTATTGGTAGATGATGAAATGAATATTATATACACCATTTGTCGCGGTGTGATTGCCTACAAAGGGGGATGAAATTGGAAATTTTAAAAGTAAAAGATTATGAGGAAATGAGCAAAAAAGCTTGTTCCATTATGATTGAAAAAATGAACTCTCTTGAACGACCAGTGCTGGGAATGGCGACGGGATCAACTCCAGAAGGACTCTATCAACAATTAATTCGAGCTTATCAGGAGGAGAAAGTATCCTTTAAGCAGGTTTCGACCTTTAATCTTGATGAGTATGTTGGGATTGAGCGAGAGAATCCAAATAGCTATCACTACTATATGAAGGACAAGTTGTTTGGGCATATCGACCTTCTGCCGGAAAACGCCCATCTGCCCAATGGAAACGCTGCTGATTTGGATCTAGAGTGCTGGGAATATGAAAACAAAATTCGAAATGCAGGTCAAATTGATCTTCAGGTGGTAGGTCTTGGATTGAATGGGCATATCGGGTTTAATGAACCAGGAACGCCGTTTTCTAGCCGAACGCAAGTGATTAATCTAGCAGAATCAACACGAAAGGCCAATGCTCGATTTTTTGCAAGCCTGAACGAAGTGCCAACCCAGGCGATTACAATGGGAATCGACACCATTATGGAAAGCAAACAGATATTATTACTTGTATCAGGAAAGAAGAAGGCAGACCCATTAGCTAGATTGTTAAATGGGGAAGTATCTGAGGATTTTCCAGCATCCATTTTGCACAGACATCCGAGTGTTTTAATCATCGCCGATGAAGAAGCATGTCAATATGTGACTACCCAGCAGGGGTATTTTATTGAGAGTTGAAGGTGGTAATTGAAGGTGACACTTGAAGGTGACAGGCACCTCCTATATTCTGGGAGGTGCCTGTCACGTATAAATGTTCCAAATTTTGGATGGTGCCTGTCACCTACCACTAGCCTTGCATGAATGTATTTGATTTG
>NZ_JACWFH010000022.1 GCF_019749255.1 Mesobacillus maritimus | reverse complement strand
AAGGAACAAAGTTCCTTAAGTAAATAGTCTGGTGGCGATAGCGAGAAGGTCACACCCGTTCCCATGCCGAACACGGAAGTTAAGCTTCTCAGCGCCGATGGTAGTTGGGGGTTTCCCCCTGTGAAGGTAGGACGTTGCCAGGCTAGCCTGAAAAGGCTCTTTATTAAATTAGGCCCCTTGGTCAAGCGGTTAAGACACCGCCCTTTCACGGCGGTAACACGGGTTCGAATCCCGTAGGGGTCACCAAGTTTTTCTAAACATTGAAATAACCTTATTTTTGGAGGATTAGCTCAGCTGGGAGAGCATCTGCCTTACAAGCAGAGGGTCGGCGGTTCGATCCCGTCATCCTCCACCATAAATTTCCCGCGTTAGCGAGAAAGTCATCAAGACTTGCCGGCCTAGCTCAATTGGTAGAGCAACTGACTTGTAATCAGTAGGTTGGGGGTTCAAGTCCTCTGGCCGGCACCATTTTAAATTAGTTAAATTAATAAACACTTAGAGCCATTAGCTCAGTTGGTAGAGCATCTGACTTTTAATCAGAGGGTCGAAGGTTCGAGTCCTTCATGGCTCATAAAAGTTATTTTTTAGTATAGTAAATAACTTTCTATAATGCGGGTGTGGCGGAATTGGCAGACGCACTAGACTTAGGATCTAGCGCCGTAAGGCGTGGGGGTTCGACTCCCTTCACCCGCACCAAATGTTTTTAGCTTTTAATGATAATGATATGCGGAAGTAGTTCAGTGGTAGAATACAACCTTGCCAAGGTTGGGGTCGCGGGTTCGAATCCCGTCTTCCGCTCCAATAATTGCCGGGGTGGCGGAACTGGCAGACGCACAGGACTTAAAATCCTGCGGTAGGTGACTACCGTACCGGTTCGATTCCGGTCCTCGGCACCATCTCTTTCTTAAGATAAATCGATAAACACATATTTCAATAAAATTATGCGCCCGTAGCTCAATTGGATAGAGCGTTTGACTACGGATCAAAAGGTTAGGGGTTCGACTCCTCTCGGGCGCGCCATTATAACGGGAAGTAGCTCAGCTTGGTAGAGCACTTGGTTTGGGACCAAGGGGTCGTAGGTTCGAATCCTGTCTTCCCGACCACTTATAATGGGGCCTTAGCTCAGCTGGGAGAGCGCCTGCTTTGCACGCAGGAGGTCAGCGGTTCGATCCCGCTAGGCTCCACCAATAATAAAATGAGAATATGGCGGTGTAGCTCAGCTGGCTAGAGCATT
>NZ_JACWFH010000021.1:72842-102534 GCF_019749255.1 Mesobacillus maritimus | reverse complement strand
TCCGAACTGCACCTTGGTTCGGACTCAACTTTGTCTTTGCCAGCTCTTCCTGTCCGAACTTCACCTTGGTTCGGACTCAACTTATACCTGACCCTTAATTATCAGCATCTCATTCCCAATTCCAATAACCCATTTCCCCAAGTTGAGCGCCTCTTATATTCTCTACCTTTTTAAGCTTTAAAAGCTCCTTTACTGGGCCAGTTACGACAGCTCCATAAACGGTGAATTCATTGTTTTTTAAATAGTGATAACGCTCCTCAAGCTTATGCAGCCCTAAAAAGGTTTCGATGTAACTATTAGACTCTTCTTCTAATAGGGTCTTCATATTTTCGAGCATCATCTGTTTACTATCTGCAAGAAGATCTTCATCTAGATATTGAATTTTCCCTTCAGACATATAATCGTTACTAATCTCTCTGCCACCGGACAATCCAAAGATATTCTGAATCGATAAGTGACTACCGCCTCCTCCATAACTGGTTGGCTCAAACTCTTTAAATTCTCCAGTGTAAAGCGGGGCCCACAAAAGGTCTAGGTCATAAGGTTCTAACAACTCTAGTAGCTCCTCCGCCGTCATGAATTCAGAAGTGGAAAAGCCTAGCTCTGCGACTGTTCCTTCATGGATTTTCTCCAACTGTTCCCAGACCCGTTCGTCATCCTCTGCTCCCAAGGGTTCACCTGATTTAGGATGTTCTGGGAGGAAAAAGCGATACTTATTCCCTTTATCATGCTGGTAAAAATTAATTTTAGTGGTCGAAAACATATTCAAGAGGGTTTTCTTTATCTCCATTTCACCTACAACTTTAGGCTCTTTTCCGACCATTCGAGAGACAGGATAAGATATTTTCTGAGTTAAAAAGGGGGTTATTTCACTTTGGATGATTTCCCCAAACTCCTCATCTAAATTTGGGTTCGTCCAATCCATTGCTAATTTACTATAATAGGCGTGCTTTTTATCGAGATGAAGTGCATTATAGCTAATTGTGACAACAAACATATAGACCCAAAAAAGAAATAAACATGCAACCAATACTCTAATGACCCTTACAGTTAACGTAAAACGATACTTAAACATTATTTTCTTTTCTTTCTCCTTATTCCATTCCTCCATGATCATTTTTCCATCCTTTCTTTTCAGCTAGCTGCGACAACCTTTTCCTTGCACGGTGCAGGGTCACTTTGACTTGATTCTCCGTCATATCTAGTGCTTCCTGAATTTCCAAATAACTAAAGGATTCATATTCCCGCAGATACAATATGGTTCGGTATTGTTCTGGTAAATACTCTAAAAGGTCTTTTACATCTGCTTTCGTCTCTTCCTCAATTGCCTCTTTCTCCGGCGATCCATACGGGCTAATCATATCTTTCTTCGAAAAAATATAATCAGCAAATGGCATCCATTTCCTCTTTTGTCGCCGCCTCCACTCATCCAAATAAGCATTTCTAGCAACCTTAAACAACCAGGCCCGGGCTTCCTCCTGTTGGTAATAAGGCAATGAAACGGTTGCTCGGACAAAAGTCTCCTGTGTTAAGTCCTCCGCTAAATGAGGCGATCCGGACATTTTCAGAAGAAAATAATACAGAGGTTTTGCATAATTTCGATATAGGTCCTCCAGTTTGTCTTTATGTCCATAATCCATTCTTCTGCCCCTTTTTTAAATCTCACAATGATAACGAAACAAACTCCAATATGTTACAGTAGTTTATGATTTTTTTTATAGAAATAAAAAATGAGCCACTCCAGAATCCTCGCTCCTAGCATAGAGGAAGTTCTGAAAAACTTCTCACTATAATAGAAGAGGAAACATAAAGTGGCTCATTTTATATCTTGTCTAAAATGATTATGCCTTCACAGATGAAAGACTAACCATTCGCGAGATTAAGGTAGATAAGATGATTGCGATTAAGGCTGGAATTAGCCACCCTAGTCCTTGGTTATAGAATGGGAGGATTTGTTCATAGACATTAATCACGGAAGTCATCCAATTAAAGTATTCAATTTCCAAAGATTCACATAGGGTCTTTAAACCGTCAATAATACTAACAAGGAACGTAACCGCAATGGTCGCAACATACACAACTCTAGCATGATTAAACATTGGTGATAAAAAGGCTAAAAGCATAATAACAATGGCAAGTGGATATAGGAACATCAGAACTGGTATTGAAAAGGTGATGATATTTGCTAGCCCAAAGTTAGCAATAACAAAGGTCACGACCGTAAAGAAAATGACAAGTGTTTTATAGCTAAATTTAGGAAGCAATGTATGAAAATACTCAGCACAAGAAATCGTTAGGCCAATCGCTGTTGTTAGGCAGGCCAGTATGATCATCAATGCTAAAAAGATTGAACCAATTGTTCCAAAGTAATAGGAAACGGCACTGCTTAAAACCGGTCCGCCTGTCGCCGCAATCCCAATCACCTCTACACTTGTTGCACCTAGATAGGCAATTCCTACATAAATCGCTCCGAGTAGCGTAATGGCAACTGCACCTGACTTCGCTGTAGATACAAGGATTCCTTTATTTGAAGTAACCCCCATCCCTCGAATGGCTTTAATGACAATAATTCCAAATACAAGAGAGGCTAAGGCGTCCATTGTGTTATATCCCTCAAGAAATCCTTTCACGAAAGCACCACTCTGGTAACCTTCTTGCGGGCCCTGAATGTCTCCCATAGGGTTGATGATAACCACCAACAAGAGAATGGCAATTAACCCTACTAGCCCCGGGGCCAAGACTTTCCCCACATGATCAACGATTTTAGCAGGGTTCAAAGAAAATAAAAGCGTGATTCCAAAGAAGATAAGGGTGAAAATGATCAACCCAATAGATTGCATCCCTTTACTAATAAACGGAGAGATTCCAACCTCATAGGCAACTGTTCCTGTACGTGGTGCCGCAAAGAATGGACCGATTGTTAAATAAAGTAGCGACGTGAAAAAGATTCCGTAAATCGGGTGAACTCTGCTAGAAAGTTCTTGTAAATCACGACTGCCTGAATAGCTCATAGCTAATATGCCTAGGAGTGGCAAGCCAACGCCTGTAATTAAAAATCCAGTTATGGCTGGCCATAGATTCTCGCCTGCATTTTGACCTAATTGTGCCGGGAAGATGAGATTTCCGGCTCCAAAAAACAAAGCAAATAGCATGACTCCAATCGTGGCATAAGCTGAGAAGGATAACTTTTTTTCATGATTCATTCTTTATTCCCCCATATGTTGCAGCAATTTACATATTTTTATAATTGCTAGAATATTTTATCAATATAGTGATTTACTTATCATAATACCTTATGATACAAAAAGCAACAAGAATCGACAAAATTCTATTGGTAAAACTTTCAACAACAACTATCTCTACAAGTAAAAAATCCGAAGGTTTGAACCTGTGCTCAGATTCACCTTCGGATTTAAGTTTTTGTTATATACCAATCTCAGACTTACTCTACTGTAACGGATTTTGCCAAGTTTCTTGGCTTATCAACGTCACAATCACGGTGCAGTGCCGCATAGTAAGAGATCAACTGCACTGGTACAACAGAGATAAGGGGTGTTAATAGCTCATGCACTTCAGGAATCACGAAGCGGTCATCTTCCATGTTCAATCCATCCATTGAAATAATACATGGATTTGCACCACGGGCCACTACTTCTTTTACGTTTCCACGAATGCTTAAGTTTACAAACTTCTGCGTTGCAAGTGCAATGACAGGAGTTCCTTCTTCAATCAAAGCAATTGTTCCATGCTTTAATTCTCCACCAGCAAAACCTTCTGCTTGGATGTAAGAGATTTCTTTTAATTTCAAGGCACCTTCAAGACCTACATAGAAATCAATTCCACGGCCAATAAAGAAACAGTTGCGTGTAGTAGACAGATACTCGTGAGCAATCATTTCAAAATCTTCTTTAGAATCACGAAGTACTTCCATTGCATTGGCAACAATTCCAAGTTCCTGTACAAGGTTAAATGGAACTTCCATCGCTCGGCTCTTTGCAGTTACTTCAGCTAAAATAGCTAAAACGGCAAGCTGAGCTGTATAGGCCTTCGTTGATGCAACGGCAATTTCTGGACCAGCGTAAAGAAGCATTGTATGGTCAGCTTCACGAGATAACGTAGAACCTGGAACATTTGTAATCGTTAATGATTTATGCCCCATTTCTTTGACTTGAACAAGAACTTGGCGGCTATCCGCAGTTTCCCCACTTTGGGAAATAAAGATAAACAACGGCTTTTTAGATAAAAGTGGCATATTGTAGCCGAATTCACTAGAAATATGCACTTCCACTGGAATTTGAGCCATTCTTTCAATAAACTGCTTTCCAACAAGTCCGGCGTGATATGAAGTTCCGGCAGCAATAATGTAGATACGATCAGCGTCATTCATCGCTGTGACAATATCTGAATCAATCTCAAGCTCGCCATTTTCATCCTGATAGTTTTGGATAATTTTACGCATAACTGCTGGCTGCTCATCAATTTCCTTCAGCATATAGTGTGGGTAAGTTCCCTTTTCAATATCGCTTGCATCAAGTTCAGCAGTATATGGTTCACGGTTAATGACTTCACCATCAAGATTTTTAATTGTAACTTCTTCTTTCTTGACGATAACCATTTCTTTATCCATTAACTCAACATACTTATCGGTAACTTGAAGCATCGCCATCGCATCACTAGCCACTACGTTAAAGCCAAAGCCAAGTCCTACAAGCAGTGGGCTTTTATTTTTTGCAACATAAATGGTTTCTTTATCTTGTTCATCGATAAGAGCAAGTGCATAAGACCCGTGTAAAAGAGTCAACGTTTTACGAAACGCATCTTCTACCTGAAGTCCTTCGTTTGCAAAAAGTTCAACCAATTGTACGATCACTTCTGTATCGGTTTCACTTTTCATCTCAACATTTTGCAAATACTCACGCTTAAGGATGTCATAATTTTCAATTACTCCATTATGAACAAGCGTAAATCGTTCAGAAGCACTTTGATGTGGATGTGAGTTTGTTCTGCTTGGTACCCCGTGGGTTGCCCAACGTGTATGCCCAATTCCAGTTTGCGCTTCTACTTTAGGATCTACTGCTTCTCGCAAGTCGGCAATACGGCCTTTTTCTTTAAAAATTTGAACACCGTCATTATTAATAACTGCAATACCTGCAGAATCATAGCCACGATATTCAAGTTTTTCTAGACCTTTTAATAAAATTTCTTTCGAATCGTTATATCCAATATATCCAACAATACCACACATAAACTTCGTTCCTCCCTGAAGGATAGGGGGCAAGAAGCCGGGGGCAACTTGCCCCCTTATCTCTGTAAAATAAGTGGTTAGATTTTATCCAACCTATCTAATTGTTAGCATTCCCTACTCTTTGTGCATTAAGTTGCCTTAATGTTTTAAAGTAGGAATCGCGGCTGTGCTCTTCAGCCGGGAGGCATCCGCCGAAAAATCGATAAACCTCCACCTCGTCAACTAACCCTTTTTTCCGTCCAGAGTTAGTCCTGGCGCTTTTAGATGAACCTAATTTTCCTTCCCACCTTTCCTATAAATGTAAAACAGGATTATCATACATGAGGATAAGCAATCCGTCAACATCTTATAACGTTTTTCCCTCACTCTTATTCATATGCTTCGGCGGTTCGGATTGTTCAGTAATAGGATATGGGCACCCCATTGGATTGTGCTTTGGAAATTTTAAACAATCGCGGGTTCCGTCAATGTGACAGTTCTCTGATTTCAACTGCAGTTTTGGCACATTGAACTCTTCATCGTGACCGTTTCTCTGATTTCAACTGCAGTTTGGGCACATTGAACCCTTCATCGTGACCGTTTCTCTCATTTCAAATGCTGGTTGGGCACATTGATCCCTTCATCGTGACCGTTTCTCTCATTTCGAATGCAGTTTGGGCACATTGAATCCTTCATCGTGACCGTTTCTCTGTTTCAAATGCAGGTTGGGCACATTGAGCCCTTCATCGTGACCGTTTCTCTCATTTCGAATGCAGTTTGGGCACATTGAATCCTTCATCGTGACCGTTTCTCTCATTTCAACTGCAGGTTGGGCACATTGAACCCTTCATTGTGACCGTTTCTCTCATTTCAAATGCTGGTTGGGCACATTGAACCCTTCATTGTGACCGTTTCTCTCATTTCAAATGCTGGTTGGGCACATTGAACTCTTCATCATGACAGTATTTCTCATTTCGAATTCAGTTTTGTCACATTGAACTCTTCCTCGTAGCCGTTTCTCTGATTTCAACTGCTTTTGAGTCACATTGAACCCTTCATCGTGACCGTTTCTCTCATTTCGCAACCAGTTTAGCCACATAAAACAAAAAAACATCAATATGAACACTACATTATCAAAAAACAACGAATAATGTAAAAAGTTTGATAAAAGTAATTGAGATTTAAATGATATTTTTATGTAAAATAGAAGATAGAATTGTAAAAATATTTCAAGAATGGTTAGGGGATGGTTGGATTGCGTAACAAGGAAATGCTACTTATACCTGGACCAACGCCGGTAGTAGACTCAATCTATGATGCTTTAGGACAAGAAACTAGAAGCCATACCGATGCACGATTTGCTGCTATTTATCGGAATGCCATCGAAAAAACGAAGGAAATGTTCCAAACCGATGGCGAAGTGTTTGTGATTTCAGGGTCTGGAACGCTTTCGATGGAAATGGCTCTTCTAAACACAGTTGCCGTTGGGGAAAAGATTCTCGTCATCAGCCAGGGCTTTTTTGGAGATCGCTTTGTTAAGCTAAGTGAAGCCTTCGGAATCCAAGTGGAAGTCATTCAATCTGAATGGGGCAAACAAGTTAATCCAATTGAAGTGGAAGAAAAACTCGCTGAAGGACAATTTAAAGCAGTTACCCTCACACATGCGGATACATCAACAGGAGTTGCCGCTGATTTAGAGACACTAGTGCCGATCATAAAAAAGTACGATGCACTTGTGATTCTTGATGGGGTTTGTGCTACGGCAGCCATGGAAGAAAATATGAGCAGAACCTATGGCAGTGAAGAAGCTAAGATTGATGTGATTTTAACAGGGTCTCAAAAAGCAATTGGGGTACCTCCTGGTCTTGCAATTGTTGCTTTTAACCAAACAGCCTTAGAGGCAAGAAAACAACTAGAGCGTATCCCCGCTTATTATAGTGATATTTATAATTGGATTCCGATTATGCATGATCCTCAAAAGTACTTTGCTACCCCTCCTGTAAATCTCATCTATGCCTACGAGGAAGGAATGCGCTTAGTCCTTAAAGAGGGCATGGAAAACCGTTATAAGCGTCATGCTGCATATGGAAAAGCTGTACGAGCAGCCCTAAACGTTTATGGAATGAAAGCGTTAGCAGAAGAAGATGCTGCCGCTGCAACCTTAAGCTGTATTTTATACCCTGAAGGACTTGATGACGTTGCTTTCCGCGCTGCCCTCGCCAAAAAGGGTGTCATTGTTGCTGGAGCCTTGGCCCATTTAGCGGGTAAAGCCTTCCGGATTGGACATATGGGAAATACAACCGAAGAGATGCTAGAAAAAGCAGTTGCCCTTATTGGTGAAACCCTAATTGAATTAGGATACCATGTTGAAATTGAACAGGCGGTCGAGAAGTTTAACGAAATCGCTTATGCGCGCATCTGTTAATTCCTTTGTACCATGAATATTAGCTAAGTTGAAGCAACGAACAGTTCGACTTGATTCTAATAAAAGAACGGCAATCCTAGTATACATGTGGATAGCCGTTCTTTTTGTATTATGAGTAGTGTTCGGTTAGAGCAAAGTGCTTTTAATATCCTTTATTGACAGTTTCACGGTTTGCGTTTTTGGAGGACTTTAGACTCTTTTTCATTTCTGTATTGATATAGGTTACAAATTCCTCTGCCTTTTCAACTGGAGGTTTTGTCAGTAAGCTCACCCCAACAAATAATAGTGTTGAAACCAATAATCCCCAAACACCCGAACCTAGCCCATATGGCTTGAGCGTGGACAATTCAAGCATAAGAACTAATAGCCCACTAACAGCTACACTGGTGATGACTCCTGTAGCTGTTCCTCTTTTCCAAAAGAACGTTCCGATAATCGCTGGTACCGTTACAGTCAAACCAGCGGATGAAGCGACCGATAAAACTGCAATTAAGTCTAGTTGCAATTCAGCAAAAGCAAAGGCCATGATGGCAATAATCGGCATGACGAACTTTCCAATAGCTAACTGTCGACTCTCGCTCACATTTGGTTTCATATTTCCGTAAACATCCCTTGCAAAGAGAGACGCGAGTGTCAATAAGATTGAGTCTATCGTAGAGATGGCTGCTGCTATAATTGCAACCATGACGATAATCCCTAGAACCGGGGGAACAAACTCCGAAGATAATAAACTTGGTGTCGCCACATCCGGATTTTCAAGCCCAGGAAACATGATAACTGCTGAGAATCCCCATAAAACAGAAACTAAGGTGTAGACTAGTCCAAATCCTAAGAATCCTAATAGCATCCCTCTTAAACTTTTTAGAGAGGAAGGCATGAACATCCTTTGACTCACTTGTGGATTTGAAAGACTAAAGAATAACCATGGAACCGTCATCGATAAAAACGTTGCAAAACTCCAGTATCCATTCCCTGGTACCGTTAAAGAATCTGGATAATTTGCTTCCAACGAACCAAAAAAGCCACTAAAGCCACCTAAACCTTGAATTATGAGTAAAACAACGACAGTAGAAGCCACAATCATCATTAAAGCTTGTAGTGAATCTGTCCACATAACAGAGCGAATTCCAGCTATAAATGAAAATAGAATTGCTAATACGGTGGCAATAATGACGCCGGTTGTGAAGGAAATCCCCCCGTTTGTCATCCCCTCCACTAAGTATCCTACCCCCGCTAATTGAACCGCACTATAAGGGATAAGGAAAATACAGGTTGAGATTGCAATTACAACTGCGACTAATTTATTATCGTAGCGGTCCCCTAGCATTTCTGACGGTGTCACATACCCATATTTATTCCCAGCTAACCAGAACCTCGGACCAAAAAAGGCAACTAAGGTTACTCCCGCAAAATAAATAATCTCAAAACCTAACGCTCCTACTCCGCCTCGATAAGTTAGCCCAGCTAACCCCACCATCATAAACGCACTATAAGTAGTCGCACTATAACTTAAAGCTGAAACAAAACCGTTCATTTTTCGGTTCCCAAGGAAGTACCCTGACATACTGACTTCCTTTCCGCTCCGAGACAAATAGGCGATAAATAAGGAGGCAACTGTATAGATGATGATTCCCCACCAAATTAGACTATTACTCAAATTAAGACCTCCAGTCTTTTGTGATTATGAGGTTAATGATGATAATGACAAAAGCAACACCGACCCATAGCAGAAAACTCCCATACCAATTTGCCACGTTTGTCAGAAATGTATAGGGAATAATATAAGCAAGTAAGATGACAATACAACTTACCACTCCCCAAAAGACCTCCCGTTTTCCCATTCAGATCCTCCTACACTTTTCAATATCCGTATCCTTTATTTCTTCCAAGATATGCTTATTTTAATAGTCTCAAGGAAATTTATCAAAAATAACCTTATTTTCTTTTAAAAAAATCCTACCAATTAGGTTCGGTAGGATCTCTCAAATACAATTTAATAGGAGTCATTTTGTATAAATAAGGATTGCATCTCGTAGGAACTCTGCTGTTCCAGGTTGTTCTTTGTCATAATAAGCCGTAAAGCGTTCGTCGGCCACATACATTTGCGCAAGTCCCGCATGTGCTTCCTTGCTGTACTCTTTCCAATAAAAGCAAAGCCATTGTTTATGAAGGTCAGCCGCCTTTTGAGCCAATTCACCCGCAGGGTCACCTGTCGCAAACGCCTTTGCTAGCGTTTCTTTCACTTCTTCCTCTAGATTTGTCACTTTCTCATAATCTTCTTGGCTCATATTCATGAGCTTCGCATTCGATTGGTCCACTGCGTCGTCACCATATAAATCACGCGCTTCTTTCCCATATTTCTTTTCATTTTCTTCAACCATTTTCTTCTTAAAGCCTTTAAATTTCTCTTGATCCGACATTTCGATTCTCCCCTCTGTTGATGCAATTGATTTTTCTACATTCGCAATTAAAACATCTAACTGCTCCCGCTTCGCAATAAGTTCTTGCATATGCTCTTTAAGTGCCTTTGTCTCGTCAAAGGTTGGAGCTGTGACAATGTTTTTTATTTTATCTAAGCCTATATCCAATTCCCTGTAAAATAGAATTTGTTGGAGTCGATTTACCTCTGCTTGCCCATAGATTCGATAGCCAGATGAATTTACTCTAGCAGGTTTTAATAGCCCGATCTCATCGTAATAGCGTAAAGTTCGAGTACTAACACCGGCTAAACTTGCGAGTTTTTGTACGGTATATTCCATCCGCTCACCTCCTTAATTCAACGATAAACGTTGACGTTGCGTGAAGGTCAAGAATTTTTTTATCTCTTGGTATGTTTGTTCTAAATTTTTATTGAGTGTTGTGCCTTCTTATGTAGACGTATCCTGAAAACGTTTGGTTGCTATTAATGAAATCATTAATACTAATTCAGTTCCATTCATGATTGCGCCACTAGCAACATGCTTAAAGAGGGCACTTCCGCCCCCCATAGCAAGAATTCCAATCAATAGCCATGGCCATTTTTGCTTCCACCAAATCATGACTGATGAAATTAGTAATGTTAGCGTTACAACAATCACCATGACAGGAGCGCCCATTTCTTTTCCTCGGTAGCACAGAACACCGTATTCTTTCTTTGCCTCAAGTTCCAGTCCTATTAATTGTGTGAAAACTTCAAGCGAAATGAGAACGATGACGATTAATAAAGCCAAGAATCCTACCTTCCTGTTAGTGGCCCAATGAACTTTTGCTCTTTTAATCACATTCCATGCAAATAGAACCAGCATCGGAGTAAATAATGCATGAAGCCAATAACGAGCAAAATTTAAATTTTTAAGCACTGCTCCTTCACCAATCGTACTTCCACTAGCTAAAATGCCATTTTCATAAATCAACGCCGCAATCACCAATAAAAGGACATTCGCACTCGACATCCATCCATATAAGTTCGCCATTCGTACTCCCCAAAACAACAAAATCAAATAAGCCAAAACATAAAAAATAAATAAAATTGTATCCACGTAGCCATCACCACCTAAGCTTAGTATTTCCAAACCTTTAGCAGTGACTCCTTTGTGGTGACCTCCTTTGGGTGACAGGCACCATCCAGTAATTGGAATTACCCATTCTCGCAAAAAAGAACGGCCTACTCGGGCCGCTCGTTTAGTTTATTTCTATTAATCCTTGGATAAAATTTTTCAATTGAATTTTATCAGTCGCTTCTATCCATTGGTTTAGACTCTCATGATTTTCGTTAAAGTACAGTTCTAGTGCATGTTTAAGGTCTTGGTCATAATCAGTAAATTCCTTTTTCTCTGTGATCATTTTCCCAATCATTCCGTACCAGTCCCGACTTTCAAAGCCCCTTTCTGGATACATCTTTGCAAGCCCCCGAGCAGAATCATATGATCCATCTGCATCTGTATACAATTCCACAGCAAGCCAATTGCCGACAAAGCGATTCTCATTATCTAATTCCATTGCCTGCTGAAAAGTTTGCTTTGCTTCAGCCAGTTTTCCTTGTTTCATTAACGCAGTCGCATGTAGACCGAGAGCGTATTCTGATGGAGCATCACCAGCAGCATCCATATATCGCTTATACCAAGAATCATATTCTTTCCATTCACGTCTCTTATGGTAATAGTCCGCTAGTTCAAACATGGTATTTGCGTCTTCCGAAACCTCAGCCCACTTGATTAGATAAGGCAAAACTGCTTCCTCCCTCGTCTTTCCAGTTTGCATGGCTTCAATGCCCATCAATCGAACAATCATCCTTAAACTATGAAAATCCTGAGGATTCTTCGCATAGTTTTCCTTATATTTCTCAAATGCCAGCTTCACCTTTTTATCTAAAAAGAGCTTATCCGCTTCTGTCATTTTCCTTTCCTGCAGATAAAAGAAAGGTAGATTTCCAATGTTCTCTTCATCAAGCCGATATCCATTACTTTGTGTAATCATTTTTCCATCTTGACTATAAGCCTTGACCGACCATGAAAACTTATTTTCTGTATTGGTAAAAGCAAGTATCGAAACAGGATCAACGGATGACCAATCTTCTTCATCTTCAAACATGACCCCAACCTGCTGGTTGTACAGTTCTTCTAGCGGAACTGTTAATGTATTCCCTACAATGCCAGTTTTAAACAGTGTTCCTATCGAACCTGAATCAAGTTCTACGCCTAAATGAATATCGTAATAAGCAGCCCCCTCGACCGGTTCCCATTCGAACTCCATTGTGTCGGTTTTTATCGCCTCTTGGTTAACGGGCGATTGTAGCTCGAGCAAGGGATGCAAGGTGACCTCCACATACTCAGTTTCTTGCCCGTCAATTTGGATCCAATCTCCATATTCAAACGGCCATGTCCAGCCATCTATTTGGTCAAAGGTCAAACCCAAATAAAGCTGATAGCTACCTGATATGACACCTGAAAACTCAAAGTTTCCATCTTCATCTGTTAACACTTGATAAGGCTCATCCTCCAACACACTGTGGTTAACAGCCTGCTCTTGCCGTAAAAACACACCTGCATAAGGAACCGCTTTTCCATCACTACGGACAATCTTCCCTTTTACAGTTGTCACCCCGTCACTTTGCATGTCCATCGTTCTTTCAAGATACCCTTTTAAAGACTCCAGATGCTCAAGAGCCACAGGAGTACCCATATCTGGATCTTCAGGATGCTCTTGCTTTTCTTCTTCCCATTTTTGCTGATAATCCTCTAACTCAGAATTGACCAACTCATACCCCTCTTCTAATCTGCCTTCGCGAAGCATTATTTCCGCTTCTAGGCTTGCTAGCATTCCTACCGAATGAAAATTTTCTGAGGTAATCTTATCTTTTAACTCTTCAATCAGTTCTTTAGCACCTTCATAATTTGTCTGACTGATGCGTAATTTAATTCGTTCAAGTTCTAATTCTTCTTGATTAAAAGAGAACTGACTAGTTGAATAGCGCTCTGACGCTTCTTTTAATACTTCATCAGCTTTATTAAATTTACCTTCTTGCTGATAATCATGAGACAAAAGAGTAGCAGCTGTCGTTAAATATCCATCGACTGGCCCTTTGGCCAAATACTCCTTTAAATACGGCTTCTTTTCCTCCAAGGTAAAGTGAAGCCCTGGGGATTGATTATTTACTTGAGTAGAGGATGGTCCTACATACACATCAAACCGCTGTGAGCCTCCATCATCCATCATGTATTTTCGAATAATTCCCCACCTTTGATTTGGAAATAACGGCTGTTCTAAAACTTGAACAATCTTTTCTTTTCCAATCGGCTCCCCTGCAGCAAGTTGTTTTCCGCCTATATATAGTTGAGCCTGCGGCATAATAATAAATGTTGTGAGCGGAATAACTACGAGAAGTCCAACAATGATAAAAATAAGATGCTTCACTTTTAATCTAATTTTCATTGAGGACCACCGCTCTTTCTAGTTGTTCCTTCCAATAGATGTTTCCGCCAGCTTCTACTAACTCTTGGTGAGAAATGAGAGGTTGATGGTCCTTTTCATTGGTAAACGTCCATATGCCCCATGATAAAAAGATTATGGTGGTGGCAGCGAAAACAGGCATTAGAGGAATTTCAATTTCTTTATCCAAAAAGGAAGAGAGCTTATCTTTCCACGTACCATGGTTAATTCGATTGAGTACATCTTGTTGCTTTGTAAACTTCACATGTCGAAGCTCATCATCGAGCTTTTGTTTCAATTTTTCCTTTTCCTGACTCATTTCCACCTTCTCCTCTCCTTAAAATCTCTTTCAACTGAGATCTACCCCTTGTTAATCGTGACTTTATCGTATTTTCATTGACTTCTAGGAACTGAGCAATCTCATTAATTTTCATTTCATTAAAGTAATATAAAATAATCGCCTCTCGATATTTATAATCCAACGCATGAATGGCAACCGCCAATTGTTGATTTTCCATTAGATGAAGCAACTGATCTTCTGGTCCTAAAGTACCTTCATCCATCTGATAACGTTCAATCAAGTTAAAAGGGAGAAAGATATCTTTCCAGCTTCGTTTCCGTTGCTGCGACCGACAGTTGTTCACGAGGATAGAGGTCAGCCAGCTCTTTAGTTTCCCAGAATCTGCGAGCTGATGAATTTTATCAAACGCTGTAATGAACGTATCTTGAACAACTTCCTCTGCACTTTGCTTATCCTTCACTAATAAAATGGCAGTTCTCAGCAAATAATCTCCATAAAGATTCATCAGCTCCACTAAAGCAGTTTCCTCTTTCTTCTTTAATCCCTCAACAACATCCAAGCTGGCTCACCCCCCTTTTTTTGAAACCTGTACTATATAGATGCAAGCAAATAAAAAATAGTTGCAAAATAAATTTTTTATTGGTTTGGGGTGACAGGCACCATCCAGATTCTGGATGGTGCCTGTCACCTCATCGTTTTTTGTTGACCAATTCTGAAATTATTGTTAAATTATTTCATGTTAGAATCGTTTTTGGTAGACATATTTTATATTCTATAACTAAATGAGCAAGCGTTGAAGGTTATGGGTAACACTATAACTGGAGCAGCTTCTGGAGAGACCGCTGTTTGCGGCGCCGAAGGATTCACAATCTCAGGCAAAAGGACAGAAGAGTAACATCACGATTTGTTATTCTAATGCCTGATGAGATTGGAGAAAGAACCAATCTCTTTTTTATATTAAAAAAATTATTTTTCGGGGTGAATGTAATGAGTCAAAGAAGAGCAGTCGTAAGTGTAGTCGGAAAAGATCAAGTAGGTATTATCGCAAAGGTTACCACCGTCCTAGCAAACGAAAATGTGAATATTTTTGATATCAGTCAAACCATTCTACAAGACTTTTTTACCATGATGATGATTGTTGATGTAACGAATCTAGAAAACCTTGAGGCCTTGCAACAAAAATTAACTGCGCTTGGGGAACCGCTTGGTTTAACCATCAACGTTCAGCTTGAAGAAATCTTCCATGCGATGCATCGTGTTTAAAGAGAGGGGAAACTAGAATGAATATTGCCTTAAATGAAATGATGGAAACCATCCGAATGGTTCAAATGGAAAATCTAGATATCCGCACCGTCACAATGGGAATCAGCTTACGCGATTGTGCCGATTCAGATTTTGAAAAAATGAACAAAAGAGTGTACGAGAAAATTACCACCTATGCAAAAGACTTAAAAGAAACAGCTGAAAAAGCTAGCAAAGAGTTTGGGATCCCGATTATTAATAAGCGCATCGCGATCACACCAGTTGCTGAAATCCTTGGCAATGCTACTCGTGAAGAAGCGGTTCAACTTGCAAAAACGCTCGACGAGGCGGCGAAAAAACTTGGTGTTGATTTTATCGGGGGCTATTCTGCACTTGTACATAAAGGCATTACCAAAGGTGACCAAACCTTATTAGATGCACTTCCTGAGGCACTCAGTGTAACTGAGCGAGTTTGTGCCTCCATCTCTGTTGGTACCACTCGGGCTGGGATTAATATGGATGCAGTTCGACAAATGGGTATTATCATGAAGGACGCAGCAGAACGTACAAAAGACCAAAATGGACTTGCTTGTGCGAAGCTAGTTGTTTTCTGTAATCCTGTTGAAGATAACCCTTTCATGGCGGGTGCTTTCCATGGTGCTGGTGAAGGCGAAGCAGTTGTTAGTGTTGGGGTAAGTGGACCAGGTGTAGTATTGAATGCTTTGAAGAACTACCCAGACGCTGATCTTGGCGAAGTCGCAGATATCATAAAGAAAACTGCTTTTAAAATCACACGTGCTGGCGAGCTCGTTGGTCGTGAAGTCGCTAAAAGGCTAGATGTTCCTTTTGGCATTATGGATTTATCACTTGCTCCAACAAATGCACTTAACGATAGTGTTGCCGAGATTCTTGAGGAAATCGGCTTAGAGCGAGTTGGTACACACGGTACGATTGCTGCTCTAGCTCTTATGAACGATGCGGTGAAAAAAGGTGGCGCAATGGCCAGTTCTTATGTTGGCGGATTAAGCGGAGCCTTTATCCCTGTTAGCGAAGACAACGGAATGATTCGCGGCATCGAAGACAACGCCCTTACGCTTTCCAAGCTTGAAGCGATGACCTGCGTTTGCTCCGTCGGTCTAGACATGATTGCCTTAACAGGCAATGTGTCTGCTTCTACCTTGTCAGCGATTATTGCCGATGAAGCCGCAATCGGAATGATTAATAAAAAAACAACGGCTGTACGTGTCATTCCTGTTCCGGGTAAAAACGAAGGAGAAATGGTCGAATTCGGGGGCTTACTCGGTCGTGCACCAGTAATGGGCGTGAATCCATTCTCTTCTGAAAGAATGATTCGCCGTGGTGGACGTATTCCTGCGCCACTTCAATCGCTAATCAACTAATCAAGCTGTTCACCATTAACAGGTGCTTGCTACCTGTTAATGTTTCCCTCTAGCGGACATACTACGGATGACGCGAAAGGAGTGAATAAGAAGTGAACATGGATTTAACATCCATAACAGAACAAATGCCAGACTTTAGAAGTCATTTAGAAGCAAGAGAGTGGTTTAGCTCCCAATTCCCTAATCGTTTTCTTCTAAGAAGTGAAGATTCACTCGATGGGAAAAGAGTCTATTATTATCATATCGTTAAAAACCCTGAAGTCTATCAGCAGTATATGGAGAGCTTTTCTAAGACCGAAGGACATGAAATTACCAATGTAGAAACATTTGAAAGCTACTCCACCGTCGAAATAAGTGAAGACGGCAACGTAAGCTTATCCATATAACACCAGGTGACAGGCACCATCCAGTTTCTGGATGGTGCCTGTCACCTCAATTTAAGTTGAGGTGATACATATGAAGAAAATGAAATTAGGTAGAAGTAATCTGGAGGTTTCCTCTATTGCGTTAGGCTGTATGGGCATGGGGAAGCTTTCGAAAGAAGCTGCGGCAAATGTGATACATAATGCGCTAGAGCTTGGGGTTGATTTTTTTGATCACGCCGATATATACGGAAAAGGGCAATCTGAAGAAGTATTTGCTGAGGCCATAGACATGAAGCCCTCTGTTCGTGAAAAAATTATCATTCAAACGAAAGCAGGAATCCGAAAAGGCTATTATGATTTTTCGAAGGAGCATCTTTTAGCTTCTGTCGATGGTAGCCTCCAACGGCTAAAAACAGACTATATTGATGTGTTTCTGCTACACCGCCCTGATGCCTTAGTGGATCGTGAAGAAGTGGCCGAGACTTTTACGATCCTGAAGGAAAGTGGAAAGATCCGCCATTTTGGCGTTAGCAACCATAATTCCATGCAAATTGAGCTGTTAAAAAAATATGTGGAACAAGACCTGATTATCAATCAACTACAACTTAGCGTCATGCATACCGGGATGATTGATGCTGGAATCCAAGTAAACAACAAAAACGATCAGGCCATCAACAGAGACGGAAGTATCCTTGATTACAGTCGCTTACATGATATGACGATTCAAGCATGGTCTCCATTTAGATACGGACTCTTTGAAGGACTTTTCATTGATAACGATGACTTCCCTGAGCTTAATGCAAAGCTTCAAGAAGTGGGTGACAAGTACGGGATTAACAAATCAGCTGTTGCGGTTGCTTGGATTTTACGCCACCCTGCTAAAATTCAGACGATTGTTGGTACAATGACTCCAGAACGACTAACCAATATTGCCAAGGCTTCCGATGTTATCCTAACAAGAGAAGAGTGGTATGAAATCTACCGCGCGGCTGGGAATCAATTGCCTTAAAATGTAAATGCAACTAAATACAGTCCTCGAGGTTTGCCTTGCCGGATAAACTCGACAACACCCCGAGGACTGACTGAAAATCATTTTACAGTGTATTGATAAGTTCAAATATCTCAGCATTTTCAGGAATATCTCTCATAGAATGTCCATAATGAACATACCTCAATACTCCCTCTTTATCGACCAACATTTGTGCCGGCATTCTCCCTAGCCTTAATAAATTTACCTTTTGACCATATAGTTTAAGAACTGAGTGTTTTTCGTCGGGAATTCCGTGGAACTTAAGACCATGCACATCCCAGTAGGTTTTAAAGCTATTTGCATTTTCAGGTCCAATTGCGACGATTTCGGTATCTTTTTCTATGAATTTATTATAATCACGATGCAACTGCATCATGTGCCTTCTGCAAAACGGTCAAACAAACCCTCGATTTAGGACAATCAATACATTGCTTTTACCCCTAAAGTCAGAAAGCTTAAATACATTCCCTTTAAAATCATTCAATGCAAAATCCGGCGCTTGTTTGTTAACATCTACACTTGCCATTTTATCTTCTTCCTCTCTTTGCTTTGCATTCACTTATAAAATTAAAAGCTGTTCTATTTAATCATATACTAACGTTTCAATCTCACACTATAAAATCTCATCGCTTTCAGACTACCTTCTACCTCAAATATATCTTTTTCAATCAACTTCCTCAGCCGATATTCTAAGAAGCTATCCCCTACATATTGCTCTAAATAGCCTAAAACCTCGCCAATTATTCTTGCTGATTTCATGAATTCATCAGCTTCTCCTTTATGCTGTCGTTTAATTTGAAGTTCCTTCGCCTTAGTGATGATAAATTGGTCGAAATAATCAACATCCACACACTTGATCCTTCCATCCCGCCAAATACGTAATGTTTTCTTATTTTCAGCAAGACTCAACCATTCCTGTTCGAGATTTTCTCTTTCTTGTTGTGATAACAGAGAGTTTGATTTACTCTGCGCATATATCACTTGGAGTTTCTCTGGTGGGATTTCACCAGTATGTAACACAGTATAAATAATATCTGGCTGATGAAAATGCTCCGCATATAACTCTGTAGTGTTAAGGACTTGGATTTCATTCGGTTTGTTCTTTAGTAAATGTAAGACATACCGAAGCCCTGTTTGTTCATGTGCATTTTCTGCAACCCATAGAATAATAGGTACGTCTTCTGGAATACTCATAATTTGGTGAACAGTATTTTGAAACTGTTGCTTATAGTCTTGAAATTCTTCAAGCTCAGCGTTCATAACCGTCTTTATCCAATCAAACCTGGATTCTTCCCCTGGTGTTTCATGCAACTTCCAGACAGGTCCAATCGAAAACATATCCCAAAATGAGAGAACCTTTTCCTCTTTGGTTCTCATTTTCTTTAACGCTACTTTTAAGGATCCTGCCGGGGATGCACCGAATAGAATATGTACTCTTTTAAAAGATTCCTCTTTTTTCAACTCTGACTTTTTATTTGCAACATGATCAATGGTCTTGTATATGTTCTCCACGTCATGTAAAAATTGTTCGCGTGAATACTCCGTTTCCTTTAAAAGATTCATCCGTAGAAAAATTTGAAATAAGAGTGACTTTGCTTCCCCATCATTCAATTCTTGAATCTTTTTGCGCATTTCCTCTATTTCCATAAACAGTATCCCCTATCCATTTTTATCAACTGATTATTCGAAAAATGTTCCTAAATGTCACCAAGCTATAAGACTCGTTCTAGCATCGTTATCATCGGTAATGTATTCCACATCTTTAAATCCGCACTCTTTTGCATGATGATAGAGCAACTCAATGGACTGCTTATTTTTACAATAGAGAGTGACATAGCTGCAATCTACGATTAATAAGACAAACTCACACTTGCTTCCCATGAATTCTTCATAAGTCTCAACATAAGAGAGTTCTCCGCTCGGATAGGCTTGTAGGTCAGCAAAAATAATATAGGAAGGTTTGTTTTCTAATAAATCTTTTAAATCTTCCCCTTCAATGGAGTCTTTATATCCCAAGAAGAGATTTTCGTCTAAACGACCGTCGACAACTTTATATGCCTCGCCATTTCCAATTCGCCAACTAAAAGTAGAAATGTCAACCGGCTCTAACACTTTTGAAAGCAAAGAACCATATTCGTTTGGAATCTCAAAGCTAACGCCCCTTTTCATCCTCACAACTCCCCAAGCTCAAATAATCATATTTATGCAATACTTCCACCATGCATGGAAAATAAATAGAAATCCTCTTCATCTGTTAACGTCCACCCATCGAAAAAAGAGCTAGCATGAAACACATCTAAAAAGAGATGGTCACATTGGACGATAAGAAGGGGACATTGTTCTAACAACTGAACATCTTCAATGGTTTTCCCTATCAGAAGCTCGCCAACTGCTTTCCACTCCCTTTGGTTCGATTGGATATCTGTTTCTCCTATGACGATTCCACCTGTATCCCGAATTCGCCACGGGCATTCAATTATGATGGATCCTTTTTCCAATTGAATCAGAAAGTGGACCTCGGAATCAATACCAATAATCTTTTGTCCAATAAATTCCTTAAAGTTCATTTGACTTATCTTCGTGTGCCATAACTTACGAGCATGTATAGCAATCATTTCATTAATCTTTTCCAAGGTATAACCGTAAACATTATCTCCGTACTGAAAATCGTCAATAGCATCACTAAGCTCCTGCCAATTCATCTGTTCTTCGAAAAGATTAGCCTTCAGCGTACAATCGTATAGCTCCTTCACGATCAACATAGCATTCTCATTTGGTACCAATAGTTGTGCATGCAGGCGTTTTATATGATGGTCCAAACATTGTTCTTTTGAAGGTGCTTCCCACTGGGTACTTTTCATTGCATCTGCAAACATTTTTTCAATTTCAAAAAAATTTAATGGCTCATCACTCATGTTCATCCCAGCTAATTTCTTGATTTCAGGTGTTCCCATATACAAGCAGTGGATTGCCCACTCTACATAATCTGTTGCCTGCACCCTACCTGTGAATTTTTTATAGTACAATTCTAATAGTTCGATATAAAACACTCCTACTTCCGGCTAAAATACGGCCCCAACCAACCTGTTTCGTGTGTTCGTACATAGGTCCACTTGAACTCCTTATCCACCACGTATACATCCTCTTGCTCTTCAAAGTCCTCAGCTCTGAGTGCCCTCGCATTTTCAAGAATGAGCGCATCATTGGAATGTTGATAAAAAACATAACAGGATTTCTTGTGCTCTCTGTTAAAGGCAGTATCTGCTTGTTCTTCTTGAAGACGCCCCCTTTTTTCATAGCTAAAGACATGCCACAGATACCCACATGCTCCATCTTCATCGTAAAGGTAGATGGCTTTCTTTTCAGCTTCATTCAGATGACTGACAAATTCGTCTTCCCACTTCTTCCTCAGATATTTTCCCCATTTAGGGATTTCAACGACCTTAATTTTCTTCTTTTTGAGCTCTGTCACCAAGTCCGTATATTCCAATTAAAAACACCTACACTTTTCCGTAATCTATCCAACCAACTAAGATTCAGTCCATTCTTTTTAAAATTTCCCCTCTACTTAAATGATTCAGATTACATTTATAAGAAGATTCGGAGATTATTTGATAAAGCTTTCCCTTTTCCATTGAGCTTTAGTTTTGTTTGCAAGTGCAGTGGCAGAATGAGGGTTAAGTTTTCCACGTCATCTATTGAAAGACTTGCTTCATTTGCGTATCCGGATACTTCTTCTCCAATCATCGCTAGATTAAAAGGCGCACGTTGAAAAATAGTCTCAGCCAATTTAGCATACATCTCAATAACCCCACTTAACCAAGGGTTTTCCTCTAGTGTAAGCGGATAGGTATAAGGAAACTTTTCTTCAAGGATACCTTGTGGGATGGATATATCTAACCAATCAGACTCCCCGCGAATCCTGATTACACTAATTTCACAAGGTAACTCATGATCTTTACTTAGGGATAAGGTTCCATAGAATAACTGAACACTCTCCTCTTCAATCGTGATAGGAAGAGGAACACTAGACTTGTCCCTTTTCTCTGCCCACATTCCGTTAAAAAGACCACTCTTGTACAATGCGTCTAAAGCATTATTTACTTTTTGGCTATCCCCAGACGGGTGATATTCGATGGTTAATTCATAATGCCCACCAAGCCATTTTTCAGGATCATTATAGTCTGCATATTTCACACAATCATCCTCACTCGTTACCAACTGGCATGATCGTTAAATTAACTTCATCAGGATTTGTTTCCCTACTAACCATGCCGAATAACTTACAATTTCCACAGTTTGAGCATTCAAATAAATACCTTACTTCTTCTTCAAAAATTAGAGCATTTTCTTGGCTTTCAAATTCAGTTTTGAGAGTTCTCTTGTACCATTTGTCATTTGAACACACATCACAATTTAAATCGTTTCCCCATACCTTTACGTTTACGAGCATATTGGTTCTCTCTTTCTTCGTTAGTTGTTACATCAGGATTTGAATCTTTTAGCCATTAAAAAGTTGATCGATCTCTGCAAGACAATAGTCATCAATCCAGTCACGATATTTTGCATATAAAGGTCGTATCGTTTCAATATCCCTTGCAATGACTTCACAACCCCTATCATCATAAATATAAAAAATAACATCTTTCGTGACATTAATGAAAAAGACATCCGGCTCATATAAACCATATGGATTATGTAATCTAGGCTGCAATGAATGGAAGTCCTGGTTACAAATTGCTTTTAATAAAAAATGATATTTTATATCCTGTTTCTGGCATTCTAACGAAAATTGAGAGGTACATTTCTCCTCAAAATCTTCTTCATCGTCAAACATATAAGAAAGTACTTCTTGTTTTAATTTAAATAGAGTAGCTTTGTTTTTTATATAATGCTGGTAGACCTTCATTTTCTTGCTGCTTCTTCTTACATAATCCTTGTATTGATAGATATTGGTTACGAAAAGAATGGTATCTTCGTCTGAGAATAACTCATGAAAAAGCGTGCTGACTTGCTCATACACTGTATGAAAATAAACAGGATTTAGCTCATCGGTATGTTTTTTCAATTGATAAAGGTCTTTAGCTAAGTCGAAATGAATATGAGTCTTCCATTGATAATAAAGACTTGGTTTCAACACTAACCCAGGAAAAGTTGCGTTTAGATATTCTTTTACTAGCATCTATGGTCTCCAATCTATTGCCAACCTGTTTAGAATATATGCATTAGTCTTCTGGCTTTTCATTTAATACCCAAGGAATTCGTGCTTCAAAGTCTAATTGCAAAACAGGTGTTTTCAATTCATTAGGTGCGAACAACAATTCTTTCTTAAACCCAAACGTGAAATTTTTCATCCTGGCTGTGGTGGTATCATTCCATTCAGAATCTCTACAATACTCACCTTCTACTAATTTACCGACTACATGATAACTTCCAATATATAAGCGTAATCCATCTTCATTTTCACCAAACTCTGATAAATGGCTTGGTTTTGAAGGAGTAATTCCTAACATAGTAAATACCAGCTTGATCGATGAATCCATCTGTCTACAGGCTTCCATGTAATTTTCACAGTATAAACAAGAACACATTTCTAGGTCTTTGAGATAAAATTCCTTCGTCTGTTGTAAATCAACCTCTAACACCCATTTCATGAGATGGATTTTCTTCACTCCGCTCACTCCTTCGAGGTCATATTCCGATATGGAAACAATACTTCATTAACCCATTTTTCGAACATGGAGTACGCCTCATCATCACTTCTCACCGTACCGATATGTCCTCCCATAAACTCTTCACAATAATAACCCTTCCCAACGAACAAATCTTGCATTTCCCTTTCACTGTTAAAATCATTAAAAAACAAATCCATTGAGTCGTCTTGCCTAACCCAAGCTATCCCCTCAATTGTTGGGGTGTGTGCAGCCTTCCAGTTTCCAACATGAAGATGATTTCCTGTATAATTTCCCGCATCAAAATACGTTTGCTTGTTCATTCACAGCACCTCTATTCAGATGTAAAACACGCCAAAAATTTTAAAATGATAAGTCCATATATTTCTTTCAATCTGTGATAGTTATTCACTTGTTCTTCATCTTCACAAACCTAGAACCATATAACTCTAATTTTTTATTCCGAAAGAATTAGTTTCCTTAGTTTACTAGTCATTTTCGACGACGTGACATACGTTTCTCCTTCTCCTACCATATACATAAGGGTGCTCTTTTCGCCTTCCTCGCCCAACCACAAATGAATGGCATGAGTAGGCAATCCTCCTTCATATTCAACCATTACATCATAATCAGGCTTTAGGTTATAAACATCAGATTTCTGTTTTGTTGCCGTTTTTATCGCTTGCTCAAACATTTTAATTGATTTTTTATCCTTAAAAGACAGACTAATATCTAGGTTCATATCCCCCACTCCATTTGACGGTGATACATTTATCTCACTAACCTTTTCATCTAAAAGTACCATTGTATTTTCCGAATTATTCTGACAGCCAACAAAAAACGTTACCCCTAAAAGAAAAAGCAAACAATATAAAGCTTTCATCATTATCCCACCTACTATTTATTCATGACCTATCTTTGACCTACTGTATAGCGGCCACACTTTTTTACCCTAGTACCACCCTATCTACTTTTCACTTACCTTTACATAAAATACCATAGTTCGTCCACATTTTAATATCTAATTCAAATCAAAACAGTATTGACTTTGAACACACCTACACTTATAGTTATATACATAACTATATAACCATCTGTGTTTGCATGATAAATAATGAATAGTAGGCGATAACATGAAAAACTCTTTGGCTCAAGATAAACCAATCTATATGCAAATTCGTGAAAGAATCGAAGACCAAATTCTTAATGATCAACTAAAAGAAGGAGAACAAGCACCTTCAACGAACCAACTGGTTAATTTTTATAAAATCAACCATGTCACTGTATCAAAGGGTGTCAATCAGTTAGTAGACGAAGGAATTCTTTTCAAAAAAAGGGGAATTGGCATGTTTGTAGCCCAGGGTGCGAAAGAGAAACTGATTCAACAACGCAAAAAATCTTTTGTTGAGGATTATGTGGTCAAATTGGTCCAAGAAGCCGACAAGTTAGGGATCACTGAGGATGAAATTTACAGCTTTATTAAAAATGTTAGAGGACGTGAACTAGAATGAATGTAAAAGCAGAAAAGGTTCAATTAAAATATGGGAAGGATTTTGCTCTAAAAGATATTAGTTTTGAGTTAAGTGGTGAAAAGATTTATGGATTATTAGGGAGAAATGGTGCTGGGAAAACGTCCCTTCTTTCCATTCTGGCCTCATTTCGTGAACCTTCCTCAGGCACAATCACCATTAATGGCGAAATACCCTTCGAAAATGCGAAGGTCATGCAACAGGTCGCATTTCTGTATAACAAAGATTATAAAGAGGAATCGGACAATGTAATCGATATGCTTGAAGATATTCAACGATATCGTCCGAACTTTGATAAAAACTATGCTGAATATCTAGTAGATCGTTTTAAACTTGACCGCAAAAAGCCGATTAAGAAGTTTTCCAAAGGGATGCAGTCTTCCTTAAATGTCATCATGGGTCTAGCAAGTAGAGCTCCCGTAACGATATTTGACGAAGTGTATTTAGGTATGGACGCTCCTTCAAGAGATATCTTTTACCGCGAGCTATTAGAGGATCAGGGAAAGCATCCAAGAATCATCATCCTGTCAACGCATCTCGTGTCGGAAATGGATTATTTATTTGATGAAGTGATGATCATAAACCAGGGTACAATTTTACTTCATGAGGAAATCGATACTCTACTAGCAAAAGGGGCCACCATTACTGGGAATGCAGACTTAGTCAATGATTTTACCAGTAATAAAAAACAAATTAACATGCAAGAATTAGGAACGGCAAAATCTGTGACCATTTATGGAGAACTTAGTGATGATGAGAGAGAAGCTGCTTTGGAAAGTGGACTTGATCTCGCCCCTGTCTCCCTTCATGAGTTGTTTATCCATTTAACAGAGGAGGAGAACTAATATGAAACAAACAAGGATTTTCCCTAAAGTTGCATTAGACATGTTTGTTATCCAGTTAGTCTGGACAGGTGGCTTTTTGGGAATTATGTTCCTCATTAACATCGTTAAATTAATCATTGCCGGAGTTCAAGGTAATGAAGTAGAGGGATATTTTAATACGATTTTTATTACAGGTAACATCTATATGCTGATTATCGGCCTACTATCAATTCACTTTCTCTCCCATTATGTAGGAAACGGGGTAACCAGAAAGGATTATTTCATTGGGTCATTTCTAGCATCTATTGGTATTGCAATCATTCTGCCGATCTTCACCATAATCATTTCTAGCTTAGAAAAATTTGTATTAAATCTAGCCAGCATTAGCACCAAAGTACAATCCATTAATGAAGTAGATATTGACGACAATATTATAGGCGACATTGTTCAGTCCATCATTATCTCTCCCTACGTCGATCCTCAGGATAACTGGATAATGGCTATTAGCGTACTTGCCCTAAATCTATATATATATTATTTGATTGGTTGGCTAATCAGTTCTAGTTTCTACCGATTCGATGTTATGGCTGGGATTGGATTTATCTTAATTGCATTAAATTTTAAAATGTTAAAGGATACACTCTTAAGAATTTCTCTCGAATTACCAGTTCCAGGTTGGTTTTCATGGTTAGACTTTTTACCATCAGGGATGGCATTGATTGGAGTATTACTAATCATAGTCGTAACCGTTTGGTTCATCCGACTATTAACCAAGAGAATCGCCATTAAAATGTAGCAAAAAAGCCGATAAACGTTTATCGGCTTTTTTTAATGGATTACGATTTTAAAACCAATTTCGTAACCGCTTCGACATGCGCCGTATGTGGGAACATGTCAACTGGTTGGATATATTCAACTTTATAGAATTTGCTAAGCGTCGCGATATCTTTCGCTAATGTAGAAGGGTTGCAAGAAACATACACAAATGTTTTCGGCTTTACTTTTAAAACTGTGTTGAGAAACTCAGCATCACAGCCTGTTCGAGGTGGGTCGACGACGATGACATCAGGGCGCCAGCCTTCTTTTGCCCATTTAGGCATCCACTGTTCTGCTTTTCCTACCTCATACCTTGCATGCTTAATTCCATGTCGGTCTGCATTTTTTCGAGCATCTTCAATGGATTCAGGGATCACATCCATTCCTCGGATTTCCCCTGCATCTCCAGCAAGCCAGAGCCCAATGGTGCCAACACCACAGTACGCATCGACGACTTTTTCCTTTCCAGTAAGCTTAGCGGCTGCTTTCACCTCATCATAAAGTTTAACCGTCTGTTCAGGATTCAATTGGAAGAAGGTTCTCGCTGATAGTTCAAACTGCAGATCGCCTAACGTTTCCTGGATAAAATCGTTTCCTTCTAATGTCTTTGTCTCGTCGCCAAAGATGAGGGAAGTCTTTTGCCCATTCACATTTTGAACAATCGAAGTCACTTCAGGCAGACGCTTTTTAATTTCTTCAATAACCAATTCCTTCTTAGGCAATTCTTTCTTAGTTGTAATTAAGACGATTTGTAGTTCTCCAGATTGAATGCCTGTACGTGCGACAATCGTCCGCACAAGACCTTTGCCTGTTTTCTCGTTATAAACGGTTATCTTTAAATCTTGAAGGACAGCTTTAACCACTTCCGTAGCCTTGGTTGTTGCAGGATGTTGAACCGCACATTGTTCAATATTGATGATTTTGTGTGAATTCATCCCATATAAACCAGCGAGGATTTTTCCAGCCTTTTCTCCAACCTGAAACTGACTTTTATTTCGATATCCCCATGGATTGTCCATTCCGATAGTATCTTTAATCACAAGGTCGCTAATAGGGAGCTTTGTATGACGCTCAAGTGATTGAATGATAATATCACGTTTCTCCTTCAACTGCTGAGAGTAATGCAAGTGCTGCAATTGACAGCCACCGCATTCCTCGTAGACAGGACAAACAGGTTTCACACGGTGTTCCGAAGGCTTTCTGATTTTCTTAATCCGAGCTTCCGAGAACTTCGGATGGACCTTTGTCACTTCCGCAACGACTTCCTCACCTGGCAATGCCCCTGGAACAAAGACAACTTGCCGTTTAAAATAACCGACCCCTTCCCCATTAATGCCAAGGCGCTTGATGGTTAGTGGGAAAGTTTGTTTAATCTCCATTTGGACAGATGACTGTTCTTGTTTCCGGTTTGACCCTTTAGGCTGTTTAACATTCTGTCTATTATTTTGTTTGTTTTTAGAGAACTGACCACTCTTTTTCCCTGATTTATTTTCAAAGGTTTTTTGTTCATTTTTCAACGTTATTTCACTCCATTATTCAATGCTTCTCCACAAATAAAGCGAAGCATAGCTAAGGTACGGCTCCCATGGCTTTTTAAGCTTTTCCATTTCTTCTGCCGTTGGTTTCTGATCTAGCTGATAATATTTCTTCAAAGCATTTTGCAGCCCAATATCCGCCATTGGGAACAGGTTTTGCCGCCCAAGTCCAAACATTAAAAAGTTTTGCGCGGTCCACGGACCAACTCCTCGAATCTTGGTTAACTCTTTTGCAATTTCTTCATCAGACAGTTGATTCATTTTATGAAAACTGAGCTTCTCAGAAGCTACTAGCTCAGCAATTCCAATCGCATACTCTGCTTTTCGACCACTAAACTGCAGTTCACGTAACTGCTCAACTGTTATACCTGCGACCTTTTCAGGTGTTGGATAAAACCAAACTCCCTCCTGCTCATTTCCAAACGTCTTTACGAACCGTTCTGTTAAGGTATGGGCAAAAGATAAGTTTAACTGTTGATGGATAATGCATTTTAATAAACAAGCAAAGGAGTCAAAGTCAAGCACTAATGGTGTTCCATAATGCTGTTGAAACAAGGATTTTAGCTCCGTTTTCTGAAAATGCTCATGGACCTTTAACAGTTCAACATTCCAACCAAATATTTCAACAAGCCGTTCCACTGCTTGTTCCTTCATATCAGTGCCTTTTAAGATAAACTCAGGTTCTTGAAGGCTCCCCACCCCTACTACTTCTACTACCAGCTGTTTCGAGTTAAGTTGAATGGGCACCTTCACACTTTTATTGTTCACATCCACATGATGTAAGGGATCTAATTTTAACCTATCCAAGGCTAAATCAAAATCATACGGCCCTGTAATCGAAATAGTTTCTTGCCACATATAGAAAAATCCGCCCTTCGGGTAGATGGCGCTAGCTTATGTGTGACTTCTTTAGGAATGTACTGACTTTCTAGGTTCCATCCTTATTTTCCCCGTATTATAGCATGTTTAGGCGAATACTTACTAAAAAATAATCTGAGCAGCAAAATGCGGAAAAGTATGTACGAGAAACCTGCTCAAGGACAAAATCAGGAGAAAACGCGTAAAAATGTTCATAAGATGCCCGCTCAAAGACAAAATCGGGAAAAAACGTGTGAAAATGTCCATGAGATGCCAGCTCAAAGACAAAATCAGGAAAAAACGCGTGAAAATGTCCATGAGATGCCCGCTCAAGGACAAAATCAGGAAAAAACGTGTGAAAATGTCCATGAGATGCCCGCTCAAAGACAAAATCAGGAAAAAACGCGAGAAAATGTCCATGAGATGCCAGCTCAAAGACAAAATCAGAAAATAACGCAAGAAAATGTCCATGAGATGCCAGCTCAAAGACAAAATCAGGAAAAAATGCGAGAAAATGTCCATGAGATGCCCACTCAAAGACAAAATCAGAAAATAACGCAAGAA
>NZ_JACWFH010000021.1:42561-72734 GCF_019749255.1 Mesobacillus maritimus | reverse complement strand
TCCATGAGATGCCAGCTCAAAGACAAAATCAGGAGAAAATGCGAGAAAATGTTCATGAGATGCCCACTCAGGGATAAGTTCAGGAAAAAGCCCGAACTAGTACCTACTTAGTTCGGACTTAGGATATTAGAACTATTTCTTGTGTAGCATAGGGTTATCAAATTCTTTGTTAGCAAAAAGATCATCTAAACTTTTAAACGTATAGCCATCTTTTTTCAAGTCTTTGATTACCTTTTCAAGGGCATCGGCGTTATCTTTTGAAACTGTATGCAACAACAAAATGGCACCTGGGTGAATTTGTCTCATGATGTTGTTATAGGAATATTCCCATCCCTTTTGTTGATCCGTATTCCAGTCAACAAAGGCTAATGACCAAAACACATGAGTGTAGCCTGCATCTTTGGCCAACTTCAAGGTTCTTTCACTAAAAACTCCACGTGGGGGTCTTAAATACGACATATGTTTCTGACCTGTTAGCTCATAGGTTAATTTCTTTACCCTATCTAACTCTCGTTTGACTCTCGCATCATCGACTTGTGTTAAATCTGGATGGTAATAAGAATGATTTCCGACAATATGACCTTCTTCAACCATCCTGATTACTTGGTCTTCTGCACTTTCTAAATAATGACCAGTAACAAAAAAGGTTGCCGGTACCTTTTCCTTTTTCAAAACATCCAAAATCTGATTGGTATACCCATTTTCATAGCCATTATCAAATGTTAAATAAATTTCCTTTTTGTTTGAATCTCCTTTATAGACAGCTCCATACTTTTCAAGAAGCTGTTCGTGTTGTTTCCCCGCATCTGCTGGGCGGCCTTCACTTGCCTTCTTAAATCCCCAATTGATTGGGGTGTTTGGTACTGCCGCCTGAACAAGCGGACTTGCAACGAAAAACAGAACTCCCAATGCCAGAACCAGTTTGATAAATTTTTTCATTCTGCCCCTCCATAGATGTTTTTCTTATTGTTTGTTGAAAGGTAAAAAATAAACAAAAAAAGCAGTGCGAATCATGCGCACTGCCTCTTCCATTTATTTCAATTTTATTTAAGGCTCTTTTATCAAACTCTGTTGCTTTTAAGAGGAAAAACTATTATTTTTAGCTTGATCTGATGAATATAAGGAAATCACTATTGAGACAAGAGCTTACAGACGAGGTAATACCCCAATAACAAGCTTGCTCTCGCTAAAATCGGCTTTAGGATTTTAGCAAAAATCTTTACGAAAAAATAGCCTTATTTAAAAACAGGTTCTTTAAATTGAGCTAGCTTCTCTAGTGATGACTTCTCAACATCCTCATGGAGACTGTTCCCATGAGAATCCATGGTCACAACAGCTGTAAAACCTTCTACCTGTAAGTGCCACATCGCTTCAGGGATTCCGAAGTTCATTAAATCAACACCATCAACACTCTTTACACACTCAGCATAATACTGGGCCGCACCACCAATAGCATTTAAATAAACGCCGCCATGGTCTTTAAGGGCAGCAAGAGTTTTCGGTCCCATCCCACCTTTTCCAATCACAGCACGGATGCCGAACTTCTTCATAATATCGCCTTGATAAGGCTCTTCACGGATACTAGTCGTTGGACCTGCAGCTTTGACATGCCAGTTGCCTTCTCCATCTTTTAACATTACCGGTCCACAGTGGTAAATAACCTGGCCATTAAGATCAACTGGCGCATCATTATCCATAAGATACTTGTGGATGGCATCGCGGCCTGTATACATTCTGCCGGTAATTTTGACAACATCGCCCACTTTTAACTGACGAATTTGTTCTTCCGTTATTGGAGCCGTTAACGTAATTGCTTCTTGGTTTGAAGAAGAACCAGTCGCTTCTACTGATGCAGCAATTTCAACTTCTGCTTGTTTCTTTTCTTGCTCTGCGAAGTCGACATTCTCGCCTTCTTGATAAAACCAATCTTGGATTTCACCTGTTTCAGGATTTACGTTAACGCCTAAGCGACGGAATGCCCAGCAGTTATATGCTACTGAAACAAAGAAGCTTGCTGGAATACGGTTCATGACACCAACCTTACAGCCTAATAAAGTCGTTTCCCCGCCAAAGCCCATTGTTCCAATGCCTAGCTTATTTGCATTTGCCATCACATACTCTTCTAGTTTGCGTAGGTCTTCATTTGGATTTACGTCATCATTAGATCGGAATAATTGTTCCTTAGCCAAGTCATATCCGGATGAACGGTCTCCCCCAATTCCAACACCGATAAATCCAGCGCTACAGCCTTGACCCTGCGCTTGATACACTGAGTGCATGATACATTTGCGAATTCCATCCAGATCACGACCCGCTCGGCCAAGTCCTTCAAGCTCACATGGTAAGCTGTACTGGATATTTTTATTTTCACAACCGCCACCTTTTAAAATTAAGCGGGCATCAATATAATCCTTTTCCCATTGTTCAAACTTAATAACAGGAGTTCCGCCTCCAAGATTGTCGCCGCTATTCTCCCCTGTTAGCGAGTCAACTGAGTTTGGACGTAGCTTCCCGTCTTTGGTTGCCAAAGCAATCGCTTCATAGATGGCCTTTTTCATCTCGAGTTGGTTCGCATCAACTGGAACCTTTATTTTAAAAGTAGGAAGTCCTGTATCTTGGCAAATTGGTGAAACGTTATCATCCGCCATTTTAATATTATTCGTAATGGTCGCAAGGCTCATGGCAGAACGAGTTCCGGCATTTTCTTGTTCCTTTGCAGCCTTGATTGCTCTACGAACATCCTTAGGCAATTTAGTGGATGTTTCTACAATTAGCTTGTACATGCTTTCTTGAAACTTTTCAATATTCATTGTCTAGCCCCTCTCCTCATAATTCCCTCTGTTCGTTTGTATATTTTTAGAATTTTCTTTTACAATACCGCTTTCATTATACTCCTATATATGGCCTTTTTAAAGTTAAAAGTCCAGTTTCTATTCAGTGGATAACAAGGGAAATAAAGAGTATAAGCCATCGTATGCATTGCTTGCCTAATAAAAAAAGAGACCCTATTCGGCCTCTTTTAACTCACGGTTTTTAAATTCGCGGCATTTCGCATCCATTTCTTCTACAATCGCAATCATGCGATCAATATCCTCTAAATCAGCCTCTTCAGGATCAATTGCTTCTAACAAATCCATAAAGGCATTTAAACGATGTTTTAAAAATACTACTTGATTTCCAGAGTCTTTAATCGGGCTTCCCAAATCACTCTCTCCTTTCACTTTCCGTTCTCATCCTACCGAATTTATAGGCATTATGCAATCTTAATCAAACGTTTGATTAAAATGTATATTCAATCATGAAGCATAAAAAAAGAACAGGACTTACCTGCTCTTTCACTAAGATTATTTTAGCTAGTTATTTAGTGCGTTATACTAATTTGTAAAATGACATTTTATCTTGGGCGTTCACTTGCGACAAATCCAAATGCAACATGATCCTGAATTGGAATCCATGCACCAATTCCTTGTGAAGTTACATTTTTGACAACAATTAGTTTTTTATTTCCTTTTAACATCAGGTAAACTTCCCCAAAAGTCACCTTCCCTTTTTCATTAATAGCTGGTGCATAGCCATAAAGGTAGCCGAGACGCTTTGGTTGAATATTATAAATCTGGTCTTTTTTCGTTCCTGCGCCAACTATTGTTTCAAAGGCAAGAGGCAACCCGGTTTTCTTTGCAGCTGTTAACAGCATCATTTTTTGAACATCTTCTGCATTTTTAATTTTAGCAGTGAGTCCACCCTTCACAGTCTTTTGCTGTTCTTGAACATAATGAATCTGATAAGGGCTTTTTCCACCTCGGTTGTCATAATAATTGGTATTAATTTTCTGGTACTCCCAATTTGGCGAGGTTTCTGTTGATTCGTAGTTAAGCGGCCATTCCCCCAAATAGACGATTGCCCTGTAACCAATTGCAAAGGGAGTACTATTAATCGAAGTTTCATTAAGCATGCGAATAAGATCTGGGTTTTCAATTTTCACCTTAGAGGTGGAGATAAGGTCCTTTGTTAAGTCACTCGGTTGTAATAATGGCAAATCCTCAGTTGGGTTAGGATACGTATTTTCCTTGGTAATGTTCATTACTGAACTGGGAATCGTATACTGGGTTTTCGCTTCCTGTTTTGCTGGCGCAGCTTTTTTATCCCCCTTTTCCGCTGGCTTTTCAGCAGAGACGGAGGTAAAAGAAGAGAACAGGAAAACCATACTTAGAAGAATTATCAAGTTTCTTTTCATGGTGTTGGACTCCTTTCAAAACGACAAAATTCTGCATTTGTTTGTAGTTTTTTCGTAGTCCTCTGATATTATCCAAGCTTTTAAAAATTATCTTTATACAGCTGTAAAGCGTTTAAACAACTTATCAAAATGAGGAGAGAAAAGCTGAATTAATGGCCCTACAGCAAAGGTTACCAGAATTGTTCCAATTCCAATCGGTCCACCGAAGAGAAAGGCTAGGATAAGTGCAATAATTTCCCCAACTGTTTTCGCCACCATAAAACTAAATCCAAACCTCTTCCGTAAAGCTAACATCAGGTTATCAATAGGACTTAATGAGAACTTTGCCTGCATATAAATCGAAATCCCAATTCCCATTGAGAGTAAACCCGCTAAGAGATAGAGGATTTTACTAAGAAATTCGTTTAATACGAGGTCATTAAAAATTTGAAGCAACCAGAAATCAATGAAAACTCCCGTAATAAATAAAGTAATGACTGCCCCAATATCTGGTCTAGTCTGTAATAAAAACGCATTTAAAATAATTAAAAAAATCCCCACAAGAATCACCCATGTGCCTGGTGTAAATCCAATTGTGTCAGCAAGACCAACATTTAAAGCATCCCAAGCACCTGATCCTAAACCTGACACAATCGCCAAGCTAATACCTAGAGATAAAGCCAGCAACCCAATGAGGAAAAATAATATCCGATAAAAAAATTTCATGCTTTCTTCTCCTTATGTCTCTTCGTTGTTAATAACCATGTACGCCGCTTCTAATTTAAAAAAGTGTTCCATTTTCAATTTTACACTTCCCATTCAGTGGTTTCTTCATGAATGAGCTTGCGTATTTTCCTTGCCAGAAACTTTAGTGTACTACTATTAATGTTATGAAAACTAGTAAAATTATTAATATTCCTTGAATCTTACGAAATAGTTCTATTCTTCATGATTTCATCCATCGTCCTATAATTTAGAACATTTTCTCTTGCCGAAAGATTCACGCTCGGTTACCATCAAAACATAAAGATTATAGGAGATTATTCATGAATAAAAACACCACCTTTCGCTTTTGGATTTTAGTAAGCATTGTTGCTATTTCGGGTTTTTCACAAGGAATGCTTCTTCCCCTAATAGCCATTATTTTTGAACAAGACGGAGTTTCTTCATCACTGAATGGCTTACATGCAACTGGTTTGTATATCGGTGTTTTATTAGCATCCCCGTTTATGGAGGGCCCTTTAAGGAAATTTGGCTACAAACCCATTATTCTAATAGGAGGACTCCTGGTGGTAAGCTCACTTGCATTCTTTCCCCTTTGGAAATCCTTTTGGTTTTGGTTTGTATTAAGGCTCCTGATTGGCATCGGCGACCAATTGCTTCATTTTGGGACACAAACTTGGATTACATCGTCTTCGCCTAGTGAAAAATTAGGTCGTAACATTGCTCTTTACGGGCTATTTTTTGGAATTGGCTTTACCGTCGGTCCCATGATGACAAGGCTTCTAGAGGTAAACGAAACACTTCCGTTTATCATTTCCTGCAGCATTAGTTTAGTAGCTTGGGCATTTGTCTGGTTTTTGAAAAATGAGTTTCCTGAGTCGGATAAGAGTGGGACTTCCTTTTTTGGAACAATGAAAAGGTTTGGATTGGTATTCAAGTATGCCTGGGTTGCTTTTCTTCCGCCTTTTGGATACGGCTTCCTCGAGGCATCACTCAACGGAAACTTTCCTGTATATGCGTTAAGAAGTGGGATTGAGATTGGAGCAGTATCGATTATTCTCCCTGCATTTGCAGCAGGAAGCATCGTGTTTCAATTACCATTAGGGATACTTAGTGACCGTTTTGGACGAAAAAATATACTTCTAATTGTCATGTTAGCTGGGTTTATTTGCTTTACCGCAGCAGGATTTCTACAAAATTCCGTTACGGGATTACTCATTTGTTTCTTTATTGCAGGAATGCTCGTGGGCTCAACATATTCCCTTGGAATCAGTTTCATGGCCGATTTATTACCAAAACAACTGCTCCCAGCAGGCAATTTGATGGTTTCCATCTTCTTTTCATTCGGTAGCATCAGTGGTCCTTTTATTGGCGGGCTCGCAATTGAACACTTAAAAGGAGCAAGCTTTTTCTATGTCATCAGCACCATGCTGCTATTCATTTTTATCGCATTATTAATCTTTCGAAGAACAGGCGCTTATCAAGAAAACCCACATTCTGTTTAAAGAATATGGGTTTGTTTTTGTAAATATTGGAATGAAAAAGATGATCACTGAATATATATTGCATAGGCTTAACTAAAAATAAAGCCTCAATGACCTTCACTGAAATGACCTTTTTTTGCTGTCATCATTAAGATGACAGCTTTTGTGTTTTTCAGTAATTACGTTTTAATCCTCTTTAATCCACATTCAAGGCAATTAAAAAAGGACGCCCAAACATAGTGGACACCCTTGAAAACTTTCTTAACATTCCTTTGTTTTTTGTTCTTTAAAATACGCGTTAATTTCGCCACCAATAATGATGATAAAAGCAGCTAAATATAACCAAATTAAAAGAACTATAACCCCTCCAATTTGGCCATAAATGATTGTATATTGACCAAAGTTATTTACATAAAAGGAAAATCCCCAAGATACGACTACCCAGCCAATTGTTGCGACAATGGCCCCTGGTAGAGCATGCCTACATTTCATTTTTACATTGGGGGCAATCCAATATAACCCTGTAAAGACGATTAAGAGAACGAAAAAGGAGATGAGCCAGCGGAGCGCTTCCCAGACTGAAAGAAACTCACCTCTTAAACCAAATTGAGAAAATAAAAACTCCCCAATTTCTCTACCGAACACTGGTAGTAGCAAGGCTATAATAAAAACGAAAATCATCCCCAACGTGAGGAACATCGATTTAATCCGGACCATGATTGACCGAGCTTGCTCTACTCGATAGGCTTTATTAAACGCTCTAACAATGGCATTAATTCCATTTGACGCCGACCAGAGGGTAGCAAGGATACTAAAAGAAAGAATGGTGTTATTCTTGTTCAACACGTCTTCAACACTGCTATTTATGATTCCAGCCTGTTCTACAGGCGTGTGATCTTGGATAAAGTCAATAATATCATGATGCGTTATTGGAAGATATGGCAGAAGAGACACGAGGAAAATCAATAGCGGAAACAAGCTCAGCAATAAAAAGTATGCTAGCTGAGCAGCCAGAGCCGGGACATCATCTTCATAAATCCTGTGCCAAATTCTCCTAAAAAAAGAAACATCAACCATTGTAACACCTTCCTTTTTATAGACTGATGCCTACACTTCCTCTCAGATGTCCCCTTTCAAACAGTATACTTTTCACGCTCTTTTTTCCTTTTACCCAAAGATATTCTGGCCTAGGACAAAATATCACCAATCCTCCACTATACCCTAGCCTTTTCGGTTGTTAAATGACTAAAGGCTTCCTTTGATTCTTGAACAATTTCAGCTACCTGTGGAGGAACATCCTTAATTTCTTCAACTTTTTCAGTAATGAATGCAACATCTTCCGTTACTTGCTCGACTGTTGATCTTACTTTATTTACCGTATCCTGTACCTCTTCAATAAATTCATTCGGATGTTTTGCAATGTATGTAACTGTCCCAGATGCCTTTTTAAAATCTCCTTTAACTGCCTGTCTCGTTTCTCGGTCCAGTAAACTGATTGCCCCTCCTGCAAGAGCTCCAACGATCATTCCAAGCCAAAACTTTCTAGAACTTGCCATTGATTTCACCCTTTCTTTTTATTCTATAACTAAATTCTTCTACAAATTATGTATCACCTTAATATGATTTAATAACGCTTGGCACCCTGCAGTAACAAGGTCATAGGTTTCATTAAAGTTTCCAGTAAAGTATGGATCTGGGACATCCTTTTTACCTTCTTGGTCCACAAAATCCATCAGCCTTTTTACTACTAATTGATCACTTGGCGTTGCCAGCTTTTTAAGATTTTCTATATTGGTCGCATCCATACCAATAATATAATGAAATTCATTAAAATCAGCTGTCGAAACTTGTCTAGCCTTTAGCCCTTCTGAATTCACCCCATATTGTTCAAGTATTTTCCTTGTTCCCTCATGAGGAGGTTTGCCAACATGCCAGTCTCCCGTTCCGGCTGAATCCACAACAACCCTTCCTTCCAATCCTTCCCTTTTTACCAAATCACGAAACATTGCCTCGGCCATGGGAGAACGACAAATATTGCCGAGACACACAAATAATACTTTTATCATTACAAACTCCTCCTTCCTATCATTTTCTTGGATAAAATCTCCTGATGCAAGTCTAGTGTCATTATATTTTCCTTTTTCATGCGTAAAATAACCTAGAACGATTCATTCGTTAAAAAATAGTCAGAATTCAATTGACTTTTATGAAGGAAAATGGAAAGATGTTGGTACAATGTGTTCGGTGGGAGGATGAGAAAAGTGGATTTATCGGTAAAATCAGTTGAGAATGTAGAATATATGATAGAAAAAATTAAAGAAAAGCTAAATGTAGTAAATGCAGGTGCGATTAAGCCAACCCATTTTGATGAAGAAATGTACGAAGAGCTCAAAGATATCTATGAAATGATTATGAAAAAAGGTTCATTCAGCATCAATGAAATGCAAGCCATTGTTGAAGAACTTGGTAACTTACGGAAGCAATAATCAGATAGCGCTAGGACGCTGTTAAACAAACAAGACCAGCTGCTTAAATAGCAGCTGGTTTTTGTTTGTTTATAAATGTTCTAATTTTGATCGGTTAAAATAATCGGGCCGTTCTTCGTTATGGCGATCGTATGCTCATACTGAGCTGAAAGCTTATGATCTATCGTACGGGCCGTCCAACCGTTAGAATCCATTTTCGTTTTCCATTCACCCAAATTGACCATTGGTTCAATCGTAAACACCATTCCTTCTTTAAGACGCGCACCTTTACCTGGTAATCCAAAATGAGGAATATCTGGCTTTTCATGAATGGTAGCTCCAATTCCATGGCCAATAAATTCCCGCACAACTGACATTCCTTCGCCTTCTACTAAAGTCTGAATCGCATGCCCAATATCCCCAACACGGTTGCCAGGTACACATTGTTCAATGCCGCGGTACAAGGCCTCTTTTGTTACTTTCAGAAGGTTCTCTGCCTCTTCACTAACTTTTCCAACTCCGTAGGACCAAGCAGAATCGGCAAGAGCACCATTAAGGTTTACAACCATATCAATGGTTACAATGTCCCCCTCTTTAAGAGGATCTTTTCGTGGAAAACCGTGGCATACTTCATCATTAATACTTGCACAAGTTGCATATTGATAACCGCGGTACCCCTTTTGTTCAGGTTTCGCACCGTGCTTAGCCAGATATTCATCAACAAATTCATCGATTTCCCAAGTGGTAATTCCCGGTTTAATCATATGTGCAATTTCTTTATGAATAGAAGCAAGTAGTTTCCCAGCTTCCTGCATTCTTTCGATTTCTCGTGCTGATTTTAAGACAATCATCCCTTCATCTCCCTGATAACAATATCTATCTTCTATATTAGCTTATACGGCGATCAGTGTAAAAAATACTTCATTACGCTTAAATATTGGCCTATTTTAAGTGATCTTCAATGCTACTTGACTGAATTATTTTACAAATGTTACTTTTAGCACATTCAAAGAATGGACACAATTATACAATATTAAAAAAATATTTTGTTCTATAGTTGTTCTTGATATGGAACTTGAGAGACCGTTTTGATATTATAGATAAAGATGAAGAAATAAGGTGTGTGAAACGAGTGATAGGTGAACGAGTAAAGAAATTACGTCAGGAACGCAAAATGTCCTTATCGGAGCTTGCCGAACAAGCTGGTGTTGCCAAATCTTATTTAAGCTCACTAGAAAGAAATCTACAAACCAACCCGTCCATTCAGTTTTTAGAAAAAATTGCATCCGTTCTTAAGGTTCCAATTGATCGATTAATCCATGATGAATCAGAGATTGGAAACCAAACAGTAGATTCAGACTGGGTAGACCTCGTGCGCGAGGCAATGGATTCCGGAATCTCGAAAGAGCAATTTAAAGAATTCCTAGAGTTTAATAAATGGAGAACAAATAATAATAAGTAAAGGCCGTTTTCTCAAAGACAAGTGGGATAGAATGACGCATTCTATAATTTACGAGAAAAGAGCAGCTAGCTACACTTCTTATTGAAGTAACCCTAAACAACTTTCTAAAAAAGAAAAATGATTAAAAGGATATCAACATGCTATCTTTTTAATCATTTTTCTTTTTATCTGCATTATGTACGGGGTCTTATCATCAACCTTCCAACGACATCCTATTAAAAAAAGACCCAATGGGCCTCATGTAAGTTTATGTAAAATCTAAAGTCCTATTTTTCAAGAACTACTTGTTGTGTACTCCCTTTGGCTAAGAAACTTCGGATTTCTTCTTTCTCTATACCAAGATCTAACGCTTCTTTGATTAGCAATATCCACTCGGTGTCAAGTTCTCCAAAACTTTCTGTTTCCATATTACCCTACTCCCCCTAAAATACGCATTCGTATTCCAGGCAATCCGGCTGTCATAGGATGACTTCCCCCTTAGACCCGTGACTTTGCGCCCCTGTTTTTCAACAGGTTTGCCTTTTTCTGTTACCAATTTCTTGCTCCCTATAGACTATTTTAGCTCTTACATTTATCAGAGTGTGTAGAAATTTGTCGCTTTTTTCAAAAAACTCAAGTAAAAATTTTTTCAAAAATAGACAACTTACCCTTAGATTAGCATATTTTTACTGGTAAATAAAGGCAACAATTAAAAATAAATTCAGAAAATGTAAAACATTGTCAACAATCCATTATCATGCTACCCCCATAAAAAAATCAGACGATATAACCAACTTTAATTTTCAATTCCTACAGTCGTTTCTAAAAGAGAACAAAATAAGTATGATTATTCCCATAATTTTATTTTAAAGCAGAACAACGTTCGTTATAATGAATATATATTGTTTTTTAAGGGGACTATAAAAAATGCGCGTAGGTGAGAAAATAAAAAATTTAAGAGTTCAAAAGCATTATTCCATCACTGAATTATCCAATAAAGCTCAGGTTTCCAAATCATACTTAAGCTACATCGAAAGAGGCATCCAAGAAAACCCCTCTCTTCAAGTCTTATCTCGTTTGGCTAAAACACTTGATGTCTCTCTTGAGGAGTTAACCGGAGAACCTTTTAAAGAACGAGAACAAGACTCACCGCCACCCATTGATCCAGAATGGTTAGAAATGATTGATGAAGCGATTCAAAATGGTGTAAGCAAGGAAGAATTCGCCTTTTTTATTGACTTTATGAAATACAAACAAAATAAACCCAAATAGAATCTTAAATCAATCCCCAATACCCTTATCAAGTTATCCCTTGAAGAGCTGGCCAATTTACAGATTGGCTTATTTTTTGCACCTAAAATTTACAGAATATTAAAATAATTAGCGGTTTTTTCATTTAGATGGAATATAATATAAATAACATGCATTCAGTCTTTTTTAAGGAGGAGGCCGTTATTATGACCGTCATCCATGTCTTAAATTTTGTTATTCCCATTTCTTGTATCGTCCTAATTGGGATTGTTCTTGATCGAATGTGTAAACCTGAGACACAGAAAGAAGAAGGAAGAGAATAAGAAAACCCTGCTATCTACACGTACAGCAGGGTTCTTTTTCTTACTTTTGGCTTAGCAGCCTTTGTTCTATTTTGTGTTCATAATTCTTAAATAGAGCAGAGTTTGTTTTTACTCCACGTTTGGACATCATTTTATTGTACTCAAAAAGTTTCTGACTTAATTGGTTTTTTAGCTGTTCGCGTTCAGAGTCATCATGACACTTTGATATCAAATCTTCAATTGTCAAAACTTCTTGACGCAAAACTCCCTCTTCGGGTGAATAGCCTGCATTTTTCATCAGTCGATAAGCCATTCGTAATTCCTGAGGGACAGCAGATAGCTCATCCGGCTTCAATGGTTTTCCTAAACCAGGCAGGTTGGAAAATTCTCCATCCTCATAAGCCTTCTTAATTCGATCTTCGGAGACAATGATAGAAAAGTCCATCTCTTCACTCCCTTGATTCAATCATTAATACATAAATTATAGTATAAACTATGCGGAAGCACTAGAGGACGCTTATCTAATCATCCAATCTACAGGCACAGCTTGACTTGTTTCTTTATTATATTGCAACGCTTGTAACAGCCGAAAATGCTCTGGGATATTTCGCCCAATTGCTTTTGGGTAAATCATCTTTGCATGAATCACTTGATCAGGGCTAATGAAAAATGATGCTCGATAAGCTGTACCTGTTGCTGAATCAAGAACTCGATAAGACTGACTAATCTCATGTGTTCTGTCACTAACAAGGGGAAATCCAAGATCATGAAGTGCTGGCGTTGTTTGTTTATAAACCTGGTGTGAATGAACGCTATCTGTGCTAATAGCAAGCACCTCTGCGCCTATGTTTTTTATATTAGGGTACATAGCGGCGACCGCCGCCAATTCAGTCATTCAAACAGCCGTGAAATCACTAGGGTAAAAAAACAGCACCACCCATTTCCCCTTAAACTCATCCAAGCGAATTCTTCGTATTTCACTCCCATCCACCGCATCCGCCGAAAATGATGGCGCTTTATCATCTCGAGTTGCATAGAACTCTATAGGTTGGGATGACTTTTTCAAAAGGTCTTCATTCACATTTATCACTCCTCTCAGTTCACAAGGATTTTATCCCTACCTTCAGTTATATTGTAGAATCCCTTTGTTCTCCCTGAATAGCTGCCTGCTTTTACTATAGGTATGCTCGTTTAGGTGGTAACTTGCATATCACTGAAAGCTTTCATAATCATCCCCCCAGCTGGGAAAACTACCTTGGAAAAAGAAAGGAGGTAGAAACCATGGGTAGAGGCAAAGGCTTTGATCATAAAAAGAAAGGTCATCCTGGTGATTTTCCTAAAGGAACACTCGTTGAAAGACATACAACTGAAGCTCAAGAGGACGAGGAACTATTAGTCGTTCAAGAGGCATTTAAGAACCGAATTGAGGACGAAGAGGCATAAGTTTAAACGTCTTGCGATAAAAAAAGAGGGTGACTTTGTCACCCTCCTAGTTAAAACATAGTTTTACAAAAATGAGTAAGAGATAATCCTTCACCAACTACAGTCTCCCCTACCTTTTTAAAGCCTAGTTTCTCATATAGATTTACCGCCGGGGTATTAGCTGAACCAGTTGAGACAATTAATTTCCGTACATCCGGTTCCTGTTCAACTAAGTAGATAAGAAGCTGTCTCGCGAGCCCCTTGCGAAAATGGTTTGGATGAACCATTATTCTGTGGATGTCGACAACCTCGTTATCTCGCTTATAAGATAATGCAGCCACGATTTCCTCTTTTTCATAAAAACCAAAAAATGTTTCACCACATGAAAGTAACTCATCAAGTGATTCCATCAAAGGAGGAATCTTTTCGGTGCCAATGAGCTCTGCCTCCACCCGATAGGATTGCTTCTGTAATGCGAACACCTGATTAGCGGTTTCATCATCTTTTATATCTAGCTTCCTTATCTTGTCTGTAGATTTATGATCCCCCATCTTTTTGCACTCTCCCTCGTAAAGAAGCACCTGCCCCTTCACGCTTGTCAGGGTGCAAACACTTGTACTCACTTTTAATATTTTTGAATAAAAATGTCTTTCCCTGGTACATATTCGGCATAACATACATCTTCTGGATTTCGAATCCCCAACTGCTTTAACTCTTTGTAAAGCCATTCTTCATCCACGCCAGCTGCCTGAAGATTTTGATTCAATATTACCCCGTCACTCACAACTGTATAGGGTAAAGTTCTTTTTTCTCCATTTATTTTTAAATCGCTTAGCGTTGGTTGGTCTGCTTCAGCCTTTTTAAGCACACTAATGGCCCCATTATTTTCGAGGATTGCAAATTCCACCTCTTGAAGGGAGAAAACACCTTTATCTCTTAATAGCTGCTGAAGCTGATCAATATCCAGATGATTCCGCTTCATCTGTTTCCAATCTAGCTTCCCTTTATGGATGATAATCGACGCTTTCCCTTCTAAAAGATAGCGTAGTTTTCTTGACTTTTGGGTTAAAAACTCAGTTATGAAAATCAGGGTCCCCCAAATAAAAGCAGAAAAAATAATCATGCTAAAACCTGTATCTTTATCATAAATGGCGTTTCCTACTATTTCACCCAAAACGAGAGCAGAGATGAAGTCAAACGGAGAAATTTGGCTAATCTGACTCTTTCCTAATAAACGAACGATAATAAAAAGGACAATATATCCTCCTACGATCTCGAACAAAATAATCCCGTACAACATTATACCTCCACCGATAGACGTGACAATCATTATCGGTATTGACATACTTTCGTAAATCTAAAAGTATGACTTCCTATCGGTTACATGATCGTGACGTTGTTCCCCTGTTTATGACACATTCAGAGTATTCAATATGCATGAAACCCCATAGATATTAGATTGCTTTGTCACTTGAACAACATTTTACATAAGGACCCTACTTTTTTTTGTAATAATAAGTTTATTTATGAAAAATGTGGGTAAAGAAAGTGGTGTGCATGCCAATAATTACCTCAATTGGATTTTTTAACACTTATACAAATTGAACATCAATCTTTTCTTTTTTGACATAAAACAACAAATGGATACATAAGGTTATTTCAGGTGAGATTGTTCGAACTTTCCCTAAATTTGTATGTAAGATCAGTCTATTAATAGAAAAGGATACGAGGTGATTATAATGCAGGAAGAAACATATAAAAATCTTGTAGAACATTCACCAGATGCAGTGATTATTATCAGATCTGGTGTGATTTTATATGTCAATGATACCGGAGTAGAACTTCTAGGAGCCCTGTCGAAAAGTGATTTAGTCGGAAAAGGGTTCTATGATTTTCTCAACTCTGGATATTTCGAGTCTTTCCATAAATACCTTACAGAAATTCACAACGGAACACCGAAAGGATTTACCAACCAAAAAATTTATCGAATCGATGGAACGAACTTCGAGGCAGAACTAAAAGGCATCCAAACCACTTTTGAGAACAAACCAGCCATCCATTTGATTTTAAGGGATATTGAAAAAAGGAAAAAGACAGAAAAGTTTCTTTTACAGTCTGAAAAATTATTAATTGCTGGTCAGCTTGCAGCTGGGATTGCTCACGAAGTTAGAAACCCATTGACCGCCATCAAAGGCTTTCTACAACTACTGGAACATAATTTCAAAGATGATAAATCATATTTTGAAATTATCTGTTCTGAGATTAATCGGATTGAAACCATTCTGTCTGAACTATTAACATTAGCTAAGCCTAAGAACATGGAGTACAAACAGAACGATATTCGCCAGCTGCTTGAAGAAACCATTACCTTGCTTGATACAGAGGCTTTAATGAATAGTGTCGAGATAAAAACCTTATACGACGCTGAACTACCTGAGCTCCTTTGTGATGAAAATCAGCTTAAACAAGTTTTTATTAACTTTATAAAAAATAGTATTGAAGCAATGCCTAACGGCGGAAGCATCACGGTCGAAGCCAAGCAACAAGAATCAAACTACCTCCAATTACGTTTTATTGACACAGGCTGTGGAATTCCTGAAGATCTTTTAAAAAAGATTGAAGAACCATTCTTTACAACAAAAGAAAAAGGCACAGGACTCGGTTTGATGATTAGTAAGCAAATCATCGAGAACCACCATGGCCGAATTCAATATCGTAGTACCGGGAATGGGACTATGGTCGAGTTAACATTACCTGTCAATCATATTGATTCGATTAAGCCCCCCCGCCATGAACATTTACCTCAATATCGGCTAGCTCTCCAATAAAGGGTCTCACTTCTGTGAAGGCCTTTTTTGGTTGTTTTGCACACCCTCAAACAACGTTAAAAACGGAACCATAAAGTTCCTACATTACAAAATTCTCGCCAGTTCCGCTATACTAGTGAAAGTACCACGATTTGAAAGGAGCTCCTATGAAATCTTTAGTTCTTGCAGAAAAACCGAGTGTGGCACGAGAGCTTGCTAGAGTGCTCGGCTGCAATCAAAAACATAAAAGCTATATCGAGGGAAGCCAATATATTGTGACCTGGGCATTAGGACATTTAATCGAATTAAAAATGCCTGAGCATTATGATACGAAGTATACTACTTGGCGCCTAGAAGACCTCCCCATTATTCCTGACAAAATGGGCCTTAAGGTCATTAAGCAGACAAGTGCTCAATATAAGGCTGTTGAGAGCCTATTAAAGAGAAAAGACGTAAAGGAAGTCATTATCGCAACCGATGCTGGGCGTGAAGGTGAGTTAGTAGCGCGCTGGATTCTTGAGCGAGCTGGCTGGCGAAAATCCATTAAGCGTTTGTGGATTTCCTCGCAAACAGACCGGGCCATTAAGGATGGCTTCAAGCAGTTGAAGCCTGGTCAACAGTTTGAAGCGTTGTATGAATCGGCCGTATGCCGCGCCGAAGCTGACTGGTTAATTGGGTTAAATGTTTCAAGAGCGCTAACAACAAAATACAAAGACCCGTTATCCGCTGGGCGAGTGCAAACCCCGACCTTGGCGATGATGATTGAGCGTGAAAAGCAAATTAATAGCTTTGTTCCTAAAGAATATTGGACCATTCAAGCAGCAGTCGGTCCGCTTTCTGCTGAATGGGACCACAACGGAGAGAAACGAATTTTCTCTGCTGAAAAAGCGGAGAAATTGAAGGAAAAACTCTCTGGGAAAAAAGCTATTTTGAAGTCGGTTGATCGGAAAAAGAAAAGCGAGCCACAGCCCCTTCCATACGATTTAACCGAGCTTCAACGAGATGCCAATAAACGCTTTGGGTTTTCTGCTAAAAAGACACTTAATGTTTTACAAGGATTGTATGAACAACATAAGCTTGTCACCTACCCACGGACAGATTCCCGTTATTTAACTACGGATATGGAAGCGACGATGGTCGACCGGCTCCAAGGCATTCTTTCTAGTTACAAAGACGAAGCACGCCCTGCCTTGAATCAGAAAGGAAAAGTACTTGCTCGCCGCGTGTTCAATAATGAAAAAGTGACGGATCACCATGCGATTATTCCAACAGAGGAACGCCTACGTTTAGGAGACCTCGAGTCAGATGAGCGAAAGCTTTATGATCTCATTGTTCGCCGTTTTCTTGCACTCTTCTACCCTGCTTATGAATATGAAACCATTCACGCTTTGTTTGATGTTGACGGTGAAACCTTAACTGCTCGTGAATCAAATATCCTCGAGCCAGGTTTTAAAAAGGTTACAGGAAAAGAGGAAGACACAGGAGAACGCAAGCAAAGCTTAGGCCAGCTAGCAAAAGGCAAAACGTTTAATGTTGGCGAGGTCACGTTAAATAAAAAACTAACCGAGCCACCATTACGCTATTCAGAGGCTGATATCCTCGGAAAAATGGAGAAGTTTGGACTTGGTACACCTGCAACGCGTGCTGATATCATTGAAAAATTGATTTCGTCTGAATCAGTCGAACGGCAGAATGGCCGCCTCTACCCTTCTAAAAAGGGAAAACAGTTGATCGACCTTGTGAATGATGAGTTGACTTCAGCAGAGCTGACAGCGAAGTGGGAGAAAGAGCTCGAGGAGATTTCTCGTGGCAAAGGAAATCCTAAGGCCTTTAAAGAGCGAATTCGTAAGCAAACTGCTCAGCTTGTGTCAGAAATCAAAGCAAGTGAGAAAACCTATCGTGCTCATAACCTAACAGGCTCAAAATGTCCTGAGTGTGGCGAATTCCTCAAAGAACGCAAAACAAAGGATGGCCGAGTTCTTGTTTGTTCAAGCAGAGAATGTAGCTACCGCAAGCATAAAGATCCGAAACTATCCAATAAGCGCTGCCCGCAATGCAAAAAGAAAATGGAAATGCATAACGGAAAAGCTGGTTTGTACTTCCAGTGTCGCCGCTGCAACATTGTTGAGAAAGCCGACGATCAAAAGAAAAATAAGAAGGTTTCCAAGCACGAAGAACGCAAGCTCAAGCAAAAATATAGTGCTGATAACGACAACTTCGGTACTTCGCTTGGAGATTTGCTGAAAGCAGCAATGGAGAAGAAGGATTGAGAACCTAAGATTAAGTTGCTATAACCAATGTGTTAGGGCTTTAAAAACCTCAATATAACCATTTAATTGGTTTCGTTTGCTATTCGGTCACATTGAACCCTTCAATGTGACCGTTTCTACGATTTTCATTGCTGGTTGGTCTCATTGAACCTCTCAATGTGACCGTTTCTACGTTTTCCATTGCTGGTTGGTCTCATTGAACCTCTCAATGTGACCGTTTCTACGTTTTCCATTGCTGGTTGGTCTCATTGGCCCTCTCAATATGACCGTTTCTATGTTTTCCATTGCTATTTGGTTACATTGAACCCTTCAATGTGACGGTTTCTACGTTTTCCATTGTTATTTGGTCTCATTGAACCTCTCAATGTGACCGTTTCTACGATTCCATTGCTATTTGGTCTCATTGAACCTCTCAATGTGACCGTTTCTACGTTTTCCGTTGTTATTTGGTCTCATTGAACCTCTCAATGTGACCGTTTCAACCATTTCCATTGCTGGTTGGTCTCATTGAACCTCTCAATGTCACCGTTTCTACCATTTTCATTGCTGGTTGGTCTCATTGAACCTCTCAATGTGACCGTTTCTACGTTTTCCATTGCTGGTTGGCCTCATTGGCCCTCTCAAAGTGACCGTTTCTACGTTTTCCATTGCTGGTTGGTCTCATTGAACCTCTCAATGTGACCGTTTCTACGTTTTCCATTGCTGGTTGGTCTCATTGAGGTTTATATCAAACAATCAGTTATGTGAAATCTAATTTATCTTGTAAAATTCGTCTAAAGAATAGTATGATACATCTTGGAACTTGCCACTGCCTTATCATGGCAACGCAACAGGCTAGCTTGTTTAAATATTTTTAAGAGGACAAATCATGAGAATCAGAGATTGGGATCGTAATTTGAAGGTTCGCCTTTTCGGTGAATTTTTACTAAATATAACATTTTGGATGTTTTTCCCGTTTTTAACCATTTACTTTGCTGAAAGTTTTGGAAAAGGCTTGGCTGGATTTTTACTCATCTTTTCACAAGTATTTTCGGTACTTGCTAGTTTAATGGGTGGGTATTTTGCTGACCGATTTGGTAGAAAGAGAATGATGGTGATTGCAGCACTAGGGCAAGGTGTCTCTTACCTACTCTTTGCAGCTGCCGTTTCACCTTGGTTCACCTCCCCTATTATTGGGTTTATCTCTTTCACCGTCGTTGGTATTTTTAGCTCATTCTACTATCCAGCAAGCCAAGCAATGATTGCCGATCTTGTTGATGAAAAAGAACGAAGCAATATTTTTGCTGTATTCTATACATCTATTAATATCGCTGTCGTGATTGGACCTATCCTTGGGGCGATATTCTATGTTCATTACCGTTTTCAGCTTTTAGTAGCAGTTGCCATTATTTGCATTTTATTGGCCCTTCTTTTATCCAAACTCGCTCGCGAAACACTTCCTGTTTTTACAAAGAAGGTTCAACATAATGAAAAATGGTACTCCTTTCTAAAGAATCAAGTGGCTGATTATAAAGTAATTGTTCAAGATAAAGTCTTTTTGTTATACATTACAGCCGGTATTTTAGTTGCCCAAACCTTTATGCAACTCGATCTCCTACTTCCGGTTTATATAAAAGAAAAAGTTAACCAACAAACACTATTTGATATTGGTAGTTGGAATATAACACTACACGGAGAGCAGGTTTTTGGCTTAATCCTCTCTGAAAATGGCTTTTTGGTTGCTTTGTTTACAGTTGTGGTGACAAGGTGGATGACAAAGTACCGCGAACGAAATGTGTTCGTTCTTGCCTCTATCGTCTACGCCGTTTCAATGTTTCTTTTCAGCCGAACAGAAATGATCTGGGGACTGGTAATTGCCATGGCAGTATTTACACTAGCTGAACTGATGACAGCTGGCCTTGCCCAAAGTTTTATCTCAAAACTTGCTCCCGACCATATGCGTGGTCAATACTTTGCAGCTGCTGGCCTTCGCCACACAGTCGGACGGACAATTGCGCCGATTTCAATCCCCCTAACCGTTTGGGTGGGATATGAATGGACCTTTATCATCCTAAGTGTATTAGCTCTCATAAGCGCACTGCTTTACAATTTGATGTTTACCATTTATGAAAAACAGAATGCCGTTCAAAAGAACGTCTCCTAATAGGTGACGTTCTTTTTTATCAAAACGATTAATAAAATAACGAAGAATCCTTCGTAAAACCTCATCGTATCTTTTTTTGTCGAGAATGGTTAAAATGAAAGAGAAGATTCTGAAAAGGAGAATGAAAATGAGCGATTTCCAAACTAATCTTGAAAAATATGCAGATTTGGCTGTAAAAGTAGGCGTGAACGTCCAACCAGGCCAAACGCTAGTAGTAAATGCAGGGATTGATTCAGCTCCACTAGTCCGCCTTATTACCAAAAAGGCTTACGAAGTGGGTGCTAAAAATGTGGTTGTCAACTGGAACGATGATATTGTTACCAGAACAAAATATGAACTAGCACCAGATGAGGTGTTTAGTGAATACCCAGAATGGCGTGCAAAAGAAGTAACTGAATTAGCTGAGCAAGGTGCAGCATTCATGTCGATTGTTTCTTCAAGCCCAGATCTACTAAAAGGAGTAAATCCTGAGCGAATTGCCAACAACCAAAAAGCAGCTGGAAAAGCCCTTTCTACATACCGTCAATATATGATGTCCGACAAAGTTAGCTGGACTGTCATTTCCGCACCATCCGAGGGCTGGGCAAAAATGGTCTTCCCTAATGAATCAGCGGAAAACGCTGTAGAAAAACTATGGGATGCCATTTTTACCGCAATTCGAGTAGATACAGAAAATCCTGTTGAGGCCTGGAAACAGCATGATGCGAACCTTCATGAAAAAGTAGATTACTTAAACAGCAAGCGCTATAAAAAGCTTCATTACTCAGCACCAGGCACAGACCTTACAATCGAACTTCCTGAAAAGCATTTATGGGTTGGAGCTGGAAGCATCAATGAACAAGGTCACGAGTTTATGGCGAATATGCCGACAGAAGAAGTATTTACTGTTCCGTTGAAAACTGGAGTAAACGGCTATGTTTCTAGCACCAAGCCTCTAAGCTATGGCGGAAACATCATTGATCGTTTTAAAATTACCTTTGAAAATGGTCGTATCACGGAAGTTCAAGCAGAAGAAGGCGAAGCAATTCTAAAACAGCTTGTTGCGACAGATGAAGGTTCCCACTTCTTAGGAGAAGTTGCGTTAGTTCCTTACAACTCACCAATTTCACAATCAAACATTCTATTCTTTAACACACTTTTCGATGAAAATGCTTCTAACCACCTGGCGATTGGAAGTGCCTATTCTTTCTGCCTAGAAGGCGGGAAGAAAATGTCCAAAGAAGAACTTGAAGCACATGGTTTAAATGAAAGTATTACACATGTTGACTTCATGATTGGTTCTGCAGACATGGATATTGATGGAATCAAGGAAGATGGCACAACTGAACCTGTTTTCCGTAATGGAGATTGGGCAGTTTAATCTATAGGTGAAAACATACTATTAGCTTTTAAAAGTGAATTCAAACGAGACCTAGTTCTGCTTTTTGAACTAGGTCTCGTTTGAATTTAGAGATGGTTGATGCTGAAAAAAGTACACAACTTTCTTAGAAGCCTTATCAAGGACAATATTCTTCATCCTAAAGCCCTAATTGTCTTTGAGAACCCTACTCATAGACAAAACTCTCCTCAGATTACACTTTTTGTCTTTGAGAACCCTGCTCATAGACAAAACTCATCCTCAGATTACACTTTTTGTCTTTGAGACCCCCGCTCATGGACAAAACCCATCCTCATATTGCACTTTTTGTCTTTGAGACCCCTGCTCATGGACAAAACTCTTCCTCATATTACACTTATTGTCTTTGAGACCCCTGCTCATGGACAAAACTCTTCCTCAAACTGAACTAATTGTCTTTGAGGCACCTTCTCATAGACAAAACTCATCCTCATATTGCACTTTTTGTCTTTGAGACCCCTGCTCATGGACAAAACTCATCCTCATATTACACTTATTGTCTTTGAGACCCCTGCTCATAGACAAAACTCTTCCTCATATTGCAGTAATTGTCTTTGAGGTCTCCTCTCATGGACGAAAACACTCTGCAATATGCTCTATTTGTCCTTGAAAAGATAATCAAGTAGATACAAGATAAATACACCTACGAATTCCTGCAATTTTTATAGGCACCACTTTTTAATAAATTGCACCTCCAAAGGAGGTAACCTACGAAGGCCTCTTCCCTTCTACACCTCATACTATACTGACTCTGCCTTTGTTGCTATAATATAGGTGCATAGGGTATTTTACATAATTATAGTTTTTATAAAGAATAATCTGGGGGCGAAATCTTGTTACAATTACAGATCGTTGTTTCAGGAAAAGTTCAGGGTGTTGGCTATCGGTACTTTGCTCAAATGAAGGCAGTTCAATTTGGAATAACTGGTTGGGTAAAGAATCGCACAGATGGAGCAGTTGAAATGGTAACCACCGGAACAAAAGAAAATTTGGACCTATTCATCGAGGAAATCAGCAGAGGCAACCCTTTCTCAAAAGTGGACCAGATCGAGATCAACGAAATCTCACTCGCTGAGAAATATCAATCTTTTACAATTAAATATTGAAAAGTGAACTGAGGGCCGCACTTCCTCAGTTTTTATTTGTGAAAATCGACCTATTTCTTCTTATCGACTTGCTTTCTTATGTGAAAGACAGGAAAATAGTGAAGGAAAACTGAATAGCAGGAGGACAAGATATGTGGGAAGAATTTAAAAAGTTTGCATTAAAAGGAAATGTGTTAGACCTAGCTGTCGGGGTTGTCATTGGTGGCGCCTTCGGTAAAATTGTCACATCACTAGTAAATGACATCATAATGCCGATATTCGGCTTACTATTTGGGGGCGTTGATTTTTCAACTCTTACCTACCCAGCGGGTGCTGGAGAAGAAGGATTAAAATACGGAGCTTTTATCCAAAGCGTGGTTGACTTCTTCATCATTGCCTTTTCAATATTCCTCTTCATTCGTCTCATCAATCGATTTAAACGTAAGAAAGAAGTAGTTGAAGAGCAAAAAGAAGAAATCAAGTCTGATGCAAAAGAAGAATTATTAACTGAGATTCGTGATCTCCTCAAAGCTCAGGCTAAGGCTGATGAAAGGTAATTTTCAGGCTATCTAATTAAAAAGCTTGCGACCAAATATGGTTCGCAAGCTTTTTTCCATTTACCTAACTCTTTTACAGTCAAAATGTTTTAGCAACAGGAATTTGGGGAAGGTAATCTATAAGACGCTGTTTGATATCCAGAATAAAAGGAGGACACAATCATGCAAACAACCCCACTTAAATCTTTCTTATTAATCGGTGCAGGCGCAGCGGCCGTTTGGATGGCTACGAATCCAAAGGAAAATGGTGCTAGAGTTAAGAATATGGTAACAGGAATAAAAGAAAAATTCACCTCAACAAAAGAACAGGAAGTATTGCCGATACAGCAGTCTGCACACCCGGACCCATATGAGTTCGATAATAATGAGATGGTCAGTGAAGGCTCTGTGTACGGAGTGAATTATTATAACGAGTCTTTTCAGTAGAATTTGATATATTTTTAAAAACAGCTTGCGCCCCTCAAGGAATCGCAAGCTGTTTTTTATTATCGGGTAGCCTCCTATTCGCTGCTCACGGCTAGCTTCCCATATTCCTGCCGCAGCTCCCCAACCCCTTCTTTACAAACTCCGTATTTAAGCCAGGAACACCCTTCGCATAGAAAATCGAGATCTTCCGGCTCCACTGTTGCTGCCGTTTGTTTCAACAACTCTGACTTCTTATAGCTTTTCCCCTCTAATAACTCCAAGTGGTTGATGACTTTCCGGTCCAAAGATAGGACATGTTCGTTTGAACCTTCATTCGCTTCACACTCTGTTCGGCCCTTATGCGGACAAGCCATACAGGCATCATCAAACGCAGCCACAACTAGAATGTCAAAATCCTTCTCCTTATCCCGAACATCCTCAACAATGGTTCCCATCTTCTTGATAAAACCGGGGCTATAGCCCATCCCCCTAAAACCATGGACACAAAGGAGATGGTGCCCGCGCAACACCTTTTTCACGCTATCACTTCCAATTATCTATTTTTCTAGTTAAATTCGTTGTATTCTAGAAAATCCCTTTAGACTTTTCGATCAGAAGTTTTTGATGGCCAAACAACCCCAATTTTTTTACTAATCGTTAAAATATGCATTAAGGTGAGCAGGACGGTACCTGAATTCATGCCAATAATTACACCTGACATTTGCCAATCTGGTCTCGAACCCAAGAAATACATCACTGTAAAACTAACAACCGTTGACCAAATAATATGATAAAACGCATCCTTCACTAAGCCTAAACCAATTAAATAAGCCTGCATTGGGATGACAAAAAAGTGTAGCAGAAAATATGGCCAAAGAATCTGAAGAAAATAAGCTGCGTTATTAGAGTGAAAAAACATACTCGTCAGGGGCTCTGCGAAAAAGTAAAAAATAGCGACCGCTGGAACTCCGTATAACACAGTTAAAAGCATGACATGTTGTAACAGCTTTTGAAGTTTCTGATACTCTCCGAGTGAGTGGTGTTTCGCAACGGTTGGAATCAAAACAATTGTAAAAGAATGCGCAATAAAGGCCGGGAAGAAACCAATTGACATTGCCACTCCGGCAATCATTCCAAACTGTTCATTGGCCACTTCCGCTGGAACACCTGCATGGATGATCGCTGCCTTAATTAAAAAAGGCTGGACTGCATGAGTAAGGGAATGAAAAATTCTCATGGCCGTGGAAGGACCAGAGATCGCCAGTAAGTTTTTTCTTAAGTCCTTTTTGTCCACATTTTTACCCGGGATTTGTTTCAAATTACGATAGTTTAATAAAAACAAATAAAATAGATACATAAACACAACTAGTTCACTCGCCGCTAAGGTACAAAATGCAATAAAAACCGCTGTTGTACGATCAAAGTCAAATAATTGATAAACAAAGGCTAAAAGCAAGAGCTGGACCAACCGTCGTAACAGATTGGCAATCGCGATTTTCCCCATATGGTGTTTGCCCATAAAATAGCCTCGAGCAATGGAGGTAAACGACATCAACGGAATCATTGATAGAACGATCCATTTTAACAGCGGATGATAGTCTTGAAATATGGACACATTCGGAAGGGCCACAGCCACTACTACGAACAAGGCTGCCGATAAAACAATCGTAAGGTGAAGCACGTCCCTTAACATTTTTTGATGATAGGTTGCATCCCTCTCTGCCACAATCTTCGAAAGGGAAACAGGTAACTCAAAGCTTGCTAGCATCATAATGAGGAAAATCAGCGGCAAAATCGTCATGTACGTTCCCATGCCGCCCTCGCCGAGTTCCCTTGCCAAAATCATGTTGATTAGAAACTCCGCACACTCGCCAATAAAAGCGGCCATCACCAAAACCATCGTACCTTTTATAAATAATTTCAAGCTGTTTCACCTCTGTACTTTTCCTACTTTAGATACATATGAGACAAGTCCGAGAATTATTTTATAAATTGTCGTCACGATTGTTAATCAAACGTTTGATTAAATATGGTTACCACGGTTCGTAGTGCTGTACTATTAACTCCAAAAAAAAACCGAGACCCGAATTTGGCCTCGAATTTTACGGGTGCTTCCCCCAACAAGTTATTACTTCACTAACGAATGCTTAAATGCATAAATGACCGCTTGCGTCCGGTCTTGAACTTGTAGCTTACTGAGGATATTGCTCACATGGGTTTTCACCGTTTTGAGCGCGATAAACAATTCATCGGCAATTTCCTGATTGCTCTTTCCTTCTGTCATTAATAATAAAACTTCCATTTCTCGTTCCGTCAATTCTTCATGTGGGAGGACAGGCTGTTTTTGACGCATTTTCATCATCATTTTACCCGTCACTTCTGGTTCAAGAACCGGTTGACCAGAGTATGTAGCCCTAACTGCATTGGCAATATCGCTGGCTTTTGAAGTTTTTAGCATATAGCTTGTCGCGCCGGCTTCAAGCGCCGGATACACCTTTTCATCATCTAAAAAGCTTGTCACAACAATGATTTTTGCTTCTGGCCACTGTTCAATAATCTTCGACGTCGCCTCAATCCCGTCCATTTCCTTCATGACAAGGTCCATCAAAACAATGTCCGGCCTTAGCTCCAAAACGAGTTCAACCCCCGTTCGGCCATTATCCGCTTCCCCAATCACCTCAATATCAGGCTGTGCCGACAAATACGATGCCACCCCTATTCGGACCATTTCGTGATCATCGATAAAAACGACTTTAATCATGCTTGCTCTCCCTCCCACTAGTTAAAATTGGTATCTTTACTTCAAGCTTTGTTCCCTTATTTTTAATACTAACGATTTTCAGTGTTCCACCAATCTCGCCAGCACGTTCATACATATTTTGCAGGCCATAAGATCCTGCTTTTGAATCTTCCACATCAAAGCCAACTCCATCATCAGAAATTCTCATAATCACCATTTCATCACGGTTAATAAGTAAAACTTCTAATTTAGAGGCCTTTGAATGCCGAAGTGTATTGGATACTGATTCCTGAAGAATTCTGAACAAATGATCCTCGACGCCTTTATCAACTTGAAAGGTCTCGACTTTCCAGTGAATGTCCATCGTGACTTTTTGTTGAAGTTCGAGGAGAAGTTCTTCAATTCCTTCTTGTAGAGACTTTCCTTTTAAAGCAACTGGACGAAGGTGAAGAAGGAGAGCTCGCATTTCAAGCTGAGACTGATGAATCATTTCCTCCACCATTTTTAACTGCTTTGCTTCCCGCTCAGCTGCACTATTTTTAACAGCTGTAAATTGTTTAGAACTCTGGTCCGAGGCTTCCTGATGGACTACCTCCTGGGCAGCCAAGGCTGCCTTCGTTTCATTGATCGCCGACATCATCATTGACGCTGCAAAGAGCTGCTGACTAACAGAGTCATGTAATTCGCGTGCAAGGCGATTTCGTTCTTGTGAAATCATCTCTTGTATTTTAGACTCTTGCTCTTCTGCCTTTTCATTCGCGAGCCTTTGGGCAAGCTTAGCTTTCTCAGCCATTTGCTTTTGAACCCGTTGAACTCGCACAGAGATGGCTTCTAACTCTGCTAACTCCCCATTACTAGGTTCAGTCATCCTGCCTTCCTCAAGTTGAAACAACCAATTTTCAATTGTTTGCAGACGCTTCCGCCAATAAAAGGCTAATAGCAACCCAAAGATTAGCCCAAAACTCAGGCTAACCGTAGCTGTTAGTAGAATAAATGGAATATCCATCAGCTCTCGTTCCCATAGCTCGGACCAATGTCCTAAAGGATGAATATAAAAATAAGAGCCTGTTAAAAAAAGAAACAACAAAAAACTAAAAGCGATTCCCCAGCCCATTTGCCGTTGCACAGCATTCATAGTCTTTTCACCTCAATGTCCCCTATCATCATCGAGGTGAGAATCTTAATTCTTTGTTCCGCTTGATCATAGCCAGGAGTTTTTACAGCTAACATCTGATTAAAGCTACGGCTTTTTTGATAGTCTAGCACTTGTGCTGAACCTGCAAGGGCGGAATGACGAAGACTGACTTCCGTATCATATGGGATAAAAATTTTAATATTCCCCACAATATTTCGAATGAAAATGACGGTTTCACCATTTGGGAGAACGGTATTGCTTAAATCGATAACTGTGTCCCCTACCCCCGTCATGATGTTCACATCATCCCATTCGTAAACATGCTGCGGCGTACTTTGATTTCCAAAGAGACTGTTTTTAAAGAGAGAAGATTGTTCAATCATTGTCGTTTCTGAAGAGATTGGAGCTGGTTCTTCAAAGGATGGACGAATCACTTCTGGTTTCTTTTTAGACTGAGCAAACTGCATGATGAAATAAATTAAGATTGCAAGTAAAAATAATCGGAACGTCATCATTCCAATGACGCTGCTGACAAGACTAAAAGCTCCAAGCCAAAATAATATCTTCCCTGTTGTACGACGGTAGAGCTTGCGACCAAAATAAATCATGGCTCCCGACACAAAGAGGGAAAAGATTAGGCCCTGATTAAAAAATGTAACTTCTACTAATAACACCAATATGCCAATTAAGACAAGCCAACTGAACGAATCTTTTTCGAATTTATTTAACACAATCTTTTCCTCCTTTCTAGCGGGCTACAATGATGGGTTTGAAATTGTAAGGAAGAGGCGCTGTTTCAAACTGCGCCCCCTTTTAGCATACCATGTTTAGATTAAGATATAGTATGAGATTCTTGCTTTTTCATTTCTTTTTCAAGAGTAGCGATTCTGCCATCTATTGTGTTGCGGTAGTATGAGCTGTTCACTTCCTGTTCAACACGGTCTAGATAGGATTCAATTTCTGCAAAGCGAGAATAAGACTTATCTGAGTACAGATTGTTATCAATTACTTGATCCATCTGGTGATGAGCACGAGTGACATTTTCTCTACCCATTAGTTCTAAGCGGCGAATATGCATATCCTTCAGCTTGTGCTTCATATCTTCATACTTTTGCTCTAGTTCATCCTGCTGTTTTGTCGCATTGGCAAGTGCTTCTTTTAATCGAGAAGCTCTGTCTGTAAAATGAGTTTGTTCTTGAGCTGCAAATGTATAGAGGTCTGTTTCGCCTGCCTTTTGAGCGATTTCAGCCTGATGACCACGCTTTTCTGCCATTTCCACTGCTTGGTGGTACTCACGAGTAAACTGGTCTTTTAATTGATGTTGACGCTCTAGCAGTTTGCGAACCTTTTCAGTTTCAACTTCACATTCACGAAGATATTGATTTAACATGGCAATTGGATTTTTACGCTCCTTTTTATCAAGTGTTTCATAAAGGTCCGCCATTACAGTGTTTTTGATTCGAGTAAATAAGTTCATTATTGATTCTCTCCTTTTATTTAAAATTAATTTTGAATGCTATTTTTATGGTTTTGTTGCCTAGCTAGTTGGATAAGCTTGCAGTTGGTTTGTTATCTTTGATTAGAACTTTTTTAGTTCTGACCATTGCTTTTCAAAGTTTGCAAATGGATCGTCGTTTTTAAAGCTAGTTCTTTCTTCCTCGTTCCATTTTTTATAAACAAGGTAAAGAACATAGGCTGCAACGATTGCCAGGATTGCTGGTACGTTAGAAGCAGTTGCCATTAATACGAAGAGACCGAATGTACCCCAAGCAATCTTTTTAAAAGTAGAATCTGTTTTCAAAAACTGTTTAAGGATAAAGTATAGAACCACCAGGCTAAGCGCTAACCCGAACAATGGGCCAAGGTTTGAAAACAGCACCAGAGCGGCAATCCCTCCTGCGAGTAGTAAACCAAATTTTTTCATTTACGTTTCCTCCTTTCTTCTTGATATCATCTTACCTCGATTACGATTTCGTCATAACGAGCCTCAGCTTGATTTTCAACTAGGTCCTGAGGCTGATAGGGGGTAGGACTGGGCGGGTTTATTGAGATGGCGGGGGTTCTAGTACAGGGGTGGTAGTGGAATATCGGTGGTTTATTGAGTGTTTTTTAGTAGTATTTGATTGGATTGGTGGACTTTTCGCTTCTTCTTGCACCGACTAGGGTTTTAATCAAGCCTATTGATGACCTTTCTTTCTCTTCTCATGCCTAGTTAGGATTTCAATCATCCTTATTGATTACCTTTCTTCATCCTCTCTCGCCTACTTAGGGCTCCTATCATCCTTATTGATTACCTTTCTTCATCCTCTCTCGCCTACTTAGGGCTCCTATCAT
>NZ_JACWFH010000021.1:0-42473 GCF_019749255.1 Mesobacillus maritimus | reverse complement strand
GGGCTCCTATCATCCTTATTGATTACCTTTCTGACTGCTCTTGCGCTTACTTAGGGTTTCAATCATCCTTATTAATGACCTTTCTTCATCCTTTCGTGCCTTCTTAGGTCACCAATCGTACCTATTGATGACTTTATGCTCCTCTCACATTCCCTCTATGCACCTCATCGAACAAACAAAAAAACACCAGCAAGCCAAATGTGCCGGTGTTCTTTCCATTATTTCGATATAAACATTTGGGTCCAGTAATGTCCGTAGGATCCGCCTGTTGCGTGGCCGACGCCGATATGCGTGTAGCCGCTTTTTAAAATATTTTCGCGGTGTCCTGGGCTGTCCATCCAGGCTTTGACCACTTCTTGTGGTGTGCGCTGTCCCGCGGCAATATTTTCTCCAGCACTTCGATAAGAGACTCCGAAGCTTTTCATCATGTCAAACGGAGAACCGTATGTTGGACTATTATGCTGGAAGTAGTTTTTATCTCTCATATCAACAGATTTGTATCTAGCAACGCGCGAAAGTTCCCAATCCGCTACTAGCGGCTTTAGGCCATGCTTTGCACGTTCCTGGTTGGTCAATTGGATCACCTGATTTTCAATGCTTTTCGTTGCATCGATGTTCGGAATCGAAATTTTTTGACCAGGATAAATCAAAGCTGGATTTTTAATATGTGGGTTTGCCCCAATGATTTCTGACAATCCGACCTGATACCAAACGGAAATTTTCCACATGGTATCCCCTCGACTTACCGTATGTACCTGCTGGGCAAACGATACAGTAGGAATCATGACAAGTAAAACGAGCGTTAACATAATCTTTTTCAGCATAAATTCACTCCTCCTTTCCTCGATTAGGATGAGAAAAAAGAGTGAATTTATACCGGCAACTTTTTAAAAATTTTTACTATAGAAGTTTTTGGTCGGAAACAATTACTCCGTCTTGATCCGCATAAACATAAGCCCCCGGTTTCCAATCAACCCCACCAAACTTAACGGTCACCTGCTTCTCGCCTTTCCCTTCCTTCTTACTTTTTAGCGGATTGCTTCCAAGTGCAAAAATCCCAACATCCAACTTGGCCAAATCCTCCGAATCACGAACACAACCATTAATGATGATTCCAGCAAGCTTTCGAGTCTCGGCAATCCCACCAAGACGGTCCCCCATTAAAGCACAGCGTCGCGAGCCTCCGCCATCGACAACAAGGACACTTCCCTCCGGAATCGACTCTAACATTTCAACAACAAGAACATTGTCCTCAAACACCTTTACAGTCGAAACTGGGCCGAAAAATTTCGGGTTCTTCCCATAAGATTTAAACTCACTTTGACAAACCTCTAGCTTGCTCGCAAAGTCATCACAAATATCAGCTGTTTTAAAGTCCATTCTATTCACCCCTATAGGTTCTTTTTTAAAACAGTTCTCTAAACATTCTGCTTTCTCCTCTTTTTATAATTAGGAAATGAATAGAAGGGCTCCATTAATTCTGGCAGTTAGGGCAATAGAACGTTTTCCGAGATGAAACCGTTTCTAGAATAATTGGTGTTTGACACCTTATACAAGGCTCACCCTCGCGATCATAAACGGCACAAATCTTGTTATAGCCGCCTGTTTTATGATCATTTTTATATAGCGGATTGTCCATATAACCACCGGCTTCAATGGCTCGATGGAACACAGTTTTCATCCCATTAAATAAGGCATTAAACTCAGAGGGTTCGAGCTCACCAAACTTTCGGATTGTCTTAATCCTAGCCTCAAAACAGATTTCGTCTGAGTAGCAGTTCCCGATCCCCGCAATCACCTCTTGGTTCACAAGGGTGGTTTTAATCATGCCACGCCTCTCCGTGAAAATCTCTTGGAACTTTCCTATTGTAAAAGTAGAATCTAGTGGCTCCGGACCAAGGTCACTCAGTTCTGAGGTCAGTTCCTTTGCATTATAAAGGTGTAGAAAACCTAATCGCAGACCAATAAAATAAAGCTCCTCGTTCCCAAAGGAAAGGATTACCTGCTTCGTCCGGTCAGGGTTATCTTCGTCATTCCCAAGATACATCCAGCCTCCAAGCATGAGATGAAGCAGCAGACTTTTCCCAGAGCTTAGTTGAAAAATCAGGTGTTTGGCTCGGCGGTCAATCTTTGTAATGGTGTTTCCTTGAAGCTCCTGAATAAATTGACTCGGCGGGATATTAATGCTCTTTTCACGGTTTACCTCAATCTCAGTCATCGGCTTTCCAACAATTCGTTCACTTAACAACCTTCGATAGGTTTCCATCTCCGGCAATTCTGGCATAAATCGCATCCCCTTTCCCACATCTTTTTCCTTAGTATGTTTGGGAAGGATAAAAATAAAACAAGGCTCCCTGTAATTGGAAGCCTTGTTTTACTTTAATCATCCATTTGGCTCAGGATCAAGTAAATCCCAAGGAGTTAAAATCGCTTTCGGTTTGCTGTTGGACGTGCCATCTTCAGAAAGAATAACAGCCTGTAGTTTTTTATCTTGAGCATGATATTGGTCAAACATCTCTTCGACCTCATACAAGTTTGTTGTTCCTTTAATAAAATCAACATAATATTCCTTGTTGTTGTTCAACAAGTCCCTCACTCTTACATTTCCTAGCGAGATCACATTACTAGTCATTTCCTTCGCCATCCAGCGAATAATATCAGAAGCAGTAAGCAGCCCAATGTATTGATAATTTTTATCATAAATCGGAAAACGAGTAAAATCGAATTTATTGATGGCCTTGAGCACATCCTTTAAATAGGCATCTTCATAATAATAAAATACAGGAGCCGAGGAAATCGCTATTGCTAGGGGCGGCTTCTCAAAATTAGTCGCAATGTATTCAATCCGGCGAACAACTTTTATATGCGGCTCAGCAATATAATAATCAACATCCACCTTTTCATGAACGATGGCATTCCTAAGCCTGGCAAACTGATAGAGCTCATCTTTGTATTTCCGGATAATGGAGTGGCTTTTTTGACCGACATTCAAGAGTTCAACAAAGGAATCGTTATGGGCATCCTTCACCATATCTTTTAAACATCTATGTATGCGATTAAAGGCCACCTCAAACTGACCTGATTGCGTTTGTTCGGCTTTCTTTTCCAAGACGGTTCCCTCCAAATGAAGTAACATGTCCATTTATTGTACCTTAAATATAGTAAAAAACACATAAGGTGCCTCCGCTAGCACGGAAAGCACCTTAATCTTTTATGGTCAGCTTTGTGCTAGCCTTAACTGTTGATCAATCAGATGGATTACTCGGTTCGTTCTTTTTCTTATCACTCGTTGTCCATTCAACCAATTCTTCGCTTACATTCTGACCTTTTTTTCTATTGTTGTTGCGCTGTGCGCCTGGATTACCGTATCTTTGCCTGCCCATATCACTCGACTCCTTTATTAGGGATTACAAGTTTAGTTTGAGCAATTTTAAATGGATTATGCTTAAGAATTCAGTCCTATTAAAGGTGGCTTCCGGACCTTTGTTGCTTGTTCAAACCCATAGGCAAGTGGAATCAAGGTGGTTTCACTATAGGCTGTTCCTGTAAAAGTAATGCCAAAAGGCTCTCCCTCTAAGGTATAGCCCGCTGGGACTGTTATCGAAGGATAACCCGCAATCGCAGCAATAGCACTGCCATGGTCATGTGGAAAGACCAGCGCACTGACATCGTATTTATTTAAGGCATAATCAATTCCTTGTTCTTTAGACATGTATTGATCATGCTCAAGCGCCTGAATATACTCTTTCTCTGTAAGCGTACCGCTGGTCGCTTCGGACTCAAGCAGCACAGCTTGGCCATACTTCAACATTCGCTCAAGATGATGTTTGTTAAAAGCAATGAGCTGGGTTAAGTTGCGGACTTTGACGGATGGGTGAAGCTGACTTAAATAAGCGTTCAAGTCTGGTTTGAACTCATAGGTGAGAACATCGTATCCCCAGTCTACCTTTGCCGCAGAAATTTCTACATCTAATATTTCCGCACCAAGCTGCTTCAACTTCTCCACAGAGTCTTCAAAAATTTTTCGTTTTTCCTCTGATAAGCCTTCGTAAAAAACAGGATCGCGTGGGACACCAAGTTTAGCTCCCCTCAAGCCATTTTTATCAAGAGCACTTTGGAAGTCTTGTGTGTGTCTGTTTGTCATCGTAATTGGATCACGTTCATCTCTACCCGAAAGTGCAGCCAGCAGATAGACTGCATCCTTTACACTTCTTGCCATTGGTCCAGCTGTATCTTGAGTATGAGAAATTGGAATAATTCCTCTTCTGCTAATAAGGCCAACGGTAGGTTTAATGCCGACAAGTGAGTTTTGGCCACTCGGATTTAAAATTGAACCTGAAGTTTCCGTTCCAACAGCAACAGCGGCAAAGTTCGCGGCAATTGCCGCGCCTGAACCAGCACTAGAGCCACCGACAATGAACTTTTTGGGACCATAAGGATTTAAGACTTGACCACCCCTAGAGCTGTAACCAGTTGGCATATCCTCCGCCATAAAATTCGCCCATTCAGTCATATTCGTTTTCCCTAGCAGGATGGCACCCGCTTCCCTTAACTGAGTGGCCACATATGAATCATCAGGCGCAATAGAGTGTTCTAGTGCCAGCGAACCAGCGCTCGTATGCATTTTATCATGGGTATCAATATTATCCTTCAATAGGACTGGAATCCCATGCAACGGACCCCGGGGACCCTTCTCCTTGCGTTCAGCGTCTAACGCCTCGGCAATGTGGAGTGCATCTGGATTGATTTCTAAGATAGAATTAATGGAAGGTCCACTTTTATCAAATTCAGCAATCCTGCTTAAATACAGCAAAACAAGCTGTTTTGAGGTCAACTCACCACTTGCCATTTTGGTTTGCATGTCATCGATTGTCGCCTCAGGAAGCCAATTTTCCAATAGGTTTTGTAATTTAGGGTTTTCCATATAATTTGTGTCCTTTCTAGAGAAGTTCGTTAACTATTAGTTCTTTTATTATCATGCAAATCCCTTTAAAATCACAGAAAAAAAGCTATGGCAAAATACCATAGCTAGCTTCTTACATCAACAATCTTTCCACTATAAAAATCTTTCTGAGTAGGCGTAATCCCTAATTCCTTACAGAACTTCTTTAACTCACGCTCTTCCCGCTCATTCACGATGCTAATAACTGTACCCTCAGCTCCGAATCGACCAGTACGACCTGAGCGATGAATATACTGCTCACGATCACGCGGGAAATCAAAGTGTACTACATGTGTAACCCCTTTAATATCAAGTCCACGAGCTGCAATATCGGTTACCAGCAGCATCTCATTTTTCCCTTCACGGAACTGCTTCATGTTTGCTTGCCGCTGTTGCTTCGTTAGCTCGCTATGTAGCATCATGGCCGGAATATCTTTAAAATTAAGCTTTTCCGTCGTCACCTGAAGAGTACCAATATCTTTAATAAAAACAAGTCCTTTAAACGCATCCAAACGAGACAACTTCTCAAGAACTTTAATTTTATCACGCTGTTCACTGATAAAATAAATATGTTCAACAGTTCCAGATGCAATCGTAGAATCTTGTTTAATTTTAATGACTTCCGGGTCCTTTGTGAGGGCTCTAGCAGCCTGCTCCGTATGGTTCGGAAGAGTCGCTGAAAATAACAGCACTTGACGGCTATCGGCTAGCGTCGATTTGACGATGCTTTCAACCGTATTTCGGTGTTCAGGGGTAAGCAGCTGATCGCCTTCATCAAGAACGACCGTCTTCACTTCATGCATCTTGATTTTCTTTTGTTTGATAAGCTCATTGACTCTACCAGGAGTACCGACAATTAAATGAGGACTCTTTTTGAGTTTTTCTAGCTGTCGCTTCGGATTCGCCCCTCCGATAATTGAGGTGGAAGTAATTCCACTGCCAGTACCCCATTTTTGGACTTCACCAAGAATTTGCATCACCAATTCCTGTGAAGAAGCCAAAATAACCGCCTGGGTATTTTGTTTTTTCGTATCAATTTTATTTAAAACGGGTAACAAATACGCTAATGTTTTTCCTGTACCAGTCGGTGATTCAGCAATCACATCCTGCCCAGCAACGATAAGTGGAATCGTGCGTGCCTGTACATCTGTTGGCGTCGCAAACTCAGCCTTGCCCCACGCTTCCTGTAAAAATGGTTTCAGCTCTTGAATAATAGATTGATTTTCAGTCATTTCCGTCTCCTTTAAAACACTTTCTAACTTCTAAGATGAATACTAGCCTAAAAACCTCACTCAAGTCCAGTATTCCCTGTTTTTTTGGACATAAAAGAAGAACAGTGGGTGGGCTGTTCGGGTGTAAGTAGCTTGAATTTTGGGATAGGATTCATTCTATTTGCAGGTTTTATCCTTTTATTTGCACGATTGTCCAGCATATTTGTAACATTAACTAGTCTATTTGCACTTTGTATTGTTCTATTTGCAGAAAATCTGTTTCTATTTGCATTCCGCTTTTCTATTCACGTTTTTCACAATTCTATTCACGCATTTGACCTTTCTATTAACACTTTTTCTTGTTCTATTCACGAACTTCCATCTTCTATTCGCACTCCACTTTTCTATTCACGTGTTTCAACCTCCTTTTCACCCGACTGAACTTTCAATTCCCCCATATACTTGTTCTATTCATGAATTTTCACCTTCTATTCGCAAACACACTGACATCTAGGGGTTACCTGTGAGATTGCAAGTTGAAGCGCAATACCGTCCAACTTCTTCAAAGCATCAACCAACATCCCTACCCATTCCCTTTAACTATCAATTATGTATTCTCCTCAATTAGTGAAATTCCTTTAACTGGCTAAATGCATATATTACCTAAATAAAAAAGCATCGGGGTCACTCCCGACACTTGTATCACAATTAGAAAAAAGTTATTTTTACACTGTTTTATATTTCTTCAACCAGGAGTATCCTAATAATCCAAAAACAATCACAAACTGTAAGAAAAAGACTGTAGCATCCCAAAATTGGATACTGTTAATCGGTTCCGTAAATCCTGGCATAATAAGAATTCCTGCATGAATTATTAATGGAGTATTATAGAACACCAGGATTATAATGGTAAGTAAGATACCCACAAGATAAAAGATGGCATAAGGACGAACGAGCCTTTCTTCTCCGTCAAAGACTTGGCTTGTCTTTACTGCTGGAAGGAAGGGCGCCCAACGTCTTAAATAACTTTGACCATTTTCCATTAGGTTATAACAACCCGATCTGTTTTCAAGAACATAGTACAAGTCTGTCTTCATGTAAACACAGCATTGATACAGGATACGGAAAAACGTATTAATCACAATCATTTTAGAAATCCCTACCACAATAGCTTGATTTTCAAAAACAAGCTGAGTCAACAATGCAAAAAACAGTACAAAGGAATCAAAATACATCCCTGCAAGGTAAAGTCGCTCTCTTTTTTCATTAGGCAATGACCAAACCCTAGACATATCTGTTTCGAGCACAACAAAAAATAGACGATGACCCACTCCAATTCTGGTTGGCAAATCTTCCGCTCGAACTGCCAGGACATGCCCCATCTCATGGATGAGCACCAAAACAAAAGTTAAGCTGAGAAAAACAAGGATGTTGCTAGTCATTAACTCAAAAAGAAACACATCTTTGTAGGTAGGAAAAAGGTGCGGCTTCCAGATGAAAAGAAAAATACAACCTATAAATGCACATGTATATAATATTATCGTATATCGATTAAAAAAGAAGCCTCCTAGCTTAGGATAAATCCATGCAAACCCATTTTGCATGACCGTTTTCTGCTCATTTCTAGGAATATCCACTCCATCCACTTTACTCACAAGTCCTATTTCCAGAAGATCCTGTATAAATGACTTCACATCCACATCATTAGCTGGATATCGTTCTTTAAGAACATTCTCGACTTCAATGATTTCCCTATCTTGATTTAACATCGTGATTGCATCGATACAGACTTCCGGCATTTCATAAAACTCATTAGTAGCAATATCTTCAACGATATAATGTCTTTTATCTTTGCGAATAATTAGCGGATGAAGATTCACCTTAGAACGATTGCCCAGTACCATTTAATCAGCACCTTTTTAAATAAAATAAGGGTGCGGTCCTATACCACACCCCCTCACTATTCCTCAGCCTCTTCCATACCCCGGTAAAAATGGGCACCACCAGCAAGTTGTTTTTATCTTAGCCAGTTTACGAATTTTCATCCTATTTCCTCCTTATTATTGCTATTTTGAAGGGGAACCGCCTCGGACCAATCATAGGACTTATGGTAGTTCACCCATTCAGGAAAGGTTGTTTCAAAAACTTCTACCAATTTTGGATCAAATTGCGTACCTTTTCCATCAATAATCCGTCTATATGCCTCATCAACTGACATAGCACTTCGATAGGATCTTGAAGAGGTCATCGCGTCAAATGCGTCCGCTATAGAAACCACTCTAGCAAGTAATGGAATGTCAGTGCCAGCTAATTGATCTGGATAACCCGTTCCATCCCAGCGTTCATGATGATATTTAATCACATCAATACTCATATATAAGCCATCGACTTTTCGAATTGCTTCAGTACCAACAACGGGATGGGTCTTTATAATTTCATACTCTTCATTTGTTAATTTTCCACGTTTCATTAAAATTTCGTCAGGAATGCTTACTTTACCGATATCATGCAGCAAGCAGGCATAATAGAAAGATTGTATTTCAGCTTTAGAATACTTATTAAGGGCAATTGCAAGCGTTTTTGCGTAAAATGCTACTCGTTCACTATGACCTCTAGTATATTGGTCCTTTAATTCAATCGTTGCAATAACACCTTTTACAATTCCCTCTAACTGATTATCATAGGAAGTTTTAATTGCTCCAACATATACTTGGAATCTTTTAAGTATAATTGATGCAATAAAAGCAAGAATGATGACAAGCATTGCAGGAAAAATAACCTCTGTTGTTCCTAAAAACAAGCCCATCATTAGATATTTTAAAATTAGACCAATACAAACAAACCAAAAGAAGTGTGTATTAACAAATATCGGTGAAAAAAGTAACAGTAATAGTTCCGCAGCGTTTCCAATCCGGAGCGATTCCGAACTGTATAAAAAGGGAACGGATTCACTAAAAATAGAAATCAAGAAATAGCAAAGGACAAAATAATATTTAACTTGAAAAAGTTTTCCCTTCTTCAGCATAAAGTAAGTTAATGGAAGAAGACTAAAGATTAATACATAAAAGATGTAATTCCATAATACAGGCCCTTCTGCATTCCCATACTGCAAATAATCTAAGTAAAAGAATTGATAATATATTTCGTAAAAGAAATATATTACATAAAAGAGCGCAAGAAACCATTTAAGAGTGTGCTTTTCCGTCTGAAGGAGAGCCTTATCATTTATTTGATTTTTTATTTTGTTACCCCACACGTTAAACATGACTCCATTCCTCTTCTATAAGTTTAATAGGCTATTGATTTCTACCATCTTTTTTAAAGTAAAATACCTATCACCATGAATTTTATTCGCCACCAATCGACAATCCTACATTAATTATAAACCAAAAGTACTACTACAAGAATAGACCAATAGATATTTTTATTAACATTTATCGAAATCCACTAGTAATAGAGAATGACATCAATTGTTGTCCCATCATTAGGCACACTATTAATTTCTAACTTTCCACCGTGCTCTTCAATTATCTTCTTTGTTACCATTAATCCTAGACCTGTACCGTTTGGCTTAGTTGTATAAAAAGGAGCCCCTATTTTTTCAATCTGCGCTTGAGGAATACCTTCCCCTTCATCTTGAACACTGATGATAAATTGATTGTCTTTAAACCGGGCCTTAATATAAATATTTCCACCGTCCATCATCGATTCTACTGAGTTTTTTAATAAATTTAGAAAAACCTGTTTTAATTGGTTCTCATCACAATATATATGCGGTATGGTTTCGTCAATATCAGTCTGTATTGTGATAAATTGCCTAGAAGCTTGTGGTTCTATTACTGAAACAACGTAATTTAGGATCCCTTCTATGCTAACATTCGACTTTGATGTTCCAGTCGGTTTCCCTAGAATTAGAAGATCCGAAACAATTAAGTTAATCCGGTCAATCTCGTTTAACATGATAGGATAAAAATTTTCTTCAGACTTCTCTTTCTCTAACTGTAACTGTGTAAAACCCTTAAGTGAGGATAATGGATTCTTGATTTCATGCGCAATAGAAGTCGCCATTTGTCCAACCACCGCAAGCTTTTCTTTTTGCTTTGCTTCCTCATACGCTAAGTTCATACCGTTAATATAAGAAATAAAGCGAGTCAACACTATCCAGCCGAATAAGGCTAAAAAGAGAACCAGCATAATCGGGAGAAGGACCGAATTACTATGGAATAGCACCCCATAAGCAACGTATTTCAGAACCATAGATATCGAAATAATCCAAAAGAAACGCTTATTCACAAAAATGGGTGAAAAAATCAAAAATAAGACTTCGACAAAATTGCCGTTCATATATGGTGAATCCGTACCCCAATAGATTAATAGATTATTGGTAAAATCCAACAGTAGAAACGCATAAAAATAAATATACTTTATTAAAAATGGCTGCCCTTTTTTAATAAGGTATAGGACAATTGGAAGAAGCAAAAAGAGTGCTCCATACATATAATAGCCTAACCCTTTGTCAGGTAACCCCATATCCTTATGATTAAAATAAGCAAACAAATAATAATAGACAAAATCATATCCTATATAGACAAAATAAAATAGAAGAGTAAACAATTTAATCGCCTTTATCTCTTCTATTCTTAAAACTTCTTCCCTGGTACCATCATTCATACTCCAGGATCTCCTTTTGCTCTTTTTAACATATCGTAACTCATTAAACTTCACAGAAACAACAAATAAATATCCCTAAGTAGTAATGTCTTAACCAATATATATTATTATATCTGATTCTGTTTGGATAGATGAATTAGGAAATCACCATAATTTGCATAAGGATTATGAAAGGAAGAGGATTAACCAAAAGGAAGTTGTTCTACATTAATAATGTGGAAGAATAATTATTTTTGGAGAGAGGATTAAGTGGCAAAGTAAAACTAATTGAAATATAGTGCTTGACCTTAAAAATAAAAAAAGACATAAGAAGACACCTCTTATATTGAAATATTTGATATGACTATTAGATTCTTATGTTATTACTTATATTGATACAAGTTCGACTTTCTTTCTAAAGAGAATAACTTTTGATAACCAGTCAGTATTCCCTTCTCAACTTTTGATATAGAATCCCCCCTATTAACATTCATTATAAATGAATAGTTAAGGCAATATAGTAATGTCTATCAACTATGCATTTATTACTTTTTCAATAGTTCAATAAATTCTTGGATTTTTTCTAATTTCATTGAATTCATTTGTCCCACTGGAAGTTCAATTTCAACCTTAAAAGTGGCTTTTACAGTCAAATCTGGACTAGCTAAACCAGTAGCAGGCGTATCTTCTTCCCCCAATTTTACTAACTCTTCAACTTGGACATCGAATGTCTTGGCAAGCTTATGTAAAATATCCAAACTTGGGTTACTTTGTATATCTCTCTCAATCAGACTTAAGTACGATTTTGAAATACCTGTTCGCTCACTTAAGGTATCCAAAGTGAACCCTTTTCTCCTTCGAAGCTCTTTTAATCTTTTTCCATCCATATTGTTTCCTCTCCTTTTCCTAGTCGTATCCTGTACCGAAAGATTCCTAAAGCTACTAATATTCTAGCTCCTATCAAACCAAAAAAATACGAAAATAAGAATACCATCGGTAACCATATACTTACCGAGGCTTTCATCGCTGATCCAAAGAATATTTCTATTCTCCCCCTATTACACCTTTTTGTTCTTTTTAGTGAACCTTACTTATGTAAAATAATAGTGCTTATTCTTCCGAAAGTAAACATTTTTAACAAAATTCGTTCTCAATATAAGACAACAATATTCGACACTTTTTATTATTTAAAGATTAAAATATTTAATTCACATGGTCAATATTGCCGACGAATGTTCCTTATATGAACAATTTTCATTAAAACCGTTCTTTAAAAAGAAATTTCTACTTTTATTTTCGGAAGACCCATTGTATAATCCAGATATAGTGTTCATTATTTAGAACAAATTTTATAGTGAACAATTAACTGAAAATTGTTAAATCTGGAGGTGATTAATAATTAAAGTGGGCAAAGGTAAAATACTTTTCTCTATCGGGATATTATTTATCATTTCCCTACTGACTATGGTCTATTGCTGTCCCAATAGACCTTCGACATTAAAAGAGAAAGAAGCTGATAAATTGGACACACCTAATAATCCTATATCCTATGCATATGATGACAAAGATGCCCAGTCAACTACAGAGGAGGTACGTCAACAAAGCAAGCAAGAATACATCGATGGTTGGCAATTAGTCTGGGAGGATGATTTCAATTGGGGTGGTCTTGAACCTTCCAAGTGGAATATCGTTGATTGGGCAGCTGAAAAAAATGAGGAACTGCAGTATTATTCTCCTAATAATGTCAAAGTAGAGGATGGCTATCTCAAGTTAATAGCAAAAAAGGAAACGTATGGTGGAAGAAATTATACATCAGGGGCTATAAATACAAAAGGGAAATATAGTTTTTTATATGGGAAAGTGGAAATGCGCGCGAAACTACCAAAGGGACAGGGGATGTTTCCAGCCTTTTGGATGATGACCAATAAAGAGAACACCTGGCTCCCGGAAATTGACATATTGGAAATGCTCGGTCATAAGCCGGAAGAAATTTGGATGGTATTTCATTGGTTAGATGAGAATGAATCACTTAAAAGTGTATCAAATAGCATAATTGGGCCGGACTTTTCTGAGTCCTTCCATACCTTTGGAATAGAATGGTCAGCTGATTCTATTGTGTGGTTTATTGACGGTGAGGAAAGGTTCAGAACAACTAACCATATCCCAAAGGAGGAGATGTATATATATCTTAATACAGCTATTGGTGGTGTTTGGCCAGGGAATCCTGATGAAACGACCAAGTTTCCCACTTTCTATGAAATTGATTATGTAAAGGTCTACCAAAAAAACGGGAGGTAACAATTATGATCTATGCTACTTTAGTATTGTTTTCTCTCTTTATTCTCTTTCAACTACTCTATATCTTTATCCCCCTTTTCTCAGGAAAAGGACGGAGCGAAGGAATCAAGCTGCTGGAGGAAAAAGAGTTCTCTATATTAATTCCTGCTTTCAATGAGGAAAAGACGATTTTGAATTGTTTACAGGGCATCGTAAACCTTGGTTACTCAAATTATGAAGCCATCTTTATTAATGATGGGTCAAGCGATCAAACAATGAAAGTATTATACGAGTATTTAGACTTAAAGCCTATTCAAAGAACTCCTACACAGATAGGACAACATGAACCCGCAAGAGGCTTCTATCAATCTGCTAACTTCCCAAGGGTTTTTTTATTAGATAAAGAGAATGGAGGAAAAGCGGATGCGTTAAACGCAGGAATAGCCTATTCCAAAAAGAGTCTCATCATTACACTCGATGCGGATAGCATTCTTGCCCCCGATGCTCTCGCTGCCATGAACACCTCCTTCGAGGATGAAAAGGTCCTTGCTGCAGGCGGCATGATACAAATATCACAGGGCTTTACCGGTAGCCACATCAAGCCAAAACCTGTATTTAATCTACCTGGGATAATTCGCTATCAAATTATACAATACCTAACTGACTTTTATTTACATAAAACAACTCAGGAAAAGCTGAAATCAATTACAGTTATCGCTGGCGCATTTGGTGCCTTTCGCAGACATGCATTATTAGAGATTAATGGATATCGTAAAACCGTTGGGGAAGACCTTGATATTACTTTAAGAATTCATAAGCTTATTAAAACTAAATATAAAAAGCACAAATTAATTTTTGTACCGCAGGCTCTTTGCTACACGGAATGCCCATCTAGCTACAAAGCACTGTTCAGTCAAAGGTTTAGATGGCAAAGGGGTTTCATTGATTGTCTACTTCATTTTCGAAAATCTTATTTTACGAACTTAGGCTTCCCGGTTTCGATTTATCTCTTGGTTGACTCTCTGATATTAGGTACTTTAAATGCCTACCCAACAATATTAATTCCAATCATTCTCTTATTCACTAAAAATTACAGTATGGCCTTATTCTTCCTATCGTTCACCTTTCTGTTAGCTCTTTTTCGAAGTATAATGGCACTTCTCGTTGCAGGAAGGTTTGGTCACGTGTATTCTCGTAAGGATCTACTAAAGATTACCCTCTTTGTTCCCTTTGAGATTCTAACCTATCGTTTATTGGGGTTAGTATTTGTGACATTTGGAACGATACTTTATTTTAAAGATAAAGATGTTTGGAATAACGTTGACAGAATTGGAACGAATAAGCAAAGTTATGGAGAGGGAATTATGTTAAACAGGAAGGAAGTGGGGTAAGTGAAACGAAATTTAATAAATTTTCTATTCCCATTGGTGTTCCTATTGACCTTTTCCTGTCTCATCTATATTTTTTCAGATACATTGGTCCATGCTTTTAATCCTGGACACTCTGTATTTCCGCAAGATAAAAAGGTTGATATCACTGATTGTCAGGAATGGACTCAAACGGTTAGAGATTTTAATCTAAAACCAGGGGAAGAGGCAAACCGGATTACGGTACTGATGTACCATAAAATCATCGATGACCAAAACATTCAAGAGGGGCATTATCAAGATGGTAATTCCTTACAAGAAACTATCGTCCTAAAATCTGAATTTGAAAAACAAATGGCGTTGTTAAAAAAGCATGATTATGTGACGTTAACCGCAGCCGAGTTTAACCTGTTTATGGATAACAAAATTGACATTCCCCAAAATAGTATCTTACTTACCTTTGATGATGGTTTTAAAAACAATTACCAAGAAGCTTATCCAATTCTAAAAAAATACAACTTTACTGCACTCAACTTTGTCATCACAGGAAATATTACAGAAAAGGATAACAAGTATGATCCAATGGGACAACAATATCTTAGCGTATCAGATATGAAAAAAAGTTGTGATATATTTGATTTTGAAAGTCATACGTATAATTTCCACCAAAGGAATGAAGATGGAAAGGCCTACTTAGTGACCAAAGATAAGGAAGCTATCATGAAAGATCTTAAAATTAGTCTAGGGAATATAAGCGATAACCAGCCACTTTTCTCCTATCCCTACGGTGAATATGATTTAGAGACCATCGAAGTTATAAAAGAACTAGGTATACAATCAGCATTCACTGTAAAATATGACGATGTAAGACCAGGAAAAGATTTATATGAAATACCTAGGAAAACGGTATTCCCAAATGATACAATAGTGGATTTTATGGACAAAATTAATCTAAAATAGCTACGTCTCCTTATCTTTCAATAAAGAGTTGTAGAGTGTTTATAGCACCTATGATGTTCTTTATCAAGAACAAAGTGGAAGACCACTGTTTTGAATTAACAGTGGTCTTCCTTTAAAAGCTGAGAAGGCTAAATTTTTTAAAGTTCAGCGTGATTGATACCTTAATCAGTTATCAGGTAATCCTTATTCGGGTAATCAAATTGTTGAACATGTTCAACCACTTGATGTCATATTCAACGCGAACAATTGGTATTTGGGAATTACTATTCTTTATCAACAATTCTATAAGAGGATTCTCCCCCCTCAAATGGTAACCCTATGCTACTGATATTTATCATGCAATTTCCATTTATGTAGCGCAAGTATGGCTTGTGAGATATGAGCGTATATACATAAATCAACATCTTGAATCATCATTTTTACTGCAAGTGCTTTTCATATGGAAGAACGGTTTCAAAACAGACTAGTTAGGTTGAATGATACGCATGAACTTACATTCCTTCTATTTCTAATCTCTAGGTTTAACTCAGTAAACAAACTGCGAAGATATTCTATACTTTCCTCATTTCCAAGGCCGGTTCAGGTACTTCCCCTTTATTTACACCACGTCCAACCCATTCATCGTATTTGTTTTTAGCGAACGAGGGAGATCAAAAGACCGCTGCTATTCTGGTCCCCGGTAACAAAGATCTCCGAGTACATACACTTTGTCCACATATCTTTTCTTTATATCTGATAGAACAGCATCAAGCACATATGCTTCCCGTGGATGTAGGAAATGAAAGCTAGTCTCATTACCATTACTCCCTTTTATTAATTACTACTATAGTTAGCTTGTCTGGTTTTATGAGTAAAATCAATTTATAATCAAGGCAGCATTAATGTCCATGCTTAAAAATGGATTAGATTAGAGTAAGAATAAAAATAGCCAGAAACAGTGAAGTCCAAAGACAATTGTATACATCCCCGATGCCACAAATGTGACTCCCTTTACTACCCTAGATGATGGAACCACTTTGAAGAAAATGAATAAGTAGAGGCAGAAGGATAGTGAAAATTTCATGAAGAAAAACAGGCTAGAATTCATTTGATAGAGTTTATCCATAAATGGGTTTAACTCAGAAATCAAACCATTTTCGAGGCCGTAGGACGTGACGAAGGCGTCAATCATGTTTAAAAGTGCTAAATAGTAAAATAGCTTTTTCATTGGTACCTCTTTTTCTTTGGTCTTCTCACGCTATATTATTTTTCAGACCTTCAGACTATAGCCCTAGTTACTTTTAAAGGTAAAAAAATGACCTTTATTTTTTCCTGCTAGCTAATCAAAGTCAAAAATCCCAAATACTTGTATTTCTTTTTCAAAGAATATTTGTCACTTTCTTTTCGTTCTTTATAACGTATATACTAGTTTATCTTAAAGGATTCTTCACCTTGTGTAAATAGAAATAGTTGTTTTGTTCCAAGTATTAAGCGACTACTTCCTCTTTTATACGCATCCCAAAATTATTTTTTTCATTGTTCTTCAAAGAATAACTATGAAGTAAAAGACCCTCCTTTCTATGTTAAGGCTTAGAAAGAAGGGTCTTTTATTTTACCTGTTATTAATCCTTACTTACTAGGTCTAGTCTTAATCTTAGTAAAGAAATAATAATACTTATACCCCACAACCCCCAGCAACAACAACCGAATCCAAAGATTATCCAAGATAATAAACGGGATGGCAATCATCACATCAGCAAACAAGTTTATCGTAATCTTCTGCTTCAGGGTCATCGCCTTTTCACGCACAAATCCTTCAAGATGCTTCTTATAAAGATTGGTTTCTTTAAACCAAATTTCAAATTGTTCGGAGCCTTTAACAAAGAAGAATAACGCTAATAGCAGAAGTGGTGTTGTTGGCAATAATGGCAGGATGACACCTAGCATTCCTAACCCCATAAATAAAAAGCCAAATAGTATATATAAAAGTTTTATGAGTTTAATCTCAAATCCCTCCAGTACAGCCTTTTGACGAATCTATTATACCATCCAAATGAATACAGAGAAAAACTCTAGCCTAGTTGTTGTTAAGTCAAGGAGATGCAAAGTAACAACTTTTATGTTAGTATAGGATTGTTGCTTATTCATAGATAACCAGAATAATAGGAGGTATGGAATGATAAAGTTCGAAAATATAACGAAAAAATATAATCGGCACACTGTTATTGATGATTTCAGTTTAAATATTGAAGCCGGTCAGCTGGTTGTTTTTATCGGGCCTAGTGGTTGCGGAAAAACGACTTTGTTGAAAATGATTAACCGGTTGATTCAACCTTCATCAGGAAAGATTTATGTGAATGGTGAGGATATTTCTAAGATTGACCCAATTGAATTGCGCAGGAATATTGGCTATGTCATTCAAAGCACTGGACTTTTCCCGCATATGACCATTAAGGAAAACTTGGAACTTATACCAAATCTAAAGGGTGAAGATCCCGAGGCGATTGAAAAGAAAACTGAAGAATTGCTAGAATTGGTTGGTTTAGACCCTAAGGCATTTTTGCATCGTTTCCCGAAAGAGCTTAGCGGTGGACAGCAGCAAAGAATTGGGGTAGCAAGAGCCTTCTCCACAAACTCCGACATCATCCTAATGGATGAACCCTTCAGCGCGTTAGACCCTGTCACCAGAAGTTCCCTCCAGGAAGAACTTTTCAATATGCAGAAGGAACTCAATAAAACCATTATCTTCGTTACGCATGATATGGACGAGGCTTATAAAATTGCGGATAAAATCTGTCTATTAAAAGATGGCGAGATTCTTCAATATGATACGCCTGAAAATATCTTGAAAAATCCTGCTTCTGAATTTGTTGAAGGTTTTATTGGCAAACGTCGTGTTTGGAACAACCCAGAAGTTCTCAAAGCAGAAGATATTATGATTTCCAACCCTGTAAAAGTAACACCGAAACGGAATGTGCTCCAGGCGATTGAGATTATGAAAGAAAACAAAGTTGATAGTCTGATGGTGACCGATCGACATAATCAATTGTTAGGAATGGTGACCTTAAAGGCGATTAAGCTACAAGAACGAGCTTCCCTTCTTGATGATGTGATGGAGCATAATGTTTATGCAGTATCTGAACAAGAAGACTTAATCTCTGTGTTAAAAATGATGAATGATCATAAAATTGGCTATTTACCTGTGGTCAATGAATCGAAGCAATTGACTGGATTGATTACAAGAAGCAGTATTTTATCTGCTTTAAGCAGCCAGTTAATTGATTTGGAGGTGGCGTTTTAATGAGTAACTTTTTCACTTATGTATCAGGGAACTATGAGCAAATTTTATCTTTATTAGGTCAGCATCTCTATTTAACTGTCTTTTCAGTGCTAATGGCGATTGTCATTGGGGTTCCACTTGGGATTCTTATTTCTAAAAGCAAGAAATTATCAAAACCGATTATCGGCATCACCAATGTGATTCAGGCCGTGCCAAGTTTGGCTTTACTTGGTTTCCTGATTCCATTTATCGGGATTGGAAGTACACCAGCGATTGTCATGGTCATTCTTTATTCCCTATTGCCAATAGTAAAAAATACGTACACAGGCTTGACGAATATTGACTCAGATATTCTTGAGGCCGCAAAAGGGATTGGCTTAACAAGTAGCCAAACCATGAAAAAGGTTCAGTTACCCCTTGCCTTTCCAGTGATTATGGCCGGAGTTCGGATTTCTGCGGTTACCGCTGTTGGGTTAATGACCATCGCCGCATTTATCGGCGCAGGTGGACTAGGATATCTTGTGTTTTCCGGAATCTCGACGGTCGATAATAATATGATTTTAGCGGGCGCTATTCCTGCCTGTATTCTTGCTTTATTGATTGACTTTGTTGTTGGAAAATTAGAAGGAAAACTATCTTATACGAACAAAGTTGGTTCTACCAATACTGTTAAAAAGACTCGGCGTTTCATGAACAAAAAAGTATGGGTTCCAGCTACTGCGGTTGTTTTAGTTTTAGCTGTTGGCATGACGTTTGTTTACCCAATGGTGAACGCAAAAGAGACCATTACAATTGGATCAAAAAACTTTAGTGAGCAAATGGTTCTTGGGCATATGCTTGCTGATTTGATTGAAGAAAAAACAGATATCGAGGTTGAACGAAAGCTAAACCTCGGTGGAACACAGGTGGCCTTTAGTGCGGTGAACAAGGGCGATATCGATCTGTACGTGGAGTATACTGGCACAGGTCTCGTCAATATTTTGAAGCAAGAAGCAATGACAGACCCTGATAAAGTCTATGATATTGTAACGAAAGAATTTGCAGAGAAGTACCATCTTTCAACCTTGAAACCACTCGGCTTCAATAACACGTACACATTAGCTGTTCGTCCTGAAACTGCGGAGCAATATGGATTGAAGACGATTTCTGATCTTGCGGAAGTAAGCAATGAATTAAAGATTGGCGCAACCATTGAGTTCACCAACCGTGAAGATGGATTACCTGGTCTTTTAAATGCTTATAATATGGATTTTGCAGGGAATGAAGCTGTTGATGGTGGTTTAAGATACACTGCCCTTGAAAGCAAGGAGACAGATGTCATCGATGCCTTTTTAACAGACGGTTTGCTTGAAGCGTTTGGGTTAACGGTATTAGAGGATGATAAAAACTTCTTCCCTCCATACTATGCGATTCCGATCGTAAGAGAAGATACGTTGGAGGAATACCCAGAGCTTGAGGAAGTCATTAATTTACTTGCCGGAAAGCTCACCGACGCTAAAATGCGTGAATTGAACTATAAAGTGGATAGCTTGAAAGAATCCCCTGAGAAAGTAGCGGAAGAGTTCCTTATTAATGAGGGGTTAATGAAATAAAACAAGGCGGAGTGATCCGCCTTGTTTTTTTATGTAAAAGCTTTGTGAACGAATAGTGCATGGAGACCCTCTGTTTTACCGTTATATAAGTTCTCAACCTGATTCCGGCAAATAGTACCCTTCTATTTTACCGTTGTATAGATTTCCGACCCAGTTCGGGCAATTAGAGCACCATGTTACTGCCCTCGCTTACTCCCCAATAAAATGAACCACTCGCTCATAAGTTTTCTCATCGCCGATGATGAGAAGAACATCTTCAGGCTGTATGCTTGCATATGGGCCTGGCGATAGGGTAAGTTCGCCCTTCCGCTTTATACCCACAATGGTTCCTCCAGTGTTTTGCCAAAACATAAGCTCTCCAATCGTCTTCCCAATATGGATACATGTTGCTGGAATCTCCACTTCGATTGGACTAAGTGGATTTGTATGCCGCAACTTTCTTGTAAAATCAATCATCTTTTCAAGCGTTTGTCCGAGCTCTTCATCCAGTCTTTCCCGTTCACTAATCAGTGTTCGCATCTGAATCTCAAGCTCTTTCATCGTTGTAAGTCCTGAAAAGCGCTTTATATATTTAAAGGCGTTTTCGCGAGATGAAATCACCACTCCGCTGCCTTTTGTCGATTGAACAATCTCGACATCCTCGAGAATTTTGATCGCTTTTCGGACCGTTTCTGGTGAAACATTATACTCACTCGCCAAGGTAGACCGGCCGCGAATCTTTTCGCCTACTTTAAATTTTTCATCGTAAATTCGATTCGCAATATCAATGGCGATTCGTTCATATGCAGGCATTTTTGCTTGCTGCATCTTGCTCACATCCTTGTTCGTCCACTCCCACCTTCTATAGAAGATGGGTTATTAACACATGCCCCTCGCCACTTCAAGAAAGGAGCAAACCAAATAGGGTTGTAAATAATCGCAGGATTACTCCTAGACAATGAAAGCAAATCCATTCACAACATCTTATTATATCACTCAGATCCGGGACGAGGAAAAATTCACTCTGTTAGATTCATTCACAACATTTTACTCAATAGAAGCCCAAATCTGATTTTTGTATAACAACAATTCTACCTCTGCCAATGAGAGTGGAGGACTATAGAAATACCCTTGCCCTCGATAACAACCATTTTCAATGAGAAACTCTGCTTGTTCCTTTTTCTCAATCCCCTCAGCAATCAATTCAAAGTGGAGATTCTTTCCCATTTCGACGATGGTTTTAACTAGCGAAGCGGCAATCGGATTGGTTGTACTTTCATGGACAAAGGATTGATCAATTTTTATAAAATCAATCGGTAGTTTGCTTAAGACACTTAAAGAAGAATACCCTGTCCCAAAATCATCGATTGAGATTTTCACTCCTAGTTTCTTTAATTCCTGAAGAATGAGGGTTGATTGATGGATGTTTTGCATCACACTTTCGGTAATTTCTAGGCCCAAATACTGTGGAGGGAATTGGTTTTCACTTAGGACTTGATGAACAGTGTCTACGAAGTGCGGATCCTCAAACTGTTTTGCTGACACATTCACCGCCATTTTTACCCTGATACCCGCATCGTACCACTTTTTGTTTTGTTTCCCTGCCTCTTGAAGAATCCATTTTCCTAAAGGAACAATTAAACTACTCTCCTCAGCAATGGGGATAAATTCCGCCGGAGAGATGACCCCTAACTCTGGATGCTTCCAACGAACCAATGCTTCGACTCCATAGATGTGTTCTGTTTGCAGTTCAAGCTTTGGTTGGTATTCGAGATAAAACTCATGGTGATCGATTGCTTGTTTAAGATTGTGCTCTAGCATAAACTTTCGATCAAGCAGGCTCCCTTGTTCGTGAACGTAAAATTTGAAATTGTTCTTCCCGCTTTTTTTAGCTAAATACATCGCTATGTCTGCCTTGGAATTAAGCGTTTCTTTATCATCGCCATCCTGAGGATATAAGCTAATTCCGATGCTAGGTGACGTGTAAAATGGCTTGTTTTGAATCATAAATGGAGATTTAAAAGCTTCAATGATCCTATTTGAAATCCTCCGTATTCTTTCTTCATCCGCCTCTTCCATTAAAATAGCAAACTCATCCCCACCAAGACGGGCTACCAAGTCTTTATCCTGAACGCTATCGCGTAATCTCACAGATACTAGTTTCAACAGCTCATCCCCTGCATCGTGTCCCATCGTATCATTAATGAACTTAAAGCGATCTAGATCTATGAACATCACACCTAATATCTGCTTCTGCTCTTGACTACGTTTCAAAGCGTCTTCAAGATACTCATTATACCTATGCCGGTTTGGCAAACCGGTTAAAGCATCATGGTAAGCCATGAATCGAATGTTTTCTTGGTACTCTTTTTTTGCAGTCACATCGATTGCGACAATCATAATTGCTGGTTTCCCATTAAAATTTATTTCTTTGCCTAACATTTCGAGATAAATGCTTTTACCATCACTAGGTCTGACGATTTTGTATTCTGCATACTCACTCGCGATACTATGTGTTTGTATCTCCTTAATCCTTCTAATTGCCTTACTATTTTCAGAAGGATCGAGAAAATCATAGATGGATCTTCCTAGTAACTCAGAATAATGGTTAACGCCTAACAACTGAACAGTGGCATTGTTGCCATAAACAATACGTTCGTTCTGGTGAATCATGATCATATTAGGCGAAAGGTCCACTACGCTACGATAACGACTTTCGCTTTCTTGTAGCTTTGCTTCCGTCTTTTTCCTTGCTGATATATCAACGACAACCCCATTAATTTTAATAACCTCGCTAGAATTCTCCTTAAATATTGGAGTCCCTGATAAATACACCCAAACGGCTTCTCCATGCACATTAATAAAACGGACTTCCATCTCACTAGATTCTCCCGATAATGCCCTAACGTAAAAATCCAGTGCCCTTTGACTATCTTCAGGGTGAAAAATCTTGGTCCAAAAGGAGTAGTCATTATAAAATTGCTCGACCGTAAACCCTGACAATTTTTCAATTCCCTTTGAGACGTAAATTCTTTGATTCAGAATATCATTGGACCAAATGGTTGCATCAACACTATCAAAAATTTGTTGGAGAAATTCTTTCTGCCCCTGCAATTCCTTTTGACTGATTAATAGTTCTTGATAATAAAAACGAGCCTTATCGTACTGACCTCCCAGGGTCCACGCGGCAATGTTTCCAAGGATAGCAAGCGAGGCGCTAATGATAAAAAGCATGATTCCATTTTCACGATAAGTATGCTGTAAAAGCCATAAACTAATAATGAAAAAAGGGAATGTTGCAGTGATTCTTCCTATGTATTTCATACTTTCTCCTAATAAATGATTTTACTTTCTTGTTTGGAGGCTCGTTTCTATTGCTGCCTCTTTCACATCATAACGGTTTCATTTTAGATTGTATATCACCATTGATTCCTATATCACTACAATTTAGACCAACTAGATTAGTCATTTTCTCCTACTCTCATCCTTACAAAGGTGAAAGTGCTTTAATCAAACGTTTGATTAAATAGGAGTGACTGTATCAAGGGTTTAACCAGCTATGAGTGTAAGTAAATATGTTTGCCCTTCTTCATTCTTTTCCATTATGTCGCTAAAACCAACAAATATGTCTTCCTAAATGCAAAAAACTCCCCTCCTATGACGGAGAGAAGTTTTTTTAAGATTATTTTGTATAGTAAATCGGTGAACCTGGGCCTATATCTTGTCCAGTTAGCATCCAAACAATCAACATAATTACCCAGAAGATTGTAAATGCGATTGAGTATGGAAGCATCGTTGAAATAAGTGTTCCAATCCCAACCTTTTTATCATACTTCTGTGCAAAGGCAATGACGATGGCGAAGTATGGCATCAATGGTGAGATGATGTTTGTTGTGGAATCAGCAATACGATACGTAAGCTGAGTCAACTCAGGTGAATACCCAATTCCCATCATCATCGGAACGAAAACCGGAGCCATAATGGCCCATTTCGCTGATGCACTTCCGATAAACAAATTAATAAATCCAGATATGACAATAAAGGTTAAAATTAGAGGAATTCCTTTAAATCCTGTGGACTCAAGGAACTCTGCACCATTTACCGCCAATACAATTCCTAACTTTGATTCGCTGAAATAAGCGACAAACTGTCCAGCAACGAAAGCGAGCACGATATAAGAACCCATTGTTGCCATTGTCTCTGATAATTGATTGGCCACATCTTTATCATTTTTAATTGACTTCGTGACTTTCCCATAAACAAACCCTGGGATAAAGAACATGATTAAGATGACTGGAACTAAGACTTGAAGGAATGGTGAATCAACGAATTTCTCTACCCCTCCACGTAGTGGTCCCCATTCAGGTACAGCAAGTAAAGCAATTCCAATCCCTGCAACAAGTAGGGAAATAAACGCAGCCCATAACCCCTTCTTTTCTTCCGGACGCAGGTAGTTTACTTCTTCCTTGACGTCCCCTTCATACTTACCAAGTCTAGGTTCAACAATTTTTTCTGTCACTAGCGTACCGACAATGGTGATTAAGAAAACAGAAGCAATCATGAAATATAAGTTCATCGCAACGTTCATCTGATCCGCATACACTGGATCTAACATTGACGCTGCATCTTGGGTAAGCCCACCAAGTAATGGGTCCAATGATGTTAGGAGTAGGTTTGCACTATACCCACCAGAAACACCAGCAAAGGCTGCCGCTAAACCAGCAAGTGGGTGACGACCTAACCCTGCGAATAGTACCGCTCCAAGTGGTGTTAACACAACATAACCAGCATCAGAAGCCATAGAAGACATAACTCCCGCAAAGACTAAGGCCGCTGTAATTAACTGTTTGGGAACAGAAGTAACTAGCCCACGTAGGGCAGCAGAAATTAATCCAGAACGCTCAGCAATACCAATTCCAAGCATAGTAACAAGCACGGTTCCGAGTGGAGCAAAACCAGTAAAGTTCCCAACCATGCTTTGGAACAAGTACAGAATTCCGTCTGAGCTAAGGAGATTTCTTACTTCAATCACTTCTCCCTCATTCATTGGGTCTGGCACACTCATGCCCATACTCGAGAATATCGCAGATAAGACAACAACCGCTAAGGCAAAAATTGCGAAAAGAGTAACCGGGTCAGGTAATTTATTTCCAACACGTTCAATGGTATTCAAAGAACGCATAACAATACCTTGTTTTTTCTGATTCAACATTAGAAGAAAATACTTCCTTTCTTTTATGAAAATTTTCTTACAATATGAAAAAATACAACATATGTGATTATACGGAAGATGATCGATGAAAGGAAGAGGAAAAAGGGAATTCGGAATAGGGAGTATATTAGCAAGAATATAAAAATGGTGCTTAACCACTTAAGTAAAGGAGTTAAGCACCATCTGATTAGTTTCTAATAATGATATAAGTTAGATAAGCAAGATAAACAATCGCAAGGATTGCGCCTTCTTTTTTGGATATTTTGTATCTTGATCTAGAGAAAATCAACAAAACAATGGTAAATACAATCATAAAGATTAAATCAAAAAAGATCTTTGAATCTACAGCTAATGGCGCTATTGATGCAGATGCGCCGATAACGAGCAAGATATTGAAGATATTACTTCCGACTATATTTCCAAGCGCAATCTCGCTCTCTTTCTTCAAGGCTGCGGTGATGGAGGTGATAAGCTCTGGGAGAGATGTTCCGACTGCAACAATGGTTAACCCGACAAGTGTTTCACTCATTCCAATTGATAGAGCAATATCGGTTGCATTATCAACAACCAGGTCTCCACCGAAAATAATCCCCGCAAGTCCACCAAGAGTGAAGAAAATATTCTTCCCCCAGGTAATTCCTGTCGTATCCCCTGTATCGACATTGCCCTTTTCACGGTTATTCCGGGCCACTTCAAATATGTAGTAAAGAAAAATAGCAAAGAACAGGAGCAAGATGATTCCTTCCGTTCTTGTGATCAGGTTTGCACCTGCACCTTGGAGAGCCATGTCACTAATCAATACCCATAAAGCCACACTGGCAAGCAGTGTAAATGGAATTTCTTTACGAATGGTTTCACTTTCTACTTTTAGCGGGTTAAGAATCGCAGTTATCCCGACAACCAACGTAATGTTAAAAATATTACTACCAACTACATTCCCTAAAGAAACATCGCTGTTGCCTTCCAAGGCAGCAATAATACTGACCGTTGCTTCTGGTGAACTTGTACCAAATGCAACAATTGTTAAACCAACCAACATAGGAGGTACCTTTAATAGCCGCGCAATCTTGGAAGAACCTTCTACAAAGAAATCAGCTCCCTTAATTAGCAAAGCAAAACCTACTAACAATAATACATACGTCATTCACTACACCTCTTCATTTACTTATATGAAGCCTTCAAACAATTTAATCGTGGTAGATTCTAACAGGATAACGAAATAATTGGAAATAATCAAACATTTTAACATGAAAAAAGGGGTGACAGGCACCATCCAGAAACTGGATGGTGCCTGTCACCCCTTTAGTCACCCCTTTATCTTTCAATGGTCCTTGCTAACACTGCGCCAACAATTAACCCCCAGACAGGTGCACTAATATGAAAAAAGCTTACATTCGATAAGGTTACGATAAAAGCAGCTAATGCACTAAGGCGATAGCGATTTTCTGAAAAGCCTTTTTGCAAACTGCTGTGAAGAACTGTAATTAATGAGAACCCCGCAACGAGCGAGACAAACGCCCCGGGGAGTGACTGGATGAAGGGAACGATTTTCCAAGCGAATACCCCGAATAAAACAGTTACTATCCCTGAAACGACTGAACCCATATACCGTTTCGCTCGAGGACCAGCATCTGGACCAGAGCAGATTGCTGTCATCATTCCTGCAATATTGGAGCATTGCCCTCCAAAAAAACCTGCTAGTATTGAAAAAGCCCCGCTCGTCGAAACAATTTTTCTTATCGGCGGTTTAAAGTCCGAGCTCTCCAATGCCCCAATCCCTGGAGCCGCATCATTGCTTAAAATCAGCATCGCTAGAGGAAGAGCAAGTGTGATGAGCCCCATTCCAGTAAACTCAGGTGTTTGTAAACTTGGCCAGGAAAACGCCAATTGCTCCGTGGCAAATGCAAGATTTTCTGTTAAGAACAAAACAACAAAAGCAGCAGCTATCGCGATGACAACTGGAGGCACTTTTTTTATATATTTCGTACACAGGAGAAAACTCAATACCGCTGCAGCTCCAACCATCGGCATTTCTTTTACAGCTGGGACGATTTGAACGACATACCCCGTTACCAACCCACCGAGCATAGCCGAAATGACTTCTTTAGGAACCCATTTAATAATTTTTGTAAAAAATCCACTGAGCCCTACCAAAAGGATAATCACTCCAGACATTACATAACCGCCGATTAATTGTGGGTAAGTAAATTGTGTCGTGACCGTGGCTAAAAAGGCAACCCCTGTGATTGAGTGACCTCCGGTAATCGGAATACGGTATAAGAGTGGCATGATGATACTAAAAATACCACCGAAAAAGTACACCGCAAACATCCAATTGATTGTTTGCTGGTCTGTAAATCCACCAGATGCTGCCGCTTGTAATATAATAATTGCGGGGCCGGTCATCACTAAGACACTAGAGACCAACCCCGCTGAAATATTTTGACTGTTTAAATCTCGAAATAGTCCGTTCCATTTTCGAGATTGTGAAGGTGCATTATGTTCCTGATATTCATCTGGCAATCCCATTTCTACCACTCCTGTTAAAAGGTAATACTATTATCTTTAGATAGAAAAGAAGAATTGTCAAATAATTCAGCTTAATTTATTTCACTTCAACTAAGGATACATCTTGCATCGTGCCGTTTTTTGCAAAATTTGTGTGCCAAGCGAAGGCCTTTTCGAGGACATGTGGCGTTTGACCACCTCTAGTTAGTGCCTCTTGATAATATTCCCAAAGTTGTTTGCGGTACATTGGATGTACACAATTCTCAATTATGACCTCCACTCGTTCCCTTGGTGCCAGACCACGTAAATCTGCATAACCTTGTTCGGTGACGATGACATCCACATCATGCTCGGTATGATCCACATGGGAAACAAATGGAACAATGCTCGAAATCTTCCCGTCTTTCGCAATCGATTTCGTTACAAAGATAGCAAGGCGTGCATTTCGTGCGAAATCACCTGAGCCGCCGATTCCATTCATCATTTTTGTCCCAAGAACATGTGTGGAATTCACGTTCCCATAAATATCTAGCTCTAGAGCCGTATTAATGGAAATCAATCCGAGGCGACGAATGATTTCTGGATGATTAGAGATTTCCTGCGGACGCATAATTAACCGATCACGATATTGTTCGAAATTAGAGAAAACCTGCTTCATTTTTGCGTCTGATAGTGTAATCGAGCAACAAGAAGCAAAGCGGACCTTTCCTGCATCCATTAAATCAAAGACTGCATCCTGTAAGACCTCTGAGTAAACCTCTAAGTCTTCAAACTCTGAATCTAGCATTCCATGAAGGACAGCGTTTGCCACAGAACCAATTCCTGATTGAAGGGGAGCAAGCTTCTCTGTTAATCTTCCCTGCTCGATTTCCTTGCGAAGGAAGTTCAATAAGTGATCTGCCATCACTTTCGTTTCCTCGTCTGGTGCTACAATGGTAGATGGGGAATCTTGTTGGTCCGTAAAGACAATTCCCTTAATTTTCTCAGGGTCAACCTTTATTCCTAAGGAACCGATACGGTCGTCTGCTTTTGTTAAGGCAATTGGATCTCTTTCTCCTTGTTTCCCAGGATCATATAAATCATGCAGCCCCTCAAGGGTGGTTGACTGCGCCATATTAATCTCAACAATAATCGATTTGGCATGCTCAGCAAACGTTAATGAGTTGCCAATCGAAGTTGTCGGGATAATCATTCCATCCTCTGTAATCGAAACCGCTTCCAAAATTGCGTAATCTACTGAGTCGATGACATTGGCTCGTACCAATTCTGCTGTATGAGATAGATGCTGATCAACAAATAAAAAGTCTCCATTGTTAATGCCTTTACGCATCGTTGGGTCTGCTTGGAATGGTAGTCTTTTCCCGAGAATTCCAGCTTCAGCAAATAATTTATCAACATCCGAACCTAGAGAGGCCCCTGTATAAACGTTCACTTTAAAAGATTCATGTTTAGCACGGTCAGCCAAGGCAAATGGTACCGCTTTCACATCACCTGCACGTGTAAAGCCACTTAAGCCCAAGGTCATTCCGTCTTCAATCCATGATGCTGCTTCCTCTGGAGTTACTACGCGCTCACGCAAGCGCTCATTTCGTATCCGTGCTATTCTTTTCTCCATTTATTGACCTCTCCTTAAATAGATTTACCATTATTTTACCCAAGAAGAGATAGAAATTTTAATTTTCCGAATACAATACGAATTTTTTTGATAAAACAGCATTTTCATAGTACAAAACAGAAAAAATCGTAAGAATCCAGCAATTTTAAGGATAAAAGAGCAGACTCTACCTTTAAAAACCTAATAATTTCCTAAAATAACTCGAATAGGATTGGCTGACAGGAACTTGCTCCCCATTGTCCATGGCTAATAGAAAGGTAGAATGTGAATCTGGAAAAATCTCTTTTATATGATTTACATTGACGATAAAGGAACGATGGCAACGGATAAACGAATCTTTTGGAAGCAAATATTCAAATTCCTGAAGCGAGTATTTATGCGATCCACAATAAACATCGGTGTAGACATGGGTCTTTTTCTCTTTTGCCTCTAAAAAGACTACCTTTGAAAACGGAATTGGGTTCCAGCCATCTAAGGTTTTCACCGTTACGACCGATTTCCCCTCTGTCAAGGCAGGCGAGATTGCCGTTACACAGCCTTCCACTTCCCCATTATGAAGAAACGGAACCGCCATCCCGTGGTATGGCACGCCAAACAGATCTCGGTTAATAAACTCAGAAACCTTTTGCTCAGTCGCAATTGCTTTATAGGCAATGGTTCCCTTTTTTAAAGGATCCCCCGGTTTAATTTTTAAATCAATGCGTTTACTCGGGCGGTAATAGATATACTCTTTTGTGTTTGATACTGCGATTGAAATTTCATCTGAAAACAATTCGCCAATAACATCGAGCAGCGAACTAAGTGTTATACTCTGCATCCTAGCACCCCACTCCCAAAATTTCAAAGTTTAGAATTCTACTATTATTTTACCGTTATTTTCAGTCTTTGTCCCGCAATTCGATATGTAAAAAAGGCATCACATTTATTTGTGATGCCCATCCTACTACCATAAACTTTCCTCACACCTGATCTTCAACCATGTTTTCTTTTAAATAAGGCTTTAAATCATCTTTAACACTTTCCTTGGCTAATTCCACATTGCTTCGATACGCGGAACGGCAAATCATATGCGCAGCAATTGGTGCGGTAAGGAACACAAAGAAGATACCTAGCAATAACCGTATACTGACATATTCTTCGGTAATTAGGAAAAAAAGAAACGCTCCGAAAAGAACACCAAGAACTCCGAGTGTTGTACTTTTTGAGGCTGCATGTGATCGAGTATATACATCAGGCAAGCGAATTAACCCTACCGCACTAAGAAAGGTAAAAACCGACCCGATAAAAATAAATAGTGGGCCAATAAGCTCACTCCACTCTTTTACGTTCAATGACAACACCTCTTTCTAAGGATCGTGCAAAGGCAATCGTACCAATAAAAGAAAGGATTCCGATAATTAATATAACCTCAAGAAAAGCATGTGTTCGATTAAGGACAGAAAATATTGCAACTCCCGCAACTAGGGTAATTCCAATTGTATCTAATGCCTGGATTCGGTCTGGCATTGAAGGACCTTTCCAGACCCGATAAAGACAGGCCAGTATGGTTAAAACCAACATCACAATTGATCCCAGCATGAGCAATTCAAACATTAGCGGGTCACCTCTTTTATCGCTTTTTCAAAAACTTTCTTCGATTTAATAACACTGTCGCTAGATTCCGGAATATCCATCGCATGGATAAAAAATGCCTTACTATCATGGGATACCTCAACCACGACTGACCCTGGAGTTAGGGATAAGAGTAGAGCCAACAAGGTGACTTCCAATTCTCCTTCCAACTCGGTCTCAAGTCGAAAGATTCCCGGGGTCACTTTTATCTTCGGACTCAAAATTTGACGTGCAACGAGCAAGCTGGATGACATTAATTCCGCTATAAACACAAAGAACAGCTTAATAATTGCCACGAGTCTTTTTCCATAAAAAGAAGTTGGTAAAAATCTGCGTATCATTAACAGAACAATAAAACCAACAATATATCCTACAATAAAGGCTAATGCACTCCACTCTTCTTGAAGAAACATCCATAAAAAGGCAATAAATATATTTAATAGCACTTGGATGGGCAATTGTAACCACCCCTTTATATTTTTTTTGTGGCATCATTCTTAAAATACCTTACTGTAAGGAATTGCTCCCCAATACAGCATGGATATAATGTAAAGGATTCATTAAATCATCGGCTGCTATTTTCACATATGGCTGCATTGCCTCTGCCCCTACCCCTAGTAAAACAGTCAACATGGTCAGAAGAACAATTGGAAACATAACCCCTTTTGTTGTTCCCTTTTCCATTTCCTGACTTAAGTTTGTTTCACCCCAAAAGGCATTCATAAATATTTTCATAACAGAGTACAATACCATTAAACTTGTCATTAACCCGACTCCGCCTAACCAATAATAGCCTGCCTCAAAGGTTCCTTTTGTAATAAACACCTTGCCTAGAAACCCGCTTAGCGGGGGAATCCCGGACACTGACAATGCAGCGATAAAGAACATCCACCCTAAATATGGATGAGTCCGAATAAGACCTGTCACTTCACCCAATTTATCTGTTCCCGTTAGGCTAATAATTGTCCCTCCAATCAGGAAGAGGAGTGCTTTGATAATCATGTCATGAACAAGATAATTGATTGAACCTGTTATCCCGATAAGGCTATAGGATGCCAAACCAGCAATAATAAGCCCAACAGAGATGATGACATTGTATGTCAGTATTCTCTTAATATCTGAAAAGGCGATTGCACCAAATGCTCCTAAAACCATAGTTGCAACTCCCATAATCCCTAATAGAAGATGGGTGATTTGTGGCTCATGATAAAAGATGAGAGTAAACGTACGAAACAACGCATAAATTCCTACCTTAGTTAACAGCGCAGCAAAAATAGCACCGATTGCTGTTGGAGGAGCACTGTAGGACCCCGGTAACCAATAAAATAGGAACAACGCAGCTTTCAAACCGAAGACGATAATAAATAGGAGCGATACTGTCGTCGTCACGCCATCTTGTCCCACTTCGGCGATCCTAGCAGACAGATGTGCCATATTTAATGTTCCTACCACAGCATATAGATAAGCAATCCCAACGAGGAAAAGCGAAGAGGATAGGACGTTAATTAAGATGTATTTGATGGACTCTCGGAGCTGAATCTTTGTGCCCCCTAATGATAAGAGTACATACGAGGAGATAAGCATAACCTCAAAACAAACAAATAGATTAAAAAGGTCCCCTGTCAAAAATGACCCATACACTCCGGTAATCAAAAATAAATACAATGGGTAAAAATAGTTTGCCTCACGCTCAGTCCCTATTGAACGAAATGCATAACCTAAACAAGCAAAGGCAACCAGACTTGTGGTCAGAAGTAGTAGGGCGGAAAACATATCTACCACGAAGCTAATCCCAAATGGCGCTTCCCAGCCTCCAAGTTGGAGAGATTGAATTCCTTTAGTCTTTACTTGATAAATTAAAATTAACGAAATGATGCTGGTAACTAAAAGCGCAGCGGCACTAGCCACACGATGAAACACAATTTTCTTTCGGAAGATAATTAAGACCATCCCAGTAATCAACGGGATAATAATTAGCAAGATAAGCGCATTATTCATCCTCGTAACCCCTTAATTGTTCCATATCATCAGTCCTTAATGTTTTATATGATCTGTATGCCAACACTAAAAATAGTGCGGTTACAGCAAAGTTAATAACAATCGCTGTCAATATTAGCGCCTGAGGCAATGCATCTGTATAGCTCAGGTCTTCTCCTCCAAGCAATGGGGGACCTCCTGTTTTAAGGCCTCCCATTGTAAGGATGAGCAGATTTACACCATGACCAATAATCGATGTTCCCAAGATGATCCTGATTAAACTCTTGGTCAACACCAGATAAGTTCCAAGAGAAAACAGGAATCCAATTGTAATCGCCATTAATGTTTCCATCTTACTCATCCTCACTTATGCTTAAAATAATCGTCACAGAGGAGCCAATGACCGCGAGAGCCACCCCTAAATCGAATAATAGAGCCGTTGCCAACTCTGTCTCACCAAAGACTGGGAGGTGAAAATATCCGTATGTTTGACTTAAAAACGGAGCATTAAATAAAAACGAACCCATCCCAGTTCCTACAGCAATAAGAACACCTATTGCCCCCATTATCTTAAAATCAAACGGGAGGTTTTCCGTTACTGTTTCAATATCATAAGTAAGAAACAGAAGGATTAATGCAGCCGATACCCCTAACCCTCCTATAAAACCTCCACCTGGATGATGATGACCTGAAAAAAAGAGGTTGATGGAGAAGGTTAGAATGATTAATACAGCTACTTTAATCACTGCTTTAAGTAATAGGTCATTTGCACGCTTCATTCTTCCCCATCCTTCCTCGCTAAGCGTAGTTTTATTAAAGTAAATACACCTAAAGACGCGATCATGAGTACGACAATTTCCATCATCGTATCGAAGCCTCTGAAGTCAACAAGAATGGCATTAACAATGTTTTTCGCGCCAGCAAGTTCATATGACTTCTCAAAGAAACTAGAAATCGGTTCAAACAACCGATTCGCATCAGCAGACAAAGCAAGGGTTGTAACGAGTACTCCGACCCCAAGAGAGACAAGCAAGTTTGATAATTTGAACCCGACTCCTTTTCCTCGCTTTTTAAATTCAGGCAGATGGTAAAAACAAAGTAAGAACAGAGCGACCGTGGCTGTTTCAACGACAAGCTGTGTTAAAGCCAAATCTGGTGCTCTAAAAATAACGAAGAGAATGGATACCAAATAGCCTACTGCTCCAAGTGCAATAATAGCTGTTAATCTAGATTTTGCTGTTACGACTAGAACACCTGAGAGAATAATTCCTATTACAATCCCGTATTCATAAAAACTTATAGGAGCATCATTGGTAAAATCAAACGTTAATCCTCCGGACAACAACAAACTACCACCAACAACTAAAATCATAAACGTGAAAATATACACTAAATAACTTCGAACAGAACCATTCATATATCTTCTAGTTAGTCCAAGGGAGAATTCCTCCATTTTGACGATCCCTTGATCATAGAGGATATTTAATCTTCCTTCTGGAGAGAAAAATCTATATATCCCTTGCCATTTTCTAAGGGTAAGATACAGAAGCGTACCAATCACGACAACTCCAATCGTCATATACAATTCTGTTGTCCAACCATGCCATGGCTCAATATGAATATCAATTCCGCCTGTTTCAACGAATGCTGGCAAGATTGCCATTAAAGCTGGTTGTAGAACATAATCAGAAAGGATATTTGGGAAGAAAAATAAAATGATAACCAGTGATGCTAGAATGACCGGTGGAATTAACATCCCAGTCGGGGCTTCATGTGCTTCCTTTTCAAGTCTTTCAGGATAATGTTTGCCTGTAAATGTCTTAAAGATAAGAATCATTGAGTAGATAAAGGTAAAGACACTGGCAACCCATGCGATAACGGGAAAAAGCGCTCCAATATTATCCATTCCAAAAATATCTAAAGATGTCGAGTTTACGACACCAGTAAAAAACATCTCTTTGCTTAGAAAGCCATTAAATGGTGGCAAACCGGCCATTGAAAAACTTCCAATTAAAGCGACCGTGAACGAGATTGGCATCACCGTCAGTAATCCGCCTAATCTACGAATATTACGTGTTCCTGTCTCATGGTCAATGATTCCGACTACCATGAACAAGCTTCCTTTAAAGGTGGAGTGGTTAATTAAATGGAAGATTGCTGCTAGTATTGCAACAGCATAAAATGCAGATTCCTCTCCATTTCCATAATAAATCGCTGCTGAACCAAGCCCTAGGAGAGTCATAATCAATCCTAATTGGCTGATTGTAGAGTAAGCGAGCAAAGCCTTTAAATCTATCTGCCTTACTGCGGTAATTGAACCATATAACATGGTAATGATCCCGACGCTCGAGATCATCCAAAACCACTCTGCGCTTCCACCAAATACCGGGGTAAACCTTGCAACCAAGTAAATGCCAGCCTTTACCATTGTGGCTGAATGCAAGTAGGCGCTAATTGGTGTTGGAGCTTCCATCGCATCCGGAAGCCAAATACTAAATGGAAACTGAGCTGATTTTGTAAAAGCACCTAATAGAAGCAAGATCATCGCAGGAAGAAATAATGTATGACCGTCAATGATCTCTTTTTGACTAATCATTTCTCTAATGCTATAGGTATCCGCCATCATCGAAAGCATCACAAACCCTGCAAGCATTGAAAGTCCACCAAAAATGGTAATTAACATCGACTTTTGGGCCCCATAGCGTGAACGTTGTCGTTCATACCAGTAAGCAATTAACAAGAATGAAGAAATACTCGTCAATTCCCAAAAAACATAAAAAACGAAAATATTATCTGAGAATACGACTCCAAGCATCGCTCCCATGAAAAGCAGGATATACACATAGAAATTGTGCAATGCCTCCCGGTGCTTGGACATATAGTAAATGGAGTATACGACTACCAATGCCCCCACACCACTTATCAAAAGAGCAAATATTAGTGATAAACCATCAATATAAGCAGTGAAGTTGATCCCTACGGACGGGATCCATGGGGCTGTGAGAAGTATCGTTTCTCCGGTTGATACCACCGGGATATAACGAAGCAAGTATATAAATAGGAAAACAGGCACTATTAATACGAACCATCCTGTATGGATTCTAGGTGAGAAAACTTTATATAGGAATGGAACAACGATTGCAAATAAAAATGGCAATAAGATGATGATATGGAACCATGACCAAGCCAATGCTACCTCCCCCTTAAAACAGAAATTTCTTTAATATTTTATTTTCCAATTTGTGATTGACTGTAAACGAACCATGAGCTATAGTCATACATAGTTTAACAGTACAGGTTCATATCAAACCCAGCTAATTTGAGGTGACATTAATTGAAGAAATTTAAAGGACGCATGGATGAAAGCATCCTCGTCTGTGTATATTATGGTCCTAACGGTGAGCGTCTCATTCAGCGTGGATGTAAGATGGCGCAAATGATGGATTGCCCTCTTTATATCCTTACCATTGATGCAAAGCCCTTTGATGAACTGGATGCCGAAAAATCCGATTATATTACAAGATGGAAACAAATAGCAGAACTTCACAGTGCAGAAGCGTTTATTTTAAAAGATAACGAGAAACGCCCTGTATCAAAAGTCATCGCCGAGGTTGCTAGGGAAAAACGAATCACACAAATTATTCTAGGGCAAACTGCACAAAGCCGCTGGGAACAAATAGCAAAAGGTTCCATTATTAATACACTTTTAAGAGAAATTCCTTTTGTGGACCTTCATATCGTTTCAGTCTCACGCGGACTGAATAACCAAGAGGGCCAATTTGAAAAAGGAGTGCGCGCCTATCTTACAAAAGAGGGCGAAAAATATCGTCTAGTTTTCAAACATTCTAAGGATGTTGAATACGAAGGGATCTTCTTTAAAGACATCGGCACAGATTTTAATAATGGTGTTTTTAAATTCATGAAAAATAGAGAAACCGTCCACGTGAATATTACTGAGGATTATGTTACAGATTTCACGTGTAACGTTAACATTAGCGAGCAGATAAATGATGACACTCAAGATAAATAAGTAACCAGCCCCCCTAATTATAGTGGGGGTTTTTTGTATGTTTTCTCACATAAAAAAATCGAACTGAATGCCCTAATAAATGTAGTCTAGAGGTTTACATCCACTTTTATAGGAAGTTGCTCCCCTTTTTCAATGCCTATGTAGCGCAAAGTCTCTGTAGGGCTATTATGATTATAAATGGACTTTAGGATAGATATCGCAATCCCCTTACGGTAAGCATGATATCCAAATGTTTTACGAAGTGTATGAGTTCCGATTTTACCTGGAATCCCAACTTCTTTTGCAGCATGATTGATTATACGGTAAGCTTGCTGACGCGTAATCGGCTGATTGATCTTCTTCGATTTAAACAAATAGTCGGTATGGTTAAATTCATGACTAGCTAAGTAAATTTCTAATTCACTTCTCACACTATGATTTAAGTAGTAAGCCTTTTTTTCTTCATGTTTAGGGTCATCAATATAGAGAAACTCCTTAAGCATACTTCCTTCACGTATATCCTCAACTTTTAGAGAGAGCAAATCACTTACACGAATCCCAGTATTTATCCCTAAGACAAAAAGTAAAAGATCTCGCTGTGATTGTCTCCTTAATAACTTTTTCATTTCATTTATTTTTCCGATATCCTTAATGGGTTCAACGTACTCCACAATTATCCCCCTATTAGCTATATGTTACTTAGTTATAAAAATAACATATACTATGTAACATTACAAACGATAACTCTTGATTAAATAGGTACCTATTTTTCGTAAAATTTTCACTCTATGAGTTATTACGATTCACTTTCCATTCTGGAACATACTCCTACATGTTATAATCAATTATTAATCCTACATGTTATAATCAATTATTAAATTAATAGAAGAAAGAATAAGGAGGATCTAATGATTCATTCTAAAATTGGATTTATTGGCTGCGGCAACATGGCAAAAGCAATGATTGGTGGTCTTGTCACATCAGGCAATGTAAGGGTAGAAAATATGTATGTATCAAACCGCTCACTTCCAAAACTTGAAGAGGTTAAGCGTCAATATGAGATTCAAGTAACACAGGACAATACTGAGGTTGCACGTCAATGTGAAATCATTTTTCTTGCTGTAAAACCTTATCAATATGCTTCTGTTATTGAAGAAATTAAAGAATTTGTCGATCACAATGCAATCATCATCATGATTGCTGCTGGACAAACCATTGACCAAAACGAACAGCGTTTTGGTAGACGAATGAAGATGGTTCGTACGATGCCAAACACCCCTGTCCTAGTTGGCGAAGGCATGACAGGAGTTTGCATCAATGATTTAATCACAGACGAAGACAAGCTTGAACTTGAAACAATCTTTGAGTGCTTTGGTAAAGTAGAATTTATTGAGGAACATTTAATGGATGCAGTTAGTGGTGTTAGCGGTGCTTCTCCGGCATACGCCTACATGTTTATTGAGGCACTTGCTGATGGAGCTGTCCTACAAGGAATGCCAAGGAAGCAAGCCTATACATTTGCAGCACAAGCATTATTAGGAGCTGCAAAGATGGTATTGGAAACAGACCTTCACCCTGGAGAATTAAAGGATCAGGTTTGCTCTCCTGGAGGGGCCACAATTGAAGCAGTCGCAAGTCTTGAAAAAAGCGGCTTTCGCTCAAGTGTAATTCAAGCACTTCATGCCTGTGTAGAGAAATCTAAAAATATGAACGACTAATCGTTGGGGATGGAGTAAAGTACATATAAAACGAGCATAGGAAAATCTACCTGTATTTATAAAACGACGTATATGGAATTCAAATGGTGTCAACAATGCTTAATGTATTCCCCCTTTATATTTAAAAAGCATCTGCCACTTGGGCAGATGCAATTTTTTTATCTTTTTTTAATTTTCTTCTGACTCTTCATTCTGATTTTTCGGGAATATTTCTACCCTTACCTTGCGTACGCGGTGATTATCGACTTCTTGAACAGAGATATGAAGATTCTCATAATCAAAGCCTTCCCCTTCTTTCGGGATTCTTTCCAACGTTTCAAACAACCAACCACCCAAACTATGACTTGAGCTTTCTGGCATTGGCACATGCAAAAGGTCTGAAAAGTCATCTAGTTGGAATTGAGCATCAAATTCATATAACGTTTCACTAAGCTTTGTCATGATGTTAATTTTTTCATCATGTTCGTCCCAAATCTCGCCGACTAATTCTTCGAGAATGTCTTCAAGGGTGATCAATCCAGAAGTTCCGCCAAATTCATCGACCACGATGGCCATATGACTTTTTAACCTTTGTAATTCAGGCAAGAGCGTTGCTACTTTCATTGATTTAACGACGAATACCGGTTTTCGTAATAATGCTTCTACGTTTGCATCATTATGCTGGATAAGTTCCGAAAAGAATTCACGCTCAGATAAAATTCCAATGATATTATCAATATTGTCCTTATATACAGGGACTCGTGAAAATCGCTCCGTTAAGAAAATATCTTTAATTTCTTCAATTGGCTGGTTTAACTCGATGGCAATCATATCCATACGATGCGTTAAAACCTCGCCAACAATCACATCATTAAATTCTAAGGAACGATGCACAAGCTCTTTTTCTTCTTTGTCAATAACGCCTTCTTCTTCACTAATATCAACCATAACCTTGATTTCTTCTTCTGTGATAGAAGGGGTTGACTCGTTTTTAGAGAAGGTTCTTGAAACAAAGTCCTTTAGTTTAGCAAAGATAAAATTAATTGGCGTTAAAAGTTTTATAAGTAAGAATAGAATTCCAGATATCTTTAATGAGTAACTTTCAGCGTTCTCCTTCGCAATGGACTTTGGCAAGATTTCACCAAAGATTAAAATAAGGACTGTCATTCCAAATGTACTGATTATCAGTCCCGTTCCCGCTCCGAATAAACCTGTAAATACACTTGCCGCAATACTGGATGCAGCAATATTAACGATGTTATTTCCAACTAAGATTGTAGATAAGGCATTGTCAAAGTTCTCAGTAATGTGTAAGGCTTTTTTGCTACCAGCCTTATTCTCACTAACGTAATTCCTTAACCTGATTCTATTTACACTTGAAAAAGCTGTTTCTGCTGATGAAAAGAAAGCAGATAAAATAATTAAAACGATTAAAAAAACAATTAACCCTATGGGCACTTCAGCCACAAAAACTCACACTCCGTAATATAAAATTTATACACAATTAATTTTACAGATTAAGCTGTTATAAATCAATTGCTTTACCTTGCTGCATGGACATTCATCAACACTGCTTTAGATTCAAGTGTAATAAATCCTTGTTAAGCGGATTAGGAAGTCAGCTTCGCTAATTTTTCAGCATAGCGACTCTCATTAAAGGGAACCTGGTTCTTCATAATATCGTACATCTCTTCTACTAATATTCCAGCAATCAGCAATTTTGATTCTTCTTCTGTTTTCCCCATTTGCATTAACTTGTTTAACGTTTCTCCTGTACAAGGCGGATCATTTTCCTTTAGTTGGTTTTCAACGATTTCTAGTAACTTTTCTCGAAATTTTGGGTTCACCATTCCTTGATAATCATCCTTTTTCATTTGACTTGTATTTTGACAAAGTTATTTCATATAGTGATTTAATCTATTTTTCACTCCGGCAATCAGATCACCAGGCATGACACCGTAATGGGACAATATTTTTGCCTGATCCTCCCCGGCTTTTGCATGGAGGAAGCTTGCTGCGACAACAGCATGCAGTGGCGATGCACCTTGTGCAAGGAACGAAGTGATAAGACCTGTTAATATATCCCCACTTCCGCCTTTTCCTAACGCATCATGTCCATGCGGATTTATGTAGATCTCTCCGTCCGGTGTCGCAATAATTGAACGGTGACCTTTCAATAGTAGCAACACTTGATACTCTTCTGCAAATCTAAGTGCGATTTCAATCCTGTTTTCTTCTATCTCTTTTACCGATTTCCCAATTAATGTCGCCATTTCTCCTGGGTGAGGCGTACAAATGACGGGGCCATTATGGTGTTGGATGAACTTCAGATTCTTTCGCAGCAGGTAAAGAGCATCTGCGTCGATGACAATTGGCTGATTTGTTAAGCCCCGAAGCAATGTTAACAACCATCCTTCGCCACCTTTAAACCGACTCATCCCAGGTCCAACCGCGATGCAATCGTATTGTTGCAGACGAGGGGTTAGTTCTTCAATCGCTTCCTTTGAAAAGGAACCATCCTTTTCTTCAGGTAATGGTAAAAATAATGCCTCTGGATACTTAGTTGCCGCCATAGGATAGATTCCTTCAGGAATGGCTAAGGTCACTAATCCTGCACCGCTATGTAAGGCTGCCTTTGCGGTAAAAATAGGGGCTCCAACATAGGAGCGCGAACCTCCGACCACAAGGGCGTGTCCAAAGGTACCTTTATGACCGTTTTGTGGCCGCACAGGGATGGACTTTTTTATAAGCAATTCTGTTATTAGTTGTGGGAGCTTAAGTTGGAGGTCTTCTAGAATGGATGGTGGAACAGAAATATCAACAGCTTTCCATTCTCCAATGTATTTCGGTCCATCTTGAAGGAAAAAGCCTTTCTTAGGAAGTACAAAGGTTACTGTCTTTGTGGCTATAATCGCTTCGCCCACTACTTTGCCATCATCGCTGTTCACACCTGAGGGAATATCTACAGAAATGACCGGAATGGAAAGATCTTCGCGTTCGTTAACCATTTTTATTATCTGGTTTAGCGGGTCTCTTACAGCTCCTTTCACACCAGTTCCAAGGATGGCATCCACAATGATATCTGTTTGAGATAGATGCTGCTGGAAATCGTCGATATGCTTTAGGGTATATAGTTTTAAACCCCTATTTAGATAGGCGTTAAGATGGACCTTAGCGTCTCCCGTTATCTTTTCGGTTGGGACCAGTAACCAAAGTTCGGGCTCCCACCCTAGGTCGACAAGTTTTCGTGCCACAACAAAGCCATCCCCACCATTGTTTCCGCCTCCCGCTAGGATGAGTACGTTTGTTTTTTTATTATTGAGACTCTTGGAGGTCGCTATGATTTCCTCGACAATCCTCGAACCCGCATTCTCCATTAACACAACGCCTGGCAACCCAATCTTCTCCATCGTGTACCGATCCATTTGCTGCATTTCCTTTTGACCTGCTACAAACATGACCCACACCTCCGAGTATTTTTATTACTTTTATTATAAGGTAATTGGGGTTTTGATGAGGGCTTTTGTTGGTGGGGAACTTGGGGTTCTAGCTTTACCTTTTTGGTGGTTCACCTTTCTATTTGGGCACGCTGGATTTTCCTCCGTTA
>NZ_JACWFH010000020.1 GCF_019749255.1 Mesobacillus maritimus | reverse complement strand
TTGTGTGTAAATACATTTTTTTGAAATTATGGTAAATTTTTAAACCCATGCAAGGCTAGTGTTAGGTGACAGGCACCATCCATATTCTGGATGGTGCCTGTCACCTTAACGTGGTCTAATATTTGTAAACTCTCCCGATTTCCTAAAAAATAATTACCTCTAAGAAACTAAATCCTCACCATCACGCGAGCCAGATTTACCACCTACTTCCCTACTCGACCTTTACTCTAAGTTCCAAATGTCCAATAGGAAGCATGGGTCCCCTCTTACATACCGCGAACAATACATTAAAAATATGTACCGATGGCTCCGATGCAAAAAACGTATACGATTTGCTCCTACAGAAAATCATGGCTACTATGTCTTTTCCTCTCATTTACTGTTAAATGCACTTCCATTACGAATAGTTTCACCCAATTTTGTCACCATAAGAACAGAGTAAAGAAAAGGAGTGGAACCTATGAAAAAAAGTTGGGTAATCTTTGGGACGGCAGTTTTAACATTATCACTTACAGCCTGTGCTGGGAATAATGATTCAGCAAGCGACAACAACAATGGCAATGGTACTCAACAGGTACAGAATAATAATGAAGGAACAAGGGTGATTGATGAAAATCGGAATCATAAAACCCTTACCATCTCAGAACGTGCGGAGCAGCAGGTAGAAAAAATGCAGGGAGTGGATGACGCTCATGTAATTATTGCAAACAATGATGCCTATGTAGCTCTTAAGCTTACAAGCGTCAATAAAGACGAAGGAAACGAAAACAATAATGGCGATATGAATGGACAAGGTGCAGATCGAAATACAAACAATGACGATGCTGGTAATAAAACTGGCGATAACAACACAAAATCTAGGTATAGTAAAGTATCTACTGAATACGAGCAAAAGGTTGCGGACCTAGTAAGGGAAGCTGATAAAAAAATACATGAAGTATACGTTTCAGCCAATCCTGATTTGTACGATCAGTTGAACACTTATGCAAATACTATTAATACTGGTCAAAATAATGATAGTCTTTTTGAAGATTTCAATGACATGGTTAATGACTTTTTTGGAACACAAAACAACTAACGGCTTAGCTTTCTCTCTTTAATGTCGGGACCATCCTTATAGAAGGACTTTGGAGTTTAGTCCTCGCTTTATAAAAATGCCTTTTCCTTCTAGGGTCAGGCTTGCTTGGGCCCCTTTTCCTCTGGATTGTGGTAGAGTATTTCCTTCCATAGCATTTATATGGGGCATGCTGAACAAAAATATAAGGGAAAATTTGGAATACAAAACATCTTATGTTATACTTTGTCTACCATTTGCTTTATTTGTTTGCAAAAGACCTCGCTCTTTTTTTGAGCGGGGTTTTTTGTGGTTATTTTCCATAAAAAAAAGACTCTGCATGAGAGTCTTTTTTATCTATTGGGTGATTATACCTTTTGTACATTAGTAGCTTGAGGTCCACGTTGACCTTGTTCTACTTCAAACGTAACTTTTTGGCCTTCGTCCAGAGACTTGAAGCCATCGCCTTGGATAGCTGAGAAATGTACGAATACATCATCTCCGTCTTCACGCTCGATGAATCCAAACCCTTTTTCTGCATTAAACCATTTAACTGTACCTTGTTCCATTAAACTATTTCCTCCTTGGTGCTTTGCACGCATTGTGTTGTGTACTATCCTTGTTTAGGTCTACAGGCGAAAGTTGTAACACTTATCGTGCCTTTCGAACAAACAAAAATAATTCTTCCAAATAATACCAAATATTTTCTTCGAATGCAAATTGCTTTTTAAATAAAAGAATTTGTTTTCATCCACATTGTTCCCTGAAACAAAAAGTTTTACACACTAATCGATGATAAATAAATATGAAAAAATAGGAAGAAAGCCGACTGATTTACTATAATCAGTCGGCTAGGGGTTGAAACAAGCCTTTATTAAGCACTAACTGTACTACGTGCTTGGGCTGCATGCAACTTTACCATGGCGAATCGGACAATTGGCTGTGCTACCAATGCTTCAATCCAAGAGGTGATGACAAAGTTACGTGGCCAATCGTAGAAGAATGTTTTTAATGGCTCCAAGCTAATTTCTCTCATCCCTATCCATGATCCAATAATGTTAAGAGTACGGATTGGATGGTTACACAGAACAAGTTGGTGAAGAGTACTCGAACATTAAATCCATCTGTTGGGGACGTAAACTTCGCAAGCAACTTTGTCACAAGCGGGTTCAACAAAAGGAAACAATACAATCACACAAAGCCAGACAAACGGAATCACTTTCATCGTATTTAGATAGACCTCATTACTGAATCCAAATTTAAATCCCATAATAAGAGGTGCAATCGTATTGACTGAAAGAATTGAAACGATTGCTAAAAACACTATAAATTCTTTCCCGTTCCTAGGTAATCTTGTTTCGCTATGCATCCTGCCATCTCCAAAAATATATATTTCAGATGGCAGACGTATCATGCGACATATATTTTTGGTCATAAAAGGACCAATATCTCTACACAGTGATTTGAAAAATTTATCACGATATAAACATAATTTTTCACTGGGAATAAGGTACATACACCGGTTCTTACCTACATGAAATGGAGATCCCTCACTCGCTCCTACTCCAAATATGACGGTCAGTTTTTTGAACATAGTATTGATTTGTTTACATATATACAAATACACAAACCATCCGTTTGTTATTATTGATTATTCCCAAACATTATTGTAAGATGTTTATAGGAATACAAACAAAGTCTATTTATGTTTAATTTAATTAGGAAGTGATGATCTAATGGAACTTTCAGATGCTTTTTGGAGTGCCAGCTTGGAAGAACTGAAATCTGGATATATTCAAGAAAATGGTTTCTTTACTTGTCTATTATGTGGAGAAAAAATTGAAAAAGGAATTGTTTACCCTTTTGAAAATCAATTCTACGAAGCCGAAAGGTATATGCGCATTCATATTGAAATGGCCCATCAATCTGTATTTAACTATTTACTTGCTATGGACAAGAAACTCACAGGTCTCACGGACCACCAAAAGAAACTACTCTCTCTTTTTTATCAGGGCAAAAATGACAAAGAAATTCAAAAAGAACTAGATATCGGTAGTGCCTCCACAATTCGTCATCATCGTTTTGCTTTAAAAGAAAAAGAACGTCAGGCTAAGACTTTTTTAGCCTTGATGGAATTATTAAAAGAAAAGGATGAGTACGCACCCGCTTTTGTACCAGTGCATCAAACGGCGACAATGGTAGATGACCGGTACAACATTACTCTAGAAGAACAAGAAAAAATTGTGACGAAATACTTTTCTAAAGGAGCATTGACTCAGTTTCCGCCAAAAGAAAAACAAAGACTTGTGATTCTTAGAGAAATATCTACCCATTTAAAAAAGGATTACATCTATGATGAACGAGAATTAAATCAAATCTTAAAAGGTTTTTATGAGGATTATATTTTAATTAGAAGATATTTAGTGGATTACGGATTTTTAGACCGGCAATCGGATGGAAGTCGCTATTGGGTAACACAGTAAATAGAGAACAGTAGGTGAAAAACATGGAACGCAAAAAAGAGTTAAAACAACAATTTAAAGAAACAACTGTAGAAGCAGGCGTTTATCAAATTATGAATACAATCAACCAAAAACGATTGATTGGCAGTACGAAAAACTTTAAAACACTGAACGGCATCAAATTTATGCTAGCAACCAATTCATATACAACCAACAAAGAGCTACAAAAAGAATGGAACCAATACGGGAAAGATGCATTCACGATTGAAATACTTGAAAAATTGAAAAAGACAGATGACCCTTACTTCAACGAAAAAGAAGCATTACTAGCGCTTGAAGAAAAATGGCTCGAAACATTACAACCCTATGGGGAACGTGGGTATAACCTCAAGGGGTGACCTTTTGGGTGACAGGCACCATCCAGATAAATGGAAAAAGAGAACAGTGCCTATCGGCACTGTTCGCAAGTTTTTCTTATACGCTAGTTATTTACAGTTACTGGAAGGTGCCTGTCACTTAAAGAAGTCACTTAAAGAAGTCACTTAAAGAAAGTTACTCCAAACCGCATTGAAAAAGAGTCCTAACCCTCCAAGAAATACGCCAACACATGCGACCCCTATTGGGCTTCCCCATTTAATCTCTTTCATCTATACATCCTCTCCCATCAAACAATTATTTCGTTTTAATAATGGTAATATTTCGGATAAAAAAGTAAGTCAACCCATAAAGGACCAATCCAACTCCTAACAACTGGTAAAAGAATGAAAGATGAGGTTCCATAAATTGATTGATAAAGAATTCTAGGAGCCAGCCTTCTGCAATTCCATATAACAGAATGAGGATAAGAATTCCTGCTACAATCCCTCCACCGGCTAACCCTGCTTTATAAAACAGCAAACCAAAGATATACATGATGGAGATTAAGAAAAACATGACAGTTGTGTCAATGATCACTCGCGTAAGCCATGAACCTTCCATCAGAGGAGACAGATACAAAAAGTTAAAAGTAGAAACACCTGTCGCTTCTGTAAAAGCCAAGGTCACCAATTGCAACGTGCTGCTTATAACTGATTTAACAACAGCCAATCCTAGGAAGAATACACCAAGTGCAACAAATACGTTTTTCCTCGTCGCCCCTATTTTAATGGCAAACGGAATCGACTCTTTAACCGTCAAAAATCCAAAAATCGCACAATACACATAAATGGGAATATCAAGCGATAAATAATAGTTTCCATTTTCAACGCCAATTAAGAAATATGAAATGCATAAAGATAGGACGAGAATACTTAATAATATGCTCCAAAAAATCATTAAAGAATATCGAATATCCGTGAGAAAGAAATACAATAACCCTTTTACTTGTCTGCCCATTCTTTAAGCCCCTTTCTTCCGTGAAGTTAAGGCAATCATTAGTTCCTGAATCGGTACCCCTTCCACCGAAAGCCCACTCGCTCTTGCCTCTTCCCCATCTCCAAATATATAAGCCGTCATCATTCCCGCAAATTGTTTTCTATCTAAAACGTCTTTGTCTTGAATAAACTTCTCTACTTCCCCTTTTTTTCCGGAAACGGCACATGCTTTATCTCGTATGGATTCTGCCTCTTCTTTTAGCACCAATGAACCCTCACTTAAGATTAAAACCTCTTCAAACAATAAACTTACTTCATCAATAAGATGTGTGGAAAAAATAATTGTTCTCTTCTCCATCTGATATTCTTCGAGAAGAATCTCATAAAATCTTTTTCGTGAAGGTGCATCCAAACCGATATAGGGTTCATCAAAAATCGTAATAGGTGCTTTGCTCGCTAAGCCAACAATAATGCCAAGCGCAGATTCCATTCCTTTAGAGAGTGCTTTGACCTTTGCATTTACATTAAGGTTATATTCTTTTATCAATTCATCCGCTAACTCTTGATCCCATTTCGGATAAAAATACGAATAGATCTTTAAGACATTCTTGATTTTTAAATCTTTTTTAAAATTATCGCCTTCTTTAATTAAGCAAATAGATTCGGTTAACCGCTGGTTATCAAACGGATTCTCTCCATCAATTAAGATTTCTCCGCCACTCGCCAGAATCTGACCGGAAAGAATGTTCATAAAGGTTGTTTTCCCTGCCCCGTTTCTGCCAAGTAGGCCATAGATTTTCGGTTCATCCAACGTAAAAGAAACATTCTTTAATGCCTCGTGGTCTTTATACCTTTTGGATAGATTTTTTACTTCAATCTTCATGGTTATCATCCCTCCTCATCATTTGTATTAGGTCTTCTCTGTTCATTCCAAGTTTCTCTGCTTCTTTTTTTAAAGGAAGCATAAACTTCTCGTAAAAAAGTTTCCTTCTGCTTTCAATTAAAATGTCTCTTGCCTCTTCTGTCACAAACATTCCAACACCCCTTCGTTTGTAAAGGATCCCCTCGGCAACAAGTTCATTAATTCCTTTTCCGGCTGTTGCCGGATTAATTTTATAAAAACTAGCAAATTCATTGGTGGACGGTACCTTGTCTTCTGGATTGAATTCCCCATTAATGATGGAATCCTCAATTTGTTCTTTAATTTGAAGGAAAATTGGCTTATTATCATCCAAGGTATTTTTCATGTTAGGCTCCTTCGTTAAATGGTTAATTACTTATGTAACTAACCATACAACTAACCAAGTAATTTGTCAACATGTTTTCAGAAAATGGTGACAAGCACCATCCGGAAATTGGTATTTATCCATCTCACGTATAAATGACGCTTACGGAAATGAAATGGTTGAAATCCTTAAAAATACAATTGAAATATCCCCTACGTGTAGGTATGATAAAAGTAAATATAGGAACCTAATAACCTCCTATTAATCTACATACATCCCCCCTGGTACCTCTATAACATAGAATCAAGCCATTCCACAAAGTTAAAAAGATCAAGCATAACCCCCACTTGAAAGGAGAATGTAAATGGGAAGAAAACCTAGAATTTGGGTCCCGTATGCCTACCACCATATTTATTCTAGAGGGAATAACCGACAGAATCTTTTTCAGGACGATTTGGATATGATAGAGGTTTTTCGGTTATTGAATATGATTCATTTGGATTATCCTTTTTCTATTAGCGCCTATTGCATAATGACCAACCATTATCATTTTTTATTAAAATCGGAACATGTCAGCCTATCTAAAATCATGAGCATCTTTAATAAGCGGTACTCTGCCTACTTTAATCAAAAATACAATCACGTAGGCCATGTTTTCCAACAACGGTTTAATAGCTCTCCAACTTTGTCCCCGATGGATGTCCTCCAAGTTAGTAAATACATTCACCGAAACCCAATCAATACAAAAACACCGATAGTAACTAAAATGGAAGATTATCGTTATAGCAGTTATCAACACTACAAAAAGAACATCCCTTCCCCTTATCCATTTATTAACCTAAACGATCTCCCAATCCACTTCCTATCAGGAAATGAACAAAATAGCATGAATTATTGTGAGTATGTGGAAATTGAGGAATAACCGTATTTTGGAAGGTGCCTGTCACCTAAGTGGGCACCCAAGTAAGTCACCTAAGTAAACATCAAAAAAGAGGTATCCATTGTTGGATACCCCTTTCTGACACTATATGCTATTGACCTTCTATCTGAAGATTCCTATTTAGCCGGTTCTTCCACCACCGGTTTTCCTGTTTCCAGCAATGCTTTATTTCCTCCTAAGAAGAGGGAAAGGATGAGAATCAATACACCCGTTCCAACTAACAGCCACTCGACTTTGACAATATCGGCCAATGGACCGAAAATCAGCATGCCGATTGGCATCATTGAAGTGGAAATCATTCCAAACACACCGAAAATTCTTCCTAAATAGCTTTCATCGACTTTTTCCTGAAGCAAAACCGTTGTCGGCGTATTAAATACAGGCATGGCAATTCCGAAGACCGCCATGAAAAGTAAATAAATCCAGAACACTGGCACGACACCAAGTGCAAGCGTACAAACTCCCATAAGGAGACTTGCGAGGGTCATGGTGTGAATTTTATTTTTAAATCCACCCCAAGAAGCAATAACTCCCCCACCAACCATCATGCCAACGGAGAAAGCAATTTCAATCGCGGTCAAACGCCAAACATCGTCGCCGAAACTTCTTGCTACCTGAAGGGGTGTCAGGAAGGCTGCTGGTGCCATTAAGACGAAAAACACACCAAAGAATAAAAATAACTGTTTTAAAAATTGGTGATTTTTTATATACGTAACCCCTTGCTTAAAATCATTAATATAGCTTACTGCTTGTTGATTTTCTGCTTTTTGATGAGCAGCAATTTTTAGAAAACCAAGCAAGGTGACGATGGCAATCGCTGCTGTTATCACATCAATAAAGAAAATGGCTTCGAGTGTAGCAAATGATAAAAGTCCAGCACTTACAATCGGAGCAACAAACATAATAACGGCTTGAAGACTACCGTTGACACCATTTACTTTCGTTAGCTTATCTTTTGGTACAATTTGCGGCAAAATCGCCCCTACTGCAGGTGTTTGAATACCGGCTCCAATTGCACGAATCGCAGCCATTAGGAAGAGCAACCATACCGCATCATATCCTAGCATAAATACAATCGCAAGAATCAATGTAGCAGTTGCAATTAAGCCATCTGCTAAAATAATCAAGATTTTTCGGTTATACCGATCTGCCCACACTCCGGCAAATGGAGATAAAATAAAAGTTGGAATGAAGCCACAGATAATAAATAATGTCATCATCATTCCTGATTCTGTACTAAGCGTAATATGCCACATCATGGCATATTGAACCAAAGCCGAGCCAAAAAGCGAGATACTTTGACTACTTAAAAACAAAATAATGTTCTTTTTCCAATGTTCAAATCGATTTTCATTTACTGAGTTCATCTCATTCACGACCTTTTTTAAATTTCATTTTTTTACTACGTGATTTCCCCAGTAAATCTAAATACGCTCTCCTTAGACATCGATTTGTGGTTTTGAGCAAACGAGAAAGAAAAAACCCAACAAGTGACTTTTTCTACAAAAATAAAGAAAGGCAGAGCAATCCACCTTTCTTCATCTAATCAGCTGTATACGTAATGAAGATTATAAAAGGACAGACTAATCCCGTTCCCTCTGTTTACACAAACAGAGTCTTTGACCGTATTCAATTACTGGTTCAAAGCTACGAAACGAAGTCTGACAGATTGCATGTTTATAATCCTCCTTTATGTAAAAATATAGTCTAATTATAAAATCGAGCATTAGAAAAGTCAACGGAATGTTTGAGGCATTTATTACGACTTTTCTATATAAAAAAACGACTAATTAGATTTCATTCGTTCGGATATTGGCCTTTGACTTTTAAATGAATGCCTTGTTTGTTTTCTTAATACCGCTCGCCTTATTCTTACTCTCTACTCTTAAACTCTAGTTTTTTCATTTCCAACTCTATCTTTTTTTCTTCTAACTCTATTTCCTTCTTTTTAACGTCATTTTCTGATTTTTTAACATATCCATAATAGATAAGAGAAAAGCCAACAATAATCGTAAGGTAGAAAAAGAAATCCAAACTTACCCCTCCTTAGATAATCGTAAATGTACATTTTTGTATTCTATATAAATATACGAACAAATAATAAATTAATATCCCTAAATTGTATGTATCTCATTTTGAACTATGGTACATCTTCATTGATTGTTGCTGAAATGCAAATGTTTGACGCCACGGGTCTAACATTAAACTTACCTTTTTTTATAGTAAACTTTATCTTCTCCCCTTTTCTTTTATTAAACCTTATTCGAAATGATCGTATACACAGAACGTAAATTGGAAAAATAAAGAAAATTTGCTATAATCTCCATTCTAACAAAAACGGGTGACAGGCACCATCCAAAAATTGGAAGGTGCCTGTCACCCAATAAACGTCACCCATAAACGTCACTCCATAAACCATCCCCATGGCCCAAATATGTAATGAAGAAGGGTAATGGGGCCAGGGAGGTATTCTAATTTAGCAAAAGATAAAATCATAGACAATATTAAGATTGAAGCAAATGTGATTTTATTCGCTTTCGAGGCTTTTTTGAGATTCTTCCATTCAAAAAGGACAATCATCCAAATAAGGACTTGGACCAACAAGATGATACTCCACTCACCTATCATGATTGCTTCACCTCGTCTCTTGGTAGTGCTGCCGGCGGGCCGATATATCCAGGTCTTCTTATCTTCGTATCCACATGGATCTTGACCTCTACCTCTGGGAATTTTTCATCCCAATCTGCTTTTAGTTTCTTCCATTGCTTTGGATATTTTTGATGAAACCTCCTTCCAAATCCGATGACATCTGCCTTATAATCTTGTTGAAGTTTTTCAACTGTTACGGCCACTCGCTCCTGTAAAGCTTTTTCAAATTTCCCCTTCATTTTCTCAAGAACCTCTTCATTCATCAGATTTAAATGAGTCTCGTTTTGGACAATGTCTCCTTGTATAGCCAAGTCTAAGTTCATAATCCATTGATTTCCTTTAATTTTAGGTTTGAATTTGATGTTTCCTAACGTCGGAGTCATCGTAATATCGCCCTCTTCCCCCTCTAATTGAATGGACAGCGTACTCCTCTTGACCTCGTCCTTGAACCACACTAAGCCTCGAGTTTCCCTTTTGTCTAAGGTCCCAACCATTTGATCTTTTTTAAACACAGCGCCCCATCAATGATAGGAACTGTTTCATAAGGTTTCCTTGAATGCTCTTTTGAACTTAATGGTTTGATAAAGGGCATAGACACACTTTCATCTTCTCCCATTAAGCCAATATCAACATCTTTTAATGTCGTACTCGTTCCAAGCTCATCTTCTGATAATTTTCGTAACGCCTCTCCTGAATACCTTTCCAGAGGAGGGATTAATGTTAAGATTTCCGCTGCTTTTCCTTTACTTACATAAAGGTAGGAATTTCCTCTTGGACCCGATTGGCGAGCCAACAAATCAATTTCCTTGCGGATTCCGTTTTTAGCCTGTTCCTCTCCAAAGATAAAAATCTTACACTGCCCCCAAAACAATCTTCTCGGTACATTGTTTTGTAAAATAGAAATCGCATCCGCAAGACTACTCCCTGTTCCCTCTCGAACAAACGTTGAAGCCGCACTTACATCTTCTCCTGTTTCTCCAGAAGAAATAGAGCGGGGAATAAATAACTGAACGGATATTTTTGTTTTCCCATCTTCTAAAACATCAATGGCAGCTGATGTAATAATCGCGAGATCTTGCATTTCCACACGGTCCCAACACCCAGTAAGAATGGTACAACAAAAACAGACAATACAAAAAAGCTTTTTCTTCAAACATGATCACTCCTTTTTTTACGTGCTAAAGCAATTAACAGTAAAAATAGGGGGAGAACCGTCTGAACACTTACAAAATAAAACGGCTGAATTTTGGTCATATAATCTACTAGTACGACTACATTAGGAATATCCCAAAAACTAAAGAGAAAAAGTAGAAGACTTAAGGGAAACACGATAAGCCGATAATCAGAAAGATTAAATAGCTGAGCAAGACCTAAACTAGCCACATATAGAAAAACGGAAACCTTTACAAAATTCCCGAGAACCCAAGACGCGGTAATAATAACTTCGAAATTCTCAAAAAATCCAAACACACGAATTGCACGGACAACCGAGTAAACAGGATAAAATTGATTGACCGATGAAACGCCTAGCATGGTGAGTACAAAAAAGTGAACATAGAAAAGAATGAGCATCACGTAAAGACAGGTTTTCATTCCAGACTTTAACCCTTTTTTAGCTGAATGGTGGACAAAAGGAAAGATAAAAGCCAGTAGAAAGAACTCACTAAACCACGCATTATGAATGAAACTCCCCTTCAAAACTGGAAGCCACCCATTCTCTAATAAAGGAAGCATGTAGCCCAATTCAAGATCCTTGATTAATAATAGGAGCGCAAGAGACGTGATCATAAATATAGTTGTGCAGATAACGGCAGACCTTGCGATGACCTCAATTCCCCCTCGCACAGCTAATGCACTGACAAACAAGATGGTAATGGAAAAAATAATGGCTGGTGTTTGCTTCAGCACATTCCCCGTGATGAAATCTGAATACTGTCTGATCACGATTCCTGTATTATGGATATAAAAGAAAACAATGACAAAACTAAAAAGCTTTCCGCCAACCTTTCCAAGGATTTTTTCACTATATTGAATGGGAGTCATCTTCGGATACAATTGATGAAGTTTCCAAACAATAAAAACGGTGATGAAACCGATGACAGAGCCAATGATGGGAGTCATCCACATGTCATGCCTAGCAAACCTTCCCGCTATGGAAGGAATCGACAACACCCCGGTAGCAATAATGGTTGGAACCATTATAAACTCCATTTGAATGTTTGAAATTCTTCCTTTTTCCAACATAAGCATGTCCCCCCATTCTCATCTTAGTCTCCGGCTTGATTTTGACCAGGCTTTAAGTTTGTTCCTTGTCGTTTTTCTTTATAATTCCCAGTGAAATGCGGCCGTGATTTCATCTTCCATAAAGGAGAACGGAAAATCGTATCCTTAAACGGATGTTTTTGTAGCGTATTAATTGGACTTAAGTAAGGAACTCCAAATGATCTTAACGTGGATAGATGGATAATGATTAAAATCAGTGCAAGCATCACACCGATTAACCCCAAGGATGCTCCTAACAGAATGATTGGAAACCTTAGCAATCGGATGGCAAGACCCACTGAATAGCGTGGAACCATGAACGAAGCGATTCCTGTAATACTTACAACAATCAGCATAGGTGCAGACACAATCCCTGCTTGAACAGCTGCCTGTCCAATGACAAGTGCTCCAACAATACTAACCGCGGAACCGACTTGCTTAGGAAGACGAATTCCAGCCTCCCTTAAAGCTTCAAAAGCAATCTCCATGATCATCACTTCCACAAATGCAGGAAAAGGAACAGTTTCTCTGGAAGAAGCAATACTCAATAGTAAATCTGTTGGTACCATCTCTTGATGAAACGTGGTTATCGCTACATAGGAAGACGGAAGGAATAAGGCAATAGTTAAAAATAAAAACCGCAAGGCTCGGACGAAAGTCCGATCCAAAACCGTTCATAATAATCTTCATGTGATTGAAATAAACTAAAAAAACTCACAGGCGCAACCAAGGAAAACGGGGTCCCTTCAATCATTAAAACAGCCCTGCCCTCGAGTAAGTTTGCACTAACCACATCTGGACGCTCTGTATACAACAACTGTGGAAACGGGGAATAAGGCTGATCCTCAATAAATTGTTCAATATACCCACTTTCTAACACTCCGTCAATGTTAATCCGGTTTAGTCGGTTTTCAATTTCCTCAATCAACATTTTGTCTACTAATCCCTCAATATAAGAAATCACAACCTTGGTTTTTGTATATTTGCCAACATGAATGCTTTTCATTTTCAAGGCCGGGTCTTTAATAATCCGTCGCACTAAAGAGGTATTGACCCCTAAAGATTCTGTAAACCCTTCTCTAGGACCTCGGATGGAGGTTTCAGCCTGTGGCTCTTCAATCGAGCGTTTTTCAAATTTCACTAATCCCAAAGAGAACGCTTCTTCATAGCCATCAAAAAGCAAAACGGGGTTTCCATTAGCAACGGCATCAATACATGCAGAAAACGTAGAAGCCCTTTTTATATTTGAAACAGGTAAATGATTTTTGATTGAACACAAGAAATCACTTTCATCAAACTCATTCTCTTTCATTAACGTTTCAAGCACTTGTTCGTCCAACTTTTGAGTGTCACTTAATCCTTCGATATAAAAAATAGCTGCATGCTTGTTCCCAATCACAAAAGAACGTAAAATCACGTCTGAACTTTCCTGGTATAAAGAGGAGAAAAACCGGATATTTTCTTCAAGATTCTTTGATAAAGGAATATCCTTAGTAGAACTCTGTTGATGTACTTCTGATTCTTTTGCTTTTTTTCTTAAAGGACGCCTTCTCATACGAATCACCACAATATCCTCCTCTCCCATCACATACAACCTTAAATTTCCTTAAATTATCAAAAAATATACAATGTGGAAACTTCGGGAATCGGAAAAATGGCCCCAAAAAGAAAAGCGTGAATTCACAATGGAATTCACGCTTAACTCAAATTTCTTATACGGCCGCTCTCTGCTTAACAGGGACAGGTTTCTTCCAAAGCATCGTTAATCCAATCCCTACGATTAAGATCACCGTCGCAAAATAATATGGAAAATTTACATCGATATCGAATAACATTCCACCGATAATCGGACCAAAAATATTCGCTAAACTAGTGAACATCGAGTTCATTCCACCGACAAATCCTTGTTCATTCCCGGCAATATTGGAAAGATAAGATGTGACTGCTGGACGAAATAAGTCAAAACCAACAAATACGATGAACGTCACTAGTAAAATCGCAAAATAGGAATGAACCACTGTCATCATAAAGACAAGGACAGCTGATAAAATCAAGCAATACCGAATCAGCTTGATTTCGCCCCAAATTCGGGTGAGCCGATCAAACAAAATAACCTGCGCAATCGCACCAAAAAGGGCCCCACCTGTGATGACAATGGCAATATCAGTAGGTGTAAATTGAAATTTATGATCAACAAATAAACTAAAAAACGATTCAAAAGCTGCCAACCCAAACGAAGCAATAAAAATCAACACCAACGGAATAAAGTATAACGGAGTAAAAATTCGCCTCATCCCCGCTTTCTCCATGGAAACAGACGTTTCCTCTTCCTCTTCTAATCGTTGTGGTTCTGTTAATAACAGAATCGATAAGATCCCCGCAACGGTGCCGAGCCCACCAGCAAAGAAGAACGGAACCCTCGTGCCAAAGTCAGCTAAAAACCCACCGATGCCCGGACCAATGATAAATCCTGTACTAATTGCGGCTGACATGTATCCTAGTGCTTTCGGCCGGGTCTCTCTTGTCGTTATATCCGCAATAAAAGCCGTGACCGCTGGCATAATGAATGCCGCACTAATTCCCCCTAAAATACGTGACACAAACAATACCTCAATTTCTTTCCCTAACCCAAACAATAATTCAGAGAATCCGAAAAGAAATAATCCGATGACAATCATGATTTTACGACCATATTTGTCAGCCGCTTTGCCCGCAAAAGGTGAACAGACTAATTGTGCAATCGCAAAGGCGGCCGTTAAATACCCAATGACCGTCCCCGTGATGCCTAGCTCATTCATCAGCGTTGGCATCACCGGAATCACAAGGCCAATCCCTAAAAAGGCAATGAACAAATTCATTAACAACAAGCTTAACGTAACTTTATATGATCTCATTTTTCCATCCCCTTAACAAAAAAACTGAATTACACTTAAAACAAGCCCTTTTAAGAATGAAAAAGTCATACCATATAAATCGGAACGGCCTAAAAAAAGGCCGCTCCCGTAATGTATGAAAATTCAATACCTTATTCAAATGAAAAAGAGGCCAAACGCTCCAAAAATAGATTTTAGGTCGTTTGGCATGTTCGTTCTTAATTTAAATGATAATCCTCTTTTAGATTATAGCGGTTTTTTGATTTATAGTATAGTGAAAAATAAAGGGAAATAGCACTAAAATTGAGATTCCCAGACGAAAAAAAGGGTACACCTGGTAGGGCAAATTATTTCGGGGAGAGAAATATAAATTAAATATAAATTGATAGTAAGAAAAGAATTACCTCCGAATCAGGTTAAGCGGAAGATGAATAGTAAGAATAAACCATTGATGATCCAACTCAGCATCCATTTTCCCCTGCATCTTCTCAACTAACTTTTTCGACAAATACAACCCCAACCCACTCGCTTCTGTATTCGTCCGACTGGTTACTTCTGTATAAAACCGCAGGAACACTTTCTCTACCGACACTTTACTATCTGGTTTTATGTCATTTTTAATCGTAAGAACTAGAAAATTCTCCTCGGTTTCATAGCTGACAACCGCTTTGCTTTTAGCATAACGAAGGATATTTTGAACGATATTTTGCAGAACACGCAAAAGTAATAATGGGTCGGCAATAATTTGCGTGTTTTGTGATTGCTCAGGAAAATTTAGCTCGATGTGTTTTTCTTCAAATTGTTCATAAAAAGACAGAAACACTTCCTCGACCAAGTTGGAGATACTAATGGAAGATACGTTCATTTCTTTCTGATTCGTTTCCATACGCGCAATATCATAAAATTGATCGGTCATTTCTATGAGTCGGTTGACCGACTGTTGAATGATATTTCGATAGTTCTCCCTTTTGCTTTCGTCTGAAGTCGTTCGTAAAAGTTGAACATAGCCGTTAATGGACGTAAGCGGGGTTCGCAAATCATGAGAAAGGCCCGCGATTGACAGCTTCACATTCTCTTCCATTTGTTTAGCTTGCCTGCTTTTGTTTTCAAATTCATCCACCATGGCATTCAATTCTTCCACTAGCTCCATTAAAGTGTTCTCCCGAAACTCAAGCGAGAGCCTACTACCAAAGCTGGATCTCGAAGGCAAGTCCTTGACAGCTTGTTTCAATTTCCGCAATTCCTTTTTTAAGAAATACAGATAAAAAAGAAGCGCAAAAAGCAGGAAGACAAAAATCCATCCCCACATTCCATTCACGCTCCTTTCGCTAATCAAATTTAAATCCGATGCCCCACACCGTTTTAATATAGTTTGTTTCCTCAGTATTTAGTTTATTTCTCAGATTGCTAATATGCATATTCACGGTCTTAACGCCGTCAAAATATGGTTCCTTCCAAACACTTTCATAGAGATTAGCACGACTGAATACTTTTTCGGGATTCTCTAGAAAGAGAATGAGAATCTCGAATTCGCGTCCAGTAAGATGAAGCAATTCGTCGTTTCTCTTCACATCACGCGTGTCTAAATTCACATAGATATTTTTATAATGAATTTCTTTCTTCAAGTCGACCGAAGAGATTGAGGTATGACGCAATTGAATGTGAATGCGCGCAAGCAGTTCGTTCACATCGAAAGGCTTTGTGATGTAATCATCTGCACCATTCAACAAAAGCTCGACTTTCTCGGTTTGCTCCTTTTTAGCCGAAATCACAATCACCGGAACTGTCGAGTGATTCCGGAGTTCTTGAAGAACTTCTTCTCCATTCATCCCCGGAAGCATCCTATCTAACAGAACTAAATCAACCTGATGGTGTTCAAACAATAACTTCCCTTCCGTCCCCGAATAGGCACTTATCGTTTGAAACCCTTGTAGAGTTAACGTTTCTTTGATTAGTGAATGAATTGCATTATCATCTTCAATAATTAATATGGTTGCCATAATCACCACACCTATTTGATATCTGTTGAGTTAAACTTAACCATTCCAATCGCAGATGTAAGCAAAATGGTGATCAGACTCACCAATGCCATTTCAGGGAATCTGGCGATGTCCGCTGGATGTGCAAAATTTGAATAAAACAAGAAACTTTCTGTAAACCAAAAAGTAATATGCTTAAAATGCTCAGTTTGCTGGAAGATTCCCGCACCAAAACCCGTTCCAATGGTATAGAGAAAACTCCAAATAAGCGAGCTGCCACTACTATTTGTTAGAAAACTAATCATCACATAAATTGAAACATTAGCCAAAATTAACAAATAGAGGGTACTAAACGATTTTATCGCAAACGGAACATAATCGCGAATCCCAGCCACTTCCCCGAAGCCATACACCATTGAATAGCCAATCATTCCAATTAGCGTCAAAAGCGTGACACCCACGAGCGTAAGGGATGAGGCCACTACTAATTTCGATAGATAATACTGCGTCCTGCTCCTTCCTAATGACAAGGCATTTCGAATCGTTCCATGTTGAAATTCTTCCCCAATAAAGAAACTTATAAATGCGCTCATCACAAGTAAAATCGTTAAGCCATTTTTTTCAATCATTAATACCCCTGTCGCCCCATTGATGACCGTATCAACCGCTTGGTTTAGTTCTGTTCCGTAATGAACCGCCAATCGGCTATTGGCAACTTGATAAATCGGGAACAAAGCAAAAATGCTAAGCACAATCCATAGTTTTTTACTTCGTATTAATTTGATTTTTTCAGCTGTTAGTAGATTAAGCACGGTAAGTTCCCCCTGTTAATTGTAAGAAAAAGTCTTCAAGTTTTTGTCTAGTTGTCCCGATTCGAAGTACGTTTACCTCTGCTAAAACCAACGAACGATTGATTTTCGCCACATCATCTAATCGTTCATAAATGTGAATGTCTGTTCCATTGATCACTTGATAATCTCTGATGCCTAATTCATCTAATACAACAACCGCTTTTTGGACCTCTGTTGTTTCTAGTTCGATGTATTGTCTTGTTTCGCGGGCTAGCTCTTCTTTTGAAAGTTCACGGATAAGTTTTCCATCATGCAAAATTCCATAATGAGTAGCAACTTGTGATAGCTCATCAAGCAAGTGACTAGAAAGCAGGACAGTCATTCCCCGTTCTTTGACTAATCGCACAATGATTTCACGCATTTCCACAATTCCTGCAGGATCTAACCCGTTCGTTGGTTCATCTAAAATTAAAAACTCGGGGTTCGTGATAAGCGTGCAGGCAATCGCCAAACGTTGACGCATGCCGAGAGAGAAGTTTTTCACTTTCTTTTTACCGGTATCCTTTAGGTTCATTAGCTGAAGAAGACTCTCAATTTCCCGGTTGCCTACACCTCCGTTGGCCGCTTGTACTCGTAAATTTTCTCGTGCTGTTAATTCAGGATAAAGAGCTGGAGTTTCAATGGATTGCCCCATTTTTCTTCGTGATTGTTGCAAGCCCCTCACGCCCGTTTCGCCAAACAATTCGATCTCACCCTCATTGAAGGAAATGAGCCCCATGATGGTGCGCATGAAGGTCGATTTTCCCGCGCCATTTTCCCCGATGAGGCCATAAATCATTCCTCGTTGTATTTCAATTGATACTTTATCAAGTGCTTTGTGTTTGCCATATAGTTTAGAAACATTGGTTGCTTTCAGGATAACCTCTGACATCAATCATCTTCCTTTCAGTGTTGATAAACTTAGAATAAACGAGAGGTATAAATAAATTGACTAGGAAAAGGTAAAAAAAGTGTAAAGAAAGTTGCCTTTTCTCCCCCGATTACTTGTGTGGTCAATATAGATAATTTACAAACAAGATTGACTACGCTTCATGTTTGTGGGAAAGCAGCTTCCCAGGAGAGTTTCGAAATAAGGAAGCGATTGAGTGCCTCTACATTATCTTTTTTAGGTACTTACTCTAGGCGTTCTTGTATATAACAGATAACCAGGCTACTTTAGTTAGATACACCAATCAAGACAATAAAAAAACGCCTTGCTCCCACATTGAACAATGTAGCACAAGACGCTTGCTTATTTTACGAAACCCTTTGATGCAAATTTGTTTGAACAGAATGTTTGACTGCTTTCTTTTGTAACCTGACAAATAGATTATTCGATACTAGCGATACAATGATAAGGACTGTTCCCACTAGGTCAAAGACTGTGACTTGATAACCTTGAACCACCGAAACCAAGAGCGTCGTGACAGGGACAAAGTTAATGAATAACAACGCATTGATTGGGGATAAAATGCTCACCCCAATGTTCCACCCAAGCAAGGCAATCAACCCTGGGAAAATAATCATAAACAATAAATGGGGGCTTGTCGCTAAGATCACTTCGCTTGTTGGGATGGAAATATACCCAACTACTGTTGCTCCAATCACCACGACAAGCGATGTCAACGTGCCCAGAATACAAGTGAGCGTCGAGTATCGTAATGCCGACCAACCGCTGAACTCACTTCCTCCCATTGTATAAATCACCCAGCCAACTACTGCAACGAAAATTAGCATCGTGGGAATAAAATCATCTGTTGCACGCAGAAAGGTACTCATCTCCCCTTTTGTTATCACACACATCGCACCGACAAAGGAGATGAGTACACATAGAAACGTGAAAACATGGGGACGTTTATGGAAAAACATCCAGACAATGACAATCGATATCATCGGCATCAATGATTCCATGATCGACGCAACCATGACCCCTGGTTCTCCTAATAAATCTTCTCCCCAAAAAATTAACAGATTGTAAACCGTAAAGGCCATTGTCCCGAAGAACCATAAATGGAACCCTTTGCCCTCCAACCGGAAAGCCTGCTTGCCTTCTTTCCAGAATAATAATGCAACCAAAATGATGGTTACCGCCCCATACCGAATCAATGTAAAATAAAAGGGATCAATATGTTTGAACGCTGCATGGGCAACTGGAAACATCGCCCCCCATGAAACAGCAGCAATAAAACATAAAATCGCTCCAAACAAAACATTTTTACTCACTTTACATCTGCCTACCTTCCTCAATCATAATAAATACATTATCTATTCTTTTTGGTATCGCGTAAAATGAATAATGATGATAATCAGCCATCACTTTTTGTGATATCATAGAACGATAGAAAAATAGACAGGGGAATGAAATACGAGATGGAATTTAAAGACTTAGAGATTTTTCAAGCGGTTGCGGAACATGGGACGATTACGGGCGCAGCCAAGGAGCTAAACTATGTACAATCGAATCTTACCGCTCGCATACATAAATTAGAAACAGAACTGAATACCCCCTTGTTCAATCGGCATCGTCGTGGGATGAGTTTAACACCTGAAGGAAAGAAACTCTTAACGTATAGTCAACAAATTTTATCGTTAACAGCCGAAATGAAACAAGCTGTTCAAAATCAAACAGAACCGTCCGGAAAATTAGAAATCGGAACAGTTGAAACGGTCATCCATTTACCTAAAATTCTATCTAGCTATATTAAAAACTATCAAAATGTTGATTTGTCTGTGTATACAGGGGTTACGGAAACCCTGCAAAGAGAAGTCCTACACCATAAGTTAGACGGGGCGTTCGTGACAGAATCAGATTTTCATCCGGATCTTGTTACGCACCAGGTATTTCAAGAAGAACTTGTGTTGATCTCAGATTCAGCCGCAAACTCCTTAGAAGAGTTGAAAGAGAAACCATTCTTATGTTTTAGCAAAGGGTGTGGGTACCGGGCGCGACTTGAAACATGGTATGAAGACCAAAACATCACTCCAAAAAGAGTGATGGAATTTGGTACATTAGAAACCATCTTACAAAGTGTTACCATGGGACTAGGTGTTACCTTCGTTCCAAAGTCAGCTGTCACCCATATGGAACAAAATGGACTCATCAAATGTCATTCCCTGCCCCAAAAATACAGCACGATTAAAACGGTGTTTATCAGAAGAGCCGATACCTATTTAACAACAACCATCGCAAAATTTATTGAAACGATTGAATCAAATAAATAGCTTTCTGCTCGCTTGTAATAATCCTCCACCAGAAAAACGGGAACCGTATCGCATTCCCGTTTTTTCTAGTTTTCGCTTCCATCACAATAAGAAGCGACCACAGCGGCCATTGCTTTTGCACTGATGAGTAAGCTTTTTTCATTAATTTCAAATTTAGGATGATGATGTGGGTAAGCTTCCCCTGTTTCAGGAGCTGCACCGACATAGAAGAAACATCCTGGTACTTTTTCAAGATAGTAAGCAAAATCTTCCGAAGGCGGCTGTGGCGGTGTTTCCAAAACTGCCTCCACTTCTGGGATTGAAGCTTGCTCTAAAGCTTGTCTCACCTGCTCCGTTATTTCAGGATCATTATAAAGCACTGGATAGTCATTCTTATATTCAAGGACCGCTTTTACTCCATACATTTTTTCGATTCCTTCCGCAATGGTTCGCACTTCTGTTTCAACCATTTCTCTGGTCTCCGGAGACATGGTTCGGACATCTCCTTCAATCGTGACGCTATCTTTGATGACATTAAAGGATCCTTTCCCATCAAAATTCCCAATCGTCACTGAAGCAGGATCAAATGGATTGATTCGCCGGCTTACAATGGTTTGTAGATTCATCACAAACGAGCTTCCTGCCACAATCGCATCGTTCGCCAAATGCGGGGATGACCCATGACCGCCTTTCCCCTGAATCACTATCTTAAAATAAGCTCTTCCAGTTTGTGTGTTTCCGCTTCGATAATAAATAGTACCTGTTTTCATGTTCGACATCACATGAATTCCTAAGATCGCGTCAACCCCATCCAGGACGCCTGCTTTAATCATCCCGATTGCTCCACCAGGTGGGGTTTCTTCTGCTGGTTGGTGTATGACTTTAATGGTGCCAGCTAATTGGTCTTTAAGCTCCGCTAGTGTCTCCGCTAAAATCAACATGTAAGCAGTATGAGCATCATGTCCGCAAGCATGCATCACGCCTTCATTTTTTGAAGCAAAAGATAGCCCCGTTTCTTCCTTAATTGGCAGTGCGTCGAAATCAGCTCGAATGGCAATTGTTTTTCCGGGTTTTGATCCTTTAATGGTCACAACAATCCCTCGTTCACCACCATAGTTCGTCTCCACTGAATCCACTGGAACATTCTGATAAAAATCTGCAATATAAGCCGCCGTTTGTTCTTCTTGGAAAGAAAGTTCAGGATGTTCATGAAGATAGCGGCGAATCTCAATGATTCGTTTCTTTTTTTCATCTAGTTTTTTCATAATTTCGTCTCGTAACATGCCGACAGTCTCCCTTCTTTTCATTAATAGGTTCTGCTTGCCTGAGTGGTTCGTCCATTTTTCGATTCCGCTACAGTTTTCTTCTATTCCCTATATCACAATAGCATCTCCTATTTTCCAGGGGAAGGTTTAGATGTTATCTAAAAGAACCATTCTAAAAATACTAGTGCACAAGAGTGTAAATTTTTTCACAATTCCAACCCTCCAATAACACACACCAACTATTAAAAAAAACCGCGAGCGTATTGAAAAAGCACAAGACGGTCCGAATAAAATTTTGTTCATTTCCTTATTTTGAACATAATTCTAATTCTATTGTAAGATACTACCAGTACGATTTGTATTTTTGTGCGAGATTAGGTGGAGTTATGTTTAGAAAGCGAAGAGGCAAACAATTGCCCAAAAGAAGATATGATACGGTAGATAAAACAATCAGCGATGTGTTTGAAAGGGCTAAGAAATCAAGCGATTTTACAACGATCTCGCTACTTGAAGAAGAACATCTATTACAAATCAGTTTTTATAAAACACTAATCGACCCCAGCATCCTACAAAAGTCGGTACTGCCTTTTATTAAGGAAAAGGCTTCTGCCATAAAGGAGCTGACTGATCTTACGGAAATAATCCCAATCGAAGGGATTACATTCACAAAAGATTACCATGAGGTTGAAAAAGCCCTTCATGAAGGTTCAGTTGTGGTCTATTTTAAGGATAAAAAAGACGAATTCGCCCTGCTTAATATTAGTTATGCTCGGTTGGGGCAACGCGAAACCAATGACACCCAAAACGAATTTAGTGTACTTGGACCGAAGATTGGTTTTATCGAAGACCTTTCAACAAACCTACATTTATTAAGAGACCACCTTGGTACTTCCGACCTGATCTTTGAAGAGATAATAGTGGGGTCGAGAACAAAAACAAAGGCCGTCATTGCCTATTTAGACGGCGTTACAAATCCAACTTATATAGACACCGCAAAACAGCGAATAAAGGAACTTGATGTCGATGTTTCCTTTGACAATACTCAACTAGAACAGTTGATTTCAGACAATACGAGAACTCCTTTTCCATTATTTATCACAACAGAGCGTGTAGACAGAACAGTAGGATCCCTTCTGCAAGGACAAATTGTAGTGATAGGTGATAAATCTTCCTATGCGATCATCGGACCGGTCACTCTGATGGAGTTTTTTTCAAACCCGGAGGATTACTACCTCCCATCTATTGTTGCATCGTTTTTTAAATTGATTCGAATCTTTGGAATGATGTTTTCAATTTTTGCTAGTGCCTTTTATATCGCAGTCTTTACTTTTCACTTTGAGGTAGTCCCAAAGGATTTATTAGGTCCGATTATCTATTCACGGGCAAACGTGCCTTTTCCTCCTGTCATCGAGGTGTTATTTCTGGAGATTACGATTGACTTACTGAGAGAAGCAGGGGCAAGGCTACCAACCAAAATTGGCCAAACTCTTGGAATTGTTGGGGGTATCGTTATTGGTCAGGCAACTGTTGAAGCGGCACTTACGAGTAATATTTTATTAATTATTGTCGCGCTTGCAGCTTTGTCTTCTTTCACCACTCCCATTTATAAAATGTCCAATGCCGTACGATTGTTACGATATCCATTTATCCTAATGGCTGCTATTTGGGGTGGATTAGGGATTTATGTAGGTTTAATTTTATTGATTACGCATTTATCCCGCTTAAAATCATTAGGCGCCCCCTATCTTCTCCCACTTTTTCCTTATCGAAAAGGAGGAGTCGTTGGCTCTTTTGTAAGGCCCAATTATCTTAACTACAACAAGCGTCCTCGGTATTTAAAGCCTTTAAGTTTAAAGAGATTCTTTCCAGCAAACGATAAAGACCCAGATGGAGATCTAAATACCGAATAATTTTCGAAAAAGGCTGGATATCAAATGAAAAAAACGAAAAAGCATCTTATTTTTTTCTTCATTCTAGTTTGTATCGTCAGTTTATTGGGCTGCAATCGAACGAGAATTATTGACAAAATTAGTATTGTTCATGTATTTGGCTTCGATCAAGCAGATAATGGAGAATTAGTTGGTACTGCGTTATTCCCTCAATACACCAAAAGCAAAAGCAGTGATCAAATTGAATATTTAGAGGAACAAGCATCTTCAAGTGTTCTCTTTGTTCCTAAAATGGCGGCACATACCAGCACTCCAGTTGAACTTTCAAAGATCAGGGTGTTGTTATTTGGGAAAAAGTACGCTGAAGCAGGCATCCAGGATATGGTCGACCGCTTTATGACAACTCCGCAGCTAGGGACGAATATTCATATTGCCGTATCTACACATTCTGCTAGGGAAACGTTAAACACGTTTAAAAAGGAAAAATCCCTTACCTTAGCTGATCGGATTGAACATAATATGCAAGGACAGAGTCTTCCGACGATGAACCTCCATGTTTTTTTAAATCACTTTTATGGAGAAGGTATGGATGCTTACGTTCCGATGATCAACATAGATGAAAAAGATATGGTAAGTGTAGAAGGAATGGGCGTATTTAAGGGGGACAAATTTAAGCTCCAGTTAGATTCAGAACAAACTGCTCTATTTTCCATTCTTGAAGATTATCGCTCACAAGCAACTTTTAAAATCCCTCTAGATGAGAGGAATCGAAGTGAAATCATTATTATAAAGGCATTCCGAAGTAAGAGCAAATGGGATTGGAATCCGAAGAAGAAACAAATGAACCTACGTTTACAGCTAGAAATGACCATGTCTCAGCACCCACGTAAATATAATCTTGAAAAAGTTCAAGAAATTAACAAGATAAAGAAATTAATTGGTACAAACTTAGAAAAAGGGATTAGGGATTTGCTGTTAACCTTTAAAGAATATGAGGTGGATCCCCTTGGAATTGGAAATATCGTGCGTTCCAAGGATCGAAACTGGGATGAAGCAAGTTTTTATCAACTCTATCCAACCTTACCAATCCATGTAGACGTGAACTTACAAATCATACATTCTGGCCTTGAGAGCTAACTTATTAGGATGGATTCTTATGAACTCAATCGTGAAAGAAAATAAAATGGTATCACCCTACTTTCTGTTCTTTCTAATCCATAGTACACAAACAGGGATTGGTGTTTTAAAATTTCAAGCACACATCATTAAGGGTGCAAAGCATGATGCATGGATCTCTGTTTTGTCATTTGGTTTACTCTTGCATGTAGTCTTTTTCATGATGCTGTTTATCCTAAAACAGTCAAGTAATGGAGACATCCTCTCCTTTCACAAAGACGTTTTTGGAAAATTGCTTGGTGGTACCTTAAATATTCTCCTTGCGGGATATTTTTCACTCTTTAGTTTATTCACGTTACATAACTATATTGATATTCTCCCGATTTGGGTATTTGATGGAATTGCTCCCTGGGAGTATTTCTTGCTTCTATCTGTCATTATCCTATACATTGTTTCAGGCGGCTTTAGGGTTGTAACCTCAATATCTTTTTGGGGTGTAATTATCCCAAGCTTTTTACTGCTTTCTCTATTATATTTACTTAGTTACGCTGAGGTTTCCTATCTCTCACCCGTTTTTCATTATGGAGTAAAGGACTATCTCATCTCGACGAAAGAAGCTGCACCTATCTTTCTCGGATTTGAGACTGTACTCGTTTTTTTTCCATTTATTAAAGACCGAGAAAAGTCTGGAAAATGGGGGCACATCGCTTTACTTTATACAACCATCTTATACACAACAATCACACTCATTACCTTTATGTTTTTTTCCCAAGGCAAGTTGGAACATTTAACATGGCCCACTTTGACCATGATAAAAATTATTACTTTTCCATTTTTAGAGCGTTTTGAGTTTATTTTTATTTTCACCTGGCTACTAGTCGTGATGCCTGTGATATGTGTGAATCTATGGTCGGCCATTAGGAGCATTAAATTAACAATTCCTAAGACAAAACCAACCTACTTATTAGTAGGATTTCTCATCATGTTTTTCTTTGTTAATCTCCAGATCGATGAAATCCAATATGCTAACCTTTTTGCCAAAATCGTTATCTATTGCGGACTCATCTTTTTATTTGGTTATATTCCATTCTTGTTTTTGATTGCCGTTGTTCGGAAAAAGCTGAAAAAAGTGACGCAAACGGTGACAGGCACCTCCCAATAACTGGGAGGTGCCTGTCACCGTTTTGGTTCTATTGATTCCCCTTCTTAACCCATTCCGCTACAGTTACTGTACGTTTTGCTTGGTGTTTGACTGCTGCTTGAACATCCTCAATCATCTTTCCATCCTGGCCAACGGTTACACTTGTACCATATGGATTTCCTCCTGCTGCAAATAGAACTGGATCGGTATAGCCTGGAGTTGCAATAATTGCACCCCAATGCATCATCGATGTGTACAAGGAAAGAAGTGTAGCTTCCTGACCACCATGTGGATTTTGTGCAGAAGTCATCGCGCTGACAACTTTGTTCACTGTTTTTCCTGTTGCCCATAGTCCACCTTGTGTATCTAGGAACTGCTTCATTTGTGAAGGCATGTTTCCGAATCGAGTTGGGGCACTAAAGATAATCGCATCTGCCCATTCAATATCTTCCCCTGTTGCAACTGGAACATCTTTCGTTGCTTCTACCGTGTTTTTCCATCCTTCATTTCCTTCTATAACAGAATCAGGTGCTAATTCTTGTACTTTTACGACTCTAACTTCAGCACCCGCTTCTTTTGCTCCTTCTTCAGCCCATTTTGCTAATTGATAATTTGTTCCACCCATGCTATAAAATACAACTGCTAATTTAACTTTTTCCATTTTCTCTGTCTCCTTTTTGTTTGATTTCCCAAATAAATTGGATAAAAAACTCATTTTTGTACTCCTCCTCTAGATGCTTGTTCTTTGCTTTGTTATGAAACATTTATAAACTTTTGTACCACTGTGCCGCAGCTTCCACTTCCGGAAGAGTAAGTTGATGACCATAGTTTTCCCAATGTAACTCAACGACCGCTTTCGCCTTTGTTAACATATCCTGTAATTCTGATGATTCTAGCGGTGAACAGATTGGATCATTCGTACCTGCGGCAATAAATACATACTTCCCGGTTAAATTAGGAAGTTCAATGCCTTTCCGTGGCACCATTGGGTGATGCAAAATCGCTCCCATCAATGCATCTTGATAATGAAACAATAAACTCGCGGCAATATTCGCTCCATTTGAATAGCCAATGGCCATAATTTTATCGCGATCAAACCCATATTTTTCCGCAGCCTCATCGAGAAACTCATGTAATTCTTTTGTACGGAAAATCAAGTCCTCTTCGTCAAAAACCCCTTCAGCTAATCTGCGAAAGAATCGAGGCATACCGTTTTCTAGTACATTTCCTCTTACACTCAATACATTGGCTTCTTTATCAATTCTTTCTGCAAGGGGAAGCAAGTCTAACTCGTTTCCTCCGGTTCCATGCAATAATAATAAGGTCGGTTTGGACGGGTCTTTCCCTTTTTGAAATATGTGTTTCATTATGAATCTCCTTTCCTAAACGCAGCATAACCCCAGGTAAAATCGCTTATAAACAACCAAAGGGTACTAGATGTGCGGTGTTTCCAGCTATCTATCAATCTAACACTCTAACTTCGATTGGCAGCAATTCTCTCTCAAGCTGCTCTCGATGTGGTTCATATTGTGCTGGTAACATCAATTGTTTCCCCATCGTATCGGGCGATTCATCATGTGCAAATCCAGGTGGGTCAGTGGCAATTTCAAAAAGGATTTCCCCATGCTCTCTAAAATAAATCGCGTTAAAGTAGTTACGATCCCGGACGGCAGTAACCCCATAGCCACTCGCTGCAACAAACTTTTGCCAATCTAATTGATCTTGGTCATCTTCTGCTCTCCAGGCAATATGGTGCACCGTTCCTACCCCCATTTGCCCACGTCCAACCGTAGTTAATTTTAGGTCAATGATATTTCCAATATCACCAGTTGAACGATAACGAGCGAATTCTCCTTCTTTCCCAACCAACTCAAGTCCCATAATTTTTTCTAACAATTCTCCTGTTTTATCAGGGCGAGTTGAATATAGAGTCGCTCCTCCAAAACCTTTGATTGCGACTTCAGGCACTACCTCACCGAAATTCCAATTATTGTTTTCGCCTTCTTCTCTTTCAACAATTTCCAAATGTAGGCCATGTGGATCATCAAATACGATTGATTGTTCTCCAAAACGCTCCATTTTAGAAAAAGAAACGCCAAACTTTGCAAGTCTCTTCTCCCAAAATGCCATGCTACCTTTAGGAACAACATAAGAAGTAACACCTACTTGGCCATCTCCGATTTTCCCCTGATAAGCATTCGCCCACGGGAAAAAGGTTATGATCGTACCCGGTTTTCCACCCTCATCACCAAAGTAAAGATGATACGTACCTGGGTCATCAAAATTTACTGTCTGTTTCACCAAACGCAGACCCAAAACACCGGCGTAAAAATCAACATTCTCTTGTGGATGACCAACGATGGCAGTGATGTGGTGAATCCCCATTGTTTTCTTTCCCATTTTTAAACAACTCCTTTTTATCAAGATCAGCAATCAACTAAGCACTGTTCACAAAACCACATCAAAACTAATGAATCATCTATTTGAAAAGCGATCCATATTATCCTATTTTTAAATATTTTTAATTCGAGATATTAGTCCAAAAAAAATCTTTAGAATTTGAACCAAACGCATTGTTAGGTCTTATGGGGTCCGTACATATATCTCGAAATCATTTATCTTGAATATGAGATAATAGTAATACGTAATACTATTTTTGTCAACACTCTAATTTTCACTTATGCTTTTCGTATAATAAGTAGAAGTTCTTACGCAACTCACTGTCGCTGATCGCTAGCCTTACTGATAAGTCTTCTGATCGTAAGACAAACTCTTTGATTCCGATGAATTCTGATTCAGCTATTAAATAGAATTGCGTTCCTTTTTTTATCCCTTTAAAATTCTTCTTTAACTTATATCTTTTCATACTCTGCCCCACCATTATTCTCATCACCATCTTATCGCAAAACCATGATACTTTACACTTACAAAATCAGTTCTCCCCTTTATCTATTTTCCTTAGCACATATCCATTTTTACTTTTATGTTTGAAACTTTATGGAATTTATTAATTCCATGAAATGAAGCGTTAATCCTTCTTGGACTAACGCTTCATGTATACTCCTATTCAATTTAAACAAGCACAAGTTAGCGTGATGTTTTCGGCGGTTGACACACTTCACATTTACGCTGGTGATTATCTTTAAATTTCTTAAAAGTTTTTTCAAAATTGCTCCCACATGAACATTTAAATAATAACTTTTGAGAAAATCCGTGATATTCCGTCGTCAATAACTTGCTTTCCGAATTCTTCTCAACAAATTCTTTAATTTTATCAATGGTCCATCGCTTATTCATTTTCTTATCCCTCCATATTTTTCACTAGGCGGAGGCTGTTCGTGGCATCCGTTACAATTATGAGCAAAAGTAGTCGTAATTATCCTAAGTTTTTAATATACCATACGCTAGGCTATCATGCTATTTATCCTGCTAGTAGAGACATTTAAAATAAAGCTGTTTTTTAAGTTGGGGTGACATTGATAACCCAAAGCCGATTTTAACGCATAGTATAGTGTCATCGTGCGAATTAGGGTGCTATTTTACTTATGAATCGCTATGTAATTATCGGTCTGTTTCAAGAAAACTCAAGATTTTTTTACATTATGTGGTAATATATACTTAAAGATTATGAAAATTCAGTTCCTTAACCAACGAGGCTGTAATCTTTAACAAAGGAGATTTACCCTATGTATTAAAGAATTACATTGAAAAAGTGGGGGAAACAAAGTTGAATAAAATTATGTTACACATTGAAGGGCTGGCAGTTTTTGTGTTAAGTGTCTATCTTTATTCGGAAAATGAGTACAGTTGGGGAATGTTTTTATTATTATTGTTAGCACCTGACATTTCAATGATAGGGTATTTGATTAACAGTAAAGTTGGAGCAAAATGCTATAATCTCTTTCATACTTATAGTTTGTCGATTACTATTGTAATAGTAGGTTTACTCCTATCGAATCAGTTGGTGTTGGCAGTAGGGTTAATTTGGTCAGCTCATATAGGGATGGATAGAGCAATTGGTTACGGGCTTAAATATACAACTAATTTTAAAGATACACATTTAAATAGAGTTTAACGAACGGGTGCTTTGGGAGTATGAGAACGCCCACATCAGAATAAAAGCTTGGGATATCCCAAGCTTTTTTGTGTTCATTGAATGATAATTAATTGCTATTTATGTTGCAAAATCGTTTGCTAATTAGTCTGCAAATTTAAGTTTTCTCCACGCTATCTGAACTGAAGATCCTTTTTATATAGCCTTAGTTATAAAAACTATTCGCCTCTAAAGACAGGCTTTCTTTTTTCAGCAAAAGCTTGTACGCCTTCCTGAACATCTTTCGTTCCGAAACACACTTTAATCGAAGAGTATTCTTGTTTTAGAATGGTCGTTAAATCTGTGTCCTGGCTAGCGGCAAGCAATCTTTTCGAGAGCGTCATCGCAACCGGTGGCCCCTCGGCTAATGTTCTGGCAAATGCCATCACCTGTTCATGAAACTCCTCCTCAGGGAAGATTCCGTTTACTAACCCTAAACGTTCAGCTTCCTCCGGAGTGATGTCCCGACCTGTATAAATCAATTCTGCGGCTTTGGCCTGTCCAACCAATCTCGGTAAAAAGTAAGTCATACCCGCATCTGGGCTGAGTCCGCGACGAATGTATCCAGCTGTTACCTTTGCACCAGCTGACATAAAACGCATATCACATGCAAGAGCAAGTGCGAGTCCTGCCCCAGCAGCAATCCCATTTATTGCTGCGATAACTGGTTTATCACAATGAACAATTCCTAATGCTTGATGACCAACCCACCCTAAGTCGTCCAACTTTTTATGACGTGATTCATTTGTTGTGTCTCGCTTCGCATAATCAGTCAAGTCAAGACCCGCACAAAATCCTCTTCCACTTCCAGTAATCACGATAACACGGACTTCATCATCGGCTGAAGCCTCAGAGATGGCCTGAATTATTTCCGTGCTTAGTTTATCATTCACCGCATTCAAACGCTCAGGTCTGTTAAGGGTCAATGTCCGGACCCCGTACTGCGTATCTACTATAATATGCTCCATCCTTTATTCCTCCTCAACATGTTTTTTCTGATTATTTAGACTAATAAAATTATACCAATGAAACGATGCGCCTGTACACCTTTAATTTTTCCAAGTGTTTTCCAAGTGCTTTCCCAAGTACATCCAAGTGACAGGCACCTCCCAGTAACTGGGAGGTGCCTGTCACTTTACACTTTTCTTCCATGTTTTTATACGAATCCCATTCGTCCAACTGGGCCGCTACAAAAATTTTTATTAAGGATTTAGTTGAAAATTTTTTCCCGTAATCAATTAGTGGACAATCATAATCCTCCAGTGGAAGTTGGGAAAGACATTGACAAATGAGCAGTTCACGTCCTATACTTTTCTTGTTCATTTTGAAACTCCTTTGTAGAAGACTTGTTTGTTTAAAGGGAACAAAACAAGGTCAAACACTTCTACAATAGGAGTTTTTTTCTTGTGTACAAATACATTTTATTGAAAAAATGGGATTTTTTTAAAGTTACACAAAGCTAGTGGTCACTCGGGTTTCACCTGGGGTGCTCCTGTCATCAAACTGTAATCTGATATTCAATAGACTGAAATTAATTTATGAAATAATGGGACTCTCAAGAAGTTTGTAGGAACATGTCGATTCCCATTTTAGGGAGGAGGCAGTTATTTGTGATTGGCTATCATTATTCTGGCTAGGTGGTGCACGTTTTGTCACGGAGAAAAAGGAGTAGATTTAGAGTAAAGTGGGGGAGAGTTTTTGGCGCCTTTCTGCTCTTCGGAGTCTTTATGGTTGGTCTTTTTACCATCATAGAGTCCATTGAAGGGGCGATAAAAACGATTAATCAACCATTCAAGAAAGACGAACCCAACCATACATATGAAAGAGAAGACAATCTAGTATTTCAAGGAGAAGAAAACACACTAGATGAAGTGAATGTTCTGTTATTAGGAAGCGACTCCCGCGGGGAAGAACAAGCTCGCACAGATACCATTATGATTGCCCATTACGACCCACAAACTAGTAAAATAAAACTGATTTCGCTCATGCGTGATATGCTTGTTTCGGTGCCTGATTATGGACAACAAAAACTGAATGCCGCCTTTACGTTCGGCGGCCCTGAATTACTACGTGAAACCATTAAAGAAAACTTTGGGGTAAACCTCCATTATTATGCGATGATTGATTTTGAAGGATTCGAAGAAGCCGTTGATCTCCTTGTACCCAATGGAATTGAAGTCGATATTCCCTATGAGATGTCTGATGGAATCGAGATGACTTTAGAAAAAGGCAAACAACGATTGCATGGAAAAGAACTGCTAGGATATGTTCGTTTTCGTCAGGATCGCTTGAGCGATTTTGGTCGTGTTCAAAGACAACAAGAGGTCATATCCAAATTAAAGGAAGAAGCCGTAGGTCTGCAAAATATAGCCAAACTTCCCGAGCTATTAGATTTGTTACATACATACCTCGACACGAATATTCACACCTCTACCCTATTGAGTATCGGAAAAAACGTTTTAACGAAAGAAAGCGGAGAGATTGAAACTTTACGCATCCCTGAAGATGGAAGTTTTGAAAACAAACGCCATGATACTCTTGGAGATGTATTAGAAATTGATTTTTCACAAAATAAACAATCGCTTCAAGCATTCTTACAATCGGTACCAGAGCCGTAGGAAACATCCAGTGAAAAGAATCATTCCTAGAGATGTTTTTCTGAATTTCAAACGTTATGTCTAACTAAATCCTAGTTTTACTCATATCGTAATGGTTGTGAGGATCACCATTTTATAAGCAAGAATTCGAGGTTGTTTTAAGCACTATAAACGTACCAATATAGGAAAATATTTTTATACTAATGGTGCCATGCACCTCCAATAAATAAAGGAGGATTGCATGGCACCATTTTAGTGTTGAGATTTATTCGTCTAATTGCATTCCACTTTGAACATTACTAGATTTGCTATTTACAATAGACAGCAGGCTCACACCGATTGCCGACCAACTCACTCCCCCTAGGAACATAAGGAACACCATAATAGGCCCTTCACTTGAATCATCAAGACTCATGGAGACAAAAGGCAAAAGACAGAATAATAGAGTACTAATCATTAATAACAAAGCAGAATAAGCTAAAGACCTTGGGACACTTTGGATTCTTTTTAATTGACGACAAAGGATGATGGATCCAAATACCATCGTGATTAATCCTGTAAACAAAAAGAGAAGTCCGAATGGAATATTTGAATCTAGCATATAAATTTCCGAAAAATGAAATAGCGTATGAAGAATTAATGAAATCGTTAAGATGGTAGCCGAAGCTTTAATGGACTTTTTATACAAGTTAAACAACACCATTATCCCGCCTACACAAAGCAGTGGAAACAAAAATTTACAATAATCTGTCCAATGGGATGGTGTATAACCTGTATTTATTTCTCTGCCTATGACGAGCCAATCATAACCTGGCTTTAATCCCCATAATAGTCCTCCGATTACACATAATATGGCATAAAGTTTTTTCATACCCGACCTTCCTTTTTACAAAATATGTAAATATATATTCTGCTTTCTACTGGAAAATTCCTACTGTTGGAACTCCTCACAAAAATTAGTTCCATGATTTTTTTCATTCATTTCACAGTTATCACATAGTTTTAAAACATCTCATAATTTGGAAGGAATACGAAGGGGGAATGTTTTGGTGGAATTAAAACGCTTTTCACTTTTACGATTCTATAAGATTAGTGGAATAATTGGGTGCTGTCTTTATATTCTTCATGGAATTGCATTCGCCTACTCTCATGGCACTACCCCACAAAATCGGGAACTACCGATTTTTGGAGTCCCGCAAGCAACCGCTTTAACAGCTATAGCCCTTTCATTCTGTCTTTGTTTTTGGTTCTCGCTGTTTGGATTAAAAAAAGAGGTGCAACCTTTAGGCAAGGTTGGAAAATGGAGTTTAACAATAGCACAACTCAGTTTTATAGCATTATTTGTTTCAGGAATTCTGCAAAATGTTGTCATTGACCCAACAATCGAATGGGACTCCACAATAGGGATTATCGGCTGGTTATTGCAAGTCCTTGCATGGCATATTTTTGCAGTGGAGATGGTTATTCTAAGCATTGTCTCATTTCTAACCAAAAGGTCAAATAGCCTTTTATTCCTATCTATGGGCATAGTCGCGCTGCTTTCTTTTCACTCAGAATTAATGATTTATACTGTTTCAACCGGAACTCTTTTTTGGGACATTATCCATGCACTTCTCTATTTCCCGTTCGGAATCATTTGGTTCCTCATGATTTTTAAAATTGAATTATGAGGATTGTCCTCCCTTCGGAAACGACAAATAACCAGGACAGATAAAATCATTTGCAAAATTATCCATTTAAAGGTTGCATTTTACAAGTATATTGTGTATAAATAAATTAGAGGTGGAAGAAATGGAAAATGTTAGAGAACTTTTTCAAACAATGACAAGGCGCTTTGGACTATTGAACAAAAATTGTTGTCAAATTGGAGGCAAAGAAGTATCCCTTGTCCAAAGCCATATTTTATATGAGATATTTCGCAATGACAAACCTTCCATGCAACAGGTGGCTGAAACGTTGGGGATGGATATCACCACCTTTAGCCGTCAAATACAAACGCTTGTTAAAATGGAACTCGTAGTGAAAACGCCCCTACCTGAAGATCGTCGTGTTACGCAACTATCACTAACTACGCAAGGAAACTATGTGGCAGCGAAGATTGATGCAGATATGAATCAATATCTTGATGAAGTGTTTTCAAATATGAGTGAGTTTGAAAGAGAAATGGTCATTAAATCAATAAAACTTCTAAACGAAGCAATGTCAAAATCAACCGTTTGTTGTAAGCCGTTAATTTGAGCAAGGATTCTTTCTTGCTCTTTTAAATAAACAAACACTTGTAAATTACAAATAAAAGGGGCTGGGAATATGTACTTGAACGACATGGAATTACAATTTTATTATGAAATGAAAAAGGAAGAAATGACGAAAGAAATATCCGCAAATAGGTATTCAGTTAAAAATAAAACACCATTCTATCAGGGTTTCTTACATGTGCTACAGCATATTCATTCACGAAAGAATTCTGTTCCTTCTAAGGAAAATTGCTGTAGCTACGAAGTTTGCTGTGAAAGTTAAAACAAGCACATAAATAATTGGATAGTAGGAGGAAACGGAAATGAAATACACACATATTGGTCTTAACGTTACAAATTTAGAAAGATCCATTGAGTTTTATAGCAAATTATTCGGGACTACTCCAGTTAAGGTAAAACCTGATTATGCCAAGTTCCTGCTTGAATCGCCAGGATTAAACTTTACTCTGAACCTTCAAGATGAAGTAAGTGGAAATCAGCTTGGACATTTTGGGTTTCAAGTTGAAAGTACAGAAGAGGTGGAAGCACACAAGATTAGACTTATGGAAAGCGGAATATTTTCACAAATAGATGAATTTGATACAACCTGCTGTTACGCTCGTCAAGATAAATTTTGGATTCATGACCCAGATGGGAACGAGTGGGAAATTTTCTACACGAAAGAAGATGTTGAAGAAAATGGTGTAAATGCAACTTCTTGTTGTGAAACTGAAAATATAACCTCTGATGCTAGGTAATTTCCCCAATGGCAGAAAAAATGAACAAACCAGGTCAATAAAAGATATTAAACATCGAACGATAGTACGACCTTTTCGATGCGTTCCTAAACGTCCAGGAACGCATTTTTTCTACATAAAAGGGCAAAAGCAAGCGTTATAACCACTTTTGTTTCTGTCCTTTTCGGATAATTAACATAAGAGAAGTCCATCTTTTTCAAAAAAATATAACTCCCCCCTACTTAACCATGGTCTTGATGATGCAAACAACAAAAAGGCTGCCGCAGCAGCCTTTTTGTTTGATCATGTACATCCCATTGTAACAAGATAAAATACGTTCCTCTCCCGTAATGGGCCCTAAAGGATCCCCTACCCAGCATTTTGAATGAGTTTCTTCGAATTGTCCTCTCTTAATCTCTTAATATCTAGACGAATCAGGAGTGATACTGCTAGTGCTATAATGAAAATTCCCGAAAAAATGACCAAGGTCCCTTGGTAGCTTCCGGTTGTTTCCCTTACCCAGGATACGAAGATAGGACCAGCTAAACCGGCCGCAGCCCAAGCGGTCAAAATATATCCATGAATGGCTCCAAGTTGCTTTGTTCCAAACAAATCACCGATATAAGCAGGGATTGAAGAAAATCCCCCTCCGTAACAGGTCATGATCAAGTAAACCGTAACTGAGAATAACAGTCCAACAGTAAGGTTTGGAAGGAAGAAAAAGGCGACAACTTGAAAAATGAAAAACAATGTATAAACATTGGGTCTACCGATGTAATCAGAAATGGTTGCCCAAGCAATTCTTCCTCCTCCATTAAATAAGCCCATGATTCCGACCATTGTCGCTGCCCCAGCTGCGGACATTCCGACTAGTTCTTGTGCCATCGGTGAGGCAACCGCAAGAATGGCAATTCCACACGTAATATTGATAAATAACATCACCCATAAAGCCCAAAACTGTCTCGTCCTAACTGCTTCATTGGCCGTTAACTGACGTAAGTCTTCTTTCAACTTCCGCTTATTTGTGGTTTTACCTGCTTCCAGCATGCCTTTCGGTACCCATCCTTCTTTCGGAGGTGCAAGGTACTGAGCAGAACAAAAGATAATAACGAAATAAGAAGCACCAAGAATATAGAAAGTACTGGAAATTCCATATGTTTCTATTAAATAATTCATAATCGGGCTCGCGATCATGGAAGCAAAGCCAAATCCCATAATTGCAAGTCCTGTTGCCAGTCCTCTCCTATCAGGGAACCACTTGACCAACGTTGAAACAGGCGTGATATAGCCGACGCCTAACCCTATTCCAGCAATCATCCCATAAAAAACATAGAGTAATAGCAAGGATTCCATCTGAATTGCTACCCCTGCCCCAGCAACTCCTGTACCAAAAAACAGTGCACTTAAGGTTCCCGCTGCTCGCGGCCCAAATTTCTCGACAAAATGACCTAGAAACGCTGCTGATAAACCAAGAAAAAGAATAGCCAAGCTAAAGGTAAAGGAAATTTCCTTCAACCCCCAGCCCATCTGTTGTTGAAGAGGTTTAGTAAACACACTCCAAGCATAAACGGAGCCAATTGAAAGATGAATCCCAACTGCTGATAGAGCGATTAACCATCGATTTTTTGTCTGCATCCTTCCATCCCTCTTTCTTCTTTGTCTAGTTGTTTGTTTTCCTAAACGTGTTCTCATACTTAATCCCAACTTTAGAAGCCGCTAGTTCCGCTTTTTGCCTTGCTTCTGTAACTGAATCTCCATTGCTTAATACGACCGCCATTCGTCGACCGATTTTTGTTTCCGGTTTTCCGAACACTCGAATCTGGGTATTCTGGACAGATAAACTTTCCGAAATTCCAGTCACTTCGAAATCCTTGCTTTCCTCAGTCGCTTTAATCGTATGACTAGCACCAGATTTCAAAAGCTGAACTTGTGGAACCGGATAGCCTAATATCGCTCTAATATGTAACGCAAACTCAGACAAATCTTGTGTTGCCATCGTCACCATTCCCGTATCATGTGGGCGCGGTGATACTTCACTAAAATAAACACCTGAAGCAGAAAGAAATAGCTCGACTCCAAACAATCCATAACCGCCCAGTGCATCGGTGATTGTTTTTGCAACAGTCTGCGCCTCAAGGAGTTGTTCCTCAGACATCTCGTGCGGTTGCCAGGATTCAATATAATCTCCATCTTTTTGCACATGCCCAATTGGAGCACAGAAGGAAGTTCCAGAACTTGAACGGACCGTTAATAAGGTAATTTCAGAATCAAAATGAACGAACTCTTCTACAATTACACGGTTTTTATTGGCTCTGCTACCCGTAATGGCTTGATTCCAAGACTGTTCAACCACAGCAAGGGAACGACAAACACTTTGTCCTTTTCCCGAAGAGCTCATGATTGGTTTGATTACACAAGGTACACCAATTTCCCTTACAGCCTCTTTTAATTCCTCAAGATTATTAGCAAAAGCATACTTTGCAGTTGGCAGACCCAGTTCTTCGCTGGCCAAACGACGGATGCCTTCTCTGTCCATTGTCAGGTTTACCGCTTTTGCTGTTGGAACGATATGAAAACCTTCGTTCTCAAGTTCAAGTAAGGTTTCCGTTGCAATGGCCTCAATTTCAGGAACCACAAAATCTGGTTTCTCTTTTTCTATGATTTTACGCAGTTCATCTCCATCAAGCATGTCCACGACATATGAACGATGCGCGACTTGCATAGCCGGAGCATGCTCATAACGGTCAACCGCAATCGTCTCAATTCCAAGACGCTGAGCCTCGAGGATTACCTCTTTGCCAAGTTCACCTGAACCAAGTAACATCACTTTCTTTGGATAACACACAACTTGAACACCTCTCATTGTTTGCCTTTTTGGTTATAATATCTTATAATCCGACTTGTTTCAAGGTTTTATTTTATTTTTAACGAACAATAAACTTAACAAACCGAATTATCGTTCGTTTAAAACCCACACTTGATCGAAGTTTATTTTTCGCTACACATCCATGATTTTACAATGCAAACATAAAAAAACTTCTTTATGTATTAATTCCTAAACATCATAGATCGAGTACAATTAAGACAATAAATAAGTAAAGCGGACGAGCGCTCAAGTCTTGGTATTTGAATTTAGCACATAGTGTTGTTAATCAATGAAGTAGTTGAAATTACCCAACTCAAAACGATCACCTATAATAAAGAACCATACTATTTTCCCTAATCCTTGCTAGATAACCTCAGAAATTGAATCCAAACAATAGAAGGCATATACTCATTTTAGAGACACCTTTTGAAAAAATCAGCTTTTTTTAAATGAAGAAAGTAAAGCTGTAAAACATTTAAACGATTGGAGATGAAACGATGAAATACAGAAATTTAGGTAGAAGCGGACTTAAGGTAAGCGAGGTTAGCTTAGGTAGCTGGTTAACTTACGGGGAATCTGTAGGAGACCATACTGCCGAGGAAATTATACATAAAGCCTATGAATTGGGTATTAACTTTTTTGATTCTGCCAACATGTATGGACGTGGGGAAGCAGAGCGTGTGATGGCAAAAGCGCTGAAATCTTATAATCGTGAGTCTTACGTGATTACGACAAAAGCTTTTTGGCCAATGGGTGAGGGACCAAATGATCGTGGACTTTCGAGAAAGCATGTAAGAGAGCAGGTTGAAGCTAGCTTAAAGCGCATGGATTTAGATTATGTCGATATCTTCTATTGCCACCGCTACGACCCGGAAACACCTGTTGAAGAAACACTAAGGACAATTGACGATTTGGTACGACAAGGGAAAATTTTATATGCCGGTGTGAGTGAATGGACTGCCGCCCAAATCGAGGAAGCGATGCGTGTTGCCGATAAATATCTTTTAGACCGAATCGTCGTTAACCAACCACAATACAACATGTTCCACCGTTATATTGAAAAAGAAGTGATTCCAGTTAGTGAAAAATACGGTGTTGGTCAAGTTGTTTTCTCTCCACTGGCACAAGGTGTTTTAACTGGTAAATACAAAGGAAATAAAATTCCAGAAAACAGCCGTGCCGCAAACCAGTCGATTAACCAATTCATCCAAGGATTTTTGCAAGAAGATATCCTAAACAAAGTCCAACAGTTGGAAGGAATCGCCAAGGAATTAGACGTACCGTTATCTGGTCTGGCATTGGCGTGGATCTTAAGACAGCCAAATATTGCAAGTACCTTAGTCGGCGCAAGTAAGCCTAGTCAGATCGAAGAAAATGTAAAAGCGGTTGATATTGAATTATCACAAGAAGTCATTCAAAAGATTGAAGATATCTTAAGCTAATAAAAACAAACCAGAAATAGCTTGGAATCAGGAACCTTGTTCTCTGCGTCCAAGCTATCTTTTCGCTGTTCTTTCTTAAATTGCAATTCGTTTATAAAGTCTTATTCTCCTCCGTTAATCTTTTGCCCGTTATCATCATAAGCCATTACCTCTACTGGCAATTCCACTTTATCTTTAGGGATAACCGCATACCAAACCCACAAGTTATCATGTACATAAAATCTGTTCGGCTGAACATTGCCTTCACTGTTAATTACGATTGTCTTCACATCGTCTTCGGCAAAACCGTAAATGAGAGAAAAATCCTTTTGAACATGATTATTCACGCGCCAATCTAAATGTCCTCTCTCCACTTTCTCCTCACGGAACTCTTGGAAATCCATCATTGGAGAGATAAACTTTTTCATTTCCGTAAACTCACTGTTTGTCAGCACAGGGACAATTCCTGAACTACTTTGTGCAAAAACCAACTTTGAGTGGTTATCAAACAAAAGAATTTTTTTACAATCGCCAAATTGTGCAGTCACGTTTTCACAAATGCTTTCTTCAAGGGATGTAGATGGAATCGTTAAAATAGCTGTTGTATTAGCAGACTTTGTAGGACGGAATACTCCAAAATACATGACACCAACTAACGCTAAACACAGGATAGCTACTAATATGTTTTTACTCATCTTCATCGCCCCTAATGGCACAAAATTTTAGATTACTCAAATAAATTATAAACCATTAGCTGTGGGAAGTCAGAATACTTCTAGCCTATTTTTTGTGACGCAAGGAAGAACCTGTACTTGTTTGACTGCCTTATCCTCAATTTTTATCTTGACCTTAACTCAACGCAGTCTTCTGGAACAAGAAAGGATTATCACAAGTTTTTTTATAATAGTGATATGTTAAAGTTTTCTATTAAATCTTTAAAAGCCGGCCTTGTATTCCCATCGCGCCCGACGACCGACTCGGCCGTAACCAATGAATTTAACACCGCCTCTTCAGTCGCTTCCCCGACTGCTCTAAATGCCAAGTCTATCTCTTCTTCATGAATAATGCTCAGCGTTAAACAGTGTTCAGGTTTTTCATGCGGAATCTTTTGTGCTGTCGAAAATCCAATCACAATCTCGCCACTACCGTTCGTGATAATCGAACCTGTTCTTGATAACCCTGTGATTGATCGTTTGATGATTCGATTAAGTTGTCTTTCTGTTACAGGTAAATCAGTCGCCACAATCACGATAATCGACCCTTTATCTTCTTCTTTATATGATTCTAGTATTGATTCCTTTAACTCTTGTCCGATTTTCCTCCCGTTTATGACAAGGTCACTTAAGATGCCAAAATTGGATAAGACTAAAACACCAATCGTGTACTTGCCATGTGACATCTCCATCATTCGTGAGGCACTGCCAATTCCTCCTTTTAAGGAATAACAAAGCATTCCAGTACCTGCCCCAACACTTCCTTCTTCAAACTCTACAGAGGTATTTTCCAAAGCTTGAATGAAATCTTCCGACTTTACATGCTTTGCTCTGACATCATTCAAAAACATATCATTGCATTCCGCAACAACAGGATTAACGGTCCCTGTTGTTCGGCCAATTTCAGGATTCTGGTCTAACATGTAATCAATCAATGTATCTGCCGCAATACCTACATTCAGAGTATTTGTTAAAAGAATTGGAGTTTCTAATGTACCTAACTCTGCCATTTGGATGGTCCCCATCGTTTTCCCAAATCCATTAATAACATGGCTAGACGCTATCAATTTTTCTTTAAATATATTTCCTTGATGCGGTAGAATGGCTGTGACTCCTGTTTGTTTGTCTTTTTCGCTCAGGGTCACATGACCCACGGTAACTCCTTCCACATCGGTAATCGCATTATGTATTCCTGGTTCTAATACTCCGATTTTGACTCCGTAATCTCGTATTCTTTTTTGATTGAACATATGTATCTCCTTTTTATTCTGCCTTCACCTAGCAATCTGTTTACCTATAAAATCTTTCGTTCCTCCTTCATTTTATCCTTCAAGCATAGTCCCATCAATTTTCAATAATTCCACTAAAAAAAGCCTCCCCAAGAGTAACTGCTCCTGAAAAGGCTAAAAAGGGGTCGAGTGATTAAACTGCGACCAATTGTTTTTCTTCTTTTACACTTAAGCTCTGACGATATTCCTCTGCCTTCATCGTGCGCGTAAACTCTGCCGTTGGTTCAATGTCTTGTACGAGGGTTTCAAGAATATCTACATCGGCATAGAAAAATTCTTTTCTTTGGTTGATTTTATTTACACGTTGCTCATTTAGGATTTCATGCATCTTTTGCTCTAAGCCAACTGCATTTTCACTAAAAATCATCGCATGAATATCAAATTTAAACGGAACAGAGGCATCACCCAATTCATCAATCCGATCCAATGGATTTAACCTGCGCGTCATTCCGACTTTAAACATACTTTCACCAAACGAACCAAGATTGGAGATGACGTAAACATAACCTGCCTTACCGTTTGCACGTTTTACGATCTCATCTTTTTTCTCTTCTAGGTTTTCGACCATTTCATTTAATTCCTTTAATCTTGCCTCCAGTAGAGCGATTTTCTCTGCATCACTTTCCTTACTAAGAAGCTCTTTGTTTTTCTCAATTTCATTAAGATACTTTTCTTCTTCTTTTTCTATCTTCTTTCTCTCTTGTTCAAGCAAGCGTTGTTCCTCCGCTTCTTGACGCATTTGTTCACGGATTTGGCGTTGCTCTTCTTTCTCTTTTTCTTTTTGAATATAATACTTGTATTCAATTTGAATTGCATTTTCAAATAACGGCTCTAACTCTTGAATGAATCGAGTAACGGTTGGTAAGATATTTGCATTTCCATTTCCGCAAATCGTTAAGTATTTTTGAGTAAGAGTTTTGGCACTAGAAATGGCCTTATCTAAATTTGTGTAGCTCAATGTATATAAGATGTTTTGTAGCTCTGCTTGAAGTCCGATAACCATTAACTGGTAGATGGTCTTGTTTGCTTTCGTTGTATATCTAGCTTCATAGCTCTCTACTAATTTTTTAATATCTCGATTATTCGCTGTCATTTCTTTTCTTAGAGCTTTGGAATCATTATGATGAAGATTGAGTTTTACAATTGTTCCATAGATCCCGTCACCAAGAGCTGCTTCTAATTCTGCTAATTCTGACTCTACTATTTTAAAATCAACAGCTACTGGAAAGTTTTCAATCAGTCTTTTAATTCCACCCGTTTCCGCTTTTAGCTTTTTAGCACCATTCTCAATTCTTTTCCATTCTTTTTGCTTCTTGTCCAAAAGAGCTTCTGCTTCCTCCGCCTCTTGGCCAAGCTTTGCTATTTTTAATGCGAGCTCTGCATTCTCATTTTCTGCGTTCTTTATATAATTATTTGCTTCCTCTTTAGCCTTAGCTATGATTTGCGAAGATTCTTCTAGTACAGATTGTCTAGCTTCCGTTACGGTTTTCTCAAATAATTGCTCTCTATCTTTCACTTTACTTTCAAGTTCAGCAAGGTAGGATTCTCTTTCTGCTAGGGTTTTGTTGATAGTTAATAATTCTTTAATCTTCTTAAACATCTATCTTCCCCCTTTATGTTTGTGTCGAGCAATCAACTTTTTTTATTATACTCTGATAAAACTTGATAACCAGTCTTTTGTAAGAAGTACCAAAAGTTAACATATATAACAAAAAGGAATAGAATCATTTCATATATTAAAAATGACCATTTTTCGACCCTAAAAAAACCCCGAACACCATATGTGGATGTCGATAAAAACTAATATTACTCCCTTTCTATTCTCAAGTTTTTCGTTAAAAACTAAAAACACTCCCAAGCGTTGATTTTCAACAATTGGGAGTGTTTCAATTAAATTGAGGTTCGTCATACAATCCTAAAGTGAATCAATTGCATCCTTGATCCCCTTTGTACCAGTCACAACCTGAAATTCCTTGCTAATTGTTTTCTCATTTTCTAAGCATGCAACAATGACACTTGCGACATCTTCACGAGGAATTTCATTTCTTCCCACTTCAAAGGCTACCTCAACTTGACCCGTACCCTTCTCATTTGTAAGGGCTCCAGGATGGATAATCGTATAATCCAATTCTGTGGATTTTAACCACTCGTCCGCATAATGCTTTGCTGCAACATAGGGAGCAAAGCTCGGAGGCGCTGCCTGGATGGCTTCACGTCTTGTGTCGAATGAACTAATCATAATAAACCGCTTCACGCCAGCCTGCTTCGCTGCTTCAATCGTTTTCACAGCACCGTCCAAGTCAACCATAATCGTTTTATCTTTCCCCGTATGTCCTCCAGACCCTGCTGTAAAGACAATCGCATCGACTCCTTCAGCTGCTTTCGCAATCGGTTCGATGTCTTGTTCCAGGTCCACCACGACTGTTTCAGCACCTAGATTTTCAAAAAAGAAAGCTTGCTCCTGGTTACGAATCATTGCCCTTGCTTCCAAATCATCATGGTTTTGAATGAATGAAACTAGATGTTTTCCAATTTGGCCATTTGCGCCAACAATGAGTACTTTCATTTATCTTCACCCTTTCCAACTCTCTCTCCCATTATCGTAAAACGAACAGAAGACGAATGTCTAGGAATCCACCTCGTTTTCCTATCCCGCAGTAAGAAAACACATTCCAATCCCGGGGGTCAGACACAAGGATATGTGATAAAATTAGTATATACATAATTCTGATTATTTAATATAGGGAGCGGTTTCGTTTTGAATATTACCTTGTCAGCTAAAATGAATGCTTTTCAAACTTCCATCTTTAGTGAACTAGCAGATTATAAAAAACGCAAAATTCAAGAAGGAAAGAATCTAATTGACCTTAGTATTGGCAGCCCTGATTTACCGCCTCCTGATTTTGTGATCGAGGAACTACAGAAAAATGTGCAAGATCCTTCTCAATATGGATACTCGTTGACCGGCACCATGGAGCTTCACCAAGCTATCACAGACTATTATCTTCGACAATTCGATGTTCGGCTTCATGCTGATGATGAGGTGTTAACGGTGATGGGCTCTCAGGATGGGCTCGTTCATTTACCGATGGTGTTCACCAATCCCGGGGACATAATTCTTGTACCAGATCCTGGGTATACAGCTTATGATGCAGGGATTGCTTTGGCCGGTGCCACCCCGTATCCAATGCCGTTAAGGGAAGAAAATTACTACTTGCCAGATTTAAGTAAAATTCCTAACGAAATTAGAGAGAAAGCCAAGCTCATGATTCTGAATTTCCCTGGAAATCCAGTTCCAGCTTTGGCTACAAAAGCATTTTTTGAGGATATCGTTCAGTTTGCAAAAGAAAATCAAATTGTCGTCCTTCATGATTTTGCCTATTCGGAGCTTTATTATGAAGAAAAGCCAATGAGTTTTTTATCAGTAGAAGGAGCAAAAGAAGTAGGTGCTGAATTTAATTCCCTGTCGAAAAGCTTTAACATGGCCGGCTGCAGAATTGGCTATCTTGTTGGCAATGCTCAAATGATTAATGGGTTGAATCGCTTAAAATCCAACCTCGACTATGGCGTATTTTTACCAATACAAAAAGCAGCAGTGGCAGCTTTAAATCATTCTTCTCAATTTAGCGAGCAGTTACGCCGCATCTATAAACAACGAAGAGATGTATTCGTGGGCGGGTTAAATGATTTAGGCTGGAAAGTAGCTTCACCGAAGGCATCGATGTTTGTCTGGGCAAAGGTACCAAAGCCTTATACCTCCACTCAATTTGCTTATCTACTAATTGATGAAGCTGGAATTGTGGTGACCCCAGGAAGTGCATTCGGTCGTGAGGGCGAAGGCTACGTGCGAATTGCGCTGACTCAGAACGAAGAGGTACTAGAAAAGGCTGTCACAAGGTTGAGGGAGTTATCTTTATTTTCGAACCATCTACCTATGTAAAAAGAGGCTGTCCCCCATTTCTTAATGAAGTGCGGGACTTACCTCTACTTATAATCTATTTCCCCAATTCCTCTAAGCTGTTTCCACCGAACTAAAAGCTTCCCTTAAAGCGTTTGCTGCCTGATGAATGGCTTTATCGCCTTGTAGCAACATCCCTGGAAGCCAGAAAAATCCATGAATCATTCCGTCGTAACGAGTTGCTTCAACCGCAACACCCGCCGCTTTTAATTTTTCAGCGTAGGCTTCGCCTTCGTCACGCAGTGGATCGAATCCACCTGTAATCACAAGTGCAGGTGGTAGCCCACTTACATCCTCTGCCAAAAGCGGTGAAGCATATGGATTTTTACCGTCCTCTTCATTCCGAAGATAATGATTCCAGAACCATTCCATTGTGCTTTTTGTTAGAAAATAGCCTTCAGCGTTATCCTTATAAGATTGAGTGTCATAATTATGGTTCGTTACTGGATAAATCAACATTTGATAGGATATAGATGGTCCGCCTTTGTCTTTCGCCATCAGTGCTACTACGGCTGCCAAGTTACCCCCAGCGCTATCTCCGCCAACGGCAACCCTTGCTGAATCTACCCCAATACTAGAGGCATTGTCGACCACCCATTGAACAGCACTATAAGCATCTTCAGCCGCTGCTGGGAATTTATGCTCAGGTGCTAGGCGATAATCAACCGAGATGACGACACAATTGGCACGATTGGTTAAAAGGCGACACGGAACTTCAACGGTATCGAGGTTGCCAATGACCCAGCCTCCTCCATGATAATAGACTAGAGCTGGAAAAGGCCCTTCACCTTCTGGAGTATAAATCCGAACAGGAATCTCACCACCTGGTCCTGGAATTCTTCTGTCTTCAACTTTGCCTACTTCTTCTGGAATTCCGGCCATGGCGCTAAAATCAGCCGAAAGCCTAGCCTCTTCCGGTATAAGTGTCTCCATCGCTGGACCGCCTGCTGCCGCCATTTGGTCTAATAGATATTTTGCCTGTGGATCAAGCTTTGTCATAACTGTTCCCTCCAGATTTATTTTATTTCGCTTTTTAGGCACAATTTTAGAAGATGTCGTGACAGAAAACCCTTCATACTCCTTGGCGGCTACGTCATCACAAATCTGACGGTAAAGTCCAACTCCTCCAAGAAAGGCCATAAATCCTCTTGGTTTCCCCTCAATATTTGCTCCCATATACCAGGAGTCCGTTTTCGTGGCAAGTGACATTTCAGCAATGATTTTACACTGCTGGCTCCAAGCCACTTCTGCTTCAGGTATTGCCTCAATGGTTTCAAGATTATTTTCACGGAGGTACTCGATACAATCGGCTATCCATTCTACATGCTGTTCAATCGAAACCAGCATATTGCTTAACACTGATGGACTCTGAGGACCGGTAATCATGAACATGTTCGGAAAGCCAGCTGTTGCGATCCCAAGATATGTTTTCAAATCTGCGCCTTCTGCCCACTTCTCTTTAAGAGAGATGCCGTCTTTCCCACGAATATCCATTTTAAAAAATGGACCAGTAATCGCGTCAAATCCAGTGGCAAAAACAAGAGCATCAAATTCATACTCACTTTCTTTGGTACGTAATCCTTTTGAGGTCAATTCGTCAATCGGATCTGACTTGATATCTACCAATGTGACATTCTTTCGGTTATATGTTTGAAAATAATTCGTGTCAATAATCGGCCGCTTTGTCCCGTAATAGTAAGTTGGCAATAGCATCTCAGCCACCTCAGGATTCTCAACAGTCTGGGCGATTTTGGACCGGACAAACTCTGCGACAGTGTCATTCGCTTCTTTTACAAAACCAATGTCATTATAGGTGTACATCAGAGTGAATAGTCCACCCTTATCCCAAGCCTCCTCGAACACACGCTGGCGTTCCTCAGGTGAGTCTTTCAGCGCCGATTTGTCTCGTGGAAACGATGGGACTCCATGCATGGAGGCAATCATTTGCTGTTTGATTTCATGATAATTCTCTTTTACTTTCTGAAGAAATTCTGGGTCGTAAGAATGATTTTCTGCTGGGGCACTAAACTGAGGTGTTCGTTGAAAAACGGTAAGATGTTCTGCTTCCTGGGCAATGACGGGAATTGCCTGGATTCCACTTGAACCTGTTCCAATGATTCCGACTTTCTTTCCTGTAAAGTCTACTTTTTCATGCGGCCACTTTCCGGTGTGATACAACTCGCCTTTAAAACGATCCATCCCCTTGAAGTTTGGCATGTTGGAGGCTGAGAGGCAGCCTAACGCGGTGATGAAATATTTTGCTGTGATCGTGTTACCTTCGCCCGTCTGGATGTCCCAATTTTTGTTCTTTTCATTAAAAGTAGCACTTGTGATTCGCGTCTTGAACTGAATGTCTCGACGAAGGTCTAACTTATCCGCGACAAAGTTTATGTAACGAAGTATTTCTGGTTGTTCAGCATAACGAGATGACCATGTCCACTCATTTCGCAACTCTTCTGAGAACGTATAATTATAGTAGATACTTTCGATGTCACAGCGAGCACCAGGATAACGGTTCCAATACCATGTCCCACCGACATCCTCCCCCGCCTCATAAACACGAACTGAGTAACCCAACTCCCGCAGACGGTGAAGCATATACAAACCTGAAAAACCTGCCCCAACCACAACAGCATCAAAAACTTGAGCTTCATGATTCCTTGTCACTAATCAATCTACCTCCTAAAATAGGTTTAGAAGTAATAACAATGCAGTTAGAAAGCGCTTACACTTTTATTCTCTTTTTCTGGGTGATTTCCTCTATTTATTTTTGAGTTATGGTGGCAATAGTGGTAACGGCGGGGAAAATAGAAAGAATTGATTGTTTAGAGGATGCTCAGTGCCCATACTCACTCGTGATTAAGGACTATGAGCACTGACGGGGCTTCTCTGTTCCCATACTCGCCGATGTTTCCTAACTATGGGCATTAACACGGCTCCTCTGTTCCCTTACTCACTCATGTTGCCTGACTATGGGCACTGACAAGGCTTCTCTGTTCCCATACTCGCCGATGTTTCCTGACTATGGGCATTGACAAGGCTCCTCTGTTCCCATACTCACTCATGTTGCCTAACTATGGGCATCGACAAGGCTCCTCTGTTCCCTTACTCACTCATGTTGCCTGACTATGGGCATTAACACGGCGCCTCTATTCCCTTACTCACTCATGTTGCCTGACTATGGGCACTGACAAGGCTTTTCTGTTCCCATACTCGCCGATGTTTCCTGACTATGGGCATTGACAAGGCTCCTCTGTTCCCTTACTCGGCGATGTTTCCTAACTATGTGCATTGACAAGGCTTCTCTGTTCCCATACTCACTCATGTTACCTGACTATGAGCACTGACAAGGCTCCTCTGTTCCCATACTCACTCATGTTGCCTGACTATGGGCATTGACACGGCTCCTCTGTTCCCATACCCACTCATGTTTCCTGACTATGGGCATTCTCAGTTAACATCATACCTATCCAATCTGACTTTAGTCACTGAACACGAGAAACGGAAGGGACACCCATATGGTGTGAGTGAGAATTAATGTGTTTAATCCATCAGGTAATAGAACTCCAATAGACTATTGTTGATGACCTATCTGGATGAAAACAACAATAAATCTGGTTCCAATAGACTGTATTAACACCCTCTCTAGTTTGAAACGACAATAGATAGGTCTTCTACACGCTCTATTAACGACCTTTCTTGGTTGAAACGACAATAGATTAGCCTCCAATAGGCTGTATTGATGCCCAATCTTGTTTAAACCCCTACTAGATAAGGCACCAATAATCCAACGCGCTTATAAGTTGCCCCTCTCGTCTTCCCCAAGTCTTTCAATAATCCTCCGCTTCTGATACAGCATGGTCCCAACTTCCGCTAAGTCGCTAATCATCGAACGGTTGGCAAAGGCCCCAAAGAGAATGCCGGCAACGGGAATCATCTGAAATAGTTTCTTCCAACCAAATTGTTCTGTAAAGGTTACCGTGACTTCACGCCATCCTTGCAGCTGAGAAATAACTTCTCGTGTTTGTTTATCACTATTTCCATATTCAGAAAGTTCATTGATGATTGCTTGTTTTCCGACCACATCCGCTGAAGAGAATTGCAGGCATTTAATAATAAACACCCTCTCTGCCTTTTCATTTGGATCATAGCCATGAATCATGGCAATTTCTTGGAGCGTTTTTAAAGAAATTCCAAGCACTGCTGGGATATCGATAGCGAGGGTGAAAATGCCACCAATTCCTGTACTCGCTCCCTGAACGGTCGCAACCTTTTTCCGTTGTTCCCCAAGTTCAAGCGCCGCCTGCTTCATCACCGAAACAGGAACATCCTGAATATCAGCTAACTGGTGAATTTTTTGCCCTGTCTTTTTTTCGATAAAATTGAAAACTGTTTTTTCATTGGACAAGTACTGTCCACCTGTTTGAAGATAACTTCCCAACTCGTCTAACAGTGTTCCAATTTTATCTTGGATGAATTTTGGCGTAAGCTTATCTAGCATTTTAAAAGGAAGCCTCCCAAGACGTTCCCAAAACCATAATCCCTTTTGGTCCTTTTCCCATTTCTCAATCTGTTTTAGTTCTATTAATAATTGATCCCTAGTCTCCATCCTTTTCAGCTCCATCGGTTTAATTTCTATATTACGTTCTGAAACTAGAATAGGTTTCGTTTTAGAAAACAAGGGATTACAAAAGGAGGTTATCCTACCGGGTTCCATTGCCTATCACATACAATAAAAAAGAGTGCCATTTTCATATGAAATTGACACTCTTTTTTATTGATTTAAAGCCCTTTGTGTTGAAAATACACATAAAATTTGTATAGTAAAATACACCCCTACATATTTACCATCAATTTTATATACAAAATATTTTGGATATATAGGTTAAGATGAATTAAAGTTTATGAAAATATGTACTCACGCTAACGGGGGAGAATTACTAATAGTGAAACTTTTATTTTTCTAATTCGTACATAAGTTATATTTAACGGAATAATCCATGTTAAAATTCAAACAAAAATCAAGGGGGGATTTCAATATGTCTGAAGATGTTTTTGCCATCGTAGCCATCGTTTCTATTGTGTTATGGATTGCGGTTTCCCGTGAAGCTGTAAAACCTTCAAACGAGATAAATTGGCGAAAAATGATCACCTTACTTTCTGCGGGTTCTTTATCGGCATTAATGATAACCATTGCGCTTTTTCAAAACCTGCCATTTTAGTTCCGTTCACTGATGCATTACTTCAAGATGTATTAATACCTTTGTTCCTCTAAAGAAAATACTATAAGAACATTAGAACCAAAATAGTTCTCTTATACACCGACCCAGTCAACAAATAGGGGAGACTCAATAGACTATTAGACAATTCGTTCTCATATAGGATAAACCTTTCATTGCTACTATTAACTTATGTTATTTTTCCTATCTTTGAGTAATCCGACATTTATTCTAGTTGTACTAGCCCTCCAATGACAAAGAGGGCTAGCAACAGGAATCCTGCAAGAGTTACAGTGATGCTATTGGTGATAAAACCTACTAGAAAGATAGGTGCCGTTGCGGGTGTCATATATAAGAGGTTCCATTTCTTCTTTTTCATACCATTTCCTCCTAAGCGCTTATCGATCATTCCACCGGAAAAACTTAGTCCCAATCAAGGTTGAAACAATTAAGATTCCAAGTAAAACTCCCAGGTCAACCAAAGCGCCTGATGTAAAGAGTGTTCCATTCCATCCATCCCTTAACACATTTACAACATAAGTTAAAGGCACGAAGACAGACATTTTTTGTAGCACCTCAGGTAATGCCTCTAACGGAAGGGTTGCACCAGATAAAAACATCATCGGGTACATCGCAATTAGCGCAATCCCAAGTGCCGTCTGCATTCGTTTTGCCAAGCTAGAGACAATAAAACCAATTGAAAAGAACGTAATCGAGCAAAAAGTTAAGGCGACAAAGAACTCGAAAGGATGGACTGTTAATTCAGATCCAAATCCAAACTTTGCGATAAGCAAAATCTCAATCGCTCCTACATAAATCGCGAAAAACCCTTTAATGATTGTTGCGGTAAAGATTGCCCGTTGATTGAGCGGGGTGCCGCTTAATCGCTTATACACTCCCTTTTCCCTGTCGATGACCACTTGAAGCCCCATCGAGAAAAACGCCGTCGTAAAAATAATGATTCCAATCATACTAGGAATATAAGCTTGGAAATAATCTAACCCATCATAGGAATTAGATTTAAACATAAGTCCAAAGACGACAAAGCTAACTGCCGGTACGATAAAGGTAAATAATAATGCCAATGTCTCGCGAAAGAATAAGGTTAACTCCATTTTTGTATGTGATAAGATTGTTTGCATAATAATTTCCTCCTTTACATTTCTACAGCATGCTGTAGATACACATCTTCCATTGTTCCTTGGGTATTTACTAAAGACTCAACCAGACGATTCGGTGCGTCACAGGCCACGAGTTTGCCTTTTTTAATAATCGCAATTCTGTCACAATATCTTTGTGCTTCATCCATATAGTGAGTAGAGAGAATGATGGTTTTTCCTTCCCCGCGATACTGATTAATGCATGCCCAGAGCTCAAGTCTTGCTTGCGGATCCAACCCAGTTGTTGGCTCATCTAGAAAGATAATCTCGGGATCATTCACCAAGGCAAGCGCAAGCGATGTGCGCTGTTGCCATCCTCCTGAGAGGTTTTTAACATATTTGTTTAAATAAGGCTTGAGCCCAAGTGTAGCGATAATTTCGCTCAGGTCTCTATTTTTCTCATAATAAGAACTAAACAACTTTAAAGCCTCTTTGACTTTAATCCGGTCGTAAAGGGCTGTTTGTTGAAGCTGAATCCCGATCTGTTGTTTAATTTCATCTCCTGACACGGAAAGGTCTTTTCCAAGAACTTTGACACTTCCAGCATCTGGTTTCCGTAGCCCCATCATGATTTCTAACGTGGTTGATTTTCCCGCACCATTTGCCCCGATGATTCCCAGTACCTCTCCTTTTTTAACTTGCAACGAAATCCCATCCACTGCTTTGACATTCCCGTAGCTTTTTACAATCCCATTTAGTTCAATCACATTCTGATTCATGTTCACAACTCCTTTTATCCTGCTCTTCTTTATACTTTTATCCTACAAAGTGAGTCTTAAATTAATCTTAAGAAAACCGTATGTTAACATTAAGAATGCAAAAAAAGAGATAACACATTAAGTGCTATCCCTTTAAATCGGCAGTTCTATAATAAAATTGGTCTTTCCACGCTCAGGGTTTGTATCCACATACACCCGGCCCCGATGCTTTTCGACGACTTTTTTGGTAATCGCTAACCCTAACCCTGACCCTCCATCATTTTTTCTACTTTTATCTCCTCGAACAAAAGGATCAAATAGCGTCCGGGCAAGGTCCTCACTGATGCCGACGCCGTCATCGCCAATTTCGATTGTGATGATATCATCAGACTTTTTCAGGGTAATAAACACAGCTGTTTTCTTTGGATTATATTTAATACAGTTTTCTAAAAGGTTTGAAATCGCTCGATAAAGCAGCCTAGCATCAAATGCATACAGAATCTTAGGTGCTGGAATATCAATGTGGAGCTCCATTTCCTTTTCGGCGAACCTATCATAATATTCAACAATCACTTCACGTAAAAATTCACCCACATCTTTTTCTTCTACAAGGATTTGCAAATCTGGATTATCCAATTTAGAAAAGATGAATAGTTCATCAATCAAGGTGGTTACCCTTATGGACTTGTCATGAATATATTTGAGGTAGCGTTTTTGTTGTTCTTCCTCTTCTACCAATCCTTCATATAAAACTTTTGAATAGCCTTGAATGGTCGTCATCGGGGTTTTCAAGTCATGAGAAAGATCCGCAAGCATTCGTTTTTTACTTTCTTCCAGCTGTTCCTTTTCTTCGCTTCTTATTCTTAGCTCCTCTGCGGTTCGTTTCAGATCCTCATTCAATTCTTTATACTTAAGGGAGACTTTCATAATAAACGGCAATATCCCACCACCAAAAACTGGCGGCATAAAACTAAGCACAAGATAGAATTGATCAGGGAAGACCGTTTTATAGATAAGATACAAACAAAAGGCGAGAAAACTCCCACACAACATATACATCCATTTTAGTGGCAAGCGCACCATTTGATTGACAAACACGAAAACGATATAGATATACATTGGATGATAAAAGAAAGAAAAAAACAGCGTAATTATCAATTCAACAGCAATCAACATAAGGGTGTATTTCTTACTCCAGAATACTTGCCTGTAGATGATGACAAAGAGGAGCATCAAAAACAGCCCAATAAAAAGTTTCCCTCCTTGCTCCTGAAATAGAAAATAAAGGGGAATACACATATTGGCTAAGTAAATATATGGAGGGAACCCTTCTTTTTCTGGAAATAGTTTAGTAAGAAATATCTTCACACGATCGCTTCCCTAGATTTTATTAGAAACCTATAACATTTTCATAAATTTTTCAAAGACTGATAATATTGTTTATTAAATCCAAACGCCGTTTTTAAAAGCTAAAATTTAGTTTCATGCAAAAAACGCTATTTTATAAGGAACAATATAGCTCAACCATTGATACCTTTATCAGGTAAAGCAATAAAGTCTAAAAAATCCTTATAAAAAAATAGACCTTTTGGGAAGGCCTGACCTAAATTTATGTGCTCTTTTTCTCGAATTTATAACCTAAACCTCTGACGGTTTTGAGATACACTGGCTTTTTTGGAAGTTCTTCAATCTTTTCTCTGATTTTAGAAATATGAACATTGATGGTATTGTCTTCTTCGCCACCCATGTAATAATCATTCCATACATTTTCAAAGATTTGTTGTTTCGTATAAACTCTTCCAGGAGATGCCATCAACAATTCTAGAATCTTATATTCTATTTTTGTGAGTTGGATGACGTCATCTTTTCGGATGATGGAAAAAGTCGCTTCATCTAGAGTCAGGTCTCCCACTGTTTTTTTACGAGTCTTGGATTCTTGCGATGTACCGGTTTCTTCACTTGAATAATTGTAACTACGTCTCAACAAGGCTTGAACTCTTGCGACAACTTCAAGTGGATTAAAGGGTTTTTGAATAAAATCATCGGCCCCTAAACCTAGACCTAGTATCTTATCATTATCTTCATTTTTGGCTGAAATAATAATAATCGGGATTTGTCTAGTTTCCCTGACCTTTTTAATAAGCTGATAGCCGTCAAGAACTGGCATCATTAAATCCACGAGCATTAAATCAATTTTCTCGGTTGAAATCAACATGAAGGCATCCATCCCATCATGTGCTTCCAATACTCGATAGCCTTCTTTTTCTAAATAAAGCTTTAATAGCTCTGTAATTTCTGGCTGATCGTCCACTATCAATATCGTTCTCATCGCCGGAAATCCTCTCTTTATCGTTAAACTTATTTGGGTCGATTTTACTATTAGTATATCAAGTGAAAAAGATTGTTGATAGGATATTTTTATATTTTCAGACAAATATGTAGAAAGGAAGTGATCATCACCATCACTTCCTCTTGCTTTATCATTCTATGTAAACGTAAAGGTGATTCACCTATACTCAATAATGCCTGGTGAAGGCTTTAGGATGCAAATGACCCATCTCCATGTGTACTGAGATACTGAATAACAAGCTGTGTTAGCTTCCGTTCTGCCTCAAAAAAGCCGTACCCCTCAATCCCCTTTTCACATTTTCCTAAAACTTCTTCCAGCAATTGCAATGCCTTTTCAGGTTCATTTTGCAGGTATTTCAGAATCGCTTCACTTCGTGTATAACTTATTGGCTCCATTTTTGTCATGCTCTTATGTAGTTCTTTCATCTTTTGGATATCAGGCTCTCCGGAAAAAAGCTCGTCAATTTGGCGAATATGGGTAATCAATTGAAGATTGATTTTGTTTTTATTTGTAAGGGGAATCTCTTTAAAGGACTCTACCCCACTCGATGCTGCAGTAAAATTGGTTGTAATCAAATCATAATAAAATAAATAACAGGCAATAATTGCTTTAGCAGGCGAAGCTTCTGCTCCTCTTACCTCATCTAATAACTTTTTATCCCACTCTGCTGGTTTCTTTGGCGACATCATTTCCTTCAATAATAAAAGTTCTGCCAAAAATGTTTCTGCTTCCTTCCCACCTTTTCGTAAAAAGAGAAACACAGCACCGTCAGACTTAAAGGTCCCTTGAAACGGAATCGCCGTTGCAAAGAAAATGGCTGCATTTAATATCATAAACATAAAAGCTAGGGAATGATCGGACAAGAGCCAAATAATGAGTCCTACTAAAAAGAAGAGAAGGGTCATAATCGGACCGCCCGCAACAAAGAGCTGGTGACGTTTCACCAAACCGGCTAACTCCCCCTTTCCTGGCACACAACTAGCCACACCTCCGAAGGTTAACCAATTATGATTGGGTACAATTTTCAAATTGGGACTTTTTTCAATGGTGATTGGTCCTACCGTCATAAAGACAAACTCATAATGTGCAAGCTTAGCTCCGATAACATGGCCAAGTTCATGAATAAATAAGACGAGAAACATTACGATCAGGCTAAAGAAAATGGTGTTGGTATTCTCCGCAAATGAAGTAAACGAGAAACCAAATGCTCCAATCACAACGAGAATACTTATGTTTAATGGGGAGAAAACTTTATTCATCTAAGACACTCCTTTAACAATTTTCCAAAATCCGCTAGTACTGCACCACTCACCTAACATCAAAAATCCATGGACTATAAGCACCCCTATCTATGAGTAATTCAAAGAAAGTTCCAAAGATACAGTAAATTCATCCTAAAAGGATGTTTTCATAAAAGTTTGCAAACATCCAAGAGCATATAGCTAGTTTTAAAGTGTCAACCTATGTTTTCAAGTTCATTTCACTTTAATTGAAGTATACCATTGGCTCAAACCTTTTGTCTTTTATCTAAAAAACATCAGAGTCCGTTTAAAAAGAAAAAGAGTGCGAGTCTCCTATATTTCTAGAAGAAACCTAGCACTCCTTTTCATGTTTATTGATTATTGCTCTTTCACTTCATTCAATTGACGCTCACCAGCAGTCTTTGACTTACGGTCTTTAATTGTAAACGAGAGAAGCAATGCAATTGCCGACAGTCCAGTTACCACCATTAAGGCAATATTGGCACCGTGTATGTCAGGGTACGGGATTGCCGGACTCGCTTCAACAGTCGAAGCAGTTGTCGTCATCACCGTTACCAAAACAGCCGTTCCAACCGAAGCTGCCACCATCTTTAATGTATTGTCCATGGCTGCTCCATGAGCAATTAAATGTTTTGGCAATCTGTTTAACGCTGCCGTTGAGACAGGCATCATTACCATGGACATTCCAAACATCCTTAACGAATAGATCACAGTGATATAAGTAAAGGAAGTGGTTGGTCCAAGATTCGTGTACAGATAGGAAGCCACTGTCATGATGGTTAACCCTGTAATAACGAGCCATCTGGCACCGATTTTATCAAAAACTCGACCCGTTATCGGAGATAATAAACCGGTAATCAATGCACCCGGTAATAGTGCCAACCCGGCTTCAAAAGCGGTGAATTCTCGCATATTTTGCATAAATAATGGGATGATGGTTTCAACGCCAATTAAGCCCATAAACGTAATCATCCCGATCACAATCGCCTGTGGGAACAGTGACTCTTTAAAGACGCGGAATTCAAGCATTGGATGAGCTAAGCGGAATTGCCTTAAAATAAAGGCTAGTAGTGAAACAGCTCCCACAGCAAGTGACAAGAGTGTCACAGGCGCAAGCCATCCGGCATTTCCGGCACTAGTAAATCCATAGAGCAATCCACCGAAACCTAAGGAAGACAACATAATAGAAAGAACATCGACTTTTGGCCGACTTACTTCGGTTACATTCTTCAATACTTTTGAAGCAATTAGGATATCAATTAGAGCAATTGGGAAAATGATATAAAATAACACTCTCCATGAATAATGCTCTGTCACCCATCCAGATAACGCTGGACCGATGGCCGGCGCGAACGAAATCACGAGCCCAACTAGACCCATTGCTGCTCCCCGCTTATGGACTGGGAAAATCATAAAAAACACGGTTTGCATGAGTGGGAGCATAACCCCAGCTCCACTTGATTGAATCACGCGACCAAGTAATAACACACCGAAGTTAGGTGCGATTCCAGCAACGAGTGTCCCAAGCGCGAACACACTCATCGCTGTAATAAATAACTGCCTTGTTGTAAATCGTTCCAATAAAAACGCACTAATCGGAATCATAATTCCATTGACTAACATAAAAATAGTCGTTAACCATTGGGCACTGTTTGCGGTAATGTTCATTTCCTCCATAATCGGTGGAATTGCGGTAATCATTAAAGTTTGATTCAAAATCGCAATGAACGTACCCGCCAGCAACAACGCGACAATCGTTGACCTGTTTTCTATTGTTTTACTCATATCAAAATCCTTTCCTGCTTTCTCATTCTCGATTGGACTCCATACACGCCTTAATTAAATGTTAAAGAGCCTACTCACTGATGATGTCTATATTTTACAGCTTCGAACTTTTTCTAAATACTTTATTGATTCTAATCGCGTTGTACGAAAAACTCAACAATAATGTTTGTAAATTTTTGGGGAATAAAAAAAGATACACTTTCATACCAAAAAGGAACGAACATGCGAGAACTCAGTTGAAAATTGGGCATAGTATACACATCATTTTTCTATTGAGGAGGAGTTACTTTGTCTGACTTTTGCGCTTCATTATGGCCAGAAGAGCCAACACCTGAACATCTAAAAAATTGTTCTGAATGTGGCCTCTATAAGCATGGTTCCCGAATGATTTGGGGTGAAGGAAACCCTAATGCGCCAATTATGATTATATTGGATAATCCTGGGGCACGCGAGGATCGTGACAACAAACCCTTCGTTTGTGGGACAAGACAAACCTTGCAAAAAGCAGCCTACGAAGTTGGGCTACAAGTGGAAGACCTTTATGTAACCTATGTTTTAAAAAGAAAACCAACACGAGCATATGAGAAAGAACAAACCCGGCAAATCTGCATGAATCATCTCACTCAACAGTTACAGGCAATGCAACCAAAAAGGATTGTCTGCCTCGGAAATATTGCTGTTCAATCCTTTTTTCAAAATCAAGAAATGGATGTGAAATCGTTACGAGGCAAAGTCCATGATGTTAATGGGTACACAACAACCGTCGCTTATCATCCTCTAGCGGTAAGGAGACGTCCTAATTTATGGCCACTTTTTATCGAGGATTGGAAACTAGTAGCAGAGTTTGGGGCAAACCTAGGGGAAGGTCCATAGTCTCCCAAGCGTTCCAATTCCTCATGTCCAAATAGAGCCCAACCGTTTAAAAAAATTCATCCAAAAAGGCAAGAAAGTTCTTTCCAAGCAACAAACGCTGATAGGGAAAACACAATTATTCAACCTAATTTCACAAAAGGAACCATTTCGATTTATGAAAATGTGATAAAAGAAATCGTTTTGCATACATGCAAGAATTTACCCTTGGTTGGAAAAGTGAGCAATATTGAATATCGTTTGATCCATACACCTAAACTAACCGTTCAAATGGACCTCATATCACCACAAAATCAAACTATTGTCCAAACGATTGAGGAGGATATTCAAGCAAGCATTTTTTAAAGGCTTACTTTCAATTGTTGAGATTGAGTTAGAATCAATTACGATTCAAGTTTCTAGAGTTCAGTTTGAAAAAAGCACTGGAATTGAAATGGTTCTTTAACCTAAATCCGTATGCCTAGGTTTTCGCTCTTATAAAGCAGAAATTTTTATAAAAACGCCTCAGGAAAAAAAGAGGGTTAAAAGAAATCGAATACAAACGATGTCTTTTAACCCTATCCCCTTTACCATTTTACTAATATTAGAATTTTCAATCATCTTAATACATAACCTTCTCTCTAAATTTCTTATACCTTTGCACTCTCTGAAGCAGTAATATTTAAATCACTTAAATCGTTTATTTCTTCCTCACTATATCCTAAGTGACGGAGAATTTCCGTGGTGTTCTCCCCCAATTGTGGCGGAACGGTTTTAATTTCTCCAGGCGTTCGTGAAAATTTTACAGGGATCCCGAGCATTTTGATGCTACCAAGTGTAGGATGATCTTTTTCTACGACCATCTCCCGCTCAAGCAGATGGGAATCATTTAAGATATCTGACATAGAATTGATTGGTCCACACGGAATTTTCCCCAGTTCAAATAAAGTAAGCCACTCATCCACTGTTTTAGTCTGAAAGACTTCATCTAAAAGTGAAATGATCTCTTCACGTTGTTCAACACGCTGTGGATTGGTCGCATACTTAGGATCATCCAAGCTTCGAAGTCCAACAACGTCTACAAATTTCTTCCATAGATGATCATTGCCTACCGCAACAATAAAATGACCATCTGAAGCTTCAAATCCTTGATAAGGAACGATATTCGGATGTGCATCCCCTAATGGTTGCGGGTTAATTCCGGAAGCAAAATAATTACCTGCTAAGTAGGTTTGCCATGAAACCACCGTATCTAACAAGGACGTATCAATCCACTGCCCTTCCCCGGAACGGTGCCGTTCATGTAAAGCGACAAGAATGCCAAATGCAGCCCACATTCCCGTACCGACATCGGCTATGGAGAAGCCTGCTTTGACAGGTCGGCGTCCTGGCTCACCCGTAACAGACATTAACCCACCCATCCCTTGTGCTAAAATATCATACCCAGGCTTTTGCGCATAGGATCCAGTTTGACCAAAGCCTGATATCGACGCAAGAATAATGCCTTTGTTGTGTTCCTTTAACACCTCATAGTCAATGCCCAGCCTTTTTAAGGTTCCTGGTCGGAAGTTTTCGACGACAACGTCTGCATCCTGAATCAGTTTGAAAAAGACCTCTTTCCCTTGCTCTTCTTTTAAGTTCAAAATCATGCTTTTTTTATTTCGATTGACGCTTAAAAAGTAGGCACTTTCATCTTGAATAAAGGGTGGACCCCATTGTCGGGTATCGTCCCCGTTTGGTGTTTCAATTTTTATTACTTCTGCACCAAGGTCGGCTAGCGTCATCGTGCAATAGGGCCCACTTAAAATTCGGGTTAAGTCAATGACCTTTATTCCTGTTAATGGTTGCATTCGAATCATCTCCTCAGAAAATTTGGTTTTCTTTTTTCCACAAATGAACGAACTCCTTCAGTGAAGTCAATCGGATCCAGACTTGAACTTACACCAGTTTCCCATGGAATTGAGATGGTTGGGTTGTTAAAGGATACAGACCTTTTAACAGCCAAGACAGAGGCTGGAGACTGTTCCATGATGATCTTTCCGATTTGAATGGTGAATGAATTGATATCTTCGTCTTCTTCCAAAAGGTAATTTAAGAAACCTAAGTCATAGCATTCTTTTGGTTTTAGTAAGCGATCGGTATAAACAAGATCCATCGTCTGACTTTTGCCAATATAATCAGCAATCTTTTTGACGAAAACTTGATTCAAGGTAATTCCGAGTCTTTCGACAGGAATTCCCATTAAAGTATTAGACGTCCCAATCCGGATGTCACATGCCAAGGCTAGTTCAAAGCCCGCCCCCATCGCAGGTCCATTGATGCTACCAATCGTAGGCAATGGGATCTTTTCAAATGTAGATATAGCTTCTTCCATTTTGTTGAAGGCCAGGTTCGCTTCTTGCATAGAAAGTTCGTTAAATTGCTTAATATCCGATCCCGAGGTAAAACGGTTTTTACTTCCCCGTAAAATCACCACTTTGTTTTTTGGATTTTTAGGAATCCGCCTTCCTATGTCTGCTAGGTCTTCCCACATTCTGTTGGTTAATGCATTCTTTAAATCTGGACGGTTAATCGTTACAATCGCAAAAGAACCGCTTTCTTATAGCGTAATTTTGCCATCTTTTTCGGTCCGTTTAATCGTCACCCTCATCGAGTTTTTCACTCCTTCCTTCCTTTGTATTTTCAAAAAACCCTTGTTTTAGGCCCTCTATAAAGGTAGTTAATTGAGCTGGGCTGAGTGCCACTCTAGGACTTCACTTTTCGTGAGCAAAACCGTATATCCCCTCAGAATTTAAAGATATCATTGTTGGAATTCATTTTTAATAGATTGCTTTAATAATATTATATTAAATCACTTTATTCAATTAATTTTTAAAATTGATTTATTTTTTAATATTTACAAGTCCCCACTTAAGGAATTCTTCATTTTGATAAAAATAATCATCCCCATCTGCCTGTTCTCCGACTGCAAGGTTTCAACAAAAATTCTGAAAAGTTAAAGAAATATAAAATATTTTATGTTATTATTAAATTAATATTTTATTTTATATGTTATTAATGCATATAAAAAACTAAATATAAAAAAGGAGTGTGCAATTATGCAAAAGCAGAAGGTCTTAATTAATGGCGAAAGATTGAAGCTTACTCTTGAAGAATTTGCTGATTTTGGACGGACGGAAAAGAATGGAGTTACACGGCTTTCTTTATCTGAAGAAGATCGATTAGCTCGAAACTATTTTCGTTCCTGCTGTGAGAGCCTGGGTTTAGAGGTAAAAGTAGACGACATGGGGAATATGTACGCTACATTAGAAGGAATAGAAGATAAGCCACCAATTGTCATTGGATCCCATCTTGATTCCGTAAAAAAAGGGGGCCGGTTTGATGGCGTATTTGGAGTACTTGCAGGGCTAGAAGTGATACGTTCACTAGTAGACCATAAGATCAAGCCAAAGGTTCCGATTACGATTGCCAATATTACGAATGAAGAAGGCGCACGTTTTGAACCATCGATGATGGCATCTGGGGTGTTATCAGGCAAATTCGATAAAGAGAAAATGTTGCAGAGCACAGATAAAGATGGAATTAAATTCGGTGAAGCGTTAAAATCCATCGGTTACGAAGGCGATGAAGCCAACCGCTTAAGAGAAGCTAGTGCTTTTGTGGAAATTCATATTGAACAAGGACCAATCCTAGAGCATGAAAATGTGAATATTGGTGTTGTTGAATGTGTACTTGGAATGTGTTGCTATGAAATCGAAGTAACTGGGGAGTCCGACCATGCTGGTACAACACCAATGTCGATGAGAAAAGATGCCCTTTTTGCAACAAACAATTTAATTACCGAAGCTCGTGCAAAATTACAGAAGCTAGATAACGATTTGGTTTATACTATGGGAAGATTGAACGTCTACCCTAGTATTCATACTGTGATTCCGAATAAAGTCGTGTTCACTTTGGAAGCAAGACACAAAAATCCAGCTACCATTCAAAAAGTAGAAGAAATTGTTCATAGTTTAACTCAATCTCCTAATCATGAAGGGTGCGAGATTAAAGCAACAAAGCTATGGGGGCGCGATACTGTTTGGTTTGACGAAGAAGTAGTTAACGCTGTTGAACAAGCGACAAAAACTCTAGGCTATTCCTATAAGAGAATGGTGAGTGGTGCAGGACATGATGCCCAATTTCTTCAAAGCTATATTCCATCCGCTATGATTTTTATTCCTAGTGTCAATGGAAAAAGCCATTGTGAGGAGGAATTAACGAGCTGGGAAGACTGTGAAAAAGGCGTGAATGTCGTATTAGAAACCGTCCTCTCTCTTTTATCCAAATAGGAATGAAATAGGAGTGAAATACGAAAATTTCCGGAAATCCACCTCCAGGATCTCCGGTTTTTTACGCAACTTACATTGATTTTATAATTTTATGATTGCACCTTTAAATATTTAATTTTGTATGATAATAAAATGATTTTATGTTAACATTGCAAATATTAATAAGATATAATAAAATCATAGTGAGTATAATGCTAACAAATACACCTTTTATTACCTGTCGCAACACGTCTAAAAACAATTCCTCCAGCTTCTTGTGAGGAGGATGGGTCCTTACCATTCGTTATTATTAAGGAGGAACTGAAAATGTTAATTGGTATACCTAAGGAAATCAAAAACAATGAAAATAGGGTTGCCCTTACCCCTGCGGGAGTAGCCACTTTCTTGAAATCAGACCACCAAGTAGTCATTGAACAGAACGCTGGAATTGGCAGCGGGTTTACCGATGAGGATTATATCAAAGCTGGTGCTCAAATCGTTCAAAAAGCAGAAGATGTTTGGTCTAAAGCTGATATGATTATGAAAGTAAAAGAACCGATTCAATCAGAGTACCATCATTTTCGTTCTGATACGATTCTTTTCACTTACTTACATTTGGCCGCTGAACCGGAATTAGCTGATGCACTAATAAAAAGTGGGATGACCGCTGTTGCCTATGAAACTGTCGCCGAGAATCGCACCCTTCCCCTCCTTACTCCAATGAGTGAAGTTGCTGGTCGCATGGCTGCCCAGATTGGTGCGCAATTCCTTGAGAAGCCAAAGGGTGGAAAAGGGATCCTTTTAAGTGGTGTCCCAGGTGTTTCGCGGGGGAAAGTGACCATTATTGGCGGTGGAGTGGTTGGAACCAATGCTGCTAAAATCGCAATTGGCCTTGGAGCGAATGTGACCATTATTGATTTGAGTGCCGAACGTCTTCGCCAACTTGATGATATCTTTGGTTCAAGCATTCAAACATTAATGTCTAATCCATTAAACATTGCCGAGGCAGTTAAAAATTCAGATCTAGTCATTGGAGCTGTTTTGATACCCGGAGCAAAAGCGCCAAAATTGGTTACTGAGGACATGGTTAGAACGATGTCTCCTGGCTCAGTCATCGTCGATGTCGCCATCGATCAGGGAGGAATTTTCGAAACGGTAGATACAATCACTACTCATGATTGTCCTACCTATGACAAATTTGGCGTTGTTCACTACGCAGTTGCGAATATGCCAGGCGCTGTTCCACGGACATCTACCTTAGCCTTAACGAATGTGACCGTTCCCTATGCGCTCCAAATTGCCAACAAAGGGTTTAAACGAGCAATAGCTGAGAATAAGGCGCTGGAGCTCGGAGTCAATACTGTTGGCGGAACGATTACCTATAAAGCCGTCGCAGATGATTTGGGCTTGGAATATGTACCCGTACACAAAGCTTTAAATACTGTGACACTATAAAACTACCTGTAACAAGTGGTCTCCAAAAAATTTTAGCAGGCAATATCTGTTGTGCTATGTGAGTACTTAACACCCCCCTATTGATTCCCTCAAGGTGGTTTCTTGAGGGATTATTTGGTGTTTAGTACATTTTTTATTAAAAAAAGACTATAAATTCTGAATCTTTTTGTTTATTATAGAAAAAGAAGGCTTCTTTTTTTTTCTCCAAAAAAAAACATTGTCGTATTACCTAACATACTGATGGTTAAAACAATCGTTCCTTGCTATGCTAGAAACAAATGAAGCTTATTAAGTGATACATAAAAATAACAAGCTTCAGCCAATTTCACCTTTCTATTAGTCTAAAATCTATGTTGAAACCCAAGAATATGTATGCGCTTTCAAACAGGTTGGAATTATACTTTGGAAATTACTTTATTACAGTAACACCAACTTTTATGTGCAAATAAGGAGGATGTTGTTGAATGATGAGAACCGCCTATCGAGGAGTTAGCTTTCATGAGGCGCAAGAAGTTGTAAAAAACCAAAGATATGACCGTACAGAGTCTAGGGACTTTCTGAATGGAGTAGCAGCTCGCTCATCTTTCGGACAGGGACTTTATCTTGTCAACGACCAAGAGCTTGCTGCAAAGTATGCCTTTTGCCACGCAGAGGTAGAAAATGATGAACAAGCGGTTATTCTTAAACAAAAAATCCACCTGATACATCCGTTTATTCTTAACTATAAATATAGCGAAACCCGATTAAGGTCAGAAGCATTAAACTGGAAGTTGGATCAAAACACTAGTTTAATTAAGGAATCTACAGATACCGTTGAACATAGCATCGAAACCTCTAGAAAGATTGGGCAAGTGATTCAAGAATACCTCTGCCATCATTCCTATGACGGAATTATTTATCATCTAAATGATGAGCTTATTTATTATGTTCTGTACGACCAAGCTACGCAAGTGGAAAACATCGAAATCGATTTTGTCTTTAATATTAACCTCCTAAAAAAAGAGTCGTGACCTTTCTTTCTATCTCCTGTCTAAGAAAAAACAAGAACAGGCTATTCGCCTGTCCTTAATCAATTCAACTTTTAGAAGAGTTTACTTCCGGTCTTGTTCCTTTATTACCGCACTTACCGTGTCTACAAGGAAACGTAAATCCTCTACAGTTGAAGATAAAGGTGGAGCAAGAATTAACACATTTTGATAGCCTGGAATGGTGTCGCCATTTCGACCAATGATGAGTCCTTGCTCTTTGCATGCTGCAATGATTTTCCCTGATACCTCTTCTGTAGCAGGTTCTTTCGTTTCCTTATTTGCAACTAGTTCAATTCCATAAAGAAAGCCAATTCCACGAACTTCACCAACGCAATCAAGATTTTCTAGATTTCGCAGCTCACCTAAAATGGAACCACCTAGCTCAGAGACTCGCTCAACAATTTTTTCGTTTTCAATGATTTCAATATTTTTCAAGGCAACGGCACAAGCGGCTGGATGTCCACCAAAAGTGGATACATGACGGAAATGCTGCTTGTCTCCGGTCTCTTTAAACTTTTCATAAATATAAGATTGAACAGCGGTTGCGCCCAATGGCATATAGCCGGAGGTTAATCCTTTCGCCATTGTGACAATATCTGGTTGCACCCCTTCCGAATGCATGAACCCAAACATTTCCCCAGTTCTACCAAACCCCGAAACTACCTCATCAACAATTAACAGAACATCATTCTCTTTACAGATTTCTGCGACTCTTGTTACATACTCCTTCGATGGAATCAATACACCCCCACCTGAAATAATTGGCTCTAGAATCACACCGGCTACCGTGTCTGATCCTTCCCAATTAATTACTTCTTTTATATACTCGGCAGCTGCCAAATCATCCTCAAACGTATTGCGATAGCTATATGGTGGTGGGACATGAAGGAAACCAGAGGCACTTGGACCATATTTGTCTTTTCGATTAGCCTGAGCAGTTGCGCTCAAAGCACCCAGAGTAGAACCATGATACGCACGATACCTTGAGATAAATTTATATTTACCAGGATTGCCATTTTGTACATGGTATTGCCTAGCAATCTTAAACGCTACCTCATTCGCTTCAGAGCCACTATTTGAAAAATAGGTGGTATACGATCCTTTTAATAATTGACTTAACTTTGAAGAAAGTTCAATTGCTGGTACATGACTTAGAGTAAGTGGAAAATATGAAAGGTCTAACATTTGTTCATATGCCGCTTGAGCAATCTCTTTACGGCCATGCCCTAGGTTTAGACACCACAGACCTGAAACCCCATCTAAATAACGATTCCCGTCCATATCACTAAACCAGGAGCCTTCCCCTTTAACCGCAATCGTTGGATTGCCATTTGGGTTAAACCGGCTCATTGAATGCCATAAATGCTCTTTATCCTTTTCAATTAAACTCTGATTTTCTGTTTGAACTTGCATGCTTTTCCCTCCTGACTATACTTTCTGGCTTCACATTTTTTAACTAAAACTAAGTTCCTTACCCAACAGCACTTTTCTTCTGATTCGCTATTATAATAGAAGAAAAATATTTTCTAGCATCTGCTGTTAAAATTTGAAGTTCAACCTTGTCTTCTTGGTTTTTCGTGTATGTGAATTCTACAAAGGCACCACTTAAATTTTCATGTACCTTGGTAATTACATAATCCTTTTGAAGCAACCGATCAATTTTCTCTTTTTCTTCTAAAAATTCTTTGTAAGATGACATGTTACTACCTCCGTGTTTTGTTTTATTTATTGGCTGTTTTAGCATACTTAGTTGTTATTTCATGCAGTAATACGTGAAAATTAGTTCGATCCATTGCGCTCCAGACACTATAATTTTTAAATAATACTCAAAAGCAACAATCTTTGCGAAAACAGCCTAGTTATTAAACCTGGGGCTATTCATTTGGCACTAACAACTAGGTGTACACACCTACCATATATTTATAATCTTCTGATAACTCAAACCCTAGCCGTGCCGGTTTCCAATGGTCGATCGATTGTTTCGGTTGATTCTTCTGTTTCAATCACCCAATCACGCCCAACGGTAATCCCCAAATACTCCTCATCGCTAGGATTAAGCAATTCTGCCTGTTTGTATTTCTTAAACCACCAATATTTCGTTAATACATAATAACAAACTGCTCCAACCAAGAATCCTACAAAGAAAGAGTAGGTTGATAAGATAATCGCTAGTATTCCACTGATTACCCAGGAAATCATCCCAGCCCAATTGATTCCCCTATGATATTTATATTGGCCGTCCAATTCATACAAATCTGGCACATTGACCCGACGCTTGCGGACTACATAATAATCTGCAAAGATAATGCCGACTATTCCTGACAAAAGCCCCCCGCATACATTTAGAAATGGCAGCAAATACGCAAATAACTGCCATGGTTGAGTGACAATTGCAATGATCCCTGCTAACGAAACCCCAATATAAAAGGGGATTTTCGGCCCGCCAACGTTTGAAAAAATCGTCCCAGCTGGCACGAGGTTCGCAGTTGTATTTGTGGACCATTGGGCAAAGACAATCATTAAGAGTAAGATGGCTAATACGATACCGCTTGCAGTCGATTGCATCGCCGCAATTGGATCATAATTGCCAAGAGCAATATACCCTAAACCTCCAATCAAGACCATTGCTGTTTGGGTTAAAGGCAAGGCAATGAGTGTCGCAACCAAGGTGCTTTTATTTCGTCTAAACCAGTTTCTTTCATATTTAGGCGCTTTAATAAAACGTGAAAGTGTTGAAAAATCAGCAGCAAGTGTCGACCAATATCCCATGTTTCCAACCAAAACCGTCATAAATGCTGTAAACAAAGCTGCTCCTGTGACGGGGCTTTCTACCCACGTCCAAACATTTCGATCAGATGCGCTTGCTTGATCGACAAGAGCAAAGTACATCCAAATGGAAATGAGGATAAGAATTGGCGCTGCTAAGTCTGCAAATTTTTCCAATGCTTTGATTCCAATCGAGGTATTGATTACCTGAACAACAACAAAAATTAAAAAGCAAACGAACCAGTTATCAAAACCAGTTAACACATTTAAAATTCCATTGATGGCGGCTGCACCGAAATAAGAATTAATCCCAAACCAAATCGAGGCGGCCAATCCTCGTAACAAGGATGGGATATGGGTTCCAATAGTTCCAAATGGAGCACGCAAGTAAATCGGAAAGGAAATGCCATGTTCAATCCCAATATCGCCAATTAAGACCATAAACACGCCAATAATAAAGCAGCCGACAAGGGACGCAAGTAAAACCCATGTTAACGAGATTGATTGTACTCCCGTTCCCCCGAGTGCAAAGGCAGCCAACACAACAGCCATTCCAACCCACATCATCGAGAAGCCAAATGTCCCAATGCTCCTTTCCCTATGGGCAATAGGCAGTAGATCTGGAGACTTTAAATATTGACTCTTTTTCTTCATGACATCACTCCTTTAAAAACTAAAGTATCGAACGAAAGTCATGATGCTGAATAAAAGGAAGGAAAGCTCCTTCCTTTTATCCTCTAGGCTACTCTCGAAAAAACTAGTAGCCTACTATTTGGTTTGAATCATGCTATTGTAATACCTTTTGAGCTGTAGCGGCGGTTGCTCTCTCAAAGCGTTTGCGCTTTAAATACTGACCACTTCCAGGATTCCCAACAAATGCTTTATCGCGAATAACAAACTCGCCGCGTGATAAAACTGAAATTGGTTCTCCGGTTACTTTCATTCCTTCAAACGCATTGTAGTCGACGTTCATATGATGCGTATCAGCACTAATGGTTCTTTCTGCATTTGGATCAAAGATGACGATATCAGCATCACTGCCAACCGCGATGGTTCCTTTTTGTGGGAACAACCCAAACAATTTGGCAATACGTGTAGAGACAATATCAACAAATTGATTGATCGAGATGCGGCCCTTTTTCACCCCTTCAGAGAAGAATAAACTGAAACGGTCTTCGATAATTGGACCACCATTTGGAATCTTAGAGAAATCACCTTTCCCTAGATCTTTTTGTCCTTTAAAATTAAACGAACATTGATCAGAACCCAATGTCTGAAGCTGACCGCTCTTCAGTGCGTTCCATAATACGTCTTGGTTCCACTTTTCACGAAGAGGTGGAGACCACACGTACTTAGCACCTTCAAAGTTTGGTTTCTCTAGATAAGATTGATCAAGTACAAGATACTGTGGGCAAGTTTCTCCATACACATGCAGGCCCTTTTTACGAGCCGCTTCAATTTTTTCAACGGCGTCCGCACAGGAAACGTGAACCACATACAACTGGGAATCCGCTAACCCCGTTAATGCTGCCGCTCTTCCAGTCGCTTCTCCTTCTGCTTCAGGAGGTCTTGTTAACGCATGATAAATGGGGTCCGTATTGCCTTCCGCTAGTGCCTTTTTAACGAGGAAATCCACAACATCGCCATTTTCAGCATGAACCATAACAAGAGCGCCATGTTCTTTCGCTGTTAAAAGGGTACGGAACAACGTTTCATCGTCCGCCATGAATTGGTTTTTATAGGCCATGAAGACTTTAAAAGAGGTAATTCCATCTTCTTCAATAATGGTTGGAAGTTCATTTAAAACATTTTCATTGACCTCACTCACCATTAAATGGAAACCGTAATCAATGACGGCTTTATCTTTGGATTTATCATGCCATTTTTGAATTGAATTCTTTAATGGCACCCCTTTATCGGTTAAACAGAAGTCAATCACAGTTGTTGTTCCACCGTAAGCTGCAGCGATGGTCCCTGTTTCAAAATCATCCGCTGTAACGGTTCCACCAAATGGCATTTCCAAATGGGTATGTGGGTCAATTCCACCAGGGAATAAATACGCTCCTTTTGCATCAATAATTTCATCTACATTTTCGGAAAAATTCTTTCCAATGGCTGCAATTTTTCCATCTTCAATTAGGACATCTGCTTCATATTGATCGGCTGCTGTCACAACTACTCCGTTTTTGATTAATTTTTTCATCTATTAATCTCCTCCTTCTGTTTAACTAGGTTTTTTATGTTGTCAGACCGTAAGTTTAATAGCCGCTTGGCGTTCATTCCATGTCATCGGTTCACCGTTAGGAATTTCGATCATATCAATCGCCCCATCAACCGGACAGACAATCGAACATAAGTTACATCCGACGCAATCCTCTTCACGGACGCGTAGAATCGCCTCACCAGAATCGTCCGTAAGCATATCGATACATTGATGGGAAGTATCTTCACAGGCAATATGACACTTGTTACAGTTGATACAGGTGTCATTATTAATGCGGGCAACAACTTTGTAATTTAAATCAAGGTTGCCCCAGTCTGAATACTTCTCAACAGATTTCCCAATGATTCCATCTAAGTCTACAATCCCTTTGTCATCAAGATAATTGTTCAATCCATCAATCATATCCTCGACAATGCTAAAGCCATGATGCATCGCTGCGGTACAAACCTGAATGCTGCCAGCACCCATAAGCATAAATTCAACCGCGTCCTTCCAGTCCGAAACTCCTCCCATTCCTGAAATCGGGAGGTTAATCTCAGGGTGACGGGCACATTCAGCAACCATGTTTAAGGCAATTGGTTTTACAGCGGGACCACAATACCCACCATGTGCCCCTTTGCCGGCAACGTTAGGAATCGTGTTCCAAGAATCGAGGTCAACTCCGGCTAAACTATTAATGGTATTAATCATACTTATAGCATCCGCCCCACCTTGGACCGCTGCATAAGCGGTTGCGGTAATGTCGGTAATATTCGGTGTGAGCTTAACGATGACTGGTACCTCAGCCACTTCCTTTGCCCAATACGTTTGTTTCTCTACTAATTCAGGTACCTGACCAGAAGCTGCGCCCATGCCACGCTCAGCCATGCCGTGAGGACAACCAAAGTTTAATTCAAACCCATCAACCCCAACATCCTGAACCCTTTTGACAATTTCATGCCAAGCCTTTTGATTTGGCTCGACCATTAGCGAAGCAATCACCGCATGATTGGGAAATCTCTTTTTCGTTTCATAGATTTCTTTTAAATTGACCTCTAGTGGGCGGTCAGTAATTAACTCAATATTGTTAAAACCAGCTACGCGCTGTCCGTTATAACTCGTTCCTGCAAAACGAGAGGATACATTCAAAATGGGGTCTCCTAGTGTTTTCCATACTGCTCCGCCCCAGCCTGCTTCAAAGGCTCTTTGCACTTGGTAGCCTGAGTTGGTTGGTGGAGCTGAAGCCAACCAAAATGGATTCGGCGCTTTAATGCCGGCAAAGTTTACACGTAAATCTGCCATTCAAATTCCTCCTGCCTATTTTAAAATTGACTTATGCATTTTCAACTGCCATATGATCTGCTGAAATGAATTTTTGATGAATGGCATGTGCCGTTAACTTCCCTTGTTGAGCGGCAGTTACTACCATTGCATCCCCCTGCCCATCCCCAAAGATCACATCGCCTGCAGCGTACACCTTTGGATTCGATGTCTCATGTGTTTCTTGATTAATTTTTACGATGCCTCGATTATGATCTAAACCAAGTTCCTCAATTAAAGATACATAACGACTTTGGCCAATCGCTTTGATTACAGCGTCTACTTCCATCGTAAACTCTGAATCTGGTACTTCGACAGGGCGGCGGCGTCCTGATTCATCCGGCTCACCAAGTTCCATCCGTACGCACTCTAACGCTTTCACTTTGCCATGTTCATCTGTCACAATTTTCGTTGGTTGTGTCAGCCAGCGGAATTCCACGCCGTCTTGCTTGGCAAATTCATATTCAAATTCATAAGCGGTCATTTCCGCTTCTGTTCTACGATAGACCATCTTCACATCTCCAGCTCCAAGGCGTACAGAACACGTGGCCGCATCAATGGCTGTATTTCCGGCTCCAATGATGACGATTTTCTTTCCGATAAACTGATGGTCGAGCGGAGGAGTTTTCGTGTTTTCGACGAAATCAATCGCATCATATACGCCTTCTGCCTCTTCCCCTTCGATGCCTAGCATCGGCACTTTTGACATCCCGATTGCTAGAATCACAGCATCATAGTTCGTGAGAATCTCCTCTACCTTGACATCCCTTCCAACCATCGTATTTGTATGAATGGTAACACCAAGATTTTCAACTTGTTCGACTTCCCACAAAGAAACTTCTTGAGGCAAACGGAAGGAAACAATCCCATAGGTATCCAAGCCACCAGCTTTTTCTTTTGCTTCGTAGATGGTTACTTCATATCCAATGCGAGCCAATTCACGAGCCGCAGATAAACCTGCAGGACCCCCACCAATAATCGCAACTGATTTGCCCTTTGCATCACCCGCTTTGAATAACTGCTGGTTGTTTTGAATCGCCCAGTTGGTCGCATGTCGTTGTAGATTTCCAATCATGATTGGAAGTGAGGCATCATTTAGGACACATGCCCCTTCACATAACTCTTCAGTTGGGCAAACGCGCGCACAGCTAGCTCCGACAGGGTTCGCCTCCATGATGACTTTTGCTGATCCCTTCAGATTTCCAGAGGCAATTTTCTTAATAAAAGATGGAATGTTAATATCTGTTGGGCAGGCTTTAATACAGGGTGCGTCATAACAGTAAAGACAGCGGTTGGCTTCATCCATTGCTTCTTTCTGAGTTAAAGCAGGTTCAATTTCGCTAAAATTCACTCTTAAATCATCTAAGGATATCTTCTTATTTTTTACACGGTTTAAATGCATACAATCCCCTCCTTACTGTTTTCCTTGCGGCTTGATATAAACCGTTTTGTATTCTGTATAAAAATCAATCGCTGTACTTCCCACTTCCCGATATCCACCTATTCCTGTCCCTTTAATGCCACCAAATGGGAATTGTGGCTCGCTATAGGTAGAAGGCATATTCACATGGGTAAATCCAGCTTCAATATTGTTGATAAACTGCATTGATTTTTCCAAATCATTTGTGTAAATCGTTGAAGAAAGCCCATACTCAACGTTATTCGCCCATTCCATGGCTTGTTCAAAATCCTCCGCAATCATCAAACTGATAACCGGTCCAAAAATTTCTTCTTGAGCGATCGTCATATCAGGAGTGATATTTCTAAAAAGCGTTGGAGCGACGAAATTACCATAAGCATAATCGCCTTCTGTCAATCGTTTTCCTCCTGTTACCAATACTCCGTTTTCTTTTTTAGCAATCTCAATATAGTTCAGAATCGTTTCCATCGAACCTTGGTCAATCACTGGACCCATTTGTGTTCCTTCTTCAATTGGATTGCCAACGTTCAGGTTCTCCACTTTCTGTTTGAGCAAAGCGATAAATTCCTCCGCAATCGACTTTAGAACAATAATCCGACTTGTGGCGGTACAGCGTTGGCCACTTTCACCAAATCCCCCTGCAATTGCGTGATCCGTTGCCAAATCCAAATCCGCATCTTCTAACACGACAAATGGGTTTTTCCCACCCATTTCTGCTTGGAAACGCGCTCCCCGCTTTGCAACGAGTTGATTGATTGCTACTCCAACGCCATTTGAACCGGTAAAAGAGATGGCTTTTATATCTGGGTGGTTGGCAATGGCATTCCCTACTGACGACCCTGGTCCAGTAACAAAATTAATCACACCAGCTGGTAACCCTGTTTCCCTGTATGCCTCCACTAACCAGGAACTGACAATTGGAGTTTGGCTGGAGGGCTTGAAAATGACCGTACATCCACATGAAAGAGCTGTGGCAATTTTCCAAGCTGCGATCGCTAGCGGAACATTCCAAGGAGTAATAATTCCGACGACCCCAATGGCTTCTCGCTTTGTATAACCAATGACTTCTTTATCCCAAGAAGGAATCGTCTCCCCAGTTAATCGCTCAGCTTCCCCCGCTAAGTACCTCATCGCTCGAATCGTTCTGATGACTTCCGCCTTTGCATCAGCATAGGATTTCCCAACTTCTAAGATTAATTGTTTAATAAACTCATCTACCCGCTCTTCAATATAAGCTGCAGCACGAAGAATATATTGTCCACGTTCTGGCGCCGCTTCTTTTTTCCACGTTTTCAATGCCTTCTTCGCTTCTTCAACAGCCTCCAAAACATCTTGCTCATTTGACTGCTGGCAAATTCCAAGTTCCATTCTTCTATCAGCTGGATTTGTCACTACAAACGTTTGGCCAGTCGACGATGGTGTCCAGTTTTCACCGATAAGGTTTTTTAAGTTTTTTATTTTTTCTGAAACCTTCATTTGTGGAATCCCTCCATTGCTTTCCCGTTTAGTACGTACTTTGCGGTTTCCCTTTATCTTAATATTCTTAAAATAATAGTATGATATCAATAACTAGTTGTCAATACTATTGATTGCATTTATATTATACTTTATATTAAATCAAATAATGATTAGTTATTTTTGATACCCAAACATCTGAATATATATCTAGATTTTTTTTGTAGAAAATTAAAGTTCACATTAAATTAAAATTGATATCAAAAAAATTATTTTTTTCATTTATTTATTGTAAAATAAGGGTAGATACAATTTTCGGAAAGATTATTAGGGGAAGAAGTGAACAAGGTTGAAAAGGACTGCGTTAGAAGCCAACATAAAAACAATTGAAGAAAAAATAAAGGCTTACCAAGAAGAACTCAATCAATTACGAGAAGAACTAAGCGCATTAGATGAACAAGAAAAAGAACGAAAGAAATTTGTTTCGTCCAAGGAAATTGTTGATCTTATTTATAGAAAAATCGGTAAAAAAGTGAATATGTCTACGATAAAAAGGTGGGCCGATGAGGGCTATTTGGGAGAAGTTATTGACGAAAAAGAAAAATTTTGGGCACTTCAATCAAAACAAGGAAAGAAACGCTTCGTCTATCCTAAGGTACAAGCGTTTACCTTCTTATATGAAAAAGGATTTTTATTGCCTGAATTTGAAATACTTGATCGTGTTTTGATCATGAATCCAGACGATAGTCACACGATTGGCATTGTGGTTGACTACCACCTAAATAAAGGTGAGTTTCTTTATACAATTCAAATCGAAGGCACGTTTGACATTATTAAAGAAATAAATGAGAGAAAGATAACTTTGGCTACTGGGGATGTGAATAGAGATGAAAGCGAAAATTAGGCTCAATAACAACGTGCCAAATCAGGAGACCGCTCGAAAAATTAGACAAGCAAATCGAGATGCTGATAACCCTATCGATATCTCCTTTAAGGAAGACTTAACTGAGATTTACTTTGAAGGCGAGCGAATTTTCATACCAGAGAAAGATATGTTTACTGAGGAAATGCTTGTTCATGGTCAAGTTAAGGAAAAAAACAATACAATCGAAATTACCCCAAAAGATAAAGGCAAAACAGTCAACCTCCATCTCGATGCCGATTTGGTCGCTGAATTAAATGAAATTAAAAACCACATCGTAAGTAAAACCCAACATGACATCATCCTCGAGATTTTTAAAAAGGGAATGGATCAATATAATAAAGAAAAGAAGTAGAGACAAGGGGACAGGTACACTTGTCCCACGAGGATGGGTTGCGACAATACTAGGTAACATGAAATTCAAATTAAAAAAGCATACAACTACAGCCAGTGCGTAAGGAAGTGAAAGCCTCCTTTTCCCTCTGTTACGCTATAATTTAAAAGGTTTGAACATTAGGAGAGGAGTTACCTTCTTTGGAGTTATCGCATACTAAAGTCAATCCCAAAAATACATCCCTGTACTTATTTATTGCCGGGATTGTGCTTGTAGCCTTTAATCTAAGACCAGCTATTACCTCTTTAGGCCCTTTGGTTGGTATGATTCAAGAAGATGTAGGACTAGCTCACTGGAGCGCAGGTTTATTGATGAGCTTGCCATTAGTCGTTTTCGCTTTGATGTCGCCGCTTGTGCCGAAAATCGCGATTCGTTTAACAAACGAGATGACCCTACTTCTTGGATTATCTGCCTTATTCGTTGGGATTCTCATTCGCTCAATCCCGACACCCTTTTTTCTTTTCACCGGGACTTTTTTAGTAGGGCTCGGCATCGCGATTGGGAATGTACTTTTACCAGCGGTTGTAAAGAGTAAGTTCCCACAAAAATTTGGGTTAATGACCAGTGTCTATTCCACTTCGATGGGGTTGATTGCATCCTTAGCATCAGGGATTAGTGTCCCACTAGCGGTCGATGTAAACCTCGGCTGGAAAGGAGCGCAAGTCGTTTGGGGAATTCCAGCTATTGTGGCCATTATATTATGGGTGTTTCTATTAAAACAAAGTCAAAAAAATAGTGGTGTCAATAAAGTGGTGCTGCCCAGTTCAACTACAATGTGGCGAACACCGCTTGCATGGCAAATTGCCATCTTTATGGGCTTTCAATCTTTTTTGTTTTACTTCACAATTTCGTGGTTACCGGAAATTTTACATAGTCATGGAATGACAATGGAGGCTGCGGGCTGGATGCTTTCTCTTTCCCAATTAGTCGGACTCCCTGCTAGTTTCTTCATTCCTGTATTCGCAGGTCGGGTTCAATCACAAGTATGGATTGCCTTTGCATTGAGTTGTTCCTCCGTGATCGGGTATACAGGATTATTGCTAGGAACTTCTTATCCAATCCTAATTGTCAGTATCATACTAATCGGCATTGCCTTAGGTGGAAGCTTCCCATTAGCCCTCAGCTATATTGGGCTTCGTGCTCGGAATGGCAGCCAGGCAGCAGAGTTATCCGGAATGGCTCAATCCACAGGGTATCTTCTTGCTGCTGTCGGCCCCTTCTTCATAGGATATTTATTTGATCTTACTCATTTGTGGACCTTCCCACTTATCGCGCTCATTATCGTTTCATTCATTGTGATGGTATTTGGGATGTTATCCGGGCGCAATCGGTATGTTTAAAAACTAGTTACCCCTATACAAACAAAACGCTGTTGATTTTTACTATCAACAGCGTTTTTTATCGCAATTTACCTGGATTGTTCTTTTTCCAATAATGAATAGTTTTGTTTATGGAACTTCTTCATATTCCTTGGAAATTTGCAGCCTTCAATTAAGCTCAGGCTACCTGATTCATTGTTTTCTTTCACATATTCCCTCATCTTTTTTATGTAGGAGAGCGAGGCTTGTTGGCGGTTTTTCATTTCAGCAGGATCTCTTGTGGGGTTGCCGTGACCCGTAACCAGAAGCTGTATATTAAACTTAGGAAGAATATCATCCAATAGGCTAATGGTTTTCTCGTATTCTTTGCTATTAAAATAAATATACGGAAACTCAATATCTGAAAAATAGTCTCCTGCGATAAAAATACCTAAAGGCTCGATGATCGTAAAAAGTCCGTCATCATTATGGCCAGAGGCTTGAAAAAAGGTTAGTTTCGTCTGTCCAATTTGCATGCTCTGTTCATTGTCCAAGATTGGGAAATCGACTTCTGGATAGGAAATGCGATAATCTCTTGTGATATAGTAGTCATCATCAAAGCTCTTAATTTCTTCTATAATCCGCTCTTTTTCCTGACTTGGTTTATCAGCAAAAGCTTGGCTTGCGATTACCTTTACTTCCGGAAATGCTCCGTACCCAATAATATGATCAAAATCAGAATGAGTAAACAATAGAAAAAGAGGACGATTTTGCCGAACATCCTCGACATACTGTTTTATCTCAATAATTTCATGCGGCAACCAGCAAGGGTCCACCACGATTACACAATCATTGGTCACGATAACCGACGAAATGGTTTCATAAAGGGAGCTGCGGAATAGGGTAATACTTTCATCTTTCCAGATAATCATTCTTCTTCTCTCCTTCCGTGCTTTTTATTCTCGGTAAACTTCACTTCTTTTTGACAGTTTCTTCATTTCGTTCATCTTTATGCTAAAAGTGAAAGCTTAAAAAAACTCATCCAGCAGTTGATAATAAACGACCTTTGTTTCATCTATATCTTTTAAACCATATCCCTTAAGAAAAAAAGGAACATGCTCCCTTCCAAAATTACTAGTAATACTCCTGATTGCTAGCGCTAAATCTTGATATCTATCGGCAACTCCTGCTCTCCCCAGGTCGATAAAGCCGCTTATCTGTTCCTTATGTATAATAATATTTGGCAAGCAAAAGTCCCCATGAGTAAAGACAAGATCTTCATTCTTTGGTTGACTTGAAATCAGGACTTTATACAGCTCCTGTGCTTTCAAACCTTTTCTATTCTCATCAAAATCATCTTCATCAACAAGTCCATTTTCAACTCTTCTTTTTGCCTCTTTCAATTTCACTTCTAATCTTTGATTAAACGGGCAATTTTCGATGTTTACATTATGTAATGTTTTTAACTCCGAACCCAAAAGTTGCATCAATAACGGAAATTATCATTCGTGGCTTTTATCGGAAGCGTTGAATCCTTTTAGTTCGGAAACTAGTAAATATTCATTTACTCCATTGTTTCCATAATAAAGAACCTCTGGTACGAAGAGCTTCCCTCGCAACCACGCTATTTTTTCTTTTTCATCATATAGGTTTTCTATAGAATCTTTAGGTTGTATTTTGAGATATAGATTATCCTCTTTGCCTTTTAATAAAAATGTCATTGCCTCAGAATGGCCCACGGTAATGTGTTCCCAATAATATCCAGCAACGCTACTCGCTAAGCTCGGTGGAAGTTCTTTCATTTATACACCACATTCATAATCTATTCAGCGGAATCAATTCTACTTCGTATCGTTTTCTTATCCTAAAGGTCCTACGATTACATAAGGAATACCAAACCTAAATTCCTCTCATTTATATAAAAAAAGCTAGCTCACGCTGCATTCTAGTGGCAAGCCTACAATTATTTAGGTTGATAATCCCACCGTTGTAAAGAATAGTAGGATAATTGGTCTCTCAATTCAACGTCCCTTTTAAACCCGAATGTTTCCAGAATTTTAATAGACTTTTGATTATTCGTTTCAACAGATGCATCAATTGTATCAAGCCCCATTGTTGTAAATCCAAATGATATGATTTCCTTTATCACCTCTGTCATATATCCTTTTCCCCAGTGACTTTTTGATAAGTCAAAGCCGATTTCTCCAATAAGTTCTTCATCATTATGTCTAAGATAATGGAAGCCAATTGTTCCAATAAATATACCATGACTCCTTTCAACTATCCCCCATCTGCAACCTAGGTCTTCCTCATGATAGTGAATGATTTCTTCAGCTTCTTTTAAATCCTTACAAGGTTCAATATCCATAAACCTTGTAACAATGGGATCTGAAAAATGCATGAATACCTCCTTAGCATCTTCTTTCGTTAAAATACGTAGAATTGTTCTTTCCGTTTCTAGCGTTGGGTACTCTTTTATGATTTTCATAGGATATAATCACCTCAATATTTTAATTCACTAATTCACTACTCAAACAATTCATGATTGTGCTTTTCATAGACATTTTTTTGCTTCTTTATTAGCTTTTTTCCTTGAGCACGCTTCTCATAGACTTTTTTTTGCTCTTTCACTAGATTTTGTCCTTG
>NZ_JACWFH010000002.1:54148-62045 GCF_019749255.1 Mesobacillus maritimus | reverse complement strand
TGACGCTTGTTTGTTTAGTTTTCAAAGAACATATTCGCTCAGAAGCGACTTTTTAAATTTAACATAGAATTAAATTTAAATCAATAACTTTTTTTCGTTAATGTCGTTGTCTATCAGCGACGTTTATTAATATACCAACTAAAATAATATATGTCAACACTTTAACCAAATTTATTTTTAATAAGATTTTCTTGATGCCTTTTTATCTGTCGCTATGTATTTCATACACTCTGCTGGAGAAGCAACTCTTTTAAATAACGAAAATAATATTTTATATCGTTCCTTCATCGCCCTTTTTACCACATGGTCAATTCGTTCATCCCTTAAATCAAATAAGATTTCATCCATTTCTCTTTTAATCAGATATTCCAACTCTTTGCATTCTTTTTTGTTAATTAAGAATCCAAGCATAACAACACTCCTATTCAAGTTGTTAGTGATTGTATCTTTTCCCTCCTCTCACTTTATAATTCATAAGTTTTATACATATCCTTCCGATTTCTTCATAAAAATTAGACAAGGAGTCCATGGACGAGGTGAATAGTAATGAAATTCTTTTTAGTGTTGAATGGAAAATCGGTTAAACAAGCAATAGTCATTCTCATCGCAGCATTTTTTACCGCGTGGTTTTTTTATGTTGAAAGCATAGCTCAGGTCCCAGTTTTCTCAACAGAAGATGGACCAAAGGCGATCTACAAGGGAGAAAAGGACGTAGCTTTAACCTTTAATATTGGTTGGGGAGATGAAAAAGCAGAACCTATCCTTGATACCTTAAAAAAAGAAAATATCCCTGCTGCAACCTTTTTTCTATCAGGTGCTTGGGCTGAGAGGCATCCCGACTTAGTTAGTCGTATTGCCAAGGAAGGCTATGAAATTGGAATTCTCGGGTATGATTATAAGGATTACACAGAAATTGAAGAGGCAAAAGTTAGACAAGATCTGTCAAGAGCACAAGAGGTGTTTAAAAAGTTGAACATTGAGGATATCGAGTTGGTAAGAGCACCTACTGGACATTTCGATAAACGAACATTGAATATTGCTGACAAGATGGGCTATACCGTCGTTCATTGGAGTCTAGATTCAAAAGATTGGACAAATCCAGGTGTAGAAAACATCGTTGAAAACATTAAAAAGACAAAAAAGGGAGATATCGTCCTCTTGCACGCATCCGACTCAGCCAAACAAACAGCTGCAGCACTCCCCGCTGTTTTGAGTGAGATTAAAAACAAAAACCTGAAAATGGTTACTGTTTCAGAAATGATTGCAAACGGAAAAACGAAATCTTCCGAGGTAAACTAATCTTAAAAATTGTTAGGCCCATAAACTAAACAAAAAAAACCGTCCATTAAGCATTGGACGGTTTTTTTTGTGTTCTTTTCGGTTTTGAATTAGGTGCTTTTTGTATGTTTTCCCGTTCTTTAAGTGATCTTTCGTTCAACCTTGGAAGCATTAAAAGTTGGTAGGCATTGCATATCAGTAACGGGAACAGCATTAAGTAAACCCAACTTTCCTCATTTACCCTTAAGACTGGTACCCATTCGATTACGGTAACAACAATCATGAAAAACAATGCTGGAATAAAAGCCATTTTGTTTGTTTGCTTTGATTTTAAATAAGCCACAATTAAGCCAGCTATAAATACAACGAGAGCTAATCCAATATAAGGTAGAAGGCTTTCATTCTCTGCCGCAAATACTTCATATCTTAGGTAAACTAAATCAAAGAGTACAACAGCAATTAAAATCAACTGAACTGCATTCCATAGCTTATTGGATTTGAAAACCCCAAGCCCAAACCTGTGTACGGTCAGATAAGCAAAAAATCCCGCCTGACTTAAAAGGCTAAAGATAAAACCGACACCAATAAGCCAAAATAAGATAGCCAGTATCTCAACGATATTAAAATCAATGAAAAATGGTGCAAACTCATCCCAGCGCACTATAAAACCAACAATACCTGTAGTAATGCCGCCGATGAGTAATGTGGAGATAAATAATTTTACCCAGTTCCTACTTGTCACTATATTTTCCTCCAATAATAAAGTTCACTTCTTTGATTGTACCAATCAGCGCTAGAAAAATCTAGGATTAGACCACTTGACTGTATAATATTTAAAGAACAATCCATTCTAAAGGTAAGGTTGCTTTTGTGAAAGGGGAATGACTATGTTAAAAGCCATTAAGTTCCTAATCCCAGCGTTATTCTTAGGGTTCGTTTCCGGTTGTGCACCTGTAGAAACAAGTGGAGAGGAATTGGATTACGATGCAACTAAGAAGATGGTTGTTGATATTTTAAAAACAGATGATGGAAAAAAGGCTATCCAAGAAATGATGAAGGATGAAGAAATGCAACAGAAACTCATTATGGAACAATCGGTAGTTTCAGATGCAATTGAAAAATCACTCATTTCTGAAAAGGGAACTGAGTTTTGGAAAACTGCATTTGAGGATCCCAAATTTGCGGAAGCTTACGCAAAAAGCATGCAGACTGAACATGAAAAATTAATCAAAAACCTCATGAAAGATCCTGAGTACCGCTCCATGATGGTCGAGATTTTAAAAGACCCTGAATTAGAGAAAGAAATGCTCACTCTGTTAAAAAGCAGTGAATATCGACAACAAATGCAAACGGTTATTACTGAGACTTTCGAAAGCCCATTATTTAAAGCTAAAATTCAAGAAATTATTGTGACAGCAGCAGATGATATAAGCAAACAACAGGAGAAGAAGAAAGAAGAACAATGATGCAAAAAGCCTTTCCACAAGGGAAAGGCTTTTTAATGATTATTTTTCTAAGCTATTTACAACTTGCTTCGCAATATCTAGGTAAAGTGAGCCTATTTTATGATCTTCTTGATAAATAGATGGAGCAAAGTCTTCTGTATTCCAATCAGGTTGTCCGAGTGGTAGCTTCCCTAATACCTTTGTATTAAGTTCATCGGCAAGTTTGTCACCGCCACCTTGGCCAAATACTAATTCCTTCTCACCAGTTACTTTACTCTCAAAATACGACATATTCTCGATTACTCCGAGAAGCTCATGATCCGTACGTAATGCCATTGCTCCTGCACGAGCTGCTACAAATGCTGCAGTAGGGTGCGGGGTTGTGACAATAATTTCTTTACAAGCAGGAAGCATTGAGTGAACATCTAAAGCCACATCCCCTGTGCCTGGAGGTAAATCTAATAGCAAGTAGTCTAGATCGCCCCACTCCACTTCATTAAAGAAGCTATTGAGCATCTTGCCTAGCATTGGTCCACGCCAAATGATTGGTGCATTATCTTCAACAAAGAATCCCATTGAAATAACTTTAACGCCAAAACGATCTACAGGAATGATTTTCTCTCCACGTACGACAGGACGTTGAGTAATCCCCATCATATCTGGAACACTGAAACCATAGATATCAGCATCCACTAGTCCTACTTTTTTCCCTAAACGAGCAAGCGATACCGCTAAATTAACAGAAACCGTTGATTTCCCAACTCCTCCCTTACCACTTGCAATGGCAATAAAAGTTGTCTTACTAGCTGGAGAAAGAAGTCCTTCATCATTGCTTCCACTATCGCTTTCTGAGCGGTACTTTGCAAGAACCTCTTGTGGTAGTTCAATAAATCTAAGACCTACTGTAGCAGCTCCCGCTTCCTTTAATAGATTGACAATCTGTGTCTGTAATTGTAATTGCTCAGCGGTACCTGTTTTAGCGAGAGCAATTTTAACACTGACGTGGTTCTTTTCTTCTTTAATTTTCACTTCTTCAATCGCATTTAGTTCACTAAGCGTTTTATGTAAAAATGGTTCATTTAATCCACCTATGAGTTCTCTAACTTGTGCATCCGTTACCATAATAAAGTAATCCCCCTAGTCTGATAATTTTATCAATTATAAGTATAACATAATGTCATCGTAACAGGATGTTATCCCAATCACACATTGAAACCGCTTTCCATTATCTTAACGCATTCTAGTTCGTTTGGCTATATTTTGAATTCACGGATAAGGTGTTTGATTCAGTACTTCGCCAATAAAAAAAGAAGGAGAATGACCTCCTTCAATTAAAAATTTTACGCTCATTTGTATAATAACGCATTACTCCTTGGTAAATGGAAGCAGCAACTTGTTCTTGATATTCTTCTTGTCTTAATAATTCCCTTTCTGTTGGGTTTGAAAGAAACCCTATCTCGACAAGTACGCCTGGGATTTCAGAGTTCTTTAATATATAGATACTGTCCGAGGTCTTTGCTTCTCGATTTGTGTTTTCTAGATTTCGACGAAGTTCTTCTTGAATAAACTTTGCTCCCCGCTTGCTCTCTTTAAAATGACCAGAATAAAAGGTTTGTGCACCCTTCCATTTTGATGAAGGAATAGCATTTAAATGTATGCTAGCAAAAAAGCTCGCATCAGAGTGATTAATCAACTCTAGCCGCCTTTTTAAATCTTGTACCTTTCTACGGCTATATCCTTTAAGATCTTTATCGGCCAAATCAATATCCGTCTCCCGTGTCATTAAAACAAGGGCACCCTGCTGCTGTAAATAGTCACGGAGCTTAAGGCTGACATTTAATGAAATATCCTTTTCTATTGCCTCTCCTTGAACCGCCCCTGGGTCAGGCCCACCATGACCAGGATCTAAAACAATGATTTGACCAGAAAGAGGTAAGTTCTGCATCCTCCATGCATCGTCTTCTTCAAAATCATATTGCAGGATTATAAATAACGACATAAGTCCAATTACATAGAGTAATACTCGAAACTTCTTCATTAGGCTCTAACCATCCTCCCACTCACTCGTCCCATTTTTTTAAAATATATGGGACAGGAAGTCTGTTTAGAACCCCGTATTAGTGCATTTTTAGCTTATGCCGTTTCTCTCCTTTTTGGAATCCTTCTCGCCACCAGCCATCAACATATTGTTCACACATGTAATAAAGGGATTCACCTGCGATTCCCTCATCTCCATTCCCCCAGAACAGGAAGAAGTTATACAAGGTATCAACAAGGTGTTTTTCCTCTTCCCGACATCTTTTACGCGCCATCTCAAGTGATTCACCAAAGTAGCCAAAGCGACTATATCTTCCTCCCAGCAAATAAGCCTCAATTGCCACATCATAACACGCTTCTTCAATACCAGAATTCATCAGGAGACCTGACGCCAGTCTAGAGGAACCAAAACAATCTTTCACTCTCGCTTGCAACCTCTGAATAGATAACTCACGCAACAATGAGCGCTCATATTTTATTTGCTTTTCACGCTTTTTCTCATTAAAAGTCGTTACTACATTCAATGGATACTCACCTCTTGCCACTAGTGTGATACCAGCATGTCCGAAGAATACAAACTTAATTTGGGATTCCATTTCCAATTTTAAAATAAAAACCCATAATGAGAGTTGTAAAACGACATTAATGTCGTTATAATAAAGTTACATAAACGACACTCGTGTCTTTTATGTAACTGTTTGTTTAACCATAAAAAGGGGTTGAGTGAGAATATGAACAAGAGTTTAATGAAGAACAAAGGGTTTACCACGCTTATGGCAGCTCAAGCTATATCTAGTATTGGGGATTGGCTAAGTATGATCGCAGTTATTACGTTAGTAGGCTTAAAGTGGAATGCTTCACCAATGGAAGTATCCCTCATCATTTTATGTCTAGCACTTCCTATGGCCCTATTCGGTCCTTTTACTGGAACACTCGCAGACCGTTTTAACCGCAAAGGATTAATGGTGATATCTGACATAGTACGTGCTGCACTGATTCTCATTTTGGCTGTAGCGGACACTATTTGGATTGTGTATATCTGTTTAATTACGATTGGAGTATTTTCCTCATTCTTCGTCCCTGCAAAAAATGGGAAATTAAAAGAGTTAGTTCCACAAGAGGATATGAAAAGCGCCATGGCAATCACCTCTATGATTGATTCAAGTACAAAAATATTGGGTCCCTTATTAAGTGGAGCCCTCGTTTCTGTGTTTGGCGCAAAGATGGTATTTTTAATCGACTCCTTTACCTTTATTGTTTCAGCATGCTTAATCTTATTGTTGCCTAAGGGGGCTCAGACCCTCTCCAATGAAAAAGAACCTACTAGTCAGCCCAGTTCCTCATTGAAAAATGAATTGCTAGTAGGACTTACTTTTATTAAGTCCAGGTTTCACTTGTTAGTAGGAATGTTTTTTCTAGGGTTTAGCCTTCTAATTTTGCAACTCTCCGATTCTCAAATTATCGTTTTACTTAGGGAGATTCCGTCAGTATCTCCAGACCTGTTCGGATATATTGTGACAGCCTCAGGTATCGGGATGCTATTGTCTGGGATACTGTTAGCAAAAAGGACTGAGTATCTCGCTTATCACTTGATGTTGGTTGGGGTTTGTGGAATTGGGATTAGCTTTGGTCTAATGGCTGTTCTCACTCACTTAGAACTAGCTTTTATCATGATTTGGGGACCTGTTTTAGGCTTTTTCGGTGGCTTCTCAGCAATACTGGTATTTGTGCCCTTTCAAACAGCTGTTCAGCTTGAAACCCCTGTTCATTTGACTGGAAGAGTATTTGGAGTTATTAATAGTGTAACGACCACCGCAACGATTATTGGACCATTATTAGGCGGTTACCTTGCAACGGTATTAGGAGTCGTACCAACCTTTATTATTACCGCTTCCTTATTAATAGTAGCAGCTGTAATTGGGTATTTAGCGAAAAACAAAATTAATCGGGGGAATCAGGATGTCTCCAAAAGTCAGCAAGGAACACCTAGAACAACGACGAGCTAAAATAGTAGAAGCAGCAACACAAGTCTTTATCGAACATGGATATGAACGAACGACCATGAAGCATGTAATGGACGCAGCAGACGTTAGCAGAGGAGGTTTGTATCAATACTTCTCAAATAAGGAAGATTTATTTGAAGCCATCTTAGCTGATCGACTATTGATTGATGTAGCAAAAACAGATCAATTACTAAAAGAAAAAGTAGAATCTTATTGGGACTTACTGCTATCGCGAATTTTTGGTGAGAGCAAAGAACCAAGTGATCATATGGATCCATTAGCCGCAAGTAACTTAGAGTTTTTTATTACTGGACGAAATGACCAGCGAAGAAGGAACTACGCCCAAGAGAGATATTCCTTCGCACTCAAGCTATATGCAAACATTATTGAAGCCGGGCAACAAAGCGGTGAATTTAGCAACAAACAGAGCGGTGAAATGATCGCAAGGTCAATCATTACCTTCATTGACGGCCTCGCACTTGATCACGCCATTCTTCCTAAGGAGGATGTAAAGCTAAAAGAACAATCTAGCTTGTTGATTGAGTATTTAAGGTTGGCGCTTGAGGTTAAAAACTAGAGGAGTCAATTATGTGCTTTTAAGATTTTCATCCTGGCACCCTTTTGGGCTTCATGAACTTTTCATGGAGCATTTTTTCTGTTCCGGCACTCTTTGGTCTCATGGATTTTTCATGGAGCACCTTTTTCTGCTCAGGTACTCTTTTTGGGTCTTATGAAGTCTTCATAGAGCACTTTTTTCTGCTCCGGCGCCCTTTTTGGGTCTTATGCACTCTTCATAGAGCACTTTTTTCTGCTCCGGCGCTCTTTTTGGGTCTTATGAAGTCTTCATAGAGCGCTTTTTTCTGCTCTGGCGCTCTTTTTTGGTTTTATGAATTCTTCATAAAGCACTTTTTTCTGCTCCGGCACTCTTTTTGGGTCTTATGAACTCTTCATAGAGCACTTTTTTCTGCTCCGCCACTCTTTTTAGGGTCTTATGAATCCTTCATAGAGCGCTTTTTTCTGCTCCAGCACTCTTTTTTGATTCTCATGAATTTATCAACACCCTCTATACCCAAGATCGGATATGCTGAGTTTTCCACCGTTACCTTTTTCACCACCTCACCTCTTTCTCGGGCA
>NZ_JACWFH010000002.1:19288-54039 GCF_019749255.1 Mesobacillus maritimus | reverse complement strand
TCTTTCTCGGGCACGCTGGGTTTTCCACCGTTCCCTTTTCCACCTTCTCCACCCATTTTCGGGCACGCTAGATTTTCCACCGTTCCCTTTTTCACCTTCTCTCCCCCTTTTCGGTAACGCTGGGGTCTCCACCGTTCCCTTTTTCACCTTCTCCACCTATTTTCGAGCACGCTGGGTTTTCCACCGTTCCCTTTTTCACCACCTCACCTCTTTCTCGGTCACGCTAGGTTTTCCACCGTTCCCTTTTTCACCTTCTCTCCCCCTTTTCGGTAACGCTGGGGTCTCCATCGCTACCTTTTTCCCCTTCTCTCCCCATTTCCTTTTCCCTTAGATTTAAAAATCATAAAAAAAGACCCCCAACCAATTGGTTGAGAGTCTTCCGTAGCGTAAAAATTAACGCTTTGAGAACTGAGGTGCACGACGAGCGCCTTTAAGACCGTATTTTTTACGTTCTTTCATACGAGCGTCACGAGTTAATAATCCTGCACTCTTAAGAGCTGGACGGAATTCTGGATCAGCTTGTAGTAACGCACGAGCGATACCGTGGCGGATTGCGCCAGCTTGACCAGTGTAGCCGCCACCTTTAACGTTGACAAGAATGTCATAAGCGCCAACTGTTTCAGTTGCCACTAGAGGTTGCTTAACAACCTCACGTAAAGCTGCGAATGGGATATAATCTTCGATTTCACGATTGTTAACGATAACTTTGCCTTCGCCAGGTACTAGACGTACACGAGCTACGGAGCTCTTACGACGACCTGTTCCGATATATTGAACTTGTGCCAAGTGTATAACCTCCTTAATAATTATCCGCGAAGTTCGTAAACTTCAGGTTTTTGTGCTTGATTTTGATGCTCACTACCTGCATATACATGTAGCTTTTTGAAGATTTGACGTCCTAAAGAGTTCTTTGGAAGCATACCTTTAATTGCTAGTTCAAGCATTTTTTCAGGGTAGTTTGTACGCATTTCAAGAGCCGTTCTTTGCTTCAAACCACCTGGGTGCATTGTGTGACGGTAGTAGATCTTGTCATTGATCTTATTACCAGTCAATTGAATTTTTGAAGCATTGATAATGATGACGTGGTCACCAGTGTCAACGTGTGGTGTAAAAGTTGGTTTATGTTTACCGCGCAAGATGGCTGCAACTTCGCTTGCTAGACGACCAAGAGTTTGGCCTTCTGCATCTACTACATACCATTTACGCTCGATATTCTTGGCATTAGCCATAAAAGTTGAACGCATGAATGTCCCTCCTAAATTATCCATAAAAATCATTTTTCGTTTCGCATGTCATTTGATATATTACAACACAGATAAGTTCCGGGGCTTATCAGTGGGTTTAAAAATATCATACCTGAATATGATATAACTTTAGAGTCCTAATGTCAACACCAGGATTAGTTGTCATGGAATTTTTATTCCAACTTAATAAAAAACTTCCCAAAGATATAAGCCATGACCAGGTACTGTCTTTCCCGCATACTGCCGGTCCTTTTTATCAAGGATTTCCTTAAACGTGCTAGGTTCCCGGTCCCCTCGGCCTGCTTCAAGAAGTGTACCGACGAGAATCCGAACCATATTATAAAGAAATCCATTTCCTACAAAGCGGACAACTAGTAAATTATTTTCTTCAAAAATATCAATACTTTCTAGAGTCCTAACCTTATCCTCTACCTCTGTCTTCGCAGAGCAAAAGCTAGTAAAATCATGGGTCCCAATGAGAGCAGCAGATGCCTCTTCCATCTTCTTAACATTGATTGGATATGTGTAATGATAGGCATAATGCCTTAAAAACGGGTCACGTTGCCTTGTTTGACTGATAAAATAACGATATTCTTTTCCAATTGCATCAAAGCGTGCATGAAAGTCGCTCGAGATCCTAACAGCCTGGAGAACGACAATATCGTCGGGCAGGTGGGCATTTAGAGCGATCACCCATTTATCCTCTGGAAGATTCAGTGGGGTGTCAAAGTGAATCACTTGTCCTTTTGCGTGGACGCCCGCATCGGTGCGACCTGAAGCACTAATCTTGATACTCTCGCCTTTGTGAAGCCTTGCCAGAGCGGCTTCTATGTCACCCTGCACGGTTCGTTTATTAGGCTGTACCTGATAACCAGCAAAACCAGTTCCATCATAAGCAATCGTACATTTAATCCTCATAACCAAACCCCATTATCCTCTAAATACCAACAGTAGAATTGTAACGAATAATAAGCCAACAATCATTAAGGTATCGGCAACTGCCCATGAAAGCTGGCGATATTTGGTGCGACCCTCTCCACCCTTATACCCACGCGCCTCCATTGCAACAGCAAGCTCCTCAGCTCGCTTAAAGGAACTAATAAACAGCGGAATTAACAAAGGAACGACCGCTTTAAGACGATCTTTGATTGGGCCACTTGTATACTCGACTCCTCTTGCTGTTTGCGCCTTGATAATTTTATCCGTTTCTTGCATTAAAGTTGGGATAAACCTTAGGGCAATCGACATCATTAACGCAAGTTCATGAACTGGAAATTTCACTTTTTTCAAAGGTCCCAATAACCTTTCCAAGCCATCCGTAATTTCGATAGGAGTAGTAGTCAAAGTTAGGAGGGAAGTAATTAAAATCAAGAGGAAAAACCTTAGCGAGATAAAAATACCTTGCCTTAACCCCTCTTCATAGACTTTAAACCATCCTAAGTCTAGAATAATCGCTCCTTCTTTCGTTAAAAACAGATGAAGGAAAAAGGTAAATAGGACCAACCAGAGGACAGGCTTTAAACCCCCTATTAAAAATCGTGCCTGTATTTTAGAGAAACTTGCCATTAAAAAGGTATAAAGTACTAAAATTCCATAAGTCCAAATATTATTTGCAAGAAAAATAACACAAACAAATAAAAAGACAATGATTAATTTGGAACGTGGGTCCATTCTATGCAAAATGGAATCTGCGGGAACATACCGGCCGATAATCATTTTTTCCATCATCGTGGTACCCTCCCCGTTAGAAAATCAGCCATTACATCCGTCAGTTCATCCTCAGTAAGGCAAGTTTTACTAAACTTCGTATTAAAGGCCTTTTCTACTTTCATTTGAAAGCGTAGGACTTCAGGAACGTCCAGACCATGAGCTAATAACTCTTCAGGATTTGAAAAGATTTCTAATGGCTTCCCTTTTTTCAAAACAGTACCTTTGTGCATAATGACAATTTCATCTGCATACCTAGCAGCATCTTCCATACTATGAGTGACCAGTACTGTTGCCAAACCACGTTCCTTGTGAAGAGTATAAAATAAATCCATGATTTCCTTACGACCTCGTGGGTCAAGACCGGCAGTAGGCTCGTCTAGTACGATACACTCGGGTTCCATCGCTAATACCCCTGCAATTGCTACACGTCGCATTTGGCCTCCAGAAAGATCAAATGGAGATTTTTCAAGGATACTTTCCGATAAACCAACCTGCTTAATGGCATCTCTTGCCCGCCTTTTCGCTTCTGTTTCAGACACACCAAAGTTCATCGGTCCAAAACAGATATCTTTCTCAACGGTTTCTTCAAAAAGCTGATGCTCGGGAAACTGAAAAACAATCCCAACCTTTTCGCGGATCCCTTTTAAATTCTTTTCCTTCCGCCCTGCCTTTATCTCACGGCTACCAATCACTACGGCTCCCTTAGTCGGTTTTAACAATGCATTCAAATGTTGCAAAACTGTAGATTTTCCAGAGCCCGTGTGTCCAATAATGGCCAGATAAGAGCCAGAGGGGATGTCGATAGATACATCTTTAATCGCTAACCGTTCAAAAGGAGTGTCAGCCGAATAACGATATTCTACATTTTTGAGTGAGATGTCCATAACTCTGCCACCAACTCTTCTTCTGTTAGATAATGCCTATCAAGGCTAATTCCTTTTTCACGTAGCTTCTTACTAATTTTAACTGAAAACGGAATATCAAGACCGAGCTTTACAAGCTCTTCGTCCATCTCAAATATTTCTTCAGGCGTTCCCTCACGATAGATTTCTCCTTGATTCATCACAATGATTCGATTTGCCTTCGATGCTTCTTCAAGATCATGCGTAATGGAAATAACCGTAATCTTTTCTTCCTTTTGTAAATTCATAATTGTCTCGATGACCTCTCCTCGTCCCCTAGGGTCAAGCATAGAGGTAGCCTCATCAAGTATAATAATAGATGGTCTAAGGGCTAGTACACCAGCAATGGCCACTCTTTGCTTCTGTCCCCCAGACAGATGGTGTGGCTCTTGATCCAGAAACGAATCCATATTAACCTTTTTTAACGCGTCAACAACCCGATCGCTCATAATCTCTACTGATACTCCATTATTTTCAAGCCCAAAAGCCACATCATCTTGAACGGTCGTTCCAACAAATTGGTTGTCTGGATTTTGAAAGACCATACCTATTTGCTTTCGAATTTCCCATATAGAGTCCTCTGAGAGTGTAATACCCGCTACATTAATCGTTCCCTCTTTCGGAAATTGTAGCCCGTTCAATAACCTCGCTAGAGTGGATTTACCAGAACCATTGTGACCAACAATGGCAAGCCATTCACCCTCATACACTTCCATACTAATATGATTTAATGCGGGAGTTTCTTGCGATTCATACTGAAAGCTTACATCGTTAAGTACAACTAGTGGTGAATTCATTGCCTTCCTCCCCTCAACTCATCTATTTTTTGTATGAACAATAAATCATCAACAAAAAAACATCTCTAAATACAAAAAAAGCCTGCCCCTCTTCCCAGCGGAAAAGGATTCCGCAATAAACAACAGCATCCAAAATGGATGGGGAAGAGGTGCATGAGCTAGACGAGTCACACAAGAAAAGTGCAGGCAACTAAGCATGAATTGACCATGTATATACCATTAATGTGTAATGGCTATTCATAAGGACCAATCCTATTCCTTAAGTCACAGCTAGACCTTTAAATATATTCCTACTTGCTTAAACAAGATGAGGAAAGAGTAGATCTAGCCTCACTTTCTTTTTTTACAGTATGCTCATCGTAACACTCGTATTGGCTTGTACGATGTATTCTATTTGGTTATCTATAAAAAAAGGGGATGAAACAAGTTTCTTAAAACTGTCCATCGCCCTTGTTTTGAGAGAGTTTAAATTATTAAACTAGCTCGATGATAACCATTGGCGCACCATCACCGCGGCGTGGTCCAATCTTCATGATGCGAGTATATCCACCTTGGCGTTCCGCATAACGTGGAGCGATGTCAGCAAATAACTTTTGAAGTGCATCTTGGTTCGTTTCTGCATTAGCAACTTCATTACGTATCCAAGCAGCAGCTTGACGACGTGCATGAAGGTCACCACGTTTTCCCAAAGTAATCATTTTTTCTGCAACTGAACGAAGCTCCTTCGCACGAGTTTCAGTTGTTTCGATTCTCTCATTGATGATTAGGTCTGTAGTTAAATCACGCAGCATAGCTTTACGCTGTGAACTTGTACGTCCTAACTTTCTGTATCCCATGAGTTTTCCCTCCTTTTTTGAAGTTCAGTAGAAGTAAAATGAGAGGTCACAATAAAATGCCTAGTTAAATGCAATTAACTAGTCATCTTTACGTAAGCCTAAGCCTAGTTCCTCTAGTTTTGCTTTTACTTCTTCTAACGATTTTCTTCCTAAGTTACGTACCTTCATCATATCCTCTTCAGTCTTATGAGCAAGCTCTTGAACAGTATTGATACCAGCACGCTTTAGGCAGTTATATGAACGAACAGAAAGGTCGAGTTCTTCAATAGTCATTTCAAGAACTTTTTCTTTTTGATCTTCTTCTTTTTCAACCATAATTTCAGCATTCTGCGCTTCATCAGTAAGACCGACAAAGAGATTTAAATGCTCATTAAGGATTTTTGCCCCAAGAGCAACAGCTTCTTTAGGACCATTGCTTCCATCTGTCCATACGTCAAATGTCAGCTTGTCAAAGTTGGTCATCTGTCCCACGCGTGTATTCTCAACTTGGTAAGAAACACGTGAAACTGGAGTATAGATGGAATCGATTGGGATAACCCCGATCGGTTGATCTTCTCGTTTATTTTGATCAGCCGGTGTATACCCACGACCTCTTCTAGCAGTTAGGCGCATGCGAAGTGAACCTTTGCTTGAAAGAGTTGCAATATGAAGGTCGGGATTTAGGATTTCAACATCACTATCATGAGTGATGTCAGCAGCCGTTACAGCTCCCTCGCCTTGCATATCTATTTCGAGTGTCTTTTCATCCTCAGAGTAAATCTTCAATGCTAGTTTCTTTACATTCAAGATGATAGAAGTGACATCTTCTACAACACCCTCAACTGTAGAGAACTCATGAAGTACTCCATCGATTTGAATGGATGTTACAGCGGCACCTGGAAGTGAGGATAAAAGGATACGACGTAAGGAGTTACCCAAAGTTGTACCATATCCACGCTCAAGCGGTTCTACGACAAACTTGCCGTACTTGGCATCATCGCTGATCTCAACCGTTTCGATTTTTGGTTTTTCTATTTCGATCATCAAATATACCCTCCTTCAAAACGTCGAAACCCTCAGCAGGTATAATTCCTAACCGAAAGTCCCCATGTATACGTTCCCGTATGTGCACAACAACTGAACTAATTATCTGCACGAATATTTTGTATCATATCCCATTATTGACACAGATACAAATTCTATACAGAAAAATTAAACACGACGACGTTTTGGTGGGCGGCAGCCGTTATGTGGAACTGGAGTTACGTCTTTGATAGCAGTAACTTCTAGTCCAGCAGCTTGAAGTGCACGGATAGCAGCTTCACGACCAGCACCAGGACCTTTTACAGTTACTTCAAGAGTCTTCATTCCATGTTCCATAGAAGTTTTAGCCGCAGTTTCAGCAGCCATTTGCGCAGCAAATGGAGTAGATTTACGTGAACCTCTAAATCCAAGAGCACCTGCACTTGACCAAGAAATTGCATTACCATGAACGTCTGTAATAGTCACAATTGTATTATTGAAAGTTGAACGAATATGCGCAACTCCTGCCTCAATATTCTTTTTGACGCGGCGTTTGCGTGTATTAGTTTTACGAGCCATTTAACTGTTGACCTCCTTTACTTATTATTTTTTCTTGTTAGCTACAGTCTTACGAGGACCTTTACGTGTACGAGCATTGTTCTTTGTGTTCTGTCCACGAACAGGAAGACCACGACGATGACGTAAACCGCGGAATGATCCGATTTCCATTAAACGTTTGATGTTTAGGGAAACTTCACGGCGAAGGTCACCTTCAACCTTTAATCTATCAACGATTTCACGAATCTTTGTAAGTTCATCTTCTGTTAAGTCGCGAACGCGAGTATCTACAGAAACACCTGCTTCAGCAAGAATCTTTTCAGCAGTTGGTCTGCCAATTCCAAAAATGTAAGTTAATGAAATAACTACACGCTTTTCACGTGGAATATCTACACCAGCAATACGTGCCATGAATGCGCACCTCCTTCTAATTTAGCCTTGTTTTTGTTTATGTTTAGGGTTTTCACAGATCACCATTACTTTGCCGTTTCTACGGATTACTTTGCACTTTTCGCAGATTGGCTTAACCGATGGTCTCACTTTCATTACTCTAACCTCCTTAATAGTACGGAGCAACCAGTTTATTTAAAGCGGTAGGTAATTCTTCCGCGAGTCAAATCATATGGAGAAAGCTCAACTGTTACTTTATCTCCAGGCAGGATACGGATGAAGTGCATCCGGATTTTTCCTGAAACATGAGCTAACACTGTATGACCGTTCTCTAACTCTACCTTAAACATGGCATTAGGCAAAGTCTCAAGCACTGTGCCTTCCACTTCAATTACATCGTCTTTTGCCATTGAACTTCGTCTCCCTTCTTCACGTCATATGTGGTTTACAAACAGGGCATTCGTCAACCTTATGATTATATCATATTGGTCTGATTCCGTCTGCTAATATGTTGCTAGCAAATATTGTTTGCTATTTTCGAACCCGAATGACCAAACAATCATCTAAAAAACTTGTGGTTCCTCATGTAATTCTTGCCCGATTCCATGTCCGACATACTCACGCACAACTAGAAAGCCGTTTGTTTCCACATATGATTGAATGGCATGGGAGGTGTTCCTTTGTCATTCGCCCAGCTTCTTGCGTGTTTTTACACTCACGAGAAGTTTTGCAATGAATCATTAAGACAAGCTCCCAAGCAATTTTTCAACTTCAGTGAAAACCGTACCGATTTCCTGCTGACCGTTAATATTGCGTAAGTAGCCTTTGCCTTCATAAAAGTCTAAAAGTGGTTTGGTTTGTTGAATATTAACTTCCAAACGGTTTTGAACAGTCTCTGCATTATCGTCAGCGCGTTGATATAATTCTCCACCACAACGATCACAAACACCTTCATTAGCCGGTGGGTTAAAGACAAGATGATAGGTTGCGCCACAATCTTTACAGATTCTACGCCCTGTCAACCGCTCCATTAGAATACTTTGGTCAACATCAATGTTGATAACAAAGTTAATTTTTTTATTTAAGTCTGCAAGAATTTGTTCAAGTGCCTCTGCTTGAGCAACAGTGCGTGGAAATCCATCTAACAAGAAGCCATTATCACAATCCGGCTTACTTAAACGTTCACGGACAATTCCGATTGTTACTTCATCCGGTACAAGGGCACCTTGGTCCATAAATGACTTTGCTTGCAGCCCAAGTTCCGTTCCATCTTTGATAGCCGCACGGAACATATCTCCGGTTGAGATATGAGGGATGTTGTATTTTGAAACAATTTTATCGGCCTGTGTGCCTTTACCAGCACCCGGGAGCCCCATTAGAACTAAATTCACAAGAATTCCCCCCAGTTCTCTAATGAAGGAATAGGGAACGTATGTCCCCTAATCCATCTATTTAATAAAACCTTTATAGTGTCTTTTCACCAATTGGCCTTCTAGTTTTTTCATTGTGTCTAGTGCAACACCGACTACAATTAGTAAACCAGTTCCTCCAATTTGTACACTTTGTGGAAGACCAGCAACTTTAATGAAGAATACAGGCAATACAGAAATGACTGCAAGAAAAATTGCGCCAACAAAAGTCAAACGAGTTAAAACCTTTGTTAAGTACTCTTGTGTATTCGCACCAGGACGAATACCAGGAACATACCCACCTTGCTTCTTCAAGTTTTCAGCCACCTTTTCAGGGTTTACTTGAATGAAAGCATAGAAGTAAGTAAACGCAACAATTAAAGCAACATAAATGATCATTCCGAGTGGTCTCGTATAATCAAATGTATTTTGAATCCAAATCGTTACATCATTTGTACCAAAAAACTGTGCAATCGTTGGAGGTACAATGATAAACGAAATTGCAAAGATGACAGGAATAACACCCGCAGCATTAACCTTTAACGGTAAATGAGTGGACTGAGCTCCAGCGGAATTATTCCCAACAGACATCCTTTTTGCATACTGAATTGGAATTTTTCTTAACGCCTCTTGGATGAAAATTACTCCAACGATAACCGCAATTATCGCTAAGATGATAAGAACAACCGTAAGAATACGTAAGAAAAGAGCTTCCCCAGCACCTTCAAATTGTTGTGTATAAATCTGGTTTACTATAGTTGGAAGTCCCGCAACAATACCCGCAAAGATAATGATTGAGATCCCATTTCCCGCACCTTTTTCTGTAATTTGCTCGCCAAGCCACATTAAGAATGCAGTACCAGCCGTTAATACAGTAGCGATAAGAAGGTAGCTACCGATTCCGCTATCGGAAATTAGCAAGCCACCAGCCAAATTATTAAATCCATAACTCATTCCAAAGGCCTGGATAAACCCGAGGATGATCGTAAAGTAGCGAGTGAACTGCGCTAGTTTTCTACGACCAACGTCCCCTTGTTTTGACCATTCAGTGAACTTTGGAACCACATCCATTTGCAACAATTGGATGATGATGGAGGCAGTAATATAAGGCATAATTCCCATCGCAAAGATGGAGAAGTTTTGGAGTGCACCGCCACCAAATACATTTAGTACACCGAAAGCACTTAAAGTATCTTGTGCTTTTAATATATCAGAATTCACACCTGGCACCGGAATAAAGGCACCAAGGCGAAATACAATCAACATTAAAAGGGTGAAGAGAATTTTGCTTCTGATTTCACCCACGCGCATAAAATTGGAGATTGTTTGAAACATTAGATCACCTCAGTTTGACCACCAGCAGCTTGAATTGCTTCTTGAGCTGCAGAGGAAAACTTATGAGCTTTAACAGTTAGTTTCTTCTCCAAGTTACCATTAGCAAGAATTTTTACTCCTGCAAGTTCCTTTTTGACTAATCCTGTTTCAATCAAAAGTTCTGGAGTCACTTCGGTTCCGTCTTCAAAACGATTTAAAGCATCAAGGTTAACCACAGCGTATTCTTTACGATTAATGTTCGTAAATCCACGTTTAGGTAGACGTCTAGCTAAAGGTGTTTGACCACCTTCAAATCCAGGACGTACACCCCCGCCTGAACGAGCATTTTGACCTTTATGACCTTTTCCAGCTGTTTTACCATTACCAGATCCAATACCACGGCCTTTACGCTTACGCTCCCCGCGAGATCCTTCTGCAGGCTTTAGTTCGTGAAGTTTCATGTTGGCACCTCCTTGTTCTAAAAACTATAAAATTTATTTTTCGTTCACCTTTACAAGATGAGACACTTTATTGATCATACCACGAATAGCAGCATTATCTTGGTGCTCAACTGTTTGGTGCATTTTTTTCAATCCTAGGGCCTTAACTGTTTCACGCTGATCTTGCGGACGACCGATCAAGCTGCGTGTGAGGGTAACTTCTAATTTAGTTGCCATTTGATTTCCCTCCTTATCCTAACAGTTCTTCTACTGATTTACCGCGTAACTTCGCTACGTCTTCAGCACGCTTTAATTGTGTTAAACCATCAATAGTAGCACGAACCATATTGATTGGTGTATTTGTTCCAAGAGATTTAGACAAGATGTTTTGAACACCCGCCAATTCTAATACCGCACGAACTGGTCCACCAGCGATGACTCCAGTACCTTCAGAAGCAGGCTTAAGAAGGATTTCACCAGCACCGAAGTGTCCGATTACCTCGTGAGGAATTGTTGTACCAACCATAGGTACAAAAATCAAGTTCTTCTTCGCATCTTCAATTGCTTTGCGAATAGCATCTGGTACTTCTTGTGCTTTACCAGTTCCGAAACCAACATAACCGTTCTTATCACCAACTACTACAAGAGCAGTAAAACGGAAACGACGTCCACCTTTAACAACTTTAGCTACACGGTTAACCGTAACTACGCGTTCTTCAAGTTCAAGTTTGTTTGGATCAATGCGACGCATCTAATTGTGTCCCTCCTTTTTATATTAAAATTGTAAGCCGTTTTCACGTGCAGCATCTGCCAAAGCCTTAATACGGCCATGATATAGATATCCTCCACGGTCAAATACAACTTCGCTAACGCCTTTTTCTACTGCACGCTTTGCTACTAGTTCTCCGACCTTAACTGCAGCTTCAAGGTTGCCTGTAGATTCAACATTTACTTCTTTATCCATTGTAGAAGCACTCGCTAAAGTTACTCCATTTACATCGTCGATTAGTTGAGCATAAATGTGTTTGTTTGAACGGAACACATTTAAACGAGGACGAGCTGCTGTACCGCTAACTTTAGCACGGACACGAGCATGTCTTTTACGGCGAGTAGCGTTTTTATCCGCCTTCGTGATCATTTACGTCACTCCTTTCGTTTAACCTATGAGGCCTTACTTACCAGTTTTACCTTCTTTACGGCGTACGAATTCGCCTTCGTAACGGATACCTTTGCCTTTATATGGCTCTGGTGGACGTACTCCGCGGATATTAGCAGCAAGTGCACCTACACGCTCTTTATCTGCTCCCTTAACAATCACCTTTGTGTTAGAAGGAACTTCGATTTCAAGGCCTTCTTCAGCCTCGATTTCAACTGGATGAGAATATCCCACACTTAATACAAGTTTCTTACCTTGCTTCGCAGCACGATAACCGACACCGATTAAATCTAGAGATCTTTCAAATCCTTTAGAAACACCTTCTACCATGTTTGCAAGAACTGCGCGAGTTGTACCGTGCAGTGCGCGGTGTTCCTTTGCATCAGATGGACGAGAGATTGTAATAACATTCTCTTCAATCACGATTTGGATATCTTGGTTAAAAGAACGAGATAATTCGCCTTTTGGACCTTTTACTGTTACAAAGTTGCTTTCATTCGTAACAGTAACCCCTGCAGGGATTTCAATTGGTTTTTTACCTACGCGAGACATTCATTGCACCTCCATTCTTTTGAAAAATCTATTACCAGACGTAAGCTAATACTTCTCCGCCCACTTGCTTAGCACGGGCTTCTTTATCAGATAGTACGCCATTTGATGTTGAAACAAGTGCGATTCCTAGACCGTTAAGTACGCGAGGTACTTCGTTAGACTTAGCATAAACACGCAAACCAGGTTTGCTAATGCGCTTAAGACCAGTAATAACACGCTCATTATTTGCACCGTACTTAAGGAAGATACGGATAATTCCTTGCTTGTTGTCTTCGATATATTCTACATCACGTACGAAACCTTCACGCTTAAGAATTTCAGCGATCTCTTTTTTCATATTAGAAGCAGGTACTTCTAATTTTTCGTGACGAACCATATTCGCATTACGAATACGAGTAAGCATATCTGCAATTGGATCTGTCATGACCATTGTTTTTACCTCCTTCCCAATCTTTCAGTTTTACCAGCTAGCTTTTTTCACACCAGGAATTTGTCCTTTGTATGCTAATTCACGGAAACAAATACGGCAAAGCTTGAATTTACGGTATACAGAGTGCGGACGTCCGCAGCGCTCACAGCGTGTGTACTCTTGTACCTTGAATTTAGGCGTGCGTTTTTGTTTCGCAATCATTGATTTCTTAGCCACGTTTTCGCCTCCCTCTATTTAGAGATTACTTTTGAAATGGCATTCCGAATGATGTTAATAGTTCACGAGCTTCTTCATCAGTGTTAGCAGTCGTTACAATAACAATATCCATGCCACGTACTTTACTTACTTTATCGTAATCAATTTCAGGGAAGATTAATTGCTCTTTAACACCCATTGTGTAGTTTCCGCGACCATCGAATGATTTCTTAGAAACACCACGGAAGTCACGTACACGTGGAAGTGATACTGAAATTAATTTGTCTAGGAATTCATACATACGCTCACCGCGTAGAGTTACCTTCGCGCCGATAGGCATACCTTCACGAAGACGGAAGCCAGCGATTGATTTTTTAGCTTTAGTGATAACTGGCTTTTGACCAGAGATGATTGCTAATTCTTCAACAGCCATGTCTAATGCTTTTGCATTAGCAACTGCATCGCCCACACCCATATTGATTACGATTTTTTCTAACTTTGGTACTTCCATTACGGATTTATAGTTAAACTTGCTCATTAGAGCAGGAGAAATTTCCTTGTTGAACTTTTCTTTTAGGCGGTTCATTTATGAGTACCTCCCTTCTTTTTTAAACTATTTATCTAGAACTTCACCGGATTTTTTTGCTACGCGTACCTTCTTACCGTCTTCCTCTTTGTAACCAACTCGGGTTGGCTTGCCAGATTTCGGATCGATAGGCATAACATTTGATACATGAATAGGTGCCTCTTGGCTAAGAATTCCGCCCTGCGGATTTTCTTGTGAAGGTTTAGCGTGTTTTTTCACGATATTAATCCCTTCAACTAGAACACGGCTTTGCTTAGGGAATGCTGCAAGAATATTCCCAGTTTTGCCTTTGTCCTTACCAGAGATGACCATTACTTTGTCACCTTTTTTGACATGCATCTGCTGCACCTCCTTAGAACCATTTGAATTTATATTAGATTACTTCTGGAGCTAGTGAAACGATTTTCATGAAGTTGTTTTCACGTAATTCACGTGCAACTGGTCCGAAGATACGAGTTCCACGTGGGCTCTTATCATCACGGATGATCACACATGCGTTTTCATCAAACTTGATGTATGTTCCATCGGGACGACGTGCGCCAGTCTTTGTACGAACAATAACTGCTCTAACAACGTCACCTTTTTTAACAACGCCTCCTGGTGTTGCTTGTTTGACTGTACAAACAATAACATCACCAATATTGGCAGTTTTACGACCAGTACCACCAAGTACTTTGATAGTAAGAACTTCACGAGCACCTGAATTATCAGCCACTTTTAAACGAGTTTCCTGTTGGATCATGCGAGTAACCTCCCTTCGGAATTGCCTTTATCCGAACGATTTAGATAATAACAGCTTTTTCTACAACTTCTACTAAGCGGAAGCGTTTTGTTGCAGAAAGTGGACGAGTTTCCATAATACGTACTACATCGCCAGTTTTTGCAAGATTTTGCTCATCATGAGCTTTAAACTTTTTAGAGTATTTTACGCGCTTGCCGTATAGTGGATGTGTTTTATAAGTTTCGATAAGAACAGTGATGGTTTTATCCATCTTGTCAGAAACTACACGTCCAGTATAGACCTTACGCTGGTTGCGTTCACTCATTGCGTGCGCCCTCCTCTCTGATTATCAATTATTAACGCCGATCTCTCTTTCACGAATCACAGTTTTCATACGGGCAATCGCCTTCCGTACTTCACGGATGCGAGCTGTGTTTTCAAGTTGCCCAGTCGCTAATTGAAAGCGCAGGTTAAAAAGCTCTTCTTTTAAAGATTTCACTTTTTGTTCGATTTCAGCAGTGGTAAGGTCACGAATTTCATTAGCTTTCATTGGATTCACCACCAATTTCTTCTCGTTTTACAAACTTCGTTTTAACAGGAAGTTTGTGGGATGCAAGACGTAATGCTTCACGAGCCACTTCTTCAGAAACACCCGCGATTTCAAACATAATCTTCCCTGGTTTTACAACTGCTACCCATCCTTCTGGAGAACCTTTACCAGAACCCATGCGGACTTCTAGAGGTTTTGCAGTGTAAGGCTTATGAGGGAAAATTTTAATCCATACTTTACCGCCACGCTTCATATAACGAGTCATCGCAATACGAGCTGCTTCGATCTGACGGTTAGTGATCCAGGAGGCTTCAGTAGCTTGTAGGCCGTATTCACCGAATGCTACCTCAGTGCCGCCTTTTGCGCGTCCGCGCATTTTTCCACGGTGTTCGCGGCGATACTTAACGCGTTTTGGCAATAACATATTATTTGCCTCCTTCCTCAGTTTTCTTCTTCGTTGGAAGGACCTCTCCCTTATAAATCCATACTTTAACTCCAAGCTTACCGTATGTTGTATCAGCTTCTGCTGTAGCATAATCGATATCCGCACGAAGTGTATGAAGAGGAACTGTTCCTTCGCTATAATGTTCTGCACGAGCAATATCTGCTCCGCCTAGACGACCTGAAACTTGAGTTTTGATTCCTTTTGCACCAGCACGCATCGCACGTTGGATGGTTTGCTTTTGAGCACGACGGAATGAAACACGGTTTTCAAGTTGACGAGCAATATTCTCTGCTACTAATTTTGCATCAAGATCTGCTCTCTTGATTTCAAGGATGTTTATATGAACACGTTTGCCAGTAAGTGCATTTAGGGCTTTACGAAGTGCTTCTACTTCTGTTCCACCTTTACCAATTACCATACCAGGCTTAGCAGTGTGTACTGTTACATTTAAGCGGTTAGCGGCACGCTCAATTTCAATTTTAGAAAGAGATGCATCGCGTAGGCGCTTAGTGATGTACTCACGAACTTTAATGTCTTCGTGTAAAAGATCAGCGTAGTCTTTGCCTGCGTACCATTTTGATTCCCAATCACGGATAACACCGATACGCAAACCGACTGGATTTACTTTTTGACCCACTAATTATCCCTCCTTCTTTTCTGATAAAACGATTGTAATGTGGCTTGTGCGCTTGTTGATTGCACTTGCACGACCTTGTGCACGTGGACGGAAACGCTTCAGTGTAGGTCCCTCGTTTGCATAAGCTTGAGATACTACAAGATTGTTTACATCCATTTCATAGTTGTGTTCTGCATTTGCTAGAGCAGATTTCAGAACCTTTTCAACGATTGGAGAAGCAGCTTTCGGGGTGAGTTTTAAAATCGCCACCGCTTCACCAACTTGCTTTCCTCGAATTAGATCTAGTACTAAACGAGCTTTACGAGGAGCAATACGAACTGTATTAGCAACAGCTTTTGCTTGCATATGAATAGCCTCCTCTCATTAACGTCTTGTTTTCTTATCGTCAGCGGCATGGCCTTTATATGTTCTTGTTGGAGCAAATTCTCCAAGCTTATGGCCTACCATGTCTTCTGTCACATAAACCGGTACATGCTTACGTCCGTCATAAACGGCAATTGTATGTCCGATGAATTGCGGGAAGATCGTTGAGCGACGTGACCAAGTTTTTACAACTTGTTTACCCTCAGTCTCGTTTAGCTTTTCGATCTTTTTCATTAAATGATCATCAACAAAAGGTCCCTTTTTTAAGCTACGACCCATGATTGAACCTCCCTTCGTGATTGTCCTACGGTTCTTAGGAACCGTAGCTCAATCCCGTTATTTTTTACGACGACGTACGATGAACTTGTCGGATTTGTTTTTCTTCTTACGAGTTTTGAATCCAAGAGTTGGTTTACCCCATGGAGACATTGGAGACTTACGTCCGATTGGAGCACGACCTTCACCACCACCGTGTGGGTGATCGTTAGGGTTCATTACAGATCCACGTACAGTTGGACGCTTGCCTAACCAACGAGAACGACCTGCTTTACCAATGTTAATAAGTTCATGTTGTTCGTTACCTACTTGACCTACAGTAGCACGGCATTCTGCAAGAATCATACGTACTTCACCAGAGTTCAAACGGATAAGAACATATTTACCTTCTTTACCAAGCACTTGTGCACTTGTTCCAGCAGAACGGACTAATTGTCCACCCTTACCAGGTTTTAATTCGATGTTGTGAACAACTGTACCTACAGGAATATTCACAAGTGGTAATGCATTACCTACTTTAATATCAGCTGTTGGTCCAGACATAACTTCCATTCCAACCACTAGGTTTTTAGGTGCTAAGATGTAACGCTTTTCACCGTCAACGTAGTTAATTAATGCAATGTTTGCGGAACGGTTTGGATCATATTCAACTGTGGCAACGCGTCCTGGAATGCCATCTTTATTGCGTTTAAAATCGATGACACGGTATTGACGCTTATGGCCGCCACCTTGATGACGAACAGTTAACTTACCTTGGTTATTACGGCCGCCTTTTTTATGCAACGGAGCAAGCAACGATTTTTCGGGCTTGTCAGTAGTGATTTCAGCGAAATCAGACGCTGTCATGTTACGACGACCATTAGAGGTAGGTTTGTACTTTTTAATCGCCATTTCATTTCCCTCCTCTTCTAATTAGCTAAATTAGACCTCGAATAATTCGATTTCTTTGCTATCTTGAGTTAACGTAATAATGGCTTTACGGCGCTTGTTAGTATAACCACCGAATTTACCCATACGCTTGAATTTACCTTTATAGTTCATGATGTTGACATTTTTAACTGTAACACCAAAGATTTCTTGTACCGCATCTTTAACTTGAGTTTTGTTTGCTCTGACATCTACCTCAAACGTATATTTCTTATCAGCCATAAGGTCAGATGAACGTTCAGTGATTACGGGGCGCTTAATGATATCGCGTGCATCCATTATGCAAGCACCTCCTCTACTTTTTCAACTGCTGCTTTAGTCATGATCAACTTGTCATGATTTAAAACATCCAGTACGTTGATTCCCTCAGCGGAAACAACTGTGATACCAGGAATGTTACGTGCAGAAAGAGCAACATTTTCGTCAAGACCAGCAGTTACGATTAGCGCTTTGCTGTCAACGGAAAGTCCTTTTAATACACTTGTGAATTCCTTAGTTTTTGGTGCATCAAAGCTTAAGCTTTCAAGAACCAAAATTTCTTCTGCTACAACTTTTGAAGATAGTGCAGATTTGATTGCCAAACGGCGAACTTTTTTAGGAAGTTTGTAGCTATAGCTACGTGGTACAGGACCGAATACAGTACCACCACCACGCCATTGTGGAGAGCGGATAGAACCCTGACGGGCACGACCAGTACCTTTCTGACGCCACGGCTTACGACCACCGCCTGCTACTTCAGAACGAATTTTTGTTTTGTGAGTTCCTTGGCGTAAGGAAGCTCTTTGCATAACAACCGCTTCGAACATTACATGGTTGTTTGGCTCGATACCAAATACAGAATCATTAAGTTCAACATCGCCAACTTGTGATCCAGCTTGGTTAAATAATGCTACTTTAGGCATTCCTTTTTCCTCCTTTCTTAAATGTTACTTCGCTTTAACAGCTGTCTTGATTTTAAGCAATGCTTTTCTAGGTCCAGGAACATTTCCTTTGATTAGAAGTAGATTGCGTTCTTCGTCAACTTTAACGATTTGTAAGTTTTGAACAGTAATTTGTTCTCCACCCATACGTCCAGGTAATAATTTACCTTTGAATACGCGGTTCGGAGCAACAGGACCCATTGAACCAGGGCGACGGTGGTAACGAGATCCGTGAGCCATAGGTCCACGAGATTGTCCGTGACGCTTGATCGCACCTTGGAATCCTTTACCTTTTGAAATTCCTGTTACATCTACTACATCGCCTTCTGCGAAAATATTAACTTTGACTTCCTGACCAACCTCATATTCTGCTAAGTCAACTCCGTTAAATTCACGTACGAAGCGCTTAGGAGTAGTATTAGCCTTTGCAACATGTCCCTTTTCAGGTTTGTTTGAAAGTTTTTCACGCTTATCTTCAAAACCAAGCTGTACAGCTTCGTAATTATCAGTCTCAGCGTTCTTAACTTGAAGTACTACGTTTGGAGTAGCTTCAACAACTGTTACCGGGATAAGATCACCATTTTCAGCAAATACTTGAGTCATACCGATCTTTCTTCCTAAGATTCCTTTGGTCATTCGTCACACCTCCTATAATATTGGTTTATTTATTTCAATTATAATTTGATTTCGATATCTACGCCTGACGGCAAGTCTAAACGCATCAATGAGTCAACAGTTTGTGGTGTTGGATTGATGATATCAATTAGACGTTTATGCGTACGCATTTCGAATTGCTCACGAGAATCTTTGTACTTATGCACCGCACGAAGAATTGTGTAAACATTCTTTTCAGTTGGAAGTGGAATCGGTCCAGATACAGCTGCACCAGAACGTTTCGCAGTCTCAACAATCTTTTCAGCTGATTGATCAAGAATCCTATGATCATACGCCTTTAAACGGATACGAATTTTTTGTTTTGCCATTATTTTCCCTCCTTTTCGCCTATTTTAAAATAGACATTCTCCACGAAAATTTTCCGCACACTCGCCATGGCAAAGCGGCCGGGTGTGTCGGTAACCTTTCGCATCATCGCAGTCAAAGACCAACATTGCCTATTATACAGAAAAACTCTGGTGAATGCAACACCTTTTATTTTTCTTGTATGTCTAACACACTTTTACTATTATAGACGCTACATCTATGGAATTCAAGTAAAGTTTATATAATATCTATACTTTATAAACAGAAACTCTTTCCAGTTAAACATAATTCACCCTGATGGATGATATATATAGAAGAAACTAGGTTAAACCCAAATTCTATGAGAAAAGAAACCTCGTTTTCCGTGTCAAAATTCACGTCTACATATATATAAAACTCCCCGGTTAATCGACATATAAAAAAAAGTAGATGAGGGATCTCATCTACCTTTTTAAAAAATTATAATGATTATTCTTGGATTGAAGCTACTACTCCAGCGCCTACAGTACGGCCACCTTCACGAATAGAGAACTTTGTTCCTTCTTCGATCGCGATTGGAGAGATAAGCTCAACAGTCATTTCAATGTTATCGCCAGGCATAACCATTTCTACACCTTCAGGAAGGTTACAGATACCAGTTACGTCAGTTGTACGGAAGTAGAACTGTGGGCGGTAGTTTGTGAAGAATGGAGTATGACGTCCACCTTCTTCTTTAGATAGAACATAAACTTCTGCTTTAAACTTTGTGTGTGGAGTGATAGAACCTGGCTTAGCAAGTACTTGTCCACGTTGGATTTCTTCACGAGCAACCCCACGAAGAAGCGCACCGATGTTGTCACCAGCTTCTGCATAATCAAGAAGCTTACGGAACATTTCTACACCAGTTACAGTTGTAGATTTTGGCTCTTCAGCAAGACCGATGATTTCAATTACGTCACCGACTTTAACTTGTCCACGCTCAACACGTCCAGTAGCAACTGTTCCACGACCAGTGATTGAGAATACGTCCTCAACTGGCATCATGAATGGCTTTTCAGTGTCACGCTCAGGAGCTGGGATGTACTCATCTACAGCAGCCATTAGTTCGATGATTTTCTCTTCCCACTCAGCTTCTCCTTCAAGAGCTTTAAGAGCAGAACCTTTGATAACAGGGATGTCATCGCCAGGGAAATCATATTCAGATAGAAGGTCACGAACTTCCATTTCTACTAATTCAAGTAGCTCTTCATCATCAACCATATCACACTTGTTCATGAATACTACTAAGTAAGGAACACCAACCTGACGAGAAAGTAGGATGTGCTCACGAGTTTGTGGCATTGGACCATCAGCAGCAGATACTACTAGGATACCGCCGTCCATTTGCGCAGCACCAGTGATCATGTTTTTAACATAGTCAGCGTGTCCTGGGCAGTCAACGTGCGCATAGTGACGAGTAGCAGTTTCATACTCAACGTGAGAAGTGTTGATTGTGATTCCACGCTCTTTTTCTTCAGGCGCGTTATCGATTTGGTCATATCCGCGTGCTTCACCGCCACCAGCTTTTGCAAGTACAGTAGAGATAGCAGCAGTTAAAGTTGTTTTACCATGGTCAACGTGACCGATTGTACCGATATTTACGTGTTGCTTAGAACGATCGAATTTAGCTTTTGCCATTTTGTAATCCTCCTTATTATTTGGGAAGTTTAAGTATATATAAGGCTATGGAAAAGGTATTCCTTCTCCACAGCTATGTCTTACATTAGTAGTTATACTTGATTAAAGGTTGAAAATCAATTATTCACCTTTATTTTTTTTGATGATTTCTTCAGAAACTGATTTAGGAACTTCTTCGTAGTGGTCGAAGTGCATTGAGAATACACCACGTCCTTGTGTACTTGAACGAAGAGCTGTTGCGTAACCAAACATCTCTGAAAGTGGAACCATCGCACGAACTACCTGAGCGTTACCACGAGCATCCATACCTTCAACACGTCCACGACGAGCAGTAATCATACCCATGATATCTCCAAGGTATTCCTCAGGGATAACAACTTCTACTCTCATTACTGGTTCAAGGATAACCGGTTGACATTTTGAAGCAGCATTTTTAAGTGCCATTGAAGCGGCAATTTTAAACGCCATTTCAGAGGAGTCAACATCATGGTATGAACCATCAAATAGACGAGCTTTAATGTCAACTAGTGGGTATCCAGCAAGGACACCACGGTCTAGTGCATCTTCAAGACCAGCTTGTACTGCAGGAATGTATTCACGAGGAACCACACCACCGACAATACCGTTCTCGAATTCAAAGCCTTTTCCTTCTTCATTTGGAGAGAATTCAATCCAAACATGTCCGAATTGTCCACGTCCACCAGACTGACGCGCGAATTTACCTTCAACCTGAGCTGAAGCACGGAAAGTTTCACGATAAGCAACCTGTGGTGCACCTACGTTTGCTTCCACTTTAAATTCACGTTTCATACGGTCAACGATGATATCCAAGTGAAGTTCACCCATACCAGCAATGATTACTTGTCCAGTTTCCTGGTCAGTATGTGCTCGGAATGTAGGATCTTCTTCTTGTAATTTTTGTAGAGCAGTAGTCATTTTGTCCTGATCGGCTTTTGACTTAGGTTCTACAGAAAGTTGGATAACTGGTTCTGGGAACTGCATGGATTCAAGAATTACTTCTTGCTTTTCATCACATAAAGTATCGCCAGTTGTTGTGTCTTTTAAACCTACAGCAGCTGCAATATCTCCTGCATATACAGTTGAGATTTCTTGGCGGCTGTTTGCGTGCATTTGTAGGATACGACCCACACGCTCACGCTTACCTTTTGTTGAATTCTTAACGTATGAACCAGCATCAAGTGTTCCTGAGTACACACGGAAGAATGTTAACTTACCAACATAAGGGTCAGTCATAACTTTAAATGCCAATGCAGAGAATGGCGCGCTATCATCTGAATGACGTTCAACCACTTCTTCTGAATCAGGTAGATGACCTTGAATTGCAGGTACATCTAGTGGAGAAGGAAGATAGTCAATAACGGCATCTAGCATTAACTGAACACCTTTGTTTTTAAATGCTGAACCACAGATTACTGGGTAGAATTCAACGTTAGTCGTACCTTTACGGATTGCAGCTTTGATTTCTTCAATCGTTAGCTCTTCTCCACCTAGGTATTTCTCCATTAATTCTTCGTCTAGTTCTGCTACCGCTTCAAGTAATTTTTCACGGTATTCGTCAGCTTGCGCTTTATATTCTTCTGGAATTTCACCTTCGGTAATATCTGTACCAAGGTCATTCGCATAGAATCTAGCTTTCATTTCAACTAAATCGATAATACCTGTGAATTCATCTTCGGCACCGATTGGTAGTTGAATTGGGTGTGCATTTGCTTGAAGACGGTCATGAATTGTGCCTACAGAGTATAAGAAGTCTGCTCCTAGCTTATCCATCTTATTTACGAATACCACACGTGGTACTCCATAAGTTGTAGCTTGGCGCCAAACTGTTTCTGTTTGCGGCTCAACACCTGACTGTGCATCAAGTACTGCAACTGCTCCATCAAGAACACGTAGGGAACGTTCAACTTCAACAGTGAAGTCTACGTGTCCCGGAGTGTCAATGATGTTTACACGGTGTTCTTTCCAAGAAGCTGTTGTCGCAGCAGATGTAATCGTGATTCCACGTTCTTGCTCCTGCTCCATCCAGTCCATTTGGGAAGCACCTTCGTGTGTTTCGCCGATTTTATGGATACGGCCTGTATAATAGAGGACACGCTCAGTAGTTGTCGTTTTACCGGCATCGATATGAGCCATGATCCCAATATTACGTGTTCTTTCTAAGGAGAACTCTCTTGCCATTTGGTCTTTCTCCTTCCATGTATGAGTGTTTTAGTTTTTGAAGGTTAGATTACCAACGATAATGAGCAAACGCTTTGTTTGCTTCCGCCATTTTGTGTGTATCTTCACGCTTCTTGACAGATGCTCCAGTGTTGTTAGCAGCATCAAGAATTTCATTAGCTAAACGCTCTTCCATTGTCTTTTCTCCGCGAAGGCGAGCATAGTTCACTAACCAACGAAGACCTAGTGTAGTACGACGGTCTGGACGCACCTCAACTGGGACTTGGTAGTTTGCACCACCAACACGACGTGCTCTAACTTCTAATACTGGCATAATGTTCTTTAGTGCTTGATCGAATACTTCGATAGCATCTTTTCCAGAACGCTCAGCGATGATATCAAATGCAGAGTATAAAATCTTTTGAGATTTACCTCTCTTGCCATCAACCATCATTTTGTTAATTAAACGAGTAACTAACTTTGATTTGTAAATCGGATCCGGTAATACATCTCTTTTCGCAACAGGACCTTTACGTGGCATATTATTTCCTCCTTTCAAAAAGGCTATTAATTGATGTTATTATTTCTTAGCTGCTTTAGGACGCTTAGTACCGTACTTAGAACGACCTTGCATACGGTTGTTAACGCCTGCTGTATCTAGTGCTCCACGAACGATATGGTAACGTACCCCTGGTAAGTCTTTTACACGACCGCCACGGATAAGAACGACACTGTGTTCTTGTAAGTTGTGGCCAATACCAGGAATATAAGCTGTTACCTCAATTCCGTTTGTTAAACGAACACGGGCATATTTACGAAGCGCTGAGTTCGGCTTCTTTGGTGTCATTGTTCCAACACGAGTACATACACCGCGCTTTTGTGGAGATGTAAGGTTGGTTTGCGCTTTTTTGAAGCTGTTATAGCCTTTGTTTAGCGCTGGAGATTTTGATTTTTCCTCGGTTGACTTACGAGGTTTGCGTACTAATTGATTAATTGTAGGCATTGTTTTTCCTCCTTTCATTACTTTGGTAGACCCACACATCCAGGTGGTTCATTTTTTGCTAAAAAACAAAGTCTTTGCGGATCTGTACGCCACAAAAACAGTTTTTACTGAGTAAAAGAAACAACATTGTTCCCTAATACATCTTCCTGACTTTTGAACAACAAAGTATCAGGTAAGTAGGAACACCTTTGCTATAATAGCATCTCTAAAAAAATATGTCAACATTATATTCATAAATTATTTATTAAACAAAATATCTTATCAAAGAAATGCGGTACTCCCTCACGAGTTGGAAGTACCGCAATTTTTTAAGAGAGCTTTCTAATCATTTAGAATTACTCAACTGGTACTGCATCTTCCGGTGTTTCTTCCACCAAGACAGGTTCTGCTTTACGATAGCGTTGCATTCCTGTTCCAGCTGGAACTAACTTACCGATAATAACATTTTCTTTAAGTCCAAGGAGTTCGTCACGTTTCCCTTTGATAGCAGCATCTGTAAGAACTCTTGTTGTTTCCTGGAAGGATGCAGCTGACAAGAAGGAATCTGTCTCAAGAGACGCTTTGGTAATTCCAAGAATTACAGGGCGTCCTGTAGCAGGTAGTCTTCCTTCAAGAAGTGCCTGACGGTTTGCATCCGTAAACTGATGAATTTCAAGTAAGGTTCCAGGGAGAACATTTGTTTCACCTGCATCAATTACTCTAATCTTCCTCATCATTTGTCGAACCATTACCTCAACGTGTTTGTCGCCAATTTCTACCCCTTGCATACGGTAAACCTTTTGAACCTCGCTTAGGAGGTATTCTTGAACAGACTTCACGTCTTTAACACGCAATAATTCTTTCGGATCAATTGAACCTTCAGTTAGTTCTTGACCACGCTCGACTTGACTATTTACTGCAACTTTAAGTCTAGCTGTATATGGAGCTGTATAAGTACGTGATTCGACATCGCCTTGAACAACGATTTCATGTTGACGATCACGACCTTCATTGATTCCCACAACAACTCCACTAATTTCAGAAATTACAGCGACCCCTTTAGGATTACGAGCCTCAAATATTTCCTGAATACGAGGTAAACCTTGAGTGATATCATCCCCAGCAACCCCACCGGTATGGAATGTACGCATTGTTAACTGAGTACCTGGTTCACCGATAGATTGTGCAGCAATAATACCAACTGCTTCTCCAACTTCAACTTCCTGTCCGGTAGCTAAGTTGCGACCATAACACTTCTTACATACACCATGGCGAGTGTTACAAGTGAATGCAGAACGAATCCATACTTCCTCAAATCCAGCATCGACTATTGCAATCGCTAAATCTTCGGTAATCAATTCGTTTTCTCTTATGATTATTTCGTTTGTTTCTGGATGTTTAATTGTCTTTCTTGAATAACGTCCAACTAAACGCTCATCAAGGGCTTCAATGATTTCTGTACCGTCTCGCAACGCTCTTACGTCTAGGCCACGGTCAGTTCCACAATCATCTTCACGCACAATAACATCTTGCGCAACATCTACGAGACGACGAGTCAAATAACCAGAGTCCGCTGTCTTAAGTGCTGTATCGGCAAGACCTTTACGCGCACCGTGTGTGGAGATAAAGTACTCCAATACTGTAAGACCTTCACGGAAACTTGACTTAATCGGCAATTCAATAATACGACCAGCCGGGTTGGCCATCAATCCACGCATCCCCGCAAGCTGAGTAAAGTTCGATGCATTACCACGAGCACCAGAATCACTCATCATGAAGATTGGATTGGTTTTACTCAAGGATTTCATCAACTTTGATTGAATTGTATCTTTTGCTGCACTCCAAATGGAGATAACACGGTCATAACGCTCATCTTCTGTAATTAATCCACGTCTGAATTGCTTCATGACATTATCTACTTTGGCTTGTGCATCATTAATAATTTCTTCTTTTTCACCAAGGACAACGATATCCGCAACACCAACTGTAATTCCAGCTTTAGATGAATAACGGAAGCCTAGGTCCTTCATCCGGTCAAGCATTTTGGATGTTTCAGTGATTTGGAATTTCTTGAAGACTTCAGCAATAATGTTCCCTAAGATTTTTTTCTTGAAAGGATCAACTAAAGGCATCTCTTTAATAACTGCCTTAACATCTGTTCCTTTTGCTACGAAATACTTCTCAGGTGTTTTCTCTTCAAGATTCGTTTTTGTCGGTTCATTAATATACGGGAAGGTATCTGGTAGAATTTCATTGAAAATCAACTTACCGACCGTAGTCATAAGCAACTGCTTGCTTTGCTCTTCAGTAAAGGTTTGATTCCCTAATGAACCTGCATGGACTGCAACCCGTGTATGAAGGTGTACATAACCATTTTGATAAGCTATTAGCGCCTCATTCCGGTCCTTAAAGATCATTCCTTCTCCAACTGCACCTTCACGTTCAAGTGTAAGGTAATAGTTACCAAGTACCATATCCTGAGATGGAGTAACAACTGGCTTTCCATCTTTCGGGTTTAAGATGTTCTGTGCAGCAAGCATTAATAAGCGAGCTTCTGCCTGAGCTTCTGCTGAAAGAGGTACGTGAACAGCCATTTGGTCACCGTCAAAGTCTGCGTTATACGCAGTACATACGAGTGGGTGAAGACGAATTGCACGTCCTTCTACTAGCGTTGGCTCAAATGCTTGAATCCCTAGTCTATGAAGCGTAGGGGCGCGGTTAAGCAACACTGGGTGCTCCTTAATAACATCCTCTAGCACATCCCAAACTTCAGGTTGAACTCTTTCAATTTTTCTTTTTGCCGATTTAATGTTATGTGCAAGTCCTTTTTGAACAAGCTCCTTCATGACAAATGGCTTAAATAACTCGAGTGCCATTTCCTTCGGAAGACCACACTGATACATTTTTAGGTTAGGACCAACAACGATAACCGAACGACCTGAATAGTCAACACGCTTACCTAGTAGGTTCTGACGGAAACGACCTTGCTTTCCTTTCAACATATGGGAAAGAGATTTTAATGGACGATTTCCTGGACCTGTTACTGGACGACCACGACGGCCATTATCAATCAGTGCATCGACAGCTTCTTGAAGCATACGTTTTTCGTTTTGAACGATAATACTTGGTGCTCCAAGGTCAAGCAAACGCTTGAGTCGGTTATTACGGTTAATTACCCTACGATATAAATCATTTAGATCTGATGTAGCAAAACGACCACCATCAAGCTGTACCATTGGTCGTAGCTCTGGTGGAATAACTGGAAGAACGTCAAGAATCATCCATGATGGTTCGTTCCCAGAATTACGGAATGCTTCAAGAACCTCTAGGCGCTTAATCGCACGTGTACGACGTTGGCCTTGAGCAGTTTTCAGCTCTTCCTTTAATCCGTCAACATCCTTATCTAAATCGATATCGGAAAGAAGCTTTTTAATCGCTTCTGCACCCATGGATGCTTGGAATTTGTTGCCGTATTTATCTTTATATGCACGATACTCTTTTTCAGAAAGTAATTGCTTTTTCTCTAAAGCTGTATCACCAGTATCCGTTACAACATAAGAAGCAAAGTAAATAACTTCTTCTAGTGCTCTAGGAGACATATCAAGGACAAGACCCATACGGCTTGGAATTCCTTTGAAATACCAAATATGTGAAACAGGTGCAGCTAGTTCGATATGACCCATTCGTTCACGACGTACTTTTGCACGGGTAACTTCAACACCACATCGATCACAGACTACTCCTTTATAACGGACACGCTTATATTTTCCACAATGGCATTCCCAGTCCTTAGTAGGACCGAATATCCGTTCACAAAACAAACCGTCTTTTTCTGGCTTTAATGTTCGGTAGTTAATTGTTTCTGGTTTCTTCACTTCACCATAGGACCATGAACGAATCTTATCTGGTGAAGCAAGGCCGATCTTCATGTATTCAAAATTATTGACATCCAGCAAGGGGCCTACCTCCCTTTTAATCTAGGGTTTTACCCGAATGAAAAGCAGAAGCACTTTGGTCAGCCCCAAGGGGCTAAGTGCTACAGCTAGACAAAGCTTATGTATCCAATAAAGATACGATAGCTATATTTAAACTATGATTGCGTGATACCAAACTACTTTTAGGCAGTTTGGTATCACGCTTTTATATCATTTATTCTTTAGAACCAACTTTTTCTGAGTTGGCATTCTCGGTTTCATTGGCGATTGTCAGTGTTTCAGGTTGTTGCAATTCTTCGTCATCGTCGAAGTCACGCATTTCAATTTCCTTTTCATCACCTGAAAGGATTTTAACATCCATACCTAAACTCTGAAGCTCTTTCATTAACACTTTGAAGGATTCTGGAACTCCTGGTTCAGGAACATTCTCACCTTTAACGATGGCTTCGTACGTTTTCACACGGCCGACAACATCATCCGATTTGACAGTAAGTATTTCCTGAAGCGTATAGGCAGCACCATAAGCTTCAAGTGCCCAAACTTCCATCTCCCCGAAACGCTGTCCACCAAACTGAGCTTTACCACCCAGTGGCTGTTGCGTAACAAGAGAGTATGGTCCAGTAGAACGCGCATGAAGTTTATCGTCAACCATGTGGGCAAGTTTAATCATATACATGACTCCTACCGATACGCGGTTGTCAAACGGCTCCCCTGTACGACCATCGTAAAGGACAGTTTTTGCATCACGTGCCATACCAGCTTCTTCAATGGTTGACCACACATCTTCCTCTGTCGCACCATCAAATACCGGTGAAGCAACATGAATACCAAGATAACGTGCAGCCATTCCTAAATGGAGCTCTAGCACCTGTCCGATATTCATACGAGATGGAACGCCTAGAGGGTTCAACATGATATCAATCGGTGTACCATCTGGTAAGAACGGCATATCCTCTTCAGGAAGGATACGAGAGATAACCCCTTTGTTTCCGTGACGTCCTGCCATTTTATCGCCTTCATGAATTTTACGTTTCTGAACGATATATGCACGAACCAGCTGATTCACACCCGGAGGTAGTTCATCGCCATCTTCACGATTAAAGACTTTAACGTCAAGGACGATTCCGCCACCACCATGTGGAACACGGAGGGAAGTATCACGGACTTCACGCGCTTTTTCACCAAAGATTGCATGTAATAAGCGTTCTTCTGCTGTTAATTCAGTAACCCCTTTAGGAGTAACCTTCCCAACAAGCAAATCTCCATCTTTTACTTCGGCACCAACTCGGATAATTCCACGCTCATCAAGGTTACGCAACGCGTCTTCCCCAACGTTTGGAATATCACGAGTGATTTCCTCAGGTCCAAGCTTGGTATCACGAGACTCTGACTCATATTCCTCAATATGAATAGAGGTATAGACATCATCTTTTACTAAGCGTTCACTCATGATGATGGCATCCTCGTAGTTATAACCATCCCAGTTGATGAATCCTACAAGCACGTTTCTTCCTAATGCAAGCTCTCCAGCTTCCATTGATGGACCATCTGCAAGAATTTCACCTTTCGTCACACGGTTACCAACACTTACGATTGGGCGCTGGTTGTAGCATGTACCTTGGTTAGAACGGATGAATTTCTGCATTTTATATTTATCAAGGTCACCTTTAATTTCTTGACCATCTACTTCTGTAATGCGACGTACCCAAACTTGACGTGCTTCAACATGCTCAACAATTCCTTCGTGCTTACAAATAACAGCAGCGCCGGAATCTCTTGCTGAAACATGCTCCATACCCGTTCCAACTCTAGGAGCTTCAGGTTGCAATAACGGAACAGCTTGTCGCTGCATGTTCGCACCCATTAATGCACGGTTGGAGTCATCATTTTCCAAGAAAGGAATGCATGCTGTCGCAGCAGAAACTACCTGTTTTGGCGATACATCCATATAATCTATGCGCTCACGGCGAACTACGGTGTTTTCACCACGGAAACGAGCAACAACCATATCATCTACGAAAGAACCGTCTTCAGACAATATTGCATTTGCCTGTGCAACAACATAATTGTCCTCTTCATCGGCAGTTAGATAATCAAAATGAGTCGTTACCTTTCCTGTTTCCGGATCTACCCGGCGGTAAGGTGTTTCAATAAACCCAAATTTATTCACTTTCGCAAATGAGGAAAGCGAGTTAATCAGCCCGATATTCGGACCTTCTGGCGTTTCAATCGGACACATACGACCATAGTGAGAGTAATGAACGTCACGAACTTCAAATCCCGCACGTTCACGTGTCAAACCACCAGGTCCAAGTGCAGATAAACGACGCTTATGTGTCAATTCTGCCAACGGATTTGTCTGATCCATAAACTGTGAAAGCTGGGAACTACCAAAGAATTCTTTGATTGAAGCAATTACCGGACGAATATTAATCAATTGCTGTGGTGTAATCGTGTTTGTATCTTGAATCGACATTCTCTCACGAACCACACGTTCCATTCTAGAAAGACCAATACGGAATTGATTCTGTAATAGCTCTCCAACTGAACGAAGTCGTCTGTTTCCTAAGTGATCGATATCATCTGTATCACCGACACCGTGCAATAAGTTAAAGAAATAACTTATTGAAGCAATAATATCAGCAGGTGTGATGTTTTTAATTGGCTCTTCTACATAAGCATTTCCGATGATGTTAATAACCTTTTCACCATCATCATTCGGAGCATAGACCTTAATAGATTGTAATAATATATCGTCTTCTACTACTCCACCATATGGTTTATGCGTTTCGAAACCAACATTTTTCTCTAGGCTATCAAGAATTTTATCTAATGTTCGGCGATCAAGCGTAACACCTTGCTCAGCAATAATCTCCCCTGTTTCAGGGTCAACTAGAGTTTCAGCTAATTTTTGACCAAACAAGCGATTTTTAATATGAAGCTTCTTATTAATCTTATAACGACCAACATTTGCTAAATCGTAGCGTTTTGGGTCAAAAAATCTTGAGACTAGGAGACTTTTTGCGTTATCGACTGTTGGTGGTTCACCTGGACGAAGACGCTCATAGATTTCAAGAAGTGCCTTTTCTGAGCTTTCTGTGTTGTCTTTTTCAAGCGTATTCCGGATATATTCGTTATCACCAATTAAATCAATGATCTCCTGGTCGGAACCAAACCCAAGGGCACGCAAAAGAACCGTAACAGGGAGTTTCCTCGTACGATCTATCCTTACATATACAACATCTTTCGCATCGGTTTCATACTCAAGCCATGCTCCGCGATTAGGAATAACAGTAGCGGTAAAACCTTTTTTACCGTTCTTATCCATTTTCGCACTGTAATATACGCTAGGAGAACGCACTAATTGAGATACGATAACCCTTTCGGCACCATTAATAACAAAGGTACCTGTCTCTGTCATAAGTGGGAAATCCCCCATAAAGACATCTTGGTCCTTTACTTCACCTGTTTCTTTATTGACAAGACGCACCTTCACCCTTAATGGAGCAGAGTACGTAACATCTCTTTCTTTTGATTCATCTACCGGATATTTTGGCTCGGCAAGACTATAATCAATAAACTCTAGCGATAAGTTTCCTGTAAAGTCTTCAATTGGAGAAATATCCTGGAACATTTCTCTTAATCCCTCATCAAGGAACCATTGATAGGAAGCTGTTTGTATTTCAATTAAATTCGGCAGCTCCAAAACTTCACTAATGCGTGCGTAACTTCTTCGCTGGCGGTGTCGTCCATACTGAACTAGTTGACCTGTCAACTGATTCACCCCTCAAATCAAGCGTAATTATTCCACTATTCGTGTTCTTCCTGCATACTACTTTCATAAGACAAAAAGAAAAAGGGTTTTCACGTTTAAAAACCACATTTTCTAGACGTACAATTATTTTGTTAGTTTTCCCCAAATTTCCTAAAATATACGTATAAAGCGTAATTTTAGCATATTAAAGAAAACTAATCTATGGCATTTTATAATACTATCATAGGCAAAATTTATCTGTCAACTTTTTTTGCTTTGATTATAAAATACCCTTTCTTCTTTTCTACTACATCCACTTGACCGAACATCGTTTCCAACTTTTCAAGAGCAGAGGGCGCCCCCTGCTTCTTTTGAATGACAACCCATAGTTCGCCAAAATCCGCGAGACGTTCATAGCTTTGTTCAAAAATATCATGAACCGTTTGCTTACCTGCACGTATCGGTGGGTTGGTTAGAATAGCATCAAAATCGCTCTCTTTAACCTGCAGCAGACGATCACTTTCGTATACCTTGACATTTTCAAGTTGATTTAGTTTTGCATTTTCTTTAGCAAGGTCCAATGCACGCTGGTTTACATCAACCATATGTATAACCACATTAGGAAAAGATTTTGCTAGAGATAAACCAATTGGTCCATACCCACAACCGACATCGAGAATCTTCCCTTCACTCTTTTCAAATTGAAAGGCCTCAATTAATAAGCGTGAACCAAAGTCAACTTCCTTCTTAGAGAAAACACCCCGATCCGTTTTGAAACGAAAAGTATGTTCTCTCAAATTGAAATCCCAATAGACAGGATTGCTATCAACTTCAGGATTCTTTGAATAATAATGATTTGACACGAATCCACCACCCTGAAAAGCATATGACTTTTCCCCAAAAACTATTATTCTTGAAAGACCATTAAACTATACAAAAATAGCCAAAAAAAGCTCGCTTGATAGCGAGCTTTTCCAGGTTTTAAATTACTTAACTTCGACGTTAGCTCCAACTTCTTCAAGTTTAGCTTTAAGTTCTTCAGCTTCTTCTTTAGAAATGCCTTCTTTAAGTGGCTTCGGTGCGTTATCAACAACTTCTTTTGCTTCTTTAAGTCCAAGGCCAGTGATTTCACGTACAACCTTGATAACTTTGATTTTTTGATCTCCAGCAGAAGCTAGGATTACATCAAATTCAGTTTGCTCAGCAGCAGCGTCTCCACCAGCAGCTCCACCCATAACAGCTACAGGAGCTGCAGCAGTTACACCAAATTCTTCTTCGATTGCTTTTACTAAATCGTTAAGTTCTAAAACAGTCATAGATTTAACTGCTTCAATGATTTGTTCTTTAGTCATTGTAATTTTCCTCCTTAGGATTGTTTGTTTTATTTATAAAACGTAGATTAGCTTACGCGCCTTGTTCTTCTTTTTGTTCTGCAACAGCTTTTGTAGCAAGAGCAAGATTGCGGATAGGTGCTTGAAGCACGCTGAGTAGCATAGAAAGTAAACCTTCGCGAGATGGTAGATCTGCAAGAGCTTTAATATCTTCAACAGAAGCAAGATTTCCTTCAATAACACCAGCTTTAATTTCAAGCGCTTCGTTCTTCTTAGCAAATTCGCTAAGAATTTTCGCAGGAGCAACAACATCTTCTGTGCTGAATGCAATTGCGTTTGGACCAGTCAACACTTCGTTTAAACCAGCAAGGTCAGCAGCTTCAGCCGCACGGCGAGTCATTGTGTTTTTGTACACTTTAAACTCAACACCTGCATCACGAAGTTGTTTACGAAGTTCAGTTACCTGACCAACAGTTAAACCACGGTAGTCAACAACGACTGTAGATACACTAGATTTTAGTTTATCAGCAATTTCGTCAACTAGTAGTTGTTTCTTTTCAATAACAGTGCTCATCATTACACCTCCTGTAGAATTTTCTACACTCATACCGGTCAATAAAAAACCTCCGAGTCTTTCAGACAAGGAGGTAGTATACAATAGTGAAACGTTTGGATCTATCGTATGACCTCGGCAGGAAATTAAGCCTTTAAGGCACCTACTGTCTGCGGTACAAATGTTATATTAATTTAGCAACAAAATATATTATAGATAATATATTCGTTGTTGTCAATTGGAATTATTTTGCAGTTACAGTTGAAGGGTCAACCTTAACTCCAGGTCCCATTGTAGTAGAAACAGTTACATTCTTCATGTAAGTTCCTTTTGCTGCAGCAGGCTTAACTTTCATCATTGTATCAAAGATTGTGTTGAAGTTTTCAACAAGCTTTTGATCTTCGAAAGAAACCTTACCGATTGGAACATGAATGTTTCCAGCTTTATCAACGCGGTATTCTACTTTACCAGCCTTGATTTCGTTCACTGCTTTTGTAACATCAAAAGTAACAGTACCTGTCTTAGGGTTTGGCATTAAGCCTTTAGGTCCTAATACACGTCCAAGTTTACCAACTTCACCCATCATGTCAGGTGTTGCTACGATTACATCAAAATCGAACCAACCTTGTTGGATCTTGTTGATGAATTCAGAATCACCTACAAAATCTGCGCCAGCAGCTTCTGCTTCTTTTGCTTTTTCACCTTTAGCGAAAACTAGAACGCGTTGAGTTTTACCAGTACCATTTGGAAGCACAACTGCTCCACGGATTTGCTGGTCAGCTTTCTTAGGGTCTACGCCTAAACGGAAAGCAGCTTCAACAGTAGCATCGAATTTAACGACGCTAGTCTTTTTTGCTAAATCAATTGCTTCTTGAATATCATAAGCCTTTGTACGATCTACTAGCTTAACGGCTTCTTGATACTTTTTACCTTTGTTAGCCATTATATTTTCCTCCTTGATTGTGGTTTTAGCGGAATTTCCTCCCACTTAGAAAGGCGTAAGTGCCTTGGTCAGCCCCGA
>NZ_JACWFH010000002.1:0-19233 GCF_019749255.1 Mesobacillus maritimus | reverse complement strand
GAGCCGGCATGAAGGTTGTTCTTTAACCTTCTCGACGGATTGGCTTATGACCCGAGGGACTAGGCACTTGGCCAATCATCTAGAAAAGCCTAGTGTTCTAAACGAACAGTAGGACGAACAGACAAACTAAAGGTTGCGAGAGAAATCTATTCATCGTCGCAACCCCTACATCTCCTGCATTAAGCAATTAGTCTTCGATGTTGATACCCATGCTGCGGGCAGTACCTTCGACCATACGCATTGCTGCTTCAACGCTAGCTGCGTTCAGGTCAGGCATTTTCTGTTCCGCAATCTCGCGTACCTTCTCACGCTTGACTGTTGCTACTTTATTACGGTTTGGTTCACCAGAACCAGACTGAATTCCAGCTGCTACTTTCAAAAGAACGGCAGCAGGAGGAGTTTTCGTAATAAATGTAAATGAACGGTCTTCAAAAACCGTAATTTCAACAGGAATGATCAAACCAGCCTGATCAGCTGTACGTGCGTTAAATTCCTTACAGAATCCCATGATGTTCACACCTGCTTGACCTAGTGCAGGACCAACCGGTGGCGCTGGGTTAGCTTTACCAGCAGGGATTTGTAATTTTACAATTTTAATTACTTTTTTAGCCACGAGACACACCTCCTTAAAGTCCGTGATGTGGTAATAGGGTGTTCCCCTCCCACTCAGTTCAGTCTCTATCCTAAGCAATCACATTATCTCAGGATAAAGAACATAATATATGTTTGTCCCGGTTACGAGACATACTGACCTATGAAATGTTACCACTTTTCTTTTTTAATTTCAAGTTATAATTTTTTTATCTGAGAAAATTCAAGTTCAACTGGAGTATCTCGACCAAACATATTAACGAGAACCTTCAGTTTCCCTTTGTCTTTATCAATCTCTTCGATGGATCCTGTAAAGTTTGTAAATGGTCCTTCACTTACTTGTACAGTCTCACCTAATTCAAAGTCGATATCAATCCGTTGCTCGTCCACACCCATGCGTTTTAAAATCATATCAACTTCATCTGGCAGTAATGGTGATGGTTTTGAGCCATGCCCAGAGGAACCTACAAAGCCTGTTACTCCTGGAGTATTCCTTACTACATACCAAGAGTCATCTGTCATAACCAACTCTACTAAAACATACCCTGGGAATGTTTTCCGCTTAATCACTTTCTTTTTACCATTCTTAATATCTGTCTCTTCTTCTTCAGGTACGACTACTCGAAAGATCTTATCTTGCATACCCATTGACTCAACGCGTTTCTCAAGATTAGTCTTAACTTTATTCTCATATCCTGAATACGTATGAACTACATACCAATTCTTTTCCATTTACAGAGGACTTTAGCGTCCGTCCCTCCCTTTTTTTCAGCAAACAAAAAACCCGTTATCCGGGCTTTTGTAAAAAATTCCTGCGTTATTCTCCATTATACCATGAGAACACGTGGGTTATTCAAGGATTAAGCGAATCAATTCAGAAAATCCAAGATCAATCACAGTGAAAAACAATGCCATAAAAACGACTGTCGATAAAACAACAATTGTATAACGAACAAGTTCCCTACGCTTTGGCCAACTGACCTTACGCATTTCACGGGCCACTTCAGGTAAAAACTTTGTGATGTTCATTTTGTAACCTCCAACTAGTGAATAGCAAACAATCTATCTATCATGTTATTTTGTTTCCCGATGAACAGTATGAGCATTGCAGTTTTTACAAAACTTTTTAAGTACTCGACGTTCAGTTTGATTTTCTTGATTGGCTGTACTCGAATAATTACGTGAACCACATTCGGAGCAAGCAAGCGTTATCTTTTTTGCCATAGTGCACCTACTAATTTATGTCTTTAAAACTTTATCATGGTAGGAAGTTAGTGTCAATAACTGTCGAATAGAATAAATGGTAGATTTATGGATATTCCCTTCTATCTTCAAGTCGATAATTCCCTTAGGTCAATGTATCGTTCTAATTTCCTTTTCACCCGTTGAAGTGCGTTGTCTATCGACTTTACATGGCGATTTAATTCTTCAGATATCTCTTGATAGGATTGTCCATCCAAATATAATGCTAGCACCTTCCGTTCGAGGTCACTTAACAGTTCTTCCATTTTTATCTCAATCTGAATATATTCCTCTCGATGAATAATCAGTTCCTCAGGATCCATGATTTTAGCTCCAGTAATCACATCCATTAAGGTTCGGTCTGATTCTTCGTCAAAAATTGGTTTATCTAGGGATACATATGAATTAAGTGGAATATGTTTTTGCCTTGTAGCTGTTTTAATTGCGGTAATAATTTGCCGCGTAATACAGAGTTCAGCAAAGGCCTTAAAAGAGGTAAGTTTATCTTCTTTAAAGTCACGAACCGCTTTATAAAGTCCAATCATACCCTCCTGAACAATATCTTCCTTGTCAGCCCCAATCAGGAAATAGGACCTAGCTTTTGCTCGTACAAAATTTCGGTATTTTTTTATTAAAAAATCAAGAGCCTCGCTATCACCATTGTGAACTGCTTCTACTACTACTTCATCCTCAAGCTCATTATATTTTTTAGCCTGTTTTGAACCGAAATCAGCCTTCACTAAGATCCCTCCACCGGACTTTTCCAAGGATAGGAATATTATACAGTAGTTTTTTTTTTAGCGTCAACCCAGTTAGTGCCCACCACGGCGCCACTTTTCAAATATTTCAGCAATTTCATCACTAAGTGGGATTCTACTCAATGGCTTTTTTTTCTGGATTTTTTGTACCTTCTTTTCAATCTTTTGCTCCATTACGCTCATTTCTGTATATAACTCCCGAGCAGACTTCCTCAAGGCCCCTTGACCAAAAATTGCCCATTGCTCCGTAAAATCGGAAGTAGCGACATGAATTTGCGTTTTTCGGTTGCTAAGGTCAATGGCTAGCTTTTCAATTCGCTCATCTGCTGTCTCATTTTCCTTTGTATAGATCACTTCAACCTTGTAATTCTTATACCGCTGTTCGGTTCCATGAACGTAATGTGCATCAAAAACAACAATCACTCGATACCCCGTATAAGCCTTATACTCCGCCATCTTTTCAACCAAGAGATCCCTTGCAGCAGCAAGGTCTTTCGTTTTCAATACTCTGAGTTCCGGCCATGCACCGATAATGTTGTATCCATCTACTAACAGGATATCCATCTTAATGCCCTAAGGGATAACGTTTGCGGTAAACCTCATACATCAGTAACGATGCAGCTACTGAGGCATTGAGCGACGTAACTTTTCCAACCATAGGCAATCGAAGAAGAAAATCACATTTTTCGCGAATAATTCTTCCCATGCCTTTCCCTTCACTCCCAATGACAAGTGCGAGCGGCATCGTTCCATCAAAAGCACGATAATCTTCTTTCCCCGCAGCATCCGTTCCTGCAACCCATACTCCACGTTCCTTCAATTCATCAATTGTTCTAGATAAATTTGTTACCCGGACGACAGGGATATGCTCGATCGCACCAGTTGAGGCCTTTGCAACGGTTGCCGTTAAACCAACTGCTCTTCTTTTCGGGATAATAATGCCATGCGCCCCTGAAGCATCCGCTGTCCTCATAATAGATCCAAGGTTATGAGGGTCCTCAATTTCATCCAAAATTAAAAAGAAGGGTGCTTCATTTCTTTTTTCAGCTACAGAAAATAAATCATCAAGTTCCGCATACTCATACGCTGCAACTTGAGCGATAACCCCCTGATGACTTCCTTCGTACATTTGATCTAATTTTTTCTTTGGCACAAATTGAACAATGACATTTGACTCTTTCGCTAGACCAATTACTTGTTGCATTTGTCCTCTTTGAGAACCTTCAGCAATCAAAATTTTATTAATATCACGGTGTGATTTTAGTGCTTCCATTATAGGGTTTTTTCCACCGATGTATTCCTCGCTCATGATACCCTTCCTCCTTCTTCAACAATCGCAAAAGCAGCCTCAATCAATTCTTCTAACCGCTTTTCATTCCCCCCTATAAACAGATACCCAATCAATGCCTCGAAGGCTGTACTATATCGGTACGTTTGCACATCTGTATTTTTCGGAACAGTTCCGGATTTTGCATTTCTCCCTCTCTTCAGAACAGCTATCTCTTCCTCAGATAACTTTTGCTCATCGATAAAAGAATGGATGATCATTGCCTGTGCTTTTGCAGATACGTACTTCGTCGCTTCCCGATGGAGCTTATTCGGCCGCACCTTTCCGCTCTGCAAAAGGTGGAGCCGTACATATTTTTCATATACGGCATCCCCCATATAAGCAAGAGCGAGGCTATTTAATTGTTTTTCATCCACTTTTTGATTATATGATAGCATTCCCTATCCTCTTTTCCATCTCGTACCTTGTGCAGTATCTTCTAGAATGATCTTCATCTCTTTTAACTGATCTCGAATTTCATCAGCAAGCTTGAAATTTCTATCTTTCCTAGCCTGGATTCTTTTTTCAATCAAGGCTTCAACTTCTTCATCAAGGAGTTCGTTGGCACCTAAAGAAAGACCGAAAACGCCAAGTAATTCGTCAAATTCATTCATAAAAGCTTTAATGACTTCTTCCGCTGTATTTTTCTCCACTAAATACAGGTTCGCAAGTTTTGAGAGTTCAAATAAAACAGATACACCATTTGCTGTGTTAAAGTCATCGTCCATTTCCTTAATAAACTGCTGATGTAGAGCTGATATTTTATCCAACCATTCCTGATTATTATTTGTTAAGTTTGTACTTGATTCCAAACGATGCTTAAGATTTTGATAGGACGTTGTCAACCTTTCGAATGCTGCCTTTGTATTCTCAAGTAACTCTTCACTGTAGTTAATTGGATTGCGATAATGAACAGACAGCATAAAGAATCTTAAGACTTGTGGGTCATGTTGTTTGATGATGTCATGAACAAGCACGAAGTTCCCCAGTGATTTGGACATTTTTTCATTGTCTATATTAATATAGCCATTATGCATCCAATAGCGAGCAAAAGATTTCCCTGTTAATGCTTCTGATTGGGCAATTTCATTTTCATGATGTGGGAAGGCCAAATCCTGACCTCCTGCATGAATATCAATCGTATCTCCTAAGTACTGCTTTGCCATTGCTGAGCATTCAATATGCCAACCTGGTCGACCTTGACCCCATGGGCTTTCCCAGGAAATCTCGCCATCCTTCGCTTCTTTCCAAAGTGCAAAGTCAAGTGCATCTTGTTTCTTTTCTCCGATTTGAATTCTTGCGCCTATTTTCAATTCATCAATGGACTGGTGTGACAATTTCCCGTATTCAGAGAACTTTCTCGTTCTAAAATAAACATCTCCACCTGATTCATAGGCATATCCTTTATCAATTAAAGCCTTGATAAAATCAATAATGATATCCATCGTTTCAGTAACGCGAGGATGAACATCAGCTCGTTTGCAACCTAGTGCTGTTGTGTCTTCAAAGTAAGCATTGATAAACCGATTGGCTATGGTCGGAACATCTTCTCCTAGTTCCTTGGCTGCACGAATCAACTTATCATCAACATCCGTAAAATTTGAAACATATTTTACATCATAGCCTCTAAATTCGAGGTAGCGGCGCACTGTATCAAAGACAATCGCTGGGCGTGCATTTCCGATATGAATATAGTTATAAACCGTTGGCCCGCATACATACATTTTTACTTTTCCTTCTTCGAGCGGGATAAATTCTTCTTTTTCACGTTTCAACGTGTTATATATTTGAATTGGCATTCATCTTACTCCTTTCTTCCTTCAATCCTCTTAGCTCTCCCTGCAGTAAAGCAATCTCTGCTTCAAGTGTTTTAAAGCGGTCAGAAATTGGATCTGGAAGATCTGAATGATTTAAATCTTTTTTTATTTTAACTCCATCTTGGATAACGACTCGACCAGGTACCCCAACCACTGTCGAGTTTGGAGGAACATCCTTTAATACAACAGAGCCGCCGCCAATTTTAGAGTTCTCTCCGATCGTAATCGAGCCGAGTACCTTTGCACCGGTAGCAATGAGGGCATTGTCCTTAACAGTCGGATGTCGTTTCCCTTTCTCTTTCCCTGTTCCACCTAGCGTTACACCCTGATAGATGGTGACATTATCTCCAATTTCACAGGTTTCTCCGATGACAACCCCCATGCCATGGTCAATAAAAAGCCGTCGGCCGATTTTAGCACCAGGGTGAATTTCAATTCCGGTAAAAAAGCGACTGATTTGCGATATAATCCTTGCAATAAAATAAAGCTTTCGTTTAAATAACGCATGTGCAAGTCGGTGAGACCAAATTGCATGGAGGCCGGCATAAGTTAGGATTACTTCTAAACGACTTCTGGCAGCAGGATCTTGATCAAATACGACTTCGATATCTTCCTTCAGTACTTTAAACATCATTACCATCCCCCAGTATCTCCAAAATAATAAAAGCGCAAGCGTCCTGTTCAGCGGCGTATGACCTGGAACGCTCCAACCAAGATAAGGTTTTTCTTAGGGCATCAGCCATTAGAAAAATCCATCGTGTTCTTTACAGGCAGTTGAGAACCGACTGCCTGTTAGAATGCGGAAAAGGAAACACGAAGAACGTTAGCGCATTCGTACTTGACTTATCGTAGGGCGGAGAGCGAAGGGCACTGGACGCTCGAGCTAGACTCGTCTCAAAGTCAAAACTTATATACTTTCTTTTCCCCATAAGGTTGACAAGTCGAACAATGAATCTATATCTACATTGCCGTTCTCAACTACATGGCTGTTGATTTCCGCTCCAGGCACGAGCGTTCCGTCACCCTTGTGCACTTCCTACACAGCCAAAAAATAAAAAAACGCCCCTGTCATCACTGACAGAGACGCTTGTGCGCGGTTCCACTCTGTTTAAGCTCTAAAAAGGAGCCTCAACTTTAGCCTGTTAACGGGAGGACCCGCCCTGAACTACTTAGAACACTTCTGTTCGTACAGGGGCTCAGAGGGGCATTTCAAAAAATGAGGGGCTTAAACCACTTTCAGCCGATGATGGTTCTCTCTAAAAAGCATCACTTTTTTACTTTTCCTCTTCCACACTTTAGAGCTATCATAATTACTCTTACTATATTATATTTAGCTATCTTTGTTAACTATATTGCTAAAAATATTTCTAGTCCAGTAAATTGGTTACTCTTTCTTTCACTTTATCCTTCCCAAGAAGCTCCATAGCGAGCATCAGGTCAGGTCCATGTGTCTGACCAGTTAGAGCCGCTCGTATTGGCATGAATAACTTTTGCCCTTTATGACCAGTTCCTTTTTGGACTGCTTTAACCGCCGCTTTAACTTGTGGTGCTGTAAATTCCTCTAAAGAATCTATCTCCTGTAAGAAAGCACGCATGACCTCAGGAACTTGTTCTCCCGCTAAGACTTCCTTCGCTTCTTCCTCAAAAACCAACTCGTCTTGGAAGAATAGTTCTGACATCTCTACGATTTCTGCCCCATAACTCATTTTCTCTTGGAAAAGAGAGATTAGACTTTTAACCCAAGTATCTTCTTCCACTGTACGGTCTTCTTTTACCTTTCCAGCTTTAATAAGATGCGGCAAAGCTAAGTCGATGACTCTATCGATTTCCGCCTTTTTCATATACTGGTTATTCATCCAAGTAAGCTTTTGGCGGTCAAATAACGCTGGAGACTTTGAAAGACGTTCTGCATCAAATTTTTCAATAAATTCTTCCTTCGAGAAGATTTCTTCTTCCCCTGCAGGTGACCATCCTAGCAATGCAATAAAGTTAAACAATGCTTCTGGAAGATATCCAAGCTCCTCGTACTGCTCGATAAATTGAATGATGGATTCATCACGTTTGCTCAATTTTTTTCTGCTTTCATTGACAATAAGGGTCATATGACCAAACACAGGTGGTTCCCAGCCAAATGCATCATAAATCAACAGCTGCTTTGGCGTGTTAGAAATATGGTCATCCCCACGGAGGACATGAGAAATCTTCATTAGATGATCATCGATGACTACCGCATAATTATAAGTTGGAATTCCATCTTTCTTCACAATTACAAAATCACCAAAGCCATCTGATTCAAATGATACCTCGTCCTTAACCATATCATCAAAACGAAGGACCTTATCATTCGGAACCTTAAAACGAATGCTTGGCTTTCGACCTTCCTTTTCAAACTGAGCTCGGTCTTCTTCACTCAAATGACGGCATCGTCCTGAATACTTTGGCGTTTCGTTGCGCTCCATTTGCGCCGCACGGTCGGCCTCAAGCTCTTCTTCTGTACAATAGCATTTATAGGCCTGTCCTTTTGCAAATAGCTGTTTTGTATATTCATCATAGATGGCTATACGCTCTGATTGGCGGTATGGACCGTATTCCCCTCCAACATCGATGCTTTCATCCCATTCCATTCCAAGCCATTTCAGATAATGCAATTGGCTTTGCTCTCCGCCTTCAATATTACGTTTTTGATCCGTATCTTCAATGCGGATAATGAATTTTCCACCTTGATTGCGTGCGTATAAGTAGTTAAAAAGCGCCGTACGGGCATTTCCAATATGTAAGTGTCCCGTTGGGCTCGGGGCATAGCGTACACGAATATCTGACATAAAAAAATCCTCCTAGTCTTACCTTATCAGTTGTTAACGTAATTTTATTTCGGTGATTTCTGGATTAAGATAACCGCTTGTGAGGCAATTCCTTCTCCTCGTCCAGTAAAACCTAATTTTTCGGTCGTGGTTGCTTTTACATTCACCTGCTCAATGGTCCCCTCAAGAAGGACAGCAACCCGCTCTTTAATAGAATCAATATATGGAGCCATCTTAGGCTTTTGAGCGATAATGGTACAATCCACATTGACAAGGCTATACCCTTTCTCTTTCACCATTCCCCAAACATGCTCAAGCAGCTTAGCTGAATCAGCATCCTTAAAGGTAGGATCTGTATCAGGAAAGTGTTTGCCAATATCTCCTTCGCCGATTGCACCTAGACAGGCATCCGCGATTGTATGTAACAATACATCCGCATCGGAATGTCCTAATAACCCCTTTTCATATGGTATGGTAATACCACCGATGATCAACGGACGGCCATCGGCAAGCTGGTGTACATCAAATCCCTGTCCTATTCGAAACATCTTAAGTTTGCTCCTTTTAATCATAGATAGATTGAAAATCGTGACAACCTTAGCCTAACTGCTTCCGCTTCTTCAAAATCGCCTCAGCAAAGAACATATCTTCAGGCGTTGTCAGCTTTATATTATCATAATCTCCTTCAATAATAACGACTTTATGCGGAAGTCGTTCAACAAGGCTAGCATCATCTGTGCCTGTAAATTGTTCTTCCACGGCGTATTCATGGGCTTTACGTAGGATAGAAACACGAAAAGCTTGTGGGGTCTGCACTGCCCACAAGCTTGAACGCTCGATTGTTTCTGATACTAGGAGATTTTCCGCCTTTTTAATCGTATCCTTAACAGGTACAGCTGCAATGGCTGCTCCAGAGCTTTCTGCGGCTTTCACAAGCTCGTGAACCGTATCTAGCGTAACGAACGGTCTTGCACCATCGTGGACAAGTACAATACCATCAGCTTGAATAACCTTCACCCCATTGTAGACACTGTCCTGCCGTTCTTTCCCACCATGCACAAGGTGAGTTACCTTGCTTATACGATATTCTGTTAATAATTCATTGAAGGATTCTTTATCTTGCGGATGAATTGAAAGAATAATACCTGAGCATTCCGTATCTTGTTCAAAAACACGTAAAGTATGAATAAGTACTGGAATGGTTTCAAGCGTCAAAAAAAGCTTGTTTCTCCCTGCTCCCATTCGTTTCCCCTGACCCGCAGCTGGAATAATGACCTGGTAAGCCATAAATCGTATCTCCTATCGTCTATAACGCTTTTTCTAATAGTTTAGGTTTGGCAAAAATCATTCGCCCTGCAGATGTCTGCAAGACACTGGTTACAAGGACATCAATTCGTTTTCCGATATAATCTCGTCCTTCTTCTACTACAATCATCGTTCCGTCATCAAGGTATGCAATGCCCTGATTATGCTCTTTCCCATCTTTGATAACCTGAATACTTAATTCTTCTCCAGGTAGGACAACTGGTTTTACAGCATTGGCTAAGTCATTGATATTTAATACAGAAACACCTTGAAGCTCACAGACTTTATTTAAGTTAAAATCATTCGTAACCACAACACCATTTGTAAGCTTTGCAAGTTTGACAAGTTTTGAGTCTACTTCCTGTATCTCCTCAAAGTCTCCCTCATAAATATCAACCTGAATCGCAAGCTCCTTTTGAATTCGATTAAGAATATCAAGACCACGGCGGCCACGGTTTCGTTTTAGAACATCAGAAGAATCAGCAATATGCTGTAATTCCTCAAGAACAAACTGTGGGATGATAATCGTACCTTCAAGAAAGCCTGTTTGGCAAATATCCGCAATTCTTCCATCAATAATCACACTGGTGTCGAGGATTTTCCATGTGCTTGTGCCTAATGATTTGTCCTCTGTTTCCTCTTCCCCGCCCTTCTTCTTACGGCTTGAAAAAAGATTTAAGAGTTCATCACGTTTTTTAAACCCGACCTGGAAACCGAGATATCCAAAAACTAGCGTAAGTAAAATTGGCGCTACTGTATTAAAAACCGGAACTTGGATTGCATTAAAGGCGAAGCCGATTAAAAAAGCCACTAATAGACCAAAAAACAATCCAACACCACCGGTCAGTAAGTCAGCAAGTGGAGCTTTTATTAATGATTCCTCGAGCCATTTAACAAAATTGGTCACATAATCAACTGCCCAAAAAGTAAGGAAATAAAAAATAAGTGCACCAAGTATAGCAGAAACATACGGGTTAGCTAGGAATGAAATATTCTCAATCTGAACGAGCATGATTAAATCAGGAATTAAGAAAATCCCAAGTGTTCCTCCAATAATTAAGAAACAGGCTTGAATTATACGTCTTAACATCACATCACCTCCTTAATATCATTATAAACAATTTTGATAAATTGAAACCTTTGCCTATAGAGAATTTTACTGAATAGCAATAGAGTGACATTTTTTACATATGGGTGTAACACTCTATTTTACTTACTTTCTTATAGTGTTTACCCTTGGTTTAAAATTAGCATCCTACCTAGGTAGTGTCAAATATTAGCAGTATAGTGATTCTAGATATGACGGTCGGAAATCAATTGTTCTAAAATCCGTTTGAAGCCCTCTTTAATTTTTTTAGCCCTAACCTCACCAATCCCTTCAACATCATCTAGCTCAGCAACTGTTGCGGACACGATACTACGAAAATGTTTAAAGCGGTGTACCAAGTTTTCAATAATAATTGGGGGAAGTCGCGGGATTTTATTTAACATCCGATAGCCTCTTGGGCTAATCGTCTCTTCAAGATGAACATAGCCCTGATAACCAAGCAATTTTAATAACACGCCGTCTTCAATCACCCCTGCTTTTGATAAACCCTGGAAGCGCACTAATACTTCTTCTGGATCCTTCTCTCCTTCAGAAATATAATCTTTTATCAAAAGCTTTGCTTCGATCTCCATATCGGTCATGATCTCTTGCATCTGAAGACGAATAAGTCGTCCTTCTGCTCCGAGTTCACTCAAGTAGGATAATAATTCATTTTTTATTCGAAAAACCATTTCAAAACGGTGCATAACTTGCATGAGGTCATGATAGGTGACCAACTCCTCAAACTCTAGTAATCCGAAATTCGTAATGCTTTGTTCAAGAACAATTTTATATTTCTCCAGAGTTTGAATGGCCAGATTGGCTTTTGTCAATATCACCGATATATCCCTTAGTGAATAGCGAAGATTCCCTTGGTACAAGGTAATGACTGTCCTCCGCTGAGAGATGGCAATGACCAGTGCCTTTGTCTGTTTTGCCACCCTTTCTGCTGTACGATGGCGCATCCCTGTTTCAGTGGAGGGAATTCCCGGATTGGGGGCAAGTTGAGCATTGGCAAAAAGAATTTTATTGCCTTGTTCATTTAAAATGATGGCACCATCCATTTTTGCTAATTCATACAACGAACTAGGGCTAAACATACAATCAATCCTAAAGCCTCCATCAACCAGTTCCTGAACTTTTTCGTTATAGCCGACAACAATTAGCCCTCCTGTATGGGCTCGTAGGACATTATCAATCCCTTCTCTTAGAGGAGTACCAGGAGCAATAAATTGGAGAATATCACTCAATGTACGATCCTCAACCTTGCTACTATCCAATCTCTTATCCCTCCAGTGTTACCTTTAATGTCTGGCTGACTGTGGAAACACCGATTAAGGTAATCCCCTTAGGAGCAGTCCAGCCACCAAGGTTATTTTCGGGTAGGATGACTCTTTCAAAGCCGAGCTTCGCTGCTTCTTGAACCCGTTGTTCCACACGTGAGACCCGCCGTACTTCCCCTGTGAGTCCAACCTCACCAATGATACAGTCCGTCGCCCGTGTTGGTTTATCTCGGAAGCTGGAGGCAATGCTGACCGCAATGGCTAAGTCAATTGCTGGCTCATCTAACTTGACTCCACCAGCCACTTTTAAATAAGCATCTTGATTCTGTAGCAACAAGCCAACCCGCTTCTCTAAAACAGCCATAAGCAGATTCACCCGGCTATGGTCCATTCCAGTTGCCATTCTTCGTGGATTCCCAAAGCTTGTTGGTGAAATGAGTGCTTGAATTTCAACCAATACAGGTCTAGTCCCTTCCATGGAGGCAACAACTGTGGAGCCTGATGCACCTTGTGAGCGTTCCTCGAGGAAAATCTCTGAAGGATTCGCTACTTCTTCAAGACCGCTTTCCTTCATTTCAAAAATTCCCATTTCATTTGTTGACCCAAAACGGTTTTTAACAGCACGTAAAATTCGGTAAGTATGATGACGTTCTCCTTCAAAATAAAGAACCGTATCTACCATATGTTCAAGTAACCGTGGACCAGCAATAGAACCTTCTTTTGTGACATGGCCTACGATAAAAATAGCAATTCCCTTTGTCTTAGCAATGCGCATCAACTCTGCAGTACATTCCCTTACTTGCGAAACACTCCCTGGAGCAGAAGTCACTTCTGGATGAAAAACAGTTTGGATAGAGTCGACAATAACAAAATCAGGGGAATTCTTCTCAATCGTCAAACTAATTTCCTCCAAATTTGTTTCCGAATAAACAAGTAGATTATCAGAGGAAATCCCCAGGCGGTCAGCTCTAAGCTTTGTCTGTCTAAGTGACTCTTCACCTGAAATATATAAAACAGAATGATTGATCTTAGCAAGTTGATGAGAAACCTGTAGCAATAGCGTCGATTTCCCAATTCCAGGATCCCCTCCAATGAGGACTAGAGAACCTTTAACCACTCCTCCACCAAGAACACGGTTCAGTTCATTTAACTCCGTTTTAATTCGTGGCTCACTAACTGTTTCTATACTTGTAATTGGTGTAGCCTTTGCTGCAACACCGGTACTAGTAGTATGGTTAAAAGCACCCCTTCGGCCTGTTCCTGCACTTTCAGTCTCTTCGACCATCTTGTTCCACTGTCCACAACCAGGACATTTCCCCATCCATTTAGCAGATTCATAGCCACATTCCTGACACATAAATTTTGTTTTTCTCTTAGCCATTACGTTCTTCCCTTCAATCATCTAATACCCTATTTCTATTTTTATAAGCTTTACATTTAAATAACATTGTTAAAGAACATGGTAATCTTCACAGTCATTTAAATTAATATAAATCGTTAATAAAAAAGGTATACGTACCTTGCATACGTATACCCTTTATTATAAAGCTTAGGATTATTTATTAACAATTTGTGTTGGTGTTTTTACCACAAACTCGTTATTCTCAACATCGATCACAACTTTTTGTCCCCTAAGAACGGTACCTTTTAATAGCTCTTCAGACAACTGATCTTCGATATGTTTCTGAATTGCTCTACGTAATGGTCGAGCTCCGTATTCTGGGTCATATCCTTCTTCTGAAACCTTTTCCTTCGCTGCATCAGTTAATTCTAAATTGATATCCTGTTCGCTTAGGCGTTTGGTTAATTGTTCAGACATAAGCGTAACAATTTGTTTTAAATGTTCCTTCTCTAGAGAATGGAAAACAATGATTTCATCGATACGGTTGATGAACTCTGGACGGAAAGCTCTTTTTAACTCTTCCATTACTTTCCCTTTCATATCCTTATAATCTTGTTCTCCATCTTGGATATTGAACCCAACAAACTTATTACGTTTAAGTGCTTCAGCTCCGACGTTCGAGGTCATAATAAGAACTGTATTACGGAAGTCTACCGTACGTCCCTTAGAGTCTGTTAAGCGCCCATCTTCTAGTACCTGAAGCAAAATGTTAAAAACATCTGGGTGAGCTTTCTCAATCTCATCTAATAGGATGACTGAGTACGGTTTTCTACGAACCTTTTCGGTTAGCTGACCGCCCTCATCATAGCCGACATAGCCTGGAGGTGAACCAACTAGACGAGAAGTCGAATGTTTCTCCATGTACTCGGACATGTCAACACGAATCATTGCATCTTCATCGCCAAACATTGCTTCAGCTAGTGCACGAGCTAATTCTGTTTTACCAACACCTGTTGGCCCAAGGAAAACGAAGGATCCAATCGGACGTTTCGGGTCTTTAAGACCTGCACGAGCACGTCTTACTGCCTTTGAAACGGCTTTAACGGCTTCATCCTGACCAATAAGTCGAGCGTGAAGGATTTCTTCAAGCTTTAATAACTTTTGTGTTTCGGTCTCGGCGATCTTCGAAACTGGGATTCCTGTCCAGCTAGATACGACACTAGCAATATCCTCAACCGTCACTTCACTATTTTCCTGACCTTGCTTTTCTTTCCATGTTTTCTTCGTATTTTCCAACTGTTCTCGTAAGCGCTGCTCTGTATCCCTTAGGGAAGCAGCCTTTTCAAATTCTTGACTTTGAACAGATGCATCTTTTTCCTTGCGAACTTCTTCAAGCTTTTGCTCAAGCTCTTTCAAGTTCGGCGGAGTTGTATATGAACGAAGACGCACTTTTGATCCAGCTTCATCAATTAAATCAATCGCCTTATCTGGTAAGAAGCGGTCTGAAATATAACGGTCTGAGAGCTTTACTGCTGCCTCAATGGCTTCATCAATAATCGATACGCGGTGATGGGCCTCATAGCGATCTCTTAACCCTTTTAAAATCTGAATAGATTCTTCCGGAGTTGGCTCATCCACTGTAATTGGTTGGAAACGTCTTTCTAATGCCGCATCTTTTTCGATATATTTTCGATACTCATCTAGAGTAGTCGCACCAATACACTGGAGCTCTCCACGTGCTAGTGATGGCTTCAAGATATTAGAGGCATCAATAGCTCCTTCTGCTCCACCGGCACCAATCAAAGTGTGCAACTCATCAATAAAGAGAATAATATTTCCCGCTTGACGGATTTCATCCATCACTTTCTTTAAACGGTCTTCAAATTCCCCACGATACTTCGTACCCGCAACAACCGTTCCCATATCCAGCGTCATTACACGCTTATCGCGGAGAATCTCAGGTACTTCATTATTGACAATCTGCTGTGCAAGTCCTTCAGCAATTGCTGTTTTACCAACCCCTGGTTCTCCAATAAGGACGGGGTTGTTTTTAGTACGGCGACTTAAGACCTCAATCACCCTTTGAATTTCCTTGCTTCTCCCGATCACAGGGTCAAGGCTTCCTTCTCGTGCTATCGCAGTCAAGTCACGTGCAAGACTATCTAAAGTTGGAGTATTGGCATTAACCGCTCCTCCACCTTGATGACTCGAGGTTTCATTGCTCCCTAATAGTTGGAGTACTTGTTGACGTGCCTTATTCAAACTCACTCCAAGATTATTTAATACTCTAGCTGCGACTCCTTCACCTTCACGAATAAGTCCAAGTAGAATATGCTCTGTCCCTACATAGGAGTGGCCAAGTTTTCTAGCTTCATCCATGGAAAGCTCAATAACCTTTTTTGCTCTTGGTGTATAATGAATGGTTTGAGTGCCTTCTTGACCTTTTCCAATTAAATTTTCTACTTCTTTTTGAATTTTTTCTGAACCTAAGCCTAAACCATAAAGAGCTTTGGCAGCAATTCCTTCTCCTTCACGGACAAGCCCCAATAGGATATGCTCCGTCCCAATATTGTTATGTCCAAGGCGTATTGCTTCTTCCTGTGCTAGAGCTAGCACTTTTTGCGCTCTTTCAGTAAACCGTCCAAACATCATAAAGCTCATCCTCCTTGTTATTGGTTCGTTTCCATTCTAATTCTTTCTCTTATTAAAGCCGCTCTACGGATATCTCTTTCATCCGGGCGGAGAGGACCCCCTGCATATTGTTGAAGAAATCCAGGTTGTGTTAGGATCATTAATTCATTTAAGATGCTTCTTGATAGGTCCTTTATATAACCCATATCTATTCCAAGCCTAACATCTGAGAGGCAACTTGCTGCTTCCTTTGATTCAATAATTCTGCTATTTTCTAAAACTCCAAAGGAGCGAAAGACTCTATCTTCTAATTGTATGTTTGAGGTCTTGGCTAATGCGTCTCTGGCTGACCTTTCCTGGGAAATCAGCTGGGAGACAACCCCTTTTAAATCATCGACAATATCCTCTTCTGATTTACCAAGTGTTGTTTGGTTTGAAATTTGAAAGATGTTCCCTAGGGCCTCGCTTCCTTCCCCGTATATCCCTCTCACAACCAAACCAAGCTGATTAATGGCAGGTAAGATTTTATTCATTTGTCTAGTCAATACAAGACCAGGCAAATGCATCATAACCGAAGCCCTTAAACCAGTCCCTACATTTGTAGGACAGCTTGTTAAATAACCATATTGTTCATCAAAAGCATAATTTATCTTTTCTTCTAACCAGTCATCAACTTCATTTGCTGCTTTTAATGCCTCGGTCAGCTGAAGACCAGGAAATAAACATTGAATCCTGATATGATCCTCTTCATTAATCATAATACTAACTTCTTCATTATCTGATAAAAGAAAGGCACCATTTAAAGAATGTTCGGCGAGATGAGGACTGATTAAATGCTTTTCGACTAATACTCTTTTTTGTAGTGGTTGAATATCATCAACTTTAAGCATTTCTAATGGTCCAAACCTAGTAGGGCAACCATTACTAATTCTTTCCTCAACTGCCTTTATAACAGCTTCCGCAGATTCTTTTGTCGCGATTGATGGAAAAGTAACTTCCCGAAGATTCCTTGCTAAGCGGATACGGGAACTTAGGACAATATCCGAATCTGGTCCGTCTTCACTCATCCAGGAGCTTACAGCCTGATTGATAAATCGTTCCAAAGACATCCCTATTCCCCCTCCTTACGTTCAACAGCTAGTTTCTTTTCTAAGGAGCGAATCTGGTCACGAACTTCTACTGCCTTCTCAAATTCTTCTTTAGCAATATGATCACTTAATGTTTGTTTCAAACTTGTGATATTTCGTTGCAATTGAAGGGTTCCACCAACCCGTTTTGGTATTTTTCCAATATGACTGGAGTTCCCGCTATGTAGACGGCGGGTAACTGGAATCAAATGTTCACGGAAGGTAGCATAACAATTTCCACATCCGAAACGCCCAACCTTAATGAATTGTGGAAACGTCATTGAACATTGTTCACATTGAAGGACTGTCTCGTGTTGAAAAGGTTCTTTTGTTTTTTGCTGAAAAGGTGAGTCCATATTTAGTAATCCCTGTAAAAAGTGATTAATCGAAAATCCTGGACCTTGACTCATTAAAAACATTTCACCTTTTTCCTGTGCACAACGTTCGCATAAATGTAATTCTGTTTTTTCTCCATTACTAAAATTAGTAAAATGAAGAGTGGCAGGTCTTTCGTTACATTCTTGGCATATCATGCTCTCACCTCTTAGCTCGCGAATATTACTTATATTTAATTGCCATTAGCATCGCCTTTAGCATTCTCGAACGAAGTTCATCTCTTTGTGGCAATTCCAGATGGAGGACGGAACGATCTAGAACACTTTGCATGATTTTAGCTTCCCTAAGTGTAATGACTTGCTCCTCCACGAGGCGGATAATAATATTTTCAGCACTTGCTTGAGAGATTCGATGGTTAACCAACGCTAACAATTGATCAATCAAATGGGCTTCATCATGGGTCTGCACCTTCATTATCCGAATATAGCCTCCACCACCACGCTTGCTTTCCACTAGATAACCACGTTCAATCGTAAACCTAGTATTAATAACGTAATTGATTTGGGATGGGACGCACTCAAATTTATCGGCGATTTCACTACGTTTAATTTCAACGAGATCTTGCTCGCTCATCTCTAATACCGCTTTTAGGTAATTTTCAATGATATCCGATATATTCCTCACAAAACCTCCCCCAATCTGACTTTGACTATCTTTGACATTAATTATACATAAAATAGCGGACCTATGCAATTATTGCGATAGTTCTATTTTGCCCATTTTTATGCATGGTAAAACCAGTCTGATATGATAATATTTACTACCCTTGTCCCGAGTGATTAAACTTTTTTCGTTCGACAATTAGTTACAGAGTTTTTGCGTAGATTAGTACTAGGGAGTTAGCGGGTCGGTAGTTATCCAGATTCGGGAACAATGTACTTTGGTTGAAGGTGAATGAGGTATCTGGTGGTTTCGACGAACTTTATGTGTTTCTGGTTATTTTTTATTCAAGGTTTCTGCAATCCTTTGTTTGTGGATATTCCCCCTAAAGGGATTATCCACAAATCCGTGCAGCTTTTTATTCCCTTTAGGGGGAATATATCATCATTTCTCAGATCCTTTACGGTTGGTTATTCCTTATAGGGGAATATAACGTCTCTTAGCCGTTAGGGGGAATAAAAGGTGGTTTAGAGGGAATATCATTTAGTTTCTAGAAACAGTACAATAAGATATTCCCAAGGAGAGAATTTTTAGGTGGATTTGCTATTTTTATTCACCATTTCTTTGGCAATATAAAACTAAACTTGTTATCTTTATTCTCCTACAGGGAATAAGGTCAAACAAAGTCTATTCATTTTGACTGATTTTCTCCAAAAAGTGTATGTAAACTAGTAAAACATTAAGAAAAATGACCTTTTTAGCTAAAACCAAAAAAAAACAGCTAAATATCAGCTGTTCTTTCATGTGCCTGGCAACGTCCTACTCTCACAGGGGGAAACCCCCAACTACCATCGGCGCTGAGAAGCTTAACTTCCGTGTTCGGCATGGGAACGGGTGTGACCTTCTCGCTATCGCCACCAGACTAT
>NZ_JACWFH010000019.1 GCF_019749255.1 Mesobacillus maritimus | reverse complement strand
GGGAAATTTTTAAACCCATGCAAGGCTAGTGATACATACCCAGGCACCTTCCAATTTTATGGATGGTGCCTGGCACTTTTTCAAGGCACTTTTCTATGAATCAAAAATAGATGATGATCATAGCAAGTAAACTAATAATGGTAAAAAGAACAGAACCATATAAAACTGCTCCTACAGTTGCTGTTAATTCATTATCTTTTTGGATTTTCCAAACGGATTGACTTGCATGATGGGTTGTAACTTTTGATAACGTCCCGCCACTACTATTAAAAAAGAAAATGCCAACGGATAACCCCAGTCCTATGAAAAAACTCCACTCACTGTATGAGAATGAAAAGATGTAACTGGCACCCCATACAATGATACTGATTATGATTGCTGATAAAATTGTTCTGACTATAACCTTTTTCATTTATGCTCCCCCCTTATCATTTTTACGTTTTATACCTTGTAAAGTTTCATTTTTCTGAATTTTCACCATCTCTTGTAAAATTGCTTTCAAAAGGTAATAACAGTGGCCTTAATCGTAACACCAAGGGATTCATTTTTAGATATAATGTGCCTTACACAGGCACTTCAGTAGAGAGGATGATAAATCCATGAAGGTCACTAATAAAATGATTGATAAGCAATTAAAACTAAGAGGAAGGATCTATAATCTATTGATTAGCAAATCAAGTGAAGAGAAGTATATAAAATTATTGCATACGGTAAAAAAACAAACGGAGAATCGTAAGGGAAAAACCATTGAGGGATTGCAATTGAGAGAAGAGTGGATTACCCGGAAAGATGGGAGTTGATCATTATTTTGCTGAACAGAAATCGTGTATGAGCTGAGAATGGACATGCTTTTACTACTTTTGAGTAGTTTTTTAGTTAGAATAGACACTGGGGAACGTTTCTTTCTAATCTCACAATGTGCTAAATTCAAAATGAAAATTGGTGCTCTCCCCGGATTTTTTCTATTATAAATGGTAGATAATGTGTAACAGAAACCTCCTAGAATTTGGATGGTGCCTGTCACCAAAGATTTTGTTTGAAAGGAATTTTGAAAAATATGATGTATCTACTCATCTTTGCACTACTCTTTGTGGCTGCTCTTTCATTGTTTATATATATAAATCCTGTTTTCGGTGGAAGGCCAAGCAGGAAGGAAACAGAGGCGTATCATGCATTTGACCATTACGTTAAGGGGAAATTTGTTTTTCCCAGAAAAGGGGATAGTGGTGCATTACATAGCACGGTAAAACCAGAGCATTCTGTTTCGGCTCAGGCTGACCGGTCTCCTAAGGGACAAGTCCCTGTATCCACGATAGATTGGGACAAAGTGAAAAGTAGTAAAGACAGTCTAACTTGGTTTGGGCATTCGGCTTTTCTGCTTAGCATTGATCAGAAAAAGCTTTTCGTTGACCCGATGTTAGGTCCGATCGCATCTCCTGTTTCCTTTGTCGGACCTAAGCGTTATAGCGAGAAAATACTGGATCTGATAGAAGAAATGCCACCGATTGATGCTGTCTTAATCACGCATGATCATTACGACCATTTAGATTATCCCTCGATTCAAAAACTAAAAAACAAGGCAGGCCATTTCTTTGTTCCGTTGGGCGTAGGGGCACATTTAATTCGCTGGGGAGTGGCACAAGACACCATCACCGAGCTTAATTGGTGGGAGGAAATCCAATTTCAAGGCTTAACTCTTGCGTTAACTCCATCTAAACATTTTTCCGGAAGGGGGATTTTTAACCGGAATTCTACTCTTTGGGGCGGTTGGGTCATTCTCGGAAAACAAACCAGATTTTTTACCAGCGGAGATGGCGGCTATGATGGGCACTTTAAAGAAATTGGCGAGAAATATGGACCTTTTGATATCGCATTAATCGAAGGTGGCCAGTATGACCGCCGCTGGTATTGGGCTCATATGTTTCCTGAACAATCGGTACAAGCGAATGTAGATGTGAAGGGGAAGACCATGATGCTAATTCATTGGGGAGCTTTTACCCTTGCGAGACATAGTTGGACCGATCCAATCGAGCGGGCATTAAAAGAGGCAGAGTCAAAAAATGTTCATCTGATTGCTCCTAAAATTGGTGAAACCATTCTTTTAACAGAATCGCCTGCTAGTCCTCCTACGTCATGGTGGAATCTGTAAAAATAGGGATGGTCCCGTATTCTACTATCTCAACTTTCGTTTTATCTTCTTATTAAAGAACAACTCGGTAAATAAAAACCATCTAATTTCACTATGTGCTAAATTCAAAACGGAAAATTGTCGGCGCTCGTCCCATATTTTCCTCTCAAAATTATTATGGTAAATTTTACCACCTACAAAGAAAAGGACGCTGGCCAGATAAAGAAGCCAACGTCTTTTTTATGAAAAAAGGCAGTCTTTTTAATAAGGCTTATCAAGGAAATCAAGCACTTGGTAAAGAAATTCACTACTTTCACTATGTGCTAAATTCAAAGCGAGAAAACATTGGCCCTCGTCCCATATCATTTCTTTAAAAATTGTTAAAGAACTCGTCCTAATTCATTAAGTGGTTCTATCCTTTAGTTCCATTTACAAACCGACAAATGGGAACAACGCCTATGATACCTAGACTTCACATGAATATTCACGGCACTTAAATTTGATTGGGAATCAACCGTCTGTGTCAGGCACCTTATGATATTTTGATTATTTTAAACATTCAAAAGTCTGCCGTGATATACTCTAAGTAGTCTGATTACATATTGTAAAAATGAAGGGGATATAAAATTGGTTGATACGCGAGAAAGACTGTGGACAAAGGATTTTATCCTTTTGTTTGCCATCAATTTTTTCTTAACATTTATTTTTTATCTTTTGATGGTGACAATGGCTGTTTATGCCGTACAAGAGTTTGATGCTTCGACCAGTGTGGCTGGATTAGTCGCAGGAATCTTTATCATTGGGGAGATTATCTCAAGGTTTTTTATTGGGATGAAAATTGATACGATTGGTCGGAAAAAAGTATTGATGATTGGATTAGTTTTACTCACCTTTATCACACCGCTTTATTTTTTCAATTTAGGGATTTTTGTTTTGATCATCACACGATTTATCCATGGTGTTGCAATTGGCTTCGCGGGTACGGCGACAGGGACAGTTGTGGCCCAAATGATTCCTAGGACCCGAAAAGGAGAAGGAATTGGGTACTTTAGCATGAGTATTGCCTTGGCTGCCGCGTTCGGACCTTTTATTGGACTTTACTTAAGCCAATACGTCTCCTACCAAGTTATCTTTACGTTTTGCCTTGTTTTAGGACTTATTAGTCTAGTGACTGCATTTTTTCTAGTTATCCCTGATGTGGAAAAACAACCAGAAGGGAACGAAATAAGAGGCTTCCAACTTGCAAACTTTCTTGAACCTAAAGCCTTGCCAATTGCCCTGATTACCTTACTGGTTGCCTTTTGCTACTCAAGTGTACTCTCGTATATTAATTTTTACGCGGTTGAACGAGATCTTGTTGAGGCAGCAAGTCTTTACTTCATCGTCTATTCCATTGTCATTTTACTGTCTCGGCCATTTACCGGTCGGTTGATGGATGCGAAGGGAGCAAACTATGTGATGTATCCCGCATTCTTTCTTTTTGCTGCTGGAATGATGGTTTTGAGCACGGCCACCACGAGCCTCAGCTTTTTACTTGCCGCCATGCTAATCGGATTGGGCTTTGGCAATATCCAATCTTGCGCTCAGGCGATTGCGGTAAAGTTGACAGCTCCGCATCGAATGGGTTTCGCGACTTCCACTTACTTTAACGCACTCGATGGAGGTCTAGGGGTTGGCCCATTTTTAATCGGCTTTATCATTCCGTTCATCGGCTACAGTACCCTTTACAGCCTGCTCGGGTTTTTCATCCTTTTAACCGCTATTCCTTATTACTTCCTGCATGGGAAGAAAGATCATTCTCTACAGGAGAAACCTCAGGCCACGGCATCGATTTAAGAGTGCTAGTGTTTTGAATTATAGGTTTTCTGAGTCTACAGAATGTTTCACGCCTATAGCATATAGCTTTTCAGTGCACTGTCATCATGAGAGTGCTCTTTTTTTGTTTTAAATTCATACTTTACAGGTCGGAATTATAGGTTTATAATGAAGATAATAAAATAAAGCAAATGCAACAGACGTATTAATACGTTTTCACTTTAAAAATGAGTGTTCCTGAAAAAACAGAGGGAGTGGTCCTGATGAAAAACAATAAAGAAAAAAGACGCCAAAAACTAATCAATTTACTAGTCCTATTTAATGTATATAAAAAAGATGATAAACAGCTGTATGAGATGACACTCGCCAGGTTGGAATACGAATATAGCAGATACAAATTACAAAACCATCCCCATGGGGAGTTTGGTTCGATTCAATGGGTATAAAAGAGATTCATTGATGACTAAGAGACTGTAGGTTTATGAACCTATGGTCTTTTTTGTTGTCACTAGCTGGGATGCAATTTTTTTCCTAAGGAAAGATAAAAACTACAAAACAGGCGAGCCAAGTAGCTTTTTTTTAGGACGGTTTCCACCAGTCAAGCGGGGCAGAAATACTAAAAAAACCACGTCAATGAATGATCCATTGACGTGGTTTTTTCTCCTGGAGGACTTTTTTACCCAAAAATATCCTTTAATTCCGTGTCTGAATAAGCGGCAATTAAAACTACAGCTTTTCCGTCCCCAATGTTTTTTACATAATGGGGGACACAGGCATTCCAACTAAAAGAATCTCCCGCTTCGACAATGGACTGATCTTCTCCCTGCTCTGCGAGTAGTTTCCCTTCAAGAACGAGGTGCGTTTCAACCCCTTGATGGGCGTGGGGTTCTCCCAATGAGGCACCTGGGGGAAATTCGACCATTCGCAAATGCAACCCCTCTTTTGAAGCTAAATGCTCCACCTTTAAACCGTTAAAGCTGGTTGTGGTTCTGGACTCTTTTTTTACGACTTGCATTTGCTGGTCTTTTTCTAATAATAAGTAAGGCAATGGAACTTTTAAAAAAGTTGCGATTGTTTGTAACGTACTAATGGATGGGGAAGTGTTATTGTTCTCGACATTACTGATGAATCCTTTTGAAAGCCCGGTTGCCTCACACATTTGGGCAATGGTTATTTTTTTTCGATTACGGATGTCGCGGATCTTGGATCCAATTTCCATATTAGTCACCTCAAATGTTTTCAAATAAAAAACATATATCTATATTAGCAAAAAAATGATTGACAATCCAGACACATCTTGTTACCTTATAGATAACAAATGTTCATATTTGAAAACAAACAACCTTGAGAGAGGGTTTTATTTTTGTTTTGGTGTTTTCTTATATGAATCTTTTATTCTTATGGAGATTCCGTACTCGTTTAAGATACCCCCTGCTGGAGTAAGGGAACCTAGCCTAAAGATACAATCCATCGTGAAAGGGAGGTCGTATTACAGATGATTCCATCCTATTTTATTGCACATGGTTCACCGCTTCTGGCGATTGAGGAAAATAACTATACTAAATTCTTAATGCAGCTAGGTCAACAAGCTTCTAAACCAAGAGCGATTGTGCTGTTTTCTGCTCACTGGGTTTCACCACTTCAACAGGTGAGTGAGGTTGATGAATATTCGACGATTTATGACTTTGGTGGGTTTCCAGATCGTTTGTACCAAATTGAATACCCAGCCAGAGGAAATCAGAATGTAAGTGAGGAAATTAAAGCTTTGTTCATAGCTGAAGGAATTTCTTATCAAACGGAAACCAGTCGTGGCTTGGATCATGGAGCTTGGGTTGTCCTCAGAATGCTTTATCACAATGCCGATATTCCGGTGATTTCCATGTCTGTGAACCCAGGGTTAGCCCCTGAAGAGCAGTATAAAATCGGGAAGTCGCTGTCCGAGCTTCGGAAAAAAGATGTCATGATCATTGCCAGTGGGGGAAGCGTTCATAACCTCCGGGCATTGGATTGGCGTGACAACAGGGAAGTCACACCATGGGCGCTGCAATTTGATGAGTGGCTGGAAACCCACTTAAAAACTTGGGATACAGACTCTTTATTCCAATATGAAAAGCTTGCTCCTTCTGCACAGTTGGCAGTTCCACCATATGGAAGTGAGCATTTTATCCCGATTTTTTATGCAATGGGGGCAGCGGATGATGAGCAGACAGCCACTTTGCTGCACCGCAGTTATCGATATGGAAGTTTAAGTCATAGCATTTGGCAATTTGGTTGATAAAAAAATGATGAAAAAATAGTTGGAGGTAATGAAGAATGAAAAACAAATTAGCATGGAGCACATTGATTTTACGAGTGGTACTAGGGATTACCTTTTTCCTACACGGGTTAGATAAATTTTCTGCAGGTATCGGAAACACAGTAAGGTGGTTTGAAAGCATTGGACTCCCAGGAAGCTTAGCGTACGCAGTGGCCGTGATTGAGTTAGTTGGTGGATTATTAGTAGTCGTTGGTTTAGGTTCAAAAATTGTATCGGCACTTTTAGCAGTGATCATGCTTGGTGCAATCTTTACCGCTAAATTGTCCATGGGCTTCTTAAATGGCTATGAGTTTGATATCGCATTATTGGCAATGGCTGTATTTATCGCCGTTAACGGAAGTCAAATGTTAGCAATCGATTCTGTGATAAAAGGCAAAAAAGAACAAAACCATTCACAAGCAGCGTAATATAGAGAAAGCATCCAAAATTTGGGTGCTTTTTTATGTTGTAAAATAAAAAATGGGACAAGGGGACAGGTCTATTGTCCTAGTTCAATTTAAGCATGGGATGATGTACCCTTTCCCTGTTTCCTACCAATTGGAAGTCTTAAGTTAATTCGTTACAAAACAAGTAACTTCCGATTATTTGAATGTATCACTATTGCTCCAGCCCAATGCAGACTATAATAGTAGAGTATTATACATACAATTTTCCATTAGGAGGAATACAGGATGAAAATGGAACATGTGGGGATTATGGTCAAAAACATGGACGAGTCTTTGGCGTTCTATCAGAATATTCTCGGGTTAGAATTAAGGGATCGAGAGTGGTTAAACGATAAAGTTGAGCTGGCCTTCCTATTCTTCCCAGAGCAGCCAAGTGCCGAGGTGGAATTGGTATACGGCGGTCCAGTTGAAAACGAAGGAATTGTGAATCACCTGGCCTTTAGGGTTGAAAACATCGAAAGTGAACTATTGCGATTGAAGGAAGCAGGTGTCAAGTTAGTAGACGAAGAACCTCGAACCATTTTAAACGGTACCGTTAAAATTGCATTCTTCCAAGGTCCGAATGGGGAGAAGCTAGAATTGGTGGAAAGATAAGGGGTCCAAGCGGTCTACATTTGAACACAAACAACTTCATCACTACAGGAAAAGACGTTGGAGCCAACGTCTTTTTGTAGTTGAGAAGCCTTTGCTTGTGAAAATCTTTTTTATTACAACAAGATCGTTCATCAAAAAGCATATATCCAGTCGATTTCTACGTATACTAAAAATAATGACGGAGACAAGGGTTGAGGGTAATTAGATAGAAAAAGGTAGCGGTAAAATCCGCTGCCTTTTTCTATCTAATGATCTACCGCCGACCGAAATAACTGATTTAAATCATCTTTGTTATAAATCATGTCTTCTAATGTATATCCATTGAGGACGTTTAAAAATGCGAGAAAGGCTTCATAGAGTGCGTGCTTTAGTTTGCAAGCCGGAGAAATGGCACAATAGCCGCCTTCCTGAAAACAATCAACAATATGGAAATCTTCTTCGGTTTTAGAAACAACCTCTCCAATATTGATCTCCTTTGGCTTCTTGGCGAGCTTGATGCCGCCGTTCCGACCGCGAATCGTCTCAATATAACCTAGTTGGCCGAGCTGGTGAATAATCTTCATTAGGTGGTTTTTCGATATATTGTAAGCTTCCGAAATCTCTTTTATCGTACTTAATTCTTCTTCCTTTTTTAATGCTAAGAAGATTAATACCCGTAAGGAATAATCGGTATAGTTCGTTAGCCTCATGCTAAATATCCCCTTAATTGACCTTGAAATGTCTAGTTGGTTCTATTATATCACTTTTAAAAAAATGTGGTGATAGTGATTGAAATCTCTGATTCTGCTCTATTTGTGACAATTTTATGAAAGATGTATTTGAAATGTATCTTTTGTTGGCACTGTTATTATATTATAAACATGTAAATGAAATATATCTTTTAACCAATAAACGATTCTTTGAAAAAAGGGGACATAATCATGCTAAATGAGAAAACGATTGCAATTATTAAGAGTACAGTGCCAGTTTTAGAAAAACACGGAAAAGACATCACAAGCCATTTCTATCAGCGGATGTTCAGTAATCACTCGGAACTTCTGAATATTTTTAACCATGCGAATCAAAGACAAGGACGTCAGCAAACGGCATTGGCGAACGCTGTTTATGCAGCTGCAGCGAATATTGACAATTTAGGAGCCATCATTCCGGTTGTGAAACAAATTGGTCAGAAACACCGTGCATTAGGAATTCTACCAGAGCATTATCCAATCGTTGGCGAGAATCTTTTAGGTGCCATCAAGGAAGTATTAGGGGATGCAGCGACAGATGAGATTATCGATGCTTGGGCAGAAGCATACGGGGTAATCGCAGATGCATTCATTGGCGTTGAAGCGGAGATGTATAAAGAAGCGAAAGAGCAAAAAGGTGGTTGGGAAGGATTTAGAACCTTTGTGGTAGATAAAAAGATTGAAGAAAGCGATGTTATCACTTCTTTCTACTTAAAACCTGAAGATGGAAAAGTGATTGCTTCTTATCAACCAGGACAATATCTCACTGTAAAAGTTCAGCCAGAAGGAGAAAATTATACACATATTCGCCACTACAGCTTATCAGATGCGCCAGGAAAAGAGTTTTATCGCATCAGTGTCAAACGCGAAGACAAGGGCGTTGTTTCAAACTACCTACATCAATCTCTTCAAGAAGGCGATAAAATTCTGGCGAGTGCGCCTGCTGGTGATTTTGTTCTTGAAACAAAAGAAGCTCCAGCTGTTTTAATCAGTGGTGGAGTTGGATTAACGCCGATGGTTAGCATGGCGAAAACGATCGTTGAACAGCAGCCAGAGCGTGAAGTAACGTTCATTCACGGTGCATTAAACAGCAATGTGCATGCACTAAAAGAAGAAATCGCGCAAGTAGCGTCTGAAAATAAAAATGTCACCAGCTTTGTCGCGTATTCTGAACCAACGGCAGAAGACCGTGCTGCGAAGAATTTCGATAAAGAAGGATTCATTGATTTAGAGTGGTTAAAATCCATTGTTCCTAGCAATCAAGCAGACTTCTATTTCTGCGGACCACTGCCATTTATGCAAGTCGTTTACCGTGCGCTTAATGAATGGGGGGTACCAGCAGAAAACATTCATTTCGAATTCTTTGGCCCTGCAAGTCAATTAGAAGCAGAACCTGTTTCTGCATCATCTGCTAAATAAGATCGCCTTATCTCTAGCTCGCCTTATGGCGGGCTTTTTTTAGTCTTACTCTTGTGCGGTACCTGTTTGGAATACTAGGCAGCGTTATTCATTTTTTTATTGGGAGTTGTTCAGTAATCTTGTTTTCTCTTTTGCTATGATTTCGTTCATGAAGTATGATGGTTTTATAGGAAATGGAAGTGAAGGAAATATTTTCATACTTTCATGGTTTGTAAAGGAGGATTTTTATGTTGACTAAATCTGTTTATTTAGATGCAAAAAATCGTACTCTCGAGCTATTAAATATTGCCGGTATCGCTTTAACCAATGCCGAAAAGGACGCAATTGAGGTAGCTGATTTTGGGTTAAAACAAGTAGAAATTCAAGGCTTACAATTAATCACATATATCAACAATGACCATTATTGTGCGAAGGAATTAGTTTTGTTTCCTCATCAAACTTGTCCAGAGCATAAGCACCCACCCATTAATCAGTTTGATGGAAAAACAGAAACCTTTCGCTGCCGTCTTGGCAAAGTGTTTTTATATGTAGAAGGGAGCGCGACAGAAAAAATCAGCGCGACCATTCCTGAGTCAAGCAAAGAGTATTATACCGTTTTCCACGAAATTGAATTGAATCCAGGTGACCAATACACCATCCCTCCTAACACCCTTCATTGGTTTCAGGCAGGTGAAGAAGGGGCCATCGTATCTGAATTTTCAACAACCAGTAGCGATGAATATGACATTTTTACAGATCCAAATATTAATAGAATTTCGGAAATAGAAGAATGAAGAGGGGAATTTAAAAAAACAGCTTCAGCTCCTGTCTTGTGGGTAGCGAGATGGGAAGGAAGTTCTAAATCTTTTAATATTTCTTGAATTCCTTTCTGTTCCGTGCTATCATCTTTTTGTTCTATAAAACTATATATCTGTTTGTAAATATCCGTGGGACAATGGACCTGTCCCCTTGTCCCACGGTGGAGGTTCTAGCACCCCTCTTGAAAAAAACTAGATGAAGCGGTACTTCCATCTGGGGGTACCGCTTTTTCGATTTGAAGGGAGATTTTTTTACAAATGTTAAAAGATGAAAAAGCGATTGTGGTGTTTAGTGGTGGTCAAGATAGTACAACGTGTTTACTTTGGGCGTTGAAACAGTTTAAAGAAGTTGAAGCTGTGACATTTGACTATAACCAGAGGCATAGTCTAGAGATTGAGTGCGCGAAAAATATCGCAAACGAACTTGGGGTGAAGCACCACATTTTAGACATGTCGTTATTAAACCAACTAGCGCCTAACGCTTTAACGCGTTCAGATATTGAAGTGACAGATGGGGGGGAAGGAGAGCTTCCGTCCACATTTGTTCCGGGTCGAAATCTGTTATTTCTTACCTTTGCCGGGGTACTGGCAAACCAGGTAGGAGCGAAACATTTAGTGACCGGTGTATGTGAAACCGACTTTAGCGGCTATCCTGACTGCCGCGATGTTTTTATAAAATCCTTAAATGTTACCTTAAATCTATCGATGGATTATAACTTTGTCATCCATACTCCTCTTATGTGGTTAAACAAGGCAGAAACATGGAAATTAGCGGATGAATTAGATGCCTTTGACTTTGTTCGGGAAAAGACCCTTACCTGTTATAACGGTGTGATTTCCGATGGGTGTGGTGAATGTCCTGCTTGTAAACTTAGACAAAATGGTCTCGACGACTACATGAAGGAGAGAATCTAATGACTGAGTTTCGCATTGTAGATAAACTTCAAAAAATCGATGTTGATATTGATCGCAATCAATTAAAATATCATTCAAAACGTGTGCTTGTCAGCAAGGAGTTCACCTTTGACGCCTCCCATCATCTTCACAATTATGAAGGCAAATGTAAAAATCTTCACGGCCATACGTACCGAGTGATTTTTGGAATTAGCGGCTATGTCGATGACCGTGGATTAATGATTGACTTCGGGGATATCAAAGAGATCTGGAAATCGGATATTGAAATCTATTTGGATCATCGATATTTAAATGAAACGCTCCCACCTATGAATACAACAGCTGAAAATATGGTGGTTTGGATTTATGAGAAAATGGTAGCAGCTCTTACTACAGAAGAGAATCTGAAAAAATATAAAGGAGCAAGAGTTGAATTTGTTCGACTCTACGAAACTCCAACAAGCTATGCTGAAGCAAGACGGGAGTGGATGATCCTTGACTAAAATCCCGGTAATGGAGATTTTCGGCCCAACGATTCAAGGGGAAGGAATGGTCATTGGCCAAAAAACCATGTTTGTGCGAACAGCAGGATGTGATTATTCTTGTTCATGGTGTGACTCAGCGTTCACGTGGGATGGCTCTGGTAAACATTTAATCAAACAAATGGATGCGGAAGAGATATGGAAAGAGCTAACAACGCTAGGTGGAGACCGGTTTTCCTTTGTCACCATTTCAGGAGGAAATCCAGCCTTATTAAAAAATCTAGACTCATTGATCTCGTTGTTGAGTGAAAAAGGAATCAAGATTGGCTTGGAAACACAGGGAAGCAAGTGGCAAGACTGGTTTTATCACATTGATGAACTAACCTTGTCACCCAAACCTCCTAGTTCAGGCATGGTCACGAATTTTGAGATGCTGGACACCATTACTCAGAGGTTAGAATCCTTCAAGAACTTCAGCTTAAAAATTGTTGTTTTTAATGATAAGGATTTTGATTATGCAAAAGAGATGCATAAAAGATATCCTAATGTGCCTTTCTTTTTACAGGTAGGCAATCCTGATAGCACGACAGTTGATCAAGATACATTAGTTCAAGACCTGATTCAGCAATATGAATGGCTCATCAATCTGGTGGTCGAAGATTCAGAGCTGAATGATGTGAAGGTCCTTCCTCAACTCCATACATATGTATGGGGGAACAAAAGAGGAGTCTAGGTAGGACGCGGGAGCGAAGGGAGGTACCCTTTGCTTCTTCTTTTTATAAGTAATTTTTAATGGAAGCATTTAGGCACGTCCTCATGCTTGTCTTTATGCTAAAATGTGTAAGGATGAGATTTAAGGGAGAGGAGCTGGGGATATTTGATACATAACCCGACAGGTAAGGAACGTTTGGGGTTGGCGTTTCTTCTCAGCATGCTGGGAATTCTAGGGCCTCTTAATATTGATATGTATTTGCCGAGTTTCCCTGAGATTGCCGATGATCTAGGAGTTCGTGCTTCGCTTGTGCAACTAAGTTTAACGACTTGTTTGATTGGCCTTGCGGTAGGTCAGATTGTCGTTGGACCAATTAGTGATGCCAGGGGGAGAAGGCAACCATTATTGGTTTGTATTTCTTTGTTTGCTGTATCTTCACTATTTTGTGCGCTTGCACCGAATATCGCGACCTTGGTTGTCGCAAGGTTTTTACAAGGGTTTACGGCTTCAGCGGGGATCGTGCTTTCACGTGCGGTAGTCCGTGATGTTTTTAGTGGCCGAGAATTAACGAAATTCTTTGCGCTCTTAATGGTCATCAATGCAACTGCGCCGTTAATCGCACCCATGGCTGGAGGAGCCATCTTGCTTCTGCCATTTGCAAAATGGAATACGATTTTTTACTTTTTAACGTTAATCGGAGTACTAATCGTTTTGACGACTGCCTTGAAGTTAAAAGAAACCTTGCCACCTGAAAAGCGGACACCGAGCTCGGTTTCGCATTCAGTTCGCACAATGGGAAGTTTGATCAAGGATCGCTCGTTTATCGGGTATGCGTTGACCGTTGGATTCATTCATGGCGGAAGCTTTGCGTATGTAGCGGGTACCCCGTTTGTGTATCAGGGGATTTATGAAGTTTCTCCACAGATGTTTAGTATTTTATTTGGAATAAATGGTCTAGCGATTATCACAGGGAGTTTTATGATTGGACGCTTTAGTGCGTTCGTCCATGAAAGAAGCTTGCTAAGAATTGCGGTTATTGTAGCCGTAAGTGCAACTTCTGTACTCCTAATTATGACGATGATTAAAGGACCACTTGCGTCGCTTGTCATCCCTATTTTTATCTACATGACCACCATGGGAATGATCCTTACAAGTTCCTTTACACTGGCCATGGAGAAACAAGGTCACCGAGCAGGAAGTGCGAGCGCCTTATTAGGTTTGCTGCCTCTGTTAATCGGTTCATTTGTCTCACCACTCGTTGGAATCAACGAAACCACCGCCGTACCGATGGGGGCAACGATGTTTATCACCTCATGTATCGGGGCAATCTCCTTTTTCACATTAACAAAACCGGAGAAGGTAAAATCTATCCTAAAATTAAAGATGGAGAACTGATGCAAGCAAAGGGGATGTGTACCCTTTGCTTCTTCTTTGTTTTTCATTCAATAAGGAGTTTTGTATGTATTGAGCAAAGTGGTTTTCGGTTTTCTTATTACTCCTTTGGATAGTTATATAATGTGTTTGTTTTTTTATATTCAAAATGATAGAGAATAAAGAAATTAGTAAGTGAATTGATTTAATGGTAACTGTGAGGCGAATTTAAGGTGAGGGAATATAGGTGGGAAATTGGATTAATTATGTAGTCGTTCCACCCCGACGAATTCTTCTCTGATATTTTGTATATTCTACTAGTACTCTGTTAAAATCGAAGTCTTCTAATTTTCCTCTAGGAGTTACATCTCCAGTAAAACGAATCGGGATTTCTGAATCAATTTCTACAAAAGATTCATTATCAAGACCCGCTTTAGCCCATTCCCAAATAGGAATTCTTAAAGGGAAAATTTTGCTTGGTCCCGAGCTGGTGATTTTAATAGCCACTGCAGTGGCAGTTCCATCTTCAGATACTGACAAAATAAGAGCCGGGCGATATTTACCAGGTTGTTGTCCAGGCAATATCGGCGGCTTAAAAGGAAACCATATGTCGTAAATTTGTCCTGCCTTTATCATATGTTAATCCTCCAACCATTTTAAGTGTTGAGGATTGTTATAATCTAAGTCGATGGCCACTCCATCTTTAACTTTTATGACTGGATATTGATCTAGAATTTTTTGAGGGTCTACTTGCTTTGACAGAATCTGGTTAATGTTTGAAGTGTTTTTTCTTGTTATTCTTCCCCGATTTCCGCGACCAGACGATAATACCATTCTTTTGCTTTTAGTTGGCATTTTACATCTCCTTTTTCTATTCATTTGCTCACCATCCCGTTTTATTTATTTGAGTTGATGCTAGTATATGCAAATGAAGGTTCCATATATAATCATAATACCCAAATAAAGAGAACCCAGTCAATATGGATTACTTACCTCATCAGCGTAGCAAAGGGGACTTCCCCTTTGCTTTTTTGTTTTGGATAAAAAACGGAGCATAGGGTCGTCCCCACGCTCCCGCTTCCATCTAATTCGTCTCACTTACTCTAACTCTCTTTCTATAAAAACTGAATACGATACCAGCCAAAATAATCACAAAGGAAAAGCAGAGGTAAATACTTCGATAAAGCATTTCGAAAGGTAGAGCTTCATTGATGGTTAGAAGTAAAGCTGAAATGGTTACTCCGAGTCCAGCTCCGAAAAATTGCATTAATTGCAGCACTCCTATTCCTGATCCAATTTGACTCAGTGGCAGGATTCTTGTAATCTCGTTTGAAACACTCGATGAAAGTGCTGTGAAGCCAACGCTTGCAAACATATAGATGAAAAGGATGAAATACGGACTTACCGTAGAAAACCATGCAAACAGCAGGGTGGCACATAAAAAGAAAAACTGTCCAAATAGAATTAAAGGTGCATTCCCAAAGCGATCAATCAGTCGCCCAATAAATTGACCCGCCACCACGGCGATAATCGCTCCAGGAAAGATCATCATCCCGACCTCTATCGGTTCTTTTCCGAAAACGGTTGTGAGAATGATTGGCAATAAAAACAGGTTTGAAAAGTTCATGAAAAAGGCGATACACCCAATAAAAAGAAGCTTGGTGAATTGTGAATTCTTGAGGAGGATGGGTGGAATAAACGGTTCTTTGGTTCTACTTAGATATTTCCACCAAATCGTAAAAAGAACCACTGTAGCAAGGAACATCCAATACGAAAAGGTCGTTAAATACAGTAACAATCCTGTGACACTAAGTCCTGTAAGGATTGCACCTGATAAATCGAATTTCCCTTTTTTGATTTCTTCAGGAGGCAATAGCTTTTGGAAAAAAGGAATAGATAAGACAGGAATGATTGTGACAACGAAAAGATAATTCCAGCCTAAGTATTGAGTAATCACTCCGCCTAATACAGGCCCTAATCCAAAAGCCAATGAGGCAGCCGACGCAATCACAGCCATCGCTTTCCCACGCCTTGATAGAGGGATATACCGTCCGGCCATGATCATGCTTAAGCCCATAACCGCTCCTGCACCAGCTGCTTGAAGGATTCGAGCTCCTAAAAGAACAATAAAGTGTGTTGAAAAGAACCCGATTGCTGATGATAGTCCAAATAAGATCAGTCCATAAAGTATCAGTCTGGAGAGGGGAACAAAATCGGATAATCGCCCAAAAGTTAACGATGAAATCGCAAAGATAATCGAATAACCAGAAACCAGCCAAGAAGCCATAGATGAGTTTAAGCTAAGGTCTTCAATGATAAACGGCAAAGCAACATTAAACATGGTTGTATTCATGACCACCAGCAACGTGGTGATACTCCAAACTAAGATGAGTTTATTCTCTTGAAAGGGCACAGTACTTTCCGGCTTAGAATGCGCCGTTAGGATCGAAGGCATTTCATCCCACCTTCCTTTAAATTATTAATAGAATCGCAATTTTACTATTCAGGTATTTTAATTGTATGGAAAACCATAAAAGACTATTTCTTCCCGCAGCCCCCTATAAAAAAACTAAACTAAAATCGCTAAGTGGCCTCTCATAATCTATCTCCGATTCCCCAATAAATAAATTGAGTTACTCTAACTAAATCAAGTTTATCGGATAACCCTTTTAAAAATCTTACCATTATTAGAACAAATGTTAAAGAATATTCTGAATAATAAAGCGAGAGGGGGTGTTTCCTTTAATCAAAGGGATGCACCCTTGGCTTCCTTTACGCGTTCATGGAAGTGTGCTCGTTACACAACGAAAAGACACAGTATCGTTACTGTGCCTTGGAAGTATTTTTATAAAATGCAGAACACATAAATCAAACTAGTTAATAGACTACACCAAAGTGTTCAGTCGCACACCCATGGCATGTTTTTTTATTAAAAAGATGCTCAGGAGAAACCTTTTCCCCGCAAAACTGACACGTTTGGTATTGTCTTTTTCGGGAAGTAATTGTTTTTAACAATACCTCCACTACTTGTTCTTCTTGCTGTTCATGTGGTAAAGAGGCAAGAGATTCCCAGGATAGAAGCTGTTTCTTCATTAAAGTAGGGATAGGCTCATGTCCTTCCCAATAGATGCTATGATAGCCGAACTGAATACCATCCATAGTCGGTTGTACATAAATGGATGGTTCATCCGCAAAACCCATTAAAGGAAAAGAAAATAAGTTTTGATCATCAAATTCAAAGAGAGTGAGTTGCTCGTAATCGATGACCTTATGCTTTTCCAGTAAATCGGCATTTGCGATTAACTCTTTTATCCAGAGAGTGGCTCGCTCCTTTGTGCTGTGCTCAGCGGGCTCATCCTTTTTTTCCAACAAATGCTTAAGGTGGTGGATTAGCTTTAACGTTTCTACTAAACGAATTCCCCACCCTTCCTGATCGTGAAAAGATTGATAGGTTTGAAACACCATACCAGCTGTGAACAGAGAATTTTCTTCCTCAGAAATAAGGTTAAATTTAGCATTTTTATTAAAAATAAAGCAGATATTCTCCTGGATTTGTTGGACTTTTTTCTCGTAGTGCGGCATATTTACGAACCATGTCCTTGGAAATGGTTCGTATGCTTCGTCTTCTGTCCTATTTAGATGAAGATTGATCCCTTTAGGCAACTGTGTTGCGATTGTATAGAGTTCAGAAAGAATGGTTGATAGTTTGGATAAGCATTCTTCCACGTCTTGATACTCAACAGGGATTGAACAAAAACGGGCTAGGTAAGCCAAGTTCTCTTCTAAAACGCGAATAACTTGATTATGTAAAAACTCGTTTTCTTTCGAATCAATGATCAAAGAATAAAGGTACTTTGCGGCTTCGAGCTGTGCTATCGGAACTTTTATACATAACTGAGCTACGTATTTATTGTCAGATTGTAGAATCTTCTCTTCCCCAACAATCCAATTTATTTGCGGAGCTTTGTATTTTAACTCTTGAGCGATATGATATAAGTCGTCAAATAGGTTGAGTTGATTACCTAAAGTAAGAATTGCGTATGTTTCCACGTTGTGAATAAACCTCCAAAATAAACAAGGATCTGTGATTATTATAGCAGTAGAGGATTGAAAAATCGTATAAAAGTTTTCATTTTTACTAGTTTTCTTTTAATCACTTAAAGTCTTACTAGGCTGTACACACCTTTCTTTCACGTAAAGTACCCACTTCCTATCTCCAAAAATGTTAAAATAGTGATGGATGTAATGTTAGAAAAAAAGCCGAATTTATTCTTGCAGACTAGATGAAATGTAAAAGGAGATAAGATGCTACCTGAAATAAAGCTCTCTGTACGCTCATTAGTTGAATATGTGTTCAAAAGTGGAAGTATTGATAATAAATTTCGAACGGCGACCACGATGACCGAGGGAACGAAAGTGCATAAGGCGATTCAAAACACATATGCCGAAACCGATCAGAAGGAAGTTTTCCTTAAAACAGAGATTGAGTTTGATTCAATGAATTTCGTCATTGAGGGACGCTGTGACGGGTTGATTTTTCATGGTGATGAAATTCTAATTGATGAAATTAAGTCGACTTCGAGAAACTTGGATATGATTCAAGAGGACAGTTATCCTGTGCACTGGGCTCAGGCGAAGGTGTATGCCTATATTTATGCAAAAGATCATGACCAGCAAAACATGAGTGTGCTAGTAACGTACGTGCAGGTTGTGACCGATGAGCAAAAGAAATTTAAAAAAGAATTTACTTTTCAGGAACTAGAACAATTTGTGAATGAGTTGGTAGGGAAGTATTCGCCATATGCATCGTTGTTAACGAGGCATCGGTTGCGTAGAGATCAAAGTATTCAAGAATTAGCGTTTCCTTTTGAGAGCTATCGAGAAGGGCAACGCAAGCTTGCGGGTGCTATATACAAAACGATTAATGATGAAAAGAATATCTTTGCCAATGCACCGACAGGAATTGGAAAAACCATTTCCACCATCTTTCCAACGATAAAGGCGATGGGGGAAGGAAAGCTTGAACGCTTGTTTTATTTAACAGCTAAGACGATTACAAGACAAAGCGCAGAAGATGCTTTCTCTCATATGAAAAAGAAAGGCTTATGTATGAGCGCAGTCACGATAACGGCGAAGGAAAAAGCTTGTTTCAAGGAAGAAACCATTTGCCAGAAAGAATATTGTGAGTTTGCCAATGGCTATTATGACCGCATCAATGATGCAGTTTTGGATATTTTCTCTCATGAAACGTTTATTAATCGAAGTACGATTGAAGAATACGCAAGAAAGCATACACTTTGTCCATTTGAGTTTTCATTGGATTTAGCGTTTATCGCCGATGCGATTATTTGCGATTATAACTATATTTTTGACCCAAAGGTATCGTTGAAACGGTTTTTCGATGAGCATAAAAAACAATCGGTTATATTAATCGACGAAGCGCATAACCTAGTTGATCGAGCTCGAGAGATGTTTTCAGCAGATTTGTCTAAGTCAAACTTTCTTATCCTGAAACGGGAATTTAAAGGGTCTCCCATCTACGACTCTGTAACGAAACTGAATAAATATTTTATTGAACTAAAGAAAAAGTGTTCGGAAAAAGGGCAACTTGTGCGAAGGGAATTACAAGTGGATCTGGTAGAGATGCTTGAGGAGTTTATTCGTCATGCCGAGATTCAATTATTACAACAAACGCAGTCCGACCATCAGCAAGAGCTAGTAGATACGTATTATGCCGCAACAGGTTTTGTTCGAATCTCTAAACTCTATGATGAACGGTATGTGACCTATGTGGAAGCAGCGAAAAATGAGGTTTCTCTAAAAATGTTTTGTTTAGATCCGTCTTACTTGCTGCAGCAGGTTCGGAAAAAGTTTCGCAGCACTGTCTATTTTTCGGCCACTCTGTTGCCTCTTCCGTATTTTGCGGATATGCTTGGCGGCACAGGGGAGGATTATTCGATAAAAATTCCTTCGTTATTTTCAAAAGAACAAGCAGACGTATTCATTCAACCATTATCTACGCGTTATCATGACCGAGATCATACGAAAAAACCATTGGTTGAGATGCTTTCAAAGCTCGTTCAGGAGCGAAGCGGAAATTACCTCATTTTCTTTCCTTCCTACCATTATATGAAAACTGTCTATGAAGAACTTTCAACACACTACCCAGATCTTCCTACCATCATCCAAAATAAAAAAATGGATGAGGAGGAAAGGGAGCAATTCTTGGAGAATTTTAAAGAAGGAAAGAACCAAACTCTCCTCGGTTTTGCTGTTTTAGGTGGAATATTCTCTGAAGGGATTGACTTAAAAGGAGACAGGCTAAACGGCGTGGTTGTAGTAGGGGTTGGACTTCCACAAGTTTGTCTAGAACGGAACATTATGAAGGATTATTTTCAATCAACTGGAAAGAATGGATATGATTACGCCTATACCTACCCAGGAATCAATAAGGTGATTCAAGCTGGAGGAAGATTAATTCGGTCTGAGACCGATTCAGGCACGATTGTCCTAGTCGATGACCGGTTTCTTACCCCAAATTACAAACAACTTTTACCAGTAGAATGGGAAGATTTTAAGACGATATGAAGGGAAGTGGAGGCGAAGTCATCTTTAAGCAAAAAGGCACGCCCCCACGCTTCCAATTAGGAGGAATAGTATGACGTATGAAGAAATCATGCAGAAGCTTGAAGAATTAGGTTCTGAGCAAACAAAGAAAATTTATCACAATCATGGGGTAAAGGAACCTTATTTCGGCGTGAAGATCGGCGATTTGAAAAAGCTTGTGAAATACGTGAAAAAGGATCATGAATTGGCGCTGAAATTATATGATTCTGGTAATCATGATGCGATGTATTTAGCTGGACTTTCTGTTAAACCAAAAGTAATTTCAAAAGAGACGCTACAAGATTGGGTAAAAAAGGCTTACTGGTATATGATTGCTGAATATACGGTTGCCCAAGTTGCAGCGGAGAGTGAGTATGCCCTTGAATTGGCAAGAGAATGGATGAATGCAGAAGACGAAATGGTTGCAGTCGCAGGCTGGAGTGCGTATGCTAACTATTTATCTATTACCCCTGATGATGAGATGGACATCGACGAAATTAGGAGCTTGTTGGAGAAAGTGAAGAATACAATCCATACGGAGCGTAATCGCGTTCGCTATGTAATGAATTCGTTTGTGATTTCGGTAGGTTCTTATGTACCTGTTTTAACAGAAGAAGCAAAACAAGTAGGAGAAGAGATTGGAAAGGTGCATGTAGACGTTGGAAACACCGCATGTAAGGTTCCCGTAGCGAAGGATTATATTAACAAGGTAGAGAAGATGAACCGTGTTGGGCTAAAGCGGAAGACATGTATTTGTTAGCACAGAAGGAAGCAAAGGGAATCCCCTTTGCTTCTTTTCATGTCGCAAGGGTACGTCCCCACGCTTCCATTCTGCATTTAAACGTTCACTAAATCAGGTTTCTTCTTGTAATGATAAAACCCTTCGCCAGTTGCAATTCCGAGTTTTCCTTTGTCGATATACTCCGTTTTTAATAACTCTGCTACTTTTACAAATTGTGGATTTCCTGTTTCTGCTTTTGCTTTTGCGATGTTATAAGCAGTTGTAATCCCAATGATATCTAAAGTCGCAAAAGGTCCTTTTGGTGCACCTGTGGCAATCTGCCATGTTTTATCGATGGATTCCACATCGGAAATTTCGTTTACTAGAAGGAGCTCGGCGGCTTCTAACAACGGCACCAATAGGGAGTTTAAAATATACCCTGGTTGTTCTTTATGTAACGGTAAAGCAACCATGCCGATTGCCTTGGCAAACTCTAGCATATCGTCAAACACTTCTGGATCTGTTCCAGGGTGTTTCATGACTTCAGCTGTGTTGCTTACCCAAATTTGGTTGGCAAAATGTAAGGCCAAGAACTTTTCAGGACGGCCGGTATCTTCCGCAAATTGACTAGGCAGTAAGGTAGAAGAATTAGTCGCAAAAATGGTTTTTTCAGGCGCAACTTGTCCTAGTTTCTTGTAAAAATCAGATTTAATTTGAACAACTTCTGGAACGGCTTCGATCACAAGGTCTGCTTCTGCGACCGCAAGTGATAAGTCGTTGTAGAAAGAAAGGCGGTTAAAAGCTTGATCGACTTCTTCCTCGGAAACCTTGAAATGTTTTTGGTAGCGCGGCTTTAGTTTTGAAATTCGTTCTTGTGCTTTCGCCACTGCTACCTCGTTCACATCGTATACTGCTACATCAAATCCTTTGAACGCAATTTGGAAAGCGATTTGACTCCCTAAAACGCCACATCCAGCAACAGTAATATTTTTGTAATTCATATCCATTCTCCCCCTTTGAAAACGATTACTTTCGTAAAATATTATTGCATTAAATTGGAAAAAAATGAAGAGGTTTACAGAAATCTATTTTACTATTTTGAAATTTATCTATTTTTGGGGTTGCTTTGGTTTGAGGTTGAGAAAAGATTTTACCATTGTTTCACAATCTGAATTTGAAAATAGACCGAAAAAGAGACAGTTCACACTTTTAAAGAATGAACTATCTCAATTTCTTTACCTCCAATATCCATTTGGTCTAAGTGAAATAGGAACAGTGGGATTTGAATAGGGAAAAGCTTGCGGAAAAGTTTGGCCTAACGGTTGGATGTTGTAGTGAGTGCCTCCGATATTATAATACTGAGGATTCCCTGGGTAAATTGGTTGACCCCACGCCCCAACTGAAGCCGGCGGATACCCTTGATACGTAACGGTCCCATTCACTCCAGTAATAATTGTGTACATGATCTCCTCCTCCTTCTCATCACTCCCATATTTTATGCGAGAGAGACAAGGAAAAGAGTTTGTCCCCAGCGAAAATAGTCGATTGAACTAATGGAAGAAAAATACATCATTTTGAGGTTGAGGCTTTATTTGATTCTATCTGTTCCTTTAGAATAGAAGTATCTAACTTTAAGGGAGAGAAGAAGCATGAAAAGAATGACGTTTTGGGGTAGAGATGAGAATGATGAAAGGCTGTTGGTAGAGTGTTTGTTAGAAGTGAAAACCGCTACATGTACGCCTAAGGTATGGTACGATGCTCTCCCAGAGGAAGAAGAAGGTGGGGTAGGAACTCAGTTTGAGGTACATACCAAAAAAGGCGTTCCTGCCTGCACAATTGAAATCACTGAAACATTGGAAATTCCTTTCGGGGAGATCAAAGGAGAAATCGGAGAAAAAATTGCCGCTGCGGAAAACTCGACATTGGATCAATTTATCAAGGACCATATCTTTTCCTGGAAAGAAGCACTTTCAGCAGAAGGCATTGAATTAAACCAAGATACAGTCATTGTTGTTGAATACTTTAAACTAGTAAACACCAAAATAGACTTTAAGGAGCTAGGTCATAAAATTGAGGTACTGCTTTAGGGGGAGAGGACCTCTTCCTAGTTTATTTTTTCGATTTTGTAATGAGTGAGTGTAATAGATATGCTGATCTCGCACCCCGCGGACCGCTTTGATGAAACGATGGTGTTGTGGCTAGGGGAAATTAGTAGGTTAGGAGCAAGTTTGGTAAGATTACTTGGTACCGTTGGGGGTATATATTCTTACTTTGGGAATATATATTCCCATTTTAGGAAATATAACGTCTCTAACGGGGAATATAATGTCCCGCCACAGGGAATATATTTTCTCCCACGGGGAATATAGCGACGATACTGAATAAAAAACCCCCCCAGCAGGCTTTTAAACCGTTCCTTAAGATAAAAATACCCCTCTAATAAGCGCGAAAAAGCCTCGTTTAGTTAAAAACGGGGCTTTTTTAACGCTGTTTATACGTAATTCGCTCTTTAATTCCTACATTTGAACACAACAACCATTGCTGTGCACCAAGTTTGCGGTAGGAGACCAGCCTCAGCCACTCATATCCTAAAAGTCGATAAATACCGCAAAAACTCTTGTTGATTCGTATGCTCGTATTTCATAATCGCGTAGGTGGAAGCATCAGGCAAGGCAATGTGCTGGCAAGGGATTTCGACGAGCCTCCCTTCCAGCAATTCACGACGGACGGTCGAGATAGGAAGAAACGAGACGCCTAACCCCTCGGCAATAAACCGTTTGGTGATATGCACTTGTGACACCTTCATCATTCGAACGCTCGGATACTTTCTTTTGATGACAGTACTCAGCGAGTCCCAGTAGGCAGGGTGGTTATGTGTGAGTAAGTAAGAAGAGGTTAATATTTCTTCTTCATCATAAGGCGGAGCGGTTTCTTCGTCTCGTCCATCATGAGGGGCAACAAAGATAACACGGTCCTTATATAAAAGTTCAGAAACCAGCTGTTCATGGTGACTCGGCAAACAAGACAAGCCAATATCCACTTCTTCCTTCCACACAGCGTCCTCAATTTTATCTGACTCAAGAATTTTCACTTCGATTTCTACTTCTGGATGTTGATCTAAGTAGGTTTTCAATACATAAGGCAAGATAGTATCGGCAATCAGTGGGGAGATGGCAATCGAAAATTTGGTGGAGTAGCCTTGCGTATAAGCATTTAAATCTTCTAGCCCCTTTTCATATGCGGTTATCACGCGCCGGGCATGAAGCAGAAACTTTCTTCCTTCTTCCGTCAATTTCACCCGCTTTCCTTCTCTCAGAAAAAGCTCCACCCCTAATTCTTTTTCTAGTAGTTTAATATGAACCGAAACAGAAGGCTGTGAGATGTATAATTGCTCGGCCGATTTACGAAAGTTTCCTAGTTCGGCAGCGGTAATAAAGGTGGTTAACCAACTAAACTCCATATAGATCACCCTAATTAAAATAATGAATGATTTCGTTTAAAATCATTTAATGTTCTTAATTATCTTAATTGTATATGATAATAACAAAAGATGGAAGGAGAGGAGTTATATGATCCAACCAGGGTTAAAAGGGGTCGTTGCAACTGAAACCAAGATTAGTCATATTGACGGAGAGAAAGGGAGATTAATCTATCGAGGGTACGACGTGAAGGAACTAACGGAACACGATTCATTCGAAGAAGTCGCCTATTTATTATGGTTTGGCGTACTACCTACAGCAAAGGAACTCACCAAATTTAATGAGGAACTAAAAAGCCATCGTACACTATCATCCTATTTAAAAACTATTCTTGATTCCCTGCCGAGGGAGATGGATATGATGAGTGTCCTGCGAACCGTTGTCTCTGCGGAAGGCAGTTTACACTATACATCGAAACCAACCATTCAACAATGTATGAAACTCACATCGATGATGCCGACGATGATTGCCTATCGAAATCACTCTCTTCAAGGAACACCGTTTGTAGAACCACGTCAGGATTTGGGGCATGTTGAAAATTATCTTTACATGCTACATGGGGTATTGCCAACAAAAGCTCAAACCAATGCGTTAGAAACCTATATGATTTTAACGATGGAGCATGGCATGAATGCTTCTACCTTTTCGGCAAGAGTCACGGCTTCGACCGAGTCTGATCTCATCTCTGCTGTGACCTCTGCAATCGGCACCATGAAGGGGCCACTCCATGGCGGAGCACCGTCAGAGGTGATTCACTTATTAGAGGAAATTGGCTGTACCGCAAATACAGAACAAGTTCTTAGACGTAAGTTAGAAAATCGGGAGAAATTGATGGGTTTCGGTCACCGTGTGTATAAAACTCATGACCCGCGTGCCGTTGCATTGAAAAGTACCTTGCTAAAGCAAGTAGGGGAAGATGAATGGCTGGACCTTGCACTATATGTAGAAAACACCGCAGTCGAACTATTAGAAGAGTATAAACCTGGTAGAAGTCTTTATACGAATGTTGAATTCTATGCAGCAGCGATTATGAAGGCAATCCACATGGACCCTAGCCTTTTCACGCCAACCTTCACAGCAAGTCGAATCGTAGGGTGGACTGCCCACATTCTCGAACAATCGCAAAACAATACAATCTATCGACCTGAATCGAAATATACTGGCAGGATCCTCTAGAGCATCCAATATTGTCTTTTCGTTTTATCTGTGATATGATTCCTTTTGTACTAAATGACTAAATTTATCATCCGGTCAGTTTTAGGGAAAAGGGGTGAAGAAATTGGCGATTGATCGTAGGCAGTTGATAGTAGAAGCCGCTCATAAATCATTTTCTTTATTTGGATACAAAGCCACGACCATGGATCAAGTTGCGAAAGTAGCCAATGTCGGCAAAGGGACGATTTACACCTTCTTTAAAAATAAAGAAGAGTTGTTTGACGAAATCATTTCTTCGCTCATTCGGGAAATGAGGGCCGCTGCTGAAGAAGTCATGGATGAGCAGAATACGTTCCATGAGAACGCCAACCATGTGCTTTTTACCTTGTTGGAGTATCAAAAAGAGCATCAACTAACCATCAAGCTCCTTCAAGAAGGAAGAGAAATGGGTACACGTGAAGTGGTCGATGTGTTGAATCGACTTGAAGAAATGATTGTTCAATATGTGAAAGAAATCGTGCAAAAAGCGGTCGATAAAGGGGAAATTGAACGGTGTAATCCTGAACTAACAGCGTTTGTGATGTTGAAATTATATGTAGCGCTGATTTTTGATTGGGAAAAATCCCACAAGCCACTAAATCAGGATGAGATTTTCAAGGTGTTTCAGCAATATTTAATCAATGGATTGTCCACCTAGTACAATCCCATTTTTTCACCTAGCAATGACCACTTGGCTAAAATGGTCACTTTGAACCCTTCATGATGGAAAAGGTGCTAGCTCTTTTTTTTACATTTAAAATGACTAGTTGGCTAAAACGGTCACTTTTCATCCTTACGATGGAAGAGAAACCAACTCTTTTTTCACACCAAAAATGACTAGTTGGCTAAAACAGTCACTTTTTCATTCGAAACGATCGAAAAGACGCCAACACTTATTCATCAAAAATTGACCAATTGATTCTAATAGTCAAACAGTAAAAGGTGGGAGAATAAAAAATGAAGAACTCATTATTTGTATCAGAATGGAAACAGATTTTTAGCAACCGCAAAGTGTTGATTCCCATTCTTGCTGTGATTTGCGTTCCAATTTTATATGCGGGGATGTTTCTTTGGGCCTTTTGGGATCCGTACGCACAGCTAGAAGATTTACCGGTAGCGGTCATTAATCAGGACCAAGGCGCTGATTTTGAAGGAGAACAGTTGGCTTTAGGGGATCGACTCGTTGATAATTTGAGAGAGAATGATAGTTTTCAATTTCATTTTGTGTCAAAAGAAGAAGGCTATCAGGATTTAGAAAACAATGAGTATTATATGGTGATTGAAATTCCAGATAACTTTTCAGAAAATGCAACAACCTTACTGGATCAAGAGCCAGAGAAATTATCATTAAAATACGTACCAAACGAAAGCCACAATTTCTTATCTGCCCAAATCGGCGAAACAGCTATTAGCGAGATCAAAAGTGTCATCTCGAAGGAAGTAACCGCAACTTATGCGGAGACGATTTTTGACAAAGTCACAGAAATGGCAGATGGCTTTGCTCAAGCAAGTGATGGAGCAGGAGAACTGAATGATGGTGTGTCAAAGCTGAATGATGGCGCAAATACGCTAACGGAAAACCTCGAAACGCTTGCCTCCAAGTCGATTGAGTTTAATGAAGGATTAGGAAAAGTAAAAACAGGTTCAGGCGATGTTGCAAATGGGGTAGATGAGCTAGCTACAGGAGTAAATCAATTATCACAAGGCAGCAACAAGCTGTTAGCGGCATCAAAACAATTGCAAACTGGATCTGACCAGTTGGTTTCAGGGCTTGCCGAGGCGAATGCTGGAATAAGTGAAATGGATTCGAAACTTCCAGAACTAGTTGCTGGAACGAACCAAGTGCAATCAGGGCTTAAAGAGTTTCAAAAAGAGCTACCAGGGCAACTAGCTACAGCCATTGGTGGACAAATGGAGGATAGTGTAAATCAGATGAGTGCTGGGCTGGATCAGCTTGAAACAGAATTAAGTTCCCAGTTATCTGCCGGAATTGCTGCGCAAATTTCAAGTCAACAAACCGCACAAATGACCCAACTGTTTGAAGCGCTCCAAAAGGCGAATGTTGACCCAGCTACGCTTCAAGCAATTCAACAGCAACTTGCAGCAAGTGCACCTTCACAAGCAGAGTTGGAAAAACAGCTGAAGACTGGGATCTCACAAGGTTTAAATCAAGGTTTTAGTCAATATAAAACAGCGGTTGGTGAACAGTTTGAAGGATCCACAAGCACAATCGAAACAAAAATTAAAGCTGCCGTTGACCCGACTTTTAACAAATTAGTACAGGGTGTTACAACGATTAATGAAAATCAAGTGAAGCTCCAAGACGGTGTTCATCAGCTTGCGTCTGGCTCTAGTCAGTTAAGTGAGGGAGCATCGAAACTAGCAGCAGGACAAAATGAATATGTAAGCAACTTTGCACAATTCGATGGAAAACTAGCTTCCGCCAATGCCGGGGCAACAAAATTGGCGACGGGAGCAAATGACTTGAACAGTGGTATGAACCAACTAGCAGACGGTTCAAGTAAAATCAGTGATGGAACGAATCAGCTTGCGGATGGGTCCAAACAGCTAGTAGACGGAACGTCACAAGTAGAAGATGGAACGAATGAGTTAAAAGATAAACTAGCTGATGCTGCAGGACAGGCAGGTTCAGTAAAAGCCGATGAAAAGACGTACGACATGATGGGTGAACCTGTAAAGGTCGAGAAGGAAGCCATCAATGAAGTACCAAACTATGGAACTGGGTTTGCTCCTTACTTCCTATCATTAGGCTTGTTTGTTGGGGCATTATTGATTTCGATTGTGTATCAATTGAAAATGCCATCTGTTCAACCTAAAAATGGCTTTGCCTGGTTTATCGGCAAATTCGGTGTCCTTGCGATCATCGGAGCGATTCAAGCGGTGATTGCGGATATCATCTTGTTGCTAGGATTAGGATTGGAAGTACAAAGCATTCCACTCTTTATCCTAACGTCGATGATCATTAGTTTTACCTTTATGGCATTGGTTCAATTCTTTGTTACATTGTTTGGGGACCCAGGACGTTTCATGGCAATCCTCGTTTTGATTTTCCAATTAACCACAAGTGCTGGAACTTTCCCACTTGAGTTAATTCCTAGAGCATTACAACCAATTAATGCGCTGTTACCAATGACGTATTCCGTTCAAGCCTTAAAAGCAGTCGTATCAAGTGGAGATTATGCCTACATGTGGCAAAATAACGCCATTCTCCTTGCGTTCATGCTCGGATTCGCCGTTCTAACAACAATTTATTTTATGATCCAACATAAAAGCAAACGTGACCTACTTCCAGAACAAAACGCAGCGGCATGAGACAGAGGGACAGGCACTTTGTCCCAGGGCAAATTGAATAAGGTGCCCAACTCCTAGTGCGTCCATTCTTTAGTGGACGGGTGGAATAGCATCAAACAACATAAAAAGCTTCCGGTAAAAACCGGAAGCTTTTATCATTTTCTCTTTATTAAAGCACCAACTGAACAGTTTCAGCTTCTTTCTCCAACTTGAAGCTTCCTTTTTTATCCTCACAAACCAGATCATACTCCCCAAGGAATCCTTCAAAGGTAACCATTCCGTTGTCGTCTGTTTTAGCACTCACATTGGTATTCCAGTCACCTTTAATCAGTTTCTTTAAAGTTTCGTAAGCTGGTTTTGGACTATTATCGGCTCTGATAAAACCAGCAGGTGCACCTAGCCATGCACCATCATCACTGAAGGACCAGCTCGTAATGGCTTCAACCAAAGGATGTTTAAACAGAATCGAATACATTTCTTCGACTTCCTTCGCCTGGCGTTCTTCGAATTCAGGAGTCGATGGCCATTCAGCTAACTGATAGTCATTTAGATCTTCAATATCAGCTGGCATCAGATGACCAGACGTCAAGGTGTTTTCTGTAAAATGAATCGGGAGACCAAATTGTGAGAAGCGCTCTAACACTTCTTCTAATTTCTCTCGTCCCCAATAGCCTTGATGTTGATGGGACTGAATGCCAATCGCGTCAATTGAAACACCTGCATTCAAACAGCCGTCAATTAGAATTTCATAGTTAATGGACGTATTAAAGTCATTTAATAATAGAGTTGCGCCAGGGTTTGCTTCGCGTGTTTTCGCAAACATTTCTTTGACCATCCCGACACGGCCAAGGTCTTTCGAAATTCTAGTAATGCCGTTGTCATATTTATCAAAGATTGGCATGATGACCACTTCGTTGATCACATCCCACATATCGATCAATCCTTTAAAATCAGAAACTTCACGTTCAATTCTAGCAAACTGTGTTTTCAGAATTTCTTCATTGCTCATGTCTAGTAGCCATGGAGCCGTTACGGTGTGCCAGCAAAGAGGATGGCCTTTCACGGCAATGTTTCGGTCTTTTAACCATTGTGCTGCCGCTTTTAATTCTTTAGTCTGTGGTTTGCCTTTTTCAGGCTCGAAACGACCCCAGTAGAAAGGGAGAGTACCAAAGTTAAACACTTCTAAAAATCGATCCATTTTCTCTTCTAAAAAAACCAGTCTGTCTGCAGGTACACTCTTGTTTGCAACCTCAACTGCATCAAATGCACCACAACCAAATAAGAATTGATGGTTCGTCTGATTGAACGTTACTTCCTTGCCTGCAAGAGGATGTCCAGATGCATCGACAAGTTTCATTTTCTTGCTCCCGATACGATGGTTTAACTCATTTGTCTGTTTCATTTTATAACCTCCAGAATAAAATGATTGCAAAACTTCTATTATAGAAAACGCTTTCTTTTCCCTACCTTCATTTTACTAAACTTTGTTCGTCTAGGGAACTAACTAACTAGAAAATAAAGGAATTTTTGGACTCAAATATTTTTTATAAAATAATATAATGGAAAGTTCTACCAAGAGTGTCGCCTCTTTGTTACTATAAAAGAGTCTGTATGTAAAAAAGGAAAATAAAAGAGGTTCTGATATGAGCGTATTTGAGGGGAATAAAGCGAGTAAAACAATCAATGGAAGTGTGATTCTAGAGGATCTTACTCTGACCATTTCTCAAGGTGAGAGGGTAGCAATTACCGGTGAAAATGGTTCAGGGAAAAGCACGCTCCTCAAGCTGATTGCTGGAATCTATGAGAATACATCAGGCGAAGTGAAGCGTGCACACTTAGAAAAAGGGTATGTACCTGAACACTTTCCAGAAACTATAAAACTTAAACTTCAAGAGTACTTGATGCTGGTAGGAAAAATGAGTGGGAAATCTAAAGAAGAGTTAACAAGCGAGATCAGCGAATATGCCAAACTGTTCAATGTTACGGAATTCCTCCACACCCCTTTAAAAAATTGTTCAAAAGGGACAAAGCAGAAAGCAGGCATTATCCAGGCATTGTTAAAGGAACCTGATGTGTTACTTATGGACGAGCCACTGACGGGGTTAGATGACAAAGCACAAACAGAGTTGTTAACGCAGTTACAATCCCTTCAAAAGAACCAAACGGTCATTTTTACAGCCCACGAATCCTATCTGATCGACGCATTTGCAGAGAGGGTTTTACAAATAAAGAGTGGCAGATTAGTCTATGATTCTACTAAACTTAACCAAGAGAAAGTAAGAATCATAAAAGCAACGGTCCCCACTAGAGAATACATTTCCGGTATCCAAGCCATGAGCAAAAAATGGCACGGGGAAAGTCTCGTTGAACTAACGGTTTCCGCTAATGAATCCGATCGCGTGTTAACTTTGTTGCTCAAACAAGGCTGTTCCATTATTGAAGTTTCAGAGAAGAGGTAGTTCTGTGTTACCATTTGTTGTTTACCAATTAAAAAGCTTTGGATTATCGTTAAAATTCATTCCACCAGCCACTCTTTATTTCGCATGGGTGTTCATTTCCTATGCTTATAAAAATGTCCCCATTCTTAGTAGCTACGGGGGCACGGCCATGGTGTTGTACCCAATTATGGTATGGATGACAATGGCGCTCTTTCACTTAGAAGAGGAAAGTGAAAAGCATATTCTATTTTCGCATCTTGGGAATAAAAGAAGATATTTGCTTGGGAAGTGGCTCACCCTCATAATAACGATGACTCCTTTATTGTTGTTTTCCATCTTTTATCCGATTGTCACCTCTAGCTTTAAAGGCACGATGAGCTTTGAATTGTTTTTCATTGGAGTGTATGTCCACGTTGTTTTCGCTGCCTTTGGAATGGTAGTCGGAACTTTGTTTTCAACCACGAATCTTGCAAGTAAAAAGTATAGTTGGCTAAGTGCAGCTTTGGTGGTAGTGGTTTCATTTTCAGCCAAATCGATGATTGAAGCTGCAGCATTTCTAAAATGGATGTTGTGGATTTTTCCACCTGTGTTTGATGTGTTGAGTTTAGTAGGAAACGGAGAGGGAATATTCTTAAACACAAGCTCAATCATGAACGATGTTTGGGTGATCTTTTATCTGATGATCGGATTTACATTATTGGTTCCTCTTTTTAGAAAAAAAGAGAGTTAAGTGAGCCTAGAGCTGTAACAAGATCGACTAGGCTTCACCGTGCTAGCTGGCCTTGCTGCTTTTCAAAAGGATTATCGATATGTAGGTGTAAAAAAGGGAGAGAACTCTAAATCCATTGTCATGGTCAAGGCCAGGCAAGTTCTAACTTGAAACTGAAATTGAGCGATTTCCTCTCTATCAGGATCGAACCTATATTAGATTGATATTGACTATCGAAACCAGACAGATTTATGATGGGGTAAAATATGGAGTATGATTGTAAATGTCATTCAGATGAAGTATAAACTAGACCATTTTATGGGCTATCGTTTTCGTTATTTACCTATGCAGAAACAACAACGGTTGGATTCGTAGATTGTGATTATTTTAGAGTGAAGAGGAAATACATCTGGCATAAACTTACTTGTCTAGAAATTATCAAACGAAGGAAGCAGGGGAGGATAACCTGCTTCCTTTGCTTTCTTCTCCAAAATGGTCTTGAGACTCGCTCTCAAGGACAAAACCAGCTGCCACCCCCAGCAAAATGTCTATGAGCCGCTTCCTCAAGGACAAAACCTACTGCCACCATCATTAAAATGTCTATGAGCCCCGCGCTCAAGGACAAAACTAGCTGTCACCCCCAGCAAAATGTCTATGAGCCGCGCGTTCAAGGACAAAACCAGCTGCCACCCTCAGCAAAATGTCTATGAGCCGCTTCCTCAAAGACAAAACCAGCTGCCACCCTCAGCAAAATGTCTATGAGCCGCTCCCTCAAAGACAAAACATGCTGCCAACCTCAGCAAAATGTCTATGAGCCGCACCCTCAAGGACAAAACATGCTGCTAACCTCAGCAAAATGTCTATGAGACCCTCCCTCAAGGACAAAACATGCTGCCACCTCAGCAAAATGTCTATGAGCCGCACCCTCAAGGACAAAACATGCTGCCAACCTCAGCAAAATGTCTATGAGGCGCTTCCTCAAAGACAAAACATGCTGCTAACCTCAGCAAAATGTCCATGAGAAGTTCCCTCAAAGACAAAACAGACTGCCACCACAGCAAAATGTCTTTGAGTGTTTATCTATCATGCACTGAACTTCACTAATTCATGGGAGAAGTTAGAAATAGAAGACTCTCAATAAGAAGTGTATAATTCAGAATAGAAAAAGATTTATAGAAAAGGGATGGAAAATGACATTACAACAATTAAAATATGTGATTGAAGTAGCAAGAAGCCGGTCAATTAATAAAGCTGCACAAAGTTTGTTTATTAGTCAGCCTAGTCTTTCAAACGCTCTAAAAGAACTGGAAGAGGAAATCGGGATTACGATTTTTCTGAGAACCAATAAGGGAATCGTGATTACCCAAGAAGGCTCGGAATTTTTAGGATACGCCAGGCAGGTCGTGGAACAGGCGGAACTTCTTGAAAATCGTTACACCAAAACCCGGTCGCTGCAACAGAATTTCTCTGTATCTGGTCAGCATTACGCGTTTGCGGTCAGTGCTTTTGTTCGTTTATTAAAAGAGTATGACCGTGAGGAATACGAGTTTACTCTTCGCGAAACCAGGACCTATGAAATCATTGATGATGTGAAAAACCTGCGTAGTGAGATTGGGATCTTATATATGAATGATTTTAATAAACATGTGATTTCCAAGTTTCTAAGAGAAGGAAATTTAAAGTTTCATGAGTTATTTGAAGCGAAACCACATATTTTTATTAGCTCAAGCAATCCTCTCGCGAAACAAGACTATGTCACCTTAGATGATTTAGATCCTTATCCATACTTGTCCTACGAGCAGGGGGAGTATAACTCTTTTTACTTTTCAGAGGAAATTCTGAGCACATTGACGCGCCCAAAGAATATCAAGGTGAGTGACCGGGCAACCTTATTTAACTTATTGATCGGTTTAAATGGGTATACGATTTCAACCGGGGTGATCAGCCATAAGTTAAACAGCAAAGACATTATTGCCGTACCGTTAAAGGTGGATGAGCGGATTCATGTTGGCTATATTACCCATAAAAATGTTACGACCAGTAAGTTAGGCAATATCTACATCCAATATTTAAAAGAGTCCATCGATGAGGAATTACGATAGTTATAGCTTAAGACTATAACAAGGAATAGATTTTATGTGTTACGTTATAATGATTTCCTATGCTACACTTACGTTATACCAAATCAACAATATTCTTAATTTTTATTAAAAGGGTAAGAGCAAATAAAAAGGATAGAAAGTAGGAGATTCATAATGACAAAGACACTTGTAAAAGCACCTTTTAAAGCCGACCATGTAGGAAGTTTATTGCGTCCAGAAAGAATTCATCAAGCAAGAAAGGACTTCCAAGCAGGAAATCTTACAGCTGAAGAACTTTATAGTATTGAAACAGAAGAAATTACGAAAGTCGTCGATAAGCAGATCGAAGTTGGGCTACAAGCTGTTACAGATGGCGAATTCCGTCGTCGTTTCTGGCACACTGATTTCCTAGAACACCTTACTGGAGTAGAAGGATATGTTCCAGAATCTGGATTTTCTTTTAAAGGAGAAGAAACAGAGCGCTATGATGTACGTGTGACTGGCAAAATCTCGTTTAACCAAGATCACCCACATATTAAAGATTTTAAACTTTTTAAAGAAATAGTTGGTGATCGTGCGGTTGCAAAGCAAACCATTCCAAGTCCAAACCAAATGTTTAATGCGGGTATTCGCAATCTAGAAATTTATCCGGATCTTGAAGAATACGCAAACGATGTCATCCAAACTTACAGAGATGCAATCAAAGCGTTTTATGATGCTGGTTGCCGTTATTTACAATTAGATGATGTGTATATTGCTGGATTGAATGCACCAGAAATTCCATTTAACGATAGTGGTTCTACTCGTGAACAACTAATCGATTTGGCCCTTCGTGTGGCAAATGGCGTTCTAGAAGATAAGCCTGAAGATCTTGTGATTACAACGCACCTTTGCCGTGGGAACTACCGTTCAAAATGGGCATTCGAAGGCAGCTACGCAAAAATTGCGCCAACTCTATTTGCCAAAGAAAAGGTTAACGGCTTTTTCCTAGAATACGATGATGACCGTTCTGGTGATTTCGGACCATTAGAATACATTCCAAATGGAGGCGCACAAGTCGTGCTAGGTGTGTTCACATCAAAACATGGAACACTAGAAGACAAGGAAAATATCAAAGCGCGTGTAGAAGAAGCAACAAAATACGTGCCATTAGAGCAATTATGCATCAGCCCACAATGCGGCTTCGCTTCCACTCACCATGGAAATATCTTAACGGAAGATGAGCAATGGGCGAAATTGAAATATATCGTAGATATCTCAAAAGAGATTTGGGGATAAGAAAGAAAGTAAGCGAACAGCTAGAGATGGCTGTTCGCTTTTAATGTGTAAAAATAGATGATATTAGATCCCGAGAGCGTTTATATAGATGCGAAAAAAAGACACCCGATAATTATTCGGATGCATACTTCATGATTCCATGTATAAAAACGGAGCCTTCTCGCTGGACACATTCTCTTATCTTGATTTTCCCTTCACGTTCTAACTCTCCCAGCCATTCATTGATCTTATTTTCTTCCTCTTTTGACGCTTTCGAAATCTCTGTAGAAAATAAATTACTTCGACTTGCATTACGCAGACTTTTAAATAGTTCAATTTTATTCATTCGACACCCCTTTTCTTTTTTATTTCGACATAAGGGGGCTATTCTCCTTTCAATCCCCATCATTTCTTCGTGGGACAAGGGGACAGGTACCTTGTCTCACATTTTTGCGAGGAAAAGTGGGAAGGGGGACTATGGCTACCGGAAATCCTTATTTTTCTTCTGCAAAGCAAGGTATCGGGGAAAGCAGTTTTTATTAATATAAAGGTTAATTTTAAATGAAGGTTTAGGAAAAAGGTATTGTTCAATTTATCTGTCACTGAACTTATGAAATAACCATGGTACCCCAACAAAAACGATTATTCCCGAAATGATTGAGAACAAAATAAACTCATCAATAACATTTGCTAGATAGAGGGTAAATAACAAGACGAAAAAGATTATTCTCCAATACAACACGAGCCTTCGCATAGTAGTCCCTCCTATTCTATTTAAATTTTTTGGATAAAATAAATGACCTTACCAAATGTTACCTTATTGAATAATTCAGTACAATGGGATATGGGAGTAGGTCCGATGACTTATTTCTGATTGATCTTTTTTTTCATTTTGGCCAGTATCATTGACAAGCACATAGAAAAAAAGGGAATATCCCCCAAAAAGTGAGAGCACTTTTTGGGGGATAATTCCTTATGTAAGAGGGACAAGGAGAAGAATTTGTCCCACTTTTATTTCATCAAGAATGATTATACCTGTCCTAAAATTCGTCTTTATATCTGCTTTTAGTGATTGAAGTTATTTAATTTTGCAACAACATTTTGAATCAGCGCTTTCACGCTTTGTTTTTTAGCTAGCCGTGGACTTTGCCCAGACCAAAGCGACATAGAATCACGATTTTGTTGTGAAGAAGCCGCTCTTCTCAGGTTTTGTGTTAACGTGTTTTGTACCGGAAAGGGTGGAAATGAGTCTTCAAAAGGCTCCATGTCTGAAATGAATTTGTTTTTAATTCCTCTTGCATACTTTCCTGAAAAAGAACGAGTGAGAACAATCTGATCTTCCTTAGCGTGCAGAATTTCTTCTTTATGTCGCTCATTTGCGCCACTTTCCAGACAGGTTAGAAAGGCCGTACCCATTTGGACGCCTTGTGCGCCTAAGTATAGGGAAGCAGTTAAGCCTCTCCCGTCCATAATTCCACCAGCAGACACAACAGGAATTGTCACCTGATCCGCCACTTGAGGAATGAGGGACATGAGGCCGACTAAACTTTCTTGATGGCCATCTAAAAAGTTTCCGCGATGCCCACCAGCTTCACTGCCCTGAACGACGACAAGGTCCATTCCACTTTTCTCAACTTCAATCGCTTCTTGAACGGTTGTTGCTGTGCCAAGCAAAATGACGTCATGTTGTTTTAAAGTCTCAATAATCTCTTTAGAAGGAATCCCAAAGGTAAAAGAACAAATAGGAACCTGTTCGTCGATCACTACTTTTAGCTGTTCGTGGAAGGTTGCTTGTACTTCATTATAGTCAGGGATTTTTACGGGTTCTTCTTGAATATGCAATTCCTCTCGTATAGGCTCTAAGAGCTGGTTGGCACGTTCAATCTCCTTTTCTTTTACATCAAATGGTGCTGGAACAAACAAATTGATTCCGAACGAGTTGGATGTTAACTCTTTCATTTCGCTAATTTGTTTCCGCATTTGCATTGGCGTCATATACCCTGCACCAATCATGCCTAAAGCTCCACTATTCGAAACCTCCGCGACCAACTTTGAAGTGGTTATCCCACCTGCCATTGGTGCTTGAATTATCGGATACTGTATCATCAATCGTTCAGTCATCTCATTCTTAAACATTTTTACACCTCTATTTTTTTTGCTTGTATTCCTACATTAATTCTTTGCTTTTTCTTAAATTCCTCTATTGGGCTAGGGGAGAGGCTCCGCAAATCAACGGTTGAAACGAAAAATAAGTTTTACTAGAGTAAAGATATAAAAATAGCGAAAAGAGGAGCTAATTTCCAAACTAATAGTTCAACCATGCTGGATGCGTTCGGTCTTTTCCCATCTGCAATGATCTTATTGGTGACGGCTTTTATCATTGGATTCATTCTTACGGTTTTGAGGGTTTATTATCGAATAAGGGGGAGGGGACACACTTAATACGAAAAACGCCTCGTTTATTTATGAACGAGGCGTTTTTTGCATTCCTAATCCTATAGCTCCTTTGTCATAAAAACGCTGTTTGAATCTTTCACGTAATCTGCAAAAGGCAAACAATAGGTAAAGCTGAATGTTTCATATAGTTTTCTTGCTGGTTCAAAAGAAGCCATCGAGCCAGTCTCCAAACTGAGCCGTCTATAGCCTCGCGCTTTTGCTTCTTCAAGAATGTACTGAAGCATTGTTCTAGCAACGCCTTTTCTCAGGTAGGAGGAGGAAGTTCTCATCGATTTAATCTCTCCATGAGCGGGATCAAGTTCTTTTAGTGCGCCCATGCCAGCTAATTCAGTGCCTTCCCAAGCAGTCCAAAAGGTGATGTTTGGTTGCCTTAATTCTTCTACATTTAGGGCATGTATGCTCTCAGGAGGAGAACTCAAAGTCATCCCATGAAGATGTTCTTTTATTAATTCGGCCACTTCTATTCCAGATAAATCATCTTTTTTGATTTCCATAATTAAACCTCCCATTTATCTACCATTAAAATAAAAAGGGGCAAAAAATGCCCCTCTGTGTTTTTCCTATTTTAATAAATCTCTAAGCTCGGGGTCTCTGATTTCAACAGCATAATCGTAAGCTGTTTTCCCTTCAGAGTCTTCTAGCGTTTTATCCGCTCCGTTTGTTAGCAATAGTTCGACAAGTTCAACGTCTGCTACGTTATAAACGGCATTCATTAAAGGAGTGGAGCCCCAATTGTCGGTGGAATTGACATTCGAACCATTTTCAATTAACCACTTTGCAGTCTCGATATCTCCCCAACTTACCGCATATTGAAGGGCTGTATAGCCTTCTGCATCTTTTTCATCAATATCTGCTCCTTCAGCAACAAGTTGTTCAAGCTTTTTCTTGTCTTCTTCCATCACAGCTTGAATAACAGGAGGGGAGTCCACCAAATCCTCTTCATATATATACTCGTCATCCTCATAAGAATAGCTGTCTTCGTATAAATATGGATCTTCTAAAAAAGAGGTGAGAGCTTTGGATCCTTGTACAAGGAGGACCATAGCACCTGTAAGGGAAGCGGCTATTACAATAGAAGCAATCGATCCTAACACAATGATCCCTGTTTTCTTTTCACGAACAAGCGGATAAAGCTCTGGATTCACCCAATGCTCCAATGCATTGATTCGCTTCGGTAAATCGGGGTGACTTGAAAGCTTTTCACTCATCCAAGCAAAAAACCCTGATTCCTCCCTTAATTGTTGAACATAAGCCTCTTTATTCATTTTTCCTGAAAGCTTCTTGCCGATTGCCAGCATTGACAAAGTCTCTTTGGCTGTATTGACGTTGCCAACATAATAAGCCGCATAGCGGTCACAGGTATATTCACAAGCACGTAAATAGGCTTCTCCTAGAAAAGGAACAAACATTGCCGGAAGAAGGAGAAGATGAATCAACACATGACGGCGTTTCAAATGAGCAAACTCATGGGCTAAAACAAACAGTACTTCCTCTTCACGGTTCTCTTCTACTAAATCAAAAATTTCGGAATAGACAACCACCATATTTTTACCAAAAAAGCGGGTCGCAAAGGCATTCAACATTCCCATTGATTCCATGACATAAATGGCGGGCATTTTCACTAATTCCATGTCCTCGGCAAGCTTTACCGCTTTCTGATAAAGGTAAGGAAATTGCTGTTCACTTATGCGAACTCCATTTCGACGAATCGATGCCATAGATAAGGCATGAAAAAAATAAGAAACCAACATCAAACCCAAAATAATGAGGATCCCAACAAGCGAAAAAACGAGAACCACATATGCCAAAATACTAAAGAGTAAGGTTATGGCAAAATAAATATTCTCCTTACGATAAACCAACCTATTTTTCAAACTTTCCTCAAGCACCCAATTTCCCCCTGTAGCTATATTCTATTTTCAAAATATATATAACAATAAGATTATAGGGGAAATGTGTAGGAATAGGAATAAGTATTTTTTTCAAAATGGTAGGAAGATTTAACTAGAGTATGAGGAATGAGTACCAATTGATTAATAAAGTAGGAAGGGGCAGGGACGGAGACAAAACTCCTGTTTGATAGGATGATACATAAAAAGCAACCATCGCAATGACGATTGCCTTCATTTGGGCCTATCTTCTGTTATTTCAATAGTGCTTTTTTAGTGGCAGGTCCGACGATCCCGTCGGCCTTAAGTTTATTGGCTTTTTGGAACTTTTTGACGGCTGCTTCTGTGTTTGATCCGAAGATTCCGTCCGTTCCTTTTGTACTATAGCCTTTATTTGTAAGGATTTGCTGAAGTTTCTTTACATCAGCACCTTTCATTCCTTTTTTTAGCAGAGTGCTTGAAAAGGATGTATCCACAGAAACCGATTTTGTAGCTGTTTTCGCGGTGGTAGTGGATTTTTTGGCTGTAGATTTAGGTGCCGGAGTATTGCTACTTAATGCCTTTTTAGTAGACTCTCCGACAACACCGTCCGCCTTAATATTATGAGCTTTCTGGAATTTCTTAACGGCAGCTTCTGTATTTGAACCGAAGATTCCGTCAATTCCTTTTGTACTATATCCCTTGTTGGTAAGGGTTTGTTGAAGTTTTTTAACTTCTGTCCCTTTCATGCCCTTTTTCAGGGGCTTACTTGAAAAGGTAGGGTTATCTTTTACAGTCTTCTTAGATGTTTCTTTTTTGGCAGGTGTCTTAGAAACAGAGGTTTTCTTTGCGAGTGCCTTTTTAGTAGACTCTCCAACAACACCATCGGCCTTAATATTATGGGCTTTCTGGAACTTCTTAACAGCGGCTTCTGTATTAGAACCGAAGACTCCATCAATCCCTTTTGTGCTGTAACCCTTGTTAGTGAGATCCTGTTGTAACTTCCTAACTTCTGCCCCTTTCATGCCCTTTTTAAGGACCGAGCTTTTAGGAGCGGTAGTTACAGGAACCGCATCTCCGCCAGAAACTTTATACCCATTGGCTGCTGCAATCGCTTGGAATGATTTCTTTGAAGATGTGATAATAACAGGGGTGTTCACCTTCACCTTGCTATACAGCCATTCTACTTCGTCATCGTACATCCGCACACAGCCGGCACTAACATATCCGCCAATCGAACTAGGATTATTGTTGCCATGGATGGCGTAAGTAGTTCCCCAAGTTCCTCGAGCATTTATGCCTAGCCATCTGTTCCCAAGTGGATTCCTTGGGTCACCGCCAGGGATGTTCCCGCTATAATAAGGGCGATTCTTAATTTTATTGACGATTTTAAACTTGCCCTCCGGCGTATAAGAAGGCTGTCGACCGGTTCCCACCTTAAAGGTTCTAACCAGTTTACTATTACTATAATAAGCCAGTTGATTATTCGACTTATTGATAATAATAAAATCGCTGCCTGCAGCCTGAGCTGGTACCTCAAAGAACACGATGGATACAAGCAGCATCAATCCAATAAAGATTTTCTTCATTCCCATCCTCCCCTAAGTCCAAAAACAATTCTCCTACATAAAGCCCATTCACTAGAATTTTATTCTTGAACTTTACTAGATTTTATCTACTCTAATCGTTACATATCTCACCCTTATTTGGTAATATTTTCTTTCAACTTTTTGCGACAAAAGAACTATATAAATGTCGAATTTTAGAATTTTTACTTATTTCTAGTTAAATAGTGCTAGTTATTAATGTTGGATCAGGTGCCGGTATTAGGAGAGGATTTGGAAAAGGATTGTTATGTTAGAGAATCCAGCGTGCCCGAAAAGAGGAGAGAATCATCAAAAAGGGAACGTTGGAGAATCCAGCGTGCCCGAAAAGAGGAGAGAATCATGCAAAAGGGAACGGTGGAAATTCCAGGTGCCCAAAAAGAGGAGAGAATCAACCAAAAAGGAACGGTGGAGAATCCAGCGTGCCCGAAAAGAGGAGAGGATCATCAAAAAGGAACGGTGGAGTAGCCAGCGTGCCCAAAGTGAGGAGAGTATCATCCAAAAGGGAACGGTGGGAAGTCTAGCGTGCCCGAAATAAGGGGAGAACGTCAAAAAGGGTACGCTGGAAATTTCAACGTGCCCAAAGGAGGTTTATTTACTAGAATACAGGAATAGTGCCTGACCACATTTAACAAACGCATTACCGCACCCAGAAGGACAGGCACCATCAATCCCAATTCCTACTGTTTTGGCATGCCAGGGGGATAGTAGTAGGGAGGGACTTTGATCCACCCTCGTTTTCTCATTGTCTCGCGTAAAGAGACGCCAAATTTCATTTTTTCTAGCAAACAATGTGTAAAATGAGCGCCGATGTCGGCTCTGATTGCTTCACTAGCAGCAGTTGCACAATGGACCACGGCTGTTGCCGTTTTCAAACTTAATCCGTTCATAATTTCTTCATCTGTTAGTTTCACTCCTAATGGTACGGCATTAGGATCTGAATTTGGCCGATTCTCACTTGTGGGTGGGAAATGGATTCCTTCTTTTTTCATTAATTCTTTAAAGCGGTTTACCTGTGTTTCACATTGCTTTAAACTCTCTGTTAACTGTTGCCTTACTTCATCGTCATTCGTTGTGTTAAGGCCAACTTGAATGTAGATGGTTGCTTCATCCATTAACGCAAGGTACATCCAACAACTCATCACTTCTCCAACATGTAAGGGATTTTTAGGTTCATCATCGAGATTCATTTGTAAAAAATCTTTCACTGCTTCAAAAATGGTTGTCACTTTCTTCACCTCCTACCGTTCCTAGTAGATTTAGTGTTTACATACAATCATAAGTTTATGTTCAAATTAAGAACAACTGTGACCAGTCGAGCGAATGACGCTTCCGTTCACGACTATAAGTATTTGAAGGTTAGCAAATCTTCTACAAAACAGAAATTAGCCCACGGACCCGAGTGATTGACCTAAACGACAATAAAAAAAGTTGGAAGAGCAATCTCTCCCAACGTACCAACCAATTATCCATTATAAAGATGACATGCCGTAAAATGCCCATCTCTCACTTCTTTCCACTCAGGAGCAGATACACGACAAATGTCCATTGCCTGTTTGCATCTTGTTCGGAAAACGCAGCCGGAAGGGGGATTGATGGGACTTGGGACATCTCCTTCAAGAACCATTTTGTCTGTTTTGATGTCAGGGTCCGGGATGGGAACAGCCGATAATAAGGCTTGAGTATATGGATGCAATGGTTCTCGATAAAGAGAGTCACTGTCCGTTAATTCCACCATATGGCCAAGGTACATCACCAAAATTCGGTCTGAAATGTATTTCACCATGGAAAGATCATGGGCAATAAATAAGTAAGTTAAGCCTAATTTTTCTTGCAATGATTTTAAAAGATTCACGATTTGCGCTTGAACAGAAACGTCCAAGGCAGAGATAGGCTCATCACACACAATGAATTTTGGGTTTAAGGCGAGTGCCCTAGCAATCCCGATGCGCTGCATTTGTCCGCCGCTGAATTCATGTGGGAACCTGTGAAGATGCTCGGGGTTTAGCCCAACTAATTCTAATAATTCCACGACGCGTTCTCTGCGTTTTTTCCCTTTCAACACACCGTGGATATCAAGTGGTTCCGCAATAATGTCTTCAACGGTCATCCGCGGATTTAAGGATGCATATGGGTCCTGAAAGATAATTTGGACGTCTTTGCGAAGTTTTTTCATTCCTGCCTTATTTAACTCATAAATATTGGTTCCGTTGTACAACACTTCTCCCTCTGTTGGGTCAAGAAGGCGGATGATGGTTTTCCCCGCAGTTGATTTTCCGCAACCGCTCTCTCCAACGAGTCCCACCGTTTCGCCTTCAAAAATAGTTAAAGATAGGTGATCAACCGCTTTTAAAGGCTGCTTTTTAAAAAAGAAATATTTTTTTAAATCGTTGATTTCCAGAAGTGGTCTCTTTTCTGATACTGTCAAAGTCATCCCTCCTTTACTTTGCGTTTTCGACTTCTTTTCTCATTGGATGATGCAACCAACAGGCAGCGTGCTGATCCCCTCTAATAAAATCTAGAGAAGGGGAGTGGTCCTTGCAGACTCTCATTGCTTTTTCACAGCGAGGAAAGAAGGAGCAGCCTTTTGGAGGATCGAGTAAATCGGGTGGTGTCCCAATAATAGGTTTTAATTTCTTGGTCCGATCCATGTCTAACCGCGGGACGGATTTCAGCAGACTTTCGGTATAGGGGTGAGAGGGGCTAGAGAAAATTTCCCGAACCGAGCCGCTTTCGACCACCTGTCCGGCATACATGACGACCACACGATCACACATTTCGGCAACAACGCCAAGGTCATGGGTAATTAGAATAATCGACGTATCCATCTGTTCTTGTAGTTGTTTCATCAGTTTTAAAATTTGCGCCTGGATGGTGACATCAAGTGCCGTTGTTGGTTCATCTGCAATCAATAGTTTCGGCTGACAAGCCAAGGCGATGGCAATCATAACGCGTTGCCTCATTCCGCCTGAAAATTCATGCGGATATTGATTGATTCTTTTATCTGGTTGAGGAATGCCGACCGTTTCAAGCATGTGTACCGCCTGGTCGATGGCTGCCTTTTTATTGATGTTTTTATGCTTCATTAATCCTTCGGCAATCTGATAGCCAACCTTACTTGTAGGATTCAGCGAGGTCATCGGATCCTGAAAAATCATGCCAATGTCATTGCCTCTAATCCCCAGCATTTCTTTTTCCTTTTTATCTACTAAGTTATCTCCGTTTAATAAAATTTCCCCCTGTTTTATTTCTGCTTGTTGGGGAAGTAACTTCATAATCGTTTTCGCTGTTACACTTTTCCCGCAACCAGATTCACCTACAATCGCAATCGTCTCTCCATGTTTGACATGAAAGGAAACGTCTCGCACCGCTTGAACCTCGCCGCCATAGGTTTTAAAGGAAACTTGTAGATGATTGATTTCTAGTAAATGACCCATCAAACCCCTCTTTCTACTAGGCTGTTTTCTCGTACTTGTGTATTTGAATAATAATAAAGGATAGTAAACTTAGTCTCACGGCCAAATAAGCTAGTTCATTTAGAGAAAAGAGCTTGCTAAATAAAATATATTGCACCAAATAGCTTTTCCTTGCGTTAAAATCGGCTTTAGGATTTTAACAACAATATTTACAAAACCCCTATCTATTTTCTTAATTTCGGATCAAGCGCATCTCTGAGCCCATCGCCAAACACGTTAAAAGCAAACATCGTCAGTGAGATCAGCGCAGCTGGAATCATCAATTGATAAAAGTTGCCGATTAAAATACTGCCGAGTGCATCGCTGGCCATCGTTCCCCAACTCGCTTGTGGGGCAGGGATGCCTAGGCCTAAAAAGCTCAGCGTCGCTTCAACAAAGATCGCGGTAGGGACAGATAAGGTAATATTAACTAAAATGGGACCCATCGTATTTGGAATCATATGCTTTCGCAAGATCCAAGAGGTGGAGGCACCCATGGCAGTGGCCGCCTGCACAAACTCATTTTCTTTTAGCTGCAATACTTGACCTCTCACAAGTCGGGCCATTTGAATCCAGCCTGTAATAGACATCGCAATGATAATCGACCATAACCCACGTTCAAGAACAATCATGATTAAAATCACCATTAACAGGAAAGGAATCGCATAAAGAACCTCGGCAATCCGCATCATGATGTTATCGGTTTTTCCTCCGCGAATCCCAGAAATCCCACCGTAAAAAACACCAATCACAAAATCAATAAAGGCCGCCATAAACCCAATAAATAAGGAGATTCTAGCTCCGTACCAAGCCCTGGTAAAAAGATCGCGACCGGAGGAGTCCGTCCCAAACCAATGCTCCGCATTCGGGCGTAAATTCTTTTTTGTAAAATCTTGTTCGTAAAAGGTGTAGCTGTTTAAGTAGGGACCAATGATGGCCATGATGATTAACACGATAATCGTAATGAGTCCGATCATCGCTAACCTGTTTTCTCTTAACCGAATCCAAACATCTGCCCAATAGGAGAGACTAGGCCGGGCAATTTTTTCAGCTTCTTTAAAATCATTGTCAACAGGCAGAAACATGTCCTTTGTCAGCTTTGGCTTCTTGTTCATTTTCGGCCTCCCGGAACCTTGATTCTTGGGTCAATCCATGTATAAGCAAGATCAACGATTAAGATTAAAAAGATAAGGATGGCACTGTAAAAAATCGTGGAACCAAGAATCACTGGATAGTCACGATTAAAGATTCCTTTTACAAACATTTCACCCATCCCCGGGATTCCAAAAATACTCTCGATAATGAAGCTTCCAGTTACAAGGTTCGCAATTAAGATTCCTAACACCGTTACAATTGGAAGCATCGCATTTCGAATTGCGTGTTTAAAAATGACCGAATATCTGGATAACCCTTTTGATTTTGCTGTTAAAATATAATCTTGGCTTAACACTTCAAGCATGCTCGAGCGCATGAGTCGCGCAATGTAAGCCATTGGCATCATCGCAAGCGCAATCGATGGCAATACAGTATGAGACCACGACTTCCAAGTCGCAACCGGAAACAGGTGCCACTCGACGGCTAGATAGTTAATTAGAATGGTAGCTAAAATAAAGTTCGGCACCGAAATTCCGATAATCGCAAGGACCATGGCAACATAGTCTGGCCATTTGTTTCGGTTTAGTGAAGCAATCACACCGAATATCAACCCAAACGTAATCGCAATTACCATCGCTTGCGCTCCTAAATGCAAGGAAATCGGAAATCCATTTTTAATATAATCATTGACTGAGATGGAAGAGGACTTTAGTGATGGTCCAAAATCTAGTTGAAGTAAGGATTGCAAATACAGTCCATACTGTGTGAGCAATGGTTTATCAAGATTATAATAGCTTTGGAGATTGTCATAGACAGCCTTTGGCATGCTTCCTTCTTGGGCAAAAGGGTTTCCGGGGATGCTGTGCATCAAGAGAAACGTTAACGTGATGATCACCCAAAGCGTAACCAAGGCTAGGCATATTCTTTTCAATGAATATTTGAGCACCGTTCTCCCTCCATTTCTATGAAGATATCAGTAGAAAATCGGGGTATGCTCAAAGAGCATACCGCCGATTCAGATGAGCGTTTATTCGATATCTGCATAGATGAACTGAGGATAACGGTTAATTGGTGTATAGATTCCTGTTACATTTGGTTTAACGGTAAATGGTTTCGTATAGAAATAAATCGGGAGGATTGGCATTTCATCCATGAGAATTTTCTCGGCATCATGCATCGCCTTCATGCGAACTTCTTGGTCCATCGTGGTTTTGGCTGTCTGAACCAATTTGTCGTATTCAGCATTGCTCCAATCGGCATCATTATATGGACCATCTGTTACCCAAAGATCCATAAAGGTCATTGGATCAACATAGTCGCCAACCCAACCAGCACGTGAAATTGTATAATCACCTGCTTTTTCACGGTCAAGTTTTACTTGGAACTCTACGTTTTCAAGTGTCATTTCAATGCCAAGGTTTTTCCGCCACATTTCTTGAACGGCTTCGGCAATCGCTTTATGACCTTCGGAGGTGTTATACGTCAACGTGAAGTTCGGAATCTGATCCATGCCTTCTTCCGCTAAGCCTTCTTCAAGGAGCTTTTTCGCTTCATCTAGGTTTTCCTCGAACAACTTGCCCGTATTTTCTTGGTAATCACCGTTCACATCTGGAATTCCAGGTGGGACGACGGAATAGGCAGGAGGTTGCCCACCTTGTGCCACATGGTCAACAATGGTTTGTCTTTCAATCGCCATTGATAGTGCTTTACGAACCTTTGGATTATTAAAAGGTTTGACGTTGTTGTTGATATTGTAATAGTAAACGGATAGATCTGGTCCTGCGACAAACTCAGGGTCATTATTGGCCATCAATTGACCTTGAACGTCTTGTGGAAGTGGATAAACTAAATCTAGTTCGCCGGCTTGATACATCTGCCATGCGGTATTTTCATCATCAATGATAACAAAATGGACTTCATCCAAGTTGATTTTATCTTGCTCATAATAATGTTCATTTTTCGCAAGCTTAATGCTTTCTTTGTGCTTCCATTCTGTCAATTTAAACGCACCATTGGATACATACGTATCTGCTTCTTGATACCATTCTGGGTTATCTTCTTGGACCTTTTGATTAATAGGATAATAGGTATAAAAAGAAGTAAGATCCAGGAAGTATGGTGTTGGTTGGGCAAGTTTCACTTCTAATGTTTTCTCATCTGTTGCGGTTACGCCAACTCCATCTTCGCCAGCTTTGCCTTCATTAAATTCTTGACCGCCTTCTAGATAATAGAGCTGGTAGGCATAAGTCGACGCTGACTCTGGATTCAAGGCATATTTCCACGCATATTCAAAATCAGTTGCGGTCACCGGGTCGCCGTTTGACCAATGAATACCATCGCGTAAATGGAACGTCCAGGTAAGGCCGTCTTCACTTGTTTCCCATTCTTCAGCCATCCCCTGAATAATTTCACCTTCTGGCGTTTTCTTGGTTAGCCCCTCAAAGGCATGCTCTAATATCCATGAGTCATGCGTTCCTTGCGCGGTTCCAGGGTGCAGGGAACCAGGTTCCGAACTATTATTGAGTCGTAAAACTTTCGGAGCTGTTTCCTCTGTTTCGTCGCTCGGTTTTCCTGAATCATTTGATGCAGGCTCCTTCGTCGTGCCGCCACCAAAACAGCCAGACAACACAAAAAAAGTACTGAGTATGAGTATAAGAGTGCTACCCAACTTCTTTTTCAATCCAATCCCCCCTAGAATGGTTATAAGTGGAAATCACTGTTTCCATCTCTATCATATAGAGAGGCTTGTAAAAATATTACAAAGTTATTAATTTCTCACTAAAAAGGAATAATCCATTGATAAAGGGATTTATCGCTTTAAATCAGTGAGGTAGGGGATTGAAAATGGGGGAAACTAGTATTTTTTCTATTAGCATATAAAAATAGACTTTCTGACTTTATCGTGACAATCTAAAAGAGCAACAAGCAGCTAATCAGTCGTACCGATCATGACCAAATACCCCCTTGATAGAGCTCAAGGAGTTTCATAGAGGGACGAAAAATGATAAGGGAGAAATCCTTTTCACAATAAACCTATCATTGGTACCAAACTGTATCACAAGATCCATACAAAGTAACAAGGGAGCAACTGGCCTTCCAATGCTCCCTTCCCAGCTTATTTAAATATGCTCAAATATTCCTTCCATGGCCCAACATCTGTGCGATACCTTTTCGCCATAACCCGCACAATTTGAGCGATATGGGTGAAATCATGAACAGTCCATGTGGAAAGCAATTCTCGCACCCTTACTACACCAAAGGCTGGATGGAAACCGGTCTGTTCGAGATGTAGCTCGGGGTCAATAAGTTTTCTTAGTTTCGTGATATTTTCAGTTCTTAGCGTTTTAAATTCCTTCAATTTTTCTTCGATGGAGACTTCAGTTGATAAGCGTAAATGTGCAAAGCGATCAAAAGGAGGCAAGTGTTGGTTTTTCCTCTCCTGAAGCATTGTCTCCAGTCTCGGCATCCAGTTGGTTTTTTCACATTCGATCAGATGATTCACCACTTCAAACGCATTCCAGGTTCCTTCGCCTTCATTGGATTGCAACCACCCATCAGATAAACCAGTTAACAGCTGCTCTAATGTTTGGGGTGTCCGTTCGAGGATTTCAATGCTTTCTTCAAGGTTAAAATTCATTTTTACCAACCATCCTTTCTATAGAGCGGACGACTTCTATACTCCTTCGTGGGGAATTCATTACAATCTACATCATAATCAAGGTAGTAAAATAGATTTACCCAAGGAATAATTGTGGCCGGTTATCAAGTACACGAAAAAACATCTACGCTGTCATTCTATTTTATGATGATACTGTTTGTACCAATTTACAAAATGACGTAACCCATCCTTTAGGGATGTTCTCGGGGAGAATCCAAAATCCTTCTGTAAGTCGGTCATGTCTGCATAAGTCTCCTTGACGTCGCCAGGTGGCATCGGCAACAATTCAAGTTGCGCTTTTTTCCCAATGAGTTCTTCTAAAATCTGAATAAAATCAAGGAGCTTTACTGGCTGATGGTTTCCGATATTATAAATTTTGTAAGGCGCATCACTTGAACTAGGTTCAGGATGTTCTCGGTCATAATGAGTGTTGCGTTTCGGCGGGGAATGAAGCAAGTGCAGGACGCCTTCTACAATATCATCAATAAAAGTAAAATCCCTGCTCATCTCCCCATAATTAAATACTGTCACTGGATTTCCTTCCATGATAGATTTTGTAAAAGTGTAATAGGCCATATCGGGCCTTCCCCAAGGTCCATACACGGTAAAGAAACGCAGACCAGTTGTTGGGATCCCGTATAGATGGCTATATGAATGGGCCATTAATTCATTCGCCTTCTTAGTGGCAGCATACAAACTAACTGGATGATCAACCGAGTCCTTCGTTGAGAATGGTATTTTCGTATTGGCTCCATACACTGAACTCGATGAGGCATAGATCAAGTGTTTGACTTTATAGATTCTGCAAGCCTCTAACACATTGGTAAACCCCACGAGATTGGAAGAAACATAGGAATAGGGGTTCTTCATGCTATATCGAACGCCGGCTTGAGCGGCAAGGTTGAGCACAATCATGATGGAATGATTTTCAAATATTGAGTGAAAAGCAGGTTGGTTGTCAATGTCGACAGGATAAAATTGAAAATTTGGCTCCTTTTCAAGAATTGTTAACCTGTCTCTTTTTAATTGGCGATCATAATAGTCATTCAGATTATCTACACCAATCACATGATCCCCTCTGGCTAGTAGCTCTTTTGCAAGGTGGAAGCCGATAAACCCAGCAGCTCCTGTCACTAAAATGCTCATTTTTTATTTGTTCTCACTTTTTTTCTTTTTTTCGCTCGCTTTGGTGGTTGTTGATTGCTAAATTCTAGCGTAATTACTTCGTCCTCATTTTGTAGTGGAATATGTGTTTTTGTCCAGTGAGCATGGGTGTTTGGGTCCAGTTTCTTCACTTGGTCAAGAAAAGAGTTTAGAAAGCCTCGTTCGTGAAGGTTTTGAAATAATTCGATTGGTCGATCTTGTTCGCGAGCGTACGAATACACATGGTCGACTAGTTTAAACCCTTGGTTGGTTACAAATATATGTCGAAGAGGGGCATCAATTTGTTTAAAACCAGCATTTTTCATCTCTAGCAAAATATCTAACAGGCGCCGAGTAATTTCCTCTGAAAGGTGAGATTGTTTTTTTAAATACTGATTTAAGTTGGGGCCAAGTAAATATTCCATTCGTACATAGTTAGCGCCAGTTTCATGGACCTTTGGGATAAAAGACAAATGTTGATTGGATAAGAGCACATCTTTTTCTTGTTTACAATGTTCGGGTTTCCCATAGATTTTTACACATTGATCTTCAGCAATTCGGTAAACTGCTCCTTGATGTCCTTTGCCGATAAGTGGTTGCGTAACAGAGCTCTCAACCTTCACGCCTTTTCCTGACCCGCCGGAGGTAACAGGAATATTTTTATAATCAAAACGGTTTTCAGTAAAATAGCGATCCCATCGTTTATACGTATCTGGCTCTAATTGTTTTACTCGAGATAAAAAAGAGTCTTTTAATAGGATAATATTTAAGTCCCTGAGCAACTTTAGCGGGACTGGATGGATTCTTTTGAACGCATTTACGTGGTCAACGACTTTCAGTTCCTCATTTTCAAGCACAAAAATATGTCTAAGTGGAGCATCAATCATTGTGAATTTTGCCTTTTGCATGTCCCTAAGCATACTTAAAAGTTTTCGGGTAATTGATTCTGGGATATAGGTGCAATTTCGAAGGTACTCCTTTAGTGTTGGAGCATCAAAATATTCCATCACAATATAGTTATGGCCAGTTTCAAATAATTTCGGTAAAAAGGGTAGGTGTTGTCCAGCGCGAAGGGCTTCTGCTTCCATTTTTGCTTGAATAGGGTCCGTATAGATTTTGACACACTTTTCGTCTGAAAGTTTAAATACAGCTCCTTGTGAGCCCATGCCAATTAACGGATAAGAAGTAGGGTTATCGATGGCTAGAGTTTTGATGCCTTTTGTGACAGTAATGGTTTTAAAATCTTCCATGATTTCTACCTCCTAACAGATCATTATAATAGTTTGCTTGTACCAGCAGTTGTTTCTTCAAATCAAAAGACTGTTCGACTTTTCTCCTTGCAGCAAGGGTGAACGATTCCCAAAGATCCTGGCGGGTAAGCATAAATTCAAGTCCCTCCACAAGTTCGTCTACATCATTTTCTCGAACCAAAATCCCTTCTTTTTGATGAGTAATCAATTCAGGGATACCGGCATGTGTGGTCGAGAGGACAGGAACGCCAAGAGCCATCGCTTCTTTTAAAGTATTAGGAATTCCTTCTACATCTCCATTCGTCGCTTCTAAACTAGCCGCACAAAAGACATCAGCCTTTTTCATATACTCTCGTACCTGTTCTTTAGGTAAGTGTTGCAACAGTTGGAAGGACCCTCCTAAATTTAGTTGAGTCGCCAATGAAGTAAGTTCATGTTGAAGTTCTCCACGGCCAATAATGGTCAAAGTTGCGTCTGGAAATTTCATTTTAATTTTTTGAAATGCCTTCATTAAAAGATGGTGGCCCTTTTTTTCTACTAATCTACCGACTGAAAGAATATGATGGCTACCTGACGATACTGGTTTGCTGTAAGGATACTGATCTAGGTCAACGCCTCCATAAAGAACTTTGATTTTCTCCGGTGGACAGCCCCAAGCTAGAATCCGATCAGCTAAATACTGACAGACTGGATAAAATTCCTCGCCTTGGTCAAAGAGCATTTTCATATTTTCTAAATATCCAACAGGTTGATTCGCTAGGGTCGCATCTCTGCCACGAATACTGGTCACTAACGGAAGGTTGGTCTTTTCTTTAAAAGGGAGTAACAGAATACCTAATTGCCCATGGTGGGCATGTAAAAGAGAAACGTTGTTTTTTTTCACAAATTCAGCAGGCTGGAAAATTTCATTGAGATAATGAACCTTCTCATTTAGCAATGCGAGGTCAATCATATACTTTGGTTGACGAACTAAATGGATGTAGTCATACATAGGGACCTGTCGGATTTGGGGAATGTATTGAGTGGGGTCGACTCTTAAATTCAAATGCATAACGGTTGCCAATGCACTCGCTCCTTTCCAAAAAATACAGTGCTAGTGTAGGATATTCGAGCGAAAGAAAAAGCGTGGTGGACAAAGTGGCAATGAATTTATAACATGGATACGACTAGTAACAAACCCCGTTAGAATTAGTCACAATGACTGCTTTAAACATAGGTAAGTAAACCCTGTTACACGTTCTCCTTTTATTTCTCCAGTTGCTCAATCAATTTTATATCAATAGTCATATGGAGACCTAAACAACGTTTGTCATGGTATCATATAATTGGAGTGAAAATTTCTACTCATTTAATACTAGTAGTTGTGGAAAGGTCGTAGTTAGATGGATTCAAGAGATAAAGTTGTAGAAATGATTATTGAACAAGGACAAAATGTTCTTGCGAGTATGAAGGATTTGAAGCGGAGTGCGCATAAAAAGGGGAGAGAACGTTCTAAATTATACGAACGATTTGTGGCAAACGAACATTCGTTTAATGTGTATCTGTATATTGATGCCGAGAATGAGCAATTAACAGAGGTCCAACATTTCCAACACAAAGTAGAATTGTTTCGGGAGCTCTTTACGGGGGTACAGACTGACTTTGATAAAGAGGTTGACGTGAAAACAGTGGAACCTATTTATGAAGAAACGAATTTTGCCTATAAATCTTTGAAGAATGTTCTTGAGGGGTAAGTCTACACTCTCATGGATAAGTGGCAAATAGGGGATGTCCTTTGGTTTTTGTTCGGGAGGATTTGCTCTTTTTTGTACTCATAATCCATAATGGCTACATGCCAGTCACTCATAATAAAAAAAGTCGCTAGATTATCCATCAGATAATGTAGCGACTTTCTTTATGAGGCAAGGAACCTATGTCTTATCTATGAGAATAGCGCATTGAAAAAACCCAACTGAAGGAAAAGTCCCTCAGTTGGGTAAGGTTATTGCGCTTTTACCAAGTCAACAAAGTCATGTAACTTAGCTAATGTAGTGATATTTTGATTGCACTTTTGGCTGTCTTTGCAAATATAATTTCCTCTACTTGTATAGGTCTCTCGTCCGCTTTTCACTTTTGCCATGAAAAGTCCAACTTCTTCCACTTTGCTACAGATGGAACAGATACCTTTTTTGCTTTCCCTGAATGTTCCATGTACTCCTATTAACTGATGATTGTTTTCAAAAATGAGGAATTTCCGATCTAAACGGATATCGTACCAACCCAAATAGGAAATTTCCTTGAAATCAAGTTCTTCTAGGTGTGTAACCTTTAATTTCTTGATTTTAGGAAAGAGCTTGGTGGCTGTTTTTTCCGTCACTTTTTTGAACGGAATAACATAGGTTCTTAGTTCTTCTAGGAAGTGTCTTGCCTGGACGTCTTCTTTGATATCCAATAGTGTATTTAGGATTGTCTGCTGATTTGCAGTTAAATCAGGAAACAGGGCTTCTATTTTAACATGAGAACTTGACTTTAGCGCCTCAAGAATATCTTTGTCTTTACTCGTTCCATGAGCAAGTACTAGGTTAGTTACTTGGGCTTTAATGAAGTTAAATTGATCATTTCTCATGAAGGCTTCTATCTTTATTCCTGCATCTTTTTGGGTTTTCATTTCTTCCAGCTCCTTATTTTATAAAAAATATACGTTGAAAATAAGGTGCAAAGCCTTTTTATCAGAAATGTGATAATCGATTGGCGATTGTTTTACCCATTATACCCCATGCAAAGAATCGCCTTTCCAATACCAGGCTTTGCATGAGTAGACACGAATAATGGCGAATGGTTTTGCATTCTTACCATTATTTATCACCTCCAAATCAGTTTTCATTATACACCAAATTGTGTTGAGCTCAATAGAGATTTAGAAGACTTGTTAGTTTCCAACAAGGTTATAGTAAATAGGGGACAAACAGTCTTGAATTTTCTTGAAACAAGTTAAATCATTGAGCATGGATATGGGAACGTGTATACTTGCCCAAGAACTCATTTTTGAAATAGGAGGATAAGAAGTGCATTTTAAACCAAAAGCAATCTTTTTAGATATGGATGGGACAATTTTAACTCATCAAAATCTGGTTAGTATACATACAAAACAAGTGATAGATGAACTCAGAGAACAGGGAATCTTCGTCTTTCTTGCAACCGGTCGTGCGTTTGATGAAATAGAGGGAGTCGTACCAGAAGGGTTTAAGGTAGATGGATACATAACATCAAATGGAATGGCGGGGTATGTCGGACGGGAGGCCGTCTTTCAACATTCGCTCTCGCGTAAACTGGTAGAGATTATCATTGAAAAAGCAAGAGAAAACAAGGTTTACTATGAGCTTTTCCCATACGGAACAAACCGTGTTACCTTAAAGCAAGATCAACCTTATGTGGAAAATGAAATTCGAGACCCAAAGCCTGAAACAGTTGGAATCAACGAATGGCTATCACGAAAACAAGCGATTAAAGATGAAATTGACTGGAAGGAAGAGGTCGAAGGAACTAGGTTTTCAAAGTTTTATTTTTTTGCCAGAACAAAAGAGCATATCAATCAATGGAAGCATGAACTTGACGTTTTAAAACATGAAATCCCGTTTAGCACCTCAATCTCTTCTGACCATAATGTCGAAGTGATGGTCGCAAACGTGAATAAAGCAACAGGCATTCAACAGATGTTAAACCATTTTGAGTTATCGGCAGAAGAAACCCTTGCCATTGGAGATAGTGACAATGATTTACCAATGTTAGAGTTCGTAAGCTATTCCGTTGCGATGAAGAATGCGTCCGATGAGGTTAAAGAAGTGGTTGATGACGTAACACAGTTTACTTGTGATGAAGATGGCGTTTATCATTATCTTAAAGAGAAAATAAGACTATAGGTAGCAGGGGGGAGGGGAAAGAACATAATCGTATCCCCCCTGAAACTGTTTGATGATGCTAAATGTCGAAACAGTGTTGAAATGGGCCTATGAAAAAAAGTCGCTAGATGATTATCAATCAGATAATCTAGCGACTTTTTTACTGAGACAGGGGATCTGTCCCTATGTTTTATTTCCTTAGTTTCTGATGAGATAGTCAAATGCACCTAATGCTGCGGTTGCACCTGATCCCATAGAAATGATGATTTGGTTATATGCGCTATCTGTACAATCTCCTGCAGCAAATACTCCAGGAATAGTAGTAGCTCCGTTTTTCTCCGTGATGATTTCACCAATGCGGTTACGCTCAAGTGTTCCTTCTAACCATTCTGTGTTTGGAACAAGACCGATTTGGACAAATACCCCTTGAAGTTCAACATGATGATCTTCGCCTGTTTCACGATCTTGATACGTAATCCCAGTTACATTATCTGTACCTGTAATTTCTTGAGTCGCTGCGTTTGTCACAACTGTTACGTTTGGTAGGCTATGAAGACGTTCTTGAAGAACTTGGTCTGCTTTTAATTCAGGAGCAAACTCAAGAACTGTTACGTGTTTCACAATCCCAGCCAAGTCAATCGCTGCTTCAATACCAGAGTTTCCGCCACCAATGACAGCAACGTCTTTTCCTGCAAACAATGGACCGTCACAATGTGGGCAATAGGCAACACCTTTGTTTTTCAGTTCTTGTTCACCAGGAACGTTCACATTGCGCCAGCGAGCACCTGTTGAAATGATCACAGATTTACTCTTTAGAACAGCACCGTTTTCAAGTTCAAGCTCGAAAAGTTCTTTCTTTTCTAAGCCCTTTGCACGTACTAAGTCCATGACATCAATGTCATATTCTTTTACATGCTCTTCAAGAGCCATCGCAAGCTTAGGACCTTCCGTTGCTTTTACAGAAATAAAGTTTTCGATGCTAAGGGTATCAAGGATTTGACCACCAAAGCGTTCAGCAACAATTCCTGTTTTAATTCCTTTACGTGCCGCGTAAATCGCTGCACTTGCTCCAGCTGGACCACCGCCAACAACAAGAACATCGAATGGACCTTTATCAGAGAAATCTTCTGCACTTGGACCTTCACCAAGTTTCGCAAGGATTTCTTGAAGGGTAATGCGACCACCATTAAAGAATTCACCATTTAAGTAAACAGCTGGAACAGCCAATACGTCTTTCGCTTCAACTTCTTCTTTAAACGCTGCGCCATCGATCATCGTATGCGTAATACCAGGGTTAAGCACACTCATGATGTTCAATGCTTGGACAACGTCAGGACAGTTGTGGCATGTAAGACTCACATACGTTTCAAAGTTGAATTCACCTTTAATGTTTTTAATCTGGTCAATCACACTTTGATCAACTTTTGGAGCACGACCACTCACTTGAAGTAGGGCTAAAACTAATGAAGTAAATTCATGTCCTAGAGGAACACCAGCGAAAGTAACTCCAGTTTCTTCGCCGACACGATTAATGCTGAAGCTTGGAGTACGTTTTAGTTCTGCTTTTTCTACAGTGATTTTAGATGACATAGATGCTAGCTCTTCTACAAGAGCTAGCATCTCCTTTGAAACGTCATCTGAACCTGCACTGACTTTAAGCAGAATATCTTTTTCTAAAAGTTGTAGATACTGGTTTAATTGGGATTTAATTTCTGCGTCAAGTGCCATTTTTATCGCTCTCCTTAAATCTTTCCTACAAGGTCAAGGCTTGGCTTAAGTGTTTCAGAACCTTCTTCCCATTTCGCTGGGCAAACTTCACCTGGGTTGTTACGTACATATTGTGCTGCTTTGATTTTGTTTACAAGTGTGCTTGCGTCACGGCCAATTCCGCCAGCGTTGATTTCAACAGCTTGTACAACACCGTCTGGGTCGATGATGAAAGTACCACGGTCAGCAACACCATCTTCTTCAATTAGAACATCGAAGTTACGAGAAATCACGTGAGCAGGGTCACCGATCATTGTGTAAGTGATTTTACCAATCGCTTCTGAAGAATCATGCCATGCTTTATGAACAAAGTGAGTATCTGTAGAAACTGAATATACTTCAACGCCAAGATCTTTTAGAGTTGCATATTGGTTTTGTAGATCTTCAAGCTCAGTTGGGCAAACGAATGTAAAGTCTGCAGGGTAGAAGCAAACAACACTCCATTGACCTTTTAAGTTTTCTTCTGTTACTTCAACGAAATCTCCGTTTTTGAATGCTTGTGCTTTGAATGGTAGAATTTCTTTTCCAACTAATGACATAGTTTAGTTCCTCCTAAAAGATATGTATTATTGAATTACTACTAGAGTGTTCTACTCTATAATAATTCTAATTCAATATAAATTATTATATTAGAGTTATTTATATTGGTCAAGCGAAAGCAATGATTTTCTATTTAAATTATAGTCCTTTCTGTGAACGACGGTCAATTTATTCGCATTAAGAGCTTTTCATTCTCATCTATGGGACAAGGGGACAGGCACCTTGTCCCACATTCATGAATAGCATGGAAATTGATTCTATCTCAATATAGTAGAGGTGTGAGCTGATTTCTTTTCACGACTTACCCTTTCTTCAAATCCTTTTTCATCTTTATTATTTCCAATGTTCAGAATAATATAACCTTGTTTTACTCTATAATGAATCGGAAAAAAGGAGAGTCAGATTCTCCTTCTACAATTCGAGCATATTCCTCGCTTTTATCCTCCTAAAGTCCTGTAACTTTCTCTCTGGTTCTTTTTTAACATGTAACTTATTTACTGTTTTCATATATATAGGAAAATACGTGGAGCAAATACAGTAAGATGGAATCATTGTGATAAATTACCCCGTTAATAATAGGAAGGAGAGGGTTCGATGAAGAGGTTTTATCTTGGATTGTTTCTATTGACTGTTATGCTAACAGCATGTTCGTCGAATGAAAGTCAGCCAGTAGAATCTGCTGCGGAAGAACCAAAGCAGGTGGAACAAGAAAGTGAACAAGAAGGAACGTATACACCAAAGGAAGCTTTATATGTTGAAATGGAAAATCTTGATCGAGAGTTATCTGATCTTGAAAAAGAAATGCTACGACAGCCAGGGGTTTTTAGTGGGGAACAGTATGATGAAGTGAAAGTGAAAGAAACGCTAGACCAATTACCTGATGACCTAACAAAGGAACAATACTTAGAAGAACTAATCTACTTATTTGCAGAGGATTATCAGGAGGAAATGAAAACCCTCCTTCAGTTTGATTCTACGGTGGACGTTTCGATTGAACGGCCAGATGAAACCGTCAATGAACCTACATTAAAAAAAGCTCACTACGCAATTTTGGTGGATGCAAGTGGAAGTATGGCAGCAAAGGTAGGGAATAAAACGAGAATGGACGCGGCCAAGGAAGCGGTGATGGAATTTGCGGAACAAGTTCCAGAGAATGCAACCATTTCGTTACGTGTCTACGGGCACAAAGGGTCAAACCAGGAAGCAGATAAGAATGCTTCATGTGGGAGTACCGAAAATCTATTCAATGCTAGTTTTGATGAAGGTGCCTTCCAACAGGCATTGTCTCAAGTGAAGCCAGTTGGCTGGACGCCGATTGCCCTTGGCTTGGAAGCGGTCAAGGAAGATATCCCTGAGAATGCAGATGATGTTGTGGTATACGTTGTCAGTGATGGAATTGAAACCTGTAACGGTGACCCCGTTAAAGAAGCCAAGAATCTGGTTTCAGCAGACATTCAAGCAGTCGTGAATATCATTGGTTTTGATGTAGACAATGAAGGACAAAAATTATTAAAAGAAGTAGCGACTGCAGGAAATGGAGAGTTTACCTATGTAAACTCTGAAGTTGAATTGAAAAAGTATATGAGAGCTCAATACGAAGAAATCCAGAAAAAGTGGTATGAGTGGAAAGAAGCTGGAAAAGAGCAGGCCTACAAACTAAAGGAAGAGAAAAAGGAGTTAGCCTACAGCACGAAAGAAAGCATGAAAGAAAAAAGCAACCGTGAGAAAGAGCGGATGAAAGAGGCTCAGGCCTACTTGAAAGAACGATTTGATGACTACGATCATCCTGTCTCAAAAATGTTTTCAGATGTTGTTGATTACGGAAATGCCAAGTGGCGCTATGCAGTGGATACAGGAAACCAAATGTGGAGAGAAAGTGTCGACAGCGGAAACGAGGAATGGCGCGAATACGTGGACGAAGGAAACAAAAAAATAAATGAAACAATCGACAAGAAAAATGAGTGAGACAAGGGGGAACCTTGTCTCATTTTCTTTAAGTATTTTAGTAGAATAATAAATTTCTGAATATTATAAAATTAACTCCAAACTATTGCTAGTTTTCGTTATAATAAAACTAACAGTCTATTAGATAGAAAGCTTTCTCGAGTTTAATAAGCTTGTTTCACCAAAAATTGTTGCTAGATTCAAGTGCGAAGTAGCTTAAGAACAGTTGCTAGTATTGAATGCGTTTACAATCCCTTTTCTCATCATTCTTTTGGTGAACATAACGAAACCGATCGAAGGCTGAGAAAAGAGCTTATTATCATAAAAGGAGTTGAAAAGGTTGAATATTACCGATTTAACGGCAACACAACTAGTCAATCGAATCAAAAATAAGGAACTTTCACCTGTAGAAGTCACAAACGCCTTCCTCGAGCGAATTGAGACACATAATTCTAAATGGAATGCTTTTGTAACGGTGAATGAGCAAGCGATTGAAGAAGCGAAAAAAGTAGAAGACAAAATGATGAAGGGGGAAGAGGTTGGCAAACTTCAGGGGATTCCAGTTGCAATCAAGGATTTAACCCCAACGAAAGGGTTGCTTACGACATACGGATCACCAGCATTTAAAGACAATATTCCAGACAAAGACCCTGTATTCTTAAGTAGGATAAAAAAGGCGGGCGGGATTGTCTTAGGGAAAACCAATACTCCTGAATTTGGACACAAAGGAGTCACCGATAACCCTTTATTTGGTGTAACGAAAAATCCTTGGGACGTGAACTTAACCCCTGGTGGTTCAAGTGGTGGTTCCGCTGCTGCAGTAGCTGCAAAGCTTGCTCCTTTTGCTGAGGGAAGTGATGGGGGAGGTTCGATTCGAATTCCGGCTGCACTCACCGGAATCTTTGGATTTAAGCCAACCTTTGGAGTTATTCCTCATGAAGGAGAAGAGAATTTATACGGTTCAGAGCATCCTTACCTACATAACGGACCGATGGCAAGAACCGTTGAAGATGCCGCCTTGTTATTTTCTGTCATGCAGGGCTATGATGCCAATATCCCAAATGCTGTTCCGACATTAAAAGATGATTTTACGAATTTAGGTCGTGAGATGAAAGGCTTGAAAATCGCCTATACGCGCAATTTTGGTTTGTATGAAATCTCGGAGGATGTCGCTCAGGTAGTCGATCAAGCGGTTAAGCATTACGAGGCTCTTGGTTGCCAGGTGGAAGAGGTGGACGTTGATCTACACATGAGCCTCAAAGAGCTGACTCGTGCATTTTCAGGAATGTGGTGTGTGAAATTTGCAGGTACTTATGGAAAACTCTACGACCAAGACCCAGACAGTTTTTCCGAGGGTATGGCCAAAATGATTCAGATTGGCAGAAAATTAAGTGCTGTGGATTATAAAGAAATTGAAGTCAAACGGACTCTTGTTTGGAAAGAAATCCAGAACATCTTGAACAACTACGACCTAATCCTTTCGCCTGTATTGGCGACGACAGCGTTTGACCACCAGTTAGCAGGTCCATCCTTGATCAATGGGAAAAGTGTAAACCCTGCAACCGATTGGATGCTAACACAAATCTATAACTTTACGGGTCACCCTGCTGCCTCTTTGCCAGTAGGCTTAACGAAAGCGGGACTACCAGTGGGTCTACAAGTCGCAGGCAAGCGATTTGCGGATAAGCTCGTGCTAGATGCATGTCATGCGTATGAACAAGTTTTTCCAACCTACTTAGAACCGTTAGAGGGAAATTTAAGTAAAAATTAATAAGGGAAAACCACCAGAATGCAAGGGTTGTATTCTGGTGGTTTTATTATGTACCTCTACTTGATAGGGATGGATGAAAAAACTGAGAGTAGAACCATACCTAAAAGAGATTCTTAGGTAACAAGGTTTTAGCGACAAAATCACCGCCAACATATAATAGAAGAATTTTTTTAAAGAAAAAATGAACTTTCTCCTTTCTCCATTTGTATAGTCAGTAAAAGGAACAATGAGGAGAGGATAAAATGAATACTGGCTGGATTGTTTCATTAATCGTTGCAGGTATTATCATGGTTGTGATCATTGCGATTATGATTCCAATGGATCGCAAACATGTGGTGCGTGAATATGGGAAGATCAATTTTAAGAAAACGAAAATCTATTTAAGATGGAATGTGTTTGACACCGTTACGCTCATTTTAGCGATATATAGCATCATCTGTGTTCAAACCCTTAATATGTTGATTTCCTTCGGTTACACAGTGGAAAATGGGTTTGTGCAATTTTTTACCAATCAAGCACAGGTATGGACGCTTGTTTCCATGATTTATTTAATCACCCGGGTTTCGCTTACGTTAAAATCTATTAAGGAACGTTGGGGAGATGAACTTGATTGAACGTGAAGACCAACTCATGATTGCTTTTCAAAATGGAGATGACACAGCATTGGAGAAGATTTACACGCTTTTAAAACCATCTCTTTATTCGTTCGTTTACCGCTATACGCGAGACGAGCAATTAAGCATTGACCTTGTTCAAGATTCGTTTATGAAGCTTCACCGGTACAAACAGTATTATGATCCTAATAAAGGAAAGCTAAAATCCTATCTCTTTCAAACAGCGTATCGGTTAATGATCACAAAACTAAACCGAAGAAAGAAATGGCGGTCTTTCCTTCCGTTTCTTACTCCGATTGAGAAAGGCGAAATTGATCATGCTGATCGTTTGACGATTCGGGATGCAGTTGCCAGACTCCCTGACAAACAACGAGCTGTTATTTTGCTTTTTTATTATCATGATATGACCCAAGAGGATATTGCAGAGATACTAGATATCCCTAAAGGCACTGTTAAATCACGCTTACACAAGGCAATCCAAAGTTTAAAAGATGAATTGGGGGGTGAATTTCATGAATCAGGATCCATTTAAAAAGGAAACTTACTTGGGAATGAAATTAGATGAAGATCACGTCGAAGTGCCTGATTTTCCGATGAATCCCAAAATGAAAAGGTGGGACCGGTTAGTCAATGTTCTAGCTTCGCCAGCAAAGAACCCTGTAGAGCCTGTCATTTCAACCACTACTGGTTTTTTAGTATTGAAGGTTGCCCCCATTTTGGCTGGCACAGCACTTACGTTTATCCAATTGATCTTTTTTCTTTAGGAGAGTAGAGGTTTTTGTCCTTGAGGGAGTGTCTCAAGGACATTTTTTGTATCAATCCTTCGTATTTGTTCTTGAGGGTGCGGCTCAAGGACATAATTTAGAATTCAGTCTTGGTTTTGTCTATGAGAGAGCATCTCAAGGACATAATTTAGAATTCAGTCTTGGTTTTGTCTCTGAGAGAGCATCTCAAGGACAAAATTTAGAATCCAGTCTTGGTTTTTGTCCATGAAGAAGCTCCTCAAGGACATATTACAGATACCAGTCTTGGTTTTGTCTATGAGAGACCGCCTCAAGGACATTTAAGTGGATCTCCCTTAGTAATTGTCCATGAGAGATCTATCAACGACATTTCTGGCCTCCATATCCTAATTTGGCTCTTGAGCAATCCGCTCAAGGGCTTTCTTATGCGATTTTCACTAGCTTGTTCTTAGTCTAAATCTCAATGTCCTTTCCATCTGTCCCTTCCTTTATGAATGACAAATCTGTTTTCGGACACGATACTAGTATACTTTGAACATGACAATAGGAGATATTTACATGCTGTTTAAGAATCGTAAGCCGAATGTAGAAGAGGAACTTGAGTGGCTGATAAACGAATTGAAGCCTTCAAGCGATATCCTACATAAACCGTTGCGCTTAGAAGATAAACAAATTGAACTGGTGTATATCAAATCCGTCGTAGATGGAGCGCAACTTCAACAGATTGTGATTAAACCCTTTTTTGAATTGGCGAGTGAACAACATGTAGAGGCCTATTTAAAATCACTACCGAATCAGCAAGATGTTACCTCAAAAGAACAAGTTCTTTTAGAACTCACAAAGGGCAGTGTCGTGGTGAGGCTGAAAGACGAACTCTTGTTATTCGATATCAAGAAAGTCAACACCGACACCGTTCGAGAAACAAATATTGAACCTACGATTATCGGGCCACAATATGCGTTAAGTGAGGATATCGGAACGAACCTAAATCTGATTCGACAACGATATCATAAGCCGTCTCTTACTGTTGAAACGGTGGAAGTAGGGAAAAAGAGCCAGCAATCCTTAGCCATCATCTATGATATGGAATATGTTGGGGAAAAGGTATTAAAGCAAATTAAAAGCAAAATAGAATCCCTAGATCAACCTGTCATTCAATCCTCTACCCAACTTCAACGGTTTTTGAACGGACGCAAACGTTCAATGGTCCCAACCATGATGATGACTGAACGCACGGATCGGGTTGTGTACAATCTTGCAAGTGGAAAAGTAATTCTATTGTTGGACGGCTCGCCAACGACGATTATCGCCCCAGCGGTATTTTGGGATTTTATGACGTCCATGGAGGACAATTATGGATTGTATTGGGTCACCAAATTTTCAAAATTCCTACGTTACCTTGGGTTGTTTACCAGTCTCATTCTACCGGGACTTTATGTGGCTGCAACCTCGTTCAATCCTGAGGTATTCCGAGTGGAGCTAGCGCTTTCAATTGCGGGAAGCCGGATTGGGGTTCCGTATCCTTCCTTTGTTGAGGTTTTGTTTATGTTAATTTTCATGGAACTCTTAACCGAGGCAAGTATTCGTCTTCCTAAGGCCGTAACGGGGACAGCCACAACAGTTGGCGGGTTAATTCTAGGGACGGCTGCAACAGAAGCTGCGCTTGCATCCAACATTATTATCATCATCGTGGGCGCTGTCGCCATTTCAACCTTCGTCATTCCCATCAATGAAATGAGCTTTGCGATTCGACTTGTAAGATATTTGTTGCTTTTCGCCGCAACCGTAGCGGGTTTGGCGGGCTTAGCCTTAGGCCTCATTGGAATCTTAATGTATTTGGTCAGCAGGGATAGCTTTGGGCAACCTTATCTTAAACTCTTTTTTGAAAAAAAGAAGGCAGAAACTGCAACTAGGGTGAAGCCATCATGAGCCGCTATTTTTTCTATCTCGTCTTTGTCAATATGATTGCAAATGTTGTCGCATCGGTTCCGAAAATTCTTTTAGAAAAGAAATCAGAAGGAGCCATTGCCTCTATGCTCCTATCCATCTTCCTAGGACTGGCATTATGTTATATCGTTGCCAGATTTTTTAATTCTTTCCCTGGGAAGGGGCTACCTGAATTGACACAAAAATACTTACCCCGTTGGTTTGCAAATCTGCTCCTTCTTTTCATCGCAAGCGCTTGGTATATTGCAGGGCTGATTACGTTGGTTACGTACACCTTCTTACTAAAGCGGTTCTTAACACCCGATATGCCTTTAGTGTGGATAACGAGCATTTTTTTGTTATTTCTCTCGTATGGGGTTCTTATGAAGACAAGCAGCGTCCTTTATACAATTGAACTCGTATTACTATGCTGTATCCCAATCAATGTTCTCATCATGTTCAAGTCTTATGTAACACCTGAACTAGAATGGGACTTCATTAGTGAGTCAATCATGCATGCCTATGAGCTGCCTAGCTTTACTGCACTCTCAGCATCCACGTATTTATTGGTGGGCGGGTTCAACCTCATTATATTCAATCGGTTTTTCACAAAAAAGCACAAGATAACAGGGAAACAAATTCTTTTTATTGGAATGCTAGGAATTGGGTCATTGTTAACAACCTATTTTATTCCCATTGGGATGAACGGATTTGAATCGGTCGAAATGATTGCTTATCCGTGGATTATAACAGCCGATACGCTTCGATTAAATCTTGGGGTGATTGAGCGAATCTTATTTGTTTTTTTGCTATTATACTTGGCGATCTCTTTTTTAAGTTTATTAATTCACTGGCATGTTGCTATAGAACTATATAAAAGTGTGATCACGTTTAAACGCCTTACATATAAGGGCAAAAATTTAACTCCACTCCTTTTTATCGGCCTTTTTTGGTTTGGCAGCATCCAAGTGACGAAGTATTTAACTGAATACCAACTAACTCTCTATACGAGTTATTTTTATAATCTTTTGCTTTGTTCTCTTATCGGGATGGTCGGTCTTTTTTGGTTTATTGTAAGGAGGGCAAAGTCTTGAAAAAGAAAGTTCAGCATTTAGCAAAACCGTTCTTTATTATCGTTGCGGTTATGGTCCTTCTCTTCCAATCAGGGTGTGGATTTAAGGATATTGATAAGCGGATTTTTGTATTATCGATTGGTATCGATCACACAAAAAGTGAAGAAAAACCATTCCGCGTTGTGTTAAAACTAGCTGTTCCTTCAGGTTCCATCAAACAATCGGGCACAGAGTACACCTATTTAACAGAGGAAAGTGAGTCGATAAGTACCGCCATTAGGATATTAAAATCTCAAACCGATAAAGAACTAGATTTTGGTCATGCAAAGGTCATTGTTTTTGGGGAAGAAGTTCTCCACCATGAATTAGAGGAAATCATCGATTTTTTCTTAAGAAGAAGAGATATTCAAATGATTTCTTGGGTAGGAGTTGGCCAACCCTCTGCCGAGAGTGTGTTAAAAGCGGAGCCTGAATCAGAAATGGCAGGATCCCATGCCTTATTTAACTTTTTTGATCAGAATGGGGTCGAAAGCTCGCTCATCGTGACAAGCTATTTGTTTGATTTTAGGAGGAGAGTGATGGAGACGGGGATTGATCCCATTCTACCAGTCTTAAACACAAGTGAAGATAAGAAGAGAATCGAAGTGAGTCGGGCAATTGTCGTAAACAGCGATAAAAAGCCGGTTGAATTGAATGAAAAACAAGCGACCATCTATAACTTAATGGGGAATAATGCCGACCGTTATGATGTTAGAGTGAAAAATGACGATCTGAACTTTACGGTTGCGATTGATACATCAAAAGTAACCTTTGACATCAATACCGATTCAAAACAGAAGCCAATCATAAAAATGGATATCGAGATGGTGGGCATCATCCAGGAAGCTGATGTGGATACCGATTCTAGTAAATTGCACACCTACAGCGAAGTTACCAGTAAAACCGTCAAAAAAGATGTGACAGAAGTTTTAACAATGTTCCAAGAGGAAGGATTGGACCCACTTGGGTTCGGTTTACGGTACAAAGCAACCAGACTGAATAACAATAAACGATATGAAGAGTGGAAAGAACTTTATCCTAAGGTAACGTTTGAAGTAAACGCCAAAGCATCGCTTAAGAGCACTGGGGTAATTGAGTAGAAAAACGGGAGAGTCAGACATGCTGTCTGGCTTCTTTTTCTTTTTTAGGGGGAAAGGATTGTTTCTGTGCTTGTAATACGGGTGAAAATTAGGGATTATGGTAGGAGAGAAGAATAAAATAAATCCAACCTCCATTGCTAGTTCGTTGTTAGCTATTTCTTCGGTAGCAAAAATTACCCTACTTATAACTGGATTCAAGCTGCTAAAAGTTTCATCCGCCTTTCCATTTGAGTGGCTAAGAGAAATTGGCTGATTAGGCACTTTTTTAAAAGAAGATTGACTATTGATGTAAGAAAAGCCAAATTGCAAGAGAGTCTTAACATAAGGAGGAGAATAGGATGGCGTCCATTTTACATAAGCTACAGCCATTTTTACCGGTGGAGGTTTATCAAACCTATGCCGATTATGAGGGATATGAATTGTTTGCTAAGAAAACGAATCAACAAATCGGCATGTACACATTGAATCAACAAGGGGAGATTTCTAGTTTTTCCTTAGATGGAGAAGCGGAGGAAGGGAAATTCTCCAAGCAGGAACTTGTTGAAGTTGCAGCCAACTTTATTGAGACCTTTCATCCTGATAAAAAAGATGAGTATGAACTTTCTGCGATTATAGATTTTGATAATCCGTATATGATTTCCTATGAGAAAAGAGACGAAAAATACGGCCTGTTTTTACATAGTGAGGGTTTTACCGTGTCTGTTGCAACCAATGGGCAAATACAACAATTTTTTTATGCAAAAGAAGAGTATCAGATCCTCTATCCCGACACCATTATCTCTGAAGAAAAAGCGCTTGAAACGTATATGGAACATCTCAGCTTTGACCTCACGATCACAAAATTTGATCCAGAAGTCTTTAAGAATGGGGACAATCACATCCATCTATCCTACAGCGTGAATGAACACGCTTTTGATATTCCAGCTGATGGGGGTGAGCCTGCTACCCTAAATGAGGAAATAGACTGGAAACCGATCTCCCCACAGGCACCTCCGAAGGATGAACTTTATCAATTAATTGGGGTAACCTCTAAACATAAGCAACTGGAAGTAATTGAGGATGAAAATAAAACAATTGAATGTTGGTCGTTGCGGGATGATCCTGGGCACGTGAACAGTGATATGGATGAAGTGAATGCGCATATCATCAAGCTCTGTTTTGGTCAGAAAAGTGGCCATCTTCTCCAAGTGACAAATGGGGAACAGGTGGACCAGGATCGTAACCAAATAGGAATAGGAGAAGCCAAACAAAAAGCATTGGATGTCATGTTTAAACTCTTTCCTGATGCAGATAAACGGTTCCGCCTTGAAGTTTTAGAAGACCATGTGGAAGATGATTATCTTTTTGAAGAGGAGAATCACGAGGAACTTGGGGAATCGTTTGATGAAGAATCAGAAGAAGATTTTGTCGACGAAGATGAGAGTAGCTTAGAGGATAACTACACATTTTATTTTCATCTTCAATTTAAGGGTGTTCGAGTGGACGATTGCGTATCCATCATTGGAATTGGAAAGCATTCAGGGAAGGTCAATCATTTTCAATTGAATGTTTTAGAAGAGGCTGAATATCAGCAGCTCCCTAGTAAGCCCGTTATTTCGCAAGAGGAAGCGAAAAGGATGTACAAAGACCTGATCAAGATGGAGTTATTATTTGTCCGCGAATATGATGAAAACTATCAAGCCATTTATACATTAAGCTATAGTCCATCTTTCCCTGCCACGGTAGGTCATGTCCGTGCGATCGATGCCATTACAGGGAAAGCGATGTATGTGGACGTGGGGGATGCGACTTTTTATTAGGATGTATGCTTTTAGTCAAATAACTGTAAGATCCCGAAGGAGTGGCCTAACCACTCATGTTTGGACCGGAAGTCAAAGCTAAAAGAAAAAAGGAGGTGAGTTGACTTGAGGTGGAATCTCACAAAAGAAGCAAAAGAAACATTTTTAACATGTAATCTCCTGCCAATTCATGAATCGGATGAAGAATGGGAAATCACGTTAAGAGAAGCAGAGGAAGAAGGGGAAGATCTTCAGGGGCGATTGAAAGCCGATCTTGAAGAGGTAAAACAGGAACTCCTTCAGATCTTGCCTAGTCGTTTCCTGCACTATGTAGAAAATGGGCAATTGAATCAGCCTACTTTGCCAAAACACGTTCGCGAAGATTATTTACAATGGATGAGAGCCAGAGACAGGGAATTTGAGCGTGTGTTAGATGCTGCTTATAAACAAACAAAACAGGCTGTGGCCTATTTGCCTAGTAGCGTTCAGGAAATCTTTGCAGAAAGTTTGCATGATTCGACGATTGAGCGGATTGAAAGGGAGGGAAACACTCTCCATTTGTATCTCAACACAGATGGTGGCTTTTCAACGAAAGCACTGATTCATTTTAGTTTTAAAAAGGTGAGTAGTGAAGTAAGCGACCAACCAATTGAAGTGGGGCAATGGTTGGTTTATAACGAGCTACAGAAAACCGATAACGGCTTTGCCTTCAAAATTTTGTTTGAAAGCCCCGAAGATGAATGGACAATCGAAATGGAAGGTTTGGATGCTCGCTATTATTATCGCCCTAGGCTTTTTATGAGTTTGAGAGATGAAGAAAAGCTAGAAGTAACCTCCTTAACAGCTTATACGGAACAGCTACATCCAGATCAATCTTATTGGCTCATAACCCCGGATGTAACGTGCGCGATTCAATCTTTAGATGGTAAAATTAGTATTGAAAATGGGGAAATAGAGTATGGTCCAAGTGAACTGATTGTTACAGTAGGAACCGAACGCTTTACATACGATACAGAAGAACGGAATCCAATTGAGTACATCTACACGGACGTTTACGAAGATCCGTATGAACAAGCAAACGAACCTGTTCAAACAGACGAACTCAAACAAGCTGCATTAAGTGATGAATTAAAATGGCAAGTTCGTGCATGGAATACGATGTATCATCAACCAAAAGAGCTAGCAGACATCATCAATGAGATTTTGCTAGAAATTCAGGTGACCGAGGAAAATGAAATGATTTTAAGTGTATCTACCAACCATTTTCACAGTGAAGGAATTTTAACAGAAGCCGTCATTGAAAAATTCAAAAGTTTACTAGAGTAGTTTGTACATAAAAAAATAGCCATCTTAGCATCAAGGAGTGTCATCAATTTGTTAAAAAATGTATCAACTTTACACCTATATTTTTCGGTTCTATTCGTTTTTATGAGTTTTATCCAAGCCTATTACAATTGGAATGAAAGATTTATCTTTTCATTGCTTTCCTTAGTATTAGGTTCTGTTCTTTTGATTTTAAGTGTTCTAGTAGTCATCAAGAAAAAGAAAGAAGCCCATAACAACCAGTTGTAAAAAAAGAAGGGGGAGGAGGGATTCATGTTACCAACGTTTTTCGTCATCATTCTATTCTCCTTCCTTGTTTCAACGCTAACCAGCATGAGGATATGGAAAAAGAAGAGTAATAAAAGGGTGGCGCTATTGGTTTCCTTAATGATCAATACTCTTATTCTATCCTTAGCAACAGCTGTGCTCTACCAGGTAGATGTTCAAACCTTTCATAAGCAAACACAAGGATTCTTCGGTAGTTTAGGGATTTTCGTTTTAGGTTTTTTTATCCCAATCAACACACTTCTTACCTTCTATATTTTAGAAATTGTAAAAAATAAATAAAGGGAATGTCAGGTTTACACTGACATTCCCCTTGTTCGTTCATGACCCAAACCATTTTACTTCTCTAAAATAATGTAATCCTTAGACTTTGATACAGGGATACCATTTTCTTTAGCAAAATTAGATAAATCAAGATAAATTTTGCTTGGATAGAAATTTGCTATTCTAAAATTAAATCCTTTTTCAGTTTTTATTATGACACATTTCTTTGCCCAGCCGATACGTTTAAACTTCATACTTTTTATATCATGATAATGAACCTTCTTTTTGTAAATTGGTAAATGAAAGAACATAATTTGATAAGTTAAATAACCTTCATCTATATCAAACTTAAATTCCACCAAGAGGGCTATAAATATAAAAAAGGCCAATAATATTTGTGCTAATTGTAACCATTTGGGAAAATCCTCGACTGTTATTGAAACTAAAGGTACGAACAACAACATACCTAAAAGCCGCCTCTGAGCCCTTGCGTAATACAATCATGTCACCTCATCTTAAGATTCATAATAACTCGCTCAATGATGAATTACTCCCTTAGTTGAACAAGAAAAAAATAGAGCTTCATAATTGTATCATAAAATTCCAAATTTTGTATTACTATTTATCTGATAATTAGGTCATTCTTCGTGATATTTTTAAGAGAAAAGTTCACTAGCACAACTATCCATTGCTAGTTGATTACATCAGCATTGAAGTTTAATTTGGTAGACTGCAACGACTACTTCCGGAGAAGTTATTATCGACAATACCTCTATCACTCTATTAACATTCGCAGAAAATACATGGGATTGTATTTTGTATCATTGTACAAAGCATTTAACCTAATGTCCTTATTCATTTGTTCAGAGTTGTTGGGCCACCATCTTATGGTGGTTTTTTTTGTACCAGAAACAACTTTCTTAATAAAAAATGGAGTGGAAGAATTTGTATAAGCATTATGCGAATACACTCTAATTGGGGAAATACTTTTGAGGGGTGAAGTAATGTCCAATGAGTTTGTTTCTCGGTCGCTTGATGAAATTCGTTTTTGGTCAAGGATAATGAAGGAACATGCTTTGTTTTTAAGCCTTGGATTCAGTTTTAATGACTCACAACTAATTCAGGAAGCGCAACAACATATTACTTTATTTGAGAGAATTGAAGAACAGCTGAGTCGTTATTCTCCCAACTCTGATCCACAGTCAATCCGAACTTTTAACAATTACGTGTATCAGGCAGCTGCTTCCATCTGGGCTTATAAACGAAAAGTTTTGGGGTTAGTTTTGCGGTGTGAGATTCAGTCCAATAACTTTCCTTTGCTTGTTGATCACATCAGCCGAGAAGCAGCCTATTTTGCGAATCGCTTAAAAGAATTAAATGAAGGAAGAATTGTGCCTTTGCCTGAAGCCATTATTAAGGAAAATGTCTTCTTTCTAAAAATTATGGCAGACCATTCCAAGTTTATCGGACACCTTCTTGACCCATCTGAAAGGAAATTAGTGGAACAAGCCAGAGAATTTAGTCATGACTTTGACCAGCTTGTTTTTCAAGCCATTGATTTAGATTCCATGCGTCCTCAATCTGAAACACCACCAATTCTAGATCAATTCCTAGACCAAAATCGTGTATCCGTCGTTGCTCTACGTGATTTTAAGAAAACGGCGAGAGAGTTAATTGAAGCTTGTAGAATCAAGAGCAATATTCACCCATTGCTAGCCGATCACACCTTCCGTGAAGCGGAACGCTTTTTGTCGATCATAGATATGTTTGAGGCAAGTCTTACTTCAGGGAAATAGCACTTATAATTTTCGTGTTTCCTAGATCGTTTGCTGTGCATCGGCTTATCTCTTCATAATAAAACCATAATCTCTCTGTGCCTTGCGGATGTTTTGAACTTATCAATTTTAATCGTTAGAATGAGGGAAACGTACTTTTTATGGAGGGATGAAGCTGATGCAATCATTAAAAGGGAAAAAAGCACTGATTACAGGTGGAAGTAGAGGGATTGGGCGGGCAACCGCGCTGGCGCTCGCGAAGCAAGGTGTTGAGCTTGGATTAATTGCACGTTCAGAGGCAAGCTTTGATTCAATTCGGAAAGAATTAAATGAACTTGGGGCAACCTTTGTTACAGCCACTGCTGATGTAGCCAACGAAACAGAGGTTCAACAAGCAGTCAGTAAAATTGAAGACCAACTTGGAGGCATTGATATTCTCATTAATAATGCTGGTGTTGGGGCAAGAGGTTCTTTTATGGAGCTTTCAACGGATGAGTGGAAAAACGTCCTGGACACCAATGTCATGGGAATTGTCTACGTCACCAAAGCAGCACTACCAGGAATGATCCAGAAAAACAAAGGGGACATCATTAATATATCTTCGATGTCTGGCCTAAAAGGCACGGAGGGTTCTAGCGCCTATAGTGCCTCCAAATTCGCAGTGATTGGAATGAGCGAGTCCCTCATGCAAGAAGTACGCGGCCACAATATTCGTGTTAGCGTGCTTACACCAAGTCTTGTTGATACAGAGTTTACTCGCGGACGAGATTCTGAGCCTCGAGACCCAAACAAATTTATGCAAGCAGAAGATATTGCGGAACATATTGTCGGCTTGCTTCAGCTAGAGCAGCGTATCTTCATTAAAACCTCTGCACAGTGGGCAACAAATCCGTTTTAAACATACCCTCATCCATCGGGGAGGCCAAAGCAAATAAGCAGGGGTTTCCCTGCTTTTAAACGTTAGGTTGATGATAGAGGTCCATCAACATGATAGAATAAAATAAAATCAGGCTGCTAGGGCGGCCAAAATGAGTGCAGAAGGTGTTGCTTATGCCAGATTGGTCGTATCATCCACTAAAAAAGCTTGTCATAGATAAACTCAGTCCGAAAACTAGCAGAGAGTTCATACATAACTCAATGAGTACCATTGCGTCAATTCCTGGTGGGCGGGGACTTATTGGGTTTTTAGGACATATGCGACCTTCACCGGACCTTCAAAAGCTAGTGAATCATACGCTTTATTCTTCTCCAATTGGTTTAAGTGGCGATATCGATCCTCATTTGTCAGGTACGAATGCTTTTCAAGAACTAGGGTTTGGCTTTTTAGAAATCGGACCAATTGTGCTGAACGAACCTACATCCCAAAGTGAACCTAAAAGGGACAATCATCATATACTTTTTTCAACTTATCAAGAGAAAGTTCCTCTCAAACTAGCGATTAAAAAACTAACGAGACTGAACATACAAATTCCTATATTCGCTAAAATTGATTCACAAGTTACCAAAAACGAATTGAGCATCATCGCCAACCATTTAACCCCGTTTGTGGACGCTTTTATCGGAACGAGTGAACAGTTTCGTACATATCTAGATAAAAGTGAAATCTTTTCGGAGCGTCCTTTTTATGTAACATGCTTCGCTGATGAAATGAACGATAAAGAGTTAGGGCCGTTCATAAAAACATCAGGTCTAGCTGGGATTGTCGTGAATGCACCCCGTCAAACGGATGGAGATTATTGGCATGAAGCGGATAATGCACATGTATGCTTAGCCAAGAGTGTTAAACGGGTGAAGAATCTCTATCCTGATTTAACGGTCATCACTGCAGGTGGAGTAGAGACTCCAGAGGAAGGGGATTCCCTTATTCATGCTGGTGCAGATTTATTGCTTTTAACAGAGGGGTATGTACAAGCGGGTCCAGGATTGCCAAAGCGAATTCATGAAAAAATTTTATATGAAGAAGTCCAAGTAAATGACGCCACAACCTGGTACTGGTCCTTTCTGTTTGGACTAGCTATCCTTACCGCCGGAATAATTGCTTTATATTTTGCTTTCACGAGTATCATCCTTCCTTACGATGAATCCTTTATCGGAATCACAAGGGCTGATTTGTTACAAGTAAATCCTCTCATTTTAGCCTTTATGTCCCATGATCGAATGGCGCTCGCCGGAACGATGATATCGGGGGGAATCCTCTATATCCAGCTTGCCCGACACGGAATAAAAAACAATCTGCATTATGCAAAGATTGCTTTTCATAGCGCAGCAATCGTGGGTTTTATAGGCATCTTCCTTTTTATCGGCTATGGGTATTTTGATTGGCTACATGGTTTATTTTGGCTAATCTTGCTGCCAATCTATTATTTTAGCTTTAAAGAAGGGAAAAAAGTGATAGGTTCCCCATCTTCCAGTCATGGACAAAATGACCAAGCTTGGAAATACGCTCTTTATGGTCAACTAATGTTCGTCATCCTTGGCTTTTTAATCACAATCGGTGGAATTGTAATTAGCATAATCGGTGTTTCCAAGGTATTTGTGTCAACGGACTTAAGCTTCTTATGTATGTCACCGGAAATGATAGAAAGCATTAGTCAAAATTTAATCCCAGTTATCGCCCATGACCGAGCAGGCTTTGGCAGTGCCCTTGTCAGTGTTGGCTTACTTGTCTTGATGATTTCGCTGTGGGGTTTCCGACAAGGAGAACGTTGGATTTGGAATACGCTCGCACTAGGAGCCTTGCCAGCGTTCATCACAGGAATCGGAACGCATATTTACATTGGCTACACACCTTTTATCCATTTACTGCCTGTATACTTATTAGTCATTCTCTATATATTGGGATTAGTATTTTCATATCCTTTCTTAAAAGCCGGGACAAGAGCTCGTCCTAGAAAATAAAGGAGGACTAACATTGACATTAAAAGTAGGAGAGATCATATACGTTTACACCAGAGGATGTTGAGCTGTTTAGCAAGCTTTCTGGGGATGAAGGCCTTCACCATGTTGAACCAGATGAACAGGGGAGACTTGTCGTTCAAGGTTTGTTGACTGCGACATTGCCAACCAAGGTGGGTGGAGATAAAAATAAAATCAAACTGTAAAAAATCACCAAATGAGTTTAATATATAATAAAAATTTTTTTGGAAGTGATGTCTCTATGGAAAAAAGAAGAAAATGGTGGAGCATAAGTCTACTAAACTATAGTAGTTATGTGCGTATTTATTATTTTCTAACTTTGTTTTTAATGGTAATTGGAAGTAATATTATATTTAGGGCGTATTCTATGCTACCTGATTTTGATTGGAAACTTTTTTCGTCTATACTAATTATTTTTGCATTCGTATACACTCTTACACGTTGTATTAAAAAAATGAAGAAAGAATACGAAGAAAAAGAACTTGGTTATTAACTTATATCGTAATGTTTTTACTACTTCTTTATCTGTTTTTATAAAAAAACAATATTATTTAACATAGCTAAACGAATAAAAAAGGAAACGTAAGAGCAATGGCTCATCGTTTCCTTTTTTGAATCTATTTCATTTGTTCTAAAAGTTGGTCAATCGTTGCATGGTCTTCTGGCGCAGTGTCAATATGACTCCAAATCACTTCACCTTGTTCATTAAACAGCCAAGATCCACCTTGAATGTAAATATCATGCGTCTTCATGGCTTTTTTGACTAAGTTTTGTTGCTTTTCATCACTAGGAAGGAAGGTCTTAGAGCCGCCTTTTAACAAGGCTTTTCCAGCTGTAAGAAGAAGCTTCGTTTTTGCCATGCTCACATGTCCCATTTCACGATAAAGTGCCCGGTCTGGATCGCCGTAGATTGGAAACGGATAAGGCCCAAACGCTTCATCAAATTGTTCTAAGAAAGAACGATTCGAAGGGGCAATGATGATAATTTGATAACCAGTTGCAGCTACTTCTTGGTATCGCTCACGCAACTGCGTGAGTATTTCTCGACAAACCGGTCAACCAGGATGGCGGACGAAAACAACTAAGCTTTTTTGCCCGTTTAAGATCTCACGAAAGTTCTGATTTTCATGAAAAGGTCTTTGTAATGCAATATCCATGCTTTCACCTCATTGTTGTATTTAACGCGTTACTTTTTGTAGACTTTCAATCATTTGGTTCATTTGGTTCAATAACCCCGAGTATTCGTCTTTTGTTAAACCAAAATGAGGAATGCACTTCTCCGGTAAGTTTAACGCATCTTCCCGCAGCTGTTCTCCCCGCTCGGTCAGGGCAATATAAACCTTGCGTTCATCTTCAGTTCCTCGGACTCTTTTTACTAACTCCATTGCTTCCATTCTTTTTAACATCGGTGTTAGTGTCCCGCTATCTAAGAAGAGACGTTCGCCAATTTCCTTTACCGTTAAACGTTTATGTTCCCAAAGAACCGTCAACGTTAAAAATTGCGGATAAGTGATGCCTAACTCATCTAAAAAAGGACGATACAAACGTGTGATTTCTCGTGAACACGCATAAATAGCAAAGCATAGTTGATTATCCAACTTTAAAAATTGTTCACTTTCCATAGAGGTATTATCTCCTTCGCAATTAAATTGTGCACAATTTAATTATCTTATCCACTCACAAGAAAGTCAAGAGGGAGGAGGAAGCTGATATATGGTCACGTAAATCTATAGGACAAGGTCTCGTTTTTAATAGTAAAATAAATAGAATAAGTTAGAAGTGGTTGTAGGATTCTCAAAATGGAGTTCAGGAAAAAAATAGTAATTGTAGAGTTGGAGTTATATTTGTTTATACCACTATGGGTTTCGATAGCTTGAAGAGAGTATGGGTCAAAGGAGGGAATAGATTGTTCGAAACAAAAAGATGTTTGATCAATACCTTACGAACTTCGGACAGTGAAGAGGTTAAAAGATTATTTATAAATCCTGAAGTGAGAAAATTTCTCGGTGGCGTTCCTACAGTAGCTTCCATGGAAGGTATATTAAACGAAATGGTTGATCCAACAGCAACTTCTTATTATTGGGTTATTAGAGAAAAAAACACAAATGAGTTTATTGGGTTCGTTTCCCTTGACCCTCACCACGATGGTGATGATCTTGAACTTTCTTATCAATTATTACCAAAGTGGTGGGGAGCAGGTTATGGCACCGAAGTGGTAAAAAGAGTTCTTCAATTTGCTTTCAATGAATTGAATCTTCCAAAAGTAGTTGCAGAAACACAATCGAAAAATACTTTTTCGTGTAGACTCTTAGAACGGTTAGGGATGGAATTAGAACGAACAACGATTAGATTTTGCGCAGAACAATCCATTTATTCTATTAAACATTTATAAATGCCTTCTAAACCATCACAAGGCAATTTCCTCAGCTTCGTTGTAAGCAAAAGGAACTGACCTTTGCTTTTAAACTGACAATGATTGTTCTTGAATCACAGAATTAATAATATGCAACGAATCCCACTCTCCTGAAGAGAAAAAGATGATGGGGTATTTTTTAGGAAAAAGCTTCGCCTTGATTTCACTTGGAGAATCGCCTGCTTCATGGAGCTTGAGAATGTTTCCTTGTAGATTTCCTAAATACTCTAGCTTTCTCTGTAGAGCCGAACGACCATTTTTCAAATAGCCTGCATGGCAGCAAAATACTTCTTCGAAATCATAGGTTAACACTGTTTTTAAGGAATGAATCAAGGATGGAATGCTTTCTTCACGTAAAACAACTTTGGTTTTCTCTTGGCAATACAAATCTCCTGTAAAAAGTTGACCCGTTTCACGATTTAAAAACGACAAATGATCAATAGCATGCCCAGGTGTTTCAATCACATCCCATATAGCATGACGAGATGTAAAGGTTTTGCCTATTGGCTTTGGCGTGAAATGGAGCCCGCTTTCCCCAAAAATATTTGCGGTACAAAGGATAATCTGGCTTCTGTTTACAATAGTCTAGCTTGAGCTCACTCATATAAATCGGTACTTGAAGCTGTTTTTGCAAATAAGCGGCGCAACCTGTATGATCTTCATGAAAATGTGTGATAACCACTTGATCGATTTCTTGTTTGTCAAAGAATGGTTTGAATTCCTTTGCTAACGACTGTGCCCCCGTATCAATTAACACGCCATCTATAACGAAGCAATGAACATTTAGCTTTACCCCTTGAACCGCTACCGTGCCGTTTCCAAACGTAACATTGTTGATGCTTTGTTGTTCAAAGCTTCTTTTTACTAGCATGTATATGTCCCTCCACTTGCCCTTTTGATTTAGTAAAATTTTAACACAAGTTGAGTGAATATTCATTCATTTTTATCAAAGGATGATGAAGGAATCGTTGCTTTAATCCCAGAGGTGAACTCAACTTAATAATTTTTACAACTTCCACTAACAGGAATTTTCGGTATAATCAAAATAGAATGGGAGTAGATGACAAGATTGGGAATTCCCATTCTAGCAGTTAATCAGTTATAAAAAGAATTTTAGTAGAGTAGGGGTAAGAGCATGCTAACAACTAAACAATTAACGGACATACAACAGCTACAAGAAATCTGTGAAAAAGACGGGGAATTTCAGTTAAAGCTAAATCTTGATATGTTAGCGAACCGAACCGAGGGGAAAAAGGAAGACTTCTTTCATTACGAAGAGGGGAAGCTTGTCGGCTTTCTTGGTAGCTATGGGTTCGGGAATAAAATCGAACTCTGTGGGATGGTGCATCCAGATTATCGAAGAAAAGGAATCTTTTCAAGCTTACTGAAAATGGGAATTGAAGAAGCAAAGAAACAAGAAATCTCAACCATCCTTTTAAATGCGCCTACTGATTCTCAGTCAGCCAAGGGTTTTCTATCAAACGTTCCATGTAGCTTTGCGTTAGCGGAATATCAAATGAAATGGCATCAAACCGATTTAATCGATGACGACAGCATTACTGTTAGACACTCGGTTTCAAAGGAAGACTATGATGCAGAGATTCAGCTAGAGATTTCCGGCTTTGGGATGAGTGAGAAGCAAGCAAAGGAAATGCAAACTAGCATTAGTGAAAACAGCAACGAGCAAAAATTCATCATTGAAGTGGAAGGAAGAATCGCAGGAAAGATGCGCGTATCAGAATTGCATGGGGAAGCTTGGATTTATGGATTTGTCGTATATCCAGAACTACGCGGCAAAGGAATTGGCAGAAAAGCTCTTTCCAAAGTAGTAAAAATGGAACAGCAAAAAGGGTTGCCTGTTTTCCTAGAGGTCGAGGCGAAAAACGCCCATGCACTAGGATTGTATGAGTCTATTGGGTTCAAAACGTACCATTCTCAGGATTACTATAAATACAATTATTAATAAGGTCCTCCCTAGTAAGAATTTAGAATATCCCGGCTAAATTTATCGGCTGTTGAGCATGCTGCTGGGTGGAGATTTCTTTTAACGATCCCTTTTATCCTCTCAATGGCGGTATTTGTAATTAGTTTGGCGATATTTGAGGTTAGGCCAATGTTGAATCTAATTAGAAAATCGGAGCTTGATACCAAGCTCCGATTTTTTACGCTATCCTTTTAATTTACTCTCTTTAATTCTGCTTCTCTCATTGATTCACCTGTCAGTTCAAAGGAAACCACTTGATTCGGATGCAATTCAAGTGTGACTTTTTTACTTAATGGGATACGTTCACCATTATGTTTTGTTAAAATAAATACTTCCATGTTGGCGCTACCCTCTAACTCAAAATCTTCTTTTCGGAATTCAAACGTTAGATTCTCATCTTTGCCAATCTTAGAACCATCTGCATTCACGCTACCTTGTGAATGATGAAGAACAGCTAATTCTAATCCATAAAATTCAAAATCAGCTTTGTTGTTAATATGAATAATCATATTATTTTCAGTGGGTAGAATGGGTGTGCCAGTTTCATTGGTACAAGAAGATAAAATACCTAAGAAAAACAGGGTGCTAAGCAATAAAGATAATCGTTTCATTTTACTAGTCTCCTTTTCCTTCATTACAACTCCAATTCTCCAAGCTTTTCATAAGCTCTATCTCTTACAAGATTATGAGACTGCCATGTATCACTTTTTATATACTGTCTATCGTCCTTACGCTGTTTTAATAACTCTTCCAATCCTGGAACATCAGGATGCTTTTCATAAAGTTGGATTAAACCGAGTACTCCAGTCGATGACAAGTTGCTTAAATATTGGATGTCTATTTTCCCAGTTGATTCATAGCGAGCAATATTGCGATCCACGACAATTTGGTCCAGGTTGACGAGATTGATGCCTGTATAAAAAATGATTGAAGCCATGAAATAAAAGTGGAATAAAGATAATCGCTCCAGCCAGATTTTCACGAGTGTATAGGTAAAGATGACCATCAGGAATATCATGAAAGCAGTCACCAACACTCGTAGGAAGGTAAACCCATATGCATCCTCATACATCGCCATTCGCATGAATGCTGAGACTAGTAAAACTCCGCTTGATAAAACAAGAATAGTTAAAGCAGACTGAATCGCTTTTTTCAAAACTCCAAGAGCGCTTTTCGTAAATTGAATCACAACCATTGTGACCGTCAGATTAATCAAGGTAACAAACAATAATTCAAAAAAGCCGCGCCGCGCATATTCCGCATACGTGTAACCACCCTCAAGGGTGCCACTGAAAAAGTACTTGAATTGAACAGCAACAAATAATACATAAACCAAATCAAGCAGCAATAACACAGTCAGAGTGATGATCCCGTCGAGTGACATCGACTTGGGAATTCCTTCTTTCGGGATTGCTTTGATATTTTTATGCAGAAGAATCTGCATGAAACCAAAGAAACCAAAAGTGTAAAGTAGAATCACGATGATACGGAAAATCGTTTCTGGGTTAACATTTAGCAGTTCTGGAAAGTTACTTAAAAGTCGTTCAAATTGGGCATCAGCCGAAACCAATAGATTTAAGATGACAAATAAAATCGGAATGGAAATGGCAATTCCAATCAGAACCTTTTTCCAAACAACATATTTCTCTGGATGGCTGCTCTTTTTTAGACTTCCACTCAGGTGGGCGATGAAGTGGAAAGGGTAGAGAAGTCCATTTCCAAGGCGCAAAAAAGCATAAAAAAGGAAGCTTAGCTTATTCCATTCCATTTTCTGTGGTGACGTAATTAATGATAGGTGAAAAATGACCATTGCCGGAATCAAAAGGATATTTAAAGCGTAAAAAGCCGTTACATCATAAAGATAATAGCCAGCAGACAAGAGCCAAATCGAAATTAATACCAAGTACCCAACACGTTGGTGGGAGAAAGAAAACCTACGAAAGCGCCAGTAAAAAATTGCGTAAAATACACTTATAAACACAAAGTAGGAAATCCCAATTTGGTCACGGAAAAAGGCTTCTTCCGCAACGATTCCTAAAATAAGACACAACAACAAAAACAGCCAATCCTTCTTTTCTAGCTTCATTTCCATGTGATTACCCCCAAATAATATAGGTTTTCTTTGTATATAGAATTTCTATGTATATGCTCAAAAAAAAGCTTATACAGAAGCTTTTTTCCCCCACCTATAGCTAATGAGGCATAGGGGGTATAAGAGAGTAGTCAACAGAATGCAGAGTCCGATAAAGGTTTCCTGCAGTAACGGATAAAACCATTCGTGAGGAATAATGCGGAATACAGTTAACACCATCAAAGTTAAGTTTGGAATTAAGGCAAGAATGAACGTCCGCCTCATCAGCTTTTTGCCTTTATGACCAAAACCTCTGCCAATTTCATAGCCAAGCAACGCCCAAAAGAGCATGTAAACAAAAGCAATCAAGATTGGGAAGGAGGTCAGTTTAAACCAAAGATTCGTTAGCCAGTTCCACTCTAACACGTTATGTGCCAGGGTGAGGGCACCCCCACCAGCAAAAAAGAAGATATTCACAAGGATAAACAACCATTTCATATTGCTTGGCGTCACGGAAAGCTCTTCTTTCCACATGGCAGCAATCTCTTCCGGAGTTCCAAACCTAGAATAGATGTGTGAACGCATTTCTGACTCATCATTTAAGTGATAAAGCTCGCCAAGAAGTTCATCAAGATGGACATCATATTCAGTTAAAATGGATTGTTTATCTGGATGATCGCCAAGACACTTTGATAAACTTGTTAGGAACTCATTCTTTAACACTTCCATGATTTTTTCTCCCCATCAACTTGTTCATGACCGAAACAAAGTTATTCCATTCATTGGTTTTTTCAAGGAGCATGTCTTTTCCTGCTTCTGTAATCCGGTAATACTTCCGTGCTGGACCTTTTTCTTGTTCCTGCCAATAGCATTCAATGTATTCCTGCTTTTCAAGCTTGTGTAGTGCCGGGTACAATGTCCCTTCCTTCACGGAAAATTCATTTCCACTACGCTTCTCTAGTTCTTTTACGAGCTCATATCCGTACATGTCTCGCTCCTCAAGGAGCTGAAGCAACAAAAGGGAGGTACTGCCTTTCACCAATTCCCGATTAAACATCTTTTCACCTACCTAGAGTTTTTATGTATATAGAGATTCTACAACGTAGGGAAGAAATTGTAAAGGGGATGATTTAGAGGATGTGGATATTTTTTCCGTGTGAAACGCGGGAATGAAAGAAAGCCGTTTTCTCTTTGTGAGAAACGGCTCCTGTATCAACCACCATTATTTGCGTTGTTCGCTGCAACGGCTGCGGTCATGCTCGCTGTCATCGCTGCTTGTTGGGCTTGAAGTAAAACTTCGATGGTTGTGTTTAAACCAGTCGTTGCAGCCTCCGTTAGCAGCGCTTTATCACTCATTAAAAAGAGAACACTAAGCATAAAATTAACATCTTTATTCCATTTAAACAGGCGATCATTGTTTAGGTCTTCATAAATGGCAACGAGATGATTCATTTCGCTCTCAACTTGCTCTAAATAAGAGAGCATTCCGATATAAGGATAATACATCTTTTTGGATTTGAATTTTGCTTTTTCAAGGAGAGTCTTCACTTCAACGCATTTTTGTGCACTTTCGTCCGGCTTCTGCTCCTCATTTAAAGCAAGGATATGGCTTAAAAACTGCAGGTCATTGCCAATGGTAAATCCTTTTTGCTTTAAAGCGTGATAATGTTCTTCGACATGTAGTAGAATGTCTTCTTTATTTTTATCTAAAGTAGCAAGGATTGAAGCCAAAGGATAATCGCCAGAGTTTGTTAAGAAAGGGTGATGTTCTCTCATCCCTTTATATAAGTCCACTGTTTTTTGTGCATATTCCTCCACCTTATGAGGTTCTATTTTAAGAAGCGTCCCCGCAGCGATGTAGGAATAAACAGCGCGGCTATAGCCATTGTCGATTAATTTTTGATAGATAGTAGAAAAATGAGCGAAATGTTCTTTAGGGGTGTCGGTGGTTGTTTCTAATGTAGCGGCTACCGTAAAGCGGTGAGCCGTTCTCAAGTGTGAAAAAAGACCAACCTCATTTTTAATATAATCCGCTAGTTCTAGGAACCGGTGTAGTTGAAATTCCTTTGAATTGGTCACATACATCGCGGCAATGAGCATGAGAGACCGTTTATCACATTTCCACTTTAATTCTGTATATAGTTCAGCGTAGATTTCTTTAAAAAGGGCCAACCGTTCCCGAATGGATTGAGTGAGCATTCTAAAAAGACCACCTTTCGTAATTTCCTCTATTATTTGTTAATACGGATGAACTTTCAGAAAGTTCCATTCTTGAAGGCTTAGGGCGTGAAAAAGGCAGGGGAACTTCTTCCTCTGCCGATGATAAAACCTCTGATTATTTCCTTTGCCAGTTTGTGGTTGAGAGAAAAAGAAATATAACCACAAGTACTCCAGTGATCACAAGGGGAAGGAAGAGGGGACCTTCAACACGTCCATCCACCAAAAAGGAAGATGCAGCAGTTGTTAGTTGAGCAGGACTCCATTCCATCCATTTCCCGAGGAGCGATGTGGAAAGCGATAAAAGAATACTTACTAAAAGTGCGCAAACGGCGACAAGACCACTGCTATTCAAACGACTGCTAAGGAAAACAGTGAATGTTAGTAAAAATACAATCCAACCAAGATAGAGTCCGGTTCCTTTAACAAGATTTATGAAAGGATAAGGATCAATCAGCAGTCCGGTATAATACCAGGATGCAACCATGCCTAGAGCGATCGATGCAGCGCTTAGGAGTATAGCACTCAACCATTTTGCGGTGATATAAGAAGAATAAGCAACTGGCTTGACGAGAATCGCTTTAATCATCCCACTTTTACGTTCAGCTGAAACGATGCCCATAAAAGCAAGCACGAGCACGAGTACACCCATCTGATTGAACTGGCCAAGTGTTTGTGCAAGAACTTCACCGCTAGAGGGGAGAGGGATTTCAATGATGGTGCCTTCTGGGAGATCACTAGCGTTTTTTAAGATGTCGGGCATATAGTAATTGGTCACCGGCTGCAAGAGTCCAAATAAAATAAACACAAGCGGAACCCAGATGATTTTATAATTGCGAGACATTTCGAGCCATTCTTTGCGAAATAAAACAACCCATTTCTTCATTTCCCCACCACCTTCATGAAGAGGTCTTCAAGTGTCGTATGACCCACTGTAAAGCTTGTGACAGGGATTTGTTTGGCCTTGATTTCTGCAAGCAATGGGCTACGGGCAGCAGCAACATCCTTTACAAAAACCTCCACTGAGCCATCTCTGTATTCTACTTTGGAAACGACCTCCCATGTAGCAATTGTCTTTGCCCATTCTTCTAAGTTTTCCTCAGCAGAAATTTTAATAACATCCTCTTGATACTTGCGGCGGAGTTCAGGAAGGGAACCAGAGACTGCTAAATTTCCATCGTGTATCATAATGACATCATCACAAATTTCCTCAGCATCATGAAGAATATGGGTGGAGAAGAGAATGGTCATTTTCTTTTTAAGCAATTTCATCATTTCAAGAACTTCTCTCCGTCCGACAGGGTCAAGTGCTGAAACAGGCTCGTCAAGCATCAGCAGCTTGGGTTCGTGAATCATTGCTTGAGCGATTCCAAGTCGCTGCTTCATGCCACCTGAGTATCCACCAATTCTGCGTTTTTTGCTATGTGCAATCCCCACAATCTCAAGCAATTCATCTGTTCGTTTCATCGCTTCTGCTTTCGATAAACCCGATAATTCGCCGATAAACAGTAGGAATTCTTCTGCATTCATCCACGGATAGAAAACCGGATGTTGGGACAAATAGCCGATCTGCTCCCGGTAATCCCCTTTTTTAGCATTCAGAAATGAGATGGTGCCTTTTGTTGGTTTTTGCAAGCCAGCAAGCATTTCTAATGTCGTTGTTTTACCCGCACCGTTCGGACCAAGTAAAGCGACACATCTTCCTTCCTCAATGGTAAAGGAGAGGTCTTTTACGGCCATATGATGGGTAAAATTTTTCGATAGTGATTTCACTTCAACTATTTTCATCCTCATCCCTCCTTCTTAGTCATGCCTTTTCCCAATCGTGAAATATAAAATAGGCCCGATAATACTAACGAAGAGAGAGATGAGAACCCACATCCATTTAGGACCGTTCGTTCTTTCAGATTTTGATAAGTCTATTAAAGCAATGATGATGAGAATAACTTGAATCCCAATTAAAGGCGAAACTAGAGCCCAATTTACCTCTGCTAATCCCATTGTATTTTCTCCTTTACACCTTATTTGATGTATTCTACTTCTATTCTACCTTTTCCGGTAAGCACATCCAATTAAAATAAATATGTTTTATTGATAAGGGCTTCTTAGAATGTAAAAACAAAAAAGAGTTTCATCACTAGAAAAATAGGTAATAGAATAGATAACTACTAGAAAGGGAGCTGATTGAAATGAAAAAACAAACAAATCTTGCATGGGGTACGGTTGTTGGAGCAGCAGTAGGAGCGACAGCGACATTACTTGTGACTCCTAAATCAGGGAATCAAATACGAAAAGACATCGGTAATCAGCTGAATAAAGGGAAACAGAAAACAGCAGAAATAAAGAATGAATTAACAAGTAAATTAGAAGAGCTTTCTGAAAATGTAAATGATAGTACATCAACCATTTCACAATCGGTAAAAGAAAAAAGCGAAAACGTGAGCAATGAAGCAACCAAGGCAATCAACAAGGCTAGTGTGAGTGTTGATGAGTTAAAGAAAATAGTAAGAGATCTTACGAATGAAGGAAAGCATGCAAGAGAGGAAATACTAGAAATCGTCGAACATGAGCTAAATGAAATGGCAGAAAGTGTAAAAGAGTTAAGGTAAGAGGTAGGGAGGAAAAGAGCCTCCCGGTTTCTTCCTCCATTTTCTAGGAAATTGTTGTAAAATATAGAGCGTTGATGCTAACTGAAAATGAAAAACGGTCACCAAAAAGCGTACATGATGCCTAAAGACGCTCTAGGTTGAAAATGTCACCAAGAAGCTCTCATGAAGCCCGAAGAAAACCGCCAGCAAATAGAAATGTTGATCCATATAATGAATCACATAAAAAAGGAAGCAGAAGTCCGACTTCTCTGCTTCCCTATATTATATTACTGAAACTCGTTTCGTTTGTTTTGGTGCAATCGAACGACCTTTGCCGTGCGGTACGCAGACAGGAGTTCCGAAAATCGGATCACAAGAAATATTGCACTTCATTTGGAAGACGTCATGGACTAGTTCACAAGTGATGATGTCCTCTGGTTTTCCTTGTGCATAAATCTTTTTGTCTTTCACTGCTACCATATGGTGTGCATAACGACTAGCTAAGTTTAAATCATGCAACACCATCACAACTGTATGGCCTTTTTGCTCGTTTAAATCAAACAATAAATCGAGGATTTCGATTTGATGTGTCATATCTAAATAGGTAGTAGGTTCATCTAATAAAATGATATCGGTTTGCTGTGCCAAGGTTAACGCAATCCAAGCACGTTGGCGTTGACCGCCTGACAATGAATCAACCGCACGATCTTGAAGATGGAGAATATTTGTGGATTCAAGCGCTTGTTGAACAGCGTTTTCATCTTCTTTTGTCCACTGCTTCATCATCGAACGATGTGGGTGTCTACCTTGCTTCACGAGCTCATACACCGTCAAGCCTTCAGGAGTGACCGGGCTTTGAGGCAGAATCGCAAGCTTTTTCGCAATTTCCTTTGTTTTCATTTTGGCAATCTCTGCGCCATTTAAAAGAACCGTCCCACTTTTAGGCTTGAGTAAGCGTGCCAAGGAACGCAATAAGGTGGATTTCCCACAACCATTCCCACCAATTAACACGGTGATTTCACCTTTAGGAATCTCTATATCTAAATCTTCAATAATTGTTGTCTCTCCGTAACCCAATGTTAAATCCTTTGCTGATAATGAATGCATTGGAATCTCTCCCCTTTAATGTGCGCATCTAACACACATGTGTGACCGAATTGTATATCCCTATTCTATTTCCTTTCAGCATAACAGTCAATGATACTAATTATCATTTGAAAAATAGACACATTTTACAAGTGGTAATAAAAGAAAATGCTGTCCCTTCTTGATTGAAAGAGGGGACAGCACTGATAAGGTATTCATACAATGTTATAAGGTTATTTCACCAAAGCACTTAACACATCATCAATTGTTTCTTGGGAAGCGATAAGTCCTTTGTTAGTCCAGTTACTTGGATCGTTGATAAGATGGACATTAGCTTTTTTCGCGGCTGGTGTACTTTGCCATACTGAACTTTTCTCTAATGTTTCAATTCCTTGTTCACCCTCTAAAGCTAAAAGAATGACATGGTCAGCATCAAGCTCAGAAAGTTTCTCTACGGAAATTGGATTCCATGCTGCCGCATCCGCCTCACCTAATTCTTCAATAAGTTTTGGCTGTTTTACGCCTAACTCAGAGTAGAGGACCTCGGCACTATGACGATTTTGTTCAAATAAGAAGAATTGATTGCCTACTGCCCAAATCACAGCTGCCGTTTCGTCGCCAAGTCCTTCTGCTATTTGCTCCTTAGCGTCTGCTACTTTTTCTTCGTAGTCACTTATCGCTTTTTTTGCTGCATCTTCTTTGCCAAGAATCGTTCCAAATGTCTCGATTTGCTTTCGCCAGTCACCAACTGTTTCTTCTTTCATCACATAAGTTGGCGCAATTTTGTTATAATCGTCAAAGGAACCTTCATAGCTATCCATATTATTTTGTAAAATAATGAGGTCCGGCTCATGGCTTAGAACCTGCTCTAATGGAAGATTCCATTCAATGCTTGGGACATCTTTCAAGTCTTTCTCTAAATAGTCTTGAACACTTTGACCAATGGCCCATTTTGCCACTGGAGTAACACCCAATGCAAGTAAAGCGTCTTCATGAAAAGGTGCCATTATTTTTTCTGCATTTCCCGGAAGGGTGACTTCACCCATCCCCGAATCGAGAGTCACGTCACTGCTTTCGGTGCCACCCTCTGATTCAGGTTCTGGGGATGCATCATCGTTTCCACATGCAGAGATAATAAGGACGAGCAAACTCATAACGATTGTGAAAAAAAGTCGACGAAACTTCATATTCTTTTTCATATGTATTTCTCCTTTTATGGTATAATTTCACTGTCAATGATAATCATTTTCAATTACATAGTCAATTAAATGTTTCTTTCTTTTTTGACAAATTAATGAACTCTGTAGAAACAGGAGAGAGCAATGCGATCATTTATTCATCAATCGAATAGTACAAAAATCATGATTAATTTTTTCACCTTCCTTGCTTTAATTGTTTCAATCGGTGTATCCGTTTCGTATGGATCAACCAATATAGATTTTACAACAGTTTGGCAAGCAGTCTTTCAATTTGATCCAGAGCAAACCTCCCATCAAGTCATTCAAGAGTTACGGTTACCTCGGGCAATCTCCGCAGCGTTCGTTGGTGCTTTTTTAGCGGTATCAGGTGCAATTATGCAAGGAATGACCCGTAACCCTCTAGCTTCTCCTTCCATCATGGGGGTGACAGACGGAGCGGCGTTTGCACTTGTGCTGATGCTAGCATTTTCCCCAAGTCTTTCAAACCTAGGGCTTATTGGTTCATCGTTTGTTGGTGCCGGTTTGGCAGTGGCCTTGATTTTTACCATTGGTTCCTTTTCAGCTGGGGGGTTAACGCCTGTAAAACTTGCGCTAGCAGGTGTGGCGATAGGAACGATGTTACGTTCAGTTTCTTCTATTATCTCCCTACATTTTAATTTAGAAAAAGAAATGGGCTTTTGGCTTGCAGGGGGACTGGATGGAACCAGTTGGACATCTGTTCAGATTTTGTTGATTTCGGGTGTGATAGGGTTGCTTTTAGCGCTATCGATATCAAAATCAATCACTGTGCTCAGTTTAGGTGAAGACATGGCCATAGGCTTAGGGCAAAATAACATGTTGATTAAAATTCTTGGGATTGTCTCGATTTTAATCCTCACAGGGGCCGCGGTTTCGGTCGGGGGAGCTGTAGGTTTTGTCGGACTCATTGTTCCCCATATTACGAGATTTATTATCGGAACTGATTACCGCTGGATCATTCCGACTTCAATTCTCTTTGGAGCGTTATTGCTTGTTTTATCGGATGTGGTTTCAAGACTGGTCAATGCTCCCTTTGAAACACCTGTTGGCGCAATTACCTCCCTTATAGGCGTACCATTCTTCCTGTACTTAGCTCGCGGTAGCGGAGGTGGAAAATAATGAATTCTATTGAAATGAAGAAAAAGAAGAGATTATCGACGGTTCTCATCTTATTAGCAACGCTCATTGTCGTGATGTTCTTTGTCAGCTTAAGTACGGGGGTGATTACTATTTCCCCGAGTGAAGTCATCAAAACCTTCCTAAATCAAGGGACTAGTCGACAGGAACTTGTGTTATTTGATTTCCGATTACCAGGAATTTTGTTAGCGCTTCTTATCGGGGCAGGGCTAGCGGTATCGGGGGTTATCTTGCAAGGAATCACACAAAATGAGCTTGCTGACCCTGGGATTTTAGGAATCAATACCGGTGCTGGTCTAGCGGTCGTGTTATTTCTATTTTTCTTTAAAAATCAACTAGACCCAACGAGTTCGTTCTCGATTTTTATCATGCCTGTCGCAGCCTTAATTGGCGCAATGGTGGCTGCCGTTCTCATTTATGCCTTAGCGTGGAAAAAGGGTGTGAACCCGATTCGCCTTGTGTTGGTGGGAATTGGTGTCAACGCTGGATTTGCTGCTTTTCTAACCATCTTCCAATTAAAAATGGATCCGCAGGATTTCCGCCAAGCGACGGTTTGGCTAACCGGGGACATATGGAACGCCAATTGGAATATGGTGCTCGCTTTATTACCGTGGATGCTGATTTTAATTCCAATTGCGCTTCATAAAGCCCAGTCACTCAATGTGATGAATTTAGGCGATGAAGTAGCTTCAGGTTTAGGAACTTCGGTTGAAAGAGAAAGGATGTTCTTATTATTTATCGCCGTTGCCTTAGCCGGTGCGGCCGTTGCAGCAGGTGGGGGAATTGCTTTTTTAGGCTTGGTTATTCCGCATATTGCGCGAAAAATAATGGGACCGTTGCATCAATATATCATTCCAGTCTCAACCCTCCTAGGAGCCTTACTGTTAATGGTGTCGGATACAATCGGAAAGAATTTATTAGCTCCAACAGAAATTCCGGTCGGCATTATTGTCTCGATCTTAAGTGCACCTTATTTTGTGTATTTATTAATAAAAACCAAGTAAACCAAGCTGGAAAGGAAACTTTTACATGAAATTTCAATCTGTAGTCGATCAAGTTCCCGATTACAACGCTTTTCTAACAGTAGATGAACTTGATGAGAGCAGTGTGAAACTAGCTGAAGAGTTCCCTGATATTGTCACACTGTTTGAAGCTGGAACATCTCGAGCGGGACATTCTATTTTATGTATGAAAATCGGAGATGGACCAAAGAATGCGTTATGCTTTGCCTGTCCTCACCCGAATGAACCAATTGGAGCGATGACCCTCGAGTACTTTTCTCGTGCTTTAGCAGAAAATGATGACTTGCGAGAAGACTTAGGCTTTACCTGGTACATCATCAAATGCATTGATCCAGATGGGGTACGTCTGAATGAAGATTGGTTCAAGGGACCGTTTAACGTCTATACCTATACCAAGAATTATTATCGTCCGATCGGCTACGAACAGGTAGAATGGACGTTTCCGATTGACTACAAAGAGCTCCATTTTCAAGAACCGCTTCCTGAAACACAAGCATTGATGAAGATCATCCAAGAGACGAAGCCTGATTTTATGTATTCTCTTCATAATGCCGGGTTTGGCGGCGCGTATTGGTACATCACGCATGATCTTCCAGACTTGTATGAACCACTGAGGCAATCAGCGCTAAAACAAGACATTCCTCTAAGTTTAGGGGAACCTGAGGAGCCGTTTATTACAAAGTTTTCACCGGCAATTTTTAAAACAATGAACATTGCTGATGCTTATGATTTTACTGAAAAATTTACGGGAGAAACTCCGAAGATTAAAAATGGTACTTCAAGTTCAGACTACGCCTCGACCATCACAAAAGATTGCGTAACCTTGCTAACGGAGCTTCCATATTTCTTCGATTCACGGATTGAGGATATGAGTGATAGTGAGATGACACGAAAAGAAGCCATTTTAAAAAGTGTAGAAATGTCCCAAACTCATTTTACTACCTTAGATCAAATGTTAACTGAAGTTCGCTCTTATATAACTGATAAAAATCCATTTGTTAAACTGGTAGATGAAGTGATTCAGTATATACTGAATGGAAGCGAAGCGAAAATAAACTGGGCCGAAAGTAATCCCGAATTTGAGCAACCAGCGAAAATAGCTGAGGTTTTTGATAACCTATATGGCGCTAAGTTTTATAACGGATTATACTTAGGATTAACGGTTCGTACATGTGAATTTGAGCTAGAAAGGCTCCAAAAACTAGACGCAAAAGAGGAAGAGGCAATCCGCAAACTAAAGGAAACCCACGAAAAAGGGGAGCGCTACTTAAAGGAATATTGCGATACTCTTGAAGAGGAACTAGATTATTCTTTTATTCCAATTCAAAAACTAGTGCGGATCCAAGTAGAAAGTGGGCTAATCGTTGCCGAATCCATAGGATGGAAGCAAGGGGGAGAGGGAGAAGATGTCGGACACTACATTAATATGGAAAGACAAGATTGAAAGTGAAGACGAATTACGTTCAATGATGGGGGAGTCAAGTGAGTTAGTGAAAAGAAAGGTGATCTCCAACCTAGATGAACATTGTCAGGATTTTATATCTCGTTCACCTTTTTTAGTGATTTCAACTTCTGATGAGTTTGGTAATAATGATGTTTCACCTCGAGGGGACCAACCAGGCTTTGCTCTTATCCTGGATGACAAGCATCTTGTGATTCCAGAACGACCAGGCAATAAACGAATGGATACGTTGCGGAATATTCTATCCAACCCGAAGGCTGGTCTCTTGTTTCTAATCCCAGGATTAGGAGAAACGTTAAGAGTGAATGGAAAGGCCTCATTGGTGAAAGATGATGTTCTCCTTGAACGAATGGCCGTTAATGGAAAGAAGCCTCAGATTGGAATTGGCATTGAAGTAGAAGAATGCTTTATCCATTGTGCAAAAGCAATGAAACGTTCTGGACTATGGGAACCAGAAACGTGGAGTCAAAAAGAGATATTGCCAAATGCAGCAAAAATTCTCTTAGCTCATTCGAAACTTCCCAACAAAACTGAAAAAGAACTAAACGAAGCACTACAAATAAATTACTCAACAAAGCTTTATTAAACGAAACCCCCTAGTTTGTTCACAAATGCTAAGAACAAACTAAGGGGTTTTCTTTTTGGAAAAGAACATTTTCGTTACCTGCCATTTTGTTTTATTGGAGTACAGTCTGATCTTTTTGCGAGTGTGCTGCATGATTGTCTAGACTCTTTTCGAAGTCTTCCAGGCGTGGTGTGCTTTGTTTCACTTTGGAGTTAAGGATTTGGTGTTTTTTACGTGAGAGTATGATGACATCCTCCTGGACTGCTTCAAAGTTTGAATCGCTACAGATCCTGTAAAAATCATCAAAATCAATGGAAGACATAGTCAATCCCTCCTTTCTTATTCCTCTTTTCACCTTTATTATATGATGTATTTGAACATGAAACGGTGTATTTTTTTACAATTTATTGAAAATTAGAAATCAAAAAACCAACCGAAACAACAGCCAAACGAGATTTTCATTTTTTTCATCCATAAAGGGAAAAACAAAGATGTATCTAGGTGATTCTGCTGTGCAGATGAATTGACAGTAGTGCTAGGACAATCTAAAATACCTATTTGGGTATAAAAAGTGGAAGGAGGGAAACCAAATGAATGATATTACTGTGTATTCAACCAATACTTGACCGTACTGCACAATGATGAAAGAATTCCTTGAGGCTCAAGGATTATCATACAAAGAAGTAAATGTGCAGACAGACCCTGTCGCAGCTCGAAAGCTTGTTGAAGAAACTGGCCAGATGGGTGTACCACAAACAAAGGTAAATGGTGAGTGGGTCCTCGGCTTTGATCCAGAAAAGCTTATGAAACTTGTGAAATAGGGGAGGGAGGAGCATTTGATGCTTCTCGCTGCAACCAAAAGCTCGGTCCACAGGATCGAGTTTTTTTGGTTCTCCTGCAGGATGATTAGTGGTCGTGATTAGAGGACAATTTTTACAAGCATTTAGGTTGGTTTTTCGTAAGAAGTGGAAAACGAGGTTTTGTAACTGAACTTCATGGGAAAATAAAAGACATTCTTTTCTAAGTTAGTAGTTTCCTATTAACTCATTAACGTAAAACATAAAACTCCTAATCAGTCATTTAAGACATATAAAAAACCAGATTCAAGAGCGAATCTGGTTTTAAATCTTCCTATATATATATAGCTTGATATAAAAAGCTTAAGCCAATCTTACTTTAAAATCTTGGTAGCCAAATTGGCGGACAACCTGACAATCTCCATCTGTCTTTTTAACGGCGATGGCCGGTAAAGGCATGCCGTTAAATGTGGTGTTTTTCACCATAGAGTAAATTGCCATATCACCAAATACTAAGCGGTCGCCGCTTTTTAATGGTTGATCAAAGGAGTAATCACCAATTACATCGCCTGTTAAACAGGTTTGACCACCAAGTCGATACATAAATGGCTTTTCGCCAACTTCTCCAGAACCGAAGAGGGGAGGACGATAGGGCATTTCCAATACATCTGGCATATGACAAGATGCAGAAGTATCAAGAATGGCAATTTCCATTCCATTTTCAATCGTATCAAGGACCGTTGTCACTAAGTACCCTGCATCTAAGGCAACTGCTTCACCTGGCTCAAGGTAAACCTCTAAACCATATTTGTCTTGCATTCTTTTAATACAAGCTTCGAGTTTAGAGAGATCATAATCTTCTCTCGTAATATGATGACCGCCACCGAAATTAATCCATTTCATTTGCGGTAACCATTCACCGAACTTTTCTTCGATAGCGTTTAGCGTGGTTTCCAAATCGTCTGAGTTTTGCTGACATAATGTGTGGAAATGAAGTCCATCCACACCGTCTAGCCTATCAGGACGAAAATGCTCTTTTGTTACCCCAAATCGGGAACCTGTTGTGCAGGGATCATAAATATCATGGCCAACTTGTGTTGAGCATTCAGGATTAATACGCAAACCGACACTTCGGCCTGCATCCAACGCTTTTTGTTTAAATTTCTCCAATTGGGAGAAAGAGTTAAAGATAATATGGTCACAAATGGAGATGATTTCGTCAATTTCATCCTCGCGATAAGCAGGGGAGAAGACGTGATTTTCTTTTCCCATTTCCTCGTAACCAAGGCGGGCTTCGAAAAGCCCGCTTGCAGTCGTGCCCGTTAAGTACTCTGCAATAAGTGGATACATGGTAGTCATTGAGAAGGCTTTTTGTGCTAAAACAATCTTACAACCTGTGCGGTCCATGACACCCTTTAGGATGTTAAGATTCTTTTCTACAAGCGCCTCGTCGACTACATAACAAGGGGTTGGCAATTCTTCAAACTTCATCTTCTTATACGTACTCTTTTACTTTCTTAGGATCGTCAACAAGAGTTGGGTTCAGATCTTCTTGCCATGGAAGGCCCCATTTGTTTAATGCTTCCATGAATGGATCTGGATCAAATTCTTCAATATTGAATACGCCTGGCTTATTCCATTTTCCAGTCATGATCATCATTGCACCAATCATTGCAGGAACGCCTGTTGTGTAAGATACCGCTTGAGAACCAACTTCTGCATAGCAAGCTTGGTGGTCACAAACATTGTATACGTAATAAGTTTTATCTTTTCCATCCTTTTTCCCTTGGAAAATACAACCGATATTGGTTTTTCCAACTGTGCGTGGTCCAAGTGAAGCTGGGTCAGGTAAGACAGCTTTCAAGAACTGAAGTGGAATGATTTGCTTTCCTTCAAATTCAATTGGCTCGATGGAAGTCATGCCAACATTTTCAAGTGCTTTTAAGTGAGTAAGGTAGCTTTGGCCAAATGTCATGAAGAAACGGATACGCTTAAGACCTGGTACGTTTTTCGCAAGAGATTCAAGTTCCTCATGGTACAACAAGTACATGTCTTTTTCGCCAACTTCAGGGAAGTTGTAGACGCGTTTGATCTCCATTGGCTCAGTCTCAATCCACTCACCGTTTTCCCAGTATCTTCCGTTTGCTGATACTTCACGGATATTGATTTCAGGGTTGAAGTTTGTAGCGAATGGGTAGCCATGGTCGCCAGCGTTACAGTCAAGAATATCGATATATTCAATTTCATCGAAATGATGCTTTAATGCGTGAGCAGAGAATACACCTGTTACGCCTGGGTCAAAACCGCTACCTAAAAGAGCAGTAATTCCAGCTTTTTCAAAGCGCTCTTTATACTCCCACTGCCATTTGTATTCGAACTTTGCAGTATCTTCTGGCTCATAGTTTGCTGTATCCATATAATGTGTCTTTGTTGCTAGACAAGCATCCATGATTGTTAGATCTTGGTATGGCAATGCCAGGTTCATAACGATATCAGGTTTTACTTCTTCAATAAGCGCGATAAGCTCATCTACATTATTTGCATCAACTTGTGCAGTTGTAATTTTTGTTTTTCCACCATCTAGTTTCGCTTTAAGATCATCACATTTCGATTTTGTACGGCTTGCGATACAAATTTCTTCGAAGACCTCACTGTTTTGAACACATTTGTGGATGGCAACAGATGCCACTCCTCCACAACCGATAATAAGCGCTTTTCCCATAATAAAAACCCCTAACATAATAGATTTTTGCAACTAAAAAGAGCTCAAGCTTCCTGACACCTAGTAGGGAAGTCTACTAGGTTAACTGTCTTTTGCCATACCCACTCAATCAGTTTTTAAACAACAAAAAAAAGCATGTGCAAAACGCATAATCGCGCACAACACTTGCTTTAGATATAATCAATATTAAAAAGGCATAGTTATCCTTACAATGCAAATATGTAACCGTCCCTAAAAAGAGCATAAGGACATGCTTAGAAGGAAGCTTTTTAATATTCAATCTATATCATAATAGGACTCAGAGTCTATATAGCAAATAATTACTAAGTACTCTTATTGACCGTTTCACAAGTTGTGTGCATGCGCACTGGTTGTAAAGTAACCAACTTATAAAATTTGAGCTTTTAACTCAATCAATAAGGCAAACTAAGTTGCCAATCGGCATTTGACCCGGCTGTCCGTATGGCCTTAACTTTATATAAAAAAGTGGTCAAAATTATCTGCTGGAAAGACCCCAATACATTGAATATTAGCTTTCCAATTAACGCTTTCTATAATGTAACAACACAAAATAAAAATAGCAAGAGGAAATAGAAAAAAATTTTAAGTTTTTTACAGTTTTTCTCATGAGTGAAAAAGGTTCCTTCATAGATATATAGTGCTGATCTGAAGTTCTATTCGAACAAATTATATTTTTCTGATTAGGCAGGGCGAAGAAAGTTTTCCCCGATAGAATCAATGGTATAATAAAATTAACAAATAGTGGAAATGGAAGGTGTTGTTCAATGCTTTGGTTAATCATCCTTGCTCCAGTTGTATTAATCGGTGCCATTGCCGTTTATTTTGAAAAAAAGTCAGGAATGGTTCCACCCGAAGGCAGTACAGATAAACAACTTGATAAAATGGCAGAAGTAGATGCACAAACACGGAAAGATTTTGGCGGAAGTAACATAGGTCCTTTTCAGTAAACAGAATCACGAGCATGTTGAATAGTCCCTTTTTACAAATAGCTGAATAGTAATACAGGCTCTATATATAAAAGACAGGCATACCTATTCACCGGTAAGCCTGTCTTTTTTTCGTTCATTTATTCTCACGCTTCCAACTTACAATATATTCGATTTGTTCATTTCCTGATTCGAGATGAGGGTCGTCAATTTGCCAGTTTCCCGATATTTGCAGTTCTCTGCAAGCTGATTCAAACTGGCACATCGCAATCCCCATATCTAGTAGCTGCATATCATAGCCTAAGCTTGAACTATAATTAGGGGTATGTTGAATATAAAAATGGCATAGTTGCCGGTCTTCTGAAAGAACAAGTCTCCACGGCTGTTTATTTGAGGCAGATGGCCCTAGCCTGACCATTTCAATGGGGATTTCCAATTGTCCCGCATTCTCCTTGATTAAAGGTGTTAGAAAAGTAGAATCATAAAAAAGCTGTTCCCAGCGTTTTTTATTGTCTGCTTTGACGGCAAAGCGCAACGCTTTGTCAAATACCCGTTGTTTTTGTTTTGGATACCCAAGTGGTGTAATACATGGAATAAATTCATCGCGGTTTAACTGAATTTCATCTTCAAAGGAAGTGCGATTGAAAGTACCTCCCATCCAACATGTCCCAATCCCTAGCTGTGTTAGGAATAAAGTAGCTCGGTGGAAGATATACGCATACTCAACCAGGGCAATTTTTTCATTGATAGCGGTCCCCACCAAATAAGCTCTTGGATTTTTAATAAAACCATATGTCCCAAGTTTAATTCCTTTATCGGTAACATTGTGGTTTACGAGGACAAAATGAACTCGGCCAGTTCCACCAAAGGGCCCAACAAAATTCTGATTTTCGTTTAGATACGTGTTGATTTTATTCATGTCTGATTCTGAAAGAGATTCTGTCCTATATGTCCGAATAGACTGTCGACCACGCATTATATCAATAAGTGAAGGGTTCGCACTCATGGTTACACTCCTAAAGAAACGTATTTTTCTCTCATAATAATTATACTACTTCTCCCGAAACACCATTTACCTAGAATGTTACTGTTTTGGGTAAAAATTGTTCCCTTCTGTTTATTTAATTCCAGTCATCTTCCTCCCTATCCCGTTATATGGTTAGGAGAGGGCGCATTGGTAGAAAAGTAAGCGATGTTTTTATTATTTGTGAGGTGAACCATGAAGTTTCCAAACCAACTATCAAAAGGAGATAATGTTGCAATTATCGCACCATCCTCTCCAGTAACCAAAGAAGAAGCGGATTTATGTAGAAAGCTTGTTGAAAACATGGGCTATAAAGTAAAAATGGGGAAAACAGCTTATCGTTCGATTCATGGATATTCAGCGGGAACAGGGCAAGAAAAAGCCGATGATCTCCATCAAATGTTTGCCGACCCCGAAATCAAAGCCATCTGGTGTATCCGAGGTGGAGATACAAGTGCTCATATCGTCGATAAGCTAGACTATGAGTTGATTCGCAACCATCCTAAGATCTTTGTAGGCTACAGTGATGTCACAAATCTCCATGTGAATTTTAATCAGAAGTGTGATCTTGTCACGTTCCATGGACCGATGGTGAAATCGAATATGCTCTATGATTTCGATGATTTTACAAAACGAAGCTTTGAAGCAGCCTTAACGATGGAAGAGGAGCTCCTCCTTGAAAATCCAGAGGGCGAGGATTTTCAAGTGATGGTGGAAGGGTATGCTGAAGGGACCATTGTCGGGGGGAACTTGACGTTGCTCACTTCAATGATTGGAACGCCTTATGAGATGGATACAAAAGGGAAAATACTCTTCATTGAAGACATTGGTGAAAGTGTAAGAAGATTGGACCGCATGATGCATCAGCTCAAATATTCGAATAAATTAGAAGATGCTGCAGGAATAATCGTTGGAGACTTTGCAGAGTGTGACAATAAAGAGGATATACATTATACGGTGATTGAACTGCTAAAAGATTTGCTATCAGATTACAAAAAACCGGTCATGTATAATATCCAATCGGGGCATTGTTTCCCGATGTCGACGATTCCATTCGGTGTAACATGTACCATAGACACAAATTCTAAGAGCATCAAATTTACGAAATGAGAGGGAAATGTAGAGAATGACGAAAAAGGAATAACCAATAGATAACTAAAAAACGATGCGATTTCGCATCGTTTTCCTTTAAGATGAGTCCTTTTCTGGTAATTTATCAACCCTACTCGAATCTTCTGAATTGACAGCGCCTCTAATAAACATAAAGAAGAAGTAAAGCATTGCAAAGAAAATGCTCATAGCACCTATTAATGTTAGCCATAACCCTAACACATGAATCCCCTCCTTATGAGGATTTATATGCAGAAACGATGGCACTTACGACAAGGTATTCCTATTCATGACTTAGAGGCTTTTTCCGATTCCAAATAAAAACGCTCCCAATGAGGAAGCGTCATTTCTGCAGCAAGCGCTGCATGAGGGTTTATCTATCTATTATTAAATTGTATGAGTTCATTAGGGTACGTTTATATGCCTATCTCCTCCTTCCTTTATCTTTATTTCTTTAACGATCACCTGGACCTATAAATTGTAATGCCGCAGGGGAGTATACCCCGACTCTTCTTTTCATTTCCTCGGTTGGGATTCGGATTAAACGAGCAAAGCTTCGTCCCTGTTTAGCGGAGTTGGTGAGGTTCGCCAGTTTTTCAGCTGCCCCTTTCACTTTCTCCATTGTTTGAAACATCGTCATCACTTTTACACGGTGGAGGACTAATTGAATGACCTCCTTCACTTCATCACCTTCGGATTTGTTGGATCGAGCTGGGACCTTTCGCTGTAGCTTAAGAAATAACATGCTTCATCACTACCTTTCCGAAAAGATGCTGGGGATATTACCCTATGCGTAGATAATTCAGGATAAGTATGTGAATTCCTTTGTCAGCGGGGAGACTTTTTACCGTCAATTTTCATAGGGAATTGAGGTAAATCTGGGTATATCTTGATATTTGGATAAATTCTGTTATCGAATCTGGGAGTTTGCTGTGGGATGCTGGAGAAATATTGTTTAAATTATTTTCATGTTTATAAGCATAAAGCAAAGGGAATGGTCATAGAAGCTCGCGGGCAAGCCATGAGATGGTTCTTTAATCCCCTTACATTAGAAAATGGTCAAAAATCTAAGAGAAACACTAGCCTCAGTGAATGAATCCTGTTACACTACTTAAGTTGAACTTTTTAGGAAGAAGGTGGGAGAATGCTTCAAGCACTAATTATTTTTGTTGCCCAACTTATTTATGTTCCTGTTTTAACATTAAGAACAATCACCATGGTTAAAGGAATGAAAGAAAAAGCTGCCGCTCTTGGAATGCTTGAAGGTGTCATTTATGTAGTGGCACTTGGAATTGTTTTTAGCGATTTATCCAATTATTTAAATATGGCTGCCTATGCGATTGGTTTCGGTGTAGGTTTATATATAGGTCAAATGATCGAGCAAAAGCTAGCAATTGGCTTTGTTACGATTGAAGTGAATATCATGAACAAGAATGACGACTTGGCAAAACATTTGCGTTACGAAGGCTTCAGTGTTTCGACCGCAGAAGTAGAAGGAATGAATCATGCTCGTCGATTTCGTCTAGATTGTACCGCAAGACGTGACCGTGAACAGGAATTTATCAAGATTGTTAGTACCTATGAACCAAGTGCCTTTATCGTGTCCTATGAACCACGTAGCTTTAAAGGTGGATACATCACAAAGGCCATGAAGAAAAATAGAAAAAATAAGCAAAAAAACGAAGCAGCAGGCAAAGCCCCGACGCCTCTATAGAAGGAAGTGTCCTAAAGGACGACAAGTCCGAATGGACACTTCTTTTTATTATCAATCCAGCATAAGTTGGGACAGAGGGACAGGTACAATGTCCCACTTCGACCAAGGAAATTTGGGGTCATGTTAATGGTTGAATAAGGGAAAACTCTAAAAATGAGGTACACTAAATAAAGTGACAGAGATGATTGTCTGTAGAGGAGAGGGTTTACATCACTACGTATAATGAACTGATTGAAAAGCTTAAGGAATTTGGTGTTCCAGATGAAGATCTTCCGACGATTAACGAACCAAAAGTAACCATCGAACGGGATGTTAAAGTGTTTAATAATGATTTCAACATCCTGCAGTTAAATTTGCTGTATTCAATGATTACGGTTGAAGAGTGGGAGAAAGAAAAGGTTTTTTATATCACATGGAAGAATACGGATGTGAAAGCGAACTTGAAACGGTTTGTCCTTTTCTATAATCAGAAAAAAGGAATCCTCCGGAGAAAGTATGTGTATAGGAACAACACACCGTCTCGAAAAGAAGAAAAACGCTCCGTTTCTAAAGACCACCTAATGGCTGCCGCAAGTAAGGGATTGCTTTCCATCATCATGGAAGATTATAAACCGATGGAATAGCTCGAAGAAGTTCAGAAAACAATGCTAGGGACTTCCAAACATACAGAAAAGGAAGTCTACTTGGACAGGCTATAAATGAATCAAAAGAATATAAGTAAATTGGTTAGAGAAGGAGCTTGAATATTTTGAGGAAAAATGAATTACCAGAGAACTATGAAGAGCTGAAGAAAAGTGTGAACCGATCGTCAAATTGGCGTGAGCGATTGGATGCGATTGATGAGTTAGGACAATATAAGCATGCAAAAGTAATAGATGTCCTCACCAACGTCATGAATCATGATCCGGTTGTCAAAGTGCAGGATGCAGCTCACCGTACGCTTAAAAAGTTTGGTGAACATGTAGAAGCACCGGCTAGGAAAAAAGGCGAGCCTGTGAAGGGTGTAAATAAAATATTACTTAGGATCAAGAAAAGTCTCCCAGAAGGCCATTCATACGAGGAATTCAAAGAAAAGCTTAAAAAAATGCGGTTAGATGTATATGATACATACGAGGGAAACAAAGGAACCGACTTTGATAAGTGGTTAGAACAAACATGGGCAGAACTAAATAAATAAGGAATTAAGAAGAAGCAAGGATCAAGAATCCTTGCTTCTTCTGTCTTTATAAAGAGTGTTGTTTGGTGTTAAGACTCCTTGGGCGTACAGGGCAGTATAGTCTCAAGGAAACGTTCACATCATGCCCCAAAAACCGCTCGTTTTGAAGTAGAACAAAGAATAGGAGAAACAGAATAAAGGGAAATTCTTACAAGTACTAGAAATAGTAAAGTAGAAAAAAAGGGGAGGGGTTGTTTTGGCAGATTTTCAAATAGTAGAGCTAGATACACAAATCCTAGAAGGAATGGGGAGTTTTTGTCTAAGAAGTAAAAAGAAATCAGATGGGTACATAAACAAAAAATAAGTGGCTAAATGATAGATTTGAAGAAGGATTAAAATATCTTCAAATCATTGAAAATAAGAAGCAAGTAGGGTTCATTGAATATACGGATGCTGAATATTCCTCGAGAGTTGTTCACGCTAAAGATTATTTGGTCATCCATTGTTTATGGGTAAGTGAAACGGGAAAGGGATACGGGACGAAGCTGATTAACTTATGCCTTCAAGATGCAAGAAAGCGATCGAAGCAAGGAGTCGTCGTCGTAACCAACCCTGAAACCTCTTGGACACCAAGTAAGGATATTTTTTTGAAAAATAATTTTACATTGATGGATACTGCACCCTATGGTTTTGAGTTGCTCGTTCATCCTTTTGAAACTAGCACCGCACAACCTGTCTTTCCTAAAAACTGGGAAGAAAGAGCAAATCAATTCAAGAAGCTTACGATTCTAAGATCCTTTCAATGTCCATACGTTGAAGTGGCGACACAAAACATTATTGAGGGTGCAAACACCTTGGGTCTAGAGGTCAAAGTCATTGATTTCAAAAGCAAAGAAGAATTAATGGAGCAATCTCCAACTCCTTATGGGATCTTTTCCGTTGTTTTTAAAGGGAAACTAGTTACCTTTCATCGGTTGACGGTGCACTCTGTTATCAAGAAATTAAAGGAACATTTAGATTGATTTTTACGAGAAAACAAAACCATATAAAAAGGCTCTGGGGGGAACAGAGCCTTTTCACATGGTTTTTATTTGCTAAAACTATGTTCATCAGTTTGTTATTCAAGAATTTCACTTAATAAAAAAACAGAGTCTGGTACGTTTACATCACTTTCTTCAGTTCTTCGGTTAATCTTAAAAATTCACTCTTGTTTTTGTCTAGTAAGGATTGATCGATTTTTTGTTGGATTTTCTTTTTGCGAAACGTAAGAAGAGCCTGGTCTAACACCATTTCAGCCATTAATGAATCTATCACATTTACTTCCGATTTTGGTGAATTCAGCAATTTCTTATCCATTAAAATCACTCCTTAACCTTTTTTCTATTATACTTTAAGTTGTTATAATATTCAAACTATTTATGTTTATAAATGATAAAAAAAGAAAAAATGTACGTTTTCTACCCTTGTTTTCACTGTTGATTGAAAGGCTGCAACTCATAAATCATGGAAGTCTGACTGTGTTGAGGTTTACATGATGCATTCCCCTTTCTATAGAGATTTAACGTGTTAAGGTCATCATACGTGATAGTTGAAGTGTTTCCTACAAAAGTGTAAGGAGTCCTACCATGGTAATTTGAGGGCTTATACGAAAAATGGGTAGAAAGGTGTTTCTGGTGAGGAATTCTCACGTATTGGAATCCTGCCGACCTTCCAGGTAGACAAGCTCTCCCCCTCTACCCTACCTCATTTCCTATATTTGGCTGGCAAAAAACAGGAACCTGTCACATATTGTCTAGAAAAGCAGGGGATTTAAAAAATCCTAATTGTGAAACAGGCAAATATCGCCTTCATCAAGGATTATCTAGCTTGAGAAGGCGTGAGAGGATGCTTAGGTACCTATTTAGACCATTTCATTGACTATCTCGCCTTTATCCTGCTCACTTTCTTGTATCCTCTTGAATATGAAACTCAGCATGTTACGATAGATAACGTTGGAAAAATACGAACGATTATACGAACAGAATGAACCATTTTCTAGGAGGATATGAATGTTAGAAAATAAAACAATCGCTTTTTTAGGAGCGGGTTCGATGGCTGAGTCGATGATTTCAGGAGTCATCACCGCTGAGAAAATGCCAGCAAACCAAATTTATGTCACGAACAAGAGCAATGCCAACAGACTATTAGAGCTTCAGTCAAAATACGGTGTGAACGCATTAACTCAAAGTGAACTCCCTTTTGAAAAAGTCGACTTGTTCATCCTAGCGATGAAGCCGAAAGGGGCGGAAGAGGCCCTTCTTTCTATTAAGGATAAAATAAGGCCCGACCAAGTAATTCTTTCCGTACTTGCTGGGATTACCACACAATTTATGCAAGATCACTTAAATAAAGATCAACAGGTTGTCCGTGTGATGCCGAATACATCCAGTATGATTCAAGAGTCCGCGACTGCTGTTGTTGCGGGTGAGACGGTCACGATGGGGCATGTGAAATTGGTCACGGAATTGCTCGAGTGCATGGGGAAGGTTTTTATCATCGAAGAAGACCAGATGGATGTTTTTACAGGTTTAGCCGGAAGTGGTCCAGCGTACTTCTATTATCTAATGGAAAATATGGAGCGCGTTGGAGCTGAAAATGGATGGGAAGAAGCGAAGGTCAGACAGATTATTGCGCAAACGATGTATGGCGCAGCCAAAATGGTTCTTGAACAAGGCGAAGCTCCAGCTTCGCTAAGAGAGAAAGTCACTTCTCCAAATGGTACGACTGCTTCAGGAGTTGAAGCTTTAATCAAATATAATGGTGGCGAAGCCATTGCACAGGCCGTTCTCCATGCGGCCAACCGATCAAAGGAAATCAGCAAGGAGCTTGAAGGGACGATTGTCACTCCTTAACGACTATTTTAGGCTGCATATGTACACAGGAGGTATTAGATGTTAAACGGTGATAAACAGATAAAAAGAGTTGTTATTAAGATAGGAAGCAGCTCATTAACAAGTATGCACGGAGAGATTAGCCGGAGAAAGCTTGAGAATTTGGCAGAGCAAATTGTACAGCTAAAGGATGCAGGCTATGAAACAGCGGTTGTTTCTTCTGGTGCAGTAGCGGCAGGGTATCGGAAGCTTGGTTGCCTGGAGCGACCAACGTCACTTCCTGAAAAGCAAGCAGCAGCGTCCATAGGCCAGGGGCTTTTGATGGAATCTTATTCAGAACTCTTTTTATCTCACGGATATGTTGCTTCGCAAATTTTAATCACGAGAAGTGACTTCTCAGATGAAACTCGATTTGAAAATGTAAAAAACACGATGAATGTGTTATTAGATCGTGGAATTATTCCGATTATCAATGAAAATGATACGGTCACTGTTGACCGTTTGAAATTTGGGGACAATGATACACTTGCGGCGAAGGTTGCTGGTCTAATCGATGCAGATTTCTTAATTATTTTATCAGATATTGATGGCCTTTATGATAGCAACCCGCATGACAACCCTGATGCGAAGCTACTAGAAAATGTCCATTGTATCACACCCGAAATTGAAGAAGCAGCCGGCGATTCAGGGAGTGCAGTTGGAACTGGTGGCATGAAATCAAAAATTGAAGCCGTGAAAATTGCGATGGCTGCAGGAATTGATTCCTTTTTAGGAAAAGCAGGTTGTGAACACATCTTGATGGATGCTGTAAATGGAACTGCAAGAGGGACTTATTTTGAACAAGAACCTGATGCCTTAAACCTAGATGATAAGCAACAATGGATTGCGTTTCACTCTGGTCCTGAAGGAAAAGTCACCATTAGTACTCACGGAAAAAATGCCATTATCGAAAAGCATGAGGACCTGTATCGATCGGATATTCAGGATTTTATCGGGGAATTTCATGGTGGTGCCGTCGTTCGAATTCTCGATGAGGCAGGGACAGATTTAGGCCTTGGTCGTATTAATTATTCACATGAACAACTGAGAGAAACTACTTCGGATGGGGAACAAGATCCTGTACCTGCGATTGCTCACGAGACCTTTGTCTGCGCACTTGATTTCCAGTTGCCAGCCATTGGGTAAAGAGATAAGCACAACAGAGCTATGTGACTATGAATTTACCATATATTTTGGAGGGATAGAATGACTGAATCAGTTATACAAACCATAACCGTAGAAGAACAAGCGAAAAAGGCAAAAAAGGCTGCAAAAGTTTTAGGAATCCTTACAACGGAGGAAAAAAACCAAGCACTGCGGACGGTAGCGGATGCATTAGAAGCAGATTACCAATCTATTATTGCTGCAAACTTAGTTGATTTACAAAAGGGTGAAGAAAAAGGGTTTGAACAGGCGTTTATGGATCGCCTTTCTCTTAATAAAGACCGGATTTTTGATTTTGCTGAGGGGCTTCGCCAAGTTGCAGAGCTCCCAGATCCGATTGGCGATGTGATGTCAGGCTGGACTTTAGAAAATGGCCTGAAGGTGGAAGAAGTTCGCGTCCCTCTTGGTGTCATTGGGATGATTTATGAAGCACGTCCGAATGTGACCGCTGATGCGGCTGGGCTTGCGTTAAAATCAGGAAATGCGATTGTGCTAAAAGGCGGCTCTTCTGCACTCAACTCAAATCGAGCGATTGTTAAAATCATTCATCAGGCGCTAGAAAACACAGCCATTCCGAGAGATGCCGTCCAGTTTATTGATAGTTTGGACAGAGAAGCAACGCAGCAATTGTTCACCATGAAAGACCATATTGATGTGCTAATCCCTAGAGGTGGAGCATCGCTAATCAAGGCAGTGGTGGAAAATGCGACTGTACCAGTTCTAGAGACAGGTGTTGGGAATTGTCATATTTATGTGGATCAAGAAGCAGACGCAGAAAAGGCCATCAATATTCTAATCAACGCAAAGACAGACCGTCCGGCAGTGTGCAATGCGGCGGAGACATTGATTGTTCATCAAAACTGGCTAAAGGAACACAAGGACCTGTTGGCAGAAGCATGTAAGAAACATGGAATCACCGTTCATGGTGACGAGCTAGCCAGAGCTGAACTTCCTGACGTTCAACAGGCTACCGAAAAGGATTGGGCAAATGAATACTTAAGCCTGGACCTTGCGGTAAAAACAGTGAGCAGTTTAGAGGAAGCGATTGAACATATCGATCTTTATGGAACAAAGCACTCTGAAGCAATTATTACTGAAAACACTGACACAGCTAAAAAGTTTATGCAGCTAGTGGATGCGGCTGCACTTTATCATAATGCTTCAACCAGGTTTACCGATGGCGGGGCGCTGGGATTCGGAGCAGAAATTGGAATCTCCACCCAAAAGCTTCACGCAAGAGGGCCAATGGGGTTGCCAGCCTTAACAACGAGAAAGTACTTAATGTCCGGGAACGGGCAGGTAAGATAGGCAGGAAAAAAGAGCGATTGTTCAACATGAGCAATCGCTCTTTTTCTAGCAAAGAAAAGACAAAAAACGAATTCAATGGTATCATCAAAAAAACAATGAAATGAAAGAAGTGAAGATTTTGATTACATATAAGAGCCTCCATCATGTCAGCCTCACGGTCACAGATTTGGAAAAATCCAAAGAGTTCTATGGAAAAGTTTTAGGGTTAAAAGAACTATCTCGCCCAGATTTTGATTTTCCTGGAGCCTGGTATGGAATAGAAGGGCAGCAACTTCATTTAATCGTCGAACCTTCAGCACAAACGATTCGCCAGGATAAAAGTCTCCACACTAGAGAAGGTCACTTTGCCTTAAGAGTGGAGAACTACTATGAAGCATTAAACTGGTTAAAACAAAATCAAATTGAAGTCCTCGAAAAACCAGACGGAAAAAGCGGATTCGCCCAAATCTTTTGTGCGGACCCCGATGGGAATTTAATTGAACTCAATGTGGACCAAAAAGATTTATAAAACAGAAAAGCCTCCTATTCTAGGGGGCTTCTCTGTTTTTTTATAGTTTTTGCCTTTAATTAATAGGCGACGTTGAGTTGGCTAGGTTGACCTCCACTTCGATGGCTTGCCCTTCGCGATAGATTTTTAAGGTGGCTTTATCTTTCGCGTTTAAATTAGTGTACATATATTTTCTTAAATCACTTGAGTTCGTAATCTCCTCACCATCAATCGATACAATTACATCCATTTGCTTTAACCCAGCATTTGCGGCAGCGCTATTAGGTTCAACCTGAGCGACGATTGTCCCGCCTTTCACACTTTCAGGAAGGGATTGCAGATACATACTCGGAACCTCTTGTAAATCTGCCAGGCTGACGCCAAGATACGGACGTTCAATTTTTCCATGTTCAATCAGCTCATTGATAATTGGAACGACATCATTACTTGGAATCGCAAATCCCAATCCTTCAACACCACTGTCAGAGATTTTTAAACTATTGATTCCAATTACATGACCGCTTGTATTGATTAAAGCGCCTCCGCTGTTTCCCGGATTAATAGCGGCATCGGTTTGAATAACCGAAAGCTCCCATTTTCCGGCGGACGTATCGACGGCAATATTGCGGTCGATGGCGCTGACAATTCCTTGAGTAACAGTACGAGATAAATCAAGACCAAGCGGATTTCCAATCGCCATGACTTGATCACCAGGTCTCAACCCAGAGGAATCTCCAAATTTAAGTGTATGCGTTGCATACTTTTCATCGATTTTAAGAACGGCTAAATCGGTTAAGGCATCAGCCCCTACGACTTCTGCTTTCGCTTTTTCGCCATCATAAAGGGAGACTTCTACCTCTGATGCACCTTCAATCACATGGTTGTTTGTCACAATATAGGCATCATCATCTTGCACATTAAAAATGACCCCAGAACCTGAACCGCTTTGTACCGTTCCTTGTGCCCCGGAAAAAGGGTTGCTTTGATTCTGGTAATTGACAATCCCAACAATTGCTTTTGATGCATCCTCAACTACATCCGCTAACGAAGCTGTAGGGTTACTTGAATTGGATGTGGGAACAACGCTTGTTGTTAATTCACTTTGTGATAATGACTCTGTTGAGGTTGCGGCGTTAGGCTGAGGTTCAGTTTTTAAGAAATCAAACACATCTGTATAAGTAACGGCTCCTAACGTTAAGGCTGAACCCATTACGCCAGCTGTCACCATGGACAGAAAGCTTTTCATCCCACCAGTCTTCTTTTGCTTCTTCAATGGTTCAACCGGTTTTTCATAAGGGTTTGGTTTAATGGGTTCCTCATTTGGAGTAGGGTTTATCTGTTCATCGAAAGGTTTATATAAATCGCTCATGGCTTGTTCCTCCTTGGGTATCCTTTACTATGCTTTTATCTTAGCGAGAAATTATGAACAAACTATTAACAAATTGCGACATGTTATGGAAAGATTTTTGAAAAGAATGTTCATCGTGCCCAAATGAGGGACTTGAAGTAAAAATGGTCGCGCGGGAAAATTTATCAGCGTGCCGAATGGGGGTGGGGGAGAGAAAAAAAGTGTCGCAAGAGAATCAACCCTTCCCGAATGAGGAGTGTGAAGTGAGTAAAGGTAACGGAGGAGGATTCACAGTGCCCGAATGAGGATGTCAAACTGAAAAAAGGTCACAAGGGAGGCTCCACCGTGCCCTAATATGGATAGAAGTAAGAGCGGTCCGAAATGCCAATTAAGTTTTATGATCTTTAATTAGAAAAAACATAATTACAAATAGTTTCGGGAAAGTTACCTTTAAAAAGGAGGTCACAACATGAAAAGGTTATTATTTATGTTTTTATTAGCTATTTCCTTATTCACATTAGGCGGGTGTGGGGACAACGAAGCACCACCAGAAGAAGGAGAACAGATCGAAGAAATTGAAGAAGAAGATGAAATTGGCGATGGTGAAATTGATGATGAATAAGGGGTAGGGGCGATTCCTTTCCTTTTTCAAAAAAAAACAACGAAGGCTGCCCTATTTGGACAGCCTTTCGTTGTTTCTTTGGGCATAAAAGCTAGAAACTAGCTCCTACGATGATGAGTAGAATGAACAAGACAACAATCAACACAAATCCGCTATTGTTTCCGCCATTTCCTGACATTTGCAAGTCCCTCCTTTTAATGTATTCTTTATACCTTATTCAGATGGGAAGGGAGTTGACAGGACAGGCATATTAAGAGTTTTGCGGATTTTTCTTGTTGTTCCCTTTGTTTTAAAAATATTTCTTAGGCTCGTACCTTCTTGGACAACTGTGTTCGCATTTCTTTCCTCGATATAAACTTTCCTATTGAAAATGTCAAAGGGTAGATTTCTATAATATTATTATGTAAACTAAACTAACGATGTGCACAGACAAACTCTAAGATAAAAATAAATAGTACATCGTCATATATTTTTGAAACGCTAGGTGTCAGTACATAGCCAAAGAGCCCAGCATCTGAGCTGAACTCTTTGGCTATTTTAGTTCAATTAAAATTAAACATTGATCATCGCTGCGCTGTTTTTCACTTTTTTGTTGTTCTAAAGACGCAATGATTCTTTCTTTTAATGATGACAGCGAAGATTCTCTGTTTTTCATAAACAGCTTGCTTAATTGATTTGGACCAATCAAATCGGTGACGCCATCTGTATAAAGTAGAAGGCGATCTCCCTTTGAATAGTTAACTGTATTGGTTTTATATTCAATTCCTTCGAACATGCCGATTGGAACACTTTTAGAAAATAATTCATGCTGCTCCCCATTCTTATCTAACCAAAACGCAGGAGGATGCCCAGCATTGATATATTCAATTTTTTGTTTCTTTGTATCAATTAAAAGATAAATTGCCGTACAGTAATGCCTAGCTTCCTCGTTATTCTGAAACAATGTATGAAGATGTTGGTCTAACTCTTTCATCACAATGTCCGTATTCACCCCATAAGAAATGAGTCTTTGGAACAATGAATGCAAAGACATCGTGATAAGGGCGGAGGAAATCCCGTGTCCCATGACATCTAGAAGAATGATTCCATATCGATGTTGGTCAATTTGATAAAAACCATATATATCTCCTGATAATTCTCTAGACGCTTTATGGAAAGATTGAATTTGGATATGTTTGGTCTCGATAGGATCTGTTAAGGACGTTTTTTGAATTTTTCTAGCAAGCTCTAGTTCCTTTTTCGTTTCTATTTTAAACTTCTGATTTTGTTCATTCAGATCCATTAGTTTTTTCTGTTGTTCCTTTAATTCCTCTAACGTATTCTCTAATTCTTTATTGGCCTTATGTTTGGCCAATAAAGCTGCTTCAGCTTCTTTTTTTGCAATGAGTAGTTCATTTTCATATTCACTTCGATTGTGGATTGGAAACAAAACACAGTCTGAGTATCGTTCTCCGCCTCTTTTTCTCAGAAGGGCATTCACCATCACAGGAATCTCTTCCCCACTATTTGTTTTTAACGATATATACATTTCTTCCACTTTTTGTTTCATTTTAATAAGTGGGACAAAATATAACTGATAAAACATTTGAGCAGGAACAGTAAGGATGGATTGAATATGTTTCCCTTGCAATTGCTCAGGAGGATAATGGAGCATTTCTAGTAAAGTCTCATTGATGGTTACGATCCTGCCATCTTCTGTTAAGGATAGAAAACCACACGGTGCTCTATTTAATTGTTCATCCATTAGTTAGAATCGCCTACTTGGCGTTACATTCTTCAAATAATCACGAAGGAGGTGGATGGTTTCTTCAGGGTCACTCATATGTGGACAATGTCCAATCGCGTTCATTTTTTTATAAGTGCTGTTCGGAAGGTGTTGCTGCAAATACAAGCCAACAGTCTCTGGTGCTACGATATCTTCGGAACACTGCAAGATTAAAGTAGGGACCGTAACATTCTTCAAATCTTTTCGATTATCTGAGAAAAAAGTAGCCTCTGCAAATTGACGGGCAATGATTGGGTCCGTTGAACAAAATCGATCCTCAAGGTCACTTTTCACCTCAGGGTGATTGGGATTGTTTAACAAGGTATCCGCAAACATTGTTGCCCAACCAATATAATTTTTCTCCATCATCTCAAGTAAACCTAATAGCTGCTCTTTTTCAAATCCACCGTAGTATTCAGGCGGATCATTCAGGTAGCGAGGGGATGGTGCAAGCATAATTAAATCTGAAAAATATTGTGGTTCGCGGAGGGATGCAAGCATACCAATCATTCCAGCAACCGAATGCCCTATGAAAATAGTATCCTCTAGATCCAATGCGGAGCAAACGTCTAAAACATCCTGGGCATAGCCTTCTAGCGTACTATATTTGTTCACATCGTAGGCTTGTAAATCTGAATTTCCAGTTCCAACATAGTCAAATAAAATAATGCGATATTCATCCTCAAAGGCTTTTGCAACGATGTTCCATACAGTTTGATCGCAGCCGAAACCAGGTGCAAACAAAATGGTCCGGTCTCCGGTGCCAATCACCTTCACATTATTTCGAGATAAAATGTTCTGTTCCATAATAAGCTCCTTACTAAAGTGGTTATTTAACACTATGTATATGTTAGTAACTATCATACCATTTAGTTGGCAAATAACGTATGACTTTGTTTAAAGCGTTCCCAAAGGAGAGCACATTGATGGACATTTGATGCGTAGTATTTGAAACTAAGGGTAGAGGAAGGTCAATAATTTGGTAGCTCTATTCATATCCTAATACAAAAAGGAGAGGGTTTAGATGAAATACAATTTTGATGAAGTCGTCAATCGAAGAAATACATACTCAATGAAGTGGGATGGCGGTGAGTTTTTAAAACAAGTTGGGTTAACGGAGAGGTATGATGAAGAAACCATCCCGTTATTTACGGCGGATATGGATTTGCCGGTTCCCCAACCCTTATTAGATGCGTTGCATAAAACCGTTGACCACAAAATCTTTGGCTACTCAATTTTCCCTCCTGAGTACTTTGAAGCCATTCAGCATTGGTTTAAAAAGAGACATGATCGGGACATCAAAAAAGAAGAAATCGTTTATAGTCCTGGAACCGTACACGCTGTGAATGTCGCTGTGAGAGCTTTAACCAAACCAGGGGACGGGATTATCATTCAGAGACCCGTTTATCCACCGTTTACCTCTGCCGTTGAAGGGAACGGAAGAATTGTACGAAATAATGCTTTGAAGGCAGATGAAAATGGCTATTACACCATTGATTTTGAAGATTTTGAAGCAAAAGCAAAAGAAGAAAATACCACGATGTTTATTTTATGTAACCCTCATAATCCAGTAGGGAGAATTTTTAAAGAAGAAGAGCTTAAGCGTCTATCTGATATTTGTGCAGAAAACGGGGTGATCATTGTTGCGGATGAGATCCACGGGGATTTAATCAGACAGAATCAAACGTTTACTCCAATTGCGAAAGTAGCCAATCAGCTTGATCATATTGTCACATGTACGGCAATCAATAAAACCTTTAACGTTGCTGGTCTCCATTGTACAAATGTCATCATTACAAACCCAGAGGTAAGAAAAACATTTAGCAAAGCTATGGGCATGCATTTGCCATCTCCGTTTACGGTATCTGCACTTATCGCTGCATATCGTGAGGGAGAGGATTGGTTAGAGCAGTTAAAAGAATACCTCGATGGAACCATGGAATGGGTGGTCAACTTCTTGGCAGAAAACATGCCAAATGTAAAAGTAACCATCCCTGAAGGTACGTATGTTATGTGGATGGATTTTAGTCGATATAATCTCACACCAGAAGAAGTCCATGACCGTATTTACAACAAAGCCAATGTGTTGTTAGAAGATGGGAAAATGTTTGGCGAAGAAGGATTACAATACCAAAGAATCTGTCTCCCATCCCCGCGCCCGATCATAAAAGAAGCATTCGAAAGAATAGCCAAAGAGTTTGCGGACGTAAAATAAGGCAGATATTTTCCAGCTTCACCCCCATTATTGTTCAATTAAGTTTGGGCGAACAGAAATCTAGTTCGCCCGAACCTAATGAGCATCCCTCTATCACATCTTCAAGAACTTTTCTTATTTTAAAAACAAAACACGCTTTTCAACCTGTATAATGTAATTATAGAGCCATCATGAGGGGGAAGGAGGGTGGCTGTGACCAATCCTACTGATAAGCAGGCTAAAGAAATTGAGCATTTGTACGCACAAATCACTGAATTGGAACGAAAAAATAAAGAGCTCGCTAAACAAATTCAGGTAAACGAGTCCTTGTATCGTAATGTTCTGGATGCTTTACCTATAAATATATATCTTGAAAATCGGGAAGGGCAGACCATATTTGCCAATAAGCAGGCATGTCAAATGAATGGTCGTAATCTTGAAGATTTATATGGGAAAACGGTATTTGACCTCTTTTCTCAACCAATCGCTCAGACTAACCGTAATTTTGATCTTGAGGTTTGGAAGCAGCGCCAATTAATAACTAATGAGCTTCTCGCCAGCTTTAAGGGAGAAAATCACCATATGTATACAGGTAAAACCATCATCCACATCGATGAGTCGGGTGACGACTTTCTTCTAGGTTTTGGGTTGGACATTACCGATCGAGTGAAAACCGAGGAGTTGTTACGAGAGAGTGAGGAAAAATTCAGAAGCGTCATTGAGCAAGCAGCAGATTGTATTTTTTTAATTAGTAAAGATGGAACAATTATTGAAGTGAACCCTACTGCAAGCGAAAGTTTACACTATGCAAAATCAGAATTGTTGCAGATGAAGATAGATAAGGTATTCAATCGTTTTATAAAACTAGATGAGATAGAAAACGACCTAATAAATTTCGAGGATACGATGATCGGGAGAGGGAACCACCAATTCCCAGTAGACGTAAATATCAGGTTAATCAAGATTGGGAAGAAACAAATGTATTTAGCGATCTGTCGTGATATTTCAGATAAAAAACGGGCTGAAGCCCAAATAAAGCACATGGCCTACCATGATGCTTTAACCAATTTACCTAATCGTTGGTATATTCAAACCTATCTTCAGGATTACCTAGAAAACACCGAAACAAATACAGTTGATTTGGGTTTGATTCTTCTTGATCTGGATCGCTTTAAAGTCATCAATGATTCTTTGGGTCATGATGCCGGGGATTTATTATTGAAGGAAGTAGCGGCACGCTTACAACTTGCCGCTGGAAAAAGAGAGACCTTCCTAGCACGGTTTGGTGGAGATGAGTTCATTCTACTAGTTCCGAGATTGGCTAATGAAGAAGAAATATTTAAGCTTTGTGAAGAGATTACGAAAGTCCTGAGGGATTCGTTTGAAATTTTCGGTCAGAAGTTTACGATTTCAGCTAGCATTGGCATAAGTCTTTATCCGAAGGACGGGAAAGACTTAAATACCTTAATCAAAAATGCAGACCTTGCCATGTACGATACAAAGGAACAAGGAAGAAATGGGTACAGGTTTTTCACGCACACCTTAACACATCAGGCAATGAAGCGCTGGACTGAAAAAGAGATCGAGTCCGAATAGGGGTGTAGTTCGGACAGAACAAGCATAGAAAAAGAAGATTGAGTCCGAATAAGCGTACGGTTCGGACAGAAGAGGCAGAGAAAAAGAAGGTTGAGTCCGAATAGGTATGCAGTTCGGACAGAACAAGCATAGAAAAGGAAGAATGAGTCCGAATAAGTGTTCTGTTCGGACAGAAGAGGCTGAGAATAAGAAGAACGAGTCCGAATAGCTCCACAGTTTAAATAGATCAAGTAGAAACAAGAAACAAGACCGACTTAAATTGAGTCGGTCTTTATATTTCTCGTAATTTAGCTATTATAAGTTCTTTTTCCCATACTAATACTCATTTACTTAATGGGTGCTGGCAATTTAATCGGAGTATTTAACTCATACGAATCACGATAAGAACGATAAGAGACAAATTGTTTTTCACCTACATAACCATCTAGTTGTAAAATTCGCGCATTATTAGCTTCCATATAAAAATATTCATCATCGGTTTTTAATCGATAAAAAGTGAAGCTAATCCCAAGCAACTTTTTCTTAGTTGTATGGGTGTTCGGGTGTGTTTTGATCTTTTCAGCAAGTTCTTGGACTGTTATGGAAGGAATATCCTTCATGTGGTAATAAGTCTCTTTCACATTCGCTTTAATTTTGTTTACAGCCGAAAGAGCCTTGTCTTTGTATTTATTTTTACTCATCTATCATCACTTCTCCTCATTATCTAGATATTAAGCATAATCCCCAAAAATGGAGGGATTAAACGAAATGGATCAAACTTGGTTCTATACCATTAAAAAGAGGCTGTTCAACCTGAACAGCCTCTAGATGCATGTTAGTGAAGCCCTTTGATCACAATCTCCTTAGCAGGCATAAATTCTTCACCAGTATCGTTGTAGATGACCTCGACCTCATCATCTGGTTGTAAGTAAATGGCCTCTGGTGTGTTTTCAGAAGAGATAATATAACTTTGACCGTTATCTAAAAGGAAGGAAATCAACGTAAATTGCTCCGCTTTCTCTTTATAGACTCTGACCACAATCCCACTCGTTTGTTTCTCTTCTGCTTTCGAATTGCCATCCACTGAACCGCCACCACGTTGTAGCGCTGTTTTATATTGCCTTAAGGCTTCGTTTGGGGTGTTTCCGTAAACTGAAATTTCTGGGTTGGCTGCCGACACGATAAAGTAGTTTTGGAGAAACCCATTTGCATCTAATACCGGTGTTAACCAGCTAGCCTCACCGTAGAAATTATAGAGAATGGGCATTTCTCCTTTCCATTTCTTCTCAATGAATTTCTTTTCAATAATTTGCAACGCACCCTGGGAATCCATATAAGATGCCTCTAAATTTCCAGTATAGTACGTAGCGTTACCTGTCCTGGAATTCGTTAAAGAATATCCAAGCATAGAATCGACGCCTTCTTTAGGGCTAGTAAAATCGGTGAAATAATACATGTCTCCATTCTCATCAAAAATCGGACTGACATTCGCCTCTGTTCCTTCATCTGAAGGGAGTTTCACGTCAGATTTTCCAAATTTGCTGTTCCAAAAGCCGTGTATATAGTTACCAAAGTAACTATTATGCAAACTCACTGTTTCAGGGGAGACAGCTCCATCAATAAATTCTGGAACATCAGCTAATGCCACCATTTCGGTTTTTCCCGATTTTGGTTCTACCATGACAATGCCCTCGACTTCAAACCCGTTACGAGCAGAAATAAAGTCACCATAGGTACGAATATAATAAGGTGCTCCCTCATCATCAATCTCCAATTGCGGTTCTCCATAGAAAATAAGATTTGGATATTGCATTCGGATATGGCGTTCAAGACTTTGGTTAAAATAAGAAGAAGGAGTGTAGACCATTTCTGACTTGATAAATTTTGGGTTATCGGAGGAATCCGTGGCACTAATAGTAAAATAACCAGGGGTATGATCTCCGTTCCACCATTTGAAAAAGCCTGAAAACTCTACTGGTGCGATATAGACGTACTCACCGTTCACCTTTTGTATTTGTAAATTGCCTAGCTCATAATAACTGGTATTTGGGACTTGGCCAAATGCCTTTTTCATTTTATTGCGTGCAAACTTTGGTGGAACACTAGCGGGAGTCTTTGTTTCATCAAACACTTCGATTTCTGTTTTTTCCTCCATGCTCGCAACCTCATATTTTTCATTAGCGTTAAAGAGGGGAGCAGCCAAGATATAAATGCTTACAAGAACACTGACCAGACAAAGCAGCGTTTTAACCATCCGCTCTTTCCCTGAAGAAAATATAGCTCCAGCTGCCGTTATGAAGATAGCCAGAATCCATAGAGAGGAAGGATTTCGGTCAAGGTTTGTTAAATAGTAAAAGATAAAGACAATTACAATGAAAAGAATAGGTACTGTAATAAACCTTCCTATGCTAGACTGCGTATCCTCTTTTTCTTTCGCTTTCTTTGACCGCGAAAAGGGGATGAGGATGAGTGAAGATGCGAGTCCGATTATCAATGAAAATAAGAATATATTAGTCATGTGATCTCCTTTCAAGAGTAGTTTCTATTATTTACGTATCATGAAGGGGAAAAGTTTCAGGTGAAAAATGGAATGGGTGAAAATAATTGAAATAAGAAATGGACATCGGATAATGTGTGCAATGCCGATGCTAAGTATTCGTGTTACGATAAGAATAAAACGAGGTAAAATGAAATGGAAATGTTAAATGGACAATATGTAAGAAGAGTAAAAATGAAAAGAGAGGAAGTCCCTTCGTTTAACCAGTTTCCTTATAACCTTCCTAGTTTAAAGAAGTTGGATGAACTTACTTTTCATCCAAAGGTCACGTTCTTTATCGGTGAAAACGGCATGGGAAAATCAACTTTATTAGAAGCTGTAGCTGTGGCTTTAGGATTTAATCCTGAAGGAGGTTCGTTTAATTTTAATTTCTCAACCTATGATTCTCATTCTAGTTTGGATTCATTTCTAAGAGTAATAAAGGGAGTTGAGAAACCAAGAGATGGATTTTTCCTGCGAGCTGAGAGTTTCTATAATGTTGCTTCAAATATCGAAGAGCTCGACCGAGAAGGGATGGGACCTCGTGTCATCGATTCCTTCGGTGGACGTTCCCTCCATGAGCAATCACATGGAGAGGCATTCTTTTCAACGTTTCTCCATCGGTTTCGGGGGAATGGAATCTATATCCTTGATGAACCAGAGGCTGCACTTTCCCCTTTGCGGCAAATGTCGATGCTTACAAGAATCCATGATTTAGTAAAAGAGGATTCACAGTTCATTATTGCCACACATTCACCCATTATCATGGCCTACCCAGATGCCGTCATCTATGAATTTAGTGAACAAGGACTAAAAGAAACAAAACTAGAAGAAACCAATCACTATCAAATTATGAAGCAATTTTTCGATGATAAAGAGAGAATGATGCATCATTTGCTGAATGGGTAGGATAGGCCAGCACAAAAGAAAGTGATTTTCCGAAGGCTGGAAATCCCTACAACATAAAAGGAAGATTCCTCTGTAGGAATCTTCCTTTTATGTTGTTTTTTTATATCCTTTTACTTATTGTCTTTATTGCCCGTTTTGAACCTATAAAAGTTTTTCTAAGTCCTTTTCAATTTTATTTGGTTCGGTAGTAGGGGCATAACGCTCAATGACCTGACCGTTTCGATCTACAAGGAACTTTGTGAAGTTCCATTTTATATTACCGGATAGTATGCCTCTCTTTTGTTCCTTAAGGAAGGTGAATAGGGGATCGGCATTTGTACCATTCACGTCAACTTTTGCAAAGATAGGGAAGGATACTCCATAGTTCACTTGGCAGAATTGGGTTGTTTCATCGATATTATCAAATTCTTGATTGTTAAACTGATCGCAAGGGAATCCTAATATCTCCAACCCTTGAGTGTGGTATTTTTCATAAAGCTCCTGGAGTCCTTTGAATTGAGGTGTTAGTCCACATTTGCTAGCTGTATTTACAATAATAAGTGGTTTGCCTTCATATTCTTTTAACGATATTTCTTCACCGTTGGTACGCTTCACATTTAAATCGTAAATGGTTTGCATGAATCTATCCTCCTAGGGTTTGAATATCTATTTTTATCGCTTGCAATTAAATTTTACACAATCTAAAAAGAAAACTCAAATCTAAACCAGTAAGTTTATAACATAGGAGAAGATTTCTATGAAGCTAATAAAATATTCACTTTGTAAAATATTTCTATTGATTTCCGGAAAGAAAACATGTTATTCTGTTTTAGCTGCTTCGGTAGTGCATTGAAAAAAATGATTCATTTCGAAAAAACTTTTAAAAAAATGTTGACGAAATGAACTGAATGTTATATGATTATTCCTGTCGCCAAAACGACATGAAAGAAATTGCTCTTTGAAAACTAAACAAACAAGCGTCAACAAACAATAAAATCATGTTTCTTCTATTAATATAGAAAAATATGAGCCAACGTTTTTACTATGAGCTTAACTCATACTCTTTTATTGGAGAGTTTGATCCTGGCTCAGGAC